>CAVPVE010000031.1:0-364209 GCA_963709025.1 uncultured Acidobacteriaceae bacterium
GTTCCAGATAAGTGGCGAAAGTCGCGTGGCCGCTTACATAAGTCAGCACCGTGAGCGCGCCTGCTGCAATGACCGTGCATCCGATCGCCAATCCATCGAGACCGTCTGTAAGGTTCACGGCGTTGCTCGAAAACGTGATCAACAGAGTCACGAAGATCATGAACGGCAGGAAGGCGAGAGGCCACGCATGCGGAAAATGTTCCCAGCTTTGCACCACCAGATCCGGATGGTACTGCTTGAAAAAGGGAACAATCAGCTTGGTGGAATACATTCCGTAAGTCTGCATGGCGATCAGCATGGAAGCGATCACGATGCCAGTCGCGAGTTGCAGGCCCATCTTTGCGCGCGCGGTCAGACCCAGGTTCCGGCGATGCGCCACCTTACTGTAATCGTCGGAGAACCCAATCGCCGCATATGCCAAGGTAGAAAAAACCGCGATCCACACGAAGCGGTTGGTCAGATCAGCCCATAACAATGTAGGCACGACGATCGCGATCACGATCAGCAGTCCGCCCATGGTGGGCGTCCCGGCCTTTTTCTGGTGAGCCTTGGGACCTTCTTCTCGAATGTACTGTCCGATTTGGAATTCGCGCAGGCGCCCGATGACCAGCGGACCCACGATGAGCGCGGTGAACAGAGCGGTCAGGCTGGCGAACGCCGTGCGGAAAGTTACGTAGCGAAAGATGCGGAATGGCGCAACCGAATGTTGCAGCTTGACGAACAACAGCCAGTAGAGCAATCAGCCTCCGTCCTTCGCAGTATCAGCGCGTGTCGCGCCGCGCCTTCCACGTCTCCAGCGCCTTCTCGAGCTTCACGCCGCGCGACGCTTTTAACAGCACCACGTCGCCGTCACGTGCTTCGCGGGCCAGCCACTCGCCGGCTTCCTCGGGTGTCGCAAGGAACTCGGCTTGCGTTCCGGGGTGTTGTGCACCGCTGACCATCGCCTGAGCCAAACCGCGCACGCCAATCAGGACATCAATCTTCGTCTCGGCTACGTGCTGCCCAGCAGCGCGGTGCATTTCTTCTCCGGCCGGCCCGAGTTCCAGCATTTCTCCCGCGACCACAATACGGCGGACGGCCTTCATCGCCGCCAGAGCGTCGACCATGGCGCGCAACGCCTTCGGATTGGAATTGTAGCAATCGTTGATGACCGTGATGTTGCCCAGTTGAAGAACCTGCCCGCGCTTGTCGGGCGGCGCGAGAGTCGCCAGCGCAGCGACGGCTTCGGAGGGCTTCAGTCCCCGAGCCAGGCCCACTGCCACGGCGGCCAGGGCGTTCAGAATGTTGTGTTCTCCGACCAGCGGCAAGCGGGCATGCTCGCGTGCGTGGGCGATCAACACGTCGAATTCCGAACCCTCCGCGCCTCGGGTTTGCACGTTCTCGGAGCGCACGTCGGCTGTGGCACACGCTCCGTAGGTAATCACCTTGCCCTTGAAGTCGCGGCCGAACTGGGAGACATATTCATCGTCGGCGTTGAGCACGGCAGTGCCACTGGCGGGGAGCGACTCGATCAATTCGTACTTCGCCCGCGCGATTCCAGCGAGCGAATCAAAAAACTCCAGATGTACGGGAGCGACATTGGTCACCACGCCAATCTCGGGCTGCGCAATTTTTGCCAGCGCGCGGATCTCCCCCGCGTGCGACATGCCCATCTCGATCACCGCGACGTCATGCTCGGGTTCCAACTTCAGGAGCATGAGCGGCAGGCCAAAATGATTATTGAAGTTGCCTTCTGATTTGAGCACGTGAAAGTGCGCGCTAAGGACGTGGGCGATGGCTTCTTTGGTTGTCGTCTTCCCTGCCGAACCGGTGACGCCGACCAGCGGCTTGCCCCACAGTTTGCGCACTGCGGTCGCCAAGGTCTGCAGCGCCGTGAGCGTGTCGTCGACGGCCAGCAGCCGGGCCTTGTCTGGACAGCGGTGCAGAGTTTCCTTTTGAACGACAGCGCCAGCCGCGCCTTTTTCGAGGGCCGCGCCGACATAGTCGTGGCCGTCGAGGCGCTCCCCTTTCACCGCAAAGAAGAGTTCGCCAGGCCGAATGGTTCGCGTGTCGATGGAACAGCCCTGAGCGACTTGCTCGTGAGGAAACTCACCGGTGGCAGAGATGAACTCCGCGATCTTGGAGAGCGGCAGCTTCATATTCAGTTCTTACCCGCAACCGGTTCGCATTCGAAGCCAGCGGCCCGCAGAACCTCGCGGGCGACCTCAACATCGTCGAAAGGATGCGAGCCTTCACGCGTGACCTGCACCTTTTCGTGTCCCTTGCCAGCCAGCAGCACAATATCTCCGGGATGCGCCTCCGCGATCGCCAGTGCAATCGCCTTTCGTCGGTCGACTTCGACGGTGTACTTGACGCCGGTCTTCTGCAGGCCGACGAGCGCATCGTTGATGATGGCACGCGGGTCTTCGCTGCGGGGATTGTCGGAGGTGAGCACCACAAAATCGCTACCCCGCCCGGCTGCCTCGCCCATCAGCGGACGCTTGGCGCGATCGCGATCGCCTCCGCAGCCAAACACGGTCAACACTCGCGCAGTTCCTCCACCGCGCGAGACGAACTCGCGGGCCAGAGTCGTAAGATTGCGCAAGGCATCGTCCGTGTGTGCGTAGTCGACGACCACTGTGAACGGCTGGCCGCAATCAACGCGCTCAAATCTTCCCGGCACATGCGTGAGCAACTCGACCCCCCGCGCAATCGCCTTGGGCTCGCAGCCCCTCGCGTAGCATGCAGCCGCGGCCGCGAGAATGTTGTACACATTCACACCCCCGATCAATGGAGAGAAGATCGGAATCTTGACGTCCTGCTGCGGAGTGCCGATGTCGAAGCGCGTGCCGCGCGGGTTGATGTCTACGTTTTCAGCATGGAAGTCGCCGCGCTCCCAGCCATAAGTCAAAACGACGGCACTGCGCTTGCGGCTGAAGCCGACGAGCTTCGCCCCATATTCGTCGTCGAGGTTGGTCACCACTGCGCGGGGCGCATCGGTACCGCAACCTTCGAAGAGCACTCGCTTGGCAGCGAAGTACTCGTCCTTCGTTTTGTGATAGTCGAGGTGATCTCGCGTCAGGTTGGTAAAGACAGCGACATCAAAGGGCACACCGAAGACGCGCTCCTGTGCCAGGGCGTGGGAAGAGACTTCCATGACCGCATCGGTCGCGCCCAGCCCGAGAGCCTCATTGAAAAGTCGAGCCAGTTCGAGCGCTTCAGGAGTCGTATGCGGCGCCGAATAAACTTTGCCCGCCACGTGATACTCAATGGTCCCGATCAGCGCGCTCTTGCGACCCGCGGCGGTCAGGATCGACTCGATCAGAAACGCCGTCGTGCTCTTCCCATTTGTTCCAGTTATACCCGTGACCGCGATGCGCTCAGCCGGACGCTTGTAGAAATTCGCGCTCAAACGTGCCAAAGCTCGCCGCCCGTGAGGCACAACGGCCCAGGCCACTCCTTCGCGGGGCTTCTCTGCCGGCGAGTCGGTGACCACCGCGACCGCCCCGGCCTGAATCGCCTGGTCGATGAAACGATTGCCGTCGGACGCTTCCCCATGCATGGCCACGAACACGCACCCCGGCTTGACGCGGCGCGAGTCGTATTCCACACCACTGACGCTGGGGTCCCCGCTCTGGGAGAGCACCTCCGCGCCATCCAGCAGATGTTGGAAGGTCATTGCTGGGAATTATAGGCCACGGAGAAATCCATTGGGCCTGGAGCGCACGCCGGATCAGCCATTTTCTCGACCAGCGCCATTACCAAGGTCATTTTTACGATGCAGCCGATGCGCGCTACAGTATTTTCATGAGCACAGGAACCGGTTCTGCTAAATACAAGTGCGCGCAATGCGAGCAGGCAGAGAGTGCATGTGAATGCGAAAAATTCTGCTGCCTCTGCCAGGCGGTCATTGACGTCCGTCTATGCACCGATGGACTCATGTATTGCGAACCCTGCCGCACCGCCTGCGACTACAAACCCGTCGACTAGCGACGACTGGCCGCTCTGATCGTCCAATCCACTCGATACTGCCGCCGTGTCTGCCATAACGTTTCGGTAGTGAAGAAACGCCGTTCTGCCTCGCCTGAGACAGCAACTCATGCGTACAGCGATTTGGCAGCCCGTGACCTTTTGAGGGACAATAGTTTGTTTGCCCTTTGTAATTGTTGTCGGCCCCTTTTATAGGAGACTCCATGGCTACCACGATGCACGTCAGCGACGTCGCCGAGTTGCTGAGCGAAGGCCGGACGCACTTTAATCTTTCTCCGGCGGTGCTGGTGGAGCACTCCATCCGGCGCAACGAGGCAAAGTTGGCGGCCAACGGGGCGATCGTCGGATATACGAACCGCACGGGCCGATCTCCGAAAGACAAGTTCATCGTGAAGGACGAGACCACCGCGAACACGGTCGCGTGGGGCGCAGTGAACGCGCCGTTTGAACCGGATAAATTCGACGCGCTCTACGCGCGTGTGATGGAACACCTGCGTGGCCGCGAACTTTTTGTGCAGGATCTTTTCTGCGGCGCCGATCCCGCGTACCGGTTGCCGGTCCGCATCGTCAACGAGTATGCCTGGCACAACCTGTTTGTGCGGCAGTTGTTTCTGCGCCCGACCGCGGAGGAACTCAAGCACCATCATCCCGAGTTCACCGTCATCTCAGCTCCTGAATTCAAGGTCGATCCCCAACGCGACGGCGTGGCGTCCGACGTTTTCATTCTGTTGAACTTCACGCGGCGCACCGTGCTGATCGGCGGAACTTCGTACGCGGGCGAAATGAAGAAGTCGATCTTCAGCATCATGAACTTTCTGCTACCGCCGCGAAATGTGTTCCCCATGCACTGCTCGGCCAACGTGGGGCGCAACGGCGTGAGCGCTCTCTTCTTCGGACTTTCGGGGACGGGCAAGACCACGCTCTCGGCCGATCCCTCGCGCGACTTGATCGGCGACGATGAGCATGGATGGAGTGCCGACGGCGTCTTCAACTTCGAAGGCGGATGCTATGCCAAGTGCATCAAGCTCTCAAAGAAGAATGAGCCGCAGATCTGGAACGCACTGCGCTTCGGTTGCGTGCTCGAGAACGTGACCCTCGATCCGCACACGCGCATTCCCGACTACAACGATGACAGCAAGACTGAGAACACACGGGCCGCGTATCCTGTGGACTTCATCGAAAATGCGTTGATCCCAGGCATTGGCGGACATCCGAAGAACGTCGTGTTCCTGACGGCAGATGCTTTCGGCGTTCTGCCTCCGATCTCGAAGCTGACGCCGGAGCAGGCTATGTATCACTTTCTGTCCGGGTACACCGCGAAGGTTGCAGGCACAGAGGCGGGCGTCAAGGAACCTTCGGCGACATTCTCGACATGCTTTGGATCGCCTTTCCTGCCACTGCCTCCGAAAACCTATGCCGAAATGCTGGGGCGCCGCTTGCGCGAACACAACGCGCAATGTTGGCTGGTGAACACGGGCTGGCAAGGCGGACCGTACGGCGTAGGCAAGCGCATGGATATTCCACACACCCGCGCCATGGTCGACGCCGCGGTCGAAGGCGAACTGATCAAAGAGGGATTCGAAATCGAGCCCACGTTCGGCTTCAGCATTCCCAAGCACTGTCACGGAGTGCCGCCGCAAGTACTCAATCCGCGAAATGCCTGGCCGGATAAAGCCGCCTACGATAAGGCCGCGGACGATCTGCGCAACCGTTTCGCCAAGAACTTCGAAAACTTCGACGCACCGACGGAAGTCAAGGCGGCCGGGCCGAAGAAACAGCGATAGATACGAGTTCATCTCTCGGGCAGCCGGGCTTTGCCCTGGCTGGACGGCCGAAGGCGGCCGTCGCCACATAAGTATCGTGGGCATTTTGTGGAGACAGCCGCCCTCGGCTGTCTGCCGCGCGAAGCGCGGCTCGCGGCTCGGTCAAGCAAGCCTTCCTCTCGGCACCGTGTTCCATGTTTAAATCAAGCTATGTTCGCCCGTAAAATTCTCGTGGAATATGAGGCTGACGGCCACAAACTTCCCTGCCCGCTGAAGTGGCTCGACAGTTTCTCCATGCGCAGCTTCACCAATGCCAGCGTGTTCGACGACACGCTTCCCACCGCAGACGGCCAGATGGAGATTGGCTCCGCCGTCCCGCTCCACCAGCTCAAGGACGCGATGGAGGGCTGGTTCCACCGGAAGGGATACCTGCCTAAGGACTCGCCTTTATCACTGGTGGAAAGCTAAGGACCGGATCACACTACGCGGGATCGGTACTTCCCAGTATTGCAGCAAACGTCAGGACATGAGACATTGCTTGCGCCAGGTATCAGCTGGCAAGGAAGCGTCAAATCTCGCTGCAGAAGGTCGGTCCGGTGAGGGTTTTTAACACGTCAAAGAAGAACGACATCGGAGCGGGTAGAACGAGCTTCCTGTTTTCAGTGGCTTGGCCAGCCGTAAGGATGGCAAGCGAGTTGCAAACCCCCAACAAGGAGGTGCTTCATGAGCTACAGAGTATTGCAGCTATCCCCCCAATCAAGCACCCGCTTTACCCGCAGGAAAATTGTGGTTCAGGATTCCTACAGAACTCCGTCAATCAACGGACTCGACATGGGGTCTCTGCAGTCATGGTATGAGTACGATTCGGAACTCGGCGAGAGCAACGCTGACGGCCACACCAACTGGGGTACGATCTCAGGCTTGGCCCTTTCGATTGCGTTCAGCGCGAGTTTTTGGGCCGGAGCAGCGTGGTTTGTCGGTCGTGTCTGGAAGTAGAGAGAGTCTTTAAGATATTGCGGAAATCGAACGGGGCCGAGCGCCAACCAGCGCTGGCCCCGTTTTTTCTTTGCTGAAGGCGTCTACTTGTCGTACTGCAGCAGCGACATCACTTCATATTCTTTGAGCTTGTCGCGACCCTTCAGGAACTCCAGTTCCACCACAAATCCCAAACCGGCAATGTTGGCGCCCAACGAAGCGGCAAGTTTGGCCGTCGCCTCGGCGGTGCCGCCAGTCGCCAGCAGATCGTCTACGATCAGCACGCGCTGGCCTTTCTGGATCGCGTCCTTGTGAATCTCCAGCGAGTTCGTTCCGTACTCGAGCGCGTAATCGTACTTCACCGTTTCAGCAGGAAGCTTCCCCGGCTTGCGCACCGGAACGAAGCCGGCATTCAGGCGATAAGCCAGAGCCGGCGCAAAGATAAAGCCGCGCGCCTCCATACCCAGAACCAGATCGACATCTTTCGCAATGTAATGCTCCGCCAGTTTGTCGATGAGCGTGGCCAAACCGGCCTTATCCTTCAACAGCGTGGTGATGTCGTAGAACAGAATCCCCTTCTTGGGAAAATCGGGGATCTCGCGAATCAAGTGCTTCAGTTGATCGGCATTCATGCACGCAACAGACTGCATCTACCACGCTCCTTCAATTCGAAATGAACTGAGTCCGGCGACGGGACCCGCTTCGGATACTTCGACCGCATCCACCCGAGCGGCGCGCGGACCTTCGCGCAGGCGGCCATGCAAACCAGAGAGCTGGTCGCGAGTACCCTGAGCGAGCACTTCCACACTGCCGTCGTGATTATTTCGTACCCACCCGGCGATCCCCAGGATGTGCGCCTCGCGCTCGACGAACCAGCGGAAGCCAACTCCCTGCACGCGACCGCGCACGAAAAACCGGCGGGCTTCAATGGGCTTCTCAGTGGGAGTCATTTCTGCAAACTTGTCATCCTGAGCGAAGAATCAGCCTCGCATTCGCGAGACTGATTAGCAGTCGAAGGATCCCTACAAACTCCAATGTCGGTGGTCGCTTCGAGGAATTTCAATCGATTCTCTGGAAGAATGCCTTGTTCCGCCAGTTCCTGATACAGGAGATCCTTCGACTTCGCTCAGGATGACAAGAAACTTTACGCTCTCGACAGGTACGCGCCTTCCGAAGTATCGACCTTAATCTTCTCGCCTTCATTGATAAACGGCGGAACCTGCACCACAAGTCCGGTTTCGGTCCGCGCGGCCTTGGTCACGCTGGAAGCGGTGGCGCTTTTCAGCCCGGGCTCGGTCTCAACTACGGTCAGGATCACCGTCTGCGGCAACTCGATGCCGACGGCCTTGCCGTCGAAAAACTCAACTTTGATTTCAAGGTTAGCAATCAGGTAATCCACGGCATCGCCCAGAATTTCCTTGCTCAGGTGGGTTTGCTCGTAGTTGGAGGTATCCATGAAGTAGTAGCTGTCGCCGTCGGCGTACAAGAACTGCATCTCGACTTCGTCCACGTTGACCTTCTCGATCGGATCGGGCGAACGGAAGCGGTGCTCGAACATGGCGCCGGTGCGCAGGTTGCGCAATTTGGCCTGAATAAAGGCGCGCAAGTTGCCAGGGGTGCGGTGTTCGACGCTAAAAACGGAATGCAGATCATTGTTGTGCCGAATGATCATGCCGGGACGAAGCTGGGTGGCAGGGATCGACATCGCTTGAAAAACTCTCCTTGTACGATTGCGGTTTGAAGCCGGCGGAAGACGGGCAGGCCACAAGTTCCGCCGCCAGCCTACTACGCGAAGAAGGCTAAAGCGTTATTTTACACTCAGGTTCGCCCGAAAAGAAACCTTCCCAATGCCAACCTCATCGAAGAGGGGCTCACTGCTTCGCCTCGGATTGCTTTCGCCGAGTCGCTCAACTGAGACTAGAATGGCTAAGACTGGAATCAGAGCGAGCCTGGTACCCCACGTAGCTCTTGCAAATATGCCCGATCCCGGGCGGAAAATTTGAGGTCTTCATCATGCGAATCGGACGTTACGAATCTTCGGAAAGCAGCAACGTCGGCACCGCAATCACATTCCTTCTCATCGGCCTGGGCGCCGGAGCCCTGGCCGGCCTTCTGCTCGCCCCCAAAACCGGCAAGCAAATGCGCCGCGACCTGCAAAAAGGCTTCGAAGACGCCAAGGACACTCTCGGCGACTGGGCCGATGATGCTAAGGATCGGGTTCGCGACGCCAGTGACCGCGTCCGCGACGTGGCCAGCAAGGGCGTAGATCTCGCCGACACTCTGCGTGAAAAAGTAGAGCCGCTGCGCCGCGCCATCAATCGCAGCTAAAAAAGAGGGCGTCGGACCTCAGACGTCATGCCTCGAACCGTTAATGTGCTGACGTTCGAGAGTCGAGGTCCAGCGCCGCTTTTTCTCAGTACAAATGGAAGTCCACCTGAACCGCAATCTGCGTCGCGACCGGCTGGCCGTTGAGCGTACCCGGACGGAAGCGCCAGCGGTTCACGGCTTCGATCGCCTTCTCGTCCAAGCCCATCCCCAGGCTTTGTCCCACGCGGATGTTGTAGGGATGCCCGTCTTTTCCGACCACCACCAGCAATAGCACGATCCCCTGCGACTTGGACTTACGGGCTTCGTCGGAAAAACTCGGCTCGGGATTGAAGATGACCTGCGGCACGGTCACCCCTCCTCGGCCCGCCGGAAAAATTCCGGGAGGGCCATCGCCTACTCCCGCGCCGGTTCCCGGCCCAATGCCATCGCAACATCCCGAACCCATCCCGCCGGGACCACCCGGGCCGTTGGACAGAATAGAAAATTTTGAAAACGGATCGCCGATCTGCCCGCCCTGTGGCAGCTTTACATCTGGAGCCACATTCACGGACTCGGGCATGGGAAGCTTCGGGGATTCCTTCGGCAGAACGATCATCGGAGGCACAAGCTGAGTATCGAGTGACGGCTGTGGGATATTCCCGTGCCACGCCGGCAGTGGATCATGGTTGCCACCCCCGCCACCGCTGTTTCCCGAAAAAATCAGACGGATCTGATCGACTTTAGGCATCTCGCGCGCAATCTCCGGACCTCCTTGGATTACGCAACTAGTGAAGTAGATGAGCAGCCCCACGATCCCGGCTTGCCCGAGCATCGAAAGGACGAAGGTCTCCCGCCGAGCACGGTATAGTCCATCGTTTTCTCCCGACAGCATGGAAAAGATATTCGGCCCCGGTCCCGGAGATGCGGCGGTCATAGCGCGCTCCCGTCAACGAAGTGTCGACAACCATCAGCTCGACACGCCGTAAGACGCGCGACGGCACAAAAAGGATTTCCCGGGAAAGAAAAGTGGCGCGACTATTTGAAGATCGCGGAGAAGAACCCTCCAATGCGCCGGAAGAAGCCGCGGTGCTCTACCGTCTTCTGCGGCTCCGGTGGTGGCGACTGAATCACCGTGTCGAGATGAACCTGCCGGGCCGGGGAATCGTCTACGGGTAAGTCTTTGGCCGCTTGCACCGGCGCCGGCAAGGCGCCCGCCGCCGCGCGATTCTTTGCGCTGAATACCAGCGGCGCGTCCACCTGCACGTGAATGTCATTGGGCTGAGACGCCGGCGGAGGAGCGGTTTCCGGCCCGTTGGAGAGCCGCGTGCCGGCAGTTGACACTACCGAAGAGGCTGCGGGCGGAGGCGCCTCACTTCCGCCGATGCGCACTTTCTCCGGCAATTCTGAGTCAGGCACGTTCGGCGCATACGAGGCCTGCGCCTGCATGAGCGGCGAAGGCGGAGGACATCCGCACTCGACCGGAACGTCACCATCTTCCTTATCGATCTGCCCCAAATGAAACACCGCCTGCTCAGCCGGTTTCACCTGGTAAATGCGGTCTCCCATCAACTCAGAGACGATGGCCGAAGACGTGTTGCCCTTCAATGCGCGCACGCAAGTATTGCCGTGGGCATCAGCGCTGATTGCATAGTGAAATTCTCCCGGCCCCGCAAACAGGATTCGAAAGTCCGGCGTCATCACCGTGTCGGCCGAGGCCCTCAACGAATAGTGCGCCTCGATTGCCCCCGTGCTCAGTCCAAGCATCAGGTCGCGCTTGGTCTTGGAGGGCGTCACTGAGACAGTAGTGCCCGGGCACACGCGAACTTCACCGCCGCCAGCCACTCGCAGGACAGCAGTCTCCGAACCGGCCGTAACCGCGGAACCGGCTGCGATGCGGCTTCCCGCCATCACCGCGGCTCCCGAACCACTCGTCACCGGCACCACGGCTGGACTCTTGCTCAGGGAGAGGCCCGGCACGGTCGGCGGCTCAAAGGGCGAAGACTTCTTCCCGGCGTTTATGTCTTCCGCCGGTTTGAGTCTCACCATCAGCCGGTGGCCTGCTCCGTCCCACGAATAGCCATACGGCGCGAGCAGATCGAGAACGATGCGCGTCACCGGCGGCTCCCGCTGAAACTGATCGACGCGGATGGCGAGGATGTTTTCTTTTTGAATCGGGATTCGCTTCTGCGCCATTCCCAGGCGCGAGTTGGGCAGATCGATCACCATCCGCGGAGGCGAATCCAGCATCTGGATCTCGGGAATCACGGGACTGCTAGAAAGAATTTCGACGGCTGGGACTCCGCGCTCGTGGACGATGCGAACGCTCGTCACCAGCGGTGGCGGGCCAAAGGTCTGCGCCGCGACGCGGGCCGCCAACAACGCGACCATCATGGTGACGCATGCACAGTGGAGCGCAGATCGCAGCAAAGAATCCCTCATTGGAGGCTTGAAGGAAACATATCAGGCGGCAGGGGTGGGGTGCTAGCGGTCTGTTAGGTCAGGTTTCAAGGTTTTGAAAGTTGCAAAGTCTGTTGCTGCCCTTACCGTAACAAGCCATCGGACCATGAAATCAAAGAACTTTAAAACCTTGCAACCTTGAAACTTTGAAACCTATACCATCACGCTTCCGGCAGAAACTCGTATTCCTCTATCACGGCAGCCACGGCCAGTTTGCCGTCCGGACGTCCATTTTCCACTCGCACTACACGGCCTTTACATTGCACGCGAATGCTTTCGGTGAGCGTGATCTCGGGAGGCAGCGTCAGCGTGAAGCCAATGGGCGATCCCTGAGCCACTTCGGACTCAAGGTAGAAACAAATGCCCCGCGCGCTAACATCGCGAAGCTGCGCGGGTTGAGTGGCATTCTCGCGTTCGACCGTAACTGGCACGCGGAGCGGAAATCGTCGTGCACCCCTCTTCTCTTGCTGGGGCTCAGCCATTGCATCCTCCAAGTGGCGGTGAAGTTGCGTTTTAACTGATAAGCGAGGATGCTCCGCGCCCGCGTCCAGGTCAATACCACCCTTGGGTCAGTAGGTGGCCCTTTCAGGCGAGGGAAGCGATTCGGGTTTCAGATTGAAGATTTGAGATCGCAGATTGAAACGGTCGGGGAATATCTCAATCTGAAATCTACAATCCGAAGTCTGCAATTGAATCCTCCAGTGTAAGCTGGTACCAGGAGCATCGAACCTTGATTTTCGTCCTCGATAACTACGATTCGTTCACCTACAACCTGGTGCAATACATCGGCGAATTGGGCGCGGAAGTTGAGGTCCACCGCAACGATCAGGTTACGGTCGCCCAGGTCGAGCAAATGCGGCCGCAGCGGATCGTCGTCTCTCCCGGTCCATGCACGCCCCATGAAGCGGGCATCAGTATCGACCTCATCCGCCACTTTGCCGGGAAAGTGCCGGTACTTGGAGTCTGCCTCGGCCACCAGGCGATCGGCGAGGCCTTCGGCGGCCGCGTAGTTCGCGCGGCTCACGTCATGCACGGCAAGACCAGCGCCGTCATGCACGACAATCGAACCGTCTTTCAGGGCCTGCCCATGCCCATGACGGCCACGCGCTACCATTCACTCATCGTCGACGAGAAAGATCTGCCCGCCGATTTGGAAGTCAGCGCCTGGACCACCGAAAAAGATGGCACCCGCACCATCATGGGCCTGCGCCATCGCCGCCATCTCGTTGAGGGGGTGCAATTCCATCCCGAGAGCGTGCTCACGGACGCTGGGAAGAAACTCGTAGCCAACTTCCTGCAGTTGTAAGCGCATTGAGACAGTTCCGGTGTGCCGATCACTGGCCTCGCGCTTTATCCACCGCCCGCAACACTGCCTGCGCCTTGTTCATCGACTCCTGAAACTCGCTGGCCGGATCGGAGTCTGCGACGATTCCCGCCCCCGCCTGCAGATATGCCTTCTTGCCTTGCATGAGCAGCGTGCGGATGCCTATGCACGAATCCAGATTCCCCGCGAAGTCGGCATACAGCACCGACCCGCCATAAATTCCGCGACGCGTCGGTTCCAACTCTTCGATGATTTGCATCGCCCGAACCTTGGGCGCACCACTGAGCGTTCCTGCCGGGAAACATGCAGCGAAGGCGTCTAGCGCATCGAGATCCTTTCGCAGCGTCCCTTCCAGCGCCGACACCAGATGCATCACATGCGAGTAACGCTCCACGTACATCAAATCTTTCACCTTCACCGATCCATAATCGCTGACGCGTCCCAGGTCGTTGCGGCCAAGGTCGACCAGCATCACGTGTTCCGCGCGCTCTTTTTCGTCGGTGCGCATCTTCTGTTCGAGGCGCACATCTTCGGCTTCATCGCGTCCCCGCGGATGGGTCCCTGCGATCGGCCGGTACTCCAGCTTGCGTCCAGTGACCCGCACCAGCATCTCGGGAGAGGATCCGAGAATGTGCGTTTCGCCGGACCGCAGAAAATAAAGATACGGCGACGGGTTCACCTGCCGCAGCGAGCGGTACAAGTCAAACGGCGCAACCTCGGGCGTGAAGTCAAGGCGCTGCGAAAGCACCACCTGGAAGATATCGCCCGCGGCAATGTACTCCTTGCAGCGTTCCACGCCGCGCAGGAACGTCTCGCGCCGGGTCCCTGCGTGCACCTTAAGTTTGCCCGCCTTGATCTTCGATGACTTTCGCCAGAGAACTGGGCTCAGTCCCGCGGCGAGTTTCCGCTCTAGTGCGGCGATGTCGCGCAGAGCGCGGTCATAGGCACGCCGCGGGCTCTCGCGCTTAACGTCAGCAGCCGCCACGATGTGAATCTGATGCCGCAGGTGATCGAACGCGAGCAGGCGGTCAAAAAACATCAACTCGGCGTTCGGCAGCGCCAAATCATCCTTCGCGTGATCGCCAATCTTCTCCAACTGGCGAACCACGTCGTACGCAAAATATCCCACGGCACCCGCAGTAAATGGAGGCAGCCCCGGAACACTGGCCGGACGATGCTCCCGCAGCAAGCGCTTCACCACCTGAAAAATATTGTCGTGCATCGTTTCGCGCCGGCGTCCGCGCTCAATCTCGACCGTTCCCTCCCGCGCCGTAACCCGCATATAAGGCCGCGCACCGAGGAATGTGTAGCGCCCAATCTGCTCGCCCCGCTCCACCGATTCCAGCAGGAACGCGTGCGGTTCTTTGTCGGCAATCGCAAGAAAGGCCGAGACCGGCGTGAGCAAGTCCGCGCTAACGGATTTCACTACCGGGATGAGCGTGGCCTCTCGGGCTAACCGCGAGAACTCTTTGAAGTCCGGCTGCAGCATCGTTTGGGATCCGACCCGCCGCTTCGGCGGGTTTTTTATTATAGGCGACGCAGGTGAGACGGCAGAATCGTTGCCCAACCGACGCAACCTGTGATGCAATCACTGCCATGAATCGCCGAAGTTTTATTCGCCTCTCCGCCGCCGCTTCTGTCGCTGTTTTGTACCCACGCTTCAGTCTGGCGGAGACCAACCCTAGCCCTGCGGTCCGGTTGACACTTCGCGCCGACCGACTCGGCAACAAAATCGGCGAAGACTTCACCGGACTGAGCTACGAATCCGCGCAACTCGGCAATCCTCATTTTTTCTCCGGCGCAAATTCCGAGCTGGCCGGCTTTATACGGCGGGTAGGAACGTCAGGCGTTCTGCGCATCGGAGGCAACACCAGCGAGTATTGCTACTGGACTCCGGATCCCACAAAGCAGCCGAACCGGCAAGGCCCTGAGAGCATGCGGACCGGCGACAAGGCGAATCCCGTTGCCTTTGGACTCGCCGTCGGTCCCGATACCGGCAAGAAAGCTCCTGCGCCCGTGAATATCACGCCGGAAGCGATTCGGAATTTGCGCGAGTTCCTCGATCTCTGCGGATGGAAGCTGATCTACGGCCTGAACATGGGCACCGGCAACGCGGAAGACGCAGCCGATGAGGCTGCCCGCGTGATGGATGCCGCCGGCTCGAAGCTGATCGCATTCCAACTCTGCAACGAGCCTGACCTTTTCTTTCGCAACGGAATTCGCAAGGCCGACTACGATTTCAAACAATTTGCCGTCGAATGGCAGCACTTTTTTCAGACGATCCGCGCGCGTCTTCCGAACGCACCCTTTGCCGGACCGGACACTGCCTACAACAACGAGTGGCTGGTCCCCTTCGCCAGGCAATTCAAGCGCGAGGCGATATTCCTTTCGCAGCACTATTATGCGGAGGGTCCGCCGACCGATCCGTCGATGACGATTGAACGTCTTCTGAGGCCGAATCCGAAGCTGCAGGAGGAGTTCGAAGGAATGCAGGCAACTATGCAGGAATCGGGCCTGCCTTTCCGGCTGGCGGAAACAAACTCCTGCTATCAGGGAGGGAAGCAGGGTGTCAGCGATACCTTCGCCTCGGCGCTCTGGAGTGCCGACCTTATGTATCAGCTCGCGTCTGCGGGTGGCACCGGCATCAACTTTCACGGCGGCGGTTATGGCTGGTACACGCCGATTGCGGGAACACAGGAAAATGGATTCCTGGCGCGGCCGATCTATTACGGCATGTTGCTGTTTGCGCAGGCTGGAGCAGGGCAGTTAGTGGAGAGCCAACTCGACCATTCGGAACTGGCTCCTCTGCTTACGGCATACGGCATCCGCAGCAATACGGGAGCAGTCAAGGTAGCGGTGTTCAACAAGAACCTGGACCGTGGCGTGCGGCTCACCATCGATTCGGGGCAGCGGGCAAAGCGCGTAACTGCGCTGCGTCTGCACGCCCCACGAGTGGATGACACAACGGACACGACCTTCGGCGGAGCGCCAGTCGGCGCCGGAGGCACGTGGTCGGCCGCACGGGAAGAAACATTGCTCATTGAGAACGGTGCGGCGGTCCTCGATCTTCCCGCTGCAAGCGCGGCCTTAGTCAACTTCGAAGGCGAATGATGCTACCGTCACCTTGTTCAGAGCGAGTTTGGTAAAAAAGACGGATCGCTTGGCCAACGATTGCATGGGTCTATCGTCAATCAACTGGAATGAGCGAGTTTCCGTCGACGGGAACTCCGCACCCGGAGCAGAATCATGAGCGCCACTGTCACTATCCCACCTCAGACCGCCGACGCCACCTCGAAGACCCGCATCGCCTCCGTCGACCTGATCCGCGGCGCGGTGATGATCCTGATGGCCATCGATCATGTGCGCGTCTATTCCGGGATCCCAGCCGGAGGCCCAACGGCGGGAGTCTTCTTCACCCGCTGGATCACCCACTTCTGCGCACCGGCTTTCATCTTCCTAGCCGGTACGAGCATTTTTCTCTACGCTCGCAAGCACGACCATGTATCGCGGTATCTGCTCATTCGAGGAGCGTGGCTCATCCTGCTCGAATTCACATTTCTGCGCCTCGCATGGACCTTCAACTTCGATTTCCGCCATTACGAGATGGCAGGCGTGATCTGGGTGATTGGAATCTGCATGATTCTGATGGCCGGACTGGTCAAACTGCCGCTGGCAGCGGTCGGCACGATCGGCGTGCTGATCATCGGCGCCCATAACCTGATGGATTCGCACATGGGCGCGCTGCTGGACGGGCTCGACCAGAACCGACTCTCCGGTCTCTGGAAAATCATGTACGTAGGATTTTTCGCCGGGCCGATCCAGTTTAACTCCGATGGACCTAACCTGATCGTGCTGTATTCCATCATTCCCTGGATCGGCGTAATGGCGGCCGGTTACGCCTTCGGAAAAATCCTGACGTTCGAGCCCGCGCGCAGAAGGCAGCTTTGCCTGACGATCGGACTCTCTGCCATCGGGCTCTTTCTTGTGCTTCGCGGATTTAATTTGTATGGCGATCCGCGCCCGTGGCATGCCGGCGTGGCCGGGCAGAACGGTCGACCGCCGATGCCAGCTTTGTTTGCCTTCCTCAACACCACCAAGTACCCGGCCTCCCTCGACTTCCTCTTGATGACGCTGGGCCCGATCATTGCCCTGATCCCCTTACTCGAGAACCTCCGCGGACCCATCGCCCGTGCAGTTACTGTCTTCGGACGCGTGCCGTTCTTCTTCTACATGCTTCACATTCCCCTGATTCACCTGCTCGCACTGTTCGTATCGAAGGTGCGGCTGGGATTCGTGAGTCCATGGCTGTTCGCCAACCATCCCATGGGCAATCCGGAGCCACCCGACGGTTACGCCTGGAGCCTGCCCCTTCTTTACTTGGTCTGGGCAATCACCATTGCTCTGCTCTATTTTGCCTGTCGCTGGTTTGCCGCCCTCAAACTAAGGCGAAGCGACTGGTGGCTCCAATACCTCTAAGCGCAATCGCCTCATTTCGCGCCGAGCCGCGAAACTGCCGATCCGCGAAAACTTTAGTCACTTGTTACCCTCAGGACAACCGCTAGAATCATGAGTATCCCGAGTATTATGAACATCTTGGGTCTCCGGCAAAGTTGAGTGTTGCTCTCCGCTCTGAAATCCAAACGAGCGGGCCAGCAATCAAATTGACGGGAATACCCTTGCGGTCAAAACGGATCTGGCGAACATCAGAGTTTATGCGAGTTAAGTTTTGGGGCGTACGCGGTTCCACGCCCACTCCACAGGCCGAGAATCTGCGCTACGGAGGCAATACCTCCTGCGTCGAAGTGCGCGTCGGAGACGAGATCTACATCTTCGACTGCGGAACGGGATTCCGCGTGCTGGGACACGAACTGAAACGCGAGTTCGGCGACCGTCCGTTTGCCGCGCACGTTTTCGTTTCGCACTTCCACTGGGACCACATTCAGGGCATGCCTTTTTTCCGACCGCTCTACGAAAATCCCAACAGCCAGCTCGTCTTCCACTCGTCCAGCCGCACCCGCGGTCTCGAGCAGGTGATGGCCGAGCAAATGGCTTCGCCCTACTTTCCCGTCAACCTTGATCAGATGACCGGGAAGCGCGACTTCTACAACATCGACAATGGATGCCTGCCCATGGCCGACGGCACGCGCATCAAGACTGCGTGGCTCAATCATCCGCAGGGATGCATGGGATTCCGCCTCGAGACCAAAGAAGGCGTGCTCGTCTACGCCACGGACAACGAACCCGGCGATGCGAACTTCGACAAGGCCGTGCGCAAGCTCGCCGAAGGCGCTGACGTCCTGATCTACGACGCACAATATCTTCCCGAAGAATACGAGGCCCGCCGCCGCGGCTGGGGACACAGTCACTGGCGCGAGGCCGTCAATGTCGTGATGGAAAGCGGCGCGAAGGAGCTGATCCTCTACCACCACGATCCTGACCACAGCGACGCAATCGTCGACCGGGTCGTCACTGACGCGCGCAACTACTATCCCAAAGTCCGTGCCGCCGCTGAAGGCATGGAAATTCTGCTGTAAGCCGATCCTCCCAGGCTCTCAATCGGATTTTTTCGCTAACGAATTCTCTTCCCGGACGTCTCCCCTAGTGTTCAAAGGGGGACGATTAGGCTTCTCTTGGATCCCCAAGGGTACGCATGGATACAGCCAAGCTCGAATTTGTTCGCGGCACGCTGGATGTGCTGATTCTCAAGGCCCTGGTCTGGGGACCGCTTCACGGTTACGCTATCACGAGCCTGATTCGCCGTCAGAGTGACGACGCCCTGTTACTGGAAGAGGGCACGCTCTATCCTGCCCTCTGGCGGCTGGAGAACAAGGGTTTGCTCGACGCCGAGTGGGGGCTTTCCGAGAACAACCGTAAGGCGAAATTCTATCGTCTCACCCCCGAGGGCCGTCGCCAGCTGCGTCACGAAGTAAGAACGTGGGAGGCCTATGCCACGGCCGTTGCCAAGGTACTCGCAGCGACGCAGCCGCCGTTGCCGGAGCAGATTTCATGACACCGACTCCGATGTGGCGCCGCTACACCCGTATGTTCGGCCCAGACCCGGCCGCCGACGTGAAAGACGAGTTGAACTTTCACCTGCAGGCCAAAATTGACGACCTCGTCCGTCAGGGATGGCAAATCGAAACCGCCCGCCAAGAAGCTGAACGCCAGTTCGGGGACCTGCGCGCCGTCCAACAAATCGGCATGCGCCTGGGAGAAAAAATGGAACGCCGCAAACGCCTCAAGGATTACTGGAGCGACTCCCTTCAAGACGTGCGCTATACGTTCCGCACCCTCGGCCGCGACCCGAGCTTTGCCGTCATCTCCATCCTCATCCTGACGCTCGCCATCGGAGCCAACATCGCCGTCTTCAGCGTCGTCAACACATTGCTGTTGCGCCCGTTGCCCTTCCCCAACTCGCATGAGCTTGTGTGGATTGCGCCCCCTCCAACCAGCTGCGGCCTCTCCTGCGCCACCTACTCCGCCGACGCCTATGAAGAATTCCGCGACCAGAGCCGCGCCTACCAGGACGTAACCGGATACATGGCCTTCAGCACCCCCGACAATCTTCGTCTTACCGGCCGCGGGGAGCCCCAACCGGCGACGAGCTTTGAAGTGATCGGCAACTTTTTCCAGGTTCTCGGCGTAAAACCCGCCATGGGCCGTCTGTTCTCCCGCGAAGAAACTCGCGCCGGAGCCCACCCGGTCGCTCTGCTCGCCAACGCGTACTGGCGAAGCCAATTCAACTCCGACCCAGCCATCGTGGGCAAAGCCATCGAACTGAGCGGAACGCCGACAACGATTGTGGGCGTCTTGCCCGACAGCTTTGACTTTGGCGCGGTTTTTTCTCCCGGCGCGAAAGTCGACCTTTTTACTCCACTCGATTTGAATCGGGAGCGCGATTGGGGCAACATCGTCACTCTCCTCGCCCGGCTCAAGCCTGGCGTAACCGTGGCTCAGGCTCTCGACGATGCCAACCGCGTCGCGCCCAACATCTACTTCAACACGAAATATCCGCAGACTCTGGGCCGCTATAAGGGCGATCTGATTCCCGTTCCGCTAAAGGACTACGTCACCGGCAAGCTGCGCCGCTCTCTGATTGCGTTATGGTGCGCGGTGGGCGCGATTCTCCTCATCGCCGGCGTAAATCTCTCCAACCTGCTGCTAGCTCGCGCCTCCGCCCGCGCCAAGGAGTTTGCTGTCCGTGGCGCGCTGGGGGCAACCCGCGGCCGCGTTGTGCGCCAGTTGCTCATGGAGAGTCTCGTGCTTTCCGGCGCAGGCGCGGTCCTCGGACTCGGACTCGCCCGCACGCTGATTGCATGGCTCGCCCACCAGGGATCGGTCGCTCTTCCTCTGCTTAGCGCCCTCCGCATCGACGGCCAGGCTCTGGCTTGGACCATCCTCGTCGCAATCTTCACCGCCACCATCTTCGGCTTGCTGCCAGGACTCAAGATCGCCAGCGGCAATCTCCAGGAGATCCTCAAAGATTCCGGCCCAGGAGCCGGGTTGGGCCGCAACCACGAACGGGTTCGCGCCGTTCTGGTCGTCACGGAAGTCGCTCTGGCCTGTGTTCTGCTCGTGAGCGCAGGCCTGCTGCTGCGGAGCTTTGTCAAAGTGCTCGACGTAGACCTCGGCTTCCAGCCCGAACGCGCCGCCTCGATCAAGGTCGATTATGACGACAGAGCCCCAACCCAGGAAGCCAGCCAGGCCAAACGCGCTGCAATCTTCGAACAGATCCTCGCCCGCGTGAACGCACTCCCTGGCGTCGAAGCTGCGGGCATGTCCGATTATCTTCCGCTTGGACCGAACCGCGAATGGGATACACCCATGCCCAAAGGAAAAATCATCGCTCCTGGCGAACTGCCAGACCCGTTGGTCTATGTCATCACCCCGGGATTCATTCATGCCCTGGGGATCCGGTTGCACGGCCGGGATTTCACCTGGGCCGATGGACCGCACAGTGAGAAAGTCGTCCTCATCAACGCCTCGGCCGCCCGCGTCTATTGGCCCCGGGAGGACGCCGTCGGCAAGATACTGATGCGAGACAAAGAGGAAGATCGAGTCGTAGGTGTTGTCGACGATGTCCACGAGGAAACGGTGGAGGGCGGAACGGGCTCGCAGATCTACTACCCCGCAACCCAGCAAGGGCCGTCGAGCGCACAACTGGTTGTCCGTTCCAGCCTGCCACCCGCGATGCTTGCCGCGAGCGTCCTCCGCGCACTACGCGAACTGAACCCGCAACAGTCCGCCGCGGAGTTCCGTCCCATCCAGACCATCGTCGACCGGGCCGTTTCCCCGCGCCGCTTCTTCACGCTGCTCGTCGGAGCATTCGCCGGCCTCGGCCTGCTGCTGGCCGCGCTCGGCATTTACGGCGTCATCTCGTATTCGGTGACGCGGCAAACTCACACCATCGGCATTCAAATGGCGCTCGGCGCAAGCACGGGACGGGTACAGCGCCAGGTATTGGCCGGCACACTTCGATTGGCGCTCGCAGGATTGCTGGTGGGCACACTGGCTTCCCTTGCCGTAGCCAAACTCATCACTTCGCTTCTGTTTGCGGTTTCGTCCTGGGATTTGCCGACTTATCTCGGAATGGCGCTGGCTCTGCTACTGGTCGCGGCCGTCTCCGGCTACATCCCCGCCCGGCGCGCCTCCGGCGTCAACCCCATGGAGGCATTGCGCAGCAATTGATGACGAAGCAATAGTGTCGCTGCAGTTGCGAGAAGGCAGGTCGAAAGCAATTCGTAACGAGGTCTCCGTTCGAGCTGCCCTTTACGCAGCCGCGCTATCTCTTCGCCAGATAGTTTCCGACGATAGCCGCGCATGCTTCGACAAATTCCTGCTCCGCATGATCGAAAGTGTTGGCAAAGTAGCTCTCAATGTCGAGTTCCGCCGCCAGTTTGCCCTTTACGAAAATCGGCACCACGACCTCGCTGTTCACCATGGACGATCCCGCTAGGTAGCGCGGATCCTTGGTGACATCCTGCACCACCACCGTCTTCCCCGTCGTGGCCGCCGCGCCGCAGAGTCCGGTGTCGAGCGGAATGCGGGCGTTCGGCGTGAAGCTGCCGACAAACGGACCAACCGCCAGAATCCCGGGCTCCGCGGGGTCGACTAGATAGAAGCCCACCCAGTTGTAGCGCGTCATTTTTTCATGCATGCGTCGCGACACTTGATCCATCAGGGACTCCACAGTCGCGGCGCTCTTGGCGAAATTCCGGAATTCAAGGAGAAGTTCTTCGTGCACAGGGGTCATGATTTTGTCTCTCGTAATTCCCTGCTGTCAGAATAAGCCAGTCATCAGCAAGCCCCGGGTTAATTCGGAAGTTGAACCACCGATGTACCGTCCCTTCAGCTTGCTTCCCGACCTTCGGCCCTCATATACTCGGAACGTTTGCCCGCTCCGTGGGAGCACTCCCGGCGCCGGCGGCATTGATCTGCAGATCCCGACCTGCCATCATTCCGGAGACCACTTCTATGACGACGATAGCGACGCCCCCGCACGTGGATAAAGAAAGCAATCCCTGGGAATCTCAGCGGGCGCGCTTCGACCTGGCTGCCCAGAAGCTCAACCTGGACGAGGGCTTGTGGCGCGTTCTGCGTTATCCCAACCGCGAACTGACGGTCTACATCCCGGTGCAAATGGATGACGGCCACCTCGAGGTCTTCACAGGCTTCCGCGTGCAGCATTCCATTGCGCGCGGTCCGGCCAAGGGCGGTATTCGCTACGCCCCTGACGTCACCCTCGATGAAGTCCGCGCTCTCGCCAGCTGGATGACCTGGAAGTGCGCCGTGGTCAACATTCCCTTCGGCGGCGCCAAGGGCGGCGTCATCTGCGACCCGCACAAAATGTCGATGGGCGAAGTCGAGCGCATGACCCGCCGCTACACCTCCGAACTCATCGAATTCATCGGCCCCGAAAAAGACGTTCCGGCTCCTGACGTCAACACTAACGAACAAATCATGGCATGGATGATGGACACCTACTCCATGCACATGCGCCAGACCGTTACTGCCGTCGTAACCGGAAAGCCGATCAACATCGGCGGCTCCCGCGGACGCCGCGAAGCCACCGGCCGCGGCGTGATGATCGTCTGCGATGAAGCCTGCCAGAAGCTTGGCCTGCCTCGCGAAAGCACCCGCGTGATCGTGCAGGGCTTCGGCAATGTCGGCTCCAACGCCGCTCTGCTCATGCATCAGGCAGGGTACAAAGTGATTGGCATCGGCGAAGTTGGCGGCGGGTTGCACAACAAGAACGGCATCGACCTGAAGGCTCTGGTGGATTTCCGCCAGAAGAACGGCACCGTCCACGGATTTCCCGGCGCAGAAAAGGCCGAGACCGCCGACCTGCTCGTCGAGGACTGCGAGATTTTGATTCCGGCAGCTACCGAGAATGTAATCACCAGCCGCAACGCCGACCGCGTGAAGTGCCGCATCCTGGCCGAGGGCGCGAACGGCCCCACGACCTCCGCTGCCGACGATATCCTCACCGACAAGGGCGTCTTCGTCATCCCCGACATCCTCGCCAACGCCGGCGGCGTCACGACTTCGTACTTTGAATGGGTACAGGACCGCCAAGGCTATTTCTGGAAAGAGTCCGTAGTCAACGAGCAATTGGACGCCATCATGAAGTCGTCGTTCGAAGATGTCGTTCGTTACGCCGAGACTCATCACGTCAACAATCGCATTGCCGCTTACATGCTGGCGATCGACCGCGTGGCCTACACCATCCGCCAGCGCGGCATCTACGCCTAGATCACGTTCCGTACGTTGGCCTCCACTCCGGTGGAGGCCATTTCATTTTTCGGCTTGACCATTCCATCGAGGCTTGCCATCATGGCTCACCACACGTGCTTTGGGGCCCGGCGCACGCCCACGCGCCATCTGAACATTCTGGCCAATAACGCGAGGTCGTCAGCCTCGCACTACGACTCTTAGGAGAGACGCTGTGAAGAAACACATCGCACGATCCACGTGGTGCGTATCGTCGTGCCTTTTTCTGGCACTCTGCATAACCATGGGTTGGGCACAGTCCCAGACCGGTTCCAGCACCGATCAGCCTTCGACGACCACCCCCAAGAAATCAAAAAAGTCCAAGACCGCGGATACATCCGCAACCGACAGTTCGGCAGCTTCATCGTCGACCAAGAACACTTCTTCGGACAAAAGCGGCTCGACCAAAAGCACCTCGACGAAGAGCAGTTCGACCAATAGCAAGAAAGCTACGGCTTCTTCCGACGCATCTTCAGATACAGCGGCCGCCAACGCTTCTACTGGCACGAAGTCGTCCAAGAAAACCGAGAAGGCCGACTCAAGCGAGTCCGCCGCATCTGCTCCCGCCGCTGCCTCGGCAACCGCACCGGCCGCAGACGCGACTGCGAGCAAGAAGTCTTCGAAGAAAAGCAAGCCTGCAGCGGATGGCGCGCCGGCCGCTGCACACGCCTCAGCACCAGCAAGTTCAATGGCAGCCCCCGCGCCGGCTCGAACTCCAGCCGCGAAATCCTCACCGGCTGCCAGCGCCCCTGCTGCCGCATCCAGTCCAGCACCCGCTGCGGCTCCTGCCAAGAAAACCGCCACCAAGGCCGCCCCGACGGCCTCTGTCTCTGACGCTGACATTGCCGCTGCCAAGTCCTCGGGCAAAGTCTGGGTCAATACCGACAGCAAGGTCTACCACAAGAGCGGACGCTGGTATGGCAAAACAAAAACTGGCAAATTCATGACGGAAGACGAAGCCAAAGCCGCTGGGTACAAGGCATCTCAGAGCGACTAGTTCATATTCTTCAGGAGAGAAACCAATGACTGGTAAGAATCGAATCACACGCATTCTCATTACAATAGCTGCTGCCGTCGCCCTGCTCACTTCGCTGAGCATAGCCCGGGCCGCCGCACCGCAAGCGAGCACCAAGGCCCCAGCGGCAACCGCTGCCCCTGGCAATCTGCTCGATATCAACAGCGCCACCAAGGACCAACTCGATGCACTGCCCGGCATTGGCGCAGCCTATTCTCAGAAGATCATCGACGGCCGTCCCTACAAGGCCAAGACAGACTTGGTGAAGAAGAAGATCATTCCCCAGGCCACTTACAACAAAATCAAAGACATGATCATCGCCAAGCAGAAGTAGCCTTGAAATCGGCCTGGCGCCCGCAATGCCGGGGCGCCAGCCACCCCTTCTCTCCCATCAACGACCGCTCGAATCGGATGAACTTCCGAGTTTTGCTGCACTACGACGTGACTCCAGTCTCTGTCCAACTTTCCTTTCTGCCTTGATTGCGTTCCCTCTCCCTGTGGAGCATAATCAAACTGGATTCCGGCCGGCCTCCGGAGCCACCCCAGTAGTGTGAACCTGCCCAACTCCATCACGCTGATCCGAATCTTCAGTATTCCTCTGCTGATGTGGATTCTTTTGAGCGGCCGCTTCAGCAGCGCGACCGGCGAAAAAGAGTTGCTGGCCTCGGCATTATTCATCGCTGCTTCCATGACCGACGGAATCGATGGTTACCTCGCCCGCAAACGCGGACAGGTTACCACCATGGGAATCCTCCTCGACCCGCTGGCGGACAAACTTCTTATCGCCGCCGCATTCGTTACGCTCGTGCAGTTCAATCCCATTCTGGTTCCAGCCTGGATTGCCGTAATTGTGATCGGGCGCGAGTTTCTGGTTAGCGGCCTGCGTTCCATCGCCGCCTCTGAGGGCTTCACCATCGAGGCCAGCGATCTCGGAAAATTCAAAATGGTGGTGCAGATCGTCTCGGTAGTTGCTGTGATCCTCGACCACCGCTGGACCGAATGGCCGATTTACAGCCATTACTTCTTCTCCATCTACTGGATCGCGCAGGTCGCGATCTGGTTTATGGTGTGTGTCTCGCTGGCATCGGCCATCGACTACTTTGCCGCCTTCTGGTCGAAGATCGACCGGCGCGTCGTGAAGCGCCGCCGCCGCGCTTTCATTCTCAGCCGCCGCAGAAAACCCGTGCCGCCCCAGGCCGACCGCGATGTCGCTGCCTCAACCTAGTTCCGCTGCTGTGGAGTCTGGCGAGTCCTCGCAGGGTGAGTTCTCCAGAGACGAGCGCATTCTGCTGCTTCAACTCGCGCACGACTCGATTCTCTCCGCTCTCGAACGGCGCGAGATTTCGCTCACTCCGCCGACCGCGCATCTCTCGGAACCACGCGGCGTATTCACTTCCCTTTACCTGCAAGGCGAACTACGCGGATGTGTGGGCTACGTCCTTCCCGTAAGTCCCGTGTACCGCGCGGTCGCCGACACGGCGCGCGCCGCCGCCTTCGAAGACATGCGCTTTCGCCCTGTGACTCCGCCCGAAGCGCGCGAACTGGAAATTGAGTTGAGCATTCTGTCGCCTCCCCGGCCCATTTCCGCCGATGCCGTCGAAATCGGACGCCACGGCTTGCTGATCTCGATGGCCGGACGCCGCGGCCTGCTCCTCCCGCAAGTGCCCACAGAACACAACTGGGACCGCGCCACATTCCTCGAGCAGACCTGCCGCAAAGCCGGCCTGCCTCTCGATGCCTGGCAACACGGCGCGACAATCGAAGCCTTCACGGCTGAGATCTTCGGGGACAAACACACGTAACTGAGTGATCGACCGTCTATACAACAGAGAATAATTGGAGGGGAAGTACCGCAGTGTAATTCGAAAAATCTCGATCGCTGCTGAAGATCGGCCAACCGTGATGCAGGCTGACAGCGCAAATCAGCATATCAACTGGCGCCGCCGGCGATCCCAGCCTTGCGACATTCGTTACTCGCACGCGCCGCTTCCTCATAGTCCTCAGTAGCCAAAACGGTATCGGGAAAATCCCGCAAGTACTCGCGCAGTCGGCGGAATTGAGCCTGCTCCCGAAGCCCTGAAAGCAATTCCTGGCGGACAGGACCATCATTTGCGCCCTGCCTTCATCGACGATCTCATGTAAGAGTTGCGAACGGCGTTCGCTGGTAGTCAGATCAGCGCTCCTTCGCCGCAATGCCAGGGACCAGACCGGTGTATCGATCAGAATCGTCATACCCGCTTGCGCCGTCGCTCACTCTTGTAGTCATAGGTCGGATCAAAATCAAAAGTGCCAAAGGCAGACAGGATTCGCCGTTGCCTGTGACGCTGTATATATTCCTCTAGAGCCGTCGTCACAGCTTCCTTCTTTGTCCGGTGTCCACCCGTCTTCCGAGCTTCTTCGATCAGTTTGTCATCAAGTGCGAGGTTGGTGGCCATGTGTAGCTTATTACACATTGGAATGTGTAGAACAAGCACGGTCCAGATCTCCCGTGAACCTTACAAAGACGTCGAAACGTCCTTTCACTGCGGCTTTTCTGGCGTGGCTCGAGTGAAGCGAAGAGGCTTGTCGAAACCCTTGCAGTGAATCAGCAGATACGGATCTTTCCACTCGAAGCGCTCGGCTGCCTGAAGTTCCTCGAGGTATTTCGTCTCCTGATTCATCACCGCCTCAGGGCACGCCATTCGCGTAGCCCCCAGCGGTCCCAGCTTGATCGTGTTGCTATGAATCACCGCCGTACCAAAGAAACGGTTGCACGAACCGTTGCCCGCCAACCTTCCGGCCTCCGGAAAAGCGAGGGTCGCTCGTATATGAGCGACAACACCATTGCCGCTGAGATCCTCCAGCAGCCACTCGGTGTTTAACACGCTGAAGGAGGCTGCTTCGGCGGGCGCTGCTTTCATGGACGAAACGTTGAGAACAGCATGATCCCCCGTCTCCACCCCCTGCTGATGGGTGAGGCTGCCAGTCGCTGTCACATGCTGGTCTTGCAGCTTTTCGAGGTTTCCCGTTTTGCGATAACGAACTTGAATCGACGTTACTTCCTTTCCGCCGATCGTAGTTGCCGAATCCAGTTCAAGAGTCCAGCCTGTGGACTCTGCTCCGATCGCCATGGTTCGAACGAGTTTCCCGACGAGGGTGATTGGTTGTTCGGGGGACTGCGCCTGCAAAGAAACGCTGACAAGCGCCAGAATCAGGGTGATGCTGAGTCGCGCGATGCGCATTTCACGCCTCCTCTGGTCAGCACGATTTTACGCGATGCTAGGGAGTCGCGGGAGCACTGCACACAGCAAACTCTGCCGCACAAAAAAACCGGGGACGGTTTCCCGTCCCCGGCTCTTGACTGCATCAAGCGCTTCCGTGAACTTTATTGCACCTGATCGGCTTCCACGTCGTCTCCGGCATGCACATCTTCCAGCGCAAACACGATCATGCCTGTTGCCGTGGTATTGGTTACGCCAATGATTACGATCTCGCCCACGGCCCTCCGCGGCAAGTCTCGCACATGAATCACCGGACCGTTCCCCCTGGTAAACATCGTCGGATCGACCGAGGGCGTCTTCTTCTGCGTATCCTCGGCAATCGCCGCCTTGAACGACAGAGAATCCACCGGGTCGTTCAGATCGGCTTCATACGAGCGCACCGCGCGGTAATAGTCGCCGATTTTCACCCCTTGGTTTGAGCCGATGTTCATGTAAACTTTTTGCCCGGTCCCCAGTTCAGAGTCGAAATCCTTCCCCATCACGATCCGGCCTGAAGTCTTGCCGCTCGAGGGCAGAAAGCGATCGAAACGGATCGGCGCGTGGAATGTGATCGGCTGCTTTTCGGCAAACGGAATCGCCGTATCCCCGGGATTGATTCCGTCGCAGGAATATTCGATCTGCCCGATCGCCGTTTTGCTCCGCGTGTCGATAATCTTCACGCGTCCCACTTCTTCGTAAGGCTGGCCGGTCTCTTTTAGCAGTTTCTTCTGCCCTGGATACATCTCGTACTCGTTCATGTCGCGCAGCGCGCGCACGATCTCGTACTCCGCGCCAGCCGTGTATCCCCTGCCTTGGAGATAGATCATGTCGCCGCGCGTGAACTTCGTGGTCGTCGGCGTTTGCAATCCACCCGCGATGAAATTGGCGTCCGGCAGGATCTGCTTGCTGATAAATCCAGCACAATACAAATCGGCGTAGGTGGGCATCTGCACCCGCTGGGTGGGAAAGCTGTTGGTGGTCGGCGATGTTCCCTGGGGATCAACGGGAGCATCGGAAGTACCGTTTTGCGCCCAAGCCGCCGTAGCGAGCAACAACACGAACAGTCCTGTTTTCTTCATGTTACCTCCGGGAAAGGAACCTTCAGTCCCCTTCCCTAGTTAAATGCCAGAAAAGAAAGGCTTCAGCCGGAAGGTAACAAGAGGGTAAGGGTGGGTCAAGGTTACGAGGGTGTTGGGCACCCTGGGGTAGAAGATTTTGTCCGCTACCGCGAATCGGTTGTTGCATATCTAATTAAGGCCCTGTAATAATTCGCCGTCATTCAGTGTGCGCCCGGTATCGGGCGCCTGAACGCTTTGAACCTGGAAAGATGAATTCCGCTCCCCCTTACGCGCCCCGTCTCCTGCCCTTGCGATTGCCACGAGTCTGCGTGGCGGTGATTGGCGCCGACCCGAATGAGATGGCGGAGAAAGCCGAACTCCTGGTTCGCGATAACCCTTTTCTAGAGTTCAGGTTGGACTACCTTTCCAAGCCCGGCTTGGCCATGCCCAGAATCAAGCGGTTCATAGAAACTCACCCTGGAACCGTCGTCATCGCCACATGCCGCCGGGCGACCAGTGGGGGAAAGTTTCGCGGTTCCATCGCCTCGCAACTGGATGTTCTGGGCAAGGCGGCCTCGTCCGGCTGCCAGCTAGTCGACGTTGAACTGCAGACGGCCAGCAAGTGCAAACCCGAGCAACTCCAAAAGCTTCGCACCCGCGCCGCCCTCATCTTGTCCTTCCACGACTTTCGCGCAACCAAAAAGTTGGACGAAACCTTGGAGAAGATGCTCGCCTATCCGGCGGACTTCTACAAGGTCGTCAGCACTGCGACCACCCTCGCCGACAACGTCACCATGATCAAGTTCCTCGCCCGGGAGGGTGACCGACACTCGCTGGTGGGAATGTGTATGGGCGAGCAAGGAATCATCAGCCGCGTTCTGGGCGTGCGTGCTGGAAGCGTCTTTACTTTTGCCTCCGCCGTCGCGGGTGAAGAGACGGCCCCAGGTCAGGTCACTGCCCAAGAATTGCGCAACGTCTATCGCATCGACCGGGTCGACGTAGCTACACGCGTCTACGGGGTAGTCGGCGATCCCATCGCGCACTCGCTTTCTCCTGCGATCATGAACGCGGCCTTCCGTCGCGAGAACGTGAATGCCGTCTACCTGGCCCTTCACGCCAAGACTTTGAAGGACTTACTGACCTGCGTGCGCGAGATTCCCATCCACGGCATCAGCGTCACCATGCCGTACAAGGAAGCCATCCTGCGTCATCTCGATAACACGGACTCCCACACCACCAAGATCGGAGCCTGCAACACCGTGGTCCGGGCCCAGGATGGCAAGCTCTACGGCTTCAACACGGACGCCTCCGGGATCGTCCGCCCATTGGAGCGTCGTCTGAATACCCTGGAGGGCGCCCGCATCCTCGTAATCGGCGCCGGCGGCGCCGCCCGCGCAGCCGTCTTTGGCCTCAAAGAACGAGGTTCCGAAGTTTACATTCTGAACCGCACCGCTGCGCCCGCCAAGAAGTTGGCTCACCAGGCCCGCGCTCGCATCATCAAGCGTCCCGATCTGAAAAAACTGGCCTTCGATGTGATCATCAATGCCACCCCGGTCGGCATGGGGAATACTCGCGAAACGCCGCTGCAGGAGAACGAGATCAATGCCCGCTATGTCTTTGATATGATTTATGATCCACCTGAGACCCGCTTCCTCAAGTTGGGCAAGGAGCGGGGCGCGCAGGTCATCCCGGGCATCGAAATGTTCGCCCATCAGGCCGCCCGCCAGTTCGAAATTTGGACCGGCAAGCCCGCGCCTTGGGACGAGATGCTCCGCGTCGTTCTTCTCGCCCTCCAGGAGCGCACCAACCGCTCCACGACCGCCAAATAAGGGCATTTCGATGCCTCTCGCCAAGATTTAGTTGCTTTTTAATAGGTGCCCAAAGTAATATGTATGTAGGGAGCGCGACTGTAAACGCTTCCGGTGCTTGTTTAGCCCAGTGCCGCCCGTTTCCTTACTTCCAAATCGCTGTACAAGCTTTGGCGAAAAACTCGACGTGAGAGGTGGCCCGGTCCGCCTCCATCCCGGTTCGGAGAGTTCAACATGGCGTGGTACGCGTACTGTCTTACCGAGCATCAAACCCTTCCCAATGGAACCCGCACTCGCCGCCCTTTCCTGCTAGAGGGCGTTCAAGGAGTGAACGGCGCTGCGGTTCTGAGCTATCCGAGTGGTGAATTCGCTGTCATCGTCAGCGAATATGACCATTCGATAGGTGAGCTAGACCACAAATCAGCAATTGATCACGCTCGTGTAGTCAGCAACTGCTTCCGCAATTCCACCGTCCTTCCCTTCAAGTTCGGCACCATTTTCGACAGCGATGACGCCCTCCGCCAGGCCGTCCGGGTCAACCGGCGGGCTTTTGGCCTGAGCGTCGCCAAACTGCGCGGAAAGTCCGAGATGCACATTAAACTGGTCGTGCGGGATGGCTCCCTTCGCGAAGCCATGATCGACATCGAACTGCCCGACACGGTCGGCGGCGACTACCTCTCGAAGCTGAAAGTCAAGGCTTCCCGCGAACGCGAGCGCCAGACTAAGGCACGCGCCCTGTCGGTCCAGGTCCACAAACTGTTCAACCCGCTCGAAGAAGAAGTCAGCTGCAAAAAGGTCGCTCCTGAGGGCATGTTGATCGACATCGCCCACCTGATCGACTCAAAAAGCGTGGAAAAGTACCAGAACCGCTACACCACCGCCGCCAAGCAGTTGAAAAACTGCGAAGTCGCGATCAGCGGTCCATGGCCACCATACCATTTCCTGCCGGGCAAGCTACGTACGGTAGCCGGCAACAGCTAGACCTACACATCGGGTCAATAATTTCCCTTTCACTCAAGCCCATGGCTGGCCAAAACCCGCCATGGGCTTGATGTTTGGAGGCTTGGTAGCTGCGTGCATTGAATATGCATTGTTCTGCACTTCGATTTAGGACCCGATTCCCACGAAGCATCCCGCCTCCGTTTCAACTCTTCCTTATAAGTCCTTGCTTATCATTGGGTTATCCCATTGCGTGACGGCAATCACAAGATTCTCTGGCTTTGGCGGCGCAAGTGCTTCTCTCCAAAGCAACAAAGAGGCCGCAAACTCAGCAACATGACCTTCACTCTCATCGATTCTCCGCGTCACTACCCGAACCGTTCCGCCTTGCGGAACGGACTTTTGCATCGCCTTTCCTGACATTGCCCACCAAATCGTAGCCTCTTGAAACTTGGCCCCAGTGATGGGGCCATTTTTTCAGCGGTTCTAGTCTTCCGGCGGAGTTGGGATGTCTGGCAAACCGTCGGGACTCTTCGCGCCGAAGTGGTCGGCCAAGTCGTGTCCGCTGAAGCCCACGGTAAAGCTTTCCTTGATCTCCGGCAGCATGGTGGCGTTCCAGTCGTACCACTCCCGGACAAGCCGTCGGTACGCTTCAGGTTGACGATCCTTCAGATTGGCGCGCTCCAAGGGGTCATCCACGACATTGAATAAAAAAGTGTTGTCGAGGATCTTGAGGAACTTGTAATCGCCGTCCCGCGCCGCCCTTTGCGCATTCGCCTTGTACCGCCAGAACAGCTTGCGCGGAACGGGTTCGACAGCCCGTGAGAGCACCGGCAGCAGATTCATCCCGTCCGTGGGATACGCCGGATCCGGCGCCGAGCCCGCCGCGGCGAGCAGTGTGGGCAGCCAGTCCATGCTGATGGCCACCTGCTCCGTTGTCTGCCCCCGCGGAATGTGGCCTGGCCACGAGATCACTGCTGGAATCCGCAGTCCGCCCTCCAGCAGTTCCGTTTTCTTTCCCGTAAACGGCCACGTATCCGCAAAGCGCTCTCCTCCGTTGTCGCTGGTGAAAATCACGATGGTGTTGCCGGCTAATCCATTCGTATCCAGAGCATCGAGCACTCGGCCAATCTGCCGGTCCATCGCTTCGATCATCTGTTGATAGATCTTCTGCGATCCGCCATCGAAGTCGTAGATTCCTCCGCTCCCGGGTTGCGCCAGACGCTGGGATTCCGCCTCGTCCCCGGGTCCTTCCCACGGCCAATGCGGAGCGTTGAAGTGCAAGCTGATCATGAAGAGCTGACGCGATTTTGCAGACGTGCGTATCACGTCGACCGCACGTGTCCCCAGCAGATCGGTCAGATAGCCGGTCTGATGGATCGGAACGTCATCGTCCCAAAGATCTTCGCGACGGCCGGAGGAATGGGAGAAGTAGTCGAGCGCGCCCCCGCGGAATCCGTAAAAATGATCGTATCCGCTCTGCAGTGGACCAAACTTCGGCAGTACACCAAGGTGCCACTTCCCGATCAGCGTCGAACTATAGCCAGCCTTCTTCAAAATCGATGGCAAGGTCGGGTGTTCTGGCGGAAGCCCGACCTCTGGATTTCCCGCCAACGGCTCTTCCAGACCGATGCGCAATCGATACTGGTAACGGCCCGTGATCAGCGCAGTGCGCGTCGCGGTGCACACTGCAGAGTTTGCGTAAGCTTGGGTAAACCGTAACCCTCGCGCGGCCAGACCGTCGATGTTCGGCGTGCGGAGATCCGGCCGCCCGTAACAAGACACGTCGGCGTAACCAAGATCGTCCGCGAGAATAAACACGATGTTCGGCGGTTTTCCCGAGAGTTGCGCATTTCCGCGGTCACCGCACATCGCGAGCGTGACCATTCCGGCGGCGGCTCCGCGAAGCAAATCGCGACGTGTTAAGGCAGGTTTATCTGCTGGCGCCATCGATCTTCCTTTCTGTCGTGCGTTCCGTCTGGCGAAATGATTTTCTCGCAAAAGTTCCGCAACGACTCTATAACGGTTCCCGGAGAAAACGAAGTCCCCCAGATTCGCGCAGCGTGGAGCACGCTTTCGCTCTTTGTCGCCTCTCAGATACACTGACTTGCGACCATGATCAAGCATCCCTTCCTCCTGAACCTCATTACCGTCTCGCTCTGCACTCTGCCCATCGCGGCCCAGACACAGAACCAGCAGCCCAAGAACGCGCCCGTCCCGTTCATGGCGCAGCAGCAGGCGTCCCAGGCGGAGCAGGAGAACTTTCCTCCTCAATTGCTCGAAGAGCTGGCCGTAATCAAGACGGCCGCCCTCTCCGATGACTACGCCTACCGTGAGGTCGCACATCTGACCGAGAACATCGGCCCACGAATTAGCGGATCTCTGCAGGCTAACGCCGCAGTTGATTACGTCGCCGCCGAACTCCGCCAGCTCGGACTCGATGTCCACCTTGAGGAAGTTAAAGTTCCCCACTGGGTGCGCGGCGCCGAAACCGCTGAGCTGACGGAATACCCGGGCCAGGCCGCCGGAACTACGCAGAAGATCGTTCTCACCGCGCTCGGTGGGAGTACCGGCACACCCTCTGAAGGCATCACGACCGACGTGGTTGTGGTCGACAACTTCGATCAACTCAAAGCGCTCGGTCACGACAGAGTCGCCGGCAAGATCGTCCTATTCAATGCACGCTTCGACAAGCAGAAAGCCGCCGCCGGCTTGTCGTTCGTCTCCTATGGTGAGGCGGTGCGCTATCGTGGAGCCGGTCCCAAAGCCGCGGCCGACCTGGGCGCGGTGGCTGCCTTAGTCCGCTCGGTCGGCAACGCCGACTATCGCCTGCCGCATACCGGTTTCAGCTTTCCCGCTGGGATTCCCGCCGGCGCCGTCACCGCCGAGGATGCCGACCTGATCGCCCATCTTTACGCGCAGGGCAAAGTCCGCATGCATCTCACCCTCACTCCGCAGAAATTGCCCGACGCGACTAGCTACAACGTCATCGCCGACCTGAAGGGCAGCGAACATCCCGAGCAGTATGTCGTTGTCTCCGGACACCTCGACTCCTGGGACCTTGGCACGGGCGCCATCGACGATGGCGCCGGCGTTGTGGTCGCCATGGAAGCCGCCGAGCTTCTGCAGAAGCTGCACCTGCATCCGAAGCGCACGCTACGTCTGATTGCCTGGATGGACGAGGAGAGTGGCGGCGCCGGCAGCCAGGCTTACACCAAGGATTATTCTGCCGAATTCATTCACACCGTGGCCGCGATCGAGAGCGACTCCGGCGCCGCTCACCCGCTGGGCTTCAGCGTCAAGATGACTCCACACGCAGAAGAACTGCTGCGCCCCGCGCTGGGCGTCCTGCAAAGCTTCGGCGCCAACGCCGCGCAGCCCAGCAGCTATCCTCCGGGAGCGGACATCTCCGCGATGTCCGAAGCAGGTGTGCCCGCGCTCGGTCTCCTGCAAGACGGGCGCACGTATTTCAACTACCACCACACCGCCGCCGACACGCTCGACAAAATCGTGCCCAGCGAGTTGCGCGAGAACGCCGCCGCCATGGCCGTCATGGGATACGCGTTGGCCAGCATGAAAGATCCACTGCCGCGGTAGCCTCCGCCGCGCGACGTCGACCAAAAGCGCCGACCAAACGCCAGGAGGATTCTTACGGACCCTTCATGCCGGGGAACTCGGATTCAATTCGCCTTCAGAAAGAACACATCGCATGCACGACCGTGGAAGAGCGGCCCTTCAGGGCCGCGATGAGTCCGTGAGAAAAACCGCGGGCTTCAGCCCCTGAGACTTACACGCAGATTTCAACTGAACGGCCCACATGGGATGCCTGTCACAAATCAGCTCTGCCTCCTAACGATCAATGACCGGGCCCCGTCCAACGATCACGGCATCGTTCCGACCTGTTGACGCATCATAATTTGCGCGCTTATCATCGTCGTTTGGCCTTATGGCCGGGGACGCCTCCGGGAAGGGGCGTCTTACAAGTTTGATGTGATGATTTTTTGATAGCGCCAGAGTTGACGTGACCTATGGATAAGAAGAAGTTGGAAGCCTTCAAGAAACGTTTGGAAACACGACAGCAGGAATTGCGCCGGACCGTGAACCGCACTCAGGCCGATGGCCGATCCGCCGACGAAGACACCGCCCAGGATATTGCCGACCGCGCCGCCAGTTCCTACACCAAGGAATTCCTGTTCAGCCAGAGCAACAACGACCGCGCAACACTGCAGATGGTCGACAAGGCTCTCGCCCGCATCCGCGAAGGCAGCTTCGGCGAATGCATTCACTGCGGCAAGGAAATTAACGCCAAGCGCCTCGAAGCCGTGCCGTGGACGCGCCACTGCATCGAGTGCCAGGAAAAGATGGAGCAGGGCCTGCTGGAAGAAGCCCCGCGGTAGAAAGACTTGTTCCTCAGAAAACGCCGCCGACATCCGGCGGCGTTCGTGTTTGATGGCTCTATGTGGGGACGGCCGCCCTCGGCCGTCCGCCGGGCGCAGCCCGGCGACTCTAGCAAGCGCCGCTCGCACTTCAGACCTTTGGAAAAATCCATATCCCAAAATCATACTGTCATCCTGAGCAAAGCGAAGGATCTATGGACTCGCAGGCAGCGCCTCGCCGCACGCAGTTTGCATAGATCCTTCGCTTCGCATCAGGATGACAACCAGAAACGCGCCTAATTCCCCGGCTTCTTCGCTTCCTCTGTCGCCGCCTCAACTCCCGGCATCACATTCTTCAGCGGCGCTTTCTTCTGCTCCTCGAGTTCCGGATGCGGCAGCGGCTTTCGCGGCAGCATCTGGTCGCGCATTGCCGTGTTGTACACAAAGATCGCCTCCACCACTGCGGCCTGTGCCAGATCATCCGGCTGCAACCGCTCGTAGGTATCCATGTTCGAGTGGTGCGTGCGCGATCCGTAGTCGAGCGTATCCTGAATAAACTGGAATCCGGGCACGCCGACCGAATCAAACGCTTCATGATCGGTGCCGCCTGTGTTCCTCATCGTAATCGTGCTGACGCCCAGATCCTGCAACGGCGCGATCCATTGCTGGAAAATCGGTCCTATCGATGCATTTTCCTGCAGATAAATGCCGCGAATCTTCCCCGAGCCATTGTCGACATTGAAGTATCCAGAAATTCTCTGCTGCTCCGGCTTCAACTCCACTGGGCCCGCCGGCTTCCGCAGAAAGTCCGGCAGCTTCACCTGATCGGGCGCAGTCGAAAGCGGCACAAATCCAAAATGCTGCTTTACATATCCGTACGACCCAAACTCGCCCTGCTCTTCCCCGGTCCACAATCCCACACGGATGGTGCGCCGCGGCTGTACATGCAGCGCACTCAGGATGCGCATCACTTCCATCGCGACCACAGTCCCCGCGCCGTTGTCGGTCGCGCCCGTAGCGGACGCCCACGAATCCAGATGCCCGCCCACCATCACCACTTCATCCTTCAGCTTCGGATCGGTGCCCGGAATCTCGGCAATCGTGTCGAACCCGTGCTCGTGATCGCCTGTGAACTCCGTCTCCACATCCATCTCGATCGAGACCGGCATGTTCGCCTTCAGCAGGCGGTACACGCGCCCGTAACTCTCAATCGCCATCACCATGATCGGCAGAGGCTCGGCGTGTTCGCGCTGGTAGGTGAACCATCCCATCCCCCCGCCGCCGTCGTCAAAAATCGTGCCACCGGAGCCGCCATTGTTGCGCCCATCGCGGCTCGGCACCACGATCCCCGCGGCGTGTTCGGCCGCAAAGAACTGTCCCGCCTTCTCGCGGAATTCCAGCCGCTTGATGAACGTAACGAAGAAGTCTTCCTGCTGCCCAACGTGCACCGGAAATTCCGCAGTGGTCTTGAGATTGGCATCGTCGCGCCGCTCAAATAGCGGCTTGTCGACCGGCTTCACCTCCCGCATGTCGCCGAAGAAAACAATCTTGCCCGCCAGCTTGCCCTTGTACTTCTCCAGATCCTTCTCGTCCTTGGCATCAACCCAGACCGCTCGCCCATTCACGGCCCCATGGCTCGATGGCGACCACGGTAGCGCTTGCGCGATGAATACCGCCGTGTCGGGCGCCGACATGCGCGCCCACGCGTTCAGTTGCCGCCAGCCCATCCCGAACTCACCCCAATCCTCCAGGTGCGCATTGCTGCATCCCATAGCGGTGAACTGATCACGCGTCCACTCATTGGCGCGCTTCAGGTTCGGAGACCCCGTCAGCCGCGGCCCAATCCCATCCATCAGCCCGGACGCAAACTCCATCACGTGCGAGTGCGAGAGCCCCTCTTCCCGAATCTTCTGGTACATCGTGTAATCCAGAGTCTCGGTTGCAGGCTGCGCGAGTTCATAGGAAGGCTTGGCGGCTTCATCGACTTTCGTGTCTTTCGACTTCTTGTCAGCTCCAGACACCGAGAAACAGAGACACAACACAACCGCAATAGTCGGAACAATGAACTTGCGTGATGGCATTTAGCTGGCTCCTCCGCGAAAACGGAACTCGCAGAGTAGCAGATACCCCACTCAGTTGTGAATGACAGACGGCAAAGATGGCTGGGACGGTGTGAAACAGATTGTTATAGGCGTCTAGTTGTTCGCCGAGACACTTCTTAACGACGCGATCAGATGCTCCGACACGTCATCGGTCTTCGACAGCACTTCCTTTATTCCGACCGCGCGCGCTTCCTGGGTCAGCACCGGGTTGTTGTGCAGCGTAACCAACAAGATGGTTGCGCCAGGAGCGATGCGGCTGATTTCCCTTGCCGCCTCAAGACCATTCATCACCGGCATCTGCCAGTCCAGCGTCACCACATCCGGATGCAACTGCCTGACTTTCTCAATCGCCACTTTGCCATTCTCGGCCTCCCCGCAAACCGCCCAGTCCGTGTTGTGCTCGATACACGCCCGCATCGAATGCCGAATGATGGCGCTGTCATCGACGATCAGGATTCGGTGTGCCATGCAATTCCTAAGTGCCTTGGCAGATTCCTGACCGGGCCGATTCGTACCAGCGGCGGGTTACAAGAAAGGCAACTGGTTTCACCTTATGCTTCGCTCCTCCCGCCTACCAATACAGCGAACAACGTACGATAACGAACATGATCTGACACGACATCCCGCAAATCGGGTAGCGCCCCAAGTCATTCCCTCCACGAAAGTTACGCCATATCCCCGCAGTACGCGAACGCGCTGGAAAAATCACCTGGGGAGTTCTCTCGATGCAATGATTTTGTTATGATCGACTCACTGGCTCAACGTTCTTTTTCGTGTCCTGCCCCTTCGCCATCTTGCCCCTACGGGCTTTAAAGCTGAGGCTGAGTTCATGCCGACCAATCCTTCGTTTCTTTCGCGAGTCTTGGTAAGCAATCTCCGCCGTTACCTGCTGGCGCTTGCTGCCGTCGCAGTCGCGTTTCTGTTAAATAGCGCGCTCCATCCCCTGGTGGGTGACCGCGTCGGCTACGTTCTGCTGTTTCCAGCCGTGGCCTTCTCGGCTTGGTATTGCGGCATTGGCCCCTCGATCTTCGCAACCGTAGTCGCTCTTCTCGGAGCGACCTACGGATTCGTTCCTCCCATCCAGCCGTCTCGTATTTTCACGACTGCGGAAATGCTCCGAGCCGTGGTATTTCTGTGCGCCTCCGCAGCCATCGTCGTCATGGGAGAATTGCGACGTCGTGAAAATGAACTGCTGCGCAACGAGCAAGGTGAACTCGAACGCCGCGTGCGCGAACGCACCAGCGACCTCGATACCGCCAATGGAAACCTGAGGGAACTCTCTGCGCGGCTGCTCCAACTGCAGGATGACGAGCGTCGCCGCATCGCCCGTGAACTGCACGACAGCGTTGGACAGACTTTGGCGGCCCTGGCCATGAATCTCTCCGCTGTGCGCCTCGACGTCGAACGCCTCACTCAGACCGCGCACGCCCTCACCGACAGCGAAGACCTCGTCCGCGACATGAGCACCGAAGTCCGCACGATCTCGCACTTACTTCATCCTCCTCTGCTCGACGAAGCCGGCCTGTTGTCTGCCCTTCGCTGGTATGTCGAGGGATTCGCCGTCCGCAGCAAAATTAATGTTGAACTCGATCTCCCCGAAAACTTCGGCCGCTTGCCCCGCGAATCAGAAACCGCCATCTTCCGCGTAGTGCAGGAATGCCTCACCAATATTCACCGCCATTCGGAAAGCCCCGTAGCGAGGATTCGCCTTCGTCACCGCGACCGTGAGGTGCTGGTCGAGATCGCCGACAAGGGCAAGGGCATCCCCCCGGAAAAGAAAGAGCGTTTGTCTTCCACGGGCGCGCCCGGAGTCGGAATCCGAGGAATGAGAGAGCGCCTCCGGCAGCTCGGCGGCACGCTCGAAATCAACTCGAATGGAACCGGCACCGTCGTCATCGTGAAGTTGCCGGTCCCCGATTCTTCCTCGCCCGTGAAAGCGCTCCCTTCTCCCTCGACCGCAGCGGCGTAAGAAAACGACGCCTTTCGTCACCACCACCATGACTGCCCCAGCTTTCTCGATTTTTCGAAAGCTAGAGACCACGAACCTCGACACCTTCTCCTGCTTCTCTGCGAGAATGCGTGCCCTGAGCAGGGCAAAGGGTGGGGATTTTCAACAGCACGGGATCGCGGGTTATGAGCTACTTTGATTGAACCATCCGGTCCACATGCGGGAGCAGCAGGACCGCTAGCAAAGCGAATGGGCCAAAGAAAAGGGCGAGAAACATCCACTTTTGTCTGGGATGGCCTCGCCGAATCGCGATCCGTATACAGAGATATGCGACGGCTAGCCAAATCGCAAGCGATAGAAACCCCATAAGAGTTAGGGTAGTACGATCGGAACGCGATTGCAATCAGCAGTGTGCTCCGCTCTCCCCCCCTCTGTTCGAAAATGAAGCTAGCCTACTACGTTGCCTCCGCACTATTTTTGACGCCCCCTTTTCCCCCTGTTAAACTGCTTGTTTGTCATAATTAATCAGCCAGCCCACCGTTATCACCAGAAGGGAAATCCGTGCGCGCAGAAACCCGCCATCAACTGAAGCAGGACGCGTTCAGCCGTGTCACCATCGACGCCGCCGAGAAGACCGCCCATTGGACCGCCGAACACCGTTCCACCCTCCTCATCTCCGCCGTCGCCGCCGTCATCGTCCTCGCCGCCGTGATTGGCGGCTACTTCTACCTGAGCGCGCAGGACGAGAAAGCTAGCTTCGATCTTTCCAAGGCCGTTCGCACGATGGAGATGCCGCTGCGTCCTGCCGGTACGCCGGAACAGCCCGACTACCCCACTTTCACCTCCGCCAAAGACCGCGCTCAGGCCGCCCAGAAGCAGTTTCAGGCGATCGTCGACCAGTATCCCCACACGCGCACCGCCGACATGGCCCACTATTTTCTGGGAGTCGCCGCGGTGACGCTGAGTGACAACGCCGCCGCCGAGCGCAATTTCAAAGTAGTAGTCTCCGCTGGCAATCGTGACGTCTCCGCCGTCGCCAAGTCTGCCCTCGCCTCTCTCTATGGCCAGACCAATCGTGTCAAAGAAGCCACGGCGCTCTTGCAGGAACTGATCAGCAAGCCGACCACATCCGTCAGCAAAGTCTCAGCGCAATTGCAGTTGGCCGAGCTCTATCAGAATTCCAACCAGCCGCTCGAAGCCAAGCGCGTCTATGAGCAGGTCAAGAAAGAGAATCCAGGAGCGGAAGCCGGACAACTCGCCACCCAGAAATTGACCGAACTGAAGTAAGATACGGCCAGTTCCCCGGCCGCTTCTCTTCTTCCGCCATTTCCCTTTTCGCTCAGGTTGAGTACCATGTTGTGCAGTCGCACACTTCACAACTGGATACCCATGGCCGATCTCACACTCCGCGTCAACGGCAGTGAAAAGAAAGTCAGCGTCTCCCCCGAAACTCCTCTCCTGTGGGTCCTCCGCGACACCCTGGAACTCACCGGAACCAAGTTCGGATGCGGCGCTGGATTATGTGGCGCCTGCACCGTCCACGTCGATGGCAATCCGATCCGCTCCTGCTCGACGCCCGTTTCTCAAGTCGCGGGCAAGACCGTGCTCACGATTGAAGGTCTCGGAGCCAATGGCCTCCACGTTCTGCAGCAGGCTTGGATCGCTGAAGAAGTTCCGCAATGCGGCTACTGTCAAACGGGGCAAATCATGTCCGCCGCAGCGTTGCTCGCCAAGACGCCGAAGCCAACCGACGAACAGATCAGCGCAGCCATGAACGGCAACCTCTGCCGCTGCGGAACCTACGAGCGCATTCGCAAAGCGGTGCATCGCGCAGCCGGAAACGGAGGCGCGCAATGAGCCCACTTTCCCGCCGCGAATTTGTCGCCGCCGGAGTCGCCGCTGGCGCTGGCCTGGTGATCGGCTTCTACTTACCGCACAAATCCGGCTCACCGGAACAATCGTTCTCGCCTAACGCCTACCTGCGCATCACGCCCGACAACAAAGTCACCATCGTCGTCGCGCGCTCCGAGATGGGACAGGGCGTGCGCACCGCTCTGCCTATGATCCTCGCCGAAGAACTCGAGGCCGACTGGAAGCAGATCGAAATCGAGCAAGCCGGAGCCAGCACTCTTTATGGCGATCAAACCACCGGAGGCAGCGCCAGCATCCGCACTACGTGGGATCCCATGCGCAAAGCCGGAGCCTCCGCGCGCGAGATGCTGATCTCCGCCGCCGCTTTGACCTGGAACGTCCCGCGCTCGACCTGCACCGCAGAGAACAGCCACATCAAGCACGCCGCCACCAACCGCACCCTGAGCTATGGAGAACTCGTCGGCAAAGCCTCGACTCTGCCGATTCCAACCGACGTCACGCTCAAGCAGAGCAAGGACTACAAGATCGTCGGCCAACGCCTGCCGCGCGTCGATTCGCCCGCGAAGGTGAAAGGCGAAGCCGTTTTTGGCATCGACTTCCGCGTGCCTGACATGCAGTTCGCCGTGCTCTCGCGCTGTCCCACCATCGGCGGCAAAGTATCGGCATTCGACGACAAGGAATCGAAAAAAGTTTCCGGCGTGAATTACGTCGGCAAGATCGGCGACTCCGCCGTCGCCGTCGTCGCTGACAGCGTGTGGAGCGCGATGGAAGGCCGTCGCGTTCTCAACGTCACCTGGAACGATGGCCCAAACAAAGACCTGAACACCGCCGCAGTCATGGCATCGCTAAAACAGGCCGCATCTAAGAGGCCGGCCAACTTGTTCCTGGCTGGAGATCCTGCCAAGGCTTCAGGAAAGAAAATCTCCGCCGAATATACGCTGCCCTTCATGGCGCACGCGCCCATGGAGCCCGGCAATTGCACCGCGCATTATCAGGGCACGAAATGCGAACTCTGGGCACCGACTCAGGTCCCGCAGGATTGCCGCGACTCGGTCGCAACCGCCATCGGCCTCGACCCGGATCAAGTCAAAGTCAACGTCACGCTCATGGGCGGAGGCTTCGGCCGCCGCCTCGAGCACGACTATGCTGTCGAGGCTGCGCTGGTATCGAAGGCGATCAACGCGCCCGTAAAAGTAATCTGGACGCGCGAAGATGACATGCGTTTCTCGACCTATCGTCCACCCAGCCTGCATCAACTCAGCGCCACGCTCGATGGATCAGGAATGCCTGTCGCTCTGGCGCACCGCCTCATCGCGGCATCGATCAGCGGACAAAAAGGTCAGCCGACTCCGAACGGAGTCGATCCCGATCTGCCCGATGAAGCCGGGCCTGTCTACGGAATTTCGAACTACTCCGTCGATTACGTGATGGCCGAGACGCCGGTACCTTTGGGTTGGATGCGCTCGGTCTACGCGCTGCAGGCCGCATTTGCGCTCGAGAGTTTCATCGACGAACTCGCGGTCGCGGCGGGCAAAGATCCGTTGCAGTATCGTCTGAAGCTGCTTGCCAAAGATCAGGACCTTACCTATTTCACTACGACCTGGCACACCGCACGCATGCGCGCCGTGCTGCAACTGGCCGCCGAAAAATCCGCATGGGACAAGCCTCTTCCCGCCGGTCACTATCGCGGCGTCGCCTGCTTCGGCTGCTTCGCCTCGTACATGGCGGAAGTAGTCGAGATCACCATGGAGAAGGACGAGCCTCGCGTGCATCGCGTCGTGGCCGTCGTCGACTGCGGACAAGTCGTCAATCCCGCCATTCTCGAGCAGCAGATTCAAGGCGGAATCGTCTACGGACTGGGCAACGCGTTGCGCGCGAAGATCACGATTGAGAAGGGCCGCGTCGTGCAGGGCAACTTCGACGACTACGCCCCGCTGCGCATGGAAGAAACGCCGGCAGTCGAGGTCTACGCTGTTCCAAGCCCGGAGGTTCCGACGGGAATCGGCGAGCCCTCGGTTCCACCGGTCGCGCCCGCGTTATGCAACGCAATCTACGCGGCCACGAACAAGAGAATCCGGGCGCTGCCCATCCTCAGCTAGAGCGCACTCGTAATTTCTCAAGATTAGCCCTGTCATCCTGAGCAACGCGAAGGATCCATGCAATCTGCCGGCACCAGCAAAATGCAGAGGTCCTTCGCGGCAAAGAACGCCACCCAGGATGACAAAATGAGATGATACCTCGCGTTCACCGACGTATCAGGCTCACACCCACGACCCAAAAGGAGTGTCCATGATCCGCACCAGCATCGCCGTCATCCTACTTCTCTCCGCCGTGTCGCAGGCTCAAAGCGCTCCCACCTCCACCGTTCCCCCCGCGCGCCTCACGCACATTCGCCACGGCGTGAATCTCAGCGGATGGTTCGCCCAAGTCTACGATCCCAAGGGATACACAAAAGAACACCTCCAGTCCTGGACCACAGCCTCCGACATCGCGCTGATCAAGTCAGCCGGATTCGACCACGTGCGCCTGAGCGTGAATCCTCAACCTTTCATGGACGCCGCACGCCATCGCGACGGCGGCGCAGAATTATTCGGCTATCTCGATGCCGCCATCAAGATGATTCTCGACGCCGGCCTCGCCGTCGAGATCGACATGCATCCCGACTCCGACTTCAAAACTCGGCTGGCGAAAGAAGACGACTTCGTCGAGCGCTTCGCCGATTTCTGGAGCACGGTGGCAAAGCGCTACGCATCGCTCGATCCCGACCGCGTCTTCTTCGAAATCCTGAACGAACCCGAAATGCGCGATGCCTACCGCTGGTACGGCGTGGAAGCGAAGTTGGCCGCCGCCATTCGGCGCGCCGCGCCCGCAAACACCATCATCGCCGCCGGCGCCCGCTGGGACGACGATGACGACCTCGTCTTTCTCGAACCACTGCCCGATAGCAACGTCATCTACGTGTTTCACTTCTACGAGCCCCACATCTTCACCCACCAGGGCGCAACCTGGGGAGCGTATTACTGGCACTGGCTGAAGGGCCTGCACTACCCGTCATCGCCGGAGAATGCGACGCAGGTCGCGACGCTGCTTCCCGAGGCTCGCGATCGCATGCAGGTCATCCGCTACGGACAGGATCACTGGGACGCAGCACGCATCGAAGCCGAAATCAATCAGGCTGCCGCCTGGGCGAAGCAACGCGGCGTGCCGCTGATCTGCAATGAGTTCGGCGTATTCCGCGATTTCTCCGAGCCCCAGGACCGCAATGCGTGGATCAAGGATGTCCGCACCTCCCTCGAACTCCACAACATCGGCTGGGCCATGTGGGACTACTCCGGCAACTTCGGCGTGGTCACGCAGAAAAACGGCAAGGCCACGCTGGATGAGTTGACGGTGCGCGCTCTCGGCTTGAGCATGCCCGCGAGCCACCCAGACCCATAAAACTCCCGGAACCTATTGACCATTTCGGGTGTCTAACCGACCATTACAGGGTTCTCTTCCGCGTCCCGTCTCAACTCCATCGCGAGGTGACCCATGCTCGAAGCCGTGCACTTGACCAAGCGCTACGCGTCGCTGCCGGCAGTGCAGGATTTATCTTTCTCGCTTCGTCCCGGACAAGTACTGGGATGCCTCGGCCCCAACGGTTCCGGCAAAAGCACCACGGTCAAAATGCTTACCGGATTGCTGCAACCCACACGCGGCACCGTTCAGTTCGACGGTCACAACATTCAAGAGGACCTGACTGCCTACCGCAAGCTTCTCGGCTACGTTCCCGAAGAGCCGCATCTTTATCCCTATCTGACCGGATGGGAGTATCTCGAGTTAATCGGCACGCTGCGCGGGATGGAGCGCCACGATCTCGCGAAGAAGATCGACTCCCTGCTCGAATTGTTCTCCCTGCACCCCAACCGGCACACCAGCATCGGTTCGTACTCGAAAGGAATGCGGCAGCGCATTCTGCTGATCGCCGCGATCATGGACAACCCCGAAATCTTCATCTTCGATGAACCGCTCTCCGGTCTCGATGTCACTTCCGCACTGATCTTCAAGAACCTGGTGCAGACGCTCGGACAGCAGGGCAAACTCGTCTTCTATTGCTCGCACGTTTTGGAAGTCGTCGAGAAAGTTTGCTCTGACGTTCTGATCCTGCGCAAAGGTGTTGTGATCGCGCAGGACTCAGTGACGAACATCGGGCAAATTCTCGGACAATCGCTGGAGAACACATTCCTGCACCTGGTCGATGATGTGGACACGATGACTGTGGCGCGAGACATCGTCAGCGTCATGAAGGCGAAGGCCGCATGATCGCCGAAGCTCTCGACGCCTTGTGGAACAAGTGGGACGAGCGCCGCCAGCGTCCCTTCTGGCGGATGGTGCACCTCTTCGCGGCCCGCGTCTTCCGCGGCAGCGGCGACTCGGACGCGGAGGGCCTCGATCTCGGCATCGGGCTCGTGCTCACCCTGCTCGCCATGCCAGGCGGCTTCGTCTCGCTGCTGCTGCTGAACAAGTACGGCACCTTCCTGCAATGGCTGCGTGGTGCCACCAACGTCGATCCGCTGCAAGTCGCTCTTCCCGACGAATACTTCTTCATTGTCTTGTCAATGACTGTAACGGGCGCCGTCGCCGTCTGGCGCTGGGACGCCATCTTCCCCGATCGGCGCGACTACATGAATCTAGTCCCGCTCCCCATTTCCACGCGAACCATCTTCTTCGCCAATCTCGTCGCCGTCCTGTTTCTCGTCGGCTTGATCGCGTTCGACGTTAACGCCGCCTCGTGTCTTCTGTTCCCGGTGGTCGTGGGCGCAACACAGAGCAAGTTTCTGTTCTTCGTAAAGTTTGCAGCAATCCATGCAGTCGGCGTCTTGTTGGCCAGCGTTTTCGCCTTCTTTGCAGTCTTCTCAGTGATCGGACTCCTGATGGCCGTCCTGCCACCCCGAGCTTTTCGACGATTCTCCGCCTACTTTCGCGGGATAGTAGTGGTTTGCCTGGTCGCTCTCTTGTGCACCAGCTTCGCGGTACCACAACTGCTGCATCGCGCCTCCATACCTCGATGGATCACGCTGATCCCATCGTGCTGGTTTCTCGGCCTGTGCCAGTCCTTGCGGGGCCGCGCCGGTCCCGTGCTCACGCAGTTGTCGCGACTCGCCCTTCCCGGACTTGCGACCGTTGCCCTGATTGCGCTCTGTACCTACGTGATCGGGTACCGGCGTCATTTCGTGCGCATCGCAGAAATCGCCGACGCATCTGCGCGTGCTCGCGCAACCAGGACGTGGTGCATGGGCCTCCTGTTAGATCGTGTGGCGCTGCGCACTCCATTCCAGAAAGCCGGCTTTCAGTTCGTAGGAAAAACGCTGCTCCGCAGCGAAGCCCATCGCCTTGTTCTGACCGCGGTGGGCGGCCTCGCCCTGGTCCTGGCTTCTCAAGCTCTGATGGACGCCTTTGACGGCGGCAAGTCGTTGCGTCAGGCAGCACTCACTCCTGACGCTCTCTCGATTCCATTCATTCTCAGTTTTCTGATCATTGTCGGCCTGCGCGTCGTCTTCGAGATTCCCGCAGAGTTACGCTCCAACTGGATCTTCCAGTTGATGGTCGATCCCGACCGGCAAGACTGCGAGGGGTTGGCGAGAAGAGTGATTCTCCTCCTCGTGTTGCCGTGGCTAATCGCCATATCTCTCCCGGTCTACGCCTATCTCGAAGGCTGGAAGGTCGCAGGCCTGCATACGCTGCTGGTGGTGACCTGGGCACTGTTGTTGACGAATATCATGCTGATTCGCTTTCGCAAGATTCCGTTCACCTGCACGCTTCCGCTCTTCAAGCAACATTCCTTCGTGACCCTGCTGTCGGGCTGTTTCGGATTTCTGACCTACGCCGTTTCCACGCCGGAGTTCGAATCCTCGGCCCTGGCCGAGCCCGTGCGGATACTGAGCCTTGCCCCCGCCGCGGCAGTATTGTGGTATGTCCCGCACTATCTAGGAAAAAACAGCACTGAACTCGAGCGCCGGTTGATCTTCGAGGAATCCCCCACACAGACGATCGAAGCTCTCCGGCTCGGGGATTAGAGCCGTCGGATTGCAACGGTGGCGAGACTGCGCGCGCCGCGTCACAAAACTGTCATTTCCGACCGGAGTTTTCCGTTCCCGTAGGGAATGGAAAATGGAGTGGAGGGACCTGCAGTTTTCCTTGCGGCTAAATAAATCCTGGACTCAACCTCAGTCAAACCGCGCCCAGCCATTTCACGGGAAAACGAGCGGCGAGAGCATTGGCCATGCGCTCGTCGGCGGTGATCAAGTCCGTCTTCGATTGGACTGCCAAGGCCACATACAGGCAATCGTAGACAGAGCGGTCGTACGCGAACGCAATTCTTAGAGCCTCTGGCAACAATGTTATAGACGATACTGTCGCGAACTCTCGGGCCCTCATGTCAGACGCGACTGCCTCTGCCTCGTCCTGACGCCATCTACGCTGGCGTGTGCCCTTCCACAAAACGTTGCCCAGTTCGGCCCAGAAAATATCGGGCACGATGAACTCGATTTCGCTGTCGACATAGCGCCTTAGCAATCGCAGGGACTCGTCGGTTAAGGGCTCCCGGGCCGACGGGATCGCCCACTTTATCGCGACGCTGGCGTCAAGCACCAACGTGTTCAACGCTCGCGGTCCTCACGAATCATCTCTTCGGCCGACGGGAATGGACCGGGGGTCAGAGGAGCTTTGGCCCGGAGTTCAGCCATGCGGTCGTAGAACTCTTGTCGGCGTTTCAGTTCCGCCGCCGTTGGAATGTTCTGCTGAAGAAGTGCGATCACCTCAGCCGCAATCGACTTGCGGTTGGCACGGGCGCGCTTGCGGAGGGCCTTGTAAATATCCTCAGGAACGTTTTCCACATAGAGCGTTGCCATAGGTACCTCCTAGGGATAGTCTAGCATGTTCCTAGGCAGAAAAGAGCCGATTTTCTTGACACCCTCCCATCTTCCCCTTTATCCTAAGTCTTGCTCCTTGCGGTACTTACGCCTCTTGGCGTGCTTCCGCGGGCCTGGGTTACCCATACTGGGTTGGCGACGTTGACGCGGAGGTTTCGCAATGTTCCTGGACATCCATGAATTGGAACGCCATCCTCTCGATTTTGAGGAGGTATTTCAGCCCGGTGTCATCGACTTGGGAGGCGAAGCCCGGCAGCGCACGCCACTCAAGGCCTCAGGACACGCAGAAATTGTCGAGGAGCGTCACGGCAAGAATGAGGTAGTCACCGACATACGCCTGCGGGGGCGCTTGTCGGCCGGCCTCGAATTGCAATGCGCCCGCTGCCTGGAGCCCGTGCCCCAAGACGTTACGCGCGACTTCGAATTGCTCTACCGGCCGCTTGGAGCCGACGCTGGTCGCGACGAGCTTTCGGTGACCGACGCCGAGGCCGAGATCGGCTATTATCAAGGCGACGGCCTTTTGCTCGAAGACGTTCTGCGTGAGCAGGTGCTGCTGGCATTGCCGTTGAAAGTCACATGCCGCGAAGACTGCCGCGGATTGTGCGCCCACTGCGGCCAGAATTTGAACGAAGGACAGTGTTCCTGCACCACTGCGATCGAAGATCCGCGCTGGGCGTCGCTGCGGGAAATTCGCAGCAAGCTCGAACACTGAGAAGAAGCTGTCAGCCATCAGCTGCCAGCCTTCCGCCACCGACGCTCCATCGAGGATGGAGCGCATCTCGGATGGAAGTTTAGTTTTGCAGGATAGCTGTCGGCAGGCAGCATTCAGATTCAAGCTGAAAGCTGACGGCTGAGAGCTGACAGCTTTCTTGAGAGGAATTCAATACCATGCCTAATCCAAAACGGCGACACTCACAAAAGCGCACTTCCACCCGGCGGGCCCACGACTCACTGAAGGCTCACAGCCTGGCGGAATGTCCCAACTGTCACGAGAAGAAGATGCCGCACCGCGCCTGTCCCAAGTGCGGGTACTATAAGGGACGCGAAGTCCTCGAAGTCAAAGAAGCCAGCTAACGACAAAACACCATGCCTAGCGTGATCGCGCTGGATGCGATGGGTTCTGACCGCGCTCCCAAGCCCGAGATTGAGGGCGCCATTCTTGCGGCGCGTCAATACGGAATGCGGGTGCTGCTGGTCGGCCCGGAGAATGTGGTCAAGGCGGAACTCGATCGCCACTCGGCGGCCGCGCGCCTGCCCATCGAAATCGTCCACGCCAGCGAATTCATAACCATGGGAGACAAAGTGGAGGCCATCCGCGCCAAGCGCGATTCCTCCATGCGGGTCGGCCTGCGCATGGTGCGCGAGGGCCAGGCCGCCGGCTTCGTCACCGCCGGAAACACTGGCGCGGCCATGGCCACCGCCAAAGTCGTGCTGGGCGCGGTTCCGGGCGTCGACCGTCCGGCGCTCGCTGCGGTCTTTCCCACTGCGCCCGGAAATCCGGCGATGCTGCTCGACGTCGGCGCAAACGTCGACTGCACCGCGCAGAATCTTGAACAGTTTGCGGTTATGGGCGACATCTATTTCCGCGCCATGTTCGGAAAGCGGCCCGGAACGCCGGGACCACGCGTCGGACTGCTCTCTATCGGCGAAGAAGAAAGCAAAGGCAACGACCTCACCCGCGAATCGTTCGGCTTGCTGAAACAGCTTCCTGTGAACTTCGTCGGCAACGTGGAAGGACGCGACCTCTTTAACGGGAAAGTAGATGTCATCGTGGCCGACGGATTTGTCGGCAACGTTGCCTTGAAGATTTCCGAGGGCGTGTCGAACCTGGTGCGCACGGCACTCAAAGAGTCGCTGAAGGCGACGATCACCCGGCAAGTAGGAGCGCTGCTCTCGCGCAGCGCGTTCACTGATTTCAAGAAGCGGCTCGACCATACCGAATACGGCGGCGCGCCCCTGCTGGGCGTGAAGGGGGCATGCATCATCACGCATGGCTCGTCGAATGCCAACGCCATCAAGAATGCGGTGCGCGTCGCGGCCGAATTTTCCGAGCGTGGCATTAACGGATCGATCGAGCGCGGCCTCGCTGCAGTTCGGCCCGTACCGGTCGGTACCTTGTCATCCTGAGCAAAGCGAAGGACCGATGCAATTTGCTGCCAGTGGCATATGCGCGTTCGCTGTAGGCAGTTTGTTAGAGCAAGCACGCTCGAGATAATAAGCGCTCTCGATAATCCTCATGACTGACAACATCATCGCATTCCTCTTCCCCGGCCAAGGCTCGCAGTCCGTCGGCATGGGTAAGGACCTCGCCGAAAAGTATCCCGTCGCCAAGCAAACATTTGACGAGGCGGACGAGGCCCTCGGCTACAAGCTCTCCACGGTTTGCTTCGAAGGCCCGGAGGATCAGCTTCGTCTCACTGAAATCACGCAGCCCGCAATTCTGACGGTCTCAATCGCTGCCCTCCGAGTGCTGGAAACGCGCATCCCGAAGCCTAGCTACGTCGCAGGCCACAGCCTCGGAGAATATTCCGCGCACGTCGCATCCGGAACCTTCAGCTTTGCCGAAGCCGTCCGCACCGTCCGCAATCGCGGCAAATACATGCAGGAAGCCGTGCCCGTAGGCGTGGGCGCAATGGCCGCCATCCTCGGCATGGACGCCGCGAAAGTCACCGCCGTCTGCCACGACGCCGCGCAAGGAGAAGTCTGCGAACCGGCCAACATCAATTCGCCGGAGCAAATCGTCATCTCCGGTAACACCGCAGCCGTCGAGCGCGCCGCGAAACTCGCTGACGAACGAGGCGCCAAGCGTGCCAAGCTCCTGCCCGTCAGCGCACCTTTCCATTGCTCGCTGATGAAGCCGGCTCAGGATCGTTTGCAAAAAGATCTCGATGCTCTGAAGCTGCAGAAGCCCGTCTACCCCGTTGCTTGTAATGTGGACGCTGCATTAGTGAAGGATGACCTCCGCGCCCGCGACACGCTCGTCCGCCAAGTCACGGGATCCGTAAAGTGGGAACAGTGCATGCACCTGCTGATCGCGCAGGGCGTGCAGACATTCATCGAGGTAGGCCCGGGGAAAGTTCTGTGCGGCCTGATGCGGCAGATTGACCGGTCGAAATCCTGTGTGAATGTCAGCGATGACGCATCGCTCACCAAAGCCCTGGAATCACTGGCGAAGGCGCCTGCATAAACGCCCCCTTCAGCGGAAGAGTAGCTCACACGGCGGATAGCTGAGTGTCTTGTCGGACTTCTCCACCCACACCTGCGCGTGCTTGGTGCGGTCGTTTACGATGACATCCACGACCACGCCAGTGCCGCCGCCAGGGCACGGGCTCGCGGCGAAGACTTTTTGGGTCTTGATGAGTCCCCATTCCCCGCCCGGGCCCCAGTCCTGATAGAACTCGTTGAACGGATATTTCGGATGCTGCTCAGGATGCTGCTCCCACTGCGGGTCGTGCATCCATATGCCGTAGGCCGTCTTGTAATCCTGCCGCTGCAGCGCCTCGAAGAAGTGTCCCACAACGCGTTCCTGCGGATAGTAGCGGAACCACCAGCCGAGGCACAGCACTAGCAACACGATTACGATCGCTGAAATGATCTGCCGCTTGCGCTTGCGCCCCTTTTCCGGGTCGTACTCTTGCGCGTCCAGAAGTGTCATACCCCAATAGCATAACGGACACAGGGGACACGCGAAAAGTTCCCGGAAATGGTCTACAACGTTCGCTTGAACAACGGGATCGCTATTCCCAGCGTGACGGCCGCAAAGATCGACAGGAAGAGCATGTCTCCCCAAACCGCAGACAGCGTCGTTTCCTTCAGCAGCAGGCACTTGAAGCCATCCACTGCATACGTAAACGGGTCGCACTTCGCAATCGCCCGCAGCCATGGCGGAAACGCCTGGATGGGATAGACCGAGCCGCTCGGAAAAAACAGCAGCGTATTGAGAATGCCGAACATGGCGCGCGGTACCAGCGGATCCTCAATGCGCACCATCAGCAGGAACATCATCGTATTGAATGCCAGTGACGTCAGCACGATCATGATCAACAGCCCGAACATGGTCACGGGATTGAAAATCGTTCCCACGCCCGCCATCATCGAGCCGATTCCGACGATGATCACGCCGGTCATCACGGCCTTGATCGCGCCCGCCAGGTTCAGCCCCAGCACGAGTTCGAGTTTCGTGATCGGCGTGACCAGGTAGCCCTCGTGCACGCCGCGCGCCTTGTCGTCGATGTACAGCATGCCGCCACCGATCATCACCGAAACGAACATCGCCAGCACCAGCGATCCGGGCAGCAGATATTTCATGTACTCGATGTAAGGATAGAGCTCGACGATATCCAGCGCCGTCTGCTGCAGAATGCGCGGCGAGACCGTGGGCTGGTTGAGCGAATTGGTTAGGTCCGACAGTTCCGCCTCGACCGCCGAACTCATGAAGTTGTCGCTGTTGTCGACGACCAACGCGATCCGTGGATGATTCTCCTCATACACGCGGCGCGAGAACTGCGGCGGGATGATGACTGCGCCTTCCAGCTTGCCATTGCGCACATCTTCCATCGCCTGCCGGTCGCTGTCGTACGAGATCGGAACAAAAGTCCGGATGTTCGCCCGCACCGAGTCGAAGGCCTCGCGGACGCGCAATGCCTGGGGCCCGCCGTCCTGATCGACGATAGCAACGCGTGCATCGTGAATCTTCCCGCCAAACGCGTTGCCCAGAATAATCAACTGCACCAGCGGAAAGATCATCGATGCCAGCATGAGCGCAGGCGAACGAAAGAACTTGCGCATCTCGCGCTCGACAATGGCCATCATTCGATTCATAAGTCAGTCCTGAGTCCTGAGTCGCGAGCTTTCGGTCGGTGGCCGTTGATCGTTGGTCGTTAGCAAAAACAAATTGCTAAGTTGCCAGAGCGAACGACCAACGACCAGTGACAAACGACGGTTTTACGGCTGCAACCCCGGCCGCTGCGGCATGACGAACGCGTACGATTTCTGCAGTTCGTCGCGCAGTTGCCGTCCCGTGTAATGCACAAAGACGTCGTCGAGCGTGGTGTTCTGCACAGAGAGCGATTTCACCGGCACTTTGCTCTGAACCGCCATCTCGACCAGTTCGGTAGTAGTGCGCGAGCCGTTCCCCGTCAGCACGCGATACATGCCCGCGCCTTCATGTTGCACCGAAGTGACTTCACTGAGCCCGTGCAGCCGCTGCTCCCAGTCTGCGGGAGGATTTTCGAACTGCGCCTCGATCACGTTCGAACCTGGCACGCTCGCCTTGAGGGCTGTGGGTGAGTCGAGCGCCACCAACTTGCCGTGATCGACAATCGCGATCCGGTCGCACAAGCGGTCGGCTTCATCCATGTAATGCGTCGTGATCAGAATGGTCAGCTGCCGATGCTCTTTGATGTTTCCCAGCATTTCCCAGACTGCGACGCGCGAAACCGGATCGAGTCCCGTGGTCGGCTCGTCGAGAAAAAAGATTCGCGGATGATGCACCAGCCCGCGCGCAATCTCAAGCCGCCGCCGCATACCGCCCGAGAGCGTCTTGGTGGCCGCATCGCGCCACTTCGTCAGATCCACGAGTTCCAGCAGTTCCTCGATCGACTTCTTGCGCTCCTTCGCCGGAACGTCGTACAGCTTGGCATAAATATTCATGTTCTCCTCGACGGTCAAGTCGAGGTCGCTGGTCAACGCCTGCGGAATCACCCCAATCATCCGCCGCGCGGCATTCGGCTCCTTGGCAACGTCGTGGCCCGCAATCCGCGCCTTGCCCGATGTAATTGGGATCAGCGTCGTCATCATGCGGATCAGCGTCGATTTCCCTGCTCCATTCGGACCGAGCAGCCCGAAGATCTCGCCTTCCTTCACGTTGAACGAAACATCGTCCACCGCCGTAAACTCTCCGTACTTCTTGACGATGTGGTCGACCTCGATCGCCGATGGCGCAGTAGGATCGTAGACCGGCTTCTCCAGCGTGACTGGTGTGCTGGCAGGAGTCTCGCTATTCGGGCTGGGAGTAACTTCCGCCATTATCGCTGCTCCGCGGTTGTCGCACTCTGCGTGCCTCCGCCCTTCAGTTGTTCCGGCGAGACCAGAACTTCGGCCGTCATGCCCGGCACGAACGCGCCCTTCGGATTTTCCATGCGGACTTTCAGCACGATGGTTTTGATGTCGCGCTTGCGCCGGCTCACATCGCGCTGCGTGGCAAAGTCCCCTTCCACGCCTTTGAAGAAAACTTTGCCGCCCATCACCGTTCCCCCCGGCAATCGCACGCGCAGCACATCGCCGTAGCCGATGTGGTCGGCGTAGGTTTCTGGAATCGCGGCCCGCGCCCACGTGTCGCTCAAATCGACGATGGTCACGATCGGTGCCCCGATGTTTACTACTTCCCCCTGTCGTGCGGCGCGCACCGAGACCGTGCCGCTCACCGGAGCGTACACGTTGGTATATCCGAGCCGGACCGCGGCCTGATTCTTCTGTGCGATCGCGCTCTTGACATCCGCTTCCGTCGAAGCCACCGTACTCTTCGCTGCATTCGCTTGTTGTGTGCGCGCAATCGCTGCGTTCAGATCGGCCTCTGCAGCCCGCACCAGTTCCTGCTGCGCCTGCACGATCGCCTGCGCCGCTTGCAAGTTCGTTTCCGCCTGCACGCGCTCCTGGTCCGATGTGATCCCCGCCTTCGCCAACTCGATAGCGCGGCGGCTGTCGCTCGCGGTTCGGTCCAGTTGGGCCTTGGCTTGCATCAGTTGCGCCTTGGCTGACGACAACTTCGCCTGCGCGTTCGCCACATCGCTTGAAGTCGATCCCTGGGTCGATTGCTCGGTGTGCTGCATCTCTGCCACTTTGTGCTGCAGGCTGGAGATCGTTGCTGTTGCTGCCGCCTCTTGCGCTTGCAGCTCCGACGGATCGAGCACTGCAATCAGGTCTCCCACTTTCACCGGCGTCCCTTCATCCACGAGTAGCTTCTGGATTCGGCCGCTGACCTGTGCGCTCACGATCACCTGGTTGGAGTCGACGGTGCCGATCAGCACCAGATCGCGCGAATGGTCGGTGGAAAAGTAGTAGTAGGTCGCCGCAATCGCGAAGATGATTCCGAGAAGAATGAAAAACTTGTTACGCGCGCTCATGAGCGTGCTCCTTGCGTGGCGTTATGTTTGGGACGGAACAACGCGGCCGAAATGAAATCCAGCACGGCGGCCCGCCGCTCTGCGATCCGCTCTGGGGTCAGGGGATTGAAGCCGATAATCTTCTGCATCATGGGCGCGCTGCTGAAATAAAACACAATCATCGCGACCATCGAAGGCACAAAATGCACTGGGTTGACCCGCCGAAACTCGCCATCCGCGGTTCCCTTCCGGATCAACTCCGCGACCCGGGCAAAAATCGGCTGAATATACGTCTTAATCACTTTGTCGATGTGCTGTGACTCCCCTTCGCGCGCCCGCATCATCTCGCGCTGCATCAGCCGAGGATAGAGATGGTTCGACGCAATGAAGTCGAAGTAAGCGCCCGCATAGGCCATGATCTTCTCGCGCGGCGGCAAGTCACCGTCCAGCACGCGGAACACGGTAGCCTTCAGCCCCGAAAACGCGTCGTCGAGCACCGCCCCGTAAAGTGTTTCTTTGTCCTTGAAGTAGTAATACAGCAGCGCCTTGTTGACGCGGGCCTCCCGCGCGATGGCGTCGGTGCGGGCTCCGGCAATGCCGTACTCGGCGAATTCCTGCGCCGCGGCCTGCAGGATCGCTGCACGGCTCTCCTCCGGCTGGCCGCGCGTGCCCATCCGGCGGTGCAGAACGTGACGGTGATGGAAGAGACGAGCCATTAATTAACCAGTTAGTTAGATTATACACGACCCTGTCAAGATGCGAAATCTTCAGATTCTCTCGTTCTTCCATCCTCCTCTCATGTTCTAATACTCCTGCGAACTGCCCCGCATCGGACTTCCTTCGTGAACCTTAGTGTCCTTTGTGGTTTTCGTTCTTTGCTCTTCGCTTTTTTACGATCGAGGGGATTCATTCCATGAAACGGCTGCCGGTTTTACTCGCACTTCTCTGCACATTCAGCATCGTCCCTGTGTCAGCGAATTCGCAAACTCCGCAAAAACCTGACCGTCAGGTTGCCATTACCATTGACGACCTTCCTGCCGGGATGGCGGACCGCTTGCCCGCCGCCGACATCACGGCCATGACCGCAAAATTGCTGGGCACGCTTCGCGACCAGAAGATCCCTGTGGTCGGCTTCGTCAACGAGAAGAAACTCTACAAAACTGGCGAGGTCGACGCACGCATCAAGGCACTCCAGATGTGGCTTGACTATGGCTTCGAACTGGGGAACCACACCTTCAGCCACGCGTCGCTAAACCAGGTTGGCTTGAAGGCATGGGAAGACGAGGTGATTCAAGGCGAGAGCGTGACCCGCTTGCTGCTCGCGCCACGCAAGACGAAGCTGCGCTACTTCCGGCATCCGTATCTCGACACCGGACGCGATCTGCAGACGCGCCGCGAAGCGGAAGCGTTCCTCATTCAACGCGGGTACCGCATCGCTCCCGTCACGCTCGACGGATGGGATTGGATGTTCGCTGGACTCTACGAAGACGCCAAGCAGCGCAACGACACCGCTCTCCAGCAGCAGATCGTGAAAGAGTACCTCGCCTATCACGACGCCGCCATCGCGTATGCCGAGCAACTCTCTAAACAAGTTGTAGGCTACGAACCGAAGCAGATTCTGCTGCTCCACGCGAGCAATTTAGAAGCCGACCACATCGGCGAACTGCTCGACGTTCTGCGCAAGCGCGGCTACCGCTTCATCACTCTCGAAGACGCGCTCGGCGATCAGGCCTACAGCCTTCCTGACACCTACGTCGGGGAAGAAGGCACAGGTTGGATCGATCACTGGGCGATTTCCCAGGGCAAGATTCCTCAGGGCGCTCCGCCATTTCCGCAGTGGGTGATCGAGCGCACGAAGCAACTGCATCTCTCCACCGGCACGGTCACGGCACCAACCGAACCTTAGTGAGCGTTCGACTGAGAGTTCAAAGTAGCACTGGACTGAGCTTTCAACGTGCCCACAGAACCGGCGCGAATGGCTTGCAGGGCCGCGAGTTCCTTGTGCGCGCTTTCCGCTCGAACGCCCGCCGGTTCCTCTTGCAGAAATAGCTCCAACTCCTGGATCGCATTCGCCGCGTCGCGCTTCTTCTCATACGCCCGAGCCGCAATCTGATGCGCATAAGCGTGCGCCCCCTGCAGCCTGTGCGCCTTCAGGCTCGTCGCAATGGCCTGATCGAAATGATGGTCCATGAATTCGGCATACCCCAGCAACACGCAGGTCATCGCGTCGGTGGGATCGAATCCCGAAGCTTTGTTCAACTCCATCTCCGCGTTCGGAAAATCATTCGTCGCGATGCTCAGGCGGCCGAGATTCACATACGCCGGAGCAAAATGATCGTTGATGCTGATCGCTTTCTGCAAGGCCTCGCGCTCCCGCACCCGGTCGCCCTGGCGCGCATAGATGACCCCAAGATTGTTGTAAGCGCCGGCATATGCCGGATACTCCTTGATCGCTTGATTGAGTTGCTCAATCGCCTGGGGCAAATCTTGCTTCGCCAGCAATTCATTCGCTCGATTGAACTCTTTCTGTGCTCTCAGCGGAACACCCAGATCCGCCGCTGATATCAGGCCACTCATGGGCATGCCGTCCGCATGTCCCGCTTCGTTGTCGCGCTTCACCTGAACTTCGAACTCTTGCGAGCCCGCGGGATCCAAAGTAATGCTACCCGCATCCATGTCGGGAACATGCTGGGCCGAAACCGTCAAATGATAAGTCCCAGCGGGAACATTCAGGAACTCGACCACGCATTGATCGTTGGCGACGCTTTCGAGCATGGGGCCGCTGAGGCCCGTCATGCGGACATGTGTGGAGATTTCACACACTCCGTTCACAAATGCCACTCGTATTCCCACCCGGCGAATCAGAGTATCGGCAGCGAGTTGAGCTGCAACGCTACCCACCAGCAGGAGGAAAACAACACCCAAGCGACTTATCATGACGTGCTCCTGAGCGGTTGTCAGGAACCCAATCGTTGCCTGTCACCGAAAGCACGAAGGCTCGTGTCACAACTTGGGGAGTGAGACGCGCGTGCACAACATTGGGTAGCGACGGATCGCAGTGTGTGTACGAATTTGTGCGGATTCTTTTCCAGCGTGAAACATCACGCGACGCCACATGCGTGTAATCGCGCAGTGTTGTGACGTTGATCGCAATCGAAGAGCTTGCTGCGTGAGATTTTCAACAAGAACAAAACGCCAATAACAAAGGCCGCTTCGAGAGCGGCCTTGAATCATTGTGTTCAAAACAGATTGTTAGCGTGACGTAGTCTACTTCGCGCCGCCTGCGATCGACGGCACCAGCAGAACTTCGTCGCCTTCCTGAAAGGCATAGGTTGGTCCGCCCAAAAAGCGGATGTCTTCCTCGTTCACGTAGATGTTGAGGAAGCGCCGAACCTGCCCCTTGTCATCGCGCAGATGCGGCTTCAAGTCAGGGAACTTCTCATCGAGCACAGAGAACAGTTCTCCAAGATTCGACGCCGCGCAGGTAATCGATCCCACGCCTTCAGTGTGCCGCCGGAGTGCAGTCGGAATCTGTACGGTGATCGGCATGTTAGGCACCCACGCCTGTAGCTTCTGCCTCGGCGATAATTCCGGGAATCTCGGCGAGGCTCAGCGTCTGCTGCAGATAGTGTTCGAACTCCGTCAGCTTCGGTGCAATCGGCCGCTCAGTCTCGTAAACACCGGCGAGCACGTCGGTCGTCTTCAGACCGTTACCAGTGATGCACAGCACGGTCGTCTCTTCCGGCAGGATGCGGTCCTGACGATACAGCTTGCCCGCCGTGCCCACTGTCACGCCGCCCGCGGTCTCGGTGAAGATGCCTTCCGTCTCCGCCAGCAGCTTGATCGAGTTGATCACTTCCGGATCGCTGACGTCCTCGCTCCATCCACCGCTGTTCTTGATGACTTTGATCGCATAGTGTCCGTCGGCAGGATTGCCGATTGCCAGCGACCGAGCAATCGTCGTCGGCTTCTGCGGCTCGATCTCCGAGCTCCCCGTCTTCACCGCAGTCGATATCGGAGAGCAGCCCGTAGCTTGCGCTCCGAAGAATTTCACTTCCTTCGCTTCGACCAGGCCCAGCTCGATCAACTCATCGAACGCCTTCTTGATCTTCACGATCAGCGATCCGCCAGCCATCGGGCAGACAACGTTGTCCGGCAGCCGCCATCCCAGTTGCTCGGCGATTTCGAATCCAACCGTCTTCGATCCCTCCGCATAATAAGGACGCAGGTTGACGTTGACGAATCCCCAGCGATGCTCGTCCGCGATCTGCGAGCACAGACGGTTGACTTGATCGTAGTTCCCGGCGATGCGCACCACCTTCGCGCCGAATACGTTGGTCCCAAGAATCTTCGCAGGCTCAAGATCGGACGGAATAAAGATCCACGCCTTCAGCCCTTCGCGGGCGGCGTGCGCCGCAACGGCGTTGGCCAGGTTTCCCGTCGACGAACACGACACCGTATCGAAGCCAAACGCCTTCGCCTGCGAGATCGCCACGGCCACCACGCGGTCTTTGAAGCTCAGCGTGGGCAGGCACACGGCATCGTTCTTCAGATAGACATTCCCTGCGGCGGCGGCCGTTCCCGTCAACTGTTTCGCCAGCCGTGGAGCCTGAAACAGTGGAGTGAAGCCGACCGGCAGCCGCGGTTCATAACCTTGGGGGAGGGGTAACAGTTCGGAGTAGCGCCACATGTTCGGCGGCCGCTGGGCGATCCGCTCGCGACTGATGGACCCGCGCAGCGCGTCGTAGTCGTAAGCCACTTCCAGGGGGGAGAAACAATCGTCGCAGATCGACCGGGGCTGGTTTCCCCATGTCCGTCCGCATTCGCGGCACCGCAGTTCGTAGTGAGACATGTTGCTACTCGCTTTCTTATTCCGAAAACTCGGAATCCATTGTCATCCTGAGCGAGACGGTTTTTTGTCTCGCGAAGGACCTGAGCGCGCCACGCGATCAATTTCGCGCAGCTTTTACTAAGAAAAGCCGCGAAATTGCAAAATCGTGCGTTCGGCGCGCTTCCTTACTAGCGAGTAGCCGGGGACGAGCCTCGAAAAAGCGGCCCAAAAAGCAAATGGCCTCTTTTTCCAGGAAAAGGAAAAGAGGCTATCGGAATGCGGGACTAAATATTGCGCGCGTTCCGAATCCCATGTTCCCTGTTTCCAGGAGAGAGTTGGCACCAAGCACCCGGGATATATGATCCCGGATCGGTTGCCGTGGCGTCATAGGGCTCGTCCCTCAGCCACTCTGCATGAAATTCAGGCCCACTCCCCAATCAAAATTGAAAAGTGGACTTGTTCTGGCAATCCTACAAAATGGCGGAAAGGCGTCAAGGGGAAACTCGCTCACGGATTTTGGGCAGTGATCCCAGCCGCGGAGCGGCGACATAATCTAGCCCAGAGCCTGCCCTGAGCGCAGCCGAAGGGACGTAAGTCCTGGGGCAGTCAGCCAAAGAAGCAACCAAGTGCCGGAGGGATGACGAGGACAGAAAACCGACCGTTGCCGTAGTCGGCCCGTGCTTCGAGCGAACCATCGACGAGCCTGGTTCGTGTCAACGGGTAAGGTGGCCAGCCCTCTCAATTTCATAAATGCTCGAAGCTAGGATTCGGCGGCGCCGTGCCTGCGGCCGTTGTGGCAGCGGAGTTCACGATAAGAGTAATCACTCCGGAGGTGGTACTCAAGTAGTAAGAGTTGCCGTTGTACGTCGCGGTGATCGAGTGCGATCCGACCGCTAGCTTCGTAGTCGTTAGCGATGCTGCTCCCGATGCCCACACATTCCCGAGCACGGTCGTGCCGTCTCTAAAAGTCACTTGGCCCGCAGGCGTTCCGCCGAACTCCGCAGTGATGGTTACCGTGAACATAACTGCCTGACCGAAGACCGACGGATTTACGGACGCGGTCAATACAGCCGTAGTTGGAGCCTGCTTCACTTGCTGGCTTAACGCCTGGGAAGTGCTGCCTGGAAAGTTGGGATCGCCACTGTAGACGGCCTTGATTGAGTTCGTATTCAGTGTGAGTGCCGCCGTCGTAAAGTTGGCCACACCTTTTTGTAAAGTACCAGTCCCCAGCATCGTCGAACCCCGATCGAACGTCACCGTCTCTCCATTCGGCGGCAGACTCCCGGTGTCGCTACTAACCGATGCGGTGAAGGTTACCGGTTGGCCGTACACCGATGGATTCACCGAAGACGAGATCGCAGTCATGGTCGACTTCGCAAACTGCGCTACCGGCGCCGTTGCAACGACGTCGACGGCTTGCGGATCATTAGGATCGGGGAAAGGCGATCCGCTCACTGGCAGGAAGCTCGTTGCCTTCACCTGAAAGGCTGAGATGCCGGCGGCGCTCGCGACGTACACGTAGCCATCCCATGCGTCAATCCCTATACCGCTCGGGCTGGCTCCCACGGCGAAAGGCGAGTTCGAAAATGGGCAGAGAACCCCGTCACTCTTGAAGCTATAGACCGATATATTGTTCGATGCCCGGTTTAAGGTGAAAGCGTAAGATGTGCCGGAGGGAAGACTGGTGAAATTGGAAACTGAAATTACCTCGGGCTCTTCTCCCGCCGGAGCCCCGGTTGGATTTGCTGGGCTTAACGCTCCTGCCAGTCCGGCCGCGTAGCTGATTGCAAACGAACTCACCGTGTTGGCGGTTCCGTCAGAAGAAAAGAGCCATTGGCCCAACGGATCAATTGCCACCCCGAACGGACCGCCGGATGCTCCGGTTGAAAACGGAGATCCCGCCATCGGGCTCAGATTGCCATTTGAGTTATTAAAGATGTAGCCATAGATCTGCTGCGTGGCGGAATTGGCTATGTACAGGAATCGGCCTGAGTTGTCCATCGCTAGTTGAGTAGCGGCGTCTGCCGGGGACAATGAACTTGCCGCCAGCTTCGTCAACACTCCCGTCGATGGATAAATGGAATAAGTCCAAAGGTCATCGCTTCCCGCATTGATGCAAAAAAGATATCCTCCGGTCGCGTCCACCAACAGCGCGACTGGACTCTCCCCACTCGCGAACGGCGAGTTCGGAATCGCGGAGAGCGCCCCGGTTGTCTGATTGATGGCGTATCCCGAGATGCTGTTGGAACCGTTGTTCGCTACAAAAAGAAAACGGAACTGCGGATCATGTGCAATAGCGCTGGGGTTCAACCCACCCGTCGCGAACGGAGATCCTGCGATCACAGACAGTCGTCCCGAACGCGAGTCAATCGCGTAGGCAGAGATGTCGTTCGTGGCGCCATTGGCAGCATAAGCGAATGAAGAATAATTGAAGTATTGATCCAGGAGCAGCGGAGGCCGTGGGTTTTGATTAAAGTTGAAGTCGTTCATCAAATCCCCAAGGATGGTGGCATTCTCGCGTACGTCGGGTCTTGAGTCAGCCCTTCCGTCCGTCGCTGGATCGAGCCTCTGCCCACTGAGGAATACATCTTCAATGAATTTCAAATACGCATCGTGGCTCAGGGTTTGATGGTCGATAAATCCCCACCTGGCGTATGGGCTGATCACGAGGCCGGGGACGCGAATCCCGTACCCGTTTACGTCAACCATTGGCGGGTTGACATGGTCGTACAAACCACCCCAGTCGTCCCACGACAGGAAAATGGCAGTACTCGGCCAATCGGGGCTCGTCATTATGGCGTTGATCAGCCCGGTTACATACGCTTGCGCCGTTTGAATCGGATTCGGCGGATGGTCACTGTTACCGTTGTTCGGGATGATCCACGAAACCGCCGGCAGTGTTCCGTTCCGAGCGTCAATAAAGAATTGATCGAACGGAACCACATTCCCCACCTGGCCATCCACCTGTACATCCTGAAACAGTGGAAGCGGATTCCAGTAACCCGGCGACATTGACCCTTGCGTGCCCGGGGCACATTCCATCTCCCCGCTTTCACAATCCGGTTCAAGGCCCGATTCAATGTAGTACTTCCACGAGATCCCATGCTTGTAGAGCAGATAAGTAATATCAGTCCATCCGTATTGCTTCGCTGAGTCGGTTGGAGGACCCGCAATATTGCTCCCGCAGCTCATTGGATCCGCCGGATTTGTGCAGTACGCGGACCAGCCCGACACCATGAATAGGTGTGCCGGCAGACTATAGGAACCAACCGGTTCATACAGGTTATCCTGCAGGACGAAATGCTGAGCGTACGTCCAGTAGTTCGGTATTTCTCGACCGGTGTGATAGCTCATCACATCGAGCGCCCCTCCCGCGCATTCCGGTGCAATCGAATTCCCGCAATTCTTCTTGCCGGCCTCTGCCTCCGCCACGAATCCGTCCATCTTCCCGTTGTCAATATCTGCGGCGGAGTCGATCATCGTGTGCGGACCGCCATAGTTCACCAGGCTCGTAGCGTGATACGGCCTCATGCAGACATTCGTAAGCGGATCGGGTACGCAGAGTGTTGGAACCCCGTTCGCATCCAATGGGACTCCTTTGGCGCCGGGGTAAGTGCCGAAATAGTGATCGAACGAGCGATTCTCCTGCATGATGATTACGACATGTTGTATGAGCCCATTGCCTGTGGACCCCGTTGCCGTCGCTTGCCGATGGATTCCCGGATTCGAGGCCGGAGCGACTTGGGACGCCGCAAATGGCAGGACAGGAAAGAGGAACAATGCCAATAGCAAGAGTTTTCCCAAGGATGGGAGACTAAAACAATACATAATTCCCTCCGCTGGCAAGCAGATCGTGTGTAGGACGGGGACGGTTACTCTCAGTGGGAGCAGGACCGCGACGTCGTGGGAGTCGACGTACTAAACTCAATAGACCGGCTGCAAACAATCTAACCAAGCCCGATTTCGTTCGCAGTGACTCTGCTCACGTTATCTGCATGATCGACTGCAGATCGAGGCGGGCTGTGATCTTTCAACCGCCGGGTGACCCACTCAAGCCCTCGTTGGCTTGAGTGGGGATGTTCACAATGTCCCACACCGCCGGTCCTTCGGTTACTTCGATAACCAACCCTCAGAGCCATTCCAACCCAATCCAAACACTGTTTAACTAGCACTCATCGGCCCCATCCGCGACTGGATAGGCAGCCGATCCGCTTCTGGCTCGAACGGCGAAACCCGAACGGCCAGGCTTACCCGGACGCACCAGGAACACGATTTCTCTTCTAGAAATTTAGGAGAATCAGGAATCAGGAACCCGATGCCGAGAACCCGCCTTTACGTGGAATGTCCAAGCTGCCGCATGCAGTACCTAGTGAAAGAATTCAGCCTCACCTACAGCAATGGAGCCTACATCGAGGACGTTGACGGTTCGCCGGAATGGCAACGGTTGTTTTGTCCCTGCCACCCTCGGAACCCGTATAAATTCAAATTGAAAGAGAAAGCGCGGGTCCACGTTCTGAACGAGCCTGAGAGCGAGCAAACCCACTTCTCGCTGCCGGCAACCAAGCCGGCAACATCTCTCCCAGCTCAAACAAGGTCATAAGCTGGAACAGGAACACACCGTGACACGCGGGACGGCGCCCAACGCCTTTTTCCACAGCCTTCCACAGCAGAAAAATTTACTTCTTGTGACGAACGACCTTTACTGAGGATTTCAAAAGGAGCAACCTCGATACATGCGCGAGGGCTCTCCCAACCAGTTCCAGACGACCGATCCTTCCGGCGGCCTTCAGCCCAGAGCTAAGTCCTTATTTAAGAATATTTTAGCTGTAAGTCCTTGCGGCTCAAGATTTTGCCCGGATCCCCGCCTATCTCAACCACGCAACTTATTAAGAATCAATATTTTACGAACAGGCACAAAAAAATGTGGGGAGCCCCGCGATGATGTCTGACTTAGCGCGTCGGCGATGGACTGCTCCGATGCGGGGCGACCTGGGCGTTCTTGTCCATCAGATCAAGCCCGAACGAAGGGTTGTCGTAGGTTCCAGAAATCCGCACCGGGAGGACTTCCCCCTTTTTCTTCTTCTTAAAAAACGGGTCCATCACTTTCAGGAGAAGCGCTTTGGCGCCGCTGGTCGTATTGGAAATCTTCGTCTGCACCCGCATCTGGCCGCGCAAGTCGATCTTCTCATCGATCAGACCGTAGGTGCCGTGCATGCGCGCATGCGCTCCGGGAATGCCGAAGGAAATGTCGGCGAAGTTCGCGATGCCCTGATCGAGGGCGACCTGTCCCTTGAGGTCGGTGAGCACCGTCTCGGGATCGTCGCTACTCTTCTCGCCCAGCGCTCCGGCGCTCAATTGGTTCACGCCTTCCTGGGTCGAAGGCTGGGAGAATTCTCCGCTGCCAATTCCGAAGGCGCCGCGCAGCTTCACCTTCCTCAGAAAAGGCGTCGGTCCGGAAGGAATCTCCACCTTGGCCTGTATCGAGACCGCGCCGGACATGGGAGGCCGATCTTTCTTGACGAAGAGTCCAAGCAGGTCTTCGATGCGGCCGTTGTGGGCGCTGAGGCGCAGGAGCGCAACCTTTCCCTTCTGGTTGGCCGATCCAGCAATGCTGCCGCCGGCAACCACGTGCGTATTCCGGAAATGCGCGTCCACGCGGTTCAGGAAAGTGTCGCCGTGCATGGCATCAACGAAGGCGCTGAACTCCGCTTTCAAATGGACGGGATGGCCGCCGGATTTCACTTCGAAGTCGGGAGTGTCGGTCGCGCCGGAGATGTTGATGTGGTCGAGTTTGCCATCATACTTCCCGGCCGAGGAGAGCAAGCCAGAGATGCCTCGGTAAACGCTCAGATCGGCTCGTTCGAACTTGTACTCGCCGGAGATTGGCGTCTGCGCTGCGTCGTTCTCATTCCACAGGCCAAATTTTCCCGCGGTCGTGACTTCTCCCGGAGGTTCCGGATTGTGCACCTTCAGGCGGTAACTGAACGGGCCGTTCCATCCCACATCGCGCAGCGACGCTTCCCGAATGTCGAAGCGCAGCGGCGGGACGCCCGGCTGGCTCGATGCGAACTCAAGCGTCGCCCCATTGGCGACCACTTCACCAATCGTGATGGTGGAACGCTCGCTATGAAAGTGCTGCCCGCTGCCAAATGCAGGAATGAAAATGTGCAGGCCCTCGGCCTGAATCAGGCTCACCTGCCGCCTCAGCGTCCCCCAATACGTGCCGCGAATGGTCAACTTCTCGATCGTCATCAGCGGCTCGGAACCTTCCTGGTGCTGGAAGACGACGCCCTCCAAAATGCATCCGGGATAGGGAAAGTAAATGCGACGAAACGCCCGGACCTTGACTTGGCTGTCGGCGGCCTCTTGCAGATTCTCTACCACGGACGTCTGCTCAAACGGCCACAAAGGACTGCGCAGGAGAATAGCGACGCACACTACCGCCAGTAGAAGTACGAAAGCTATTTTGCCAAGAAGCGGAACACGGCTTTTCTTCGGACTCATCCTCGCGGGTGCTGGGACCGTGCCGGCAGCCATGGGACTTGGAGTCCGATCAAGGCGGCCTGGTTGCTTGAGAATTCACCGTAAGCCGGCGCGGTTAAACCGATGCGATCGCGACACATAGCGGCTTCGCCCTTCCCGGCGACAATGATCCGGGCTTGCGAACATCAGGGGACGGATGATTTGCACAGGCTGTAACTTCTGCCAGTTCCCGGGGCCGTACCACATTCATAGACTACGTCTTCCACAAAATCGCGGGAGGTCCTCTGAATGCCCGAAGCTGGTGGTTCCAACATCGAAATCGCACAGCATCTCAGCGAGCACCGGGAATCGGCGCAGTCTTTTGGACATGAGATGTTGGAGATCGCGGAGGCCGTGGTCCTCGCGGTCGTCGCGATCGCCACTGCCTGGAGCGGCTATCAAGCAGCGCTCTGGACTGGCCATCAGTCGGAATTGTACGGCCAAGCCAGCAAAATGCGGGTTGAAGCCGAGGGAATCGCAACCTACGCCAATCAGGAGCGCTTGTATAACGCTTCCACGGTGGTCGAGTGGCTGAAGGCCGAAGCGCACGGCGACAAGGCTTTGGCCACCCTTTTTGAACGACGTTTCCTTCCCGAATTTCGTCCGGCTTTTGAAGCGTGGAAGAAGACCGACCCGCTCAAGAACCCCAATGCTCCAGCGGGTCCCCAACTGATGGCGGAGTACCGAAGCTCCAAGACCGAAGAGGCGGCCAAGTTGAACGATGAGGCCACCAAACGGTTCGACGAGGGCACACAAGATCGGCAATACTCCGACAATTACGTACGGCTCACCGTGACACTAGCAACCGTCCTTCTGCTGATCGCGATCAGCCAGCGTTTCAAGACTCGTGGCGTCCGGCTTGGGTTGCTCGCGGCCGCTGTGCTCCTGATGGGCTCGTCGGTGTACCACATTCTCGTGCTGCCCCGGGCGTAGAGCAGGAATTCCGGGCCTAGCAGGCATGCCCCAATCTACAACACCACGAGGGGATCGACCGTCCCCGACTTCTCACGATGAACGGATTCACTTCGTGGCTTCGGCCCATTCCTGCTCGCCGCGATGGATGAGGGCGTCGCGGTCTTCGGGAAGAATCCAGCGTTGCTTCGCCAACTCGTCCACTGCCTTCCTGTAGCGCGTGACGTAGTCTTCGCGACTTGAGTAACGCTCGGCGATGGACTTGCGCGGGTCAGCCGTCTTCTGACGATCCGCAGCTGTCTTTGGAAATGCGATATAGGAGGCTTCGAAGGAAACGCGCTGGTCGGGAGCGCCAATTGCGGGGTCGCGAAGATTCCAACTCGCGTACGTCGCGAGCGGGATCGTGATCTCCGGCAAGCGGACGCCGTCGCGTTCGTTGCCGTCGGCATCCACCTGGGGAACAAGCACGGGGAAAGGCTCGCCGACTATCGGCGGTTGCACGGTGAGGATTCCGTTGCGCCAGTTCGGGCCGAAATCGAGACGCGATCCTTCGTTCGCTTCGTGCGGTTGGTTCACACCTGGAATCTTGGGGAATGCATACGCGACAAGGGGAACGAGATTGCCGTCGGCAATCTTAGGATAGCTACTCGGCGGAGGAAGCGTATTGCTGCGAACCCAGGCGTCCATGTTCGCGATCATGGAGCGCCAGAAATACTTGATTGGTAGAGGCGATTGCGGCTGCTGCCCGAGCAGGTCTGCTTTGCCCTGTTGGGGAGGGAACGGTCCGGAGAAATGCTGCAGGCCAGTGAAGTGATAGATGCGCACGTTGTCGGAGATCGACTCGTCTTGTTTGCCATCGGCGCTGGTGTGGATCAGAGCGGCAGCGCGGCCCCAGTATTCGTAAGAGGTATTGGAGAAGAAGATTTTCGGGACAACTTTTTCTGCGGAAGTGCGATCGAGCAGGCCTGCCGTCTCTCCGGTGACGGGATCTTTTTCAGGCTCGTCAGTGAAAGGAAAGATGTCGGTGGGGAAGAAGACCGATGATGTCGGCTGCGCATCGCGGGAGGGCTGGGCGAAGCGGTAATTGAAGCTGCCGCGTCCGGCTCCGGCAACATGAGCGAGGACGCCGTCGAGGGCGATGCGCCCTTCTTCGTCCGCGTTGAAACCCTGGTAGAGCAAGTCACGGAGGAAGCGTCCGTTTTGCGAGATGCCTTCGCCACAGACACGGGACGCGGGCGTGAGGGCATCCGGTGCGTGCTTGGCGTAGGACGCGAAGTCGCGGATGGCGGCGAATCCGCCGCCGGCGACGACGGGATCGGCCACGACGTAAACATATTCGTAGATCTTGCCGGGTTGAAAACCGCCGTTCAGGTGGATATGGCGGTCACTGGGAATGAGTTTGGCGTCGTCCGTATGGGCGAACTGCCACTCGGTGCGCGGAATGACGGTGCGCGGTCCGCTGCGGGAATCCCGGACGGTGAGCGTGTTGCGCGGGTCATCGGGAGCAGCGACTGCGTACTCGGTGCCGCCGATATTGCCCAGGATGAGATGTCCCAGGGGCATCTCGGGCATCGCATGCGAAGGCATGAGATCGCCGCGGAGCAGTCCGGTGATCGTCTTGCCGTTCTGTTTCGCGACCGGGGCAAAGAAGCGGAGAGCGTCGGGGCCATTGGCATCCCACTGCCAGCCGAGGCTCACGACGGTGAAGCCGTTGCGTAGCAGCCAGGCGTCGCCTGCATCGTGGGCGAGATCCTGATCTCCACCGTCGACGAGGGACAGAATGCGCGCGCGCCCGCGGTTGGGAACTTCCAGCAGCATAGAACCGTTGCCCTTGTGTGGGTCTTTCGGCTGCACGGCAACGAAATCGGAAGAGAATTCAACCTCACCGTTTTTCAAGTTGACGGCATTGGCGAGGTCGACGATGCGCTGGTTCTGCGGGTTGGCGATTGGCAGGGAGAAGAAGACGCGTCCCGTGATGCGCTCGTAAGCTCCTGCGTCACCGAACGGCTTGCCTCCGAGAACGTCGGTGCGGGACGTGATCTCGACGTGCACAACGCGCGCACTCAGAGGCGAGACGGTTAGAAGCAGAGTCAGGAGGGCGCGCACTGCACGGGGACGAAGTCGCATGCGCCGAAGGATAGCATGCAGCCCACCGGAACCAAGCCAATTCTGGGTGGGTGCGGCGAAAGATCGTCGAGCTTCGCTCGACCGGACAGCCGAGGGCGGCTGTCCCCACATGAGCAATTTCCGCAACGGTCTGCGGTGTACAATTCCTGCCACTCGCCCTGTCCAGGAAATCTGGTCGCATAGACCTTTTTGGAATGGAGCCTATGAAGCGATTTTCCCGGATGTTCGCCAACCTGATTTTTGTTTTCGCAGTAGTCCTTGTCATTCCGTTTGCCGCAACTTCTTCCGCGCAACAAGCGGAGCCTTCCAAAACCGCCGCTGCAAAGAAACCAGCGGCCACTGTGTCTCCCGAAAAATCGGTGGAAAGCGCCATCAAGCCTGAAGCGGCGCCGGAGCAAAGGCCAGCGCCCCGTGAAAGTTCGGGCGACAAGGAGAAAGATAAGGAAGAGCACTACGACATGACGGAGACGGCCCCGGTGGTGACGCATCACCAGATCACCATCGACGGGAAGGTTCTGAAGTATACGGCGACTGCCGGGCGACTGCCCATCAAGCGCGGTGACGGCCGAATTGAAGCGCAGATGTTCTACGTGGCCTACACGCTCGACGGGCAGGAGGCGGCCAGGCGGCCGCTGACGTTCGCGTTCAACGGTGGTCCGGGATCGGCTTCGATCTGGCTGCACATGGGCGCGCTCGGTCCCCGCAAAGTTGTCCTGCAGCCGGATGGATTTATGCCTCCTGCGCCTTACCGCATCGAGGACAACCAATCGACGCTACTCGACAAAAGTGATCTGGTGCTGATCGACGCGGTCGGCACCGGGTTCAGCCGCGCGGCAGACACGGAGCAGTTCAAGAAATTCTGGGGTGTCAAGGGAGATATTGAGGCGTTCAGCGAATTCATACGGCTGTACATCACGCGGAACGAACGGTGGACGTCGCCGCTGTTCCTGTTTGGAGAAAGCTACGGCACGACGCGTTCCGCCGGAATTGCCGGATATCTCGCGGATCGCGGGATTTCATTTAACGGAATCACGCTGCTTTCGACGGTATTGAATTTCGAGACGCTGGAAGACAACAACACGAACGATCAGCCCTACATTTTTCTGATTCCGTCGTTCACCATGATCGCGGGCTATCACCACAAGCTGCCAGCCGATCTGGCGCAGGACATGAACAAGGCACGGCAGGAATCTGAGCAGTGGGCTTCCACTGAGTACGCGCAGGCACTGGCTAAGGGAGACTCGCTTACGCCGCAGGAACGGCAGAAAGTGATCGATCAGCTAGCGCGCTTCACGGGGCTGAGCAAGGAAGTGATCGACGAGGCCAACCTGCGCATCAATGTACGCAAGTTCACGCACTACTTATTGATCGATCAGAAGCTGCGCGTTGGACGTCTGGACGCGCGCTACACGGGGCCTGACCCAAACGGATTGCTCGACACGCCGATGTACGATCCGACAGGAGCGGCCACGCAGCCGCCATTTACATCGGTATTCAACAACTATCTGCGCACTGAGTTGGGATACAAGACCGACATGCCCTACAACGTGCGCGCGGAAAGCGGTGGCCTGCAGTGGGATTGGGGATCGGCGATTCAAGGATTTCCCGACACGGCCTTGGCCATGCGGCAGGCCATCGTAAAGAATCCTTACTTGAAGATTCTGGTGATGGAAGGCTATTACGATCTGGCCACGCCGTATTACGCAGCGAACTACACGGTGGATCATCTCAATTTGCCGCAGAAGTATCGCGAGAACATTTCGTTTGCGACCTACGATTCGGGACACATGGTGTACTTGCCTACCGAGGGCTTGAAGAAGATGAAGGCGGATCAGGCGGCGTTTATGGGGAAGGCGAATCCCTAACGAAGACGAACCATCAACCACAGAGGACACGGAGGACACAGAGGCTGTCGGGAGCTGACGAAGGATCATGAAAACTACACATCTGTTCTTGGCGGCTTTCGTTTTCATTTCTGGGGCCCTCGCATTTGGGGAAGACTCCTGCGCAAAGTTGGCTGGGTTGAAAATTCCGGATGCGACAATCACGCTCGCACAGGCAGCGGCGGCGGGAAACTTCGTCGGGCCTCCCGCGCCTTTCAGCGGGGTGGATGTATCGGCGTTCTACAAAACCTTGCCTGCATTCTGCCGCGTGGTGGCGGTGGCGAAGCCGACGGCGGACTCTGACATCAAGATCGAGGTCTGGCTGCCAGCTTCCGGGTGGAACGGCAAGTTGCAAGGCCTGGGCAACGGCGGATTCGCAGGGCTGATCGATTACCCACAACTTGGGTCGGCCATGAGCAAGGGGTACGCGGCCACTGCCACGGACACCGGACATACAGGATCGCCGGTGGACGCCACGTTTGCGCTGGGGCATCCGGAGAAAGTGATCGACTTCGGACATCGCGGAATCCACGAGATGACGCGCGTCGCGAAAGAGGTAGCGCGTGCGTTCTACGGGAAAGCTCCGCAGCGATCTTATTTTGCAGGATGCTCCGATGGAGGGCGCGAGGCGCTGATGGAGGCGCAGCGTTATCCGGCGGATTATGACGGAATTCTGGCGGGGGCTCCCGCCAATTATTGGACGGCGCTGCTCTCAACGGCGGCGTGGGACACGCAGGCGCTGACTGTGGACCCTGCCAGTTTCATTCCGCAGGCCAAGATTCCGACGATTGCCGCTGCCGTGAATGGGGCGTGCGATGAACTCGACGGCGTGCGCGATGGGATTCTGAACGATCCCCGGCGGTGTCACTTCGATCCAGCGACGATTCAGTGCAAGGCGGGCGAGGACAGCAACAAGTGCCTGACTGCGCCGCAAGCGACGGCATTGAAGAAGATTTACGCGGGTCTGCATGATTCGCACGGGCGCGAGGTGTTCCCCGGCTATTTGCCCGGCGCGGAGGATGGCCAGGGCGGATGGGGCATCTGGATCACCGGTCCGGCCCCGGCCAAAAGCCTGATGGCGTTTTTCGGGATCGGATATTTTTCAAACATGGTGTATGAGAACTCCGACTGGGATTACAAGACGTTCTCAATGGACGCCGGATTGAAGGCCGCTGAGGAGAAGACTGCGAGCGCTCTCAACGCGACCGACGCGGACCTGAAAGCGTTCAAGGCACAAGGCGGAAAACTGATTCTGTATCACGGCTGGGATGATCCCGCGATTTCGGCGCTAAACACGGTGAACTACTACCAGAGCATGCTGGCGAAGATGGGACAGCACGACGCGGATTCGTTCGTGCGGCTCTACATGGTACCGGGCATGCAGCACTGCGGTGATGGCCCTGGCACCGACTCCTTCGGGCAGGATGGCAACTCGACCTTCGACGATCCACAGCATAGTGTGGAAGCGGCGCTGAAACAGTGGGTGGAGAAAGGCACAGCGCCGGCAACGATCATCGCTTCAAAGTTTGCGGGCGAGAACAAGACGCACCCGAAGATGACGCGGCCGCTGTGTGTGTATCCGCAGGCGGCGAAGTACAAGGGCAGCGGCGATACGAATGATGCAGCGAACTTTGAGTGTGCGAAATAAAAGCGTCAACCACCAAGGACACTAAGGATCACGAAGGAAAACAACTTCGCTAACGGCTGTATTGATTCTTCTTCTTGTCCTCGTGGCGTTCGATGCCGAGTTGAATCAGGCGGTCGATCAGGTCAGCGTAGGCTAAGCCCGACGCGGCCCAGAGCTTGGGATACATGCTGATCGCGGTGAATCCGGGCATAGTGTTGATCTCGTTCAGGAAGATCTTCCCCGTCTTCGGGTCCATCAGGAAATCCACGCGGGCGAGGCCAGAACAGTCCACCGCTTGAAATGCCTTCACCGCCAGATCCTGAACTCTCTTCGTTTCCGCTTTTGTGAGTTTGGCCGGAATGATGAGTCGCGAACCTTCGTCGACGTATTTGGCGGTGTAGTCGTAGAACTCCTTGCCGGGTACGATCTCGCCAGGCACCGAGGCTGCGGGCTCGTCGTTGCCCAGCACCGAGCACTCGATCTCACGAGCCTTTTCTTTCTTGCCGCCAACACCTTGCTCGATGACGATCTTGCGGTCGAACTTGGCGGCTTCTTCGATCGCGGGGCCGAGTTCCTTCCGATTGTGCGCTTTGCTGATGCCTACCGACGATCCCAGATTGGCGGGCTTCACAAATACCGGGTAGGTCAACTTGTTCTCGACCAGCTTCTGCACTCTCTTCGGATCTTTTTCCCATACGCCGCGCAGGATAGTGACGTGCTTCACGATGGGGATTCCGGCGGCGATGAACAATGACTTCATGATGTCTTTGTCCATGCCGGCAGCCGAACCAAGGACGCCGGCGCCGACGTAGGGAATGTCAGCAAGTTCGAGCAGGCCTTGGATGGTGCCATCTTCGCCGAAGGTGCCATGGAGCACGGGAAAAATCACGTCGACATTGATGGCGCGATCGCTGGCTCGGCGCATCATTCCAGCATCGGTTTGGAAGGGCACCAATCCGCTGTGGCGATGAACTGGCTCGGGCGGAACGACGACAGCTTCTCCTCGCGCCAGTACCGCGGCTGAAGTCGTGGTCTCCGGATCGCCGGCTCGCAGGTTGCGCGGCTCGAGCACGAGTTTTCCGGTCAGCAGATTCTCTGCGTGCTCTGCGGTGAGCCAGCGGCCGTCTTTGGTGATGCCGATCGGAACGACGTCATACTTTTCTTTATCAATCGCGTTGAGGACCGAGGCGGCGGAGAGGAGCGAAACTTCGTGCTCCCCGCTGCGCCCGCCGAATAAGATGCCGACCCGAAGCTTTTCCATGACCTTCCAGTGTGGACGCGGATGAAGTGTCGCGTCAATCGCAGGGTTGATACAGGCAAGAACACCAGCCACGGATGAGCACGGATCTACACGGATAAGTCATTCTTCTTCTCTTGATCCGTACGGATCCGTGTAGATCCGTGGCCAAAGTGATCTTGTCCCTACAAAATCTTCTTCCCGAAGGCTGACAGCGCCAGCTCCACCGCGAGATCTGCAGTGCGGTTGTGCTCGTCGATGACGGGATTCACCTCGACAATCTCGAAGCTGAGCATGCGGCCGTGGTCTGCGATGATTTCCATGGCAAGGTGCGCCTCGCGATAGGTCGCGCCGCCGCGCACGGGAGTGCCTACGCCGGGAGCGTCTTCGGGATCGACCCAATCCATGTCGAGCGAGATGTGATATCCGGCCGTGCCGCGGGCGGCAATGCGGAGGGCTTCTTCCATCACCGTGCGCATGCCGCGCTCGTCGATGTCGCGCATAGTGAAGACTCCGATCCCGGCGCGGACCACATTTTCTTTTTCGACGGCGTCAATGTCGCGCACGCCCACCAGCACGCAGTTCTGCGGCTTTACTTTGGGAGAGAAGTCGAAGATGTTTCCGAGTTCCGAGGGCCACAGTCCCATCAGCGCGGCGAGGGGCATGCCGTGCACGTTGCCGCTGGGAGAGGAGTCGGGCGTATTGATGTCGGTGTGAGCGTCGATCCAGATGAGGCCGACGTGCTGGTTCTGGCGGCGATAGTACTCGGCCACACCCGACACAGTTCCGGCGGCCATCGAATGATCTCCACCGAGCGCAAGCGGAACTTTGCCGGCTTCGAGCGTCTTCACGACGAGCTCTGCGTGCTTCGTGCACGTGGCCGTGATCTCTTTCAAATATTTTGCATGGGTGTCGCCTTCTTTTTTCTGCTCGGGAATCGCGACGGGGACGTTGCCGGCGTCTTCGACTTCGTGGCCGAGGGCTTCGAGGCGCGCTTCGAGACCGGCCACGCGCACAGCTGAAGGTCCCATGTCGACGCCGCGGCGGGATTGGCCAAGATCAAGGGGAACGCCGATGACGCGAATCTTTCGGGGCGTGATGTTCGAGGAACTTGCCGTTGTCGTCATAGTCAATCAACAGGGATTGAGGGATTGAGGAATTGTGCAATCAAGTGATTCGCAAATCGGTTACGGATACAGCCGGTACAGCATTCTGGGGAACGGAATCGTTTCGCGCACGTGCTCCAGACCGCAGATCCAGGCTACGGCGCGCTCGATTCCCATGCCAAAGCCTCCATGCGGTACGCTGCCAAACTTGCGCAGGTCGAGATACCATTTGAACGCTTCTTCCGGCAAGTTATGTTCGTGAATCCTCTGTAGGAGGAGTTCATAAGAGGCCATGCGCTGCGAGCCACCAATGATTTCTCCGTAACCTTCGGGCGCGAGCACGTCGACGCAGAGAGCCAGGTCGGGACGCTGCGGATCGGGCTCCATGTAAAACGCCTTCACCTTCGCCGGGTAGCGATGCACCATGACCGGCTTGTCGAATTGGGCTGACAAGTAGGTTTCATCGGGCGAGCCGAGATCACCGCCCCACTCGAACTTGGATTCGAGCGCACCCTTGGCGTGACCCTCCTGCAGATTCTTGACTGCGTCGTCGTAGCTGATGCGCGGGAACGGCGCTTCGATTTTTTCGAGCTTGGAAATGTCGCGGCCAATGGTCTGCAGATCGACGCGACGCTTTTCGAGGCAGCGCTTCACGATGAAGGTGATGAGGCCCTCAGCCAGTTCCATCACGTCGTCGAGTTCGGCGTAGGCGACTTCAGGTTCGACCATCCAGAACTCGGTGAGATGGCGGCGGGTCTTCGATTTCTCCGCGCGAAACGTGGGACCGAACGAATACACCTTGCCCAGGGCCATCGCGGTGGCTTCCACGTAAAGCTGGCCCGACTGCGTGAGGAATGCCTGCTCGTCGAAATAGTCGACTGGGAACAGCGTGCTGGTGCCCTCACACGCTGCCGGAGTAATGATCGGCGGATCAGTCAGCGTGAAGCCGCGCTCGTCGAAGAAATCACGGGCCGCCTTGATGATCTCGGCGCGCACTCGCAGAATCGCCGCCTGGCGCTGCGAGCGCACCCAGAGATGACGATGCTCCATCAGGAAGTCAGTACCGTGCTCCTTGGGAGTGATCGGATACGGCGTCGCCTCGGGCACGCGCTGCACCACCTGCACGTTGGCCACATCGAGCTCGTAGCCTCCGTGGGCGCGCTTGTCGGCGCGGACTTTGCCCTCCACGACGACGCTTGATTCCTGGGTCAGAGTTTTGATCGCGTCAAACACTTCCGGCGGCACAGCGTTCTTGGGCACGACTCCTTGAATGATGCCCGAGCCGTCGCGAAACTGCGGAAACAGGAGCTTCCCGCTCTCGCGCAGGTTATAGAGCCAGCCGCGGATGGTGACGGACTGGCCTTCGTGCTTGCCAATTTCTGCGATGGTGGTGACGGGTGACATAATTTCAGGTTTCAAGGTTTCAGGGTGCTCCGGGGCGGGGTTTCTTGAAACTTTACAACCTTGAAACTTTGAAACCTATGCGGCTCCTTCCAGCTTGTCGAACGTTTCGCTCAGCTTTTCCAGCGGATTCACTTTCTCGTCTTCTCCGAGTTCCAGCAGCAGCGGAGGGGTTTGCGGGGCGGAGCGCAGGAGGTCCATGGCTTGTTTCCAGTCGATGGTCCCCTGCCCCGGCCACAGGTGAGAATCCTTCATCTTGTCGTTGTCGTGCACGTGGGTGGAGCAAATGTGGGTCCGCAGAATTTCAAAGCCCTCGCTGACGGAACCCATCATGTGGGCGTGGCCGAAATCGAAGCAGACGCCAACGTCGTCAAAGTGCGCGCTACGGATCATCTCTACAAGCCGGTCGGGCGTCGAAAGTTCGTTCGGAATATTCTCCAGCAGGATGCGGACTCCCAGCGGCTTGGCAAAGGCGCGCAGGTGTTCGATGGAGGTCATGGCGGCCTCGAACTTCTTGTCGCTGAAATCTTCGTTGGGTGCGCCCAGATGCTGCACCAGAAATCGGAATGGAATCTGCTCGGCGATTTCGAGAGCGCGCTTGATCTCGTCCATGGCTTCGATGCGGCCCGCACGGTCGGTGGAGGCGATGTTCACGGGCGGAGCGCCGGCGCGTCCCCACTCGTAGTCGGCGTAGAGAGGCGAGTGCACGGAGTTCAGGGGAATCCCGCTACCGCGGAACCAGTCGGCGATCTCCTTGACGTGCGCCTTACGGTTGGCGTAGTCCAAGTGCTGGCGCGCAGCGAAAATTTCGACGGCCTGCACGCCGCTGCGGGTCAGCCCATCCAGAATGCCCGGATGCAGCCGCTCCTTCACAAACAGATAGGTGGAAACTGCTTTCAGCATGTTATGCCTTAGAGGATTGAGGATTGATGATTGATGATTGCTGATTTAGGACCAACAACCACATCACTTTGACTTTCAATCAGCAAGCAAAAATCATCAATCAAGCAATGCTTTCCTAGTAGCCCACTGCCTTTCCGCTGCCGCGGCCGTCGCTCGCGCCCAGCCGGTCGCCGGTCTTCCCATCGACGGCAATGCACTCCGCGTCGCTCCAGTACGGGTACACATCCTCGCCGTAGTGCAGGCCGACTTCAATGTTGTATCCCATGTGGCGCAGCAGGTTCACCGTGTCAAGCGGGAACCATTGCTCCACATTGAGGACGTCGGGCATCCACTGATTATGAAAACGGGGTGCATTCACCGCCTCCTGAATGTTCATGCCGTAATCCACCACACCCATTAGAACATTTGCGACCGTGGTAATGATCTTGGAACTGCCGGGCGAACCGAGCACCATCACGGTCTTGCCATCGTGGACCACAATTGTCGGGGTCATTGACGACAGCGGACGCTTGCCTGGGCCGATGGCATTCGCTTCCGCCTGCAGCAAGCCGTCGGAATTCGGCACACCCGGCTTGGCCGAGAAGTCGTCCATTTCATCGTTCATCAGGAAGCCCAGACCGTCGGCGGTGACGCGCGATCCAAACCAGTCGTTGATGGTTGTGGTCACGGAGACGGCATTGCCGTCCGCATCCATCACGGAGTAGTGTGTCGTGTGGTTGGACTCAGGCGGCGCCATGGGCGCATGCGCATCGGCATATTGCTCGAGTTCGTTGAAGACCGCCGGACGCTTCAAATCTTTGCTGGGCGTGGCGTGCGCGGGATCAATCGTGTCTTCCCACGCTGCCGCATATCGCTTGTCGATGAGCTGCGCCACGGGAATTTTGGCGAAATCGGGATCGCCCATAAACTCGGCGCGATCGAAGAAGGCGCGGCGGAAGGCCTCGGTCGTGTAGTGAATCGACTGGGCGGATCGCTCTCCCATCTTGGCAAGGTCGTAGCCTTCCAGAATATTCAGAGACTCGATCAGTACCGTTCCACCCGAAGATGGCGGAGGAGCACTGATGACTTCGTATCCGCGGTAAGCTCCGCGCACGGGCTCGCGCTCTTTGACTTCATAGTGGGCAAGGTCGTCGGCGGTGATCAGACCTCCGCCCTTTTGCATGGCGGCTGCCAGCTCGCGGGCGAGAGCGCCATGATAGAAATCGCCGGGCTTATCGGCAATTCGTTCGAGCGTACGGGCCAGATCGGGCTGGCGGAAAATTTCTCCAGCCTTGTAATAGTCGCCATTCCGTTGGAATATGCGGCGCGATTCGGAGAATTGGCCCAGGTATTTGTCGGTCTGGAAATCACGCGCCTCGCCCCAAGTCAGTGCATAGCCCTCGCGCGCCAACCGGATGGCCGGGGCCATCACTTGCTTCAGTGTCAGCTTGCCATATTTCTTCTCGGCATAGACCATGCCGGCCACCGATCCCGGCACGCCGATGGACTTGTAGCCGATCTCGCTGGCGTTCTTGATCACGTTGCCCTGCGCGTCCAGAAACATGTCACGGGTCGCCGCCGCGGGTGCCTTTTCGCGGTAGTCAAGGAAGTGTGTTTTGCCGTCGGCCATGCGGATGAGCATGAACCCGCCGCCACCGATATTGCCCGCCGGTGGATGCACCACGGCCAGTGCGAACCCGGTGGCTACCGCAGCGTCGACGGCGTTGCCGCCCGCCTGCATGATATCTACGCCGACGCGTGAAGCCAGTTCATGCACGCTGACCACGATTCCATGCTGCGCGCGAACCGGATGGACGGAGGCTTGGGCGGGGCGCGTTGCGCTCACCACCAGAAACGTGATCAACAGCAAAATCAATGATTTATGCAGGGATCGCATGCCGATTAAAGGCTCTGAAACTAGAACAGACTCTTGAGGCTAGCCGACGGAAGCGAGCAGAGTCAAATGCCAGCGGTGGGCTATGACCGCAGTCTCGCCGAAGGGTCTGGGATCAGGGATGGAGGCGCGTAGGAGGCTAGGCTTCCGGTTGGTTCGCTGCGGGATGCGAGGCCAGCCAGCCCTCAGCCTCGGCAATGTGTCGAAACACACGAATCACGCCAAAGGACTCGCTGGCTCGGACCTCGAAGATTCGCATCATGCCGAACATCGCATCACTACTGGCAACAACGGCGCAGGACCCGAATTGAACCTTTTTGCGAATAGCGCTTGCCGCCACGCCAACCGACGCCAACTGGCTGCTATTGGGCAACATATCGACATCGGTGACGTCGAGCAGCACATCGAGACGTCCGGAACAGCCCGGATCGTCGTTGAGCTGCCGAAAGTGGTCCATCACCTGAGCGAAGGTCAGGGGCCGAGTACAGGCGGTGCGAATGAGTCGCCTTGAGAGGTCGATACTGTAGGTGACAGGCACGGCTCCACCCCCAAGCATCCCAAAGATAACATGTCGTCCCGGAGCCGCAAGCGCTCCGCGCTAGGGGGCTGGGCCTGCTCTCCCGCCACGATCATTCGCTAACGATTCTTCCGTTTCTTTGCGCGTGTCTGCGGCGACGTCTTCTTTATTGGCCGCGTTCCGGCGCCACGCTTTCGAACCGCCGCCGTCGGCGCTTTGGCGGCGACCATCTCATACGATTCGCGGAGCAGTTCGCGCAACTCGTCCGTTCGCAGCGCATCGAGACGATTCAGAATGATCCACTTGTAGCGCCCGACATACGGGGCAGGAGCGACATCCTCCCGCTCAACCAGGTCGACAAATATCTCGGGAGTGCACTTGAAGGTGAGGCGAATCTGGTCCAGCCCCAGCACTGCAAACATCTTCTGCCTGACTTTGAAACACAAGGCGTCGCCCCACTGAAGTTTTTCTGTGACCTCCGGAAAAGACAGGCAGTATGCGCGAATGGAATCCACGTTCATTTCAGTCTCTCTCTGCGAATCAGGACTACTTTCTCACAAGTTCGGATAGCGCAACATTCTTCCGCTCACCGCGAGGGGGACGAACCCGTCCAATCGATAGGGATTCCAGACTTCTGATATATTACCGGCCAAGCGGGGAGGTTGAAGACGTTCATGGACATTCATGGGATTTGTCCTCTGCTGCAGGTTTTCGACATGCCGACCGCGATCGGCTTTTACCGCGACGTGCTGGGGTTCAGTGTTCACGCTACGTCCCAGCCCGGGGACGACTGTAACTGGGCGTGGCTGAAGTTGAATGGTGCGGAGCTGATGCTTAATACCGCCTACGAAGCCGATCAGCGGCCGTCCGCTGCGGATCCGCCGCGCGTGGCCGCGCATGACGACACTTGCCTGTTCTTCGGCTGCAAAGATCTCGATGCCGCTTATCAGCACCTTGGCACGCATGGAGTCAATTTGAAGGAGCCGAAGGTTGCGCCGTATGGCATGCGGCAGTTGTTTTTCAAGGATCCGGACGGCTACGGTCTTTGCTTTCAGTGGCCCGCTTCGAAGGAGAGCCCGTATGCGGCGGATTATGGGATCGAGCGCGAGACCGTGACATAGGCACCGCGCTAGCGGCGATCGAGGAGCCGAAGCAGACGCTCCTTCGCTCCCGGCCACTCGGGTGCGAGGATCGAGTAGCGCACGGAATCGCGCGGGATAAAGTCCGCAGCCATGCGGTGAGCGCGGAGGATGCCTTCATACTGTCCGCCGATGCGCTCCAGCGCGGCGCGGGAACGCCGGTTGCGTGCGTCGGTGTGAAAGCAGACGCGCAGCACCTGCCACGCTTCGAAGGCATGGGTCAGCATGAGGAGCTTGGACTCAGTATTGGCTACGGTTCGGGTAGCCGAGCGAGTCAGCCATGTGTAACCGATCTCACAGGCATCCGGAATAGTGCGTCCGTGCGAGGGATGACCTTCGGGCCATGCCCAGCGCTCAAGGTTCCAGAAGCGAGTAGAACCGAGGAGGCCGTTGTCGCTCACGCGCACGATCGCGAACGGCACGGCGCTCCCGGCGTCACGCCATGCGAGGGCAGTGTCGACGTAGTTCGTGGCGGCGTCCTTGCCTCGGGGGACGGGGCTCCATTGATATAGCTCGGCATCGTCGCCGGCTGCGGCTATCAGTCCGTCGACATGGCGATGCTCAAGCGGCTCCAGGCGGACGTGCTTCCCTTGCAGGACAATACTTTCCGCAGTCATCGCTTTCACTATTCTATGGACGCTTGTGGAAGTGCAACGACTGGCTACGTCGAACCGCGGTCACGCGACCATCGAGAGGGCGTCCCAGTCGGTCCGCGGATCAGTGCACATCCGTCTGATCCGCCGTGCCGTCCGACCACTTCGCGACCGGAACCAGGAATACGGTTAGCCGGTCCTGCACGTCCTTACCCGCAAAGATCGGGGAGCCTGGCAGATCCGCCCCCCAGGTCGCGGCGTCCGTTTGCGGAACGAAGAACATCAGGTGAGGATGCCAGTGCCCATTACCATCGCCCAAGAAGCCGTCCTTGGACAGCATGTAACACATGGCGCCCGGTTCCGGCGGCGGCACTTCATTCTTGTCGAGAGCTGCTCTGATGCCCTCGAACATTTGCGCTTTGGATGCTCCACGAAGTATCAGCTCGGTCTTTTTGATCGTGAGCGGAAGGTAAGCTCGAACGGCCATCGGGTTGAAGCAGATGGGCCCCCGCAGCTTGGGATTCCAAAAATCAGGATCGTCGATTCCGGCAGTCCACGACCGTTCCACGATACAAACAAAACCGTTCTTGCCTTTGACTGCGGTTTCATAACCATGCGCTCCGAGGACCATGACCTCCGCATCGCGCGAGATGGATTCTGGGGCCGCGCTCCGCGCGAGGGCGATCTCGGCGTTTCGGTCTGCCATCATGTATTGCTCAACCGGGGCCATATTCGGATAGGGCGTTTTGGCGTTCTGTGCTTGCGCCGGCCGCGCGGCGCTCCACGCGATGGCCAGAACGAAGACTGAAAACCTGATTGTTCTGATGATCTCTCGCTGCATTGCTTTCTCCTGAGGATTTCTCCTGAGACATTTGGCAGGATACGTTGATATCAATATAATGTGCGCTGTGTCAAGAACTACCAGGCCTCCATTCGAAACAACTCTTCGTGTCCGCGACTCTTGCCTCTGTCTTCATGTGCAGCGCGCGGCCAGGGCGCTGGCTCGGCGCTTCGATGATGCTCTGCGCCCACTCAGGCTGACCAATGGGCAATTCTCGCTACTGATGTCTTTGAACCGGCCGGAAGCGCCAGGGATGGCGTCGGTTGCTTCGCTCCTCGCGATGGATCGCACCACCCTGACAGCCGCTCTCAAGCCGTTGCAGCGCCGAGGTCTGGTCAGAGTCAAGGCAGACCCGAAGGACCGGCGGGGCCGGCTGATGACGCTAACGGAAAAAGGGCGGAGTGTGCTGGTGCACGCCGTTCCGGTTTGGCAGGGTACACACCTGGAGGTTGAAGCGCTGCTTCAGGATGGAGACCCGGAGCGACTGCGGAAGGATTTGCGAGCAATCTCGTGACGCAGGTTGGTTTTTCGAGGCAAGAGATTCGCGATCTGTCGAAACGCGGCGCGGCAGGCACCGGCGGGCGAGACGCCCGCCGGGACAGCCGGCAGAGCTTGCCCTGAGCGGAGTCGAAGGGTTGCCGGCGCTACTACCCGCGCTACACCTTCAGCTGCTTGATCACTGTGACCTTGCTGTATGCCACGCGGAAGCCGAGGCGCTCGGCGTTGCGCTGCGAAGTGGTGCCGCCGTTCGTGACCACCACCGCGTACTCGCAGCCGGCCTGGGCCGCGGCCGCCATACGGGCACGAAGCAGCGTGGTCTGTAAGCCCCGTCCACGAAACTTGGCGAGCGTGCCGGCACCACACAGCGCAAAGACTCGGTGCTCTGGAATGACCAACCCCGTGCCGCACGCCACCAGCTTGCCCTCGACGCTGGCCACGAAGGCCAGCGCCCGCTCTATCTGGTAGAACGGCGCGATCAGGCCGCGATAGGCCTCCGGCGCGCCGTCGGGGAAGAAGGCGCTCTCGACGATCGCGCCCGCGGTTTCAGCTTCTTCGACTCGGCTGGGACGAATTTCGCACCCCGCTGGAGGCGGAGGAAACTCCTCCTGCGCATCGAGCGTCCGGAACAGGACGTTGTTCAACTCCGCTATCGCATAGCCGCGTTCCTTGAACAGTTCGAATACGGCTGGCTCGTGCATCGGGCACAAGTCCACCTGTGACGCGGCCTTGTGCGCACCGTAAAACTCTTCCACGCGATCGAGATCTGCAGTCATAAACGCTCGATCCAGTCCCGCTCCGGTCGCCCGCCCGATGGGCGATCCGAGGCCGGCAAAAATCATATGACCGCCGCAGATTTCCTCCTCTGCTGCTCCGATCTCGGGACGCGTCTTCTGAAACAAACGCGCATACATCACTTGCGGCATCTCCTCGCAAGACTCCAAGCGGCGAGCGAGTGCCTTATCCACGAATTGCATGGGAATATTCCTTTCTGGTTTCGAAAGCTTGTGGCAGACACGAGACAGGAGAGTGCGCACGCACACCTCCGCGCGCATCTCGCTCAAGGTTGCAACTCGCAGAATTAAAGGACGGCAGTCATAGGCAGGAGGACATTCTACCCCAACCGTGTGAATCGGTGGCACAATACTTCCCCATGCTGACTCTTCGCCTCGCGTTGCTGTCTCTCATGGTGTGTGGCTTGCGACCGATCGCCGTGGCTGCGACCGGTGCGCCGCCAACTCTCCGCTACACGATCTCTTCCAACGGCAAGGTCGCCGGAAGTGAAGTCGACCGATATCTGCCGGATGGCCGTGTAGAGTGCACGTTCGAGTTCAACGACCGGGGGCGCGGTCCCAAAATCTCCGCCAACTACAGCGTCGACGAAAACGGCCTGCTGACGCGCGTGGATGAGACCGGGAACGATTACCTGAAGGCTCCCGTCGACGAACACTTCGAAGTCAAGGATGGCGTCGCCCGCTGGAAGAGTACTGCGGAAGATGGCCATGCCCCCGCCGGCGGATTCTACGTCAGCAATAACGGCGCTGCTGCCGAGACGGCATTCCTGGTCGCGGCCCTTGAGAAGGCACACGGAGCGCCGCTCCACCTGTTTCCTGCCGGCGAAGCCCGGCTTGAGCGTCTGACGGACCTCACCGCTGAAGACCATGGCCAGAAGATGCACGTGACCGACTACGCAATCACGGGACTCTCCTTCGAGCCGCAAACGGTGTGGCTGGACGACGACCGGCACCTTTTTGCAATCCCCGGAACATGGTTCGCATTTCTCCGCGAAGGATGGGAAAAGACAAACGATCAACTCCATGCCATCGACGTCAAAGCGCGCGACGAGCGCTACGCGCACCTGGCGAAGGAATTGGCGAAGCACCCGGGCCACCCAGTGGCCATCGAGCACGTTCGACTGTTCGACTCCGAGAATGCAGTCATGAAGGAAGATCAAACGGTGGTTGTGTCCGGCGACCGCTTCGTGAGCGTAGGTCCGGCAAGTTCGGCGCTGCCCGAGGACGCCGAGCGCATCGATGGAACCGGCAAAACGATCCTTCCTGGCCTATTCGACATGCATGCTCATGCTCAACCGCTGGACGGCATTCTGAACATTGCCAGCGGCGTGACCACGATCCGCGACATGGGGAACGACATTGCTGAACTGCAGCATCTTCAGGATCAGTGGCAGAACGGCACCGCCATCGGCCCGCGTGTTTGGAAGGCGGGATTTATCGATGGTCATAGCCCTTTCCAGGCGCCCACGGGCCTGTACGCCGACACGCAAGCGGAGGCGGATGCCGCTGTTAATCGTTACGCCGATCTGGGATACATTCAGATCAAGCTGTACAGTTCGCTTAATCCTGATTTCGTCCCTGGAATCGTGAAAATCGCTCATTCCCGCGGCCTTCGAGTTAGTGGGCACATTCCTAACGGCATTACCGCTTCACAATTTGTCCAGGACGGCGCCGACGAAATCCAGCACATCAATTTCATTTTCTTGAACTTTTTCGCGTCGCAGGTGAAAGACACACGCACACCCGAGCGGTTCACGGCCGTCGGAGCCAATGCCGCGAAGCTCGACCTGCAATCGAAGCCGGTAGATGACTTCATCACGCTTCTGCTGAATCATCACACCACGGTCGATGTGACCCTGGCGACGTTTGAAGGGATGTTCACGGGGCGACCGGGACAGGTTTCTCCTGATTTTGCTCCCGTGCTGAAGCGGCTTCCCGCGCAGGTGCAGCGCGGCGCCTACAGTGGCGGACTTCCCGTGACTGCCGAGAACGACCAGCTCTACAAAGATTCTTATCGCGCCATGCTGGCCATGACCAAGCGCATGTACGATGCGGGCGTCCCGATCTTTGCGGGCACCGACGCTATTGCCGGAATCATGCTGCACCGCGAGTTGGAATTGGAGGTCCAAGCCGGCATTCCGCCCGCGAAGTCGCTGCAGATTGCGACCTTCAACGCCGCGCGGCTCTTAAAGCAGGAGAACAATATTGGCTCGATTGCGGAAGGCAAGCTCGCGGACTTTGTGTTAGTGGAGGGAAATCCCGCAGAACGCATTGGCGACATCCGCCGCTGCCGCCTGATCATGAAGGGCGGTACGCTCTACAACAGCGCAGACTTGTATGCGGCGGTCGGCATTCAACCGGCAGAGTAGAACGCTTTCGTGGAGGTGTACTTGCAAAGCCTTGTCATCCTGAGGCGCCGTTCTTTGGCATCGAAGGATCTATGGAACCGCCCGCCAGTTGCAGAGATCCTTCGCTTCGCTCAGGATGACAATCACACCTGCTGCCGCGCTTCGCCCAGCGAGACGCTTACGTCCATCTTTTTCTTGTTCCGGTAAATCGTGATCTTCACCGTGTCTCCAGCGCGGTGGTTGTTCATCATCTGCGCCAGATCCTCCTCGTCCTGCACTTTTTGATCGTCGATGGCGACGATCAAGTCGCCGCCCAGCATGATGGCGGTATTTCCCAGGTAGGCGCGTTCCGTGCCAGCACGAAGTCCCGCGGAATCGGCAGAGCCGCCGGGAGTCACCTGAATGATCAGCAGTCCGTAATCTGCGGGCAGGCCAATTTCGTCGGCGAGTTCCGGCGTGATAGGAATCGTGCGGACGCCGAGCGCGGGACGCCGCACCCGGCCGAGCGTCATCAGGTCATTCAAGACGGCTTTCGCGGTATTGATGGGAATCGCAAAGCCGATGCCTGCGTTCTGGCCGACGTTGGAGAGAATCATGGTATTGATGCCGATGACCTCGCCGTGCCAGTTCATCAGCGGGCCGCCGGAGTTTCCAGGATTGATCGCGGCATCGGTCTGAATCGCTTCATCGATCATAGCTCCGTTGGGCTCGCGCACGGGGCGAATCGAACTCACGATGCCGCGCGTCATCGTTCCTGCCAGGCCAAAAGGATTGCCGATGGCATAGACCTTCTGTCCAACCTGCAGATTGCGCGAATCGCCGAGCACCGCCGGAACCAGTTCAGGCGCTTTGATCTGGATCACTGCCAGATCGTGCGGGGGATCCGTCCCTACCACCGTGGCCTTGTACTTCTTGCGGTTATGCAGCGTGACTTCCACCTGCCGGGCCTCGGCGATCACGTGATAGTTGGTAAGGATGTGGCCTTCTTTGTCGATCACGAATCCGGAGCCCTGGCCTTCCTGCGGAACGAGACCATAGAAGAAATCAAACGTCATCGCGCGGGAGGTGACGTTCACCACCGACGGAATATTCTTCTTATACACAGAGATATTGTTTTGTTCTTCGCCATCGAGTAACTCGCCCGGCGCCGCCTCGGTAATCTCCACCTGCGCCGGATGGCTGAGCCAGTTCGAGGGATGCAATCCACCCGCCTGAGAGTTCGACCGCCAGGTCGTGAAGTAAAAGAACCCGCCGGCAATAGCGAGGCCGAAGATCAAAGGCCGCATGACTTTCATAATTCAACCATCCGATTCAAACCGTCCGATTCAATCGTTCGAAGCTAGATACGATGTTGGGAAGTAGAAAGGTCCCTGAAATCAATTCTAAACAAAGCCGCGCTCCTCGGCACGCGCGCCACGCGTTAGACCGTTCAGGCTGAGAGAATTTGCGAGCAGATCGAGTGCGCGTGGAAAGAAGGGTTATATGGGGACAGCCGCCTTCGGCTGTCCTTCGGGCCAGAAGGCCCGAAACATGTCTCTGGCTGACAGGTCTAAACCTGGTCGAGCTACGCCCGACCGGACAGCCGGAGGCGGCTGTTCCCACATAACCTCTTCTGGGCGAGAAGCAGCTTAGGATTTCTCCGCCGCGGTGCGCAGTTTCTCCCACACCACGCGCACCTGCTGGCGCGTCTGCTCTAGCGAACCGGAGTTGTCGATCACGAAGTCGGCAGCTCTGATTTTTTCTTCGTCGGGAAGTTGGGCGGTCATGCGGCGGACCACTTCTCTTCGCGCAGTCTCGAGGTCGATCTTCTGGCGCGCGGCGAAGCGAGTCACGCGTTGCTCCTCTGCGCAGGTCACAACGATCAAGCGATCGAAACGCTCCCCGGCCCCAGCTTCGAGAATCAGCGCGGCCTCAACGATCGCGACGGCGTGCGCATCCTGTCGACCCATTTCCTCCATCCATTCATCCTGGCTACGAATGACGACCGGATGCACGATGCGGTTGAGTTCTTCGATGCGCGACGCACGCTGGCCCGGAGGAGCAGTCGCCGGGCCGAATGCGACCTCAGCCAGTTTGGAGCGGTTCACGCTGCCGTCGCGATTGAGAATCTCACGGCCGAAATGGAGAACCACTTCGTTATAGACCGGCTCGCCCGGCTGCATGAGCGAATGCGCAATGCGGTCCGCCTGCACCAGGTGGGCGCCCAGCGCGACAAACATCTCGCCTACAACCGACTTGCCGGAGGCAATGCCCCCGGTGAGACCAACTTTCAGCATGCCGACTCCAGACGAAAAACCTTCACAACAGAGGCACCCTTCGACTTCGCTCAGGGCAGGCTCAGGCAAAGAGAAAACCAAGAAGGCGACAAGACAGGGTTTCTCTGTGGCGGAGCCTGCCCTGAGCGAAGTCGAAGGGTGTGTCTCTGTGGTGAGTTGTCATTGCAGGTCAAACCTGCGACAGTTCCGTCACACCGCTTCCCCGCCGCATCTTGGCTGCTTTGACCGTATTGAACATCAGCATCGCGATGGTGAGCGGTCCGACGCCGCCGGGCACGGGTGTGAGCGCTCCGGCAATCTCGGCAACTTCGGGATGGACATCTCCGATCAGCGTAGATCCCTTCTTGCGGAAGTTCTCTTCCCTCTTCGCGTTGCCGGCAAAGAAGCGCTGGAATTCCGCGGGATCAGTCACGGTGTTCATGCCCACGTCGATCACGGTCGCGCCGGGTTTCACGAAGTCTCGCGTGATAATGCTGGCGCGGCCAATCGCAGCCACCAGAATGTCTGCGCGGCGGCAGACTCCGGGCAGATCGTGCGTCTTCGAGTGGCAAACTGTAACCGTTGCGTTGGCGTTGAGCAGCAGCATGGCGGCGGGCTTGCCGACGATGTCGCTGCGTCCCACAACCACGGCCTCGCGCCCGGCAATCGGAATGTTGCTGCGCTTGAGAATCTCGATACATCCCGCAGGAGTACAGGGCACGAGGCCCGGACGCTGCGTGGAAAGAAAGCCGACGTTCACGGGATGGAATCCGTCGACATCTTTGGCCGGATCGACCGCCATCAAGACTTTCTTGGCGTCGACCTGCGCCGGTAGCGGCAACTGCACTAGGATCCCGTCGATGTCGTCGCGGCGGTTGAGATCTTCGATCAGCGCCAGCAATTCGGCGGTAGTGGCGGTTTCCGGCGGCGTCAGCTTCTCGCTGTAGAGCCCGACTTCCTCGCAGGCCTTGACCTTGCCGCGCACGTAAATCTCAGACGCCGGATTGTGGCCGACGAGCACAACTGCTAGCCCGGGACGCACTCTGGCGGCGGCCATGGTTTTCACTTCCGCAGCCACTTCGCTGCGGATGTCTTGCGCAATCCTGGTTCCGTCAAGGATGGTGGCTGGCATTCAGGCTCCCGTGAAATTCTATCGCATGTGCCGCGAGAAGCCACCCGCAACGGGAGTTGAGGAATCCGAATATCGCAATTGCAAAGCGGCTTTGCTTTACCGACGGGTTGTCGTGAACGCAAGAACTGGCGTTAGAGAGATCCGAATAATGGAACAATACTTAAGAACAAAGGTCAATGCGTGTAACTGAGATTTTTCAACTGTTAGCACGAAGGTAACGTCGACGCAGGGCGGACGGCGACGCTAGTATTCGCTCGTGCCCACAGACCCATGCGACGTCAAGCGTGCTTACGAACTGCTTGGAGTTCCAGACTCTGCCAGTACTCACGTTATTAAGCACGCATACCGGGTGATGGCGAAGCGATGGCATCCCGACTTGTATCTTGTCGGAACGCCAGAACAAGCTGAGGCTGCAAGAATGATGGAACATATCAACGAAGCGTACAGCACAATCCAGCGCGCTCCGTTGCGATACGGCACTCGGGGATATACTGGCGTGCCCCCGGAACAAGCCAAACGAGCACCAACACCGGTCAACGACATTCCGGCGGTGCCGGGGCATGAGCCTTTCGTCGCAATGGACAAACTAGAGTTTTGGGTTCGGTTTGTCTGTGGGTCTATACTCGGAATCTTTGCCAGCGCAGGCATTGCACTTAGGACTAATCTCTTCTCCGCCGACACCCCGCCCATTTCTGTCCTCTGCGTCGCCATCGTTATCGTTCTGGCGTGTGGATTTGGAGCGGCGCGAGGCGGAGATAGATTCTGGTACGCGATTTTTGGCCGATAACTTCCGAAATCAGGCCCTCGAAGCTCATTGAGAAATTAGAGGGCTGGGACCGGGGTCCATACGCTTGCGGACCTGCTCAATTACCATCCTTCCCCATTCCCTGTGTGAGCCCCATCACACCCCTGCACGATCCCCTGTCGTACAATGCACACGTCATGATTGCCAAAGACCTGCTGGAAATTCTGGTTTGTCCGGCCTGCAAGCAGGGGCTCGAGTACCGCCAAAATCCGGAGAGTTTGAAATGTAAGCAGTGCCACCGGGTCTATGCGGTCAAAGATGACATCCCCATCATGCTGGTCGATGAGGCCACGATCGAGCCTTAGCTGGCAGCCTCCGGAAGGTCCGCGGCGTTCCAGGAATTGTTGATTGATGATTGGTGATTGCTGATTGAAAACCCCGGACTGCCGCTGGTTTCCAATCAACAATCATCAATCAGAAATCAGCAATTTTCCGAAAGGAAGGCCCCGAGGTGGCTGCACAATACTTTTTCTGCACTCAATGTCATAAGAAATATCCCACGCATCACAAGATGTTCGACGTCCTCTATAACTTCTCGAGAACGGCTCCGGAAGACTGCCCGTCTTGCGGAAGCGCGCGCGAACTGCACATAAATCTGGACTTCCAGCTGGGCGCCGGAGACGGAGATTTCAGAGTCGTCTCGGCATTTCTCCCCGCCAAGCTGGAGTCGTGGCTGGGGGATGGATCGGAAGAGGTCACGTTCTACCCGTTCCTGGTCGTGCTCCAAGGCGGGGTCGAAGGCAAGCAGTTCTGCTGGATGCCCTACTGGCACGTCACGGGAAATGAAGCTCGCTACGGCCAGCACGCCATCTGCCTCGATCAAGCGCAGTTTGACAGTCTTCTTGAGCAGGCGCGGGATAAAGTGCTGGAGCCCGCGTTAGCAATCCTGTAGCGGGACCGGCCGGAATTCAAAACTCTTGGCGCAGCGGAGCCTGGTGTCCTGCGGCGCATGGGATTCTGCGTCCATTAACATTCCATTCACATTCCCGTAATAATATCTGCGGATGCCCCAGGAGCCTTTGCAGATCGAAGACGTCAGCGGGACGCTGGCAGGACAGCGAGTTCTGCGTCTGAGCGGTCCCATCCTGCTCTCCAACTTCTTCCAGTTTCAGGCGTTAGTGCGTGCCAGCACGGCGCCCACCCTCATCCTCGACCTTACAGAGGTTCCGTACATCGATTCAGCCGGGATCGGCGCTCTGGTGGGAGCGTACGTGAACCATCAGAAAGACGGCCGCCGCCTGGCGCTGGTCGGCGTCACCCAACGTGTACGGAACACCATGCAGGTTACGCACGTCGAGCAGTTCTTCCCGTTTTACGACAGCCTAGCCGAAGCACAGGCCTGACCGCAGTTCCCAGCGCCGCCATAGCAACCGCTCGCGTCGCAGCGCCCGGTCATTCTCGCGAGCGACCAGAACCGATTTCGCGCCCTACACCCGGGGGAGGAACTCCGTTCCTTTTTCGGCAGCGAGAAACGCCAGAGGCCTCCTCAGACACTATGAATAAGGTGGTGGGAACGCTGCCCGTCCTCAGCAGCATTCCGCCCGCTGGTAACCGACGTTCTTTGTTGGTGGATCGTCAGCACTGACACATTGTGTCAGTTTTGAGATTACCCATTGGGTACGAAGGAAACCTCGGCGGGCCGGAACCGGCTCCCGGTCCACCGCAACTTCAGACATCCACAGGGGTTAATGCAATTAAGGGGGATTGGGGACCGTAATAGGAAAACTAGGGCGAATTCGGCATATGGATTGCATGCAACTTTCACAGCTGCCGATGAGTCTAATACGGCAAAGCGGTAAGAGGTCGGAGTCGGAGGTGATGACGGCCATGACGAACGAAGAAATGCTGATGAACGCGAAGATGAACGACAAAGACAGATTCACCGTGACCGAACTGGCAGCTCTCAGGAACGACCTGCTCCAAGGGGGCATGATCGACTCCTATGAGGCAGCCGAGCTGCTGCAGGTGTTTCTAATGGGCCGTGGCTACGGGGTTTCGCCCAAGGCTGCGCTGGATGCGGCGGGCCGCGTTGAGATGGCCGGGTGTGCCATGCCGGTGTTGGTGCACGAGCTCGAGAACCTGGCAATGGTGATGTAGAGGGCTCCGCGCAACGGGTTGGTGAGCCCCTAGCGCAAATTGAGATTCGGCCTTCCCCACTGTGTGAGAAAACGCAACAGTTGGGTTGGAAGGCGCGGGGATCGAACCTGATCCCAGATTTCGAGATTCTGGTCGACGATCAAAACAGGACCGCTTGAACCAGCTCCACGAAGCCGGGCAAACCAGCCCGGCTTCGCGGCTTCAGGGCGCTACTCTTCCACTTCTGTTTGTTGAGACGAACGGGCCCTTCCTGCCCCTCTCCCGGCAAGAGTGCCCCATCCCTCAAGACTCTTTACGGCTGGTAAATCTGCACGTTGTTGTACACCGTCCCGCGAAATGCGTTGGCGAAGCTGGAACCGCCGAAGCAGTAGAGCTGGCCGTTATAAACGGCGGGCCCGGAATCGGTTACGGTTTGGGGCATAGCGGTCAGCGTCGTCCATGCGTTCTTTGTCAGATTGAATGATTCGTTCACGCTGAACGCGTTATTCGAATTGTCGTTTCCGTCCGACGCGTAGAGGTTCCCACTGATGGCCCCGGCGCAAGCCCCGTTGCGGTGAACGGAATCGCTGGTGAGCGCCGTCCAGGTATTCGTGGTTGCGTTGTAGCCTTCCGTATCTCCGGTGACCCCACCGCTGGCAAAACCGCCGGAGGCCACAATCGTCGTTGAGAGCAGCCCGGCCGAAATCTCCGATTTGCCGACCAGGAGCGGCGCTTCCGACGTCCATGTATTCGTCGTGGGATTGTAGCTTTCGACGGTGTTCAGCCGGCTGCCATTGTAGCCGCCGATGACGTAGGCAGTTCCCTTGTCGACAACCGCCACCGTACTGCAGCGCGCCGTGGGCATCGCGGCTTTTGAGGACCACGAGTTCGTCGTCGGATTGTAGGCCCACACGGCATTGGTCACCGTGTTGCCTCCGTCGGCGCTCCCGCCGAAAACATACAGGACGTTATTCAACACTGCACTAGCTCCCTGCGCCATCGCGGTCGGCAGGGCGGCACCGCTGCTCCAGGTATTCGTCGTGGGATTGTAGATTTGATTGTTCGCGACGGCCGCCGTCGCAGTGTATCCCCCGACCACGTAGATCTTGCTGCCAATCGTCCCGGTCATGGGCCATTGCACACCGGTCGTCATGGCCACACCACTGCTCCATGAATTATGCACTGTGAATTTCTGCGTGCTCGTCAGCGTGGTCGACCCCGTCGCTACTGTCACTTTGCCTGTCGTCGCGCCGGTGGGCACCGTCGCCGTCAGATAAGTGGTCCCAGAACGGGTAACCTTAGTCGCGGCCACACCGTTAAACTTCACGACTGATGAGGAACTGAATCCTTGCCCAAAGATTCCAACCTTCGAGCCCACTTTGCCCGACGTGCTCTGCAGAGTGACAAATGCCTTCGCGCCAATGTTCAGGCTGTAGAACACGCCGCAGCCAACGTTGGAACACAGGCTCAGGTTGCCCCCCTGGTAGGTGTCGCCATATAAAAGACCATTCGTATTCTGTTTCAGCTGAGCATTTGGTACCGAACCGTTGGTACCAGTGAAGTTGACTAGAACGGTGAAAGTCCCGCTCGTCGTAATACTGTAGAGAGTGCCAAGGTTCGATGAGCCGCCCCCATTCGCTACGCCGTACAGTTTTCCGTCCGTCGCCTGCACCAGACTCACAAAAGGACCATTCCCGTCGCTGGTTCCATTGAAGTTGTGCAGAACGGTGTAGGTGCCGCTCGATGTGACCTTAAAGATCACTCCGGCGTTGGAGGAGCCACCCGCGTAAGTGACGCCATAGAAGTTTCCGTCGCTCGCCTGGATCAGGCCGGCGTACCCACCAGACCCGTCACTGCCAATGAAGTTGTGGAGCACGGTAACTTTGCCGCTTGAAGTCATGTTAAAGATGACGCCATCGTTGCTGGTGCCTCCCGTGACCGACACTCCGTAGAAGTTCCCGTCGGTTCCCTGCACCAGTTGTGCGGTGACGTTGGAACCATCGGTAAACGTGTACAGCGTAGTGAGCACGCCGGCGGTCGTGAGCTTATACACCGTGCTCAGGCTCCCGAAACCACAAACCGTGGTCGTGGTCCCGTAGAAGTTGCCGTCGGTTCCCTCGATCGGAGCGGCATAGGGACAGGCCCCATCGCCGGCGTTTCCAAAAATGTGCAGCCCCGTCTCCACGCCAGCCGACGTGACTTGGAACGCGGTTCCGGGGCCCTCGCCGTTCAACTCGGTTGTGCCGTAAAAGTTGCCATCCGTGCCAAGAGTTACGCCACTGTAGGGGTTGTTGCCGGGGTTGCCAAGGTTGGACAGAACAGTGACCGTCCCCGATGGGGTCACATAGAACACCGTCCCGCTATTGGTAGTTCCACCGCTGGCGGATGTCGTGTACAAATTTCCGTCGCGCCCTTGCGCGATTGCGTCCAAGCCATGCGGTTGCAGCGGATCCTGGGCGTTGGTTCCGAACTGGTACAGCACGCTGTAAGTTATCGACGGCGTTTGGGCCAAGCTTGCAGTCGCGAATAGAACCGAAACCCATGCACCGCAAGAAATCGCTGCGAGACCGAAACGCGAGAGGTGGCATCGAGACATACAAGCTCCTCCTAAGCTGCTGATTTAAAAGTGTTTTTTTGCACTTGATCTGGCACACCCCTGTGCCACTCCCAGGCTCGTTGGTGGTGGAACCGCTCGCCCCAAATCGCGCTATACTATGGCGGCCTTGCTTCCCCCAGGCAAGCGCCAAGTCGGGCCCCGTCAGGTCAATTCAGGTCATTTCCCTTTATGGCATCTCATCCCAACCCGCTCTCGGGCAAACGTCTGGACTCGTGGAAGGAGATCGCAACCTTCTTCGGACGCGCCGAGCGGACCGTCAAGCGCTGGGAAACCGAACGCGGACTTCCCGTGCATCGCGTGCCGGGCGGCGGGCGCAGTGCCGTCTTTGCCTACAGCAACGAGTTGGGCAAGTGGTTGCAGGGTCGGAGCCAGGAGCTGGATGCCGAGGACTCGCCCTCTGGTGAAACGAACCAACTCAAGTCCCCCATATCTGAAGTCGCGCGAGTCGAATCAAAACCTGGGCAGAGCGCACCGATTTCCGACCGGGCACGGGCAGCCGCCTGGTTGATCCCGCTATTGCTTGCTGTCGCGCTGGTGGTTTTTCTTTCAGTTGGCCACACGGCGACGCGGTTCAAGGCCTTGGCCAGCCGTCACTCTCCTAACGCCGAAGCTCAGGATCTCTACCTGAAGGGGCGTTATTTCTGGGACCGCCGCACTCCCGAGGATTTGACCAAGGCGATCGACTACTTCACCCAGGCGATCGTGAAAGATCCCAGCGACGCTCAGGCCTACGTGGGGCTGGCCGACTGCTATAACCTTCTGCGCGAGTTTGGCTCCATGCCGCCGGGCGAGGCCTTTCCGCGAGCTCTGTCGGCGGCGCAGCGCGCCGTCGAACTCGATGACACGTCTGCCGAAGCGCACATCTCGCTCGCCTTTCCCACCTTCTGGTGGTCCTGGCAAGGAGCCACTGCCGAGCCAGAATTCAAGCGGGCCTTGCAACTGAATCCCAATCTCGTCCGCGCTCATCATTGGTATGCCACTTTTCTGTGGGGCGTTCACCGTTTCCCGGAGGCGCTGGATCAAATCGAGCAGGCGCGCCGGCTCGATCCTGCTTCCAATGCCATCCTGGCTGACAAAGGGATGCTTCTGTGGGACGCCGGACACCACGAAGAGGCCCTGGTGCTGCTCCAGCAACTCGAAACGGCCGAGTCCTCGCTTTCATCCACTCATGACTATCTCGGCCGTATCTACTGGCAGAAGAAGGATTATGCCAAAGCCCTCGCATCGTGGAGGCGCATGTCGGAACTACGCCACGACAAAGATGGCTTGGCTCTTGCCGATGTCCGCGAAAACGGATTCGCAGCGAATGGACTGCAGGGTTTGTACGAAAGTGAACTCCCTCTCTTGAAGAATCGCGTGGACAGCGGCTCCGGGAACGCCTACGGCCTCGCTGCAACCTACGCGGCGCTCGGGAAAAGACAGGAAGCGCTCGCCTACCTTCAGGTCTCGTTCGACCGCCATGAGGCCGGCATGCTACTCGGCGACCCGATTCCTGAATTGCAAAACGACCCTGAATTTCAGAAGTTCAGGGCCCAGGTCAACCAGCGCCTGCTCCAGTGAAATCCGGCGCCCCTTAAACCCTTGCGAGGACACCAATTAGCCCGTCTTCGTTACATAATTGTACGTACAGAATTGCCCTCAAAAGGTTCCTGCAGGAACACTGTGGAAAACTCCCTTAAGAGCGCGCCAACTTACTCATAACGCAGGCTTTCGACGGGATCGAGCTGCGACGCGCGGGTGGCGGGGACGGTTCCAAAGATGATCCCGACGACCGAAGACACCACGATGGCGATGATCGCCGACCAGCCATTGATCGGGATGCGATAGTCAGTGAGGAAGCGTACTGAGTACGGCAAGGCGAGGCCGGCCAAGATGCCGACGATGCCTCCGGTCACCGAGATCACAATGGCCTCCGCTAGAAACTGCAGGCGGATTTCGCGGTTGGTAGCGCCGATGGCTTTGCGAATCCCAATCTCGCGGATGCGCGAGGTCACCGTCGCCAGCATGATGTTCATGATGCCAATGCCGCTTACTAGCAGGGTGACGAACGAGACGAGCATGAGGATGAGAGTCATCGCGTCGGCAATGCGTCCCGCCACGGTAAGGAACTGCGTCAGGTTCTGCACGCTGTACACAGATTCCGCGCGATGCCGCGACTGCAGCACGCGCTTGATGGCCGCAGTCGCCGGGATGACGTCTTGCGGAGTCGCCGCGGAAAAATAAATCTGATAAACCGCTGCCGTCGGAACGAAGAAGCGACTGACCGTGTAGGGGATCAGCATAGTGTCTTCCTGAATTTCCGACTGACCGAAGGTGTCGACACTCTCCTTGAAGACACCCACGATGGTGAATGGAAGACCGCCGCTCAACTTGATGATCTGGCCGACCGCCACCGGGCTGGAACCGAAGAGTTTCTGCGCCAGCTTCTCGGTAATCACGGCGACTTTGTTGCGCCCCGCTGAGTCTTCGGAATCGAAGAAGCGTCCGGCAAGAACTTTCAGATTGCGCACCCGCAGATACTCGGGGTCGACGCCGAGAACCAGGATGTCGCTTTGCTTGCCCCCGCCGACGCTGATGTGATCTTCCAACGCAACCGTGGGAGACGCGGCCACGACGTTGGGCACCTGCTCGCGCACCGCCTGCACATCCTCCACGGTCATGGGGTCGGGCGTAGAGTCGAGCCGCTGCGCACCGCCCTGATAGTCGGCGTAGATCATATTCGTGCCGATGGATTGCAACTGGCGCAGCATGTACTGCTTTCCGGTGAGTCCGATGGTAGCGACCAGAATCACAGAAGCAGTACCCACAGCCATGGCGAGAGAGGTGAGCGTGAATTGCAGCTTGTTGCTGCAGAAGGCGTCATAGGCGAAATTCAGAATCTCGCCGAGGCCAATCGTGAAGCGGCTTTGCGTGCTGACCGATAAACCCGGAGCGTTCGCCATTCCTGGTTAGATGTTAACCCCCATTCGCGAGACGCTGCAATGGAGCGGCAGCATTCTGCCCTCGCGCGCGCTGGAACTACGCGGCAATCTTCCGCTGCAATCGTCCGGCCACGGCCACGGCCGCGAGAACTACGATCAACGGATCGACCGGACGAAAGTAGTACGTTTCCGGGTGAGAGAAGTAGTAGGTCAGCGGGAAGAAGAACAGCACGATGGCGAAGCGAACGCCCAGTGACCGATCTCGTTGCCAGGTGCGCCGCAGTCCCCACAGTCCGAGAAGCGACATTGTCGTATTGACGAAGACGTTGGGCGGGTCGAGCGGCTCGTCCTTCAGATACGCCGCGTCGAAGCTCCAGTAGCCGGTCCACATGTAGACGATGCGGCGAAACGTCATCCACGCAAACCACGCGGGGTGGCTGCGGATGTAGTCCTTCGCCTGCTGCATCTTGTGGTCCATGTAAGCCCCTTCGCCCACGCGCTCGTATTCGGAAAGCTCTGCGTCATTGTGATTGGGGTGCAACGTGCGATTGACCCAATGCTGAGTGTATCCGTTGTTGCCGATGTAGAGTTCGAGGCCGTAGCCGCTGCGCACAGGGATGAATTTGTGGAACAGCATGTAGTTGCGGACGATCCAGGGCGAGAGCGTCGCGACGCCTGCGAGGGCAACAACAATCATCTGCAACTTCCACGGTCGCGCCAGGCGATAGCGACGGTAGAGAGTCCAGATGCCAAGCAGTGGGAGGACCGCCATCACGACGGGCTCAGTGAGCGCGGCCAGGCCGCAGAGCACGCCGAAAAGAATCCAATCACGCTTGCGCGCGCGGTCCTCCAGTCGCCACGCCATGAGAAACAAACAGGAGAGTTCGAGCGTAACCAGGCAGGTCGACCAGGCCCAGTCGGCTCCGTAGTATACGCCGTAGGGAGAGAAGACCCATCCCCAACCCGCCCACTTGGCGACGCGGTCGCCGAATGCCTGCCGCGCCAGAAGAAAAACCGGAATGCAGGTCAACGCTGAGAACACACTGTTCAATGACAGGGCCGCGAGTATCGAAGTGCGGGTTTCAATTCCGAAGATTTTGAAAATGCCTGCAAGCAGGTAAGAGTAAACAGGCGGCAAAAGAGCAGACAATCCGGTTTCGGCTAACGGACTGCCGAAGCCGTGGCCGGAGGCGATGGAGCGCGCGATGAGGCCGAAGGCCCAGTGCGTCAGGACGAAGGGATCCATCCACTCGTGGTAGGTGAACGGAATGACGGCGAGGCGGACGGCGAGCGCAATAGCCACCATCAAGACGTAAGGTTGAGCGCGTTTTGGGGAAGAATCGGTTGGCATTCGTTCTTGACGCTGAGTGCGTGGGCGACTCGCCCACGCGATAGCCGGCGAGACGCCGACGCTACTTTTTTAGTATAGACGGCACACTTGAAGCTGGACGTTCGAATAGGGGCACGTCATGACCTGCGATGCTTCCGTTTGCTCGGCAAGGGTTCGATCAGGGCGTGAAAGGACTACCCAAGTCACGCCGAAGTCCTGTTTGAGGCGCTGGAAATCAGCGGCTTGAAATCTTTCCCAGTTGCTTTGGGCGGTTACTTCTTTCAGCCAGCGCGGGGCGAGCCGAGGGACGCGGGCGGCCATGCCGCCATCTTTGTCGTAGTCGGCCAGAACGCTGCGTTCGGCGAGGGCACGGAAGCCGTGGTAGTCCTCGCCCGGCAGCGTCACGTAATGAGGATCGAGCGCGAACAGGCTATCCGGGGGAGTGTTTTGACGGATCCATGCGAAGGCTTGCAGCCAAGGGTTCTGCGGCGCCATGCCGGGCAACTCCAGATGCGAGGACGCGGGGAACATCTGACGCTGCGCGTAGAACATTCCCGCGCTCAACGGAACAAACAACAATAGCCAGCGGTAAACCTTTGCTCCAAGAATATAGCTACCGAATAGCCCTCCTGCGATGAGGAAGAAGAGCAGGTAGAGAAGGTGGAGGTAACGCATGGGCTCGAAGGGGCGGAGGCGTTCGAGGGCGGGGGGCAGCATGATAAGCAAACCAACGGCGGTTTGAAAGATGCCGTAGTGGAGAAGAGTTGAAACAATTGTTGGCAGAGCTGAGCCATCTGCTTCTCTGCGCCGCAAGAACTGCCGCAAGACATATAAAAGGATCAACGGACCGAAGACTCCCAACCACTCGTACCATTCCCAACGCGTCAGAAAATAAAAGCTTCGTGTCGATGCGGCTTGGCGCCAGGCGTCGGAGGCGGGCTCGAAGATCCATCCCAGCGGAAGGAGTGCGGCCGCCACAGGCATCGGGGACGGACGTCGCGGAAACACTTCACGTCGATTCCAGAGCAGGAACGCGCAAAAAGATATTCCAAAGCTGGCCATGATGGCATGGATGGCGAAAGCGACAGCCAGCAGGACTCCGGCGAGCCACAGGCGACGGTCGAGGACGGCGACGATGGCCGCCAGGATCGCCGCGGTCGCGAGTGTGCGCGGATGAAGGTACTGGTCGGCGAGCGTGATGCCGACGCCAGACACAGGGAGCGTAAGCAGGACCGCAACAGTGGACACGGCGGCCCATTGCGCCTGCGGTTGGGAGAAGCAGCGACGAGCGATCCGCCAGCAACCGTGGAGGAGGAAGAAGATGGCGGCGAACTGCCAGAGCAAGACCGCCCACGCCAACGGTATATGGCTAAGGCGGACCGAGCAGGCGATGAGTTTGTCGAAGATGGTGGCCTGAAACTGAAGGCGAAAGAATTCCGCGTCGTGCGGAAACAGGGCCGGGTTCAGATTGCGCTTGATCGCGGCCAGGTAAAACGCGTCGTCCTCAAGGCCTGGGTGGTATCCCATGACGAGGAAGGCGAACACGGCGAGCGCGGCCAGCAGCAGCAGATTCGTGGCGGAGAAATCGTTCGTGCCCAACCAACGCCCGGGCGGGTTTTGCGGAGATTCTGACATTCCGGGAAAACGTTCCGCGGGCACTCAGGCCGGGCGCGCAGTGTCAGTGCGAGCGGCGTAATAGGTTTCGCCGCCCTCGCCGAGTTTGCGGCCCTTGTCACTGAAGCGAGGCAAGTGAATCAGACCGAATCTCTGCAGGGCGAATTGCAGGGTCGTTGCCAGGACACCGAGGCCATACTCCACGCTGCGGCGGAAATTGATCGACGAAGCCTCTTCGAAATACTTCGTGGGACAGGAGACTTCTCCAATGCGGAAGCCGAAGTGCACGCATTGGGCCAGCATCTGATTGTCGAAGACAAAGTCGTCGGAATTTTCGAGCAGCGGCAAATCAGTAAGGACTCTGCGGCTGAAGGCGCGGTATCCGGTGTGGTACTCGGAAAGTTTCACGCCTAGAAATAAATTCTCGAATGCGGTGAGCAGGCGGTTCGAGATGTATTTATAAATCGGCATGCCGCCGCGCAGAGCCCGGCCACCGATGATGCGCGACCCCAGCACGACGTCGTACACATCATAGGCGACCATGCTGGCCATCGCAGTGATGAGCAGCGGCGTGTATTGATAGTCGGGATGCAGCATGATGACAACGTCGGCGCCCGCAGCGAGCGCTTCGCGATAGCAGGTTTGCTGGTTGCGTCCGTAGCCATAGTTGCGGTCGTGTTGAAAAACCAGCAGGCCCATGCGGCGGGCCAGATCGACGGTTTGATCCTTGCTGTGATCGTCCACCAGAATGCAGACATCCACCAGTTCAGGCACTTCTCCAACCGTAGCCTGGAGAGTCTTCTCCGCGTTGTAGGCGGGCATGACGACCGCGATGCGCTTGCCGTTAATCATTGTGAAACCGGGGAAGCAAGAGATAGTTTACCTGAGATGAGAGCGGCGTGAGCGACGGCGCTGGCTGACCCAACTCCTCGGTCAGGCCGAAAGTCCGACCTCATGGCGCAATCTGGCGATGTCCTTGGTCGGTGCGCTGCCGAAGAACCGGCTGTATTCGCGGCTGAACTGGGAGGCGCTCAGGTAGCCCACACGCTGACTTGCAGTACCCGCGTCAATAATTGTCGACAACATGAGGCGTCTTGCCTCCTGGAGGCGCAGCACCTTTTGATAGTGCAATGGGCTCATGGAGGTGACGGACTTGAAGTGCTCGTGGAACGAGGACACGCTCATGTGTACCAATTCGGCCAGGTGTTCGACTTTCATCGGTTGAGAGAAGTTGGCGCGCAACCAGGAAATAGCCTTTGCCACGCGGTGCACGCTCGATTCTGCAAAGCCCATTTGAGCGATGCGGACACCAATCGGGCTACGCAGCAGGCGGATCAAAATCTCGTCCATGACGAGCGGAGCGAGCAATTCGGCATCGCCGGGACGCGCCAGGCACTCCATCAACCTCGTCGTGGCGTTGATAAGGTTCTCATCGACCGGTGTAACGTAAACTGCATTCCTCTCCTGAGCCGGAGGCAAGCCGTGTGGGAACACTCGCAAAACCAGTTCGGCAATCTTGTGCGAGTCAAGGTCGAGTTTGAGAGCAAGATAAGGCTCGGAATAACTGGCTTTCGTGACCTGACCGGCCACGGGCAAGGCAACGGAAAACACGATCATACGCCTGGAGTCGTATTCGTAAGTGTCCTGCCCAACGATAATGGTCTTCGCGCCCTGGGCGGCGATACACAGCGAGGGTAAGCGCACGGCATGCACACATTCTTTGTTAATGCGCGAGAGACGAATCGCGTGCAAGCCGGGGATGCGCAGCTCAAAACTGCCGTCGTGAGGGGCATAGGCGGCAATCAGTTGTCCTAGCCTCTGCAGTTCGGGTTGGTTTGGTTCCGCAATTCTGTCCACTCGCTGCAGCGAGACCATTTTGCCGTTGGTTTTCACGACTTCGAGAATACTCCCTTTTTCAATCATTGCAGCCCGCTCCATACCATCCTGTGGAACAACTCGTCCATGGCGCCCGGCGGTTCCTTCGCACCGCGATCGAGCCACCATCGCAGGAGCGACAGCAGGCTCCCGGCCAGTGCAGAGGAGCGAGCCGCTAGTTCGCGACGCTGCAGTTTTGGCAGACGCCCAGACTCGATAAGCCGCTGCTCGATCCCGCGTGCGAAGTAGCCTTGTGCCAGATCGAAGAAATCGTTGAGACGGCCGGAGTCGGCCAGCGCGCGATACATCTTGTTCTGGCTGCCGATGTGCTCAAACATCTCTGCGACAGGGACCACTCGAAGAGACTTTTCTTTTCGGGCGCTGAGCGCCGAGCTCATCATCTCCAAGAACTTCTCCAGTTGGCTGAGGAGCAGGTCATTCTTGTCGCGGAAGTGAAGATAAAAAGTGGAACGACCGACGGAGGCGCGGTCCAGCACTTCCTGCACCGTCACGTCATCGATGGACTTCTCCTGAATCAACGCCACCAGTGCACTGCCAAGCCGCTCGTGCGTACGCCGGACTCGCTGATCGGGTTTACGACGCTGCATGACTCGATGTTTCCCCGGCACGTCATGTTTCTGCAACTGGGTACGGCCATTTCTGGACATCAACCACCTCTTTGTTCAGGAACTCAAAATGGTTCTCGACTGCGCGGCCTTCCATCGTTAGATTCCCCAATCATGGGTAAAGGAGAAACACGATGAATCGCTTTCGCTTACTTGCAACCGGGATCATGTTCATGTTCGCCCTTACCGCGGTCGCGCAACAGGCTACTACCAGAGCCGACAGTCCAACCAAGAGCGCCGCGAGCGGCGAGCACGCCGGGGTGCCAACTTCCGACGCCCAACTTAAATTTCTCACCACCAAGCTCGATCTTACGGATGATCAGCAGGAGAAAATCAAGCCCATCCTGCAGGAGTTGCACAACACAACCGTGAAGCTCGTTCAGGACGAGAACATCTCCCGCGAAGAACGGCTGAACAAAGTCAGAGACTCGCGATATGCGGCCGATAAAAAGATCCGAGTCATCCTGAACGATGACCAGAAGAAAAAGCTTGATCAAGTCGAACAGGGTCCGCACGCCGAGTTGCACGGCGACCTCAGCGGGGCCAAAAATTAGGAGGCTTGCATGGAACCCTCTCGTTTCTTCCGCATCCAGATGCCCCAGGTAAGCGGTCCGGCTTGCTCGTCAGAGAGCGGGCGGCCTGCCCGCTTCAGAGCCAGCTTGATCTGACCGTGATGATAGCCTTCGTGCCAGATCATATGTTGAAGCAGGAGGATAGGGTGGTCGTAGTGAAGCTTCATTTCACGGCCACTCTCCGCCCTGTTCTTCACCGCGTCGCGCACGGCCATGGCGCTGTCGTTCAGCAAGCATGAGAGGCGGCCGCGATCACGCTCGGCCACCCACTCTTCCGTCGGCACTTCGCTGCCGAACTCGGGCGCATCCTCGAAAACAAGCGCCAGCCTGACATAGTGGATGTGGGCAAACATTTCTGCGACGGACGGACTGCCGTCGATCGCTCGCGCCTCAAGCCCGCCATCCGGAATAGCGCCGAGCAGGTTGGTAAGGATCGCATTGTTGCGATCCCAGGAATCGAGCAAAGCCTCCAGAAGAGATTGATCGGTTGAGTTCGACATAGATCTCTCTTGCGTACTCCGCTGCAGGTTAAGTCTTCAAAATCGCCTGCACGTAGGCCGGTTTCATCGGAAGCCGGCGCATGATCTTTCCGGTTGCATCGTGGAGGGCGGCCGCTATCGCCGGCGCAGCGAGTGCATTGGCAGCCTCTGAACCTCCGCCGTAAGCGCCGACTTTGGGATTGCTGAGCAATACAACTTTGATTTCGGGCATGTCGGCCATGGTGGGGATGGGATAGGAGATCCAGTCATCGGTCGTGATGCCGCTCTCATCGAACATGACTTCTTCGAAGAGAGCATGGCCGATTCCCATTACCGCACCGCCTTCGACATTCCTCTTCAACTGCATGGGGTTGACGACGATGCCCGGATCGACCGCGATCGTGTACTTCTCGACTACGATCGCGCCTGTCGAGGGCGTCACGGCGATCTGGCAAACGCAGGCCCAGTAGGTTCCGCTGCGCAACATCAGAGAGACTCCGCGACCACGTACTGGCGCGGAGCCAGTAGATACGGCACCGGGACGCGGGGAGGGACGCGTGTCCCAGCCAGACGCATCACGGACGGCTTTCAGCACAGCGATGGCACGCTCTTCGGTGGCGTGGTCAATGCGGAACTGAATGGCGTCAGCGCCGGCGAGCGCCGCTGCTTCATTGATCGCCAGCTCGCGCGGATAGTTTTGCTGGAACTGCCCCGGTGTGCGCATGCTGTGGTCGCGGAGACCGACGGCGATGGGAGAAGCTTTCTGTCCGACCTGGAAGGTGCCATGACCATTTTCCGCCAGGTTCGGAACGGTCGCGTAAATCCACGGATCTTCGAGGCCGTTAACAGTGGAGGTTACGCCATCGGAATGAACTTCGGGCGCAGACATGGTGGGCAGTCCTGCGAGGACCGCGCCGATCGGACGATCGTCCTGCATGGCCGGCATGTAGTGGTCGATTTGATACGCGGCCATTTTGCCCTTTTCGTCGACGGCTAACTGAACGTCGGAAAAAGAAACCGACGCTTGCGTGGACCACTGCATGTCGTCGGCGCGCATCCACTGCACGCGCACAGGTTTGCCGACGGCCTGCGACAGGAGCACCGCCTCATCTTCGGCGCCTGCATTTCCACCGTTCGACCTGCCGTAATGTCCCGGACCGGGATACGAATGCACGATCACATGATCGGGGGTAGTGCGGAGCATGGTCGCGATTTCGCCGCGAAGCGCCTGCGGATTCTGGTTATGGGTGTAGATGTGCACGGTGCCGTCAGGCTTGACGTCGGCAACGGCCATAGTGGGGCCAATCGGCGCGTGCTTCATGTAAGACAACTGGTAGGTGGCGGAAAGTTTTTTGTGAGCCGAAGCGAGCGCGGATGCTACATCGCCTTTGGCAGACTTGCTCTTCTCGACAGGGGCGGTGGTCCAATCAGACTGTTCCCTGAGGTGTTCATAGATCTTTGCGTTGCCGGGAAGACCTTTCCAATCGGTCCACTTCGTCGCGCCGGCTACCTGCTCAGCGGCCTGGATCGCTTCCCATTCGGTGGGCGCGACCACACCAACCAGATTGCCCTTCACGATGACTTGCGAATTCGGAAACTTAGTTTTGTCCACTTGCCCGGCAGAGACCAGAGTCGAGCCCAGCGTCTTGGGATGCACTACGCGCGCATGCAACATTCCCGGCAGGCGCACATCGGTGGCCCAGGTTTCTTTGGCAGCTACTTTCGAACTGATGATGGAATTCTTGAACGACTTCCCGATGACGGTGTATTCACTCACGGGCTTCATCGGCGGATTGCCCTCGATGGACAGGCCAAAGATGCTGGTGAGGTCACCCTTGACCGGAATAGTGAGCTTCAACTGCTGGTTTTTGATGAGATCGCCGTAGGAGATAGTCTTGCCGCCTCCCGAGACGATGCCGTCCTTGACGGAAAGCTTGTCCTTCGGCACGCCAAGTTTTTCTGATGCGAGGTCGAGCAGAGCCTGGTAGGTATAGGCGGCGGCCTTGCGGATGTTCGGCGTTCCGCGGCCGAGGAAATCGAAGGCTCCGCTTCCGTCGGGCGTGCGATCGGTGTCTCCCGACACAACGGTGGTGATCGCTTCGAAGGGCACGCTCAACTCCTCGGCTACGATTTGGCGGTAAGCGGTAAAGGTTGAGCCCTGGCCGAAGTCGCTCTTGCCGGTGCGGATCACGATTGTGTTGTCAGGATGAATCTCAACCCAGGAACTGGGAAGAGTGGGATCGAGCGAGTTCTTCATCGGGGTGGCCTTCGCGGTATCGGCCTTCAGAAGTTCCGGGCCAGCGAAGCTGAATCCGACAACGAGGATGCCGCCGGCTTTGATGAATTGACGGCGCGATAGCGTAGGCGCGAGAACGTTGGTTGGTTTTTCGCTCATGATGGCCATCGCTTAACTCCTCTTCGCCATGATCGTGGCGGCATGTTGCACGGCTTCAATGATCGCGACGTAGGTTCCGCAGCGGCATAAATTCGGCGATGGACCGGAGGTGGTGAAGGCCTCTTTGATTTGCGCTAGCGTGGGATTTGCGTTGCTTTCGAGGAGTTCGGTCGCCTTGATCATCATGCCGTTCTGGCAAAAGCCGCACTGCGGAGTTTGCTCTTCGATCCAAGCCTGCTGCACGGGATGAAGCGTGATTTTCGCCTCGTCCGCCGAGAGGCCTTTTTGCTTGGCCCATCTTGCGGGCAAACCTTCAAGCGTGGTGATCTCCTGGCCGGCGACGCTCGCGACGGGTGTGATGCAGGAACGCGCTTCCTTGCCGTCGACCAGAACGGAGCAAGCTCCGCATTGGGCGAGTCCGCAGCCGAACTGCGGGCCGATCAATTGAAGATCGTTGCGCAACACATAGAGCAGCGGAGTGTCGTCAGGCGCCTGGACTTCGTGCCGGACTCCGTTCACTTTCAGCGTGACCATAGAGATCCCCCCTGAACTTTCCGATTTCGGATAACTGCTTTGGTAAGAACCCCTGTGCCTCGCGGACCCCAGTTCGCCAGGCCTTATTTTTGGCTTGTAGCCGACATCTTAACTCGCCGAACAGGATGACGCACGATCAACCTATGGGAGCCATGACGGCCACGTCGAACTTCGAATAGTACTTTTTGACGTCGCCGGCGCCATACTTGGCGCGAAATCTCTCGACCACTGCCGACACCTGCTTAGCGTCCGTGACCGGAGCAACCTTTAGCTGAGCGTCTGCCCCGCGCGCGTCGATCCGGATCGAGGGATTCTTGAGCACGTTTCTGTACCACTGCGTGTCCGACCCTTTTACCGGCAGCAGGTAAAGCTGATCCCCATCCAATACGAACCAGACCGGGTTGCAGATGGTGCGCCCGGATTTTCTGCCGGTCACGGTGACGGTAATTTCGCTTGATCGGGAGAGCCGGTCCTTCAGAGTGTCGTTGCTCTTTGCCATGTGCACTCCTGTACTGAGCTTGATCGCTCTCGGCTTTCAAGCCTTCGAGAGCACTTCCTTTGCAACCATGATGGCGCTCATGGTGTTCGGCCAGCCGGAATAAAACGCCAGATGCGTGATGAGTTCAATCAACTCTTCCCTCCTGACTCCGTTTTGCGCGGCAAAGTTCAGATGAAAGCGCAGCTGGTCCGGACGGTTCATCGCAACCAGAGCCGCCACGGTTGCGAGGCTGCGGTCACGCTTGGAAAGCTCGGGACGCTCCCACACATCGCCGAAAAGGACGCGATCCGTGAGCTCAACGAGTTTGGGCGCGAAATCACCAATCATCTTCTGGGCGGCTGAAGGTTCTTTACTCATGCCTGGCTCCTTCCTGGGTACTGTTTCCCGCCGACCTTCTCTTTGAGCTGATTGCGCCGTTCAAATATTGCTCATCCGCTCAATGTGTTCGGGATAACGGGCCCCTTGCACCGTGATCTTTGAGGCGGCGCTTTCGATCTCGCGGAGATCGTCGGGTGTAAGTTGGAGCGCTGCCGCGCCGATGTTTTCGTCGAGGCGATTCAGCTTGGTCGTGCCGGGGATGGGAACGATCCATGGCTTCTGCGCCAGCAGCCAAGCCAGCGCGATTTGAGCCGGCGTTGCTTTCTTCTGCTGTGCGATCTTGCCCAGCAGATCCACGAGCGCGAGATTCGCTTTCCGATTTTCCGGAGTAAAGCGCGGAAGAGTGCTGCGGAAGTCGGTACTGGGGATCGGGGTATTTTCGTCCATCTTGCCCGTGAGGAAGCCTTTTCCCAGCGGGCTGAATGGAACAAAACCGATTCCAAGTTCCTCCAGAGTGGGCAGCAGATCCTGCTCGCGATCGCGGTACCAGAGCGAGTATTCGCTTTGCACTGCGGTGACTGGCTGAACCGCGTGGGCGCGACGAATCGTCTTTGCAGCCGCTTCCGACATGCCGAAGTGCTTGACCTTGCCTTGCTGGATCAGGTCCTTGACGGTTCCGGCCACGTCTTCGATGGGAACCTCGGGGTCGACGCGGTGTTGATAGTAGAGGTCGATGGCGTCCACCCTGAGCCGCTTGAGCGAACCCTCGATCGATTGCCGGATGTGCTCGGGCTGGCTGTTGAGCCGAACCCAACCGGGACTGCCATCGGGCTTGAGTTCATAGGCGAACTTGGTGGCGATGACGACCTTTCCACGGAGAGGCGCAAGCGCTTCGCCCACGAGATCTTCGTTCAAGTACGGGCCATAGACCTCGGCGGTATCGAAGAACGTGACGCCGCGTTCTACGGCGGCGCGCAGAACAGCGGTCATTTCCTTCTTGTCTTTGGGCGGGCCATAGGAAAAGCTCATTCCCATGCAGCCCAAGCCCAGAGCTGAAACTTCAAGATTGCTTTTCCCGAGCTTACGTTTTTGCATTTCGCATCCTTTATCCGAAGCTATGAATAGTTTGCGGCGTGAACTAGTAATGCTCCCAGACAACTCTCCAGTGTTCGTCCGAGCGGGTCGACTTCACAATGAGCTGCTTGCCCGAGAGCTCGAAGGCTCGTGGCAGGTCCTTGCCGATAAGGGTTCGTACCAATGCGCCCTCAACGTGGAAGGTGAAGGTGTGACTGCTTGTGTTGATCTCATACGTGCCAAAGGAGGCCTCGTAGCCGCCTTGTGAGTACTGCTCAGGACCCGCTGGGTTTGGTGCCTGCGGGTTGCGTTCCATGACCTGGACCGACATGTGGCCGTCGCGCGTGAAGGCCAGAATGCCGGTCGAGTCGACTTGGTGAGTTTTCCGTCAGCACCTGGTTGCTCGAGCTGGGTCAACCGCCACGCCCCGACAAAGTGGTTCCGGGTGTCCCCGTTTCGACCGTCCTGGCTGCTGCACACTGACGTTCCGGGCGGAGCGATACACAACGACACTACGCTGAGCAAAAGCAGTTTTCGCATGTTCCGCTCCCGGTCCGGCTCTAGCTCGAAGGTTCGCTTCTTTCTTGGCGCTCAGCGGCCCACCAGTTTTTGCAACTCTTCGGGGTAGCGAGCGCCTTGCAGCGGGATTTGCGCCGCTGCGCTTCCCAACTCTTGGAGATCTTTGGGCGAGAGGTGAACGTTCTCTGCTCCGATATTTTCCTCGAGCCGATGCAGCTTGGTTGTGCCGGGGATGGGCACGATCCACGGCTTCTGCGCCAGCAGCCAGGCGAGTGCGATCTGCGCAGGCATCGCTTTCTTCGCCTGAGCGAATCTGCCCAGCAGATCCACCAGCGCCTGATTCGCTTTGCGGTTCTCGGGCGTGAAGCGAGGAACGATGTTGCGAAAATCATTTTTGTCAAACTTCGTGTCGTCGCTGATTTTGCCCGTGAGAAAACCTTTGCCCAGAGGGCTGAAGGGAACGAAGCCGATCCCGAGTTCTTCCAGCGTGGGGATCACCTCAGCTTCCGGCTCCCTCCAAAACAGCGAGTATTCGCTCTGCAGAGCGGTGACGGGCTGAACTTTGTGCGCGCGACGGATCGTCTGCACCCCTGCCTCGGAGAGCCCGAAGTGCTTTACTTTGCCTTGCTGAATCAGATCCTTCACCGCTCCGGCGGTATCTTCGATCGGCACATCGGGATCGACGCGGTGTTGATAGAACAAATCGATGACATCGGTGTTGAGGCGCTTGAGCGACGCCTCCGCGACTTCCTTGATGTGCTCCGGCCGGCTGTCGAGGCCAGCCTGTTTGCCAGTATTCGGATCCAGCTTGAAGCCGAACTTGGTGGCGATCACTACCTGGTCACGGAGAGGAGCCAGCGCTTCACCCACGAGTATTTCGTTAGTGAACGGGCCGTAGACCTCTGCGGTGTCGAAGAAGGTAACGCCGCGCTCCACGGCCGCTCGGATAACCGCGATCATTTCCTTCTTATCTCCGGCCGGACCGTAGCCAAAGCTCATTCCCATGCAGCCGAGACCGATGGCCGAAACTTCCAAGTTGTTTTTTCCAAGTTTGCGCGTTTGCATTGTTTCTCCTACGCTGCGAATGCCCCGTCTGGAGCACCGCAACCTTGAGCATAGTGTCCTGAGCCCCCGGCGTCTTGCCCATTTCAATGAAGTTCTTGCCAGATTCTCTGAGGTCGAACGAGGTTCATCGCTCAAAGGACTGTCGAAGGATAGGCCGGACACTGCCGTGCGGACTCCATTAACATGAGAGCATCTTAGTCGCTTCTGAGGATGGAAGAGTTGGATTCCATTTTGTGCTGGCGAAAAGATTTTCTCGAAAGAATTAGTGAAGACAGCCGGAGAGATCTACGGGCACGATCACTTCCGGGGGCGTTGACAGATCGAATGAGCCTGCTGCGCCAGAGTCATTCATAATTCGAGTGCGGTGCAGCAGAATAGCCGTGCCGGCAGCCTACTTCATGTTGTCGAGGATGGAGCCGACGATGCCGCCAACCACGCCGCCTTCGACAGTCTGTCTCGAAACTTCTCGGGGAAGATAGCGCTCAATCGCGTGCGCGAGTCGCGCGATGGGCAGGGTCTGGAGCCAGATTCTTCCCGGGCCGGTCAGTGCAGCCAGGAAAAGTCCGTCGCCGCCGAAAATCATATTCTTTATACCGGGGACGGTCGTAATTTGGAACGAGACGCTCGACTGAAAGGCGCCGACGTGGCCGGGATGAACGCGCAGCGTCTCGCCGGGCTGAAGATCGCGGACGACCAGTTCTCCGGAGAGTTCGAGCCAAGCGGTACCTTGTCCGCTGACTTTCTGAAGCAGGAATCCGTCGCCGCCGAAGATACCCGCACCCAGCGACTGCTGGAAACCTACGCCGATCTGAATTTGCGACGTGGCACAGAGAAATCCCTGGCGGTGAATCATGTACTCGTGTCCCGGCGAAACTTCCACGGGGACGATGTGGCCGGGAAGCTTGGTGGCAAAGGCGAGCTCGCCCGGGTAGCCGATGGCGCGGTATTCCGTCATGAAGAGGGAGCCGCCGCCAGCCACGCGCTTGAGCACGCCAAAGAGTCCTCCTCCGCCGCCGAACTGGGTGTGCGTGGTCAACTGAATCGAACTGCCCATCCAGGAAAGTTCTCCGGCTTCGGAAATGATGGACTCGTTGGGATCCAGGGCAAATTCGAGGACGGGCATGGTGGTGCCGGTGATGCGGCTCTGCATGGGCGATCTCCACAGTTCAAGGATGTTGGGCCGGTCCGAGAGCCGGTTCCGGCTCGCGAAACCACAGAGTATACCTTGGCCGGGCCGGCTGGTGACCCCACGTGGGTCAACGACGATACAACGGAAGCCTAAGAGTCCCCCGAGCGGTTCATGCCCGCAGAGTCATTTCTGCGGTGATTGTGTGCATGGAGTAAGAAGCGAGAATCTAAGTGCTGGTGCCGGGAGGGGGAGTCGAACCCCCAAGACCCGAAGGTCGGCGGATTTTGAGTCCGCTGCGTCTGCCAGTTCCGCCATCCCGGCGTTAGGAAGGCTTTTTCATTGTACGGCAGCAGGTGCAAATTTTGAAGATGATCACGCGGGCTGCGGATTCTGCACGGGGGCCGCGGTCATGGGCAATTCCACACGGAACGTGGTGCCCCTTCCAGGTAGGCTTTCGACGCCAATTGTGCCGCCGTGCTGGGTGACGATCCACTGCGCGATCGCGAGCCCTAAGCCCGCTCCGCCCTGGGCCCTGCTGCGCGCTTTATCGACGCGGTAGAAACGTTCGAAAATCCTGCCCTGTTCTTCTTTGGCGATGCCCACGCCGGAATCCTGTACGCGAATCACTGCGCTTTCGCCTTGCGTGTCCAGCGAAAGGCGGACCGTGCCCGGCGAGGGCGTGTACTTGAAGGCGTTGTCGAGGAGGATGTCGGCCAGCCTCCGCAACAAAGTTTCATCGCCCATGACGGAAAAATCCGGCACATCGAGGCTGGCGGAAAATTGCATGTTGCGGATGGTTGCGACCTGCTGCCAGCCGTCGACGACGCCGCGGAGGGTCCGGCGCAAATCGACCGGCTCCAAGCGCAGGGTCTCGCGGCCCGAGTCTGCGCGGGCCATCGATAACAACTGTTCGATCAGGACCGTGGTGCGTTCCGCTTCCAGCAGAACGTGGCGCAGAGACTCCTTGTATTCGGCCTCGCCGCGGGAGCGGCGCAGCGCGAGTTCGGCTTCGGTGCGGATGAGTGAGACTGGCGTCCGCAGTTCGTGCGAGGCGTCGGCGGTGAACTGGGTGATCCGTTGAAATGCAGATTCAATCCGGTTGAGCATTTCATTCAACGTGTCCGACAGGCGCTGCAGTTCGTCTCCGGTCTCGAGTTTTTGAAGGCGGCTGCTGAGATTCGCACCGCTAACCTCGCGCGCGGTTCGCACTAGGGCATCGACGGGAGCCAGGGCCCGGCGACTGAGCCAGTAGCCACCGCCGGCGGCCACCAGCAACAGCAGAGGGGCGAACATCAGCAGATACGAGCGGAAATCGTGGAGAGTCTCGACGGCATCGTCGGCGGGAGCACCCATCTGGACGGTATAGACGTGGCCGTTGACTTCCAATTTCTGAAAGAGAAAACGGAAGGGCCGGTGGTCGATCCAGCGACTCCTTACGATGGGCCGCTTGACTTGATCCGGTGGCAGGATGGCTGAGTGGTGCGCCTGCAAGAACGCGGAACGGTATAACAGTTGATTATTCTCGGCGTAGACCTCCAGATAATCGCCGGAGTGTTCGATGCTGTACATCGCGTTCAATTCCTGTTGCACCTTGGCGATAGGACTGTCTTTGGGTTGGGACTGCAGGAAGTTCTTCAAGTCATCGACTTGCTCCTCGATGCCGTCATCGACCAGGTCATACAGGTTGTGCCGCAGGATGAGCCACATGCCTGCGCCGAAGAGGGCCTGGGCGAGGGCAAAAATTGCCAGGTACCACAGCGTGAGACGCATGCCAATCGAGAGTCTTTTCATGCTTGTCTTCTCAAGCCTCGGTGCTTATGCGAGTCCATCGGGACGAATCACATAACCAACGCCGCGCACGGTGTGAATCAGCCTGGGCCGGCCCGGCAGGTCGACTTTGCCGCGCAATAAATGCATAAAGGCGTCCAAGGTATTTTCTTCGATGTCGCGGTCAAATCCCCAGACGGATTCGATGAGAGAGCGGCGCGACACCACCTTGCCGGCACGGAACATGAGGCGTTCCAGCAGGTTATATTCCGTGCGAGTCAGCGAGACGCGCTCTTCGCCGCGTGAAACTTCCCGGCTGGCGGGATCAAGAACCAGGTCCGAGACCTGCAGGTGGTTGTCCTGCGCCACCAGAGCGCGGCGCTTGACGGCCCGCAGGCGAGCGACGAGTTCATCGAACGAAAACGGCTTGGTCATGTAATCATCGGCACCCAAATCGAGGCCGCGGACGATGTCGGGCACGGAGTCGCGAGCGGTGAGCATGAGGATCGGCGTCCGGATTTTTTCCGCTCGCAGGCGTTTGGCGAGTTCATATCCGCTGAGCTTGGGCATCATGACGTCAAGAATAATGACATCAAACTCGTAAGACTTGGCCAGGGCGAGACCCTCGACACCGTCGGACGCGCAAGTCGCAATATGGCCCTCTTCCGTCAATCCTTTGCGGAGAAGGTCCGCCATGCGCGCTTCGTCTTCCACAATCAGCAGTTTCATCGGGTTCGTTACTGGTGTTCCATGACCCCCACAGTTTAGAGCCAAGGCTGCGGTGTGGCTCACCGACCTGAAGAAATATTAACTTGGCGTTCATCCCTGCGTCACAGCCGGACTCTAGGATTCCGGGTCATCAAGCCATCTACATTTTGAGCGAACGAGGGAAAACCTCTAGCTAACGGCCGTTCGGCCAGTGCAAGAGTCCTCGCGATTCTGAATTTTCTTAAGCCGAAAGGAGCTGACAATCATGAACCTGGATCACACCCTCTCGATCATCTCCCGCTTTGTACGATTTTCGCTTACTCTGGTGGTTGGCAGCTTGCTTGTGCTGGCCGGAACGCCTGCGGCACATGCTCAGGTAGATCGCGCCTCGCTGGAGGGGACGGTCAGCGACCCCTCGGGAGGAGTGATTGTGGGCGCCACAGTGAAAGTCGCGGCGGTCGAGACCGGGCTGACCGAAGAGCAGAAAACAAATTCCAAGGGATACTACCGATTCCCGGGGCTGGCCGTGGGTCGGTATACGCTGACGACCAGCGGGAGCGGCTTCAAGACCAAAGTCATCGAGGACGTGATCCTGCGGGTTGGCCAGACTCACACGATCGATGTGCAACTGGGAGTCGGAGCGATCAACGAACAGATCGAGGTTAAAGCCACAACGGAAGCCGACCGCGTTTCGGCCGAGGCCGCGACGGTCATTGATACCGACCAGATCGCCAATCTGCCGAACAACGGACGCGACTGGGCCAGTTTCACACTGCTGGCACCTTTCGCACAGGATGACGGCGGCGGCGATCAGCGTACCATCCGTTTTGCCGGCCGCGCCCGCGACGACAACAACTTCTCCTTCGATGGCGTGGATGCTGGTGGAATTCAAGAACAGGCGCAGAAGTCGCAAACTCGGCTGCAAATCTCGCAGGACGCGATCGAAGAGTACCGCGTCGCCAGCGCTTTGTACGATGTGGAGTACGGAACTCAGGCAGGTGGCCAGATCGACGTGGTCACCAAGTCCGGCACGAATAACTGGCACGGGACCGCTTTCGGCTATCTGAGAAATTCCGTATTTGATGCCCGAAACTTCAACGATTACAACCTGCAGGGTCTTCCCGAAGTTCCTCCCTTTCGCATGGGCCAGTATGGAGTGACCTTGGGTGGGCCCATCAAGAAGGACAAACTGTTCTTCTTCATCGACTATGAGGGACTCCGCCAGCTACAGCAGAATACACAGCAGTTCGCGGTTCCGTCCGGGATCTGTTGCGGACAGCTTGCGTCGGGCAATCTCACGGTTCCCTACCAGCAATACGTGCTGACGACCTCTCCGCAAATGTGCACCATTATGCAGGCGTATCCGTGGCGCGCCTCAGTCGGGACGATCGGGAACTGCGCCCCGCGTTTCACTTATCCTGATAGCGCGTTCACCGCGACCTCCGATCCCAACGCCGATCTGATTACAGCCCCGACCCCCACTACCATCCACGAAGACACCTGGCTGGCGCGAGTGGACTACAAGATCAACTCCAGCACTCTGCTCTATGGCCGCGCCCAGCGCGACATCAGCCTGGTGGATGCCCCGAACGGCAGCAGCCTTCCGGCGGACAAGCTGCAAACCATTAACCATCCAGCGAATTACTTGCTGGCCCTGCAACACACTTTTACACCGCAACTCTTCAATGAGACCAAGGGATATATCAATCGCGCGCCTTTTCACAATCCGCAGTCGAGCGCACTTCCCTTTGCGGTGAGCACTACGAACTTCGTCGGCCTCAACGACAACACAGCCGACATCGAAATCGGCACAACCTTCGGAGTGGTGGATAACATGACGTGGACCCATAGCCGGCACACCTTCAAAGCCGGCATGGAAATCAGGAGGGTTCGGCTCAATCAGGGGCAGACTGACGACAACGTGCTGAGCTTCGCCAGCCCTGACGATATGGCAAACGCGTTGCTCTCCAATATCACCTATGTCGCACCATGGTGCTGCCACGGCCTGCGCCGCATGTTTTACATGCCCTACTTTCAGGATGAATGGAAAGCAACTCCGACGCTTACTTTGACGGCGGGACTACGCTGGGAATACTACGGCGTAGCCCATGAGGCCACGAACCGGACGACCGTGTTTGACTTGAAACAGTTTCATGGAGTGTGCCTGGGAACCGGCTCCTTTAACACGTACCCCGTGCCCCCAGGCTCAGGGCCAATCAACACTCCGCCTTGCCCCGCGAATCCAGCGCTGTACAACCCGGATTACACGAACTTCGATCCTCGCATCGCGCTGGCTTGGGCGCCGGGCGCGTTTCATGGAAAGACGGTTTTTCGCGCCGGCTTTGGTATTTACCATGGGGCGGCTCAGAACGACGACCTGAACGCGGGACTGGAGAGCGACACCTATCGCGTAAAGGTGAACCAGCAAATTCCGTTGAGTCCCGCCTTCGAGCAAACTGCTCCGGATCTATCTGGTGTGACCACTCAAAAACAGGCTTCGCACCCGCGTGCGTTACAACGTCAAGATCGCAAGGACTTGTACGCCGAGACGTGGGGGCTAACCGTTGAGCACGAATTACCCTCGAATTTCATGGCCTCGGCCCAATATCTTGGGAGCCATGGTGTGCGGTTGTTCTCTCGAGGCGCGGTTAATCTGTGCACTACGCCGGTGACGTTCAATCCCCTCGACGGCGACTGCGTGCGACCACTGGATCAGTACTATCCAGACCCCAATAATCCCGATCCTTTTGGGTCGGTGGATTACAAGCATGACGAGGGCGCCAGCACCTACAACGCGCTTGGTCTTGCGCTGGAGCGTCGCTTCAGCCAGGGGCTCGCCTTCCAGTCGCGTTACACGTGGTCGCATTCCATCAATGACGGTTCGGTGGGTGGCGGCGAGTCCAATGGACCGCAGAACGTGAACTGCCTGCCCTGCGATAAGGGCCCCAGCATTTTCGATGTCCGCCAGAATTTCACCATGAATGCTGTCTATGATCTGCCGTTTGGACCGGGTAAGTCTTATCTGAACAGTCCGGGGATACTTGGAATATTCGTGGGTGGCTGGAGTTTGAGCAGCGTCGGGCTCTGGCACACGGGGCATCCACTCACGGTGCAGATGGACCTCAGCGGCAGCATCAGCGGAGGGCCCTTCGACGGACTCCCCTACACCTATCTATTGCCCGATGGCAATGATCAGACCAGCCAGCGCCCGGACATCATTCCGGGAGTACCTCTGACTCTGCCGAACCCGCGTCCCGCGACGCCGTTTGCCCCAGGCGCTCCGCTGATCAACGCGGCCGCTTTTCAAGCACCCCCGCTGGACGCGAACGGGAACTTCGTCCGCTATGGCGATGCTTCAAATGGTCTGGTTCGCGCGCTTAATAGCTGGCAAGTCGATTTCGCGCTGACCAAGGAAACGAAGCTCACCGAGCGGCTGGAAATGGAGTTCGCAGTGCAGGCTTTCAATATCTTCAACCATGTGCAACTGGGCGACCCCGGCAACTTCACGCTGGTGTACACCCCCGGGCTGACCGCGAGCAACCTGTCGGCCGACTCAACCTTTGGGGTCATCAGTTCGACCGTCAACTTCAACAACAACAATGACAACGCGGCGTCGCCGAATACGGGCACGGGCTTGCCGCGACAACTGCAGTTTATGCTTCGCTTCAAGTTCTGATTTTCGAGACCACGGCGCAGGATCCGACGACCACCAGCTGCCCCTCCGAGGCACGGGCAGTCCGAATGGTTGGTCGTGGGACAATAGGACTATGAATCCGAAGGGAACTTTCCTCTATGAAGTCGGAACGTCCACTCGTTGCGAGAACCGGGCTAGTTTTATTCCAGTCGGTGACGCTGCTGGCTCTGGCCTGCGGCGCATTGATTGGGTGCACGAGCAAGTCCAACGCACAGACTTCGACCGTGGATTTGCATCTCGAAGTGAAGACTCCATTTCGATTCGTAGCCTACGGAGACACGCGCTTCCACGATCCGAAGGACACGGAGGCGGCGAATCCGGCCGTGCGGGTCGCTCTGGTGCAGGCGATCGCCGACGTGAATCCGGCGTTTATCTGCTTTACCGGCGACATCGTCTACAACGGCAACGACGCCGACGACTGGAGGGTCTGGGACAGCGAAACCAGCATTTTCCGCGAGAAGAAGATTCCGGTCTATCCAGCACTGGGCAACCATGATCTGCACGGGAAACCGGAAGTCGCGCTGGGAAATTATTTTCAGCGCTTCCCTGATTTGAAGAATAGCCGGTATTACTCGGTGCGAGCGGCCAATACGCTGGTTCTCGTCCTTGACAGCTCTTTAGCGGAAGCGGACGGACCACAGGGTCAGTGGCTGTCCGACAAGCTGGATCATGTTCCCGCGGACGTGGACTTCGTGTTTCTGATGTTCCATCATCCGCCGTACACCAGTTCCTCCGATGACAAGAAATATGGCGGTGGGCACTCGGCTCGTATGCCTGAACAAGCCTTAGCGAAGGAACTGGAGGCGCGGCAGGCCCATGCTCCTTACCGCATCGTGGTGTTTTCCGGACACGTGCACAACTATGAGCGCCACGAGCATGGCGGCGTGACTTATTTTGTTTCTGGCGGAGGCGCAGCTCACGCATATCCGATTGAGCGCGCGCCGGACGATCCGTTTCAGAGCAAGGAAGTAAACTATCACTACCTGCTGGTCGAGGTGAATCAGAAGGAGTTGAAGGTCACGATGAACCGTCTGGACCTGACCACCGGCAAGGCCGTATGGACGCAGCCCGACTCAGTGAAAATCACCATGCCAGCAGCCGTCTCGGCACAGGCCGCCCGCCACTAGGTCAGGTGGTTTTGCAAGTCCCCTGACACTGATTCGTCGCCCAGGACACCCCCAACGCATGCAGGATCAGCCGGTCGCGAAGCGTCAGCTTCTCGGCGTCGAGCACGACTCCATACGCATACTGCACCAGCGGATCGCAGGTGATACACCACCGCTCGTGGCGAATGACTCCTCCACAATGTTCACACTCGGATTGCGCGTTATACCGGTTGCTGTGATGCCAGGTGGCTGCAGGATTGTTGGCGAACATTTGGGTCTCCCGTCTGAGTCTCAATGAATTCCCCGAAGCCAGCCGTACAGCCCGGCGGAACCGCAATGACTGGAGCTTATTTCGAGACGGATGGAGCCCCTATTTTGTGCGTCACGCTTGATTGTGATTCAAATCACATACAAGATAAACGTGCGCCTAGAAGGCTTGCCCACGCTGTCTTATCAGTAAGTTACCGAGGTTCTTAAATGCGCGCCCTTTCCCGAAATGGTCCCGCAGGCGTTTGGGTAATTCCCACCCTATCGTTTATCCTCAAAGGTTGCACGACGCTGGCTGAAAGCTCCGTCAAAACCCGTCCTTAATTCAACATCAGAAGTGAAGGTCCAGTAGCGAAGAACCTTTATGAAAACCGGCATCATCGGCCTGCCCCAGGTAGGCAAGACATCGCTGTTCCGCATCCTGACCAAGGCGCATCTTTCCGCGCAAGCCAGCAACCCGCGCGAGGCGCACATCGGCGTCGCGAAGGTTCCCGATGACCGCCTCGACCGTTTAGCGGCGCTGTATAACCCGAAGAAGCTGACGCACACCTCGGTCGAATACGTCGACGTCGGCGCGATCGGTCAGGATGCGCTGAAGGAAACGGCCTACATCGGACACCTGCGCCAGGTGGACGCACTCGCACACGTAGTGCGTGTGTTTGAAGACCCTGCGGTGCCGCTGGTGGCGGAGATCGATCCACTGCGCGACATCAAGAATGTCGAGTTCGACCTGATGGTTAGCGATCTAGGACAGATCGAGAAGCGTCTCGAGCGCCTGGAAAAAGACTTAAAGAAGATGAAGACTCCAGAACTCGAAAAAGAATTCGAGTTGCTCAAGCGTGCCAATGCGCATCTCGGGGCCGAGAAGCCGCTGCGGGAGATGGAGATGGCGCCCGAGGACAAGAAGCGCCTTCGCGGCTTCATGTTCCTGAGCGAGAAGCCGATTTTCTATGTGCTCAACATTGGCGAATCGACCGAGTTGGGCAAGGAACTCGATGAAGCGGTGAGCAAGTACAAGCTCACGGAAATCGCTGCGCGTCCCAACGCGGCGGCTACGGCGATTTGCGGAAAAGTCGAAGCCGAACTCGCCGAGATGAGCGACGCCGATGCTGCGGAGTTTCTCTCCAGCTACGGATTGAAGGAGAGCGGGTTGGTTCGCCTCATTCGAACCACCTACAAACTGCTGGGATTGATCTCATTCTTCACGGCGGGAGAGGACGAGTGCCGCGCGTGGCAGGTTCCCGCCCGGAGCCGGGCACAGGAAGCTGCCGGAGCGATCCACTCTGATCTGGAAAAACATTTCATTCGCGCGGAAACCATTCGGTGGGATCAACTGCTCGAAGCCGGATCGGAAGCTAACGCCCGCGCGAAAGGCACGCTCCGACTGGAGGGCAAGGACTACATCGTGCAGGATGGCGACGTGATGCACATCCGGCACAGCGGATAGTTTGGTCGCACCGCCGTATACTCTTCCCCATATGCTGAAACGCCTGATCTTGTTGGGTGCGGCCTTGGCGCTGGCCAGGGGCCTGTTCGCGCAAGCGAATCCTGCGCCGGCTAACGCTGCACCGAGGTCTGCCGCGGCAACTTCGGCGGTTCCAGCTACCGCAGTACCAGCGTCCGCAGCGCCAGGTTCCCCAGACTGGAGTGAGCCCTTCCCTGCGCATCGCATGATCGGCAACATCTATTACGTGGGCAGCCGCGGGCTGGCCTCGTACCTGATCACGACGCCCGCCGGGCACATTCTGATCAACAGCAATCTGAAAACCTCGGTTCCTCTCATCCGCGCAAGCATTGAAAAGTTGGGATTCCACTTTACCGACGTGAAGATTCTGCTCATCAGCCACGCGCACTTCGACCACGATGCCGGCAGCGCCGAGATCAAGAAACTGACCGGCGCTCAATACATGGTCATGGATGGGGATGTCGGCGTGGTCGAATCAGGCGGTCAGAGCGACTTTCAGTATGGTGACGATACGCTCCGGTATCCGCCAACCAAAGTGGACCAGGTGCTGCACGATGGTGAGCAGGTGGTACTTGGCGGCACTGTGCTGACTGCTCACAAGACCGCCGGGCATACCCGCGGCTGCACTACGTGGACCTTGAAAGTCAGCGAGGCGGGCAAATCATACGACGTCGTGATCGTAGGCAGCCCGAACGTCAATACGGGATACAAGCTGGTGAACAATACGCGCTATCCCGGGATCGCCGAGGATTACGCGCGCGGCTTTCAGGCACTCAAGTCGCTGCCTTGCGATGTTTTCCTGGGAGCCCACGGCAGTTACTTCGACATGGAAGCAAAGTACGCCAGGCTGAACGCCGGCGGGCCCGATCCGTACATCGATCCCGCGGGCTATAAGAGCTACGTCGCAGATCGGGAGCAGGCGTTCCTTTCCGAATTGCAGAAACAAACAGCGGCTGCGAAGAAGCAGTAATCCGTACCCCGAGCCATCACAATATGGGTGCCATTGTCACCAGCGTGCTTCTCGGATTAACCGCCGCTGCCGCCAACGTCTTCGGCGGCGCGATCATTGTGCAGAGGAACTGGGAGCGGCGCTATCTCCGCTATTTTGTCGCGCTGGGCGCGGGATTCATGTTAGCTACCGCTCTGATCGAGATGGTTCCCGAGAGCCTGGAACTGCGCGGACGGTCGGCTGCTTTTCTGGTTCTGCTCGGCTACCTGATCATTCACTTCTTCGAGCACACAGTGACGCCGCACTTTCATTTCGGGGAAGAAACGCATCGCGACGAATTTATCCACTCGCACAAGGGATACTCGGTGCTGATGGGGCTCATCATTCATACGTTCTTCGACGGGATCGCCATCGCATCTGGATTTCTCGTCTCGAACTGGCTCGGCTGGCTGATTTTCCTGGCGATTTTCTTGCACAAGATTCCCGAAGGATTCACGGTGAGTTCCGTCATGCTGGCCAGCGGACGCAGCCGGCGCACGGCGTGGGGCGCATCGGTCGTGCTGGGTGCGTCGACGCTGGCAGGTGTGCTGACCATGGCTCTGTTCCGCCATCACGTGGGCGCCGGGCTGCCGCTGGCTGCCGGAGTGACGATCTACGTTGCAGCTTCCGATTTGATTCCCGAAGTCAACAAAGAACCGGCGATGAAGATGGCTTTACTCGTGTTCGTCGGCGCCGCAATGTTCTTCCTGCTCGATCACCTGCTGCGCATGCACTGAGACGCGAGATGCGCAGGATTTGCGCTAGCCTCTGTGTTCGGGAAGAGCAAGAATCTGTAGACTGGGTACTTTCCGGAAGTCCTTTGCGTCCGAAATTACGAGGATGCCGCCGCTATCCGCCGTTGCAGCCGCGAAGCGACCTGAGAATTACTTCATCTTCAAGGAACAAAGCCCCCGGGAACTCCCAAGGGGCTTGAAGATTCGCGGCTCGAGTTCTAGTTCACGGTGATGCTCACCGGCTCCGACGGAATTCCGTTGGCTACGACTTCGAGTGTGCTGGCGCCCGTCTCCATGGTTGCGGGAACGTCGAAGTTTGTCGAAACGATTGCCGATCCGGTAGCGACCGCCATCGTGCTGTGGTTGTGGGTTCGGGCGTAGAAGACGTAGCCCGAGGAGCTGTTCGTGATCCGCACCAGCGGATAATTCGTCGCGGTCTGGAACTCGTCGCCGAACGCATTGGCCTGCGAGAGCCCGTTGAACTGCGTGCCCGAGATTTTGTACGTCGAGCCGCGGGTCAAACTGGTCGAGACGGTTTTAATGGTCGGTGCCCACGCGGCCTCGTAGCTTCCAGCCGGGTTGTAAACTTCCGTCCCGCCCACCAGAATCTGGCCTGTCGGCAGCACCATCAGGCAGCCAGGGGTTGCGAGTGTCTGCGTGAAGCTCACCCCATCCCAGAGATAGGACGAAATGATGCCTTCCACCAGCACGTCTCCGTTGGGCAGCAGCACGGCGAAGGAGTCACCGGCGTTGTCGCCATTAGGGAAGTCCGGACCCACGGTCCAGGTCTTGGTCTTCGTATCGTAGATCGCAGTGTGACCCGCGCCGCTACCGCTGCTGCTATTCGATCCGGTCGCGAAAACCGTTCCATCCGGTCGCAAGATTGCAGGCCCGATCTCTCCGGGAGGGTAGTAGCACAGAGATCCATTCGGTCCGTAGTGGATGCACCCGAAAGGTGAGGGCGAGTGCAGATCGACAATGGTGCTGCCCGCGGTCGTCCACTTTTTTGTGGAGAACACATACCGCTCCGAGTTCGAAGCATTCTTTACATCCATGGTCAGGATGGAACCGTCGTCCAGCAGCGTCCAGCCTTCCTCGGCGTTGAAATCGCTTTTGCCCGTTCCGGGCAATACCGTCCACGCGAGTGTCTTGGGATTCAGCATCGCCATGCTCTTGGTGAGCTTGTTGCCGACTACGAAAATTCCGTTGGGCAGCACCGCCGACGGAGAATCGCCAATGTATTTCCAACTGGCGGGAGCGGGAAGATTCGTCCAAGTGTTGGCTTTGGGATCGTAGATCGCGCCAAGGTTGGTCAGTGTGAAAGCACCGTTCAGGTACTCACCGCCAGTAATCACCGCGCGACCGTCGGCCAGCACTGCGGACGCGAACGCATCCGGAACATATCCGGCAGGCAGGCTCGCGGCTTTCGTCCAGGTGCCGTTGACATAACTACCTGTGTTGTCGGGAGTGAGCTTGTACCAGTCAGACTCTCCGTTGCCTTGGCAGAGGACGGTGCCATCGGTCAGTTGCAAACAAATCTCGGCACCGTCGGGCGCCTGATGCGCCAGACGCTGAATGGTTTGGGCAGGTGAGACGCCGCAAACTACAAGGAACAGGAATACTGCAGGAAGAAAGTTCTTGGGCAAGGTGCACTCCTTAACGTTCTTTGGACTGAAGATCGGAACAACCAGAAATGCGCCTCGGAAGCATACAACAGTCGGGCTGAGAACGGAGGCGGGCGGCAGATTTTTTGACGTGATGTTTAGAAACGAAGTGGGGCGTAGAAAGTTTTGCGAGTGCCGGCATCGACTGCGTGCCCGCACTCGCAGTTGAAGAAGGAATCGCTAATCCACGGTGTGTTTCGCGGTGTAGCCGTCGCGGGCCACGACGTCGATTTTCACGTCCTTGCCCTTTTGATCTTTCACCTTGAGTGGTCCGCCGTCGGGCCCAACCACTTGAACTTTCAGCTTGCGATAGGTTCCATCGAGCTTTGAGTTGGTGGGGGCATAGGACAAAGTGTACTGTCGGCGAATGTCCTCTCCAATCTGCTGGAAGTCCTCGCCGAACTCCGCTTCGAAACGCGGAAAGTAAGCGCGCCCGCCGGTCATCGAAGCAAAAGTCTTCATTTCGTTGTCGGCCTGGAGATAGTCGATGGTCTGGATATGCGGACTGGCAATGCCGTGGGAATAGGAGGTGCAGTGATGCACTTCGCAGTATTCCCGCCACGCCCATCCAATACTGACTGGGAAAATCGTTACGTCTTTGGTGTCTTTGATCTTCTTCGTAATCTTGTCGAGGGTCAGCTTACTGAAGGTGTCGACGCCGGTCGAGATCAGGATGATGTATTTCTTCCCTTCGACGCGCTCCAGGCGGTCCAGGGTATCGTACAGCGCGTCAAACTCGTTGGTTTCGGCGAAGCCAGGGATGCGCATCTGGTTGAGCGCGCCGTAAACGGCGCGCTTGTCCTGGGTGAAGTCCACGAGGATATGCGGCTGCATGTCGTAGTAGGCGACAGCAATCCAGTCATTCTTTTTCAGGCTATTGGCGAAAGCATAGGACGCGTTGAGAGAGTCGACCAGGAAGGGCCATGTCGTCGAGGCAAACTCTACCAGCAGCACTGCCGTGATCGGAGCCTCCGATACTGCGAAATGGGTCACTTGCTGCGGAACGCCGTCCTCGAGAATGCGGAAATTGCCCTGCCTCAGCCCCGGAATGAACTGGCCGTCTTTGGTCGTGACCAGAACGTCGACGTTGACCAGCGGCACGTTCACCTTCAACGAATAGTCGGGCATGTCCTCGACTTTTTTCGCAGTGACCGGAGGAGGTGGGGGCGGAGCGTCTTCGGCCTTCTTCTTAGGAATCGCGTACGGCCCCACGCTATCGGTGGGACCGCCGGCTTCGGCCGGAACATCTTGCTTCGGCTTGCCGTTGTCCGGCGTCTGAGCGGAGGTTTGTGACGGCGACTGACCCTGCTGGTCCTGCGCGACAGCTGAGAGCGAAATACAAAGCACTACTACCAGAATGATCACGGGAATGGCTGGCCGATACCCGGTCTTGCCCTGTAAAGTCATAAGTTTGTAACGATTAAACATGGTGAACCCCGAAAAGCCTCTGTGCTAGTATAGACGCAAGGATTCGCAATTGGGATGTTTTGCCCGGTCCCAGATCTTTATCCCCTCCGTGCAACGAGTCGCAGTTGGTCTGAGTCTAAGGTAGAAGGGCCTGTTGGCGGGTCCTCGTCGGGGCATTACATGAAAAAGGTTGTATTCGCACTACTGGTCCTAGGTCTATCCCTACCCACAATTTACCTGTCTGCTCAAGTGTCGCAGCCCACCATTGGTGTGGAGCAGATCCATCCCGGCATGCGCGGCTATGCTCTTACCGTGTTCCAAGGCGTGAAGCCGGAATCCATGGACGTGGAAGTTCTGGGCGTGCTGCACAATGTGAACGGACCCAAGGGCGACATTATCCTGATTCGTCTGCACGGAGCGAAGGCTGAATATACGGGCGTTGTCGCGGGCATGAGCGGCAGCCCGGTGTATCTCGACGGCAAACTTGCGGGCGCGCTCGCGTTCCGCATCGGTGAGTTCTCGAAAGAACCGATCGCTGGGGTGACGCCGATCGCCGACATGCTCGAGATCAATGCGCTCGACAAATCGCCAGCCGAAGAAGCCGCAGCGACCAAGCCCGGCGTCACCAACGCCGCTGGAAAAACCGCCACGCCCGGTGATGCCGGCGCGCTTCCCGGTTCTGCACAGGATTATGCCAGCTATCTGAAGCCCATCGACACGCCCCTGGTCTTCAACGGATTCTCGGAAGATACGGTGCGCCGGTTTGCCGGCCAGTTCGCCTCTGCCGGAGTTGTCCCGGTGATGGGCGCTGGCTCTGTCAGTGAAGACAAACAACCGGAGCCACTCGAGGCCGGTTCCGCAGTGAGCGCGATTCTGGTGCGCGGCGATATGGATATCGCGGCCACCTGCACTGTGACCTACATCGATCCCCAGCGTTTGCTTGCCTGCGGACATCCGCTACTGCAGTTCGGCTCCGTCGACCTGCCCATGAACAAGGCCAATGTGCTGGCCACTCTGCCCTCGCCGCTGAACGCCTTCAAGATCGTCAATACCACCGAGCAGGCTGGAGTCTTTGTGCAGGATCGTCACACTGGCATCATGGGCGTGTTCAACAAACAGCCCGACATGATTCCGGTGACGCTGACCATCCGCAGCAGCAATGGCGCCACACAAAAAGAGTTCCACTACGAAGTGTTGAACAACGCTCGTTTGAGCCCGGTGGCGATCATGGCCACGGTTTTTAACGCGCTGCACGGCGTGAATGAGTACGGCGAAGAAATCACTTACCGGCTCAACGGCAGCATCAACGTAAAAGGCTTTCCCGAGGTCGGACTCAAGAACATGTTCGTGCCCGCCGAGAATGGACAGCCTGCCGCCATGGCTGCTGCGCTTTCGCTGGGCGAGCGTTTCGGACGCATCTACGACAATCCTTACAACGCGCCAGCTGTTCAGGGCGTGAAGCTCGATTTCGACCTGGTTCGCGAACGCCGCTGGGCGCGGTTGGAAAGCGCGCGCACGGATGTGAGTGAGGCTCGTCCCGGCGACCAGATCATCGTTGAGACCGTGCTGGCTCCCTATCGTGGCGAGCGCGTCGTGCGCCAGATCCCAGTGAAGATTCCCACGTCGGCGAGCAAGGGAACGCTGCGCATTCTGGTGAGTGACGGCGACACGCTCGACCGCGTGGGCCGCACCAATCCGGCCTTCGGCCGCAAGCTCGATCTGGCGTCCACGATTGCTCTGCTCAACAAAGAGCACGCCAACAATCGTCTCTACGTTTCGTTGCTCGAAGCTGATCCGGAAGCGCGCGTCGCCGACAAAGTGATGCCCACGTTGCCCATCTCGGTGATGAATGTCATGGATGGCATGCGCGGCAATCAGGAGATGATCGTGAGCGGAGAGTCGAACGTCGACGAGACGGCAACACCTCCACTGGACTACGTGGTAAGCGGCGCCCAGTTGCTCACGGTAACTGTGAAGTAATCGCTTCGCGCCATTTCTAGCGCTCTCTGCGAGAAGTGGGGCTTTTGATTTTCGACGCTACTCTTCTTCGTCTTCGCCCATCTGCTGCGTCAGATAACGTTCGTAGCCGAGCTCCTTAATCAAGTGCACCTGGACCTCAAGAAAGTCGACGTGGCCTTCCTCGTCCTTGAGCAAGGTCACGAACAGATCGCGTGATCCGTTGTCGCCTTCCTTGGTCGCGATCGCGACGGCATCGTTGTACTGCTTCACCGCCCCGATCTCGAGCGCCAGATCGCTTTCGATCATCGCCTTGACCGAACCACCTACCGTCAGCTCCAGGGGCTGCATCGACGGGCTGCCATCCAGAAACAGAATCCTCTCAATCAGCACTTCGGCGTGCTTCATTTCGCCGATGGATTGTTTCTTGATGAAATCGGAGAGCTTGTGATATCCCCAGTTCTCGCACATTTCCGCGTGCAGAAAATACTGGTTGATCGCAGTCAGCTCTTCCCGCAGTGCCTTGTTCAGCTCAGCAATAACTTTTGGATTACCTTTCATGGCGCCCCGAGTATTGCAGACCCAATGTCGAAGAGCAACGAGAAATGTCGCATACCGAACAGATGGAAGTACGATCCGGAACGGTAGTTAGGCAACGTGGTCGGACGAACTGAGCAAAGGCTCGGCGGCCGTTTTGGGATGATCTCAGTCGTCCTGCGACTGCTCACAAGTTTGATTCGCCGGATCGTCCGAATCCGGGTACAGTTTCTCTTCTGCGATAACGCGGGAGGAGACTGCAGATGAAGTGGAGACTAGCGCGGTGGGCGCGAGTGGCAGGCGCTGTCTTGGTGGGACTGGGTGCGGTGAACGGGTCGAGCGCAGCTTCGGCGACTCTCGAGATCCGCGTTGTGGTGGTGACCACGTTCGAGGTTGGCAAGGACACTGGAGACCTGCCGGGCGAGTTCCAGAACTGGGTCGAGCATTATCCGCTGCCCGAGGTACTGCCGTTTCCGCAAGGATTCCGCGCTCTGCGGTATAACGCGAAGGACCATGTGCTGGGCGTGGTGACCGGAGCCGGGAAGTCATCGGCAGCGGCGTCAATCATGGCCTTGGGACTCGACCCGCGCTTTGACCTCCGCAAGGCCTACTGGATCCTGGCGGGCATTGGGGGAATTGACCCCAGCCGGGCATCGGTGGGGTCGGCAGCATGGGCGAGTTATATCGTAGACGGCGACCTGGCGTATGAGATCGACGGACGCGAAATTGCGGCTGATTGGCCGACCGGCATCATAGCCTACGATCGGGCGACGCCCTTCGAAAAACCGGCGCCACCGGCCGTTTCCGACAACGGCATCTTGTCTTATGCGCTGAATGACGGATTGGCGACCTGGGCCTACAGCCTGACGCGCAACCTAGTCCTGCCAGACGATGAGAAACTCAAAGCGGCGCGGGCCAGCTATTCTGAACTGCCCGCAGCACAGCGGCCGCCCTTCGTGCTGAAGGGGGATAGTTTGACTGCCGACCGGTTCTGGATCGGCGCCATTATGACGGAATGGGCCAGGAAATGGGTGCCCTACTGGACCAGGAACACGGGATGCTTTACGACCTCGGCTGAGGAAGACTCGGCGTATCTGCAGGCGCTAACCTTTTTGGCCCATGCCGGCCGGGTTGATCTTGGGCGTGCGCTCGATCTCAGAACCGGCAGTGACTTCACGATGCCGCCCAAAGGAATGTCGGCCGCCGAGCTTCTCAAGAGCGAAGCTACGGGGAATTACGCCGCTTATGACGAGGCGATCGAAAACGCATATCGGGTTGGCAGCCCGGTCGTTCGGGAACTGGCGCAGCATTGGGTGCTCTATCGGCGGACTGTACCCGCGCCAAACCCTGAAGCCGCGCATCGCCGGCCCTACGAGCGATCGGGAGATTGACAACCGGTACGGACGGGAGTATTTTGGTGAACTCTGAGTGAGGGTTCCGTGCAGCGATTTCGTTGGATATTAGGGCTGTTTCTACTGGTGGCCGCGGTCTGTTGCTGCGCTGTTCCCGGAGTGGACCTGCCTGAAACCGCTTTCGATGAAGCTGATTTAGCGGTAAGTCCAGCGCTTCCGGCTCCGCCTCGTATTCAGGATCTCTCTCCTATAGTCATTCCAGTCGCAGTGTTGCCGAATCTGCCGCTCGACTGCGCAGATTGTTTCGCCAGCAGTTCCGTGATGGAACCAGCGGCGGCGCCGGGTCAGCCCGCGCCCCATTCCCTGCAAGTTCTTCTCTGCACGTTCCTGATCTGACAATCTCCACAGTCGAAATCCGTAGAGCCGCCTGAAGAGGATTTTTCGCGCGGCTCATTGGCCTTCGGGCTTTGATCGCACGGAACCATAGAGGGCCAACCCAAGCCCTCATCAACGGCGCCGGTTGGTGCCAGCGCAACCAGAGAGGCAGTCAATGGACAAAGTGGATGCGGCTTTTCTTCGATCCCGCGGAGAACACAGGAGACCAAGTTCTGCGTTTGACGGAGATGTTCCCGATCAGGATCTGAATATTAATCAGAGGGTGGCGCAATTCCTAACGCTGATGCAACGAGTCGACGAATCCGCGGGAGGGCTGGGAACTTTGGCGGCTCCCGAAGTCAGGGAAATCGTCTCGAGCGCACTCGGGGTATGCGGGTTTGTGAATCCGAATGAGACGCGCGAGGTGATTGACACGGTTTTGGAAGTGCTCGAAAACAGCGAGCGAGTGCCTGAGGTTGCCAGCGCGGGTTCGTCGCCGCTGCCTCGCCACTGAAACCAAGCTCGCCCGGCCAGGCGTTTCGATCTCGTTTCGTTTGGCCCTGGGCGCAACTGGTGTCCGGCTGCAATTTGAGTTGGGTCTGGGGGCGTAACTCGAAGCAGCCGGACACGGTCTGCCATCATTTTCGTCGACTGCTGAATGGTGTGCGGCTGTTGTCTTGAATTTTCGTTCCCTCCGATTTGATTTGATCCATGGCACAATTCTTAGTACCTTGCTGCTGAAGGCATTCGCCCTCGAGGTGCAGGTTGCCGATCTCCGCCACGGACTCGATCACTCTTGCCGTAGAACACACCAAGCAGCAACTGGTCAGGCCCTTTCGTATTGCGCAATGGACGAAGCTCGCCTTCGTGGGTCTGCTGGCCGGAGAACTGGGCGCGAACAGTTGTAACCGCGCGGGCTTTCCCCGGCACCCAGGTACGGCTGGGGGCGGCGGGCTGCCGGGATCGTTGGGAATTGATCCTGCATTGCTGGCGGCTTTAGGGGCGCTGCTCGCGGTGCTCTTCATCACGGCGATCGCCGTCGGACTCATTCTGATGTATGTGGGGAGCGTGATGCGGTTCGTCCTATTCGATAGCATCATTGCGAAGGAATGTCACATCCACTGGAGCTGGAGCCGTCGGCTCGGCCCCGGGTGGCGATATTTTGTGTGGAAGCTGCTCTATATTCTCCTATCGCTGGCGAGCGTCGGCGTGTTGGTGGCAATTCCAATCGCCGTTGCGTTTGGCAAAGGGTGGTTCCGGCAACCGGGAGAACACGCGGGCCCTCTGCTTTTGGGAGGATTGGCTCTTTTGCTGCTGTTGCTGACTTTTGGCGTGGTCACCGCTGTGATTTTTGTCCTGACGAAGGACTTCGTCGTTCCCCAGATGGCACTCGAAAACATTGACGCGGTGGAGGGATGGCGCCGGCTGTGGGCGATGATGAAAGTCGACTCGGGCGTCTTACGCGGGATAATTGGGGATGAAGATCCTGCTGGCGATCGTCGCGGCGATCCTGATCGGAATCGCAACCATTATTTTGGGTTTGATCATCGCACTACCCAGCATCGGGCTGGGCATCCTGGCGGTTCTGTCGGGCAAAGCCGCCGGACTGACATGGAACGCGGAGACGATCACGCTGGCGATCGTGATCGGGTGTGTCTTGCTGGGGATCTTTCTCTATCTGGTCTCGTTGATCTCGGTGCCGGCGATCGTCTTCTTTCCCGCGTATTCGATGTATTTCTTCGCGGCGCGATATCCGCGGCTGGCGTCAGTTCTTTATCCGGCTCCGCCGGCTCCTGCGATTCCCGCAGCACCTTGAAGGTAGGATTCCCACCTTTTCCTAACATCGAATCGGCCTCGACTCAGCTCTTAGTCAGGGGAGCGGGAGGAAGCTCGGGCTGCCGCTCGGCCGCCGAGGCCTCCGCGATGCGCTTGGCCTTGCGATAGACGTTCGCCACGGCAAGCGTCCAGAAAGGCACGAGGTCAACGCCCGGGACGAGTTTGGCGAAAAACGAGGGGAGGAATTCCCAGTGCCATCCCAGCAGATGAACCATCATCGCCCCGACGCCGAGATCGAGTACGTCATCAGCTGGGGAGAGACCTCCCTCCACAAACATAGGGAAGACGACGAGTTGCAGTGCGTCGGCGGCGACGGCCAGCAACATGGCAGCCATAAAATTTGGGCCCGGGGAGAGGGTGATTTTGTCGTCGGACATGGGTGCTGGCTCCTGTTGCCTATTTTAGATCCCGGCGAAGGCGGTTGGAAGCCGGGAAGTACCTTGTGATTACGGTGCTGACGGTGGTCATTTTTTCCATAGGCGAACATAGGTGTGCGGGAGCGGACACACCGAATTGGCCCGCCAAAGCGCGATTCGGGTTGCGAGGCAACCTAAAGTATCCATTCTTTCAACGAAGTATGTAGCGGAATCTTGTTCCTACGAATTGGCAAGTCAGTTGCTGGCTTGTAAGGTGCGAGTCTCTCGGAACTCGGGCGCACAGGGCCGCAAATGGAGCGTTTGCGCCCGGGCACGAGGCGATGCCGTGAAACGGGCGTTCGTTATGTTGCAACGATTTGCAGTATGGATCGTGTTGTCTGGGCTGGTGGGAGCATGCAATGCGGTCTGCCAGAGCCAGCGTCCGTTGAATGCAGTTCAAGGAGCAGAGGTTTCGGCTCAGCACAAAGGAACAACGCACCCGGGCAACGTGGCGTCACTGCCCGACGCTCCTTCGGCAGCTGCCGCCAATCCGACTGGCACCCTCGCGGAAAACGGTTTTGAGCCGCAGAAGGCGCTGAAGGGAGATAGCCTTCTCGATGCGGTCGCAGTAGCGCCTCCGCCAAATTTTGCAATGGTCTACGAAACTGTCCCCTCAAAGAACGAGTCCAGCGACTTTCTGAGCAGGTATCTGGCGCCATCGCTGTCGAAACAGAATTCGCAGTACCGACCGTCGTTGAACGATGGCTGGATTGGGCGAGCGACCGAGGCTGCGTCGAGCATTCTTGTGACTCGGGATGAGTCGGGAAAACTGCGGCTGAATACTTCGTACCTGGTCGCCGTACTCACATCGGTGGCGGCGCACAGCGCGGAACGTCCCTATTGGGCTCGCTCAACTTCAGCACCGATTGGCGACTTCGGCTCGACCGTGGGCAACGATGCGGGGATGAACCTGCTTCACGAGTTCGGACCTCAACTGCGGGAAGCGGTAACGGGACACATGCCATCGTTCGTTTTCAAAATCCAACGTCGTGTCGCCGGGGAGCGAAACCCGGTCAGCGCACGTTGAATTCTGATAGGTAAACTTCGAACAAATTGAGAGTAGTGAGGGGCGGTGCATAGCCGCCCCTTCTTTTTTGCGTGCACGGGGGAAAACCAACTGAAAGCTGGAACTTGCGTGGCGCCGAGAACGCGTCGTAGCGGGCTCTACCCAGGTCGGCGTGCGCTAGTAACGGTCGTCGTTGACCCAGCGAAGGATGTGGTCTTCGACGGAGAACTTCTCCGGGGATGGCAGCAGGAATCTCGAGGTGAGCGCGAATGCGTGGGCTTCAAGAGGAACCGTGAAGTGGGTCCGCGTTCGAAGGAAGCTTCGCACGAACAACTCGGTGTAGCGCTCGACGCCGAGAATCTGAAACTGGACCACATGCACGAGGCCGTGAAACAGAGAACGCTCGGTGAGCGTTTCGTTGAAGACCACGAGGTCCACGAAAGCGAGGGAGTCCATGTGTGTGATCTCGGGAAGATTGTCAAAACCCTGGGCGCGTGCGTCGGCATAGAAAGGAGGCGGAGGCACGCGCTCCCCTTTGAGTTCGACGACCCTGATCTGGTCAAGCAGTTTGGAGGAGAAATAGGAGCGCACGCGGGCCTTATGCTGACTATCGAGCCGAACAGCGGCCGGGAGATAGTGCTCGCGCTGCTGTCGCAGGTAGGATGAGACGCAAGCGACCGCTTCGGCGATGTGAGCGTCACTCGTCCGGTCTTGGCCTGCCTGGTCCTGGTTTGCCGGTTGAGAAACGGAAGGATCGGCAGAGGGCTCAGAAATTTTCTTCTCGATGGACGAGTAGAAGTCGTTGATGGCTCCGGCGGCTTGGGCAGATTTGCGGAGGATGTCGCGGCGTCCGAGGCGCGCCAGGTCATCCGGAGAATACTGCAGGCGAAGCTGGTGGATCGCGCAGTGGGCGCTTAACAGGTCCAGTTGAGCGTTCTCGAGTTGGGAATTCAGCTGCAGGACAGGGTTCCGGTTTTCGGAGTCCTGGTACGAATACATCGGGACACTCCTGATCATGGGATAGGAACTACAAGGAAGGGGCCCGGTTACTCACTTTTTATACAGGATTACGTTTACATAGTCAACGTAATAAGCAGAATCGGCAGGCTGCGAGGCTGGAAAAAGGAAGAGGCAGGAGCCAAGAGCGCTGCACATGCGCGCTCCGACCGCTGCCCTTCCTGACAAGGACCTGAGATGTAAATGGGGGGAGGGCTTGTGCATTTAGGTATAACAGTGTTATGTCTACGGTGTCAACAGAATAGTACTGAGGCGGGGTGCCGCCGGGAGAAACAAAAGATGCCGCGTCAACCGGATCCAGACTTAGAGGAGCGCATACTGAGCGCCGCCCATGTCTTGTGGAAGCGGGGAGGGGAAAAGTCGTTGACGATGAGAGCGGTGGCGCGGGCGGCGGGAACGAATACACCGGCGGTGTACCGGCGGTTCCAAGACCGGCGCGACCTGGTGCGGGGGCTCCTGTTGAGGATTGCGGCGCGGATCCGGAGAGATTTTGAAGCCGGCAGCACGCTGGAGGAGATGGCAGAGGCCTACGTGGAATCGGCAGTCCGACAGCCCCACGAGTACGAATTGTTTTATTCGCACGCGCGGGAACTTTCGCCTCGCAGGGGGAAGGGCAAGCCGCGACCGATCCGGGAGTCGCGGCCGAACTTTGCGTTCGTGGAAGCATTGCTGGCGAAACGACTCGGCGGGGCGGTCGAGGATCACACGCAACTAGCGCTCGGAATATGGGCGACACTGCACGGAACGACGATGCTGCTGCTGTCGAAGTCCATTCCGGAAGGGCACGAAGAGGAGTTGCGCGTGGCATGCCGCGCCGCTGTGAAGGTCATGCTCGAAGGCGCGGCGGCGAAGTTCTCGGAGAAACGAAATGGAAAGCGCGACGAAACTTCTTCCGGCTCTCCCGCTGCGTCCCAGATATCGAAATCGCGAAGGGAGCAGTAGGGTCCGATTTTCTGCGCGAACCGACCCCGCGCGGCCTAGCCCGAACCACCTTTGAATGGATCGCACCCCAATTAAGGGTGCATCCATGTGAGTCCTGCCAAACCTGTCGCAATTGACAGTTGTGCGGCGCTCGCAGTCATAGACAATGAGGTTCGATATCATGCGCCTTGTCACAAGCGCTGATCGGATCTGAATCTTCCCGCGAATATAGGCACAAAGCCATGAAGTCTTTCCACGTCACTTCCCTGCTGTTCGGTCTTGCGTTGCTGATGCCCGCGACGTGGACGCAGAGTGGCGCGATCGCAGCAGCCCCGGCGCAAGCTGGGCAATCGCAGAATTCGCCAACGAAACCTGGGCCCGTCTACACCCTGCGCACAGCGGCGAACGAAATCCACTTGATTTTTACAGTGACCGACAAGCACGGTAAGTACGTCAAAGATTTAAAGCAAAATGATTTCAAAATTCTCGACGACAAGAAGCCGCCAGAAGAAATTCTCAGATTCAGCAGCGAGACGGATTTGCCGCTGCAAGTCGGCCTGTTGATCGACTCCAGCGAATCGGTAACCGCTCGATTCAAATTTGAGCAGGATGCGGCCATGGAGTTTCTGAAACAGACAATCCGGCCCAAATACGACCAGGCCTTTGTGATCGGCTTTGACATGACTCCCAAGGTGACGCAAGAGTTCACGAATGACTCCGAAAAGCTTGCGGCCGGAATTCGGGCGGTGCGACCGGGCAACCTCACGGCAATGTACGACGCCCTCTACTATGCCTGCCGGGAAAAACTACTGAAGCATCCACAGCCTGGCCCAGTCCGGCGTGCCGTCATTCTTTTGAGTGACGGCAACGACAACGCGAGCTCCATGACCCGGGAAAAGGCCATCGAGATGGCGCAGCAGGCCGAGGTGTCGGTATATACAATCAGCACCAATCCCAAAGGCCGCGGCAACAAGAACCTGGAACGCATTGCCGAAGAAACCGGCGGGAGATCCTATGCACCGTCGCAGATCACTGGAGTGGCCAACGCGTTCAACGCGATTCAGGAAGAGTTGCGCAGCCAGTATGCAGTGTCCTACAAAGCGGCAGATTTCAAGGCTAACGGGCATTACCGCACCATCGAAGTTCGAGCGCAAAACCAGAAGGGTCTGCACATTCGCAGCCGTAAAGGCTACCGTAGCTCGACAGAGTAAGGCGTGCCCAACTAACGGCGAGGTTTTGAAGCATGGCCCGAACCGAGCACTCGCGCGACAGCACTCGGTTCGGTTTCAAGACGGTCGATCGCGGATTCAGACAACGAACGCACTCTCAGCCCAACGCAAGATCCAAGCTAAGGCAAGGTTACGGTCTCGCCGGAGAGTAGATTAGTGCATTGCGATGTGGGAACACCCGAGAGGTTCGCGCTGCCGGTAATCGTCGAGTTGGGATCGCAGAACAGATCCACGCTGTTTCCCCCGACGAGCGTGAGGATCGTCCCGGTACTCAGGTCAATGCTCGAGAGATTCGTCGCCACCAAGCCGCCGTGACTGCCTCCGGTAATCGTAGCTCCCGACAACGTCGCGTGCGAGTTGTTGAGAGCCATCACTCCCTGGCCATTACTACCCGTAATCTTGAGGTATCCATTGGACGCTGTCATCGACGAATCATCGGTGAGGAGCACTCCTCCCGAAGTGCCGCCCCAGGTTTGCCCGGGCTTGTTGATGAGTAGTTTTGCCCCCGTCACGTTCAGCGATCCGCTACCGTCGACCGTCACCCCGTTGTAGCTTGTTCCCGCAGAGTTGTTGATCACCACATCGGTCGATCCACTCGTCTGATAGTAGGTAGTGAAGGTGAGCACGTCGATGATGGACCCGGCATAGGCACCGATCCCTACCTGCATGTTGTTGATGGTGGTGCCGTACATCGTGATATGGGACGCTCCGACAGACAGGCCAACGTGCCACGAGGCGCCAGTCGAGTTCTGAAAGAGGCTGCGCTCAAGGTGTACATCCGACAAGTCATACACGCCGAGCGTAGTGAATCCGGGGTCTTGCGCCGTAACATACGCGATAGACACCTGGCTCTGCTCAAAAATTGTGATCCCTTCGCTGCCGCCGGTGATATTCAAGTGCCGCAACCGGATGTCATTGCTGCCATGACCGATGGCAATCGCCGATGGGCCCGTCGTGCCCGCCTGGATACTGAAGCCATCGAGGGTAACGCTGCGCGAGCCGTCAATCAACAAGAGGCCGAGCTGAGTGGTGCTGGTCGTCGGCTCCAGCAGAGTCGCACCGGACGTGCCCTGCAAGGTGAGGCTTTCGAAGCCAATGACCTGAACATATTCGGTGCAGGTTCCACTCACCGTGACGGTGTTGGGGGTCTGCTTGTTCAACTTGGAGAGGGTCGCGTTCAACGACTGACCGTTATTGCAATCCACAGTAACGGTCGGAGTGGAGGTTTCTGCCACGGCGACGGAAGCTAGCAAGACCACTAAAATCAGGATTCCCCGGTTGCGCCAATTCATAGAATCTCCTTTTCGAATTTTTTTGACTGCGAACTCATGGTCTTGACGGATCGGACCCGACTCTCCCAGCAAGAACGTTCAGCTGTGCACCTGTGTGTCCAGTTGGCTGCATTTTGCCGGGCGATTTTACTGTTCGTGACTCGGCCCCCATGCGATTGTGCGCGAGTGGTACAGATTGGCTTGCGGATCATGGACCAGTCTTGTCTCTTCCGCAAGCGAAAAGACATGTCATGGACCCGATGCCACAGTTTGTCGTGACCCCGGGAAATGGCGGAACTAGAAGAACTCTCGCGGCGAGCCGGTTCCGATGGGCTCTTTTCCCTGAGCCTATCGTTTACAAGTGGTTTATTTGCAATAACTTACATCGGCCCTGAATCGGACGTCGGGAGCGCTCGTGCAATCTGAGAATCTGCCGATAAGAGAGGATGGAGGCGATCGACTCAAAGGAGCGCGTCCAGCACTCGGGGGCAGGGCCATGATGGAAGGGAAAGACGTGGCGAGAATGACGAAGATTCTGCTGGTCGACGACAGCAAGTTTCTCCGACTGGCAACCGAGCGCGCTCTGTCGCGGGCGGGGTATGACGTGAGCACTGCGACGGACGGCGAACGGGCGCTGGAGATTGCACGAGAGAAAAAGCCGGATGTGATCCTGCTCGACATGCTGCTGCCAAAGATGACGGGGCCGGATGTGCTGAAGGCGCTGAAGAAGGACCCGGAGACGGCAGGGATCGCCGTAGTGGCTTTCACGGGGCTATCGCACAAGAATGCAGTGCGTCTGCAGAAGGATGGAGCCTACGCTTTTCTGGACAAGGCAGAACTTGGGCTGGATAAGGGGAGCGAGGCCTTATTAGTGGCGCTGGCGGGCATTATGCGCAAGCTGAATCTGCAGGTTCCGGAGCTTGCGAAGTGACGGAATGGCAGGTACCCCGCCATTACTTCGGTTCGTCCGAACCTGAATTCAGCGAAAGGATTGAAACGAGATAGACGGTATCATGCTGAGGTGGAGTGCCCCAGAATTGCGCGCGCGCTGACCTTCCTGCTGCTGGCGGGCACTCTTTGCGCGCAGGAATACAGTTTCCGCACCTTCGGCAACGCCGAGGGACTCAACAATCTTGCAGTGCGGCAAATCTACCAGGACCGTGCCGGATTTATCTGGGTCAGCACGGAGAACGGCATCTTCCGCTACGACGGGGATCGCTTCGAGGCGTTCGGGCCGGAGCAGGGGATTCCGATCGCCTCAGCTGCGGCATTTGGCGACGCTCCGGATGGTTCGATGCTAGCGGGCGGAGCGTTTGGGCTCTACCGTCTGCGGGGCAATCGTTTCGAAAAACTTCCAGTCAGTTTCAAGACCGTGAGCTGGGCGCAAGGCATCCAGTCGGACGGAAAGGGACATACGTTCCTGGGCACCGATGCGGGCCTGCTGGAACTGGAGTCGAATCCCGGGCAGGACGGCTTTGCGTTCCATGCCTTTCCAAAGCCCGCGGGGAGTTCTGGCCCTGGCGTGGACGCCGTCCTCGTGGATGGCGACGTTTTGTGGTACGGATGCGGACAGCAACTGTGCCGCAGGGACCAGGAAGGGACTCGAGTGTTCGGCAGCGAAAGTGGCCTGCCCGAATACCCCATGATCGTGATCCGCAAAGATCATGAGGGAAATCTCTGGGTCCGAACGAGGAGTGCGGGGGTGTTTGAGTTGCCGGCGGGACAAGCCAAGTTCCAGCGGCCCGCTGCGCTGATGAAAGGTACCGTCATTGGCATTCCGGGAGTCGATGCCGACGGGCGCATTCTGCTGCCGTCCCCGGACGGGTTGTTGATCTGGGACGGGAAAGGCTGGCAAAAAATTGACCGCTCCTTCGGTCTGCGGGGGGCAGTGTATTCGGTCTACGAAGACCGGCAGCATACGCTGTGGATCGGGTTGGCCGGGCGTGGGCTCGCGCAGTGGCGAGGATATCTGGAGTGGAAGAGTTATTCCACTGCCAGCGGGCTGGCGAGCGATATCGTGTACGAGATCCAGCCGCGGGCGGACGGTACGATCTGGGTAGGGACCGAGGGCGGGCTGCTGCGGGGGGAGAGGCGACAATCCGGCATCCAGTGGAAGAAGGTGGCAGGGCTCGATGGGTTCCCGGTACACGGGGTTCGCACGGCTCCTGAGGGAGACCTGTGGATTGGCACTGAGTCGCACGGAGCAGCGCGCTATCACGTACGCACAGGAACGGTGGAGTGGTTCGGTGCAGCGCAAGGGCTTCTCGGAAAATCTGCATACACGTTGCGTTTCGATCGCGAGCACAGACTATGGGCGGCGACGGATGCCGGACTGTTTCTGGCCACCGCACCGTACCAAAGATTTTCGCGAGTCAGCGAAGTCCCGGCGACTCAGATATGGGCAATCGCTGAGGATAGCGAGGGCAACATCTGGGCGGGAGGCGCGGATGGACTGTTCGCGTATGCGAACGGGCACTGGAACAATTTCACCCGCAACCACGGGTTGAGCAATCAGGAAGTGCTGGCGCTCGGAGCAGGCCCGAATGGGGAGCTGTGGATCGGGTATCGTTTCGGGGGCGGCATCGACCGTGTGCGCCTGCAGGCGAACGCACTAGCCGTGGAAAAAGGAGTACAGCGGCCGGGCAGCGATGGACTCGTGTATTTCCTGGAATTCGATCAATCCGGACAACTGTGGGCAGGAACCGAGCGGGGCGTCGATATGTGGAACGGGACCCGCTGGAGCCACTACGATACGAGCGACGGGCTGGCATGGGACGACTGCGACCTTAACGGTTTCGCGCAAGAGGCGAATGGCACCGTCTGGATCGGAACCAGCGGAGGACTCTCAGAATTCAAGCCGCGACCTCGGCTTACGCCGGAAGTACCAATCGAAGTGGTTTTTACCAAGCTGGTCATGGCGGGGACGGATGTCTCTGGACAGAACAGTCCGTCGTTCAATGTGCACGCGAACTCTCTGACGGCGCGATATTCCGCGCTGAATATTTCCAACGACGAACGCATTCTGTTTCGCTACCAGCTGCAGGGAGCGAATTCCAGTTGGACGGAGACGACGCAGCGGGAGTTGCAGTTTGCACAACTTGCGCCAGGCGCCTATCGCCTGGAGGTGGAAGGGCAGGACGAGGATGGCACGTGGAGCGCGCATAAGGCGGAATTCTCTTTCAGGATCCTGACGCCGTGGTATGCGTCGTGGTGGTTTGTTGGACTGTGCGTGGCGACACCCTTGGTGGCGGCGAGTATTGTAGTGCGATTGCGGGTGCTCAGCGGGCGGCGGCGGGAGCGCGAACTGAAGCAGTTGCAGGCGGCCCACGACGAGATCCGGAATCTGGCGTTCTTTGACCCGCTCACCGGTCTGCCCAATCGCCGTCTGCTGCTGGACCGGTTGCAGCAAACGCTGACGGCTGGCATGCGCAGCAATCGCAAGCGCGCGCTGCTGTTCGTCGATCTCGATGATTTCAAGACTCTGAATGACACCCTGGGCCATCACATCGGCGACCTTCTGTTACAGGAGGTCGCCCGAAGGATTCTCGCCAGCATCCGCGAAACCGACACGGTCGCGCGGTTGGGCGGAGATGAATTTGTAGTTCTTTTGCAGGAGTTGAACGAACAGCCGGAAGATGCGGCGGCGCAGGCAAAGATTGTGGCTGAGAAAATTCTGGCTACGCTTCACGAGCCTTACCGGCTCGATGGCCGCGAATGTCGCAGCAGTTCGAGCATCGGGATCACGGTGTTTGGAACTTCGCAAGACAGCACCAATGAAGTTCTGCAACAGGCCGATATCGCGATGTACCAGGCGAAGGCGGCGGGCCGTAATACCTTGCACTTCTTTGCGCCAGCCCTGCAGACCGCCGTCAACGCCCGCGCCGAAATGGAAGAGGACCTTCGCCAAGCGATTCAGAGGAAGGATTTCCGGGTTTACTACCAGCCGCAAGTGGATCGCGGCGTTATGGTCGGGGCCGAGGCGCTGATCCGCTGGATTCACCCGAAGCGCGGTTTCTTATCGCCCGACGAGTTCATTCCTTTGGCGGAGCAAACCGGGCTGATCCTGCCGATGGGCGACTGGGTGCTCGAAACTGCCTGTCAGCAAATTACGGTTTGGGCGGCTCGGACGAGTACTGCCCATCTGACCGTGGCGGTCAACATCAGCGCGCGGCAACTGCTGAATCCAGACTTCGTGAAGAATGTGCTGGCAACACTGCTGCGCACCGGAGCGAATCCGCGACGGCTGAAGCTGGAACTGACCGAGAGTATGTTTGTGAACGATCTTGAGGATGTCGTCGGCAAAATGACGGAACTCAGAGCTCACGGTCTGCGATTTTCCCTGGACGATTTCGGCATGGGCTACTCTTCTCTGGGCTATTTGCGGCGATTGCCCCTGGACCAGTTGAAGATCGACCAGGAGTTTGTGCGGGACATACTGGCAGATGCCAGCAGCAGCGCAATTGCGCAGAGCATTATTTCGTTGAGCAAAGCGATGGGTTTGTCGGTCATTGCCGAGGGTGTGGAAACGGAGGGCCAGCGGGACTTCCTGTCACGGCTGGGCTGCAATTCGTTCCAAGGCTACCTGTTCGGCGCACCGGTGCCGCTGGAGGAGTTTCAACGCTTGCTAACGGGATTGGCGAAGAAAACCGCTCACGGGTAAAGTCAGTCGAGCCGGGCCGGTTTGCGCTGCGGCTTGAAACCTGAGTTTTGCATGGATGCCCGGGCAGCCAGGCAAGTCGCTGGTAACCCTAGGTTGGGTGACTACTTCGGACTTGACTTGGCCTTCCGTGACACCTCGGTCGTGCCATTCCTTTTACTACCGCGGATCTGCTGAAAATAAATCACTTACAAGCGGGAACTCCAGACACTTCGTCGGAGTCTATGTTATGTGAGAGTCACGGCTCCGCTCACAGTTGCCGGACGTACTCGGAATCAGGCCGGGCAGCAAATATTCAAGGGCGCGGTAGGGTGGAAAATCCTATAATCAGGGGACGCCATTATGGCGGGAGCAACCACCTTGGGTGATTTAGCAAGTGCCATCGGAATTCGATCGCAGGAAGAATCGGCGATCGTCGCAGAGCTGAAGGCCGGCTCGGAGACGGCGTATGCCTGGCTGATCGGAGAATTCCAGCAGCCGGTGTACGGGCTGGTGTACCGGATCGTGAATGATCCAGCGGACGCCGCCGACACGACGCAGGATGTCTTCCTGAAAGTGTTTCGCGGGATGAAACATTTTCACGGCGGATCGAGTTTAAAGACTTGGATCTACCGCATCGCATTGCATGAGGCAGCGAACCGGCGGCGGTGGTGGTTCCGGCATAAGGCGAAAGAGACATCGATCGAGCCGGTGGAATCAGACGGACCGAGCCTCGGAGAAAGCGCGATGCAGGTGGCGCTGACCGATCATGCCGATTCTCCGTTTGACAGCGTGGCGCACCACGAAGTGCAGCACCGGGTCGAAGAAGAGTTGAGGAAGGTTCCAGAGCCGTATCGAACGACGTTGATTTTGCGGGATCTGGAAGAGATGTCGTACGAAGAGATTGCCGAGGTGCTGGAGATTTCGCTGGGAACGGTAAAATCGCGGCTGACGCGCGGCAGAGACGCACTGCGGCAACGGCTGGCGCCGTATGTGCGCGAAGTTGGAAATGAACTGGGACTGACGGCTCCGTCTCAGGATAAAGAGGGACGGCGGTCGCAGGTTGCTGGAGGGGGTAGAAGGGTCGAGGTGACTTCATGATGGGCACAGGGAAGAACACGGAACTGCAGTGCCCCAAGGCGAAGCGGCTGTTCTCGCCTTATCTGGATGGAGCGGTGACTGGCACGGAGATGCTCGCGCTGCAGGATCATTTGTCGAATTGCGGAGCTTGCAATCATGAATACCAGGCGTTGCGGCGGACTCAGCAGTTGTTGGCAAGCGTAGGACGTCCGAAGGTTCCGGCAGATCTGGGACTGAGATTGCGGCTGGCGATTTCGCGCGAAGCAGAGCCGGCAAAGCGTGCCCGGTTCGAGGGACTGCGGGTGCGGATGGAGAATGCGCTGCAGGCCTTCATGGTTCCGGCGACAGCGGGCTTCCTGAGCGCGCTGATTATTTTCGGAATCGCGATGGTTTATTTCGTGGCGCCATCCACGCTGCAGGCGGGCAGTGATGTGCCTCTGGTCATGGTGAATACCGCTCCCGAGTTGCAGCAGAGTGCGTTTGGCATGACACTGGACACGATCGAAGCGGATTCGCTGGTGATTGAAGCCTACGTGGACGCGAACGGACGCGTGCAGGATTATCGGATTCTGTCGGACACGGAGAAGTCGAAGGAAGTTCTGCCGCAGGTAAAGCGGATGCTGATTTTCACGACCTTCCGTCCGGCATTGTCGATGGGACGTCCGACGGCGAGCCGAGCGGTGCTGTCGTTTTCGAAGATTAGCGTCAGAGGGTAGGAGCTTCGAGCTTTGAGTCCCGAGCGTCGAGCGCTTAGCTACTTCCTATAAGAAATGCCCCATTTCTCCGACGAGAAATGGGGCATATTTATTTCGCCTTGGTTTGGGTCGTCGACCATTTATTTTTGGCAGGAGTCGCTAACCGAGCGGGCATGGGTGACTTCCAGATGGCCATGCTCGGTGTCGTTCTTCTTCACACCGCTATCTTTCGCCATGTCTTTGGCGTCTTCTTTCATGTTGTGCATTTTGTCGTTCGAGACCACACCTTTGACTTCCACGGTGTGGTTGACCTTGCTCGCCAAGTCGACGGCATTGTTGCCGTGGATTTCCCACGTACTGCCGTCCTGGGCAGTTAAGAGATACTCATTGCCGCCAGTTTGAGTGAGGCAGCCGGTCATGTTTCGCACTTCGCCTTTCGGCTTCGCATCCGCATCTTGCGCCACTACCCATGCAGAAGTCAGAGCCGCAAGCACCGCACACAAGAACAAACGATTCCATCGATTTGTCATTCCACGCTCCTTTGATTAGCGCCTCCCAGCTTCAGAGGGCAATACCCGAGACATGCTTCCGGGATAGGGTGCGTCTTCGTAGCAAAGAGTTGCCGTCGTTGCGACAAAACGGGACGATGATTGGCATCTCAAAGGTTGGTTTCAAACGAGAGACCGCCCATGGACGCCGTAGGGTTTTGAAGCAGGTTACCGGCGTTATGGGTTTGAGTGGGATCAAGGGTGTGAATGGTTGAACCAAGGACCTCGAAGGTCTTCACATACGGAATTCCGTCGAGCATCTCTTCCAAGACCTCAAGCACTTGCGGATAGCCGCTGGCGTTGTAGGCCTGGGCATTATGTTCGTGATCCCAGAAGCTGATGGTCGCGACCTCACTCCCGTCGGCCAGCGCGAGAGTGATCAAGTCCAGGAATCCTTTTTGCCGGCGCAGCCAGGGCAGGATTTCGCGGTCCATCAGATTTGCGAATTTATCGGTAGAGTTGGGTTTCAGGCGCACCGAAACCTTGCGAGCAAACATTTTCGACCTCCGCACGGTGGGGGGTTGCTTGCGAACAGCCGATCCACACGACACACCCCGCTAATGAATGGTGCGTTTCGGGGTCGGGGCGTTACAAACTTGGGGACGAGCAGACCAAGGAGCGATGCCGAGCAAAAGCCCCACTTCTCGCGCCAAGAACGCGGAAGAAAAGAACCGCGGGCGGGACTTCCGCGCTAGGATCAGCCTTGGGGATGGATCAGGTGAATCAGAAGGAAGGTGGCGGCGGCGACAACTGCCGAGGCGGGAATGGTGAGGATCCAGGCCCAGACGATGCGTCCGGCGACACCCCAGCGGACGGCGGACAGGCGATGGATGGAGCCGACGCCGACGATGGCGCCGGTGATGGTGTGAGTCGTGCTGACCGGGATGCCGGCAAGAGCGGTGCCGAACAAAGTGATGGCTCCGGCGCTTTCGGCGCAGAATCCGCCAAGAGGCTTGAGCTTGGTGATCTTCTGTCCCATGGTGTGGACGATGCGCCATCCGCCGAAGTAAGTACCGGCGGCGATGGAGGCATGGGCCGCCAGGATGATTGGCCAGCGGAAGTGTCCCCAGCTCGAAAGCATGTCGGATTTGGACATGAAGCCAGCGGTATAGAGGGCGCCGGCGACGATGCCCATGGTCTTCTGCGCGTCATTGCCGCCGTGGCCAAGGCTGTAAGCGGCGGCAGACAGCAGTTGCAGCTTGCGGAACCATTTGTCGACGAGTTGGGGCGGCTTGTTCTGCAGGATCCAGTGAGCGGCAATCATGAAGCTCAGGCCCAGGACCATCCCCATCACCGGGGCCACAACAATGAAGATGAGCGTCTTGTACCAGCCGGAGGGAATGATGACGGAGAACATGGTCGCCGTGCCGGTGTGGATGGCGGCGTGCATCATGGCGGCACCGGCGTAACCGCCGATGAGGGCGTGGGAAGAGGAGGTGGGGAGACCCCACCACCAGGTCAGAAGATCCCACACGATGGCGCCGAACAGGCCAGCCATGACGACGTACTGATCGACGTGATCGAGGCGGATCATGCCTCCGCCAATGGTTTTGGCGACGGCGGTACCGAGAAAGAAGGCAGCGAGAAAGTTAAAAGTGGCGGCCCACAGGACGGCAAGTTTAGGGGACAGCACGCGTGTGGAAACGACCGTGGCGATGCTGTTGGCGGAGTCGTGAAATCCGTTAAGGAAATCGAAGACCAGTGCGACCAGGATCGTGATCAGAACCAGCAGGACGTCTTTATTCATGTTTCAAGGTGGCAAAGTTTCAAGGTTTCGAGGTTTCGAGGTTTCGGTTGCGGAGCGATCATCCGTTCGAGGTCTCATGGTTCCATTGCTTTGAAACCTTGAAACTCCGAAACTTTGAAACCTTTCTATGTGCTTTTAACAATGATAGCTTCGAGCACGTTGGCTGCGTCCTCGGCTTTGTCGGTGGCGTATTCCAGCACTTCGTACAGTTCCTTCAGCTTGATGAGGTGGATGGGATCTTTTTCGTGTTCAAAGAGATCGGCGATGGCGCGGCGGCTGACATGGTCGGCCATATCTTCGAGGCGGTTGACTTCTTCAAGGTGCTCCATCACATGACCATTTTTTTCGAGCAAGGACACGCCCTTGGCCAGTTCCTCGCATTGCAGGACGATGAGACCGGCCAATTCGGCGGAAACGGGCGGAGGCGCGGTGATTTTGTACATCACGAGGCGCAGAGCCGCGGAGTTGACGAAATCTAGCACGTCGTCGAGGGAGGAAGCCAAGCGGTGGATATCCTCGCGATCGAAGGGAGTGATGAAGCTCTGGTTGAGTTTGGTGATGATGGCGTGGGTCGCCTTGTCGCCTTTGTGCTCGATGGCCTGCACCTGATTGACCCGCATGGCCAGGTCGTGGGGATCAGCCAGGATGCTACGGAGCAGTTTGGCCCCATCGGTGAGATTGCTGGAGAGTTCAGCGAAAAGGTCGAAAAACTTTGTGTCGCGGGGGACTAGGCGCATGGATGAAAAACCACTCGGGCTCTTAGCTTATCAAGATGATGGTGAAGGACGAGAGCAGAGTACTATCTCACGCAGGGCGCGGGGCAAGCAAACGGCGGAACCGGGTTAGCGGGATGTTCTGCGGGTAATCAGGGCCGGAGCGCGCCGGGGGGTCTTGAGCCCGATCACGAGAAGTAGGGCAAAAACCGCGGCGGAGCCGACGGCGACGGGTTGCAGAAAGCCTAGAAACAGCTCAGTGAAGGCCATTTGGGGATTATGGGCCTAGGGGAGGACGAGGGCGAGATTACTAGTGGGGTAGACCTTGAGGTTACGGAAGAATCACGGAGCGGAGGGATGAGTGCTGAGAACCCGCTTCATTTCTTGAAGTAGTAGGTCCAACTCACGCTGACGTACGACTTCAACGGAACGCCGACGACGCGTTCAAAAGGCGAGAGGTCGGTGGGAAGGGCCAGAATTTCCGTGGTTTGCCCGGTGTATCCGCCGGCAAGCAGGAAGTTGGCGCCGATCGACATTCGGCTTTCGAGAAATGGCCGGAGCACCGCGCCCCGAATCTCCCTCACAGGAACCCCGGTAAAGCCGTCACCAAGGGGCTTCGCCTTTACGTATTCGAACTCGCCACGCACTTGAAGATGAAAGGGCAGCCGAGTCTCAGAAGCAACTGCGTCCCAGATGGTGCGTGGAGCTTCGGGCACGGGCTGACCGGTCTGCGTGTCTCTGGCGTCCGCCTGCGAATAGGAGACATAGAAAGCGCCGTGAGAGAAATTCCTCTGCGCGGAGAGCGCAAGGACCTTGTTGACTGAAGGACCAAAATTCTGCTGCAAGCCCATGTCCGGATCGATCTTTGCCAGTTCCTGCGAGTTCGAAACATGGCAGAGCGTGACATAGAGTTGCGTCTGCTTGACGACTTTGGAAAACACAAGCTGGTACGCACGCGAGGGCGACAGCAGGGCAGGTTGTCCGGTTCCAGTGCCGATACGAGGGTCCTCGGTGTGGAACGCCTCGCCGTAGCTGAAGGCAACCGTTGGGACAAACCAGCGGTCTGGTGGAAGCAGCGTGAGCGTTCCCTTGGGGAGGGTTAACGTTGCGAGTTTATTGAAAGAATTCAGCGGATTGACGAGGTCCTGATTGTCCATCCAGACCTGTTCCTGCCGGACTCCGAGGTCGTAGTGGAGATGCTTGCCGATGCTTCCATCCACAGACACGAAAGGTTCGGCAAACGATAGCGTCAGGTTGTTGCTGGTGACGGGCTGGAAAATGCCCTCCGCATCGGCGTGCTGTAAATCCAGATTGCGAGGCGCATCCCGTCGCACGTCGACTCCGGCCAGGAGGGAAAGCCACGGACGAACGCTCTGAATGAAAGTGACCTCGCCGCCGGCAACATTCCGCAACTCGCTCTGTTGAATCAGGCCATCGCCAAAATTCGAGCGCAGCGTCAGTGCGTAGTTTCGAAAGAACCCGGAGAAAGAGAAGTGCGTCTGCTCGCTGATCGTCCAGTTGTCCGTTGCCACCAGAAGTGCCGTATGGGTGCGGTCGAGTTGGCGACTGTCGATGGTGTCACCAGGCACGGGCACGTCGACCGGAATGAGTCCCGGGATGTCGGAGAACCCATAGTAGCCAATGCCGAAGAGGGTGACTTCGTGGCGTGCGCTGTGGAATTGTCGGAGTCCGTTTAACTTGTACTGCTGGCGGTGTTCCAGGCGCTCCAGGAATCCGTTGCCGAAAGAGGCTTCCAGCGCAAGCCAAGCGTTCGTGTTGGGGTTCGAAGGGCTCCAGCCTGCCATGATATCGGCATCGCGATAGTCGCCCGTGACCTGGACGAAGCTGTTGAATCGTTCTCGTGGGACGTAGGAAGCCGCGAGGTCAACGGAGTTGTTTCCCTGCCGGACATCGAAGGCTCCCCCATTCACCGTGACTCCTTGAATTGTCGGAGGAATGAGGAAATTCGGGTCGGCATAACCGTTTCCGTGAGCATTGGCGGGGAGGTTATTTGGGTACAGGAAATCGCCGACTTGAAAATACTGGGCAATGGGTTCGCCGTGATCCCCCGCTACACCGGGGGCAAAGTATTGAGGAGCTTTGATCCCGCCGGATGCGGTTTCGATGGGAAGTCCCGGAATGGAGATGGGAGCACCGGGCCGGCCCGGATTGGCGTCCAACACCTGGTCATGAATCACGACAGTTTGGGCAGGATCGGGGGTGAGCAGCGAGGGAACGGACGCCACAACCGTAATCGCCTGAGCCACTGACGCCAGTTGAGCGAATTGCAGAATGACCTGCTTTTGTTCTGCACGGCCGATGGCAACGTCCAGCAACACGGAGACGAATGTGGGATCCTCAGCTGCCAACCGGTATTCCCCGGGATCCAAATCAATAAGAACGAAGTTGCCCTGGTCATCACTCTTGGTCTCGCGACTCAAGGAACCCGAAACGTTCAGGAGTTTGAGGTGCGCGTCGGCGACGGGGACTCCGCGAGGATCCAGAATCTTTCCCGAAACGCGTGCCTCGTCTGTAGCGGCTGAAAGGATCGAACCACCAGCGAGAAGCAAGAGGGCCAGCAAGAATGCAGTATGGAAATACGTTTTGAGCGATGCCCCACAAGCTCTTTTCGCCGTGATCGAGAACGTAGGCACTTCGTCGATCATATGCTGTGCGTGTCGGAAGTGAAAAACGGCAACGTTGTACGGGCGAGAAAGAGATTGCCCTGGCAGGTAAACAGGAGAGGAGGGTCGCGTTCAGTCCTTCCGCTCCTTTCGGGTTTGACGGGGTGGAAGGAAGGAGCGGCAAAACTGCCACACCCCCTTGCGGCCACCACAGAGCTTCCGGTTTTGACTTGAGCCAGGGCCCGCCCGCGCGTCGTGAAGAGTGCGAGTCCAGTTCACAAAGGGTGAGCAGGAGCTTCGATACGCAACCGATTTCGCGCTGGAATGATTGTCGACGACCGTCTGTCCCGTCGGGCTAGGGGTTGCTTCGCATGAGTTGGTCTTGTTGGGATGTCTTGGCCTGCAACCGAAATAAACGTGAAGGCATCCTGGAGCGCGTAAGTTTGCCCTATTGAGTTCTGAATGGACAATTCAACCCCTGCGGCGGCATGTGCGGGTGTGACGAATGTGAGGGTCTGATTGTTAACCACGGTTGCCGAGACCGCGCTCCCGTCGAGTTGGACTTGAGTGCCTGAATCGAATCCAGTTCCGCGTACTGTTACGGTCAGCCCCCCTGAAGTTGGTCCTGACGATGGTAGGACAGAGCCAATTCCGACGGGCAGCGAACTCAAAGACAACTCCGCAATTCCCTGGCTTGTGATGACAAACAGCGAGTTGTCGGCTGTATCGACGACAGAAGCATCGAATACATTCGCAACCGTCACTGGTAACGAAACCCGATCGCGCAACAACCCTGTATTCCCATCTATGACGTCTATTTGATGCGTTAGAGGCTGAAGAATCAGGCTTCCCGTCGGATACCATTTGATTCCATAAGTGGCTGACACGTCGATGGTGGCCGCATCCAGATAAGTGATCGCGCTGGCGAAGTAGAAGTTATTGTCAAGAATCTTGCCCGCTGTAACGCTGTGAGTTCCGTCACCAGTGATTGCCATGTCTCCCGTATCGGCGACGGCTACTGCAAATAGCAAAAGAGTTACCTTGTCACTTGCGACATTAATGGAGTACAGCGAGCCAGCAGTATAGGCAAATACTTCGCTGCCGTCGGATGTGCCTGATAAACGATCATGTGGTTCCGAACAGGCGAGATTCAGCGCCGTTGTCGTGGTTGTGTTGAGATCGAGCTTCTCAAGTCCCGATCCCGACGGCCCGCATGCCCAAAAATATACTGCCCCGTTCACCGTAGAAACGCTTGTAGGACCCAAAGCAGTTCCGCTCGGGTACTCCGTAACATTTGTGGGTTGATCAGGGTCAAGAACCAATATACTTTTGTTCGCCGTATCGCCGATAGCAAGAGTACTTCCATCAGGTGACAAGGAAATGCTCTGCAAGGAACGCCCGGTCTTCCCGTTCGGCAGGATGATAGGTGTACTCCAGTTCTGTTGCAGTGTGTTGAAGACCTCGACGTGATCTACATTCGTGAAATACAACCGATTCCGCGTAGGGTCGTACGAGCCTTGTTGTAATCCGGGGTTCGATAACGGGAAGGTTTGCAACGCTGGGTAGTAGCGAAAGCCATTAGGGAGATTCGACGAACCGGACGGCGCGACAAGTGATAGTCCAACTGGCCCTGGAGTGCCCTGCGGCACGGTCACTTCTAAATCCTGCAGATTGAGAAACGCATAAGGGATAGATGCATAGCCGGGGCTAATGGAATTTACCGCCGCGCTCCCTGCGCCAAACCCAAATTGGATGCTCGGTGCGGAAGTGCCAGCACCGAAGGTAAAGAAATCTGCGGGACCGCCTCCGTCTGCAACGCTGGCGTTTGTGGGTTCGTAAACCAGCGTTGGACCGTAGCTGAAACCGTCCGGCACGATTGCCAGATTTCCGTTGGATTGAGAAGTGAATACATTCACCGGACCCGGAAATGGTGAAGCAGAAGCTGTAGCATTGATCACCAGATTGCTCAATGAGACGTTACTCGCAGCATTTGGCCCGAAATAAACAGTAGGCGTGCTCAAGTCTGAATTTGCGCCGGCCAGGACTGTCATCTTCACTGTCGTGGCAGTGTTTAAAGTGGAATTGTCGGGCGTAATGTACCCAAAGTTGAATCCAGTCGTACTGGAACCGGTATTCAGAGCTAAGCTAGCATCCAGGAATGCAACACCGTGGTCCTCGATTCCGAGTATGAGGCCCGTCTCGTCCATGTCTTTCAGTTCAGCTGCACCAATGAAACCTTCCACCGGAACCGAACTGATCCATCCCTTGTACTGGAGAGTCGTGGCATCGAACGCTGCAGTATTGTAGTCTGCGTTAGACGAGTTAGCGGAAGTGTAGACCGTTCGCTCGTCTTGGCTGAGGACTATGTCGCTGCTGCAACAGGCGGTTGCACTCTGCGCGATTTGCTGCAGCTGTCCGTTCAAGACAGCAAGAGTTGGACCGTATCCCTCCACATACCAGCGAGACCCATCCTGATTGCCGACGGCGATAGTATTCCCGAATGTTGCGGAAGCCGTAACAACGGAGTTGGTGGAAGCATCGAAGAGAAACGCATTTGCGGCAGTTGCTGGCAGCAACAAGACTTTCGTGTGGTCGCCGCTTCGCGCCATGATCGCAATATTCTCATTGAACATGCTGGTAACATTCTCTCCAGTTCCGTTTGCCGGGTTCCACATCACTTCGAGGGGGGACCCATCAATGCTAAGGTTCGTTGTCATCAAGACACGGCCGTCGCTCAATACAATAGGTGCAATCGGAGAAAAACTCGTGCTAGGTAGCATGATTTCACTCGCCACCCGTTGCACAACCTGCAGTTTGACTGGATCGATGACGAACAAGTAATCGGTCAGCGTCCCTATGTACAACAAGTCATAAGCAACTGTGAAATCCATCGCTGTAGGTGCAGGAACAGGGATCGTCGTGACGAGCTGCTCAGTCTGAGCCGAATATACTTCCACGCGATTCAAGAGAGTATTGCTTACGAAGAAATTCCTGGTGACTGGGTCATACCGAGCGGTCTGAAGAGCAAAAGGGTACCCATTAGTGTTTTCGATTGGCGTGGAGTCGTTACGGACAAGGGTCGTACGCGTAGGTGAACTTACTGTGGGAGCAGTTTCAACATTCAGCTTGGCTGTGGCATTGTGGGTCAGTGAACCGGCAGTCCCCGTCCACGTCAATGTTACAGATTGTGCCGCTACGCTGCCCGACGCACTCAGGCTCACACTCTGATTCTGACCCGGTGTCAGAGAGAAGGTCACTGGCGATTCGGACACTCCGGCAGGCAAACCGCTGCCACTGACGCTGATCGTGCCGGTAAAGCCTCCTGTACCAGTCGCACTGACTTGAACCTGCGCCATCCCTCCCACTGGCACTATGACTGAATTCGGTTGAACACCGACAGAAAAGTCTGGGTTGGGGGGCGGAGGAGTTGAAGTGCCACCACCGCTTCCGCCGCACCCGGTCAGAAGGATTGTGAGTACGAATGCGATGGTCACGACAAAGCCTAACGTGGATACGACAACACACGATGCCCGCTCTGCAGTCAAACGATGCCGGAAGAAGATTTTACGAAAAGATTGTCGATATCGACGCTCTCGCGATGGAAGCACTAACCGATGACATGTTCATCGCACTCACGTTAGCCGGGAAAACAGATCTTGTCCTTCCGCAGTTGCGATGCCTTAAAGAACTTGTCGGAGTTCGCCGAATCGCGACACGCCTCACCGCTATAGCCTCTCGCTGGCTATTTCTTCAGGGCAATGCAGAAGAAGCTGTGCTCGAACTGGATAGTCTGGGAAGAATAACCGACATCAACGACGCTTTGGCGCTCTCACTGATGGCTCAATATGCTGACTTGACCGAGGCGGAAAAGAAAGAGGCTTTGGAGAGGGCCGTCGAGATTGCGACTGAAGACGAACGAAATTCTGCACAATTACATCTGGCCATGTTCTTGCAGGAGATCGAACCGAAAACAGCGCTTGCACTCATAAATTCAGTCATTGCAGACACAGACGGTTCATCCGGACCAGAACGATCAAGATCCCTGATCCTCCGTTGGGTAATTGGCAAGAATCCTTTGGATTTCGAAGCAGCATTACACGAGATGCATAATGATGACAATCATCAGCACCAAGATGCCATATACCTAATTGAGGCTGGAAAGTACCAAGAGGCAGAAGGATTTCTGCAGAAGCTAATCGAAAATGGAGATGTCAAAGCAAAGCTGCTTGCGGTTGATATCAAGCTGCGAACTGGGGCGGTCCAACAAGCGCTTGAATTGTTTACAAGCATCCAGGCAGACAAAATTCCATCGCCTCTCCGATACCCCTATGCTCACACAATGTCGCTATTAGCCCTTGCGACCGGATCAGTTGATCTTCGGGATAAGGGGCTCTCTCTGCTCGAAGCGCTGCCGCCTAATGGGAGCGAGAGCGATAAGGAGATAGCGAAGATGATCCAGCTACTGAAAAACAAATGGTGAATCTTGTGCAGTCAATGTACGGGACTTTCAACGTAGACCGCCTAGGCGGGGTTGAGCAGCAGGTCACCATCGTGAACTTCGAAATAGGACGACGAGGTGTGGCAGTTTTGCCGTCCCTTCCTTCCACCCCCTTTCGGGTTTGACCCTCTGCGACCTAGACTTTAAACTGAATGATGTTCTCCGCCTATCTTTCGATCGTAAATAGTGGCCGCGAGCGGTCACGTTGCGGGAGGGATTCCTGAGTCGTTTCTTCCTTAGTCTCTTGAGGAGTTGTGGGCTTCGAGGTTTGATGGTGGCGGCCTTGCTGGGGCTGGTCGCGCCGGTGTGTCTGGCGGACAGCAGTAATCCGATCACGCTGGACACCAATGAGAGTCTATTCGCCGTGCTGACGGCGATGAATACCTGCGGGTACGACGTCGGGCTAAACGTTGCCGATGCGCAACGGCGCAACATCCGAGCCGAGGTAGAGAAGAATCTACGGAACTCCGAAGACGCGCAGACGGCGATGAACGCGATGTGCGACTGGTACTCGGGGCACCGGGGACGGGATGCTGCGCACGATCTGTCGCAATACGTGTCTCTGGCGTTGTATTTGGAGGGGCCTCCGCACTTTCTGCCTCGAGTCAAGGAAGATGAACTGCCTCCCGATGCGGTGCCGATTGCTGCCTTCGGCACGGTGCTGGAGCCGTTCTACGAAAAGGCAGGATTGCACTCGATCTGGGAGCGGCACCGCGCAAACTATGCTGCCCTGGTGGACCGCTATCATGTGCCGCTGGCGAAGATGGTGTTCGACACAGATATCTACCTGAAACTGCAATCGGGGGGATTTTTGGGGCGGACGTTCACCGTGTATCTGGACTTCCTGGGCGATCCCAATGAAGCCAATGCGCGCAACTACGGGGCGGACTACGACGTTGTGGTCTTTCCGTCACCCGACCCGACTGTAGTCGACCCTCTGAAGATGCCGCAGATCCGGCACGCTTACCTGCACTACCTGCTCGATCCGCTGGCGCAGAAACACGCGATCGCGGTCAAGCGCATTGAACCGCTGCTGCAGTCGGTGAAGCGCGCCCCTCTGGAAGATAACTTCAAGACCGATATTTCGCTGCTGGTGACGGAGTGCCTGGTGCGGGCGATTGAGATTCGGACCACAGGAAACAAGCAAACCGCCGAGGCCATGAGGCAGCAGGCCGTGGACGACGCGATGAAGCAGGGGTACATCCTGACCAGGTATTTCTACAACGCGCTGCTGGTGTTCGAAAAAGATCCGGCGGGACTGCGGGCAGCGTATCTGGACATCATCGAGAAGATCGACTTGAAGGCGCAGGAAAAGGCCGCAAACGAAATACAGTACGTGCGAGTGTCTGCGCCGGAACTGGTGCAACTGTCGCGCATGGAGGACCGGAAGATCCTGTCGACGGCCGATAAGCGGCTGGCTGCGGGCGACGCGAAGGGCGCGCAGGAACTGGCGCAGCAGGCACTCGACAAGAAGATTGGGGATCCGGGGCGAGCGCAGTTCATCCTGGCGCAGGCTGCGGTGATGAGCAAGAACCGGGAAGCAGCGCTGGACAGTTTCCAGAAGGCAATTCAGCAGACGAAGGATCCCAAAATCGTGGCGTGGTCGCACCTGTACATTGGCAGAATTTTGGATATGAAAGAAGACCGCGAGGCTGCGCTGGATGAGTACCGGGCGGCATTGTCCGCGGGGGCGACACTGCCGGAGGTCAAGGCAGCGGCGGAGCGCGGGCTGGAGCAGGCCTATGAGCCGCCAGCGAAGCCGCAGTAGGGCTGTCAGCGAATCCGCTCTCAACTTTCAGTAAAACCTGCGCCACTGCGCTAGAATGCACGGTTGCGGTCCGGGTTGGTTTGAAATCAGAAGCATTAAGGGTCGAGGAGAAAGCATGAAGCGAGCAGCGATCGTGGTCGCAGTGCTGGGAGTTTGTGCCTGGAGTTTCGGGCAAACCAACGCGAAGCCTGCGGGGCAGGCTGCGCCGGCCGCCGGGCAGACAGCGGCGCCGCAGGGGAAGCGGCCGCCCGCGGCCAAGACGCAGCCTGAGTTCGAGGCGTATAAGGCGGCGGTGGTACTGACAGATCCGGCGGCGTTGGAGAAGGCTGCCGACGACTTCGCCGCAAAATTCCCCGAGAGCGAGTTGCGGGGGCCGTTGTACACGGTGGCCATGGGCCGCTACCAGGGGAACCCGGACAAGATGTTGGAGGTCGGCAAGAAGGTTCTGGCGATTGACCCCGATGATCCGGCGGCCCTGGTTGGGGTAGCACAGGCAATCGTGGAAAAGATGCACGACACGGACCTGGATAAGGATCAGGAGCGCGAGGACGCTAAAAAGTACGCCGAGCGCGCGATGGTCACGATCGAAACAGATGTTCCGACCACCGGCTACTCACCAGACCAGATCAACGGTTTCAAGAATGGAGTGCGGTCCGAGGCGTATTTCATTCTCGGCACGCTTTCATTCAAGGCCAGTAATTGGGCGGATGCCGAGGTCAATCTGCGAAAGTCTGTGGACTTGATGCCGCAGCAGCCGGACGCGTTCACGATCTTTCAGCTGGCAGTTGCGTTGGACATGCAGAACAAACTGCCGGAGGCGACGAAGTACGTCGACCAGGCGGTGGATCTGACCAAGGACCGGCCCGATTCGGGTGTCGGCAAGGCGGCCCGCGCCGAGAAGGATCGGCTGACGAAGCTGAGCGGTGGCACGGCGCCGGGACAGACTGCGACCCCTCCGAAGAACTAGATCGGAATGGGGGCACGGAACGGCGAGCTGACGGTCGCCGGACAGCCGAAGGCGACTGTCCCCAGGTTCGCCGGATGGTCGAAGAGCGGCTGCCCCAACCTATGAAGGAACGGGAAATCACGGCGCTGGAAGAAGGGCTGGGCTACCATTTCCGGCGGCGGGCCGTCATTGAACAAGCGGTGACGCACAGTTCGCAGGCGCGGGAACAGGAAGCGCAGCAGGCAGGCGAGAGCAAGTACAAGGTCAGCGACAACGAGCAGTTGGAATTCCTGGGAGATGCAGTGCTGGCGCTGGTGACGAGCGAGGAGTTGTTCCAGCGCTTTCCTCATTTTCGGGAAGGGGAACTTTCGAAGCTGCGGGCGCATCTAGTCAGTGAGAGGCATTTGATCCGGGTGGCGCAGCAACTGGAACTGGGGCATTACCTTCGGCTGGGGCGGGGCGAGGAAAAGAGCGGCGGGCGAGGAAAAACGGCGCTGCTGGTGGATGCGCTGGAAGCAATCCTGGCGGCGATTTATCTGGACGGTGGGCTCGAGGTGGCGCGGCAGTTCGTGCTCCGCAACGTGATTGCGCCGGAGCTGGAGCGGATGGAGCGCGGAGGCGGCTCGCTGCCGGTCACAGATTTCAAGTCTGCGCTGCAGGAAGCGGTGCAGAGCCTGGGACTGCCTCAGCCCGCTTATGTACTGGTGGAGGAGGCGGGACCGGAGCACAGCAAGACTTTTACAGTGGAAGCGCGCCTGCAAACGAAGAACGGAAAGACCGTGGAATTTGTGGGACGCGCGCAGGGTTTAACTAAGAAGACCGCGGAACAAGATGCGGCTCGGCAACTGCTGACGTTTCTGGCGTCGCGTCCGAAGGCAGCGGAAGCGAAAGGGGCGCGGGCCTCGAGCCCGGCCGATAAGTAGATTTCATGGATTCGCCAAACGTCCCGATCGCAGCCTCCGACGGCCCCGTTGTCCCGCCAGTACCGGCGGCTGACGTGGCTGTCCCGGCGAACGGTGCTCCAAACATTCCTGCAAACGACGGTGGCGTTTCGACGCCAAGCGCTGCAGTCGCTCAGCCGGCCGCTCCCACGCCTGCTTTCGAGCGACGCATTGTGACCACTCTGGGTTCCGACGTGATCGGATCGCTGCAGTCGTTGATGGGCACGGTTGTGATTGCCATCTTTGTGATCACATTTATCGTGCAGGCCTTCCAGATTCCTTCCGAATCGATGGAAAACACGCTGCTGGTCGGCGATTACCTTCTGGTAAACAAGCTCTGCTATGGCGGACAAGGGATAGGCGATCATTTCATGCCGTACCAAAAAATCGCGCGTGGAGACATCATCGTGTTTCACTATCCCGTGGATCCGCAACAGCATTTTGTGAAGCGGGTAATCGGCGTGCCGGGAGACCATTTGCGGATGGAAAAGAAAAGGGTCTTGATCAACGGCAAGCCTCTCGACGAGCCTTACGTGCGATTCCTGGAACCGGCGAACAATCTGTTTCGTGATAATTTTCCGCGGACGGATATTCCCGCGATTGGTCTCGAAGGAAAATGGTGGCTGGAGATGCGGAAACTGGTGGAAGACGGCCAGCTGATCATTCCCGAAGGACACTACTTTGTGATGGGGGATAACCGCGATGACAGCCAGGACAGCCGTTATTGGGGATTTGTCCCGCGGGAAAATATTATCGGAAGGCCTCTGGTCATTTACTGGTCGGTGCGGGATTGGGACCACGCTCCGTCCGCTTCCATCATGGGGCGTTTGTACCATGTGGCGTACGCGGTAACGCATATCTTTCAGATCACGCGCTGGAACCGCACGCTGCGGCTGGTACACTGAGTAGTGGAGTTTCGAGTAGCCTACGGAGCTAAAGCCCCAAGTTTTTCTGGGTAGTAATGCCTCGGCTGAAGCCGTGCCCTACTCCAAACGTGCGGTACCGGGCCTCGGCTCGGAGCAGGCGGAAGAAGTCCAGATCGAACGGCAAGGTTTGAGCCGACACGGAACATTCATAGTGGCGAAGAAAGAAAACGCAGTCGACGAAAACGTCGCGGAAGAGAAACCGAAGGAAACTACGGTCGAGTTTCTCGCGTCGCTGGCAGCGGTGCTGGTGACCGGGCTGTTCATCATCACGTTTGTGGTGCAGGCCTTTGAGATTCCGTCGAGTTCGATGGAAAACACGCTGCTGATCGGCGACCATGTTTTCGTCAACCGCATTCAGTTTGCTCCCAAGAGCTCGTGGGTGGGGCCGCTGCTTCCCTACCGGGACGTGCGCTTCCGGGACATTGTGGTGTTTCTGTCGCCGGCCGAGCCGGGACTCTACGTGGTGAAGCGGATTATCGGGCTGCCGGGAGACCGAATTCACCTGCGCAATGGCGTGGTGTACCGCAACGGCGAAGCCCTGGACGAGCCCTACGTTCTGCACGACCGGGATACATCGGATCCGTATCGCAATAATTTTCCTTCGGTGGCTCCGAACGACGATCCCAACGTGTATCCCAATTGGATGGTCGACATGCAGTCGTACGTCCACGGGGACGACATCGTTGTGCCACCGGACCATTACTTTGCCATGGGCGATCACCGCGGCGTCAGTTTGGACAGCCGGTATTGGGGATTCATCCCTAAGGCAAACATCATCGGACGTCCGATGTTCATCTACTGGTCCTTTGAGACACCGGATGATCAGTATCGCAAGACGGCGTGGGGCGATCGCGCGTTGTTTCTGGGCAAAGTGGTGCTGCACTTTTTCGACGAGACACGGTGGAAACGGACGCTCAAGTTCGTAAGATGAAGCCCCTCGGAATTCCAGTAAGGGCGCAGTGAAGGTCTTCTCCTCCAAACGGCGCATCGTGGCGGCGGCAGCATTGATTGTGCTGCTGCTGTTCTTTCTGCGCCCCGGCGCCTCTCGATTGAAATCGCGGATTATATCTTCCATCAGTTCGGGAGTGGGGCGGCCCGTGGACATCGGCTCCGTCCACATCCGTTTGCTGCCGCGTCCGGGATTCGATCTGGAAAATGTGGTGGTGTACGACGATCCGACTTTTGGAGCGGAGCCCATGCTGCGCGCCAGTGAAGTGACGGCAGCGCTTCGTTTGACATCGCTGCTGCGCGGGCGGTTGGAAATCGCGCGCTTAGACTTAACGGACCCCAGCCTGAACCTGGTACATGCGGTGGGTGGGCGATGGAACCTGGAAGCGCTGCTGGAGCGCACGGCGCACATCCCTATGGCGCCGACCGCGAAAGCGAAGACGGAACCACGTCCAGGATTCCCTTACATCCAAGCCACTTCGGCGCGGATCAATTTCAAAAGTGGTCCCGAGAAGAAACCGTACGCACTCACGAACGCGGATTTTTCCTTGTGGCAGGATTCGGAAAACAGTTGGGGCGTACGGCTGAAAGCGCAGCCGTTCCGCACCGATTTGAACTTGAACGATACGGGCCTGCTGCAAGTGGATGGAACGTGGCAGCGTGCGGACGCCCTCCGCGATACGCCGATGCGTTTCGAGATCGAGTGGAATCACGCGCAACTCGGACAGTTCACGAAGTTCTTCTCCGGAAACGATCAGGGGTGGCGCGGAGAGATTCTGCTGGACGTGGCGCTCGAAGGCACTCCGGCGAAGTTACAGATGACGAGTACAGCTTCCGTTCAGGACTTCCGGCGGTACGACATTGCCAGCGGCCAGGCGCTGCGGCTGGCCGGCCGCTGCGATGGAGAATACAGTTCGCTCAGTCAGGCGTTTCACGGGGTTATGTGCGTCGCTCCAGTGGAGAGCGGCTTGATCACGCTGAAGGGAGACATCGGCCTACCGGGAAGCCACAACTACGAACTCACGCTGACGGCTGACAACGTGCCTGCTGCGGCGGCGGCGGTATTGGTGGAGCGGGCAAAGAAGAATCTTCCTGACGATCTGGTTGCGGGCGGGACGCTGAGCGGGAGTCTATCGCTTACCGAAGACGCTGCCACGGCATCCAAGCTTCAATTTGAAGGTCGAGGTCAGATTGCCGACTTTCGCCTGGCATCGGCGGCGAACAAGGCGGAAATTGGGCCCGAGACAATTCCCTTCCTGCTTACGACGGGCGATGCGGCAGCGCGCAAGCTGGCGACTCGCAAGAATGCCTTCGGGATGCACCTGCCGGATGGCCCGCACGCAGAGTTCGGACCGTTCCCGGTTGCAATTGGGCGCATCGCGCCTGTCGCGCGCGGATGGGTGAACCAAGGCGGTTACAACCTGTCGGTGTTGGGAGAAGCGGACATCGCGAAGACGCTGCGTGTGGCGCGGATGTTTGGACTCGCCGCATTGCAGACGGCCTCGGAAAGCGCGGCGCAGGTTGATTTGCAGATCGCGGGAGCCTGGGCGGGACGAAGCAACGGAACGACCTCAGGCTTCACAGGACCGCAAGTCACGGGGACGGCGAAATTACGGAACGTTCGCGTCGCCCTGCGTGGAGTGGCCAGTCCGGTGGAGATTGTTGCTGCGGACATGCAACTTTTGCCGAACGCAGTCCGCGTCGCGAAGTTCAGCGCCAAGGCGGCCGACACCACATGGACCGGATCTCTGGAGATGCCTCGCGGATGCGGAGCCCCTGGCGCATGCGAGGTGCATTTCATCTTGAACGCGAACCAGATTGCGCTCGGGGAACTCAAAGCGTGGGTGAATCCGAGCGCGAAGCAGAGGCCGTGGTATCGGATGCTAGAGTCGAATCCGCAGGCGGGGCCACCGTTTCTGGCGAGTGTGCGAGCTTCCGGGCAAGTCACTACGGACCGATTGCAATTGACGACTGCGGTGGCTACGCGGGTATCGGCAAAGGTGAGTCTTGACGCCGGGAAATTGGAGATCGCAGAATTGACCGGCGATTTCCTGGGCGGCAAGCATCGCGGCCAGTGGCAGGCAGACTTCGGAGCGAAGCCTGCGGTTTGCAGTGGCAGCGGGAACCTGACTGGAGTTTCACTGACCCGTCTGGCCGACGCGATGAAGGATGGATGGATTGCGGGTACTGCGAACGCCAGCTATGAAGTGAAAGGGCCGTGCCCGGCGGAGTTTTGGACTTCGGCTGAGGGGATGCTGCATTTTGAAATGAAAGACGGGGCTTTGCCCCACATCGCGCTGAGCGAAGCCACGGAAGCGCTGAGGATCACGCATCTGGCCGGCCAAGCAGTGCTGCATGAGGGCACGATCGAGATCAAAGACGCGAGGCTCGACTCGCCCAGCGGGAAGTTTCTGGTGAGCGGGAGCGCGTCGTTGAAGGGCGAATTGGATTTCCGGCTGGCAAAGGTCCCGGCAGGTGCGACAGCAGCGGGGTATACGGTGACTGGGACGGTCAGTGAACCGCACGTGGTTCCCTTGCCGGGTGCGGAGACGCAAGCGCAGCTCAAAGCTGATCCCGCGAAATAAAATTACGGTTGGTAACCCGCGCCGCGCAGTACCTTTCCTGGAAGCGCTCCTGTCATCTTCCCTTGATCGATCACTGGCACTCCATTGACCAGCACATATTCCATTCCTTCCGAAAGCTGATTGGGGTTGTCGAATGTGGCGCGATCGCGCACGGTCGCGGGATCGAAGATCACCACATCGGCCCACATGCCTGCTTTGAGGACGCCGCGATCGGTCAGGCGCATCCGCTGCGCGGGCAGCGCAGAGAATTTCCGGATGGCGTCTTCGAGGGTCAGAGCTTTTTCTTCACGAACATACTTGGCCAGGATGCGCGGGAACGTGCCATAAGCGCGGGGATGAGGGTGCGACTGGCCGAGCAGTCCCTCGGGAGATGTGCCTTCGGAGTCGTTGTCGATGGCGACCCAAGGTTGCTGCAGAGCGAGCGTCACGTCGGGCTGCGACATTCCGAAGACCGCAACCTCCGTAGATGGATCCTGCATCAGGATGTCGAAAAGCGCGTCCATGGGATCTTTGTTCGACACCTTGGCGATCTCTGAGAGACGCTTGCCGAGCAGTGGCGCCAGAGCAGGGTCTTCAACCGCACCGATCATGATGGCATCGGGGCCGGGGATCTCTTGCCATTCGTTGTCCCACGCTTTGGACGGGGTGAGCATATCTTTGCGAATGCGAGCGCGAGTCACAGGATCTTTCAGGCGCTCGACGAGTTTGGCGTCGCCGCCATCGTGCGCCCACGGCGGGATAAACGCGGAAAAGCCGTTGTACCAAGCAGTGTAGGCGTAGGTATCGGCGCTCACATCGGCGCCGGCGGCGCGGGCGGCATTGATTTTGGCAACGACCTGGGGCATGCGTCCCCAGTTGTCTTTGCCCGCGACTTTGATGTGCCAGATCTCGACCGGGATGTGCGCTTCGCGGCCGATGCGGAGCGCTTCGTCGATAGCCTCGAGAACCGAGGCGCTCTCGTCGCGCATGTGCGTCGCGTAGATGCCTCCGAACTGGCTGGCCTCGGTGGCGAGGGCGATCAACTCCTCTGTTTTAGCGTAGGGCGCGGGCGCGTATTCGAGCGACGTTGAGACGCCTACGGTGCCGTCTTTCATCGCTTCGCGCACGAGGGCCCGCATTTGATCGAGTTGCGCGGGAGTGGGCTGTTTGTCGTCGTCACCGAGTACCATGCGGCGGACCTGCGTGGCGCCGACGTAACTTGCGAGATTGATGCCCATCCCCTGCTTTTCGAGGCGCGCAAAATATTGTCGGAAGGTGCGCCAGTCAGGAGTCACCTTGAAGTGCTCGAAGCCACTGCGGTCGGACTGAATGATTGCGTCGTTGAGGGGGGCGATGGAACTGCCTTCGCCGGTAATTTCAGAAGTGATTCCCTGGAAAATTTTGGAGGGCAGGCGCGGGTCGACAAGGATCGTAAGTTCGGACTGGCCGAGCATATCGATGAAGCCCGGAGCGGCGACTTTGCCGGCAGCGTCAATGGTACGCTTGCGCGGCGCAGCGGAGAGATTGCCGATGGCGGCGATCTTTCCGTCGCGAATGCCGAGGTCTCCCGAGTACCACGGCGAACCGGTGCCGTCGATGATGTGGCCTTGGGTGATGACGAGGTCGAAGGATGGTACTTGGGCGAGGGAAAACGAGGTGAGCAGCAGGAATGCAAGGAAGACGGGAATGCGAATTGCGGTCGACAACCTCAGCAATATGTTTTTCTTCATCTCTCGTACCCTCAGGGGCTAAAGCCCTAACCTTTTTCACGCTTAACGCGGCCCTGAAGGGCCGCTCTTCCACCTTAGCTTTCACACTTGCGGTGGCCCTAAATGACCCCTCTTCCATGCTCCGGAACCGGCAGCGACTCCAAGCGTGATCCATGCTCCGAGCGCGATCCATTCGGAAATCGTGAAGTGGCCGGGTACCAGTGGGATCAATTTCATCAGGGCCATCGAAATACCGACGGCCAAGCCGAAGCACGCTACGGCGCGTTCGGCGCGCGACAGCGACAGCATGCCGGGCTTGGCCCGCGCCAGTGCCAGGCATGCGGCGCAGGTTGCCGACCATCCTATCGCACAAGCTACCGATCCAACTTCGGTGACGGGGACCAGAATCGCGTCGCCCAGAAGCATACACGCAGCGGTGGCAAGACCCACGCACAGCACGGCGACTGACGGCGTCCGGTAACTGGCGTGGATGGCCCCAACGCGAGGGTCGACCATGCCACGGCGTCCCAGGGCAAAGAACAATCTGCTGGCCGCGACGAAATTTCCGTTGAAGCACTTAAACAGCGACAGCAACGCGGCCGCGAGGATGATTTGCACAATCCATCTCGAACCGAGAGCCTGCTGGAATGCCACGGCGGTCATGAACTTCTCGCCGGTCAGGTACCGCCACGGAGCGACGAACGACACTGCCGCGACGATGCTGGCGTAGAAAAGAATGCCGATGAAGATGGCCATCCATATAGCACGGAAGAATCCTCGTGCCCGGAAGTCTGGGCTGGCCTCTTCGGCGGCCTTGCCAACCGATTCGAATCCAGTCATGAAATAGGGAACGATCTGAATCACGAGGAGGATCGACATCCAAGGCGTGTGCGTAAAGAGCGGAGCAATGTTAGCGGATGATCCACGACTCACACCAAGAGCCACGAAAATGACGAACAGAGCGAGGGTGCCGAAGCTGGTCCAGTTTTGAAATGTCGCGCTGAGGCGGATGCCGCGATAGTTCAGGACGGTGAGCAGCGCAGTGAGGGCGAGGCCGATCGCGAGATGAGGAAGATATACGGGGCGTCCGGCGATACGGTAGAGCTCCATCGAATCGAGGCCGGGAACGATGTAGCCGGCGATGCGGCCCACGGCGACGGCCTCCCACGGGCATACTATGAAATATGCGAGCGTCATCATCCAACCGGTGGCGAAGCTGACGGGGCGCGAGAAGACGGCCGACGTATAGGCGATTTCTCCCGCCGCGTCGGGCATGGCAACGACCAGTTTGCCGTAGACCCATCCGATGGGAAGCAGGAGCGCACCGCCGATCACGAAGCCGAGCAGGGCGCCGAGTGAGCCTCCGCGGAGCAGCCAGTCGTCCATGATGACAAGCCAGCCGACGCCGACCATGGTTCCCCAGCCGAGAGTGAAGTAGTCGGTGGCGCGGAGTTGGCGAGCAAGAGTGTTCACGGGGTTGTGATGAGAAAGTGGCGCGAATTATAAAGCATTTGTGCGCCGAATCGCCGGGCTGCGCCCGGCGGACAGCCGAAGGCGGGTGTCCCCACATTCCGGCTTTTCGCGTGTTAGTATCGAAATCAGCCCTGCATGACACTTCAACCCCTGATCTGGACAAGCAGCCCTGCTGATTGGCCTTGTTTCGCGGAGCGGGGCTTCCATCGATAAATGACATCTTCTTCCAAATCTCGCAAACGCGTGCTCAGCGGCATGCGCTCGACCGGCAAGCTGCACCTGGGCAATTACGTGGGTGCGCTGCAAAATTGGGTGCGCATGCAGGACGAGTATGAATGTTTTTTCATGGTCGCCGACTGGCATGCGCTCACGACCGATTACGCCGACACTTCGCGCATCAAGGAGAATTCTCTTGAAGTCACGCTCGACTGGCTGGCGGCGGGGCTCGATCCGGAGAAGTCGGTGATCTTTATCCAGTCGCACGTTCCCGCGCATGCGGAGTTGCACTTGCTGTTTTCCATGATCACGCCGCTGGGGTGGCTGGAGCGCGTGCCGACCTATAAGGAACAGCGGGAGAATATCAAGGACAAGGATCTGGGGACATACGGATTTTTGGGTTATCCGGTACTGCAGGCGGCAGACATTCTGGTCTATAAGGCCGACTGTGTGCCGGTGGGTGAGGACCAGGTCGCGCACATTGAGCTGACGCGGGAGATTGCGCGGCGGTTCAATGGATTCTACGGCGCGAGGAAGGAAGTCTTCCCCGAGCCGCAGGCTCTGCTTACTCCAGCGGCGAAGTTGCCGGGGACTGACGGGCGCAAGATGTCGAAGTCGTACGGGAATACGGTGATGCTGACCGATCCCGAACCGGTGGTGCGGCAGAAGTTGAAGACGATGGTGACCGATCCGGCGCGGGTGCGGCGGTCCGATCCGGGGAATCCCGATGTGTGTCCGGTGGGCGACCTGCACAAAATCTTCAGCGATAAGGCGACGATGGCCAAGGTGAATGAAGGCTGCCGGTCGGCGGGGATTGGCTGCATTGAGTGCAAAGGCTGGGCCGCCGATGCGCTGGTCAAGCTGCTGAACCCGATGCAGGAGCGGCGCAAGAAATTTGAGGAGAATCCACGGCTGGCGTGGGATATTCTGGAGGCGGGCACGGAGCGGGCGCGGAAGGCCGCAGGTGAGACGATGGTAGATGTTAGGGCTGCGATGGGGATGTCGTTGGGGTACGAGGGACCGAAGTAGTCAAAATCCCCAGCCTGTCGCAAAGAACGCGACAAGGATGGGGCACCCTGACCAAGGCAAAGTGCATAGATCCATCCCCTTCGACTAGCTCAGGGTCAGGATGACAAGAGTTCATGACGGACACTTCAAAACTCGATGCGGTGAGCGGCCAGGTCACGACTGCTCCGGCGGTTGTTGGCGCGTCTGCTCACGCTGGCAAGGATGCAGCGAAGAAGGAAGAGAGCGATTCTCCTTTTGCCGTCGCAGTTACTGACGTCTACGAAGGACCACTTGACCTGCTGCTGGATCTGATCCGCAAGCAGGATATCGATATTTACGATATTCCAATCGCGAAGATTACCGCGCAGTACCTGGCGTATGTTGAGAAGATTCGCGAACTGGATGTGAACGTAGCGGCGGAATTCATTTACATGGCCGCAGTGCTGATTCACATCAAGTCGAAGATGCTGCTACCGCGCGATCCGGATGCCAAGGCCGAAGAGCAGGAAGATCCGCGCAACGAACTGGTCAACCGGCTGCTGGAACATGAAAAGTTCAAGTCGGCCGCGCAGATGTTGTTGCAGAAACAGCAGATCGAAGATGCGGTGATGTCGAATCCTTCGCTCAAAGAGTTCATGGAGGCGGAGGGTACCGAGCCCGAGATCGCTGCGGATGTGATCGACCTGGTCAAGACGTTTCAGCAGGTTCTGGAGCGAGTGCGCACGCGGCCAGTACTGAACGTCGACGAGGAAACGGTCACGGTAGGGCAGATGATTGATTACCTGCGGCGACGACTTGATCTGGAGGACCGGCCGATCCGGCTAAAGCAGTTGCTGATGCGGGTTCCATCGCGGCACGCGCTGGTCTGCATGTTCCTGGCACTCCTGGAAATGGTGCGGCTGCAGGCCATCCAGGTGCGGCAGGAGAAAATGTTCGGCGAGATCGCGGTCCGCAAGCATACGCACTTTGATGAGATTATGAAAGAGCAGTCGGCAGTGCGCGACGACTGGAGATGAACAAACGTTCTAATGTTTCAAAGTTCCAAGGTTTCAGGAGCCTTGAAACATTGAGACCCTGGAACTTTGAAACCTGAATATGAGTCTTAAAGCTCAACTCGAAGCCATTGTTTACGCGGCGGAAACGCCGATTACGCTGGAGCAGATCACCCAACTGGTGAAAGAAAGTGTCGTGGCCGCGGGCGCGGCGGACGAGACGGAGATGAAGTCCCGTGTACGCTCTTGTCTCGAGGAACTCGTCGGCGAATACGGCGGGCCCGATCACGGCATTGAGATTCGGCAAGTGGCGGGCGGATACCGAATGTCGACCAAGCCCGAGCAGCACGAGGTGGTGCGAGCTTTCGCGAAGAGCTTGAAACCTCCGATCCGGCTGTCGCTGCCGGCACTGGAGACCATCGCGGTCATTGCTTATAAGCAGCCGGTCACCGTACCGGAAATTAACGACATTCGCGGCGTGGATTCGGGCGGCGTGATTGGAACTCTGCTTGATCGCAAGCTGATCACGACGGCGGGGCGCAAGCAGGTCATTGGGCGTCCGATCCTGTACAAGACGACGAAGGAATTCCTGATGCGGTTTGGCCTGAAGGACGTGAACGAGTTGCCCAGCATGGAGGAGTTCGAAAAACTCGTGGCGGAATCGTTCCAGTCGGAGTTGATTCCGGCGGAGAGCGAACCGGCCGAGGCTGCGGAGCCGTCCAGCAGTGCGGCGTCCGAAGCGGAGCCCGTTCACGAAGTTTCGGAAGCGGAGAAGGCGGGTTAGCTTGTTGGGCCATCCGCTTCGAGGCTCCTTGTTTCTTTGTTCATGTACTCAGCGCTGAAGCGCCACGCTAAATTGTTTTGCCTCTTGCGGGGCCCGGATTTTTCCTATGCCGCTCGAACGGCTGCAAAAGATTATCGCTGCTGCTGGAGTTGCTTCCCGCCGCAAGGCTGAGGAATTGATCGCAGCGGGACGCGTGCAAGTCAATGGCACCGTCGTGACGGAACTCGGAAGCAAGGCCGATCCGGAATCCGATCACGTACGAGTGAATGGAAAGCTTCTGCAGGGCGCTCAGCGGCATACCTATCTCTTGCTCAACAAGCCGAGGGGCTACGTCACAACGATGAGCGATCCACAAAAGCGGCCGACGGTGATGGATCTGATTCATAGCGTCAAAGGACGTGTGTATCCGATCGGGCGCCTCGATTATGCCAGCGAGGGATTGCTGCTGATGACGAACGACGGCGACCTCGCGCACCGGCTAATGAAAGCGGCTTCGCACGTGGCCAAGACGTATGTTGTAAAAGTCGCGGGCACGCCGAAGGAGGAAGCCATCGCCAAGTTGCGCGCGGGAGTGTCTATCGCTACCGACGATGGGAAGCGCGTGAAGACCGGGCCTGCGCTGGTTCGCATCGTGAAAGAAGCAGCGAATCCATGGTATGAGATCACGTTGGTGGAGGGGCGGAACCGGCAGATCCGGCGTATGTTTGAGACGGTGGGGCATCACGTCGAGAAAATCAAACGCGTGCGCTATGGACCGCTTACGCTCGATGTTCCGCCGGGAAAGTTTCGATCGCTGACGTTGCGCGAAATCGAAAAGCTGAAATCCGCCAGCACCACTGGCGCCACGCGGGGCAAGCAACCCGCGAAGTGAACGTACGGCGAGCAATGTACGGCGAGCATGAGCCGATTTTTTGATCTGGTTTCGAAGCCGGCGCGCGAGATGGGCGGACCCGTTCCGCCGCCGGCGCCGAGGCAGTTATCCCACGACACTCAGCCGCTGATCATCAAGCTCGACTCCAACGAAAATCCATTCGGCCCCTCGCCGCGCGCAGTGCAGGCGATGCAGGCGGCTCTGTCAGCCTCGAACTCTTATCCTGACGACGATTGTTCAGAGTTGCGCCGCAAACTCGCTGCTTACCACGACGTGCCCAACGAACAAGTGTTGCTGACCGCGGGATCGACGGCTCTCCTGGGACTGCTGTGCCACACGATGCTCGCGCCGGGGCTGAATGCCGTGACCAGCGAGCGGTCGTTCATTGTCTATGCGATGGCTGTGCACGCTGTTGGGGCGCAACTGATTGAAGCGCCAATGCGCGACGACGGATTCGATTTGAGCGCGATCCTGGACGCGATCAACGAAGATACGCGCATCGTGTTTCTGGCCAACCCCAACAATCCAACCGGAACCATGGTCGACGTCGAGACAGTCGACCATTTCATCGCGGAAGTTCCGGGGCATGTGGTCGTCGTTCTGGACGAGGCTTACTACGAATTCGCAGCGCACTTTGCGGTACGGCGGAAGGTAGAGTATTCGGGGTCGCTGAAATATCTGAGGCAGGGCTCCGCCGTAGTTGTACTAAGAACATTTTCTAAGGCCCACGGACTAGCGGGCCTGCGCGTGGGGTATGGCATGGGGCCGGCAGAACTGTTGGCCTACTGTGCGCGCATGCGCGATACGTTTTCCGTGTCGTCGGTGGCGCAGGCCGCGGCCATAGCGGCACTCGACGACTCGAATCACGTTGGATGGGTTGTTTCAAACAATGCGGAGCAGGCGCAGATTCTGGGTGTTGGATTGTCGGAGTTGGGATACCGCGTGGTTCCAACGGCGGCGAACTTTCTTTATTGCGATTTGGGACAGGACGCTTTGGGATTCGCTGAGCGACTCCGTGGTGAGGGAGTGAGCGTGCGTCCCTTGGGTGGATGGGGTGCGCCAGAGTGCATTCGAGTGAGCATCGGGACGCCGGAGCAGAATCAGGTGTTTCTGAATGCGGCGCGGAAGGTGGGCCGGACGAGCTCAAGCCCTCCCCATTGAGGCAGCTTTATCGCAGCGCTGAAAGCGCTGCGCCAGCCCAAAAGCTGCGGACTTCAGAAGCTGCGCCATCCAAAAGCGACTACCAAAGAAACAATATCTCCAAAAAACAAACGGGAAAGCACTTCCCTTTTCGACGAAGCCGGCGAGATCGACAGCAAGTTGCATAGATCCTTCGGCGCAAAAGACGCGCCTCAGGATGACAGCTATGACGCGGGGATTCTCGCAGCGCCGAACAGCCCTGCGTCGCTACCGAGCAGGGCGCGAGTGATGATCGTTTTCTTGCGCGTGTAACCTGCGATCTGGGCGGACGCGCCTTCCTTCTTATCTTTATCCAGCGGATCCTCGGGCGCCGTTGCCGCGTAAACCAGAGAACGCTCCCGCAATTCTGCAAACATTTGCGGGGCGAAGGCATCCCACGCGCTGGCAACACCGCCGCCAATCACGAACATGTTTATGTTCAGAACGTTGATCAGGCCGGCAAGCAGGATCCCAAGAACCTCTCCAAATCGGTGGAAGATGAGGCGTGCATCCGGGTCGCCCTGAAGAGCGAGGTTGTAAATCGAACGGGCGCTGAACTCCGGGTCGGAGTTGGCAGCCTTCGCCAGGCCGGGCGCTTGCCCGGCGGCAATCGCCTCGCGAGCCATGCGCACAACTCCGGTCGCCGAGGCGTAGCGCTCGGCACAGCCGTGATTGCCGCAGCCGCAGGGAACGCCGTTTGGTTCGACGGTGACGTGGCCAAACTCACCCGCCATTCCGTTCATGCCGTAGAAAATCTTGCCGTCCAAAACGATGGCGCCACCGATGCCAGTACCCAGCGTGATCATCGCCATATTGTCGACGCCACGGCCTGCCCCCATCCATTTTTCACCGAGGGCGGCGACCTTGGCGTCGTTATCGAGGAATACGCGGGCGCCAAGCCGTCGCTCGATTTCGTCGCGCACCGGATAGTCGGACCATCCCGGAAGGTTAGCGGACATGCGCATCATGCCGGTTTCCATGTCGATGATGCCGGGGACACCGATGCCGGCGCCGACGAAGCGGCCGCTGCCGCGATATTGCTCGGTCAGGCGGTGGATGGCATCGCACATTTCGCCGATGACGTGGTCGCGGCCGAGGGCGACTTTGACGCCAAGCGTAATTTTTTCGAGAAGCTGTCCGTCTGTGCTGACTGCGGCGATGCGGAGGTTGGTGCCGCCGAGATCGACTCCAATAGAAAAATCAGGCATGAAGCAAAAGAGTATCAGATTGCAACGGCAGCGGTCTCATTGCTGATTGATGATTGTTGATTTCTGATTGAAAAACCGATGGGACAAAGGTTTTCAATCAACAATCAGAAATCATCAATCAACAATTTATTTCTGGCACTTCGGACAGTAGTGGCTGCTGCGTCCGGCGATCACTATCCGCTTGATAGGCGTCTTGCAGACCAGGCAAGCCTCAGATTCCCGGCCGTAGACGCGGTGTTGGAGTTGAAAGAATCCTTCTTCGCCGTCGGCGTCGACGTAGTCTGAGATCGAGGATCCGCCGAGGGCGATGGCTTCTTTCAGAACTTCTTTTATCGCGACGAGAAGCTTCGCGAGTTGGTCCCGGGTGATGGTCGACGCGCGGCGTCTTGGGCGAAGGCCCGCGCGGAATAGAGATTCATCGGCATAAATGTTGCCGACGCCCCGCAGGAGTTTCTGGTTCAGCAGGGCGCTCTTGATGGGAGTCTTGCGGCCGCGGAACAGCGCCAGAAATCGGTCGAGATCGGCATCCAGAGGTTCGATGCCAGTGGCGTCGAAGTCGCCAGCTTGCGCGACGCTCAAGCGGCCGAAGCGGCGCGGATCGACGAAGCGCAGTTCCCTTCCTGACGTCAAGCGCAGAATGGCATGGGTGTGCTTGGCGACCTCGGTTTGCGGCTCGCAGACTCGCAGGCTACCTGTCATGCCGAGGTGGACGATCCATTGGGCCTTGGTGGGTATGGGGCGGGCGCCCACGGCCGCCTCGGCTGGCATCATCGAAGGCGCTTGCATGGTCCCCGCATCCTTAGGCTTTCGATGCGCTTTACGAGTTTTCGCGGGCGAGGGCCGCTTCGACTGTCGCTCAGGGCGGGTCCGCGCCACATTAACCTGATCCTGCTCCAGGTCGAAGACGATGTGCTTGCCCATGCGTCGGACAGCGGCGATGCGGCTGTTTTCCAGCGTCGCTGCGATCGCTGACGCCGGAGACTTCAGCGGTTCTTTTTTCTGGCCGAGCCAGACGGATTCAACAGCCTCTCCAGTAACGCGTTTGGCGAGGCCGCGGGCGATGGTTTCGACTTCGGGGAGTTCGGGCATGGGCTTTAAGAACCGAGCTTTCTAACCACCAAGGACACTAAGGTACACGAAGGAAATCAGAAATCATTCTGCTCTACGATCTCACTTCTTCAAGAATGTTCCTTGTTCCAACTCCTGGAACGCTTGCTTGAGTTGCTCCTGCGTGTTCATGACGATGGGACCATACCATGCGACCGGCTCTTCGAGCGGCTTTCCTGACACGAGAAGAAAACGGACTCCATCTTCTCCCGCTTGCACGGCGACTTCATCGCCGCGATCGAAGACGACGAGCGAGCGATTCTCGGCGTCGGCAGGAGGCTTGGTGTCGGCCCATCCAACGCTTTCGGTTGGAACGGAGAGCGGGCCGGAGGCGTTACAGAATTTTCCGTCACCGGCGAATACGTAGGCGAAGGCGTGGCGAGTCGTCTCGACCGGCAGCGTCTTTCGTTTTCCCGGCGGCACTGAGACGTCGAGATAAATAGGATCGGCGGCGACTCCTTCGACAGGACCGGACTTGCCCCAGAAAGTACCGCAGACAATGCGGACATGCGTGCCATCATCGTCGGTGACTCGTGGGATGTCTGCGGTCTTCACTTCCTGATAACGCGGCGCCGTCATCTTCAGCGCTGACGGCAGGTTCGCCCAAAGCTGGAAACCGTGCATGCGACCGGTGGGATCGCCCTTGGGCATTTCCTGGTGAATGATGCCGCTGCCGGCGGTCATCCACTGAACGTCACCAGCGGCGATGGCGCCGTGATTGCCCATGCTGTCGCCGTGCTCCACGGTTCCCGCGAGAACATAGGTGATGGTCTCGATGCCACGATGCGGATGCCAGGGAAAGCCGGCGAGGTAGTCCTCGGGAACGTCGTTGCGGAAATCGTCGAGGAGAAGGAACGGATCGAACTCGTGCGTGTTGCCGAAGCCGAAGGCCCGGCGCAGATGCACTCCGGCGCCTTCGAGCGTGGGCTTGGACTTGATGAGGCGCTTGACAGGTCGAATGGACATTGGGATCTCCGTATTTCGACGGCGGTTGAACCAAATTGGATGCGCTGGGGTGTCCTAAGGACGCACGACGCCCCGAACGGGCCGCCAACACTCAAGCTTAGCGCCGTTGAGTGTATAATCGCCGGACCTAAATAGCGACCATGCCGTCGTTATTTAGCAAACCAAGTTTTGGTAGCCGGATTTTGACAACCCGGGACACGAGGTCACCCCCGTCCGCGAGCCCGCCCAATTGATTACTTCCACAGGAGACGTTTGTGAAGCATTCATTCCAGACTCGGTGCCAAGGCAATTCCTGCCAGACGATGGTTGTGCGAGGTGCGACCGGTCTTTTTCTCCTGCTTCTGGTGTTGGCGTTTTCGGGAGAGGCCGCAGCTCAAACGGGATACACGGGCATCTTTGGCGGCGGCCCGTTCTATAAGAATGCGACCAACAACATCACCGAAATCGAGAATTCCGGATTCACGGAAGCCATTGTCTGGAGCGTCGAGGTCAGCAGCACCGGTGACTTGAACTTCAACGGTGAGTTCCCGTTGACCTCGGGCGGCGTCTATGTCGGCAATTCGTACTATCCCAATTTTGCGTCGGACATGGCGACCTTGAAACATGGGACGGTCAAGCGGGTGACGTTCAGCATTGGCTCATCCAACTTTGGAGACTGGCAAGACATCACGAATCTGGTGAACACGCAGGGGACCGGGCCGACGAGCATCCTTTATAAGGATTTCCAGGCGTTGAAGGCGGCCATCCCTGCTCTCGATGCCATCGATTTCGATGATGAGAACAGCTTCAATTCACCTACGACGATATCGTTCGGCGTGATGCTGGGCCAGTTAGGCTATCACGTGCTGCCGGACGCTTTTGATCAGAGCAGCTACTGGACGAATGTGGTCTCCCAAATCAATAGTCAACTTCCTGGCACCGTGGATGGCGTGCATCTGCAGGCGTACGCCGGTGGCAGCGGAAATAATCCTTGCGCGGGCTGGAATTTCGGCACGGTTCCTGTCTTTCCTGGTTTGTGGGATCTGAACGACACTCCAAGCCAGGTGCAGAGCATCATGACGGGATGGCGCAACCAGTGTGGCATTGTCGGCGGATTCATGTGGCTCTATGACGACTTTGTCGGCAACGGATTGGCAGCACAATACGCGAGTGCGATCAACAACGCGGTGAGCAGCACCGGCTTCACGCTCTCGGCCCCGAGCAATGTGTTCTTGAACCAAAATTCCACGGCCAATGCTGCCATTACCATTACGCCCTTGAACGGCTTTACCGGCACTGTAAATCTGACTCTCTCGACCTTGCCCAAAGGGGTCCGCTCAACGATCAAAGGGACGGGAAATAAACGAACCATCGCGCTCACGGCGAGTCCGGCTGCCAGCACGGGATTCACCACCGTCACTGTCACCGGCACCTCGGGAAGCATCAAAGAAACTGCAGCCTTCACTCTGGCTGTGAGCGCTGGCGTAGGCACGACCGGAAGCGGCACGACGGTCAGTCTATCTTCGGAATTCGACATCCACGGAATCTATGTCGACGGCAGCACGTATACCACGGGCGGTCTGGACGGCCAGGGCTACTCGTACTCGGCGAATCTGCTTACCGCCTCGCGCGTCTTTAGTGGCACGCTGCTTAAGTTCGGATCTGCCAACACACCTGACGCGGTCGAGTGCAGCGGACAAACGATTACTTTGCCCCAAGGCCAGTTTTCCAGCCTGGTGCTTTTGGGAACGGCCGTAGAGGGCAATCAGGCATCACAGACGCTCATCGTCAACTACACCGATGGAACAAGCACAAAATTCGTGCAAAGCTTCAGCGACTGGTTCACGCCGCAGAAATATCACGGCGAGTCGGAAGGTGTGGCCATGGCGTACCGGGATTTTGATAACGGTACCAAGGATCGGCGGACGTTCAATCTGTATGAGTACCGGTTGGCTTTGAACAAGGCAAAGACGGTGCGGAGCATCACGCTGCCGACTAACGCGAAAGTTCTGATGCTGGCGGGAACTTTGCTGCCGTGAGCGGGACAAGTCCGTTGAAATCAGAAAATGGCGCAATGAGCAGATTTCTGCACGTCGGCGACTCGCGGGCACAAATTTCTAATCCTTGAGTGGAACCACCGCGCTGCCGTCGCGGCAGAAGGTGGCGACTCGTTGCAGGTCGCCATTGGCGCGAGGAACGGTCATCACGGGCCCATAGCAATAGACGGCATGGCCCGAGGCGGCGAAGTACCAGCGTCCACCCTTGCTGTGTTTGGCGATCTGGGAGGTGGGCTGGGGCAAGGGCTTTTGAGGAGCCCACGGGGCAACCGGCAGACTGAACAACAAGGCTAGGCTCAGAACCTTCATTGTCTTAACCTGGCTACTCTTCTTTCAGAACGAAAGTTGCTGCGGTTGGTTCTTTACAGTCTTTGCCGCTCGGTCGTGCTCAAATTGTGATCAAAGTCCTGACATCGTCCACCAGATCGGGGGTCGGCTTCGACGGCATTTTGAAATCCGGCTTCTGTTTGCCCGACTGGGTTTGTGTACGCTGCTGCTGCGGTCCTGCCTGGGAAGACGGGGCCTGACTGGCTGGTGCCTGGGTTGACGGGTACTGGGTTGACGGAATCTGGGTCGAAGGAACCTGGGTCTGCGGAATCCGGTTCGACGGTATCTGAGATGACTGGTTTTGTGTCGCGGGAGACTGGGTCGCGGCGGAGCTGGCTTGTGCGTTGTCGAGCGCGGCCTTCTGCTTGACTGCCGACAATTCGGTGCTATCGCGGAACAACTCGCGAATCAAGGCGCGCTGCGATTCGATGGTGCGCCCCTGCTCCACGATCAGCATGGTCATCATGCCGTAGGAGATCAAGAACAGAACCGTCAGCAACGGTAGCCATCCACGCTTCCTGGGAGCGGCAGGGACCTCGATGCTATGCACCGCAGGTAAAGTGTTGGCCCCGAATAGCGTCGTCAAGTGGCACCCCGGTCTTCGCCTCTGGCTGTCAGGCACTCTGAGAATTGCACCTAGGCAACCATCGAGGGAAAACCGCTTAAAAACCTGATAACAGGATGGTTAACTCTCTTTCTAGCGGACGGGAGGGAGCCGGGATGTGCAACTCGATGCACATTATGAGTAAGCAAGATTTATCAACCGCACACCGCCATTCGTGCAACTTCGCCCGTCTGGCACGGCTTTTGCAGCCCGATCTCTGAGGAAGGACATGTACGGTTTGGAGGCGAATTGGGTTACTCCGGTCACTTTGCTGCAACGCCCGAATCCCCTAAGATCGACAGTTCGAAAAGCACACCAACTCCTCTATCTCAGGGATTCGTCATTATGCGTAAGTGTTACGGTCTCATACTCATTCTCTTATTCTTGACTTTCTTTGGGCCAGCCAGAATGGCCCATAGCCAACAATCCTCGGGTTCTCGCCGGATCATGCGACAAGTGGCCCCCACCTACCCAGAAGTTGCCAAGCGAATCAACCTCGGGGGCACCGTAAAGGTGACTGCCCTCGTAGGGGCGGATGGAGAGGTAAAGTCCGTCGAACCCGTGGGTGGCAGCCCAGTGCTGCTGAAGGCGGCGGAAGATGCCGTGTCCAAATGGAAATTCGCCCCTGGCGGCGAATCCAGAGAGACCGTCGAACTCCATTTCACTCCCTAGCCGGATCGCCGGGTCGGACGGTTCTTCCCAAGGACGGGGCTCTACTTTCCTAGGACCAGCTTGGCAATCGTAGCCAACTGCATGTTCGACGTGCCTTCGTAGATCTTGCCGATCTTGGCGTCGCGCCAGTACTTCTCGACGGGATAGTCCTTGGTGAATCCGTAGCCGCCATAGATTTCGATGGCCAGCGACGTCACACGCTCGGCAACCTGTGAGGCAAAGAGCTTGGTCATGGCGGCTTCTTTCACGAAGTTCACGCCGGCATCCTTCATGCGCGCGCAGTTGTAGACCATCAGGCGGGCAGCCTCGATCTCGGTGGCCATCTGGGCGATCTGGAACTGAATACCCTGGAACTCGGAGATGGCCTTGCCGAACTGCTTGCGCTCGACGGCGTACTTGCAGGCGAACTCCCAGGCGCCGCGCGCCAAGCCGATCATCTGCGCTCCAATACCGATGCGGCCTTCGTTCAAGGTTTCGATGGCAATTTTGTAGCCCTTGCCAGGCTCGCCCAGCACGTTCTCTTTGGGGACGCGGCAGTCTTCCAGAATCAGCTCGCAAGTCGACGATGCGCGGATGCCGAGTTTGTCTTCCTTCTTGCCGACAGTAAATCCGGGGAAGTTTTTCTCGACCAGGAACGCGGTGATGCCTTTGTATCCGGCGCTGGGATCGAGCGTGGCGAAGAGCACGAACAGTCCCGCTTCCTTCGCGTTGGTGATCCACAGCTTGCGGCCGTTCAGCACGTACTCGCTGCCCTTGAGCGCTGCGCGAGTTTGCAGGGCAAATGCGTCCGATCCCGAACTGGCTTCGCTAAGGGCATATGCTCCTGCCGTTTCGGTGGCCATCCTGGGCAGGAATCGCTTTCTCTGCTCGTCCGTTCCCCAGCGCAGCAACGCGTTATTGACCAGAGTGTTTTGCACGTCGACGATTACGCCGGAGGATGCGTCCACGCGCGACAGTTCCTCCACGGCGAGGATCGCTTCGAAGAACTTGGCGCCGCCCCCACCGTACTGCTCGGGAATCTCGATGCCCATCAGGCCCAGCTGGAAGAAATCGTGGATGAGGTCTTTGTCGAAGATTGCCTTCTCGTCCATCTCTTTCACCAAGGGACGGATCTTCTCGTCGGCGAACTGGCGGATGTTGTCTCGGAAAAGAACTTCGTCTTCGGTCAGCGTGGTGAGGGGAGAAGGCACAGCGGCCTGCAGAGCGGTCTCGGACATGGAGGCACCTTCAAAAGCTAAGATGGCAAACCCGTAATTTTAGCACTTGCCAAAAGGACTTCACCACGAAGGACACTAAGGATCACGAAGGAAAAACATGCAGGAGACGCCTTCGTCAGACCTCGTGGCTCAAGGTTTCGTCAGACTGATCTTGGGCGGGAATGAACCAGTTTCAGGCCATCCGCCTGGAGGATGCGCTTGATCTGGCTACGCGCGTGGACTGACCACGGTCCTGAGGTGTCAAGCTTGACATAGGCTTGCCAGTGCTTTAGCGCCTTACGCGGCTCACGGATCTTTTCGAATGCCAGCGCCAGATTGTAATGCGCGTCGGCATAGGTCGGCGCGAGTTGCAGAGCGGTCTTGTAGGTCTGGATCGCTTCCTGCACGCGTCCCGTCTCGTCAAGTACGTTGCCGAGATCGAAGTAGGCGAGCGAGTACCGCGGATCGGCTTCAATCGCCAGGCGATAGTGTCGTTCCGCCAGAGAGAAATCCTGGCGGTTGTAATAGAGCGTGCCGAGATTGATGTGGGCGGCGGCATGCGCGGGCTGGATCGCGAGCACCTGATGATAGGCGGCGATGGCCTCGGGCTGGGTGTTGGGATCTTCTTCCAGCGCGATGCCGCGCGCAAACCATGAAGTAACTTCGCTCTCGCGGGGACCGGGATCGGACTTCGGAACCGGAGTGCTAGTCAGAACTTTTTCGCGCTCGGAAAAATCCATCAGAAACTGGCCGGCGATGGGCTCCAGCAGTTTTCCGTCGTGCCGGAACGCCACGCGATGTTTCGCGGTGGATCGGGCACTGGCTTCGAGGAGAGGCTTTTCCACACCCAACGCCTGCTTGCGCATAGCATCGAGCGACTGGCGAATCACGGCCGGACGCACGCTCATGGCGCATAGGTCGCGCACTTTTTTGATTTCGAGGAGATCAGAAAAAGAATAGGTCTCGACAGACGTTACCAGACCATTCCGCTCCCAGTTGGCTAACTGGCGCGGAGTTACGTGAAGGATCCTCAGTAAATCGGCTCGGCTGTACACGGTAACGCTCAACCCACATCGGAACTACGCGATCATTATCTTCAACTTGGGGCAGAAAACGCAACTGCAAACCCTGTGAAAAGCTGTGGAGAACCTGGTTGATTTACATGCCGCGAAAATGGTGCAACTGCGGTTCTAAACCGCGGCCACAGCCGTCTGGTAATCCTCGTAAGTGCCCTTGAAGTCGGTAATCTTGTGATCGCTCTCGAAGTGCCAGATGCGGGTGGCGACTTCGTCGATCAGATCATGATCGTGGGTGACGAGAAAAACCGTCCCGTGGTAGCGCTGCAATGCGATGTTCAAGGCATTGATGGCTTCCAGGTCGAGGTGGTTCGTGGGTTCGTCAAGCACAAGCACGTTGGGCTTCTGCAGCATCAATTTGCAGAAGAGCAGACGGGCGGCCTCCCCGCCCGAGAGGACACTAGTGGACTTCGTGGCCTCATCGCGCTGAAACAGCATCTGCCCGAGGATTCCGCGCAGTTCCTCGGTGACGGCCGCACCATCCCACTGGTGCAGCCACTCAATCGCGGTCGTGCCACCTTCGATCAGGCTGCGGTGATCTTGCGCGAAATAGCCGATGGAAGCTTCGTGTCCCCAGAGAACCTTGCCGGAATCGACAAAGGGACCCTCGTAACCGCTGGTCTTGCGCAGTTCGGCATCGGGCGTGGTCGGAGACTTCGCCAGCAGAGCATTCAGGAGTGTTGTCTTCCCTGCTCCGTTGCGTCCCATGAGCGCAATTCGTTCGCCACGAATGACGCTGGCGGTGAAATCGCGAATGACCCGATTCTCGCCATAGGCCTTGCCCAGATGCTCGACTTCGAGAATGTGCTTGCCCGAGGGGCGCTTCTGCTCGAACTTGATAAACGGGCGCTGGATGTTGGACTTGGCCAGTTCCGTCACCTGCAGGCGCTCGACTTCTTTGCGGCGTGACTGTACCTGGCTCGACCGTGTACCGGCCGCGAACCGTGCAATGAACTCGTTCAACTGTGAGATCTTCTTTTCGCGCTGCGCGTTCTGCGATTCGATCTGTGAGCGGACCTGCGTCTTGGCCACAACCATGTCGTCGTAGCTGCCGGTGTAGGTGATGATGGTTTCGTAGTCGATGTCGGCGATGTGAGTGCAGATGCTGTTCAGGAAGTGGCGATCGTGGGAAATGGCGATCACGATGCCGTCGTAGACATTCAGAAATCCCTGCAGCCAGTGGATCGAGTCCAAATCCAAGTGGTTCGTCGGTTCGTCGAGCAGCAGAGCTTGCGGATGGCCGAACAGAGCCTGCGCGAGCAGAACGCGAACTTTCTGTCCACCCTGCAGTTCGCCCATCTTGCGGTTGTGCGCTTCGTCGGGAATATCCAGTCCCTGTAGCAGAATGGCAGCGTCGCTCTCGGCCGTGTAGCCGTCTTCCTCACCGACGATGCCTTCAAGTTCCCCGAGCTTCATGCCGTCGGCGTCAGTGATCTCGGCCTTCTCGTAAATCGCGTCGCGTTCCTGCATGGCCGCCCACAGGCGCTTGTTGCCCATGATGACGGTGTCGATCGCGCTGTAGGCGTCGAAAGCAAACTGGTCCTGACTCAGGACCCCCAGTTTGCGGGGACGGACCACCGTCCCTTTTTGCGGCTCGAGCTCGCCGCTGAGAAGCTTCATGAATGTGGACTTGCCGGCGCCGTTGGGCCCGGTCAGGCCATAGCGCTTGCCCGGCGTGAACGCGGTGGAGACTTCATCGAACAGTATTTTGGCGCCGTAGCGCATGGACACATTGCTGACTGAAAGCATTTGTTTTTGTAACTTCTTCAGGACCTGCGAGGAATTCCGCCAAGACGGTGCGCAGCTGGAGTTAATAGAATACCATGCCGGACGTTGATTCCAGCGATCCCGGAGTCGAGAACGGCGCCAGCAATGTCACTGAGGTGCAGCGCAATGAGGACGGCGCAGGGCCCTCGCCAAATGATCAAGAGCCCTGTCGGATTTCTTTCGGCTGGCTCCACTCTCTACATTTTTGTGTTGGCGATCGCGTCTCTCACCGCAACCGAACCCTTGAGCACAATCTCTTCCGACGAACGCCCAACGAGAATCCCAAACGTTCCAGGCGTGATGCGCCACGCCTTCGCGGCCGGATCGAAGTAGGCGAAGGCGCGGGCATCAAGGTTCACGGAAACGCGCTTGGTTTCCCCCGGCTGGAGCATGACCTTTTCGAAGCCTTTCAACTCCTTCGCCGGACGCGCGATTTTCGAATGATCATCCGCGACATAGAGCTGCGCGACGTCCGCTCCGGCGCGGTCTCCCGTGTTGGTAACGTCGAAGGAGACGGTATATAGCGCATCCGGCGCGCCCGTAGCCGGGGCAACCGTCAGATTCGCATACTTGAACGTCGTGTACGAGAGCCCATAGCCAAACGGGAACAGAGGCTTCACGCCGTTGTGCTCATACCCGCGGTAGCCAACGAAAACGCCCTCCTTGTAGACGACGCGATTGCTGTCGCCTTCGGGATAGTAGGTCGCAAATGTTGGATTGTCTTCGCGGCGGCGCTCAAACGTAGCCGGAAGATGTCCGGAAGGATTCACCGCGCCGAAGAGAATTTCGGCAAGAGCAGTTCCGCCCTGCTCACCGGGATACCACACCTCAAGATACGCGGGAATGTGGTCGAGCCAGTTGCCCGGATCGACGTTACCGCCGGAGGTGACCGCGACTACGGTCTTGCGATTCGCGGCGGAGAGTTCGCGAATCAGTTCTTCCTGGCCGAAGGGCAGGTCGAAGGTACGATCCGCGCCTTCTGATTCGCTCTCCGGGTCGAAGCCGGCTGCGATAACGACGAGGTCGGCCTTCGCCGCAATGGCCTTGGCAGCATCACTGACCAGTTTGTGCTGGTTGGCGATCCCTACCCGTAGCCGGCCACCAACGGCGGAATGCTGGAAGTCTTCGACCACCACCTTATGCGGACCCGCCGACAGTTCTAAAGTGACGTGGGGCTGCAGGGCCCGTGCGATCTTCCAGTTATCAATGAGCAATTTGTTGTCGACGAACAGACGATTGCCGTTCCCCTCGCCACCGCCCTGCAGAACGACTTCGTAGGGGCCGTTCTCGGCAGCGATGTAGTAGCCCGTCCAGCGGCGTGACAACTCGGCTTTTCGGCCGGAAGCGAATAACGCCAGAGCGGCTTCGAAGTCGCCGGCAAAGCTCTCCCAGCTCGTGCCTGCAACGTTGGTGTGATTCAGCGTCGAGGTGGACTTGGGAGTGCCCTCGAGTTTGGCGTTGGGAAAGACTTCCACGTTCACGCCGCGCTTTCCATCCTGGGGCGCCGTCATGAATTCAGTCGTGCGGGCAAGGTCCGTCATGGTGGGCAGTCCGCGTTCGTAGTAGACAGTGCCCGCGGCGCCCAGGAAATTGCCGATGCCTTGTAGCACGGTCACTGGCGCAAACGCCGCAGCGTGGGCGCTTCCGCCGCCAACCATCTGCGCGGGATAAGCATCCGGCCCAACCACTAGAACCGACTTCGTGCTGGCCTTGTCAAGGGGAAGCAACTTGCCATCGTTCTCCAGCAGAACTATGCCCTCGCGTGCCGCGTCGAGCGCGACCTGCTGGTCAGGACCGCTGTATTTCGAGAGCGAGAGGTCGGTTTGTGTGCGGTCGAGCCAGCCGAAGCGTGCCGCAGTTTCGAGGATGCGCGTAATCTTTTCGTCTATCGTTGCGGTTTTGACGCGGCCGTCTTTCACGGCGGGAAGAAGATTCTTCTGGTTCATGAAAGCGCCGTTCGGCATCTCCAGATCAAGCCCACCATTGGCGGCGGCCACGCCGTCGTAGGTCGCGACCCAATCCGACATCATGATGCCGTTGAAGCCCCAGTCCTTACGGGCAACATCGGTATTGAAGTAGCCGTTCTGCGTCATGTGAACGCCATTGGTGAAGTTGTAGGAGTCCATAATGGCGCCGACGTGGGCGCGCTTCACGGCCATTTCAAAGGCTGGCAGATAAATCTCGCGCAGCGTCCGCTCGTCAATGATGGAATCGGAATCGTGCCGCAGGTACTCAGAGTTGTTGCCCAGAAAATGCTTGATAGTGGCGCTCACACCCTGGCTCTGCATCCCGGTGATATAGCCCACAGCCATGGCGGAGCTCAGGAATGGATCTTCGCCGAAGTATTCGAAATTGCGTCCGTTGACTGGCTGGCGGTAGATGTTCACGCCCGGGCCCAGCATGAAGTGGATGCCGCGAGCACGTGCGTCCTTGCCAATGCCAGCCCCGACTCGCTCCGCCAGAGCAGGATTCCACGTCGCAGCCAGACCCACGCCGGCGGCGTACACCGTCGATGGGAACCCAGAGTTGGAGCGCACTCCAACCGGACCGTCGGACATTTCAAATGCCGGCAGCTTCAATCGAGGCATGGCGCGGATCGCAAACCCGGTCCCGCCGATATAGTCGACCTTCTCTTCCAGAGTCATTTGCTGCACGAGGGCAGCGGCTTTGTCATGGGCGGTGTCGGAAGATTGTGCGAAGAGTTGGAACGCGGCTAGCAGGCTCAGTACGAAGACAGAAACGACGTGGTTCAGTCTTGATGTCACCGGGGGCTCCCTGCCCTTTCACGTCACGGAGAAAGGGCACTAATAAACTGGTGCGGATTATATCGAAGGCTCCTCACGGAGTCTGTGATAACGCCGTCTCGGTCTTGCTTCGTTAGTTGTGCTGTGCCGAGCTCGCATCCACCAACTGCTGTACCGGAGGAACAACCATGAGCAACAGATCGTCCATTGGTTTTTTGGCCTGCTCAAGTAGCGCGGTCTGCTGCGTCTTCCAGGAATCCGGAGCAGTCTGGCCTTTGTCGAGATAATCGAGTGCCTGCAGACCCGCCGCTCCCAGCGCAGAGAGATCCCGCGACAAGGGCCCGTCCGCCTGGAGAAGATAGGTCTGGCTGAGCAGGGGCTGCAGCCGGGCATCATTATCCCGCCAAGTGGTGAGCCACATGCGAATCTTCGCTTCTGCAGCCTGATCTTTATAGCCGCTTTGGACGAAGGTCTGCACCAGATCGCTGAAGTGGCGCGCCGTGCCGCTCTCCGGGCTGACCGCATCGATCATGCGAGTCAACGGAGAGTGGAAGTCGATGGGACCCTTCGCATCGCTCCAGCGGTTGTAGTCTTTGACCGGCTCGACAACATCGGCGAGGTTGCGTAGCGCCGTGATGTCAGCCGCGCCAGCCATGCGGTGCAGCATGCGCAGGCGCGCGCTGCGGTGTGTCAATCCCATGAATTCCAGTTCAAGACTCACGGCGTTCATCCGCGCATACATCGAGGCAACATCTGTGACACTCTGCGGAGACCACAGGCGTTCGGCGATCACCGCGTTGCGCGGCCAAATGTGCGAATCGATATTTTCGGGCGTGACCCACTCGGCCCACTGGCACGACTCGCCACCCAGAATAAGGCTCTTCTCTTGCGGAGTCAGAGTCGACGCCGCGTCAGCCATCGGATCGACAGCATAGTGCCGTGCTGCTGGCCACATCAGGTCGACGTAATATCCGAACGAAAGCAAGCCACGGTAGCCTTGTTTCGCCGCTGCAGCGAGTGAGGCCTGTCCGCGCCAGGACTGCACGACGATCGTCTTCGGCAGATCGGGATGCAGGATCTCATCCCAGCCGACCATGGTCTTATGATTCTTGGCTACAATCTTTTCGAGACGCTGGTTGAAATAGGCCTGCAGGTCCTGATTGTTCTTCATGCCGTGCGCGTGGATGAAGGCCTGGATTTGCGGATTGGCATCCCACTGCTTGCCGTCGACCTCATCGCCTCCGATGTGGAAGTACGCATCGGGAAACAGCTTGGCCATTTCAGCGATGAATTTTGCCAGAAACTTGTAGGTCGATTCCTTGGTGGGATCCATGATCGGGTCAATGCCGCCCCCGTCGAGAGTGTACGGTCCAGCGCCGCTGGAGAGTTCGGGGTATCCGATGAACCACGACCGGCTGTGGCCGGGGATATCGAACTCAGGCATCACGCGAATCCCGCGATCATGCGCGTAGGCGATGAGGTCGCGAATCTGGTCCTGCGTGTAGAACATGCCATCGGAGCCCATTCCCGTGAGCTTGGGAAATACTTTGCTCTCGACGCGGAAGCCCTGATCGTCGGACAAGTGCCAGTGCAGCACGTTCATCTTTACCGCAGCCATCCCGTCGAGATTGCGTTTGAGCACATCGATGGGAATGAAGTGCCGGCTGACGTCGATGAGCGTGCCCCGCCACGGGAAGCGAGGTTGATCCTTGATAGTGACGGCGGGCGCAGCGAATCCAGTAGGGCCAATCTGTACGAGTTGAAGAAATGTAGCTAGCCCTCGCAGGACGCCGAGCGTGGTCGGCGCCGAGAGCTTCGCGCCCGAATCGGTGACGCTCAGTTCGTAGGACTCATCTTCGCCGAGCTTCTGCACCGGCTGGAGGCCATGGTCTGCGTGCACTTGCAACGTCGGGGCGGCGCCAGCTTTGGGACGGAATGGAATGCCAGTTTGCCGCGAAAGCTGATCGATGAATCGCTGAACGGCGCTGTCAAGTGCGGCATCGTGGCTTCCGGCGACGTCTACGGAGAACGACTGGCTGATCGCCAATTGCCCCGTGCCGGCCTGAACACTGGCGGGCATCGGCATCAGGCTGAGTTGAGGTTGGGATTGAGCAGCGGCAAGAATCGCCAGGAAAAACATTAGGATTAAAAGGGCTGACCCCCGGAACGTTCTCACGAAATCACCTCGACTATTTTTCAAGGCCAATCCTGCGCACCGTGGTAGATGCGCAGAACTTCTACGATTTGATCTTGAATCCGGTACACAACGATGCAGGGTAGCCCAGGAAGAACCAGTTCCCGAGTGCCTTCAATCCTTCCCCTGCGACCGCGGCGGGGGAACTCTCGTAGACTACCGCAACCATCGTACAGAATACTTGCAACGTTATCGGCGGTGGTCGAATTGTCTCTTCGAATACGCTGCACAATGTTGTACAGGTCGTTGGCGGCGGGTGTCGTCCAGCGCAGGCGCATTTAGGGGCGCAGAATCTGCTTTAGCTTCTTTCCTACTTCCTCCTGCTCTACGAAGTCCCCCCGATGGGCTGCTAGCAGTCCAAGATTAACGGCCTCAATAAAACGAGTGTCGTCTTCCAGGTAGTGGCTGAGCACCTGCTGTGCAAGTTCGACGGTCTTCAGGCCTCTCTGGGCGGCAATCTGGGCCAACTGCGCTTCCTTATCGGGTTGAAGGTGAATTTCCATAGCCTCAGTCTAGGAACGTTAATTCAAGCTGTCAAACCCCCCTCGCCTTTCTCCGTTGCGTCAGTGTCCGCCGCCTAACTCGCGCACAATCCCGCCCACGAACTGCTTCGCGTCGCCAAACAGCATCAGCGTGCGGTCGAGATAGTAGAGCGGGTTGTCGATGCCGGCGAAACCCGGGCTCATTCCGCGTTTGATGACCATGACGGTGTGAGCCTTGTCGACGTCAAGGATCGGCATGCCGAAAATCGGACTCGACTGATCGGTTCGGGCAGCGGGATTAGTTACGTCGTTGGCGCCGATGATCAGGGCGACGTCAGTCTGCGGGAAGTCGCCGTTGATCTCGTCCATTTCGATGAGGCGGTCGTAGGGGATGTCGGCCTCCGCGAGCAGCACATTCATGTGGCCGGGCATACGTCCAGCGACGGGGTGAATGGCAAAACGGACATCGACTCCCTTCTTGGTGAGCGCGTCATACAACTCGCGGACCTTGTGCTGGGCCTGCGCGACGGCCATCCCGTAGCCGGGAACGATCACCACCTTATTGGCTGCCAACAGAATCGCGGCCGCCTCTTCGGGAGTGGCGCTGCGCACAGGCTTCGCTTCCTGCTCCGTTGCGGCCGAAGCCTGCACTTGGCCGAAAGCTCCGAACAGCACGTTCGTGAATGATCGGTTCATCGCCTTCGACATGATGATCGACAGAATGAGGCCAGAGGAGCCGTCGAGAGCGCCAGCAATGATCAGAAGTTTCGAGTCGAGCACGAATCCCATGGCCGCAGCAGAAAGGCCAGCATAGGAGTTCAACAGCGAAATCACAGTCGGCATGTCGGCGCCGCCGATCGGAATGACCAGCAGGACGCCGAAGATCAGCGACACACCGACGATGATCGGGAAGAAGATCTTCGCCTCGGGATGCAGCACGAGATAAACGGCGCTTCCGAGGGCAATGATAAACAGGAGAAGATTGACGAAGTTCTGCCCTTTATACGTAATCGGCCGCTGCGGCAGGATTTCCTGCAGCTTTCCCGCGGCCATCAGGCTGCCAGTAAAGGTCAGCCCTCCGAGGATTACCTCCATCGACAGCACCGACATCATGAACTTGGGGACGTTTGGGCTGCGCAAGTAGAACTCGGCGGTACCGACCAGCGTGACGCACAGTGCGCCAAAGGCGTGGCTCAGCGCCGTCCGCTGGGGAACAGCCGTCATCTGCACCATGCCGAGCGGGATGCCGATGCCCGAGCCCAGCACGAGCGCGATGATGATCCACTTGTAATCGACGATGCCGTGATGCAGCAGCGTGCCCCCGATGGCCAGCACCATGCCGATTTCACCGGCCAGAATTCCATGGCGCGCGGTCGCAGGGGAACTCATCCACTTCAGCGAAAGAATGAAAAGCGCGCTGGCGACGAGATAGATGATTTCGATGAGGTACTGGCTTCCAGCAAACTCAGTCATGATTGCGCTCAGTTACTTATTGGCCGGACGGCTGGTCTTGAACATCCTTAACATGCGGTCGGTGATGAAGAATCCGCCAACCACATTGCTGGTGGCGGCGACAATGGCGATCACGCCCAGTACGGTCGCGAATGTGCTCTTCTTCTCACCAACGAGGACGATCGCACCGACGACGGCGATGGCATCGAGTGCGTTGGTCAGCGACATGAGCGGCGTATGCAGCAGCGGCGAGACATGGCGGATCACTTCGAATCCAATGAAGGCCGCCAGCATGAATACGAAAAGTGCATTAATCAAGTTGGAATTCATACGCTCCCCATTCCCTTTACCTTGTCGTTTGGCTGTAATGCACGCCTACAAGGTGACCTCGACCCCAACTAGCCGCCCGCTGTCGCCAGCGCCGGCATCTTAAAGAACTCGCGCACGCGGGCGTTCACCACTTCTCCGCCACTTGTGATCATGGTCTCGCGGATGATTTCATCCTGCAGGTTCAACTGCAGCTTTCCCTCTTTCACCATGTAAAGCAGGAACGTGCTGATGTTGCGCGCGTACATCTGACTGGCGTGATACGGAACGCTCGTGGCCAGGTTGATGGCGCCAATAATCGTGACGCCGCACAGCTGCACGGTTTTTCCAGTGTGCGTCAGTTCGCAGTTGCCGCCGCGCTCGGCGGCCAGATCGACGATCACCGAACCGGGCGCCATCCCTTTCACCATGTCGGAGGTGATCAGCACCGGAGACTTCTTGCCGGGTATGACTGCCGCCGTAATCACGACATCACTTTCGGCGACGACGCGGGTCAGAAGTTCGCGCTGGCGGGCGTAGAAAGTTTCGTCCTGTGCGGTGCCGTAGCCGCGGGCGTCCTGCGCGTTCTGAGCTTCGATGGGAAGTTCGACGAAGCGTCCACCCAGGCTCTGCACCTGCTCTTTGGCGGCGGGACGCATGTCGTAAGCCGAGGCGACGGCGCCGAGGCGGCGCGCCGTCGAAATGGCTTGTAATCCGGCGACACCGGCACCGATGACGAATACACGCGCGGGCGTGATGGTGCCGGCGGCAGTAGTCATCATGGGAAAAATTCGCGGCGAGGTTTCGGCGGCCAGCAACACTGCCTTGTAGCCGCAGCAAGTCGCCATCGACGAAAGCGCGTCCATGCTCTGGGCACGCGTCGTTCGGGGCATGAGTTCCACGGAGAACGCGGTGACGCCCGCTTGCGCGATCTGCTGCACGACTTCCGCGGAGCCGAGCGGCCGCAGGAATCCGATGAGGGTCTGACCATGGCGCATCAGGGGAAGGTCCGCCTTCCCGGTTACGTCATTCGAGCCGTAGCACAACACCTGCACCACAATGTCGGCGGCGCTGAAGACGGCCGCGCGGTCGGGCACAATCTTCGCGCCCTTCTCGACGTACATCGCATCGGGATACCCCGCCTGCTCGCCAGCCCCAGCCTCCACGATGACTTCGAGCCCTGCCTTGACGAGGTTGGGAATGGCTGCAGGAACAAGGGCGACCCGACGTTCCCCAGGATAGCTTTCTTTCGGAACTCCAACGATCACGCGGCTCTCATCCTTTCCGTGCCGATGCCTAACTTGCAGTGTCGGCGGTTCCGGGAGTGCCCGGTTGTGAGCGGCAATCCTTTCACGGGTCAGCCTGCGAGGTCTGTGACATGTGTCACAGCACGCACAAAAAGCGGACTGAAAACAGTAACAGATTGAGAAAGGAACTGGAAGGCGGTGAGATGCACTAGCGCGACATCTTGCCGACCGTCGCGGAGCGTCTCGCCCAAATGCCGATGCCGGGAAGTCTACTCGGACTCAAATGTCCAACGCGCGGATGATCAGTACTCCGGCGGGATTGCCTTCGCCTCTTCCAGCGTTAACCGCCGCTTGTTTTTGTATGACAAGTTGGCCATGTGCACCGCAATCGCGGACCGGTAGCCGATCTCCGGCGGCGCGTTCGGTACGGCGCGATTGCGCACGCAGTCAATCCAGTTCGCCATATGGTCCTGATTCTTGCTGGTGCCCTTCGCCGCCTCTCCAATAGGACGATTCGTCTTTTCGGGCCAGTACTGCAGCGCCTCCTCGAAATGATGCTCGAGTGTGCCGTCGCTGCCCAGAATTCGATCAGCCATATCGTAGTGCTTGTTGCTAAACGTCGACTGCCAAGTCACCACCATATTGGGGAAATCGAGCGTCACGACCATCGTGTCGGGAACCTCGCGTCCGTCTTTCTCAGAAAAGACACCTCCTGACATATAGGCCGCCGTCGGTAGCGGCAGGTCCAAAGCTCCCATGATCCACGCAATCTGGTGCACCATATTCTCGGCGCAGTTTCCTCCGGCAAACTCCCAGAACAAGCGCCAGTTGATCAGCTTGTAAGGATCGAACGGACGATCCGGCCGCCCATTGAGAAACGCACTCCAGTTGACGTTCTGCGCGGTGCAATCCGAAGGTACTGGACGCACCCACTGGCCCTTGCCGTGAGGCGTGTTACGGCTCATCCAGGATTCCACCTGCGTGACTTTGCCCACCCGCCCGTCTTTGATCCACTCTCGCGCGTCGGTCTGGGCGCCGGAACTCTGGTGCTGCAATCCGATCTGGATCACGCGGTTGGACGCCTTCGCCGCGGCCAGGCACTGGTCGGCCTCGGGAATCGACCAGGTCATCGTCTTCTCAGAGTAGAGATCCTTCCCGGCGGCGAGCGTGTCGAGAAAATGCCGCGTGTGAATGTGGAGCGGGCTGGCCACAATAATCGCATCGACGTCCTTCATGTCGAGCAGGCGACGGTAGTCGTCGAAAGTCTGAATCCCCGGCACTCTACCTTTCGCCTGATCGCGGCGCCGGCTGTACACGTCGGCCATCGCCACCACTTCCGCGCCGTGCACTGCGAGAATCTGGCTCAGCAGATCGCTGCCGCGGTCGCCTACTCCGATCATCCCCACGCGGACACGGTCGTTCGCGCCTAGGACCGTGGAAGCTGGGTACGCCAGCACGGCGGCGGTTCCCATTGCGGCCTGCTTCAGAAAAGTGCGTCTGGTGTGATCGAAATTCGTGTGATCTGTCATATGTCCCACGCTCACCTTCGTCTTAGGGTGCCCCATTTCTCGCGCTTTCTTGCGCGAGAAGCGGGGCCTTACATCGCATCCGCTTTTTGCAGAAGTTTCTTCATTCCCGCCCAGCTCTTGCGCGAACTCTCTTCGGGCGAACCGCCACCGCTCCAGTGCGTTTCCAGGCTCACGGCATAGTGGTAACCATCGCGCTTGAGCGCCTTAAACTGGCCTTCCCAGTCGATTACTCCTCCGCCCATCGGAGCCCAATCGCCTTTGCCAATCTTGACGACGTCTTTGCAGTGGCAGTGGCCGATGCGCTCCTTCGGCAGCAGATTGTAGCCATCGGGATATGGGATTTCTCCGCTGGCCGCGGCGTTGCCCGGATCCCAGTTCAGCATGAGTGCCGGCGAAGGCACCGCACTCAGCACTTTCACGGCCTCCGCGGCAGTTGCCGTATTGCATGCGGATTCGTTTTCGAGCACCAGGATGATTCCCTTCTTCTCAGCCTTCGCCGCTGCGTCGCAAAGCTTGTCGTTGATCGCGGCGCGGAACGGAGCCTGGTCCTCCAACCTCCAGAAATCGAAGCAGCGCACGCGGTCAGTCTGGAAGGCTTTGGCCAGGTCCATCGAACGTTCCAGCACTTCGTCCTGCCGCGCCGGGGTAAAGTCCGCGCCGAAACTCTTGGCCTCTCTGAATTTTGATTTCGGCGCGCCCGGCCAGTCAACCTTAAAGAGCGGGCTGGCGATGTCGGTCACCTTGAGCTGGTATTTTTCCAGAATGCGGCGCGCTTCGGCGACTTCCTTCTCGTCAAGTTGGACGATGTTCTTGTTCCACATGCCGCGCAGCTCGATCCATCCCATGCCCAATTCGCGCGACGCCACTTCGCAGGCGTGCCCGAAATCCTGGGAGATCTCATCATTGATGACGGAAACTCGGAATGGCGAGCTGCGATCGGCTGGGTTGAACCGTGACGATGGGGCAAGGCCAGATGCCGTCTTCGCGGCTGTCATCGCAACCATTCCCGCGAGAAAGTCGCGGCGGGCAAACTGGAAAGGCATGACCTGCTCCTGGTACTGCGTGGGTCACGACGAAGAAAGGCGCAAACAAATCTACACCATGCAAAGGAAGAAGGGGTAGCGGGTGGGGCTTGCGGAGGGTTTCGTTACGACGAGGATGTACACCATACCCGCGAAGGACACGAAGTATCACGAAGGCCTTCGTCCACAAGCTCCCCTTGGTGTGACTTCGTGTCCTTCGTGGTAAAGATTCTGCGCAAAACAAAACGCCCCAGACTCAAAGAGTCGTGGGACGTCTGTTGATCAGCCCTCCCCCAAGTGCTGCTCAAGGACAATTTAACTCTGCCCCCGAACCCGGTAAATGGCTCGACTGGGCCATATATGGCACTAATGGGTAGGTAGGACCCCACTTCGGTAAGTGCTTGAAAAGCCATGCCCAGGGCGGGTTCCGCCCGGTAGAGTGCTGTGGGTCGCTGCGGTGGACAGCCGAGGCGGCTATCCCAAATCAGCATTGCCGGTCTCGGTTGAGGCTTTCCCTCCATTGTCGATGCCCGCAAGCAGCGTTTATCTTTGGAACGTCCCTGCCGGTCGGAGAGTGCCCTCTATGAATGTCCTCGTCGTGAACTCCGGAAGCTCCAGCTTGAAGTTTCAAGTGATTTCCACTGATCTTGAGCGGATCAAGCAGTATAAGGATGAACGCCTCTGCCAGGGGGAAGTCGAGGGCATTGGCGGGGAAGCCATCATTCAGTTTCACAGTCGAGGGGGGCAGAGTCAGAAGTTTACCGCGTCGCTGCACGATATCTCGGCCGCACTAGATTATCTCGTCCGGTTCGTGGCATCGGAAAAATCCGGCGTTCCGGAGATCAAGAGCACCGCGGACGTCAATGCCGTGGGACACCGCGTTGTGCACGGCGGTGAACTTTTCTCGGAGTCGGCATTGATCGACGACAAAGTGCTTCGGGGCATTGAAAACTGCATCGATCTTGCCCCCTTGCACAATCCGAACAACATCAAAGGCATTCTCGCCGCGCGCGCCCTGTTCGGCGACGCCGTTCCTCAAGTTGCGGTCTTTGACACTTCATTCCATCACACGATTCCGGAGAAAGCTTCCCTGTACGCGATTCCCTATCACCTGTACCGCCGTCATCGCATCCGGCGCTACGGATTTCACGGAACTTCTCACCGCTATGTGGCGTTTCGCTATCGCGCTCTACGGGGACTGACGCGGGAACAGACGAACATCATCACGCTTCATCTCGGAAACGGATGCTCCGCCGACGCCATCCGCGGAGGAGTTTCCGTGGACACTTCCATGGGCATGACGCCGCTGGAAGGCCTGGTAATGGGCACACGCTCCGGCGACCTCGATCCGGCGATTGTCAACGTCATCGCCCGGAAAGAGGGCATGTCTCCCTCCGAGGTCGACACCCTGCTCAACACGCAGTCGGGCTTGCTGGGCATTTCGGGACTCACCCACGACATGCGGGAATTGCAGGCGGAACTGAAAGAACACGAGGACCGCCGCGTACGCCTCGCCATTGAAATCTTCTGCTACCGAGCGCGTAAGTACATCGGTGCCTTCCTGGCTTGCATGGGCGGGGCCGATGCCGTTGTCTTCACCGGCGGCATTGGCGAAAACTCCCCCGAGATTCGGGCCATGATCTGCGAGGGCATGGAATGGGCGGGGCTTAAGCTGGACGCTTCGAAGAACAACGAGACGGTGGCCCGCGAGGCCAAAATCAGCACCGAGGATTCCAGTCTGCTCGCCTATGCGATCCCCACCGACGAAGAGTTACTGATTGCTCGCGATACGGTGCGAGTCATCCTGGGTGAAAGTCATCCATCCTGAATCGAATTGTGCGATACGAATGGCGCCAGTCTAGTAAGGCCACGTCCAACCCGCCGCATCGGGTTTGTCGATCCCGTACTGGTGCGCGTGGTTGCGGCACGCAATTTGCTCGTTCAGAAATCTTTCCTTGGCATGGCCGCCGATCCGCTGGAACCGCGGCACCCGGTCGATCACATCCCTCGCCAGGCTGAACCTGTCGATGTTGTTGTCGATGGCAAGTTCCAGCGGCGTGTTGATATTGCCCTTTTCTTTGTAGCCGCGCACGTGAATGTTGCTGTGATTGGTGCGGCGATACGCCAGCCGATGGATCAGATAGGGATACCCGTGGAAATTGAAGATGACCGGCTTGTCGACCGTGAACAAGGAGTCGAAATCCCGATCGGTGAGTCCATGGGGATGCTCTGTGCTGGGCTGGAGTTTGAACAGATCCACCACATTGATGAACCTGATCTTGATGTCAGGAAATTCTTTGCGAAGTAGAGCTGTGGCGGCCAGCGCCTCCTGGGTAGGAATATCGCCCGCCGACGCCATGACCACGTCGGGTTCGCCGGACTCGTCGGTGCTGGCCCAATCCCATATGCCGATGCCCTTCGTGCAATGCGTGATCGCGGCCTCCATGTCCAAAAACTGCAGGTGCAGTTGCTTATCGCAAACGATCACGTTGACGTAGTTTTCACTCCGCAGACAGTGATCCGCGACCGATAGCAGGCAGTTCACGTCTGGCGGAAGGTAGATGCGAGTGACGCTCGCACTCTTGTTGGCCACCACATCGATGAAGCCTGGGTCTTGATGCGTAAAGCCGTTGTGATCCTGCCGCCACACGGTCGACGTGATCAGCAGATTCAGCGACGCGATGGCTTCACGCCATGACACGTGGTTGCAAATCTCCAGCCACTTGGCGTGCTGGTTGAACATGGAGTCAATGACATGCACGAAGGCCTCATAGGAGGACAGAAAGCCATGTCTTCCGGTCAGCAGGTAACCTTCGAGCATTCCTTCCATCGTGTGTTCACTGAGCATCTCCATGACCCGGCCATCGGTGGCAAGCTCACCGCCGTCCGAATCCTCGGGGAAAAACTGCTCGATCCAGAATTTCTTGCTTACCGCGTAAATCGCGTCGAGCTTGTTGGAAGTCGTTTCGTCGGGGCCAAAGACCCGAAAGTTGTTCATGTTCAGTTTCATCACATCGCGCAGAAGAGCGCCCAATGGCGGCGTGTTCTCGGCCATGGTCTTCCCCGGTTTTTCGAGTTTGAAGCCATATTCGCGGAAATCCGGAAGCCTTAAGTCTTTCTTGATTCGACCTCCGTTGGCATGAAGATTGGCGCTCATTCGCCGGCCTCCCTCGGGCGCCAGCTCTCGAAATTGAGCGGCCAGCTTCCCGTTGCCATCGAAGAATTCCTCCGGCTTGAGCGATCGCATCCAGGCCTCAAGAATTCTCACTTGCTCGGGATCTTTCTTCACGTTGGGCAGCGGCACCTGGTGCGCGCGCCAGAAGCCCTCCAAATGGTGGCCCTCGACTTCGCGCGGAGCGGTCCATCCTTTGGGCGAGCGCAATACGATCATCGGCCAGCGCTGCCGATCTCCTACGCCCACCTTACGGGCCTCCTGCTGGCACTCCCTGATCTTCAGAACGCAGTGCTCCACCGTCGCTGCCATCGCTTGATGCATGCTCTCGGGGTCGGACCCCTCCACGAAATATGGCGTCCAGCCGTAGCCCCGAAGCAGGCTCTCCAGTTCCTCGTGAGAAATCCGCGCCAGCAGCGTCGGATTGTTGATCTTGTAACCATTCAAATGCAGGATGGGCAACACCGCCCCGTCGCGTACCGGATTCAGAAACTTGTTGATGTGCCACGAAGTGGCCAGAGGCCCGGTCTCGGATTCTCCGTCCCCCACCACCGCCGCCACAATTAGATCGGGATTGTCGAATGCAGCGCCACAGGCATGAGACAGCACGTAGCCGAGTTCTCCGCCCTCATGGATCGACCCCGGCGTTTCGGGCGTGCAATGACTGCCAATCCCACCGGGAAAGGAAAACTCCTTGAAGAAATCCCGCAAGCCATCCACGTCCTGACTCTTTTCCGGATAGACCTCGGAGTACGTTCCCTCGAGATACGCCGGCCCAAGAACACCCGGTGCTCCGTGCCCCGGCCCGGCCAGAAAGATCATGTCGAGATCGTATTTCTTGATCAGCCGGTTCAGGTGAACGTAGATGAACGACAGCCCGGGGCTCGATCCCCAATGTCCCAGCAGCCGGTTCTTGATGTGTTCCGGCCGCAGCGACTCCTCCAGCAAAGGATTCTCCAGCAGATAAATCATGCCGAGGCTGAGGTAATTGCACGCTCGCCAGTAAACGTCGGTGCTGCGCAACGCCTCGGCACTGAGCGGCTTTCCCTGGACGGTCGACCGGGTCTCTCCGTAAGGACTGAGAGAAGAGATTTCGGATGGGGGATTCGAAGTAAGGGTGCTCATTACGATGACTCCTGGAATACGCTGTGCCGTCAGGCGGCCGAGTTGAGTAGGGCCGCTCCTCGCGCATCTTCAAAAATCGCGAGTGGTCGGCCAATAGAAAATCGTTGTCAGAATTCTACTCTCATGAGATTGCATTCTGGTTACAACGGTGCAGATCTGATGCGAGCGGACTTGAACCGTTGAGAGTGAAACGGTCTAGCCCTGATTGACACAATAATTCTGGAGCGAAACTTCAAGGCTCGTCGTCGTCGTGGATTCCAGGAAGAACAATGATTTCACCGGCAATGACGTTCCTTTGACAATGAAATGACAATCTGTTGCCATCCGGAACCACGATCAGCGAGTCCAAGTGTTGTAGGGGAAGTAAAGGAGAAAAGAACATGTGGATGCGGTCATGCGCGCTGTGTAAAGCCCTTCTGAAAAAACTTAGGTTGTGCGATTCCGTGCGCTGTCATTGCGGGTGGGAATGGCAGGGACATTGAAGTCCCTCGGCGAGCTGCAGTTTGGCAGGAGAATCAAGGACTGGAAGGGTTGAGCTTATGGCAAAAGTGATCGAGTTCTATGTGCCGACGAACTTCTCGAAGCCTGTGAAGTGGCATCCTCCGCGGCCACGGGGAAGAGTGCTCGAGTTCCGTCTGCCGACAACGAAGTCCGCTTGATTCTCGCAGACGTCAGGGTCTCTTAAGTTTCTTCTCGCTCGGACGACGGTGTCGAGACTCGATTAAGAGACTGATTGTATGCCCTACGCAGAAGAGCGGAAAGCGGACGGTCCTCACTCCGAATACCCTTCTCCTTGTTCTTCATCCTCTTCTTCGTTGTCCTTTTTGTCCTCGTCTTCTTCGTCTTCTTCGTCGTCTTCGGGCCATTGACGAAACAAGGCGCTAGCCATCCTGCCATCAACGGCTCCTGCTGAACACATTCTGCTCATACCCAAATGGTACGCGCAATTCGTGACGAGGTATTCAGCTCTCGTTCCAGATGGAACTCGCACCGATACTCAATCTTGCCGGATGAGCTATTCTTATGGCATGGATCATCTAGCCGTGCTTCGCGAAAAGATTGGGCGTCTCCGCGCCGAGATCGCTGAGATTCAAGAGTTGAACACACAGTATCGGCGTGCAGGTCGTCAAGATCGCAACGGAACCGAGGCTGATATTGCTCACAGCCAGAGGAATGAACGGCTACAGGCGATCCAGCAGGAACTTGCTCAACTCGCTGGCCTTGGCCGGCGAGTTCTGTCGGTTGAACAGAGGAAAGCGGAGCACCTTTCGCGGCTGCATCTTGAGAAGAAGGTTTCGTGAGATGCTACGAAATCGGATGGGGTCCTGCTGCGAGCAACTGAAAACCAGGAAAATGGAGCCGACGAGCGGACTTGAACCGCTGACCTGCCGATTACGAATCGGCTGCTCTACCAACTGAGCTACGTCGGCCTTTGGTGCGCTGGCTTATTTTATCAAATCACCGCGCTGTGGCTCCTGCAGGAACCAGCGGCGCCCGAGCAGTCTAGTCCTTCAACGTCACCACCGACACCGCGAACGGCCGCAACCGAACTTTCAGATCTCCGACGTTCCCCATCACCGGATCAGGCGACTCTCCTCCAATGCTTTGGAGTGTAGCCCCGGCGCACTCCTTCGGCAGCTCCACCACAACCTCGCGATTTCTCTGGTTGATCAATAGCAGTTTTCGCTGACTGCCGGTGATGAAAGCTTGCGCGGTGATGGCGTCGGTATCGCCCGGCAGGCCATTGTTATGCATTTCGGTTTCGGCCACCTCGTCGCCAGGACCAAAATTATTCTTGAGCAGTTCAAGGACGGTCAAACGCGCATTGGGCTTGCCGGTCGTCCAATCGAGCATACTCACGCTGGGAAACTGGCTGGGGTAGCCGACTAGTTGGGATTCGCCCACGATCTCCACGCCCAGTTGAGCCAATTCCGCATAGAGGTAGGCGTACAGAGCCCCGCTCAGATTCCAATAAGCCGGAGGGATTGCCTTCTCCACATGATTCGGCTCGCCCTGAAACATGTCGCCCGAAAGGATCGATCCCGCCTCGTTGATCATGACCTTCGTAGACGGAGACAGGCGGTCTCGGATTCGCAGAATGTAACGGGTCGCCGACACAAACTCGTTCGCCCGGTCAAAAAATGTGTACTGCCACTGATCGACCGTCTGGTCGGCGCTGGGTGTCGCGTAGACATGGAAGGAAATGTAATCCAGCGGGATGCCCGGTTTGTGATTCTTCGGATCCAGAAAATACTCAAACATATGCGCCGCGCCCTCCGGGTAGGACAAGGCCAGTGCCACAAACTTCATTTCGGGCGCGACTTTGCGGACCGCTTCCACAATCGCGTCGTAACGCTCAATATATTGCGCGGGCGTCGGCTCGTGTTCGCCGTCAACCTCGTTGAAGACCTCGAAATAACGCATGTCGTAGTGATGCCCGGAGGCGTGAAACTTCCCCAATTCGTCAGTGAACCCGCCTTGCGTGTACCAACTGACAAAACGCGCGTAGTATTCCGCCAGCGCCTGCACGTCGCGCAGTTCCTTGCCCTGCGAGTAGTTCCACATGACCTGATTGAGATCGTCGGGATACACCACTGGCTGCGGCGTGGTGAACATCCACTGCGGAATCGTGCTGAAACTCCATACGGCAGGATGTCCGTTGCTGGCCGTCAGAAGGTCTTCCACGATCGGATCGATGTTCGAGAAATCCCAATAGGTCTGGGTCTGGTCCGGAGGCCGCAGCTCGGCCACAGACAACTTGGGATACGGAAACCAGAAAGCGTAGCGTACATAGTCGCACTCGAGGCGGCGAAGCGCCGCAATCGAGGCATCGTGGATCGGCGACCCCCGGCGCAGCATCGGATTCACCACGGCCTGCAGCGTGGGTGAAGTGCGATTCTGCGTCCTCTTCGTCCAGGTCACGACCACCGATGGTGGTGCGCCCTGCGCCAGCAGAGGCCCGCCGTATATCGCCAGCGGAACGAGTATCAACAACGTTCGAACAGCCCGACTCCACCTTGAGGACTGCCAAATGAATCTCACGACCGCCATGTTAGGGATGCAGCCCAGAAGAGTCAATGACGGGACAATGCGATGTGCGCAAGCAACAACAGTGGGGCGTCGGCGTACTCAGAAAGTTCCCGTTGATCTCACATTGACGGAGTATTCAGAGCTGGCAGGCCTAGAGGAGAGGATTTTCCAGCCGGACTGACGCGCACCTTCTGATGCCGTTCCTTCACTTCGGGTCAGGCTGGAACACACATGCCCTGGCTTCGTCGGTTTTGTCACGGAGCGCCAGGATGCACCAGTTCGCCCAATCCACGATGTCCTGCTCGTTGTTGATAGCCTCGTTCAACTTCATTTTTGGAGCACCGTCGGTATTTTGCAGAGCAAGTGCCAATACACGAATGGTTGCCCGTGCCGTGACCCGCATCCTTTCGTAGTGCACGATGGTTGCGGTTCTCTGCTCGGGCTTTACCTCGGGGTCCTTTGGTGGGGCACTGATAATGGTCATCTGCCCATAGGCGCAGGCCAACGAGAGCAGGCAACAGACGACCATGCTACGGGCGATTTGCATCTTACCGAACTCCCTCCCCACGAGGCAGCCAGCATCCTTGCTCTTTTGGCTTGCGGATACTTAGATTCTAAGGTCCATCCACCTGAAATCAACGTAACCACGGTGTGGTTACCGTCGCGCTATTGACACTCGACCGGGTTCCCAGAAGGACTTGATCGACCGCCGGCGTTAAAATGCCCCAATGATTCGCCGAGAGATGGTGACCTGGATTGGACGTCGCGTTTCAAACCGATGGCCCACGAACGAGGCCGCTAAGTTCGTCCGCATTGGCGTCTTGTTTCTGCTGATCCTGAGTGGATTCGGCATGAACGGCTCAGGTCTCCGCGCCTTGCACGCATCCGGCCCTGTGCAGTGGCGGGCGGATCACCACATGCATGTGGCATCCGCCGAACTATGTCGGCTTGTCGGGGAGTGCTTGAATTCCAATCATCCGCCGGCGGTTTTTGCCGCGGACGCCGTTCACGCCCTCGACCAGGCCAATATTTCCAAAGGCGTCATCTTGTCCTGCGCGTATCTATTTGGACTGCCATCCCTTCATCTTTCCCCGACTGAAATTGCGGAGCGCACTCGACGCGAGAACGAGTTCACGGCGGACGAGGTCGCAAAGTATCCGGCACGTCTCGTCGGATTCCTCTCCGTCAATCCTCTACAAAATTCCGCGATCGCTGAAGTCCGGCACTGGAAAGGCAGTAACCGTCTCGTTGGCCTTAAGCTGCATTTCACTGCGTCCGGAGTGGAAGTAAGGAATAAGGCCGACCGCCGCAAATTGGCGATTGTTCTGGAGGAGGCGGCCGCCGAACACCTTCCCATAGTTATTCACGTTGGGGGAGGAAAATTTGACGCCGCCGATGCCGAACTCTTTATTCAAGACGTGCTCCCCCACGCTGGAGACTCGTGGGTACAAATCGCCCACGCCGGAGGAGGTCTTCCCCGGGAAGATGGAAATCACGTGCGCGTCCTCCGCGCCTTCGCCAACCACATTGTTCAAGACGATCCAGCGACCCGCCACGTCATTTTTGACCTATCCTACGTGCCTGAACCTGACGAAGATCCTCGGGCCGTTTCTGAGTTGATCCGGGAGGTTCGACGAATCGGCATTCGCCGATTCCTATTTGGATCCGACTTCAATGTTCTGACGCCCCTGCAGGAAATTGAGAACTTAAGCAAGGCAGGCCTCACCACAGAAGAGTGGCAAACGTTAAGGACTGGTTGTGCTCCCTGGGCGTGCTAGTAACGACAGAATGTAGCCTCCTCTTGCGGATCGCCGATCCATAGTTTGCCGTGAAATCCTCCAACCCTCGCTAACCGCGTTGAAGGTCGAACCTTTCTGAATCAAAGCAGTCAGACGTTACTTAAGTACATGAACTTGCTTCAGTTGACCGTAAGTTTGCGGTCGATGAGGATATTTCAAGTGCGTGCTGGGGATCAATCCACAAAGTTGAGAGGAAAAACTATGAAGAAAGCAATCGGAGCTGCTGTTCTGTCTGCGTGCCTGACGTTCGTTGCCGGAATCGCGGTTGCCCAAAGAGTTCATGACTTGCAAGACCTGGACAAGTGCCATGACCATGTCATGGAAGCAATCCACGAAATGGAAAATGCCCGCGCCGCGAATCACTATGATATGGCAGGCCATGGCGCGAAGGCAGAGGAGCATCTGCGGGCGGCGGAACACGAACTTCACGAAGCGATCGAGGCAGCCCGGCGCTAGGGCGGTTCACTGTCAGGAGTCAATATGCAGCCGTCAGGCGGCCTTGCCTGACGGCTGTTTTATTTCTCTGAAGGTCTCGTCTCGTCCAACCTACGCGGCTCGTGACTCCGCCAGCGCTTCGTACTCGTGCTCCGACTCCGCGGGCAGCAGGACCCACATCGTGTAAACGCCCAGCGCCGTTCCGAATGGAACGTTGGTGAACAGAGAAATAAACGCCACGACCAGGACCACAACGCGAGCCCATGGCTCCCGCTGCAACAAGCCCCATCCTGCAATGAACCCGCAGGCGGCCTTGGCCAGCAACAGAATGGCCACAGCGCTCAACAGCGGAGTCAGGAACGCGGGAGGTCCACTCTCCGTTCCTCCTCGTCGCAAGTGAACCAGCACCGTGTTGGCGACGATGTACAGCATGATTCCGCCGATCGTCGTGAACGCCGACAACGCCAGCCACAGCAGCCCGACCAGCCGCACATGCTCCTGCACACGGCCCGGACGGTGCAGCATGAACGGCACCGGTCCGACGATCTGCTTGCCGCACTTGCTGCAAAACGCCTGGCCCGGCTGCACTGCTCCACCGCATCCATCGCAGAACATGAATTCCTCCCCGAACTTTTCCGGCCTGCCTCTTCGCTACAAAATACTTACAACAGTGGATACGCAAACCGCGCGCAACAGTTCCATCGCAGAGGACAAAGACTGGATCAAATTTCTGGAGTTTACGCTCGCGCGAGAAGTGAATGCATAAACGAAGAGGCCACCCGGCAACAGGGCAGCCTCTTCTTCAAGGGAGAATAGTTCCAACGGAGCTTTGAAATCCGTCAAAACTTTCTGCCGAAATCTTATGAGTCTAAAAACAGGGGTGTCAAGGGATTTTTGTGAAATAAATGTCTTTGTTTTCAATCAGTTACAGAATCAATCAATATACCTCGCGAGTGTGCCAAATTGAGACAAATGCCCTTCGGGAAAGTCCTAAGCCGATCTATCTAAAGGCACTTACCCTGAGTTCCGATGAAGTTTGGAGGAAAACCAGGCGGGATTTTAGGGTGCCCCGCGGCCTCGCTCCGGCCCGCTTTGGGAAGCTTCCTTGACCACCGTTTCGGTGAGGCGCAGAGAGATAAATTCCATCTGTTCGGGACGATCAAAGATCCGGTCAGGATACAAGCGCTTCATCAAAATGCGGATTCCACCGAACGCCACGCCTGCCACCACCGCGAGTCCCGCGAGAATTCCACACAGGACCACGATGTTGAGAATCAGCATGTAGAGATCGCGAACCTGCGGATTATCGGTCGGCTGGTGCCAGGTCACGCTCGCTTCCCAGTTGACCCTGCCCAGCAGAGACTTAGCATCGTTATCGGAAATTGGTCCAGCAGCGATTGCGAGAAGCGGCCCAGTACGCTTGGGAATGAACGTGCCGGAACTCTCGGCATTCGAAACGCCCGGCGACGCTGCAGATGCTTGATGCGCGGCCTCGATGCGACGCAAGTGATCGGCCGCCATTTTCGGTGTGGGATAAGAGATCAACATCAGCGTCGCTTCCCCACTTGGCGTGATGTAACGCGCGAGGCTCACTTCTGCACTGGCGTTGAAGTCCACCAATTCCGCTGAAACCGGCGGCGCCTGCGTGGCCAGCGCGACGGGGCCCATTACATATTTTTGGGTATTGGCGATGTAGCCCTGACGCGGCATGAATTCGATAAAGGTGGGCAGGTTGCCGGAATTCCCGCCAGGGCGCGGCAATGCTCGCGCCAACTCGCGCATCTGTGCCCCCGACATGACTGATTCCTGGCTGAACTGCGCGTCCACCAGCACATTCCCCCGGTAGAAAAGCACGCGTCGTCCCAGGAACGCTGCCTGATCGCCGATCTTATCTTCCTCTTTCGTCGTGTCCGGCGTCATCTCCGGCCGCAAGTAAAACAGGTAGGCGCCGAAAGCACCGGAGGCGTCGGCAAAGCGCGCTGCGCGGACCTTCAGCGTGCGGCCATCCTCGCGCGTGTAGTTGGCCGTTGCCAGGTCCCTGAACTGATATTCCTTAAGAACTTCGGCATTGGTTGAATCGGCGGCTGCAGGGTCTGTGCTCGTCTGGCTCGATCCCTGCATTTGCCAGCCCGCAAACTGCTGCGGAAGTAGCGCCGGAGCTTGCTCCGCAGAGCGAACGGGCTCCTGAGCCGCAGGCTTACTCGCGGCAACGGCCATGCTCAATAGGCAGGCCAGAGAGACCGTAATCGCAACCGTACGGGCAAGACGCATGAGAGGTCCCAGGACTCGAGAATTCCTGACGTTCATTCGATATCCTCATTAGACCACATCGACGGGTGAAAGGTTTCCGAGAGCTCGTAAGCCACTGATCTGGCAGCACTTGATCGGGACTCAAGGTTGGTTACCGACGTGCCTCGCTCCTACACATCGGAGCCATTCACAGGGCGTTCATCTGCAGGCAAACTAGCAGTGGGTGAAGGAATGTCAGTGAGTAGTGTGAATACGAAGCCAAGGCGCGGGAATCGTACCAAAGCAGTTCTTCCCGTAAGAGTAAAGGGAACCGACAGTGCGGGAAAAGCGTTTGAAGAGCTGGTTCATACGCTGGACGTGACCCCGGAAGGAGCGCGTCTGGGCTCCGTCCATCATGAATTGAATTTGCTGGACGAGATCACGATTTTTTATCGCCAGCGAAAAATACAGTTTCGCGTGGTCTGGACGAAAAAAATGAAAGGCACGTCCGAGTTTCAAGTAGGGCTGCAGGCAGTGAGCCACGACAGTGAAGCATGGGGGCTGAGTCTTCCGGAATTTAAGCGCCAACCCGTTTCACAGGACATGGCTTCAATGGCCTCAGTGGTTGCTTAGAGAGGGAGAAGAGAGGTCTCATGAGTTATTCATATCGCAGTCTTTGGTCCGATGAAGAAGGGCAGGACATCGCCGAATACTCCGTGATGCTGGCGGTGATCCTCGTCATTGTCGTGGGCACCGTGCGCCTGATCGGATCGAACGCAAGCAACATCTTTTCGCAGGTAGGCAGTTCGATTCAATAGGCAGAACAGCTCTCATTCCGGGTCTGGAACGCAATTATTGGCCAGCGGCTTTATCGAGCTTGCTGGCCATTTTCACGCCGCTCAATCCATCCGCATATTTCGCAATTCCACGATAAAGCGATTCGGCGATCCGCTGGCGGTACTCGCTCGTCTCCAGCCGATGCTCGTCGGTGGGATTGCTGACAAATGAAATCTCCGCCAGAATGGACGGCATGTTGGCCCCGATCAGCACGATGAATGGCGCCTTCTTCACCCCGCGATTGCGGATTGCGGGACTCTTCGCCGCTAGACCGCTGTGCAGCGACTCCTGCACATCCCCGGCAAACTCTCGCGACTCTTCGATCTTTTCCTTCAGCGCAATCTTCTTCACCAGATCCTGCAGTTCGTAGATGGATTTCTCCGAAACCGCGTTTTCGCGCGCCGCCACTTCCAGCGCCTCGGGCGAAGAAGTGAAGTTCAAGTAGTAGGTCTCCACGCCGCGGGCCGCCGAATCCTGGCTTGAGTTGGCGTGGATCGAAATGAACAGGTCCGCCCGCTGTTGGTTCGCGATGGCCGTTCGAGTTTCGAGCGGGATGAACGTATCGTCCTTGCGCGTGTAAACGACCTCAGCGCCCAGCCGCGTTTCCAGCATCTTGCCCAGCCGACGCCCGACCTCGAGCACCAGATCCTTCTCCTGGAGCCCTTCGGGCCCAATCGTTCCCGTATCGTGGCCGCCGTGGCCGGGATCGATCACGATCCTGCCAATCTTCAACCCCAGCGCCCGGATCAGCGAACGGTCGCCACTGGCCGTAGGCCTGGCTTCGCGAACGTCAGGATCCATTTCCTTCCGTCTGGCAGCCAAGCGCGACGACTTCCCTCGTGAAGAAGTAGCCGGCGGTGCATCGCTCACCGCCTTCTCAGCGGGCGCCGCGGAATCGGGATCCGATGCCGAATCCGTTTTGTGGGAAGCCGCGGTCGACGACTTGCGCGCGTGCGCCGGCGCCTGAACTTTCGCCGTTTTCGCCGGAGGCGTATCGTCGTCATCGTCCGCTTCCACGATGACCTTCTTCACGGTGCCAGGCGCGGTTTTGCCGTTAGCGGCGGGCTTCTGCGGCTCAGCAGGATGCGCCTTGGCCACTTCAGCTTCTTCCTTCGACGCCGCACTAGGCTCGTCGTGAATCTGCTCGCTCTTGCTGGCGGGCTTCCCTGCCAGAGCCTTCACGTCGGCTTTCAACTCAGACTTCGGAACGTCTTTCGGCGCGTCCTTCGCGACATCTTTCAGAACCTCTTTGGGAACGTCCTTGGAAACCCCTGCCTTTGATCCTGCCTTCGGCGGCATTTCCACGTCGGCGGTCTCGGTCAGTGCGTCTTTCTTTGCTCTCGCGCGCGCTGATTTGTCAGCATCCTTGCCGTGGATATCGATGATCAGCCGGTAAGGATTGGGCAGCAGGAAGGCTTCGTAATCGGAAAGATCCGCGACTTCGAGCACAACTCGCGTGCGCCCGGGCTGAAACTGCGCCACGCGAATCTTTTTCAGGAAGCCGTCGTCCACGTCGAAGCTCTTGCCCACCAGCGTTGAGGCCAGCTTGGTGCCGCGCAGGTCGAAGAAAATCCGGTCAGGGCTGGAAATGCGCGAGGAGCCGAACTTGATGTCGCTCTCCAGGTCGATGGCGACGCGAGTGTAGTCCGGCGTCGACCAGTGGCGGATCCCGGTCACGCGCGGCAGTCGCCCGGCACGGGCCTCCGGCGTTTCCTTCCCAGCCGTATCTGCCTTTGACTCGGATTGAGCGTCTGCTTTCGCATCTTCCTGCGCGTCAGCGGCCTTGGCGGGCGAATCCTTGGCAGTCTTGCTCTTCTCGGCAATTTCTTTGCCCGGCTTCTTGCGGGCCTCGGCTCTCTTTTCCGCTGCGGCTTCGCGGTCGATTTCCGCTACGGCCTGCTGGGCATCCTCGACCAAACGGTTTTGCGGATAGCGGTGCAGAAACTCCTGAAACACCTCGCGCGCCTGGTCGGAATCGTTCAGGTCGTCTTTATAGATCTCGCCAATAGTGAACAGGGCGTCGCAGCGATACTTGCTCCCTGGATATTCTTTCCGCAGGAACTTGTACTGGGCAATGGCGTCGTTCAGGATCTTGTCATCGTCGAAGTGCCGCCCCATCTCGACCAGCGTCTCAGCCACGGCCACAACGCTGGGATCGGCCTTAGTCGAAGTAGGAGCCCCAAAATAGACGTTGCGATAAGCGTTGAGGACCCGCTGGTAGTCGTGCCGGGTGCGGTCGGCCGGGGGACGTCCGTTGAGCGCCTCCCGCATGCGCTCGGCAGCGCCGAAGCGGTCCCGAGCCCACGCTTCCGTGTGATGCGCGCGGGCGTAAGCGGGCATTCCGGAAAGCGCTACCAGCAACAGCAGCGCTCCCCAGCCCCAACCGCGCTGGCTCGATTTCTTTTTCACACTCGTCGGTCCGTTACTGTCTCGATCCAACGTTGCAGTTGAACTGCCTAAGGTACCTGAGAGATTTCAAATACAACTTACTTAAGCTACTGCTTAGGGTGCCCATTCCAGCCGCGCCTTTTGCGGCTAGAGTGGGGATTTTGATTCCACCTCTACAACAGATGCCGCCAACCTATTCCGTGTTGCTGATGTAAAGTACGCCCCGCGCATCTCGTTGAACCCGCACGGGATCGTGCGTCGAACCGGATGGAGAAATATCAAATCCCGAGTAGTACAGGTTGGTAATTCTCCGCACATAATTCTGGGTTTCGGCATAGTGCGGTACGCCTGCACTGCGCGCCACCGCTCCCGAACCCGCGTTATAGGCAGCCAAGGTCAAATTCACGTCGCCGCCGTAGCTTTCCAGAAGCGATTTCAGATGCCGCACGCCCGCATCCACGTTCTGCGCCGGGTCAAACGGATTCTTCACATTCAGACTGCGCGCCGTCTGCGGCATGAGTTGCATGAGCCCCATGGCGCCTTTGCGCGAAACCGCGTTGGAATTGAAGTTCGATTCCACTTTCACCACCGCGCGCACCAGGTTCGGATCCACATTGTGCCGGGCCGCTGCCATCACGATCGACGAATCAATCTCCTCCTGCGTTGCCTGATGTCCGCGAGAGTTGGCGGCCACGATCTTGGCATTGGCCGATTGCGTCGACTCGTGCGCATAGTACTGGCTGACCTCGGCCGCGGCCGAACGCGCTGCCTGCATTGAGGCTGTTCCCGCCGAGGGTACCGGCTTCCACCGATTCTCTTTGCTGCTCCAGTACACCAGCGACGACCGCTTGGGCTGTGCCGCTGGCGAGGCATGCCTCGGAGCAGGGTCATCCTCGTTCACATAAATCTTGCGCCCGTGCTCGTCCGTCGTGGTGATCCCGTGGGACGCATCATCGCCTTCAGCCGCCCACACGGGGGTTGTATGAAGAAAAAAGGAGGTCGCGATTGCCGTTGAGGCCGTCAGCATCAATGCGAGTTGCAGGTGCTTTCGCATAATCCGGGCGTTTCCCTTTCGCCGAACGATCGTTGGAGGGGCGTCAAACAGGCCTCGCCCTTCCCTCTTCTACCCGGAACCTGACGGAGAATCCTGAACCAGAGTAGGACGATTATAGGCGGGTGGGAGGGGGTGGGCAATCGCCCATAAGGGAGTTGAACCACCGGAGTAATCTTGGTAACTAATTGAAAATATGATTGTTATAGCGCCCTAACCTCGCGGCAACTGCGATCAACAGTAACCAGGATCTGGTTACCGCCGCAAGGCTAGAGCTTCTATGATTCCCTTTCCTCGACCACGGTCACGCCGCTACTTGTTGATCCGACTTACCAGAACCTAGTGCTGCTAGACTACAGTCCGAAATACAGAATCCTGTTCCGGTTGAGTAATTCCTGGATTTTTTCCGAGCGAATGCGCCCCGTCATCCAAGCTTCCCGAATCCGCAAGACCTACGGATCGACAGTGGCCGTCGACGAGGTGTCGTTCGAGGTAAATGAAGGTGAGATCTTTGGTTTGATTGGGCCCAACGGCGCGGGAAAGACCACTACGATGGAGTGCATCGAGGGTCTCCGCACACCCGATCGGGGCACCATTTCGGTGCTGGGTCTTAATCCCTTCAGTGACGTGTACCAGTTGCAAGAGCGAATCGGAGTCCAACTCCAGCAGGCGCAACTGCAGAAGCGGATCAAAGTGTGGGAAGCAGTAGACCTTTGGGCTTCCCTTTATCGGAAAGATGCAATCGACAGCGAGCGCTTGCTCGCGCAACTCAGCCTTAGCGACAAGCGAAATGCCTGGTTCATGACCCTCTCGGGCGGCCAGAAGCAACGCCTGTTCATTGCGCTAGCGCTGATCAATGATCCTGAACTGGTGTTTCTCGACGAGCTGACGACCGGCCTCGATCCGCAGGCGCGGCGCGCCATCTGGGAGCTTGTGCGAGGGATCCGTGAGCGCGGTAAGACGGTTTTCCTGACCACTCATCTCATGGAGGAGGCGGAACGGTTGTGCGACCGGGTGGCAATCATCGAACACGGGCGCATCATTGACATCGACACCCCGCAGAGCCTTGTGAACCGGCATTGCCCTGAGCGTGCCGTCGTTCTCGCCACGAGCGACGGGAGGGCTGCAGAGTGCTTCCGAGCGACCCCGGGAGTCGAAGCAGTAACCTGCAGCGATTCAGAGTTCACGATTCGCGGTCGGGGCGACGATCTTGTCACCGAGGTGATCCAGTGCCTCTCCGAGAATCGCATCCGAGTCACGGACTTCCGCTCGGTTCTCCCCAATCTTGAGGATGTCTTTCTAAAGCTGACGGGGCACTCGATCCGCGACTAGGCCTATTTCATGATGATGCGTGGACTCTGGAAGTTGACATGGATCGAGATCAAGATATTCCTGCGCGAGCCGCTGGGAGCATTCGGGACGATTGGTATCCCGGTCTTGGTGTTCCTCGTAACCGGCAGGATCGTCGGCCGCAGCGTCCCCCGGGCTTCAATTGCCGCCAGCGCTTTTATGACAGTGGGCCTGCCTGTGTTGGCCTCCGTCCTGATCGCCATCAGCGCCGTCCTGTCGCTGGTCACCATCATTTCGATCTACCGCGAGGGAGGCATCCTTAAACGGCTCCGCGCCACTCCCTTGCGCCCGCAGACGATCCTCACTGCCCACGTGCTCGTCAAGCTGCTGCTCACCGCGGCCACACTGGCCTTAATGGTGCTCGCCGGCAAGCGCTACTATCCGATCGGAATTCATGTTCCGCTGTTCGGCTTTACGGTGGCGCTCCTCATCAGCACCTGCAGCATCCTGTCCATCGGCTTTCTGATTGCAAGCATCGTTCCCACGGCACGCTTTGCACAACCCATCGGCGCCATCATCATGTATCCGATGATTGCGGTATCGGGACTCTTTGTCCCAGTTACATCGCTGCCGCCGGCACTCCAGGCAGTGGCCAAAGTTATGCCACTCAGCTACACGGTGTCACTGCTCGATGGGATTTGGAAGGGCGAAGCCTGGTCGGCTCACGTAGGCGATGTCGCGGCTTTGGCTGTGATCTTCATCGTGTGCACGGCGCTTTCAGCCAAGGTATTTCGTTGGGAGTAGAGAGGTTTTTGCACTGCTCTACGGTCAACGGCTGACGTCGCGCTCGGTCGACGCTAGCGAGGCCGCAAAGGCATCAAGCGATAGCGATCGCAACAGATTCCGTCGCATTCCGCGCTCCACCTCAGCCAACCGGTCTGACGCATCGGTGATCCACTGAAAATTTGCCGACTCCGCCAGTCGCTTCAGCTCGGCAGCGATGTCTGTATTCCGAACCAACTCCGGCGCTCGCGCCTCGATCGACGAGAGATCGCGGAGCAGCGAATACAGCGTCCGAATCAAATGCTCGGTCTTCTCCCGACCCTCAGCCCCAGGGCGGTACGACTCCGTGATCTTGAACAGCTCGCTGTGCTCTCCGCCCCGCAACGCCGAGCTCAGAATCGCCAGCGCATGAGCTCGCGCCGCGACATACGCCGCAAGATCAAATCCGCGCGCCCGTCCCACCGCCCCTTCCGATAGCCGGGCCACCAGCGCGCGCTCCGGCGCCTTCCACTCCGGACGATGCTTTGCCAGATATTGCTCAATCTCCTCGGCCGGCAGCGCGCCCAGTTGAAACACCATCGAGCGCGATCGGATCGTCGGCAGCAGTTCTCCCGGATTCTCGGTCAGCAGGAAAATTGTCGCAAACTCCGGAGGTTCCTCCAGCACCTTCAGCAGCGAGTTCGCCGCTTCCTTCATGAACGCCGAGTCGCTGAAGATGTAAACCCGCTCCTTGCCCTCCGCTGGACGATAATAGATCGTCTCGATGACCCGCCGCACCTGGTCGACCTTGATCATCATCTGCGGAGGATCTGGCGGAATGATGAGCACATCCGGATGCGTCTGCACGAACAGCCGCGTCTCTTTCTTGTCGGTCTCGCGCAGATTCTCACGGGCCTCGACGGCCTCGGCAAAGCGCGCATCCAGATCGGACGCCTGCCCAATGCGAGTGCAGTTCGCGCACTTTCCGCAGAAATCCGGCAACCCATCCGTAGCGGTGGGCGCAAGACAGTTCAGCGCCTGCGCCAGCATCAGCGCCAGCGTATATTTCCCCGCTCCCTGCGCACCGGAAAGAACTACCGCATGCGGAAAGCGGTCGCGCGCCAGCATATCGCGCAAGCGATGGATGGTTTCCGCATTGCCATGAAAGTCAGAAAAAGACATCGGCTGATTATCCTCGAGACACTGACCAGCGCAGCGGAGTTTGACCACCTCCGTGCCCGCGCATCTCAAACGCTCCATCGACCAGTCGGGCATCGATGTTCTTCCCGTTAACCTCGAATCGCGAGAGGCTCTCTGCCGCTTCCGCCGGAACCTTGAGACGAATCGAATACGTGCCCTGCACGCTGGGCTGGTACCAACCCTGATAGCCTTGAGCGGACTTGATCAGTCCGAGCAAGGGCGATTCAAACTTGAAACTCTGCAGCGGCAACTTCGGCTCCAGCTTCACTCCCGATTCCGTAAACTCGACCCCAATCAATTTCGACAGCGTATACAGCGGACAAGCGTGCGTGTGCATATTGAGCACCGGAAAATCCGTCCACCCAAACGGTTGGCCGCCGGTCGTGCCCCCGGGATGCTTGCTCAAAGCCGAATTCAGCACATCGGGTCCGCTCCATGTTCCGTACCAAATCTCGGGATACACTTCCGCGTGCCGCGCAAACGAATTCTTCTTCCACTCGTCCCAGGCCATCGGCCCGTCAATGCCGGCCAGCGCCCAGATTAGCGTCTGATTCAGCGAGGGCCAAACACCGCCATTGACTTGCGTCCCTGGCTCGGACTTCCACGCCCCACGCTGCACCTGATCGGGACCAGCACTGAGTTGGATCGCCCCAATCGCCGAAACATGCCGCAGCTTTTGATCAAGATTGTGGACCAGCGTGCGCCTCTGCTCCTCAGTCGCACTCCCGCCGATCAGCGCCCACGGCTGCGGCTCGATCCATATGCATTTTTCGCCCAGCCAGCCCACTCTCGGTCCCAGCCACGCCCTCCGAAACCAGTCGCCCGTCCATTGCGCTCGCACCGCTTTGCGGTGCTCTTCCGCTTTCTGCCGGATCGGCGACGTCAAACTTTCATCGCCTCCCGCATAAGCCAGCATGCGCGCGTAATAATCGAAAACGTAAGCCGCCATCGCGGAGTTGAGTACGCTCTCGCCTTTCTCCACAACTTCCTTCGACTCGGCTTGCGTCGTCCACGCGTTGACCAGCGCGTCGTTCCAATCGTCCTGCAGCATGCGCATCAGGCCATGTTCACCGGTCCCGACATCATAGATCACGTGCCGGTAGCAGCGCGCCAGGAGATTGCGCACTGAATCTCGCCCCGCGCCTTCCCCATAAAACGTAACGACCTCAGCGTCGAGAAAGCGCACGTCGCGTGTGGCCAGGACATACTCGCTGACCACCCAGATGAGCCACAACGGCATGTCGCTGGATTTGTCACTGGTACTCGGCATCTGCATGCCGTGCCCCACAATTCCATACGGAATCGATCCGTCCGGCCGAACCTCGCTCAGCGTATAGCGCAGCACTTCCTTCACAAGGTCGGGATCGCTAAACAGGAACGGCAGTGCGTGCTGCAGGGGATCGCGGGCCGCTCCCTGGAATCCCATCACATACTGGTAGATGCTGGCTTGTGAAACGATGTGCTGCTTGAAGAAATCGTCGTAGGTAAAGCCGCTTCGCAAATAGTAATGATTCCACGTAACCTCGCGCTCGACCCAGGGCTCTCCCGGCGTGCTGAACCGCAGACCACGCCGCTTCCACCGATGGCTGGACTCCCGCAGCGCACTCGATGCACCCGTACGATACTTTGCGACTAAAACATTCACGTCAGCGCCCGCCGGAAGGTAGCCGTAGAGAAAAGTGAGCGTGCAGCTTTCCCCCGGTTTGAGCGCAAACTTCCGTTCGAGCAGCAGCGCGCTCTCCGGCCCGGTTTGTCCCAAGTCGCCATCCAGTTCGCGCTCAATTCCTGCGGGATGGTTCGCACCACCCGTCCCAAAAAACGCTTTGCCGTTGGTCGACATGCCGCTCGCCGGAGCATCCAGCGACACCAGGAACGTTGGCGGAGGATTGAGGTCGTCGAAGTCCGCCCCTTTCGGAGCGTTCCGGTCCGGCGCGGTGAGAAACACGTCGGGATTCTTGTCGATATTAGCGACCATTCCTTGAAACAGCTGCTCTTCCGCCGGATCGCGCCCCAGAAACTGCTTGGTCTCCAGCAGGCCCGAACCGCCAGGCACGGACCGGAAGTGATGCGCAAAGCGAGCCCCAAAATCCCGCCGCATCTCATGCATGCTCTTTCCGGCGAATAGTTCGATAAACGCACGGAACGAGAACTGATAAACCTGAGATCCCCAATATTCGACCCAACGCAGGTTCGTCGCCGATGGCCCAGAGTTGGATATCGTCACCTGAGAAACCAGCACGGGATCGTCACCAAACGGCGCGAAAATCGTATGATCAATGTGGTATGCGCGCCCTGCAACGCTCTTTCGGAAATATCCAACTCCAAACACCCGATCAAAACTCAGCACATCGTCATTCCCTGGATAAGACGTGCTGAGCGTCGTCGTCCCGTCTGTCAGATATCCAAGCCCGGCGCCGTAGCATCCCCGCTCAGGAGCGTAGTCATTCAAAAACTTCGGCGCCCCTTCATCCTGCCGCACGCGCACATGCCCGTAGTTCGAAGCCACAGCAACGATACGATCGTTTCCGACTTGGTGAACATGTTCGGTCGAAGACAATATCCCCGGATTCACCTCGGTTGCAGCCTTCTTGTCGTGAATCTGATCGCAGCTGTAGAGGAATGCCGGCAGCCCAAACTCATCCTGAAACCACTCGCCGAAATAGCCGGAGCCGTAGGGTTTCTTTTGCTCTGAAGCACTCGCCCATGCTTCGCTCATAAATCCCCACCCACGCTGCGCGATCCGTGTCGCCGCCGCAGTCAGCGCAGCCGTCTCTAAGAACCCCCTCCGGTTAATGGACATGCTGCGCCTTCTTCGTAGCGCCGGGCAACGCCAGCTTGTTGGAAACAATCTCGACAATTTTCTGGTGCGTCTGCCCCGGTGTCCCGCGAGCATCGACCGTGACCACCCGCCCCGGCTCCCGCTTCGCAATCGCCAGGTATCCCTCATGAACGCGCCCGAAAAATGCTCGCGTCTCCTGCTCAAAGCGGTTCTCGTCGTGGTGTCCACGGCTCGCGGACTTGGAATTGCGCTTGTTCCGCCGCCGCGCCCGGCTCACACTGGCCGCCGCGTCGGAATCCAGCAGGATGGTCAAATCCGGCTGTAGATTCCCGCACAGCACCCGATGCAACTCCCGCACCGCTTGACTCCCCAGCTTTCGTCCACTTCCCTGGTAGGCTTCCGTCGAATCCGTAAATCGATCGCACAGCACGATGCTTCCCTGCGCCAGCGCCGGCTCAATGATCTCCGCGATGTGTTGCGCGCGCGACGCAAACATCAGCGCCATCTCGGCCAACGGCGAAAGCCCCGCCGTCCCCGAATCCAGCAGCACCTTGCGGATCTTTTCTCCAGTCAGCGTCCCGCCCGGCTCCCGCGTCTCGATGACCTTGTGCCCCGCCGCGCGCATCACCGCCGCCAGCTTCCGCATCTGCGTGCTCTTGCCGGTTCCGTCGAGCCCTTCGAATGTGATGAATTTCCCGCGCCGCGACATTCAGCGAAATGATAGCAGCCCGTCCTCGCTCCGTTCGTCCTATCATTTTCAGCCTGTCATTCTGAGCGAAGTTGTCGTTCGCGAAGCGAACGACAACAAGGTCGAAGAATCCCTGCCCCAGGCACCGCCGTCCCCGCGCTCTCTGTACCGTCGCAGTGGCAGACTGTTATAGTTCTACTTCCGCAGCCAAAAGTGGGATTTGCTTCATCACAAATATGGGAGCCCAGCAAGCATGAAACTCTCGCAAGTCTTGGGAGCAGTCTGTGTCGCAGTCCTGGCGGTTTCCGCGTGCGCAGCAACGCCGCCTACCGTCACGATCTCTGTCGACGCCACGTCCGCGCCCCGCAAGATCTTCCACGCCTCGCTGACCATTCCTGCCACCGCCGGCGACGTCACGCTCTACTACCCCAAATGGATTCCCGGCGAGCACGCCCCTGACGGCCCCGTGATCGATCTCGCCGGACTGAAATTCTCCGCCGCCGGCAAGACTTTGAAATGGCGTCGCGACCTGCTCGACGGCTTCACCCTCCACGTGGACGTCCCCGCCGGCGTCACTGAAATCGCCGCCGAACTCGACTTCCTTTCCCCCGCCACCTTCGAGGGCGGATTCTCCGCCGGTTCCTCCGCCACCGACAAACTCGCCATCATCAGTTGGAACCAAGTCCTGCTCTACCCCAAGGGCTTCAAGTCTGACGACATCAACTACTCCGCCAGCCTCAGAATTCCTCCAGGATGGAAATTCGGCACCCCGCTGCCCATCGCCAGCCAGAGCGGCAGCGACATCAAGTTCGCCACCGTCTCCCTCACCACCCTGGTCGACTCGCCCGTCATCACCGGAGAATTCCTCAAGGTTGTCCCACTCGCGCAAGATCCGGTCACTGAAATGGATATTGCCGCCGACAGCGCCGCCGCTCTCGAAGCACCGCAGGAAACCTGGGACCACTACAAGAGCCTCGTCGATCAGGCACAGAAACTGTTCGGCGCGCATCACTACCGCGACTACCACTTCCTCTACACGCTGAGCGATCACGTCGCTCACTTCGGTCTTGAGCATCATGAGTCCGACGACAGCCGCGTCGATGAGCGCGCCCTGATCGACGAAACTTCGCGCAAGCTTTCGGCCAGCCTGCTGCCACACGAGTACGTTCATTCGTGGAACGGCAAGTACCGCCGCCCTGCTGACCTCGCCACCCCCGACTACCAGCAACCCATGCAGGACGATCTCCTCTGGGTGTACGAAGGCCTGACGAACTATCTCGGCTTCGTGCTCACCGCGCGCAGTGGCCTGCTCGCCGCCGACCTCGACCGCGACGATCTAGCCATAACTGCGTCCACGCTCGATCGCCAGACCCCCGGTCGTCAGTGGCGCAACCTGCAAGACACGGCCGATGCTGCGCCGCAACTTTATTTCTCTCCGCGCGCCTGGGAGTCTTGGCGCCGCAGCACCGATTTCTACAACGAAGACACGCTGAACTGGCTCTGGGTCGACGTCATCATCCGCCAGCAGACCAAAGGCGCCAAATCGATCGACGACTTCTGCCACGTCTTTCACGGCGCGCCCAGCACGGGGCCCGCGCTGAAGACCTACACCTTCGACGATGTCGTCAACGCGCTGAACCAGATCGCACCTTACGACTGGCGCGGCTTCTGGACCGATCGCCTCACCAATCACGGCCCCGGCGCCCCTCTCGGCGGCATCGAGGGCAGCGGATGGAAAGTCGTCTACGACGAAACTCCTTCAGAAATGATGACTGCTTCGGCCGGCGCGTATCACTTCGTCCCCGCCGCCTTCGCGATCGGTCTTGTCCTGAACGACGATGGATCCATCGCCGACACCATCGAGGGCGAACTCACAGCCAAAGCCGGCATCGGCCCTGGCATGAAAGTCGTCGCCGTCAACGGTCGCCGCTATTCCCCGGATGTCCTGCGCGATTCGCTGAAAGCCGCCAAGACCGGGACGGGCGCGATCGAGTTGCTGGTCGAAAACACCGACTACTACAAAACCTACAAAATCGATTACCACGGTGGTGAAAAATATCCCCACTTGGTCCGCGACGACTCCAAACCAGACTTGTTAACCGAGATCCTGAAAGCAAAATAGTTGGCGGGTTTTAGTTTTGATTTGCGTGGGACCGGGTTCCGAGATTGTGGGACCGGGTCTCCGACCCGGTCACGGTGCGACGCACCGCGCTTTCCGCCGATACCACCGTCGCCCTTACTATATTGTGGAAGAGCGGCCCTTTTCAGGGCCGCGTTGACGTCCGAAAATGGGTCGCGGGCTTCAGCCCCTGTGGTAGTCTTTGTTCTCGAAAATCCACAACGAATTCTTATGAAATTTTCCTGCGTCTTTGGCTACTCAACTATCGCCCTACTCTCCCTCATCTGCACTCCGAACTCCACGCACGCCCAAACCATCCTCGGCTTCACTCCCGCCTCCGCCGCCCATCAATTCGAGGTGGAGAAAAAATTCAAATCCATCCCGAACGCGGACGAAGAGCGCCGCCAGCACCGCATCTTCACCTCGGAGCCCCACGTCGCCGGATCCAAACGCAACAACGAACTCGCGGAATATATTCGCGACGAGTGGAAGAAACAGGGACTCGAAGACGTCATCATCCGCCGCTACAACGTCTACGGCACCAATCCCAAAAGCGCGTCGCTCGAAATGATCGCGCCCGTTCGCTATCAAGCTACCCTGCGCGAAACTCCGCTTCCCGGCGACGAAGACTCGAAGAATCCCGCGATCAGCGGCGCTTGGATCGGCATGTCGATCTCCGGCGAAGTAACCGCGCCCGTCATCTACGCGCACAGCGGCAATCCCGAAGACTACGACCTGCTGCGCAAGAACGGCATCAGCGTCAAAGGTAAAATCGTCCTCGTCCGCTACTCGAATCCCTACAGCTATCGCGGATTCAAAGCGCTCACCGCGCAGCGCGAAGGCGCCGCCGCCATGCTCGTCTACAGCGATCCCCAGGAAGACGGATACAAAAAAGGCAAGGTCGATCCCGACGGCCCGTGGGGCCCCGAATATCACATTCAGCGCGGCGCCATCACCTACGATTTCATGGTCCCTGGCGATCCGCAGACTCCGGGATGGGCATCAGTCCCCGGCGCAAAACGCATCCCCATTGAAGAAGCAGTCTCCGCTCCCAAGATCATGGCGCTGCCGCTCTCCTGGCACGACGCCAAGCCTCTGCTCGAAAACATGGACGGCCCCATGGCTCCGCAAGAGTGGCAGGGTGGCCTTCCGTTCAAATACCACTTCGGCGGCGATCGCGTGAAAGCCCATTTGAAGATCGAGATGGACAACGGCCTCCAGCCCTACTACGTGGTCGAAGGCCGCATCCGCGGCTCCGAACTGCCCGACGAATGGGTCGTGCTCGGCAATCACCGCGACGCCTGGGTCTTCGGCGGCGTCGATCCGAGCAGCGGAACCGCGAGCATGATGGAACTCACGCGCGCCCTCGGCCGGCTCGCCAAGGAAGGCATGCGACCCCGCCGCACCCTCGTCGTCTGCAGTTGGGATGGCGAAGAAGTCGGCCTCACCGGTTCCACGGAATGGGGAGAGCAATTCGCCGATGAACTCCGGGCCAAAGCCGTCGCCTATATCAACGTCGACGAAGCCACCTCAGGCCCGAACTTTCACGGACAGGCCGTCGCCTCGCTCGCGCCCATGCTGGTCGAAACCACCCGCACGCTCCAAGATCCGTCGGGAAAAAGTCTCTACGACGCATGGAAAGAAACCATCGCTCGCGAGAAAGCGGAAGGCAACGCATCCAGCCAATTCAGTTCCTCCGGCATCATCGACAACAGCCTCGCCGACACCCGCATCGGCAGCGGCTCAGACCACACCGTCTTCCTCAACTTCATCGGCATGCCCGTCCTCGGCCTCGGCTTCGACGGAGACTACGGCGTCTACCACTCCGCCTACGACGATTTTTACTGGATGAACCACTTCGGCGACCCCGGCTACAAATACCACTCGCTGATGAGCCAACTCTGGGGCGTGACGGCCCTGCGCCTCGCGAACGCCGACCTGCTCCCCTTCGACTTCGCGAACTACGCGAGCAACGTCCGCCAGTTCGTATACCAATTGATGAAGGATAACGAGAGTAAGGGCTCAGCCAGCTGGGCGCGGCAGACCTCGGTACGTCTGAGCGAAGGCCCACCGCCGCTCGACCTGCAGCCGGCGCTGGACGCTGTCAACAATTTCGAGAACGCCGGCAAGGATCTGAGCGCAGCCCTCACCCGCAAATTGGCGTCAGGAAAAATCGACACCAAACTCGCCGACACTCTGAATCACGGCATGATGCAAGTGGAGCGCAACTGGCTGAACCCCGACGGCATCCCCGGCCGCCCCTGGTTCAAACACATCCTCTACGGCGCAAGATTCACCTACGCCCACCTGGAATTGCCGGGATTAACCGAAGCCGTCGAAGCTCAAGACTGGCCGACGGCGAAGCAGCAGGCCGAAATCCTGCAGCGCGCCCTGGTGAAGAACACTGAACTGCTCGATCAACTCAACGCGACCCTCAACTAACTGGTGTTCGGTAGGAGAAGCCGCGACCCTCCACCCAGTCAATCGCGATGAGCAATACTTCATTGGTAGACGCTGTCTCGGGTTCAGCGATCTCATAGAGATCGAGCCCGGCTCCATGAATCTTCCTAGCGTCGAGATCCCCAGCTAGCAACTTCGGCCACCACGTCTTGCCGGGATCTGGCACATGCCTCACTGGTGGGATGGATGAGCCATCACTCTTGAGGCGCTTGTGAAGCGCCGGTGCTTCGGCGGGAGGAAATTCAAAGGCACACCATTGAGTCGACGGCGAGAGATCATGAAGTTCATGAATACTGCGAGAACTCTCCGGCAAGAAGTCCGGTATCCATCCGCGGTCGATCGCGCCGTCTCGCCTCGCATCCGCCAGAGAAGGATAGAACGACTCGTGACGATCGCTGTGACATCCTGCCAGTGTGCAAGCGAGGAAAATACCGAAGACGAAGGCCACCAGGTGGATTCCCGCGGCCGGGTGCCCCATGTCTCGCGTTCGTTGCGAGACATGGGGATTTTGACTCAATTGAAAATGGGGAAACACTCCCACTACCCTGCCCTCATCTCCCGTTCCATCACCCGGCGCAGCGCCGCGTTGATCCGTGTCTGATACCGGCGTCCGTCCCGCTTGAACCAGGCGAGCACATCGGCATCCAGGCGCAACGTGACCGGCTTCTTGATCGGCTTGTAGAATTCCAGCACGTCTTCCATCGAAGCGGCGTGCCGCTTCGACGACTCCACCGACGCGCGCTGAGTCAAGCCCTTGCGCCGTCCGGACTTCTTCCGCGTGGCAGCCACCGATCCCCGCCGCTTGCTTTTTCCGCCCTTGGTAACTCGTTTTGGATGTTTCATATAGGCCACTCTACTTATAAAAGTGTACGTACACAACTGTAATAAAAATGTTCCTGCAGGAACACTGTGGAAATCTCCCTGATTCCGCCGCTAAACCCCTCATCCCACGGCACTTTCCTCAAGCGGGACATCCTCGTCCTGCATAAACCCAAACAGCTCCTGGGGCACCGGATTTTGCCACACCGGCGCGAACGACTGCCGGTGCAGCGGCGTCGGCCCGAGTTCCCGCAGTGCCGCAAGATGTTTGGGCGTGCTGTATCCCTTGTGCGAAGCCAGACCGTACGCGGGAAATACCGCGTCCCATTCGCACATCATGCGGTCGCGCTCCACCTTCGCCAGGATCGACGCTGCCGCAATCGAGGCCGAGAGCGCGTCGCCATGAATAATCGGAATTTGCGGCTGCTCGCAATCGAGCCGCAGAGCATCCACCAGCAGGTGGTCCGCCGCGGGCGAGAGCCGAAGAACAGCTTCGCGCATCGCCGCTCGCGACGCGTGATAGATGTTGATTTGATCGATGCGCGCCGCATCCACGGCCGCGATGGCCCACGCCACTGCGTGCTCGCGAATGCGCTCGGCCAATACCTCGCGACGCTCCGGCAGCAGCAACTTCGAATCGCGCAACCCGCGCACCCGATACGCCGGATCGAGAATCACCGCCGCGGCCACCACGCATCCAAACAGCGAGCCGCGCCCCACTTCGTCCACGCCGGCCACTAACCGCGCCCCGGTCGCCCAGGCTTTCTTTTCATAACGCAGCGTGCAGCGCAGGGTCTTGAGCAATCGCAGCTTGGCCGCGGAAGGAGAGAGCGTTCGTGAAGACGATGACTTCATCACAGAAAAAAGATTTCATATCATCTTCGTCGAGAGCGCGCATTCCCGCAAGTCGCTTTTCTTGTCTTCCGTCATCCCAGCACAATGGCACGCTCAGGCCATGCCTTCGCCACCCGGTAATCCCGCTTAGTAACCGCGTCCTGGATTACTGGGGTACATTGTCCGATCGGACATGTACTGGTAACTTCGTCTCAGCAACACCACAGCGAGAGCATCGTGGAAACCAAACTCAATGCGTCGCCGGAAGACGGCTTGCTCACCGGCAAGGTCGTGCACCTGGCGCTTCCAGTTCGCTGGAGCCTCATCGGCCAGGAAGGCCGCGGAGCAGCCGAAATGGCGTGCACCTACGACATTCACCCGCACGGCGCCCGCCTGCTTAGCGCGCGCACAGTCAGTGTCGGCGACTTGGTGCTCGTGGAGCGCGGCCGCAATAAAGCGATCTGCCAGGTGGTGTGGTCCGGCGATCCATCGTCGCCTCTGCGTGGCCAGTTCTCCGTGCAATGCATCGAAGGCAAGACACCATGGGATGAAGAGCTGCGGCAAATGGAAGAGCAATACCAGCCCGTGGTTCTCGATGGCGCGCAGTACGGCACGGGTGGGGGATTTGGCCGGCCCGAGGCCAACCGGCGCCGCCGTCCGCGTTTCTTCGTCGAGGGCGAAGCCGAAGTAATCGACGGCGTACAGCGCGTGTCCGGTGAAGTGCAACAGATTTCGGAGTACGGCGCGCGCATCGCTTCCAAGGAAATGTTGCGCCCGGGCCAGGACTTCCGGCTCATGCTGAACATGTTTGACATCAGCGTCGCGGTCAAAGCGCAAGTGAAATATCTGGTCAACAATCTTGGAATGGGCGTTGAGTTCCAGGAGATCCGCCGGGGCGACCGCCCGCTGCTCAGCTACGTACTGAGCAAGCTGCGCAAGAGAAGGGTCGAAGAATTCGTCGAAGTGGAAGTGGTACGAGAGTTCGCAGCGGCGGGTTAGTTTTCAGGCGTTGCAGTGTAGGATTGCGCGGCGCTCATGCGCCGCGTTTCCATTTGCAGCAATATCGAAAAAGACAGTGCGAACTTTCGGCGCAGGCCCCGCACAGGCCGGGCTTGAAACCCGGCTCTACACGAGCAATCCTACTTCTTTTCCACGTCGCGCAGGCGGGCGGCTTTGCCCCTCAGTCCGCGGAGATAGAAGAGGCGGGCGCGGCGCACTTTGGAAGAGCGCAGCAGTTCGATTTTGTCGATCACCTTGGAATGAACGGGGAAAATGCGCTCCACGCCCTGGCCGAAGCTGATCTTGCGCACGGTGAAGCTGGCTTGCGGTCCGTTGTCGCGCTTGATGACCACGCCTTCGAAGGCCTGCACGCGTTCCTTGTCGCCTTCCTTGATCTTCACGTGGACGCGAACTGTGTCACCGGGGTGGAATCCGGGGATGTCGGTGCGTTGCGATTTGGCCAGCAGCTTTTCGATGATTAAGTTTGACATTGTATTTTCCTTCGTCTTTCGAATCCTGAAATTCTTTTCTAGTTTCGTTCGCGCTTAATGCGCGCCAAAATCTTTGCGTCTTCGTCGCTGAGCTTCGCGCCGTCCAGCAAATCCGGGCGGTTGCGCAGCGTCTTTTCCAGAGCCTGCTGCCTGCGCCAGCGGCGAATTTCCTGATGGTCGCCGTTCAGCAGAACCTCTGGTACATGCATCCCGCGAAAATCTGCGGGGCGCGTGTAGTGCGGATAGTCGAGCAATCCGCCCGAGCCGCAGGTTGAATCCGCTGCACCCGGCTCTGCCGTCGCGTGTGCGGTAAATGATTCCTGCCGCGTCGACGCTTCGTTGCCCACCGCCCCGGGCAGCAACCGCGTGACCGCTTCGATGATCACCGCCGCACCCAACTCGCCACCACTCAGCACGTAATCGCCGATCGATAACTCGCGATCAGCGAGAAAATCGGCGACGCGCTCGTCTACACCTTCGTACCGTCCGCAAACCAGAACGACGCGCTCAAGCGACGCCAACTCCGTAGCTACCTGCTGCGTGAAGCACTGGCCTTGCGCCGAAAGCAAAATCACCGACTGCTTCGCTCGTCCGGCCACCCGGTCTTCGCGGCTCGCGAGTTGCAACGTCTCCAAACATTCAAAGAGCGGTTCCGGCTTCAGCACCATGCCTTCACCGCCGCCGAAAGGGCGGTCATCCACCGTGCGGTGCTTGTCGTGCGCAAACTGCCGCAGGTCGTGGACTTCGATTTTCGTCAGCCCCATCTCGCAGGCCCGGCGGGTGATTCCGTGATCCAGCGGTCCTTGGAAGAAGCCGGGAAAAATCGTCAGAATATCGGCTTTCATCGGACCTTCAAATCTTTAACCACAAAGGACACTAAGGTGCACGAAGGAAAAACCTTTTAGCGCTTCTTCTTTCTTTCTTGCTGCTGTTCACCCTTCTCTTCCGCCGTCACCGGGGCATTGATTTCCAGCATGCCTCCCGGAAGGTTCATGCGCACTTGCTGCTGCGCCATGTCGACAGCTTCCAGGTATGCCTCGGCGAAGGGCACATCAAACTTCTTGCCTGCGTGATTGACAACAATCAGCAGCGGGGCTTCGCCGGCCCCGAACTGAACATCTTCGATACGGCCGATTTCGCGGGCGTGATCGAGAACGGTGCATCCGATCAGATCGCTGACGTAATTCCAGCCCGGTTCCAGGTCCGCGCGTTCAGCACTGGGGACCTGCAATTCCGATCCGATCAGCAACTCGGCGTCGTTCATCGAATCGACGCCGCAGAACTTCAGGACAACCAGTCCCTTGTGCGGCCACAAATCTTCCACTTCCAACTCGCGCCTCGATGGCTGCGACTTCGGCAGCGCAAAAAGCTTCATGCCTGCGGCGAAGCGTCCCGGAACATCGCTGTGCATTTCCGCAGCGACCTCGCCATGCCGGCCCTGCGTCTTCACGACACGCGCCAGCGTAATGAACTCGCCTGTTGGTTCAGGACTCACAGTCCACGCTACTCGATGATTTCGAGCGTGTAGCGCTTGTGGGCCCGGTGGCCGGCGGCGCTCAGCAGGGCGCGCAAGGCGCGGGCGGTGCGGCCTTGGCGTCCGATGACCTTGCCTACGTCGCTCTCGGCGACTTCCAGTTCGATTACGTCGTCGTCAAACTTCTCTACGAAGACTTCGTCAGGCGTGTCGACGAGCGATTTCGCAATCAGCTCAACGAGAGCGCGCACATCTCCAGAGGGCTCAGTCATAAGCGTTTAATTCTCGCGGTGCGGTTCGAATGAGGGTGGCCCATCCTTTCGCGCTCCTTGCGAAAAGGTGGAAAACCGGTGACCTCAGAAACTAGGCGGCGGAGCCGGCAGTAGCCGGAGCCGGAGTCTTGGTGAACAGCTTGTTCACGCGATCCGACATCTGGGCGCCTTTCGACACCCAGTACTCGACGCGATCCCGCTTCAACTCGACGCTGGCCGGATTGGTGCGGGGATTGTAGGTCCCGACCACTTCCACCGGACGGCCGTTGCGGGCGCGCTCCTTCTCAATCACCACGATGCGATAGTGCGGTTGTTTGCGCGCACCACGGCGCGCCAGACGAATCATTAACACGGGTCTTATATCCTTGTGTCCGGAAGAGTCCGGTAAGATCGGGGCAAACTCTTATTATGCCGGAGGTTAGCCGGAATGGCAAGGGGTGGCCGAACGCAAGGGAGAGAGGGCCCACTTAACTGAGCGTACAACGCCAAGTCGAGCCTTGCTCGACTGGACAGCCGAGGGCGGCTGTCCCCACATGAATCTTCCCTGCTAGACTCATGCGTTTGGGAGGTGCGGATTTGCCGGGGATCTATCTTCTATCCGGAGTGCGGACGCCGATTGGGAAGTTTGGCGGGGCGATGGCTTCGCTGACCTCCGCCGACATGGGCGTTGTGGCCGCGAAGGCTGCGATGGAGCGGGCTGGGGTTGAGCCGGCCCAAGTTGAGGAGACGATCTTTGGTTGTGCGCGGCAGGCTGGCGGCGGACCCAATGTGGCGCGGCAGATTTCCGTGCGCAGCGGCGTGCCGCAGGAAGTTCCCGCATTCACCGTGAATAAAGCCTGCGCGTCCGGACTGAAGTCGATCGCGCTGGCTTACCAGTCGATCCTGGTGGGCGACGCCAACTGCATTCTCGCGGGCGGCACCGAGTCGATGTCGCGCGTTCCTTACTATCTCGATGGCGCGCGCTGGGGATATCGGCTGGGCAATCAGGAAATGGTCGACGGCATGTATCGCGACGGATTTTTCTGTCCTCTGGCGAAGATGGTGATGGGCGAAACTGCGGAAGTGCTGGCTGAGCAGTATAAGATCACGCGCGAAGAGCAGGATGAATTCGCCTTGCTGTCGCAGACACGGGCGGCGCGAGCGATTGCGGCCGGGCGGTTCGACGCCGAGATCGTCCCGGTCACAATCGAAGGCAAAAAGGGCACGACCACGTTTGCGCGCGACGAGCATCCGTTCGCCGATGCCAGCATGGAGAAGTTGGGGAAACTTTCGCCCGTGTTCTCGAAGACCGGAACCATCACCGCCGGAAATTCTTCTGGCATCACCGACGGGGCTGCGGCGGTCGTGGTGGCCAACGAACACTTCGTGAAGCAGAACAATCTGAAGCCGCTGGCGCGAATCCTGGCGGTGACTTCGGTAGGAGTGGATCCGCGGACGATGGGGATTGGACCTGTCCCGGCTCTGCGCAAGCTGGAAGACAAACACAACCTGCGATTGCACGAGTTCGGGCTGATTGAGTTGAACGAAGCCTTTGCGGCGCAGGTGCTGGCGTGTGACCGCACTCTGAATATGAATCGCGACCGGCTTAACGTGAATGGCGGGGCGATTGCGATCGGGCATCCGATTGGGTGCACCGGGACACGCATCACGGTAACGCTGCTGCACGAGATGCTGAAGCGCAACACGAAGCGCGGAGTGGCTACACTGTGCGTCAGCGGCGGCATGGGGATGGCACTGGCGCTGGAGAATGTGGTGTGAGCCGCAGTCGAGCTGCGCTCGACGGACAGCCGAGGGCGGCTGTCCCCACATAGGCCTTTCGGAGAAGGGCCGGACCGGGCTCTGAACCTGCAAACACACCTCGATCAGCCTGGACTTCTGGTATGCTTTTCCCGCCTTTTCCAGGCGTTTCTGCGCCCAGCGGAAACAGCCATCACCCTGAAGGAGACTGACATGGTTCGAATGAGGACTCAGAAGACGATCCAAACGACGATATGCACGATCGCATTCCTGCTGTCGGCGAGCTTTGCGCTGGCGCAGACCGAATTTTCTGGCGAGATGTTCGATTCGCAGAAAGGCAGCAACGGGAAAATCTATTTTGCCAAGGACAAGGTGCGGTTTGAGTCAACGAACAAGGACCCGCGGAGCGGGGGCGTGGTCATCATGAATCTGACGACGCAAACCACGACCGTGCTGATGAACCAGCAACACATGTATATGGAGATGACCCCGCAGATGGCGAGCCAGCGCACAGCCTATAGCTTCTTTCGCACGGGCGACGTGGAGGCGGCTTGCTCAGACTGGATGCAACTGCCGCAAAATAAGGGTGGGAGTTGCCGCAAAATCGGCAACGAGACGGTCAACGGACGGAGCACGGTCAAGTACGAAGGCACGAACGCGAAGGGCGAAACCGGCGATGTCTGGCTTGATCCCAAGCTGCGCTTTCCCGTGAAATGGGAAGGCAAGAACGGAAGTTGGGAGCTGCGCAACATTCAGGAAGGGACGCAGCCGGCGAGCTTGTTTGAGATCCCTGCGGACTATAAGAAGTTTGATATGCCCAACATGGGCGGGATGATGCAGCGGCCGCAGTAGCAGAAACTTTTCACCACGGAGGACACGGAGGGCACAGAGGAAAACCCGTCGAGCCTCGCTCGACGGACGGACGGGGCGGCCGTCCCCACATAAGTCCGTCCCCACGTGCCGACATGCATTGCTTCGGGAAAATCTGCGCTCTATACTCAGCCTAGCAGCTCACAGTGTCCGGAGCGCCGATGCCTTTATCTGCAGTAATCGTGGACGACGAGCAACTCGCTCGCGACGAACTCGCCTACCTGCTGAAGAACGCCGACGATGTGAACGTCGTGGCCCAGGGCAAGAATGGGCTGGAAGCTGTCAACCTTATCAAGGAACATAGTCCTGACCTGGTTTTTCTCGACGTGCAGATGCCGGGGCTCGACGGCTTCGGCGTCATCAAGAAACTGCTCGACCGCAAAATTCCGCTGCCCAAGATTGTGTTCGCCACCGCCTTCGACCAGTACGCGGTGAAAGCGTTCGAGGTGAACGCGGTCGACTATCTGCTGAAGCCCTTCGACAAAAAGCGGGTGGCACAGGCAATTCAGAAGGCGCGAGCCAAACAAGACGCGAACGCGCTGCCGGCGGATAAGATCGAGACCCTGGTGCGGATGATCGAGTCGCAGAAGCAGCCGGCCGCGAAGATTCTGCTGAAGACCGTTGGGCGCATGTTTCTGGTGGATCAGCGAGACATCTGTTATGCCTGGATCGAAGACGGCGTGATCACGGTGGTCACCGGCGGTCCGGTCGGCATGGAGGGACAATCCAACTGCCGCACGCTGGAAGAATTGCTCGACAGTTTAGACACGAATCTGTTTTGGCGCGCGCACCGCTCCTACCTGGTGAACATCAACCGGATCCGCGAAGTCGTTCCCTGGTTCAAGAGCTCCTACCAGTTGCGCATGGACGACAAGAAGCAGACCGAGATACCCGTGAGCCGGGCTCAGACCAAGCGACTGCGCGAATTGTTCGGACTCTGAAATCTGGTGCATGCAATCACAGGCATCAGGCGGGGCGGGTTCGATTCGTGGCCATGACGCGGAGCGCTGCACTCTTTCCACTGCGGCGAACAGATCATTGATCAACGTGCCTGAGTACATACCTTGCGGATCCGTGCGGTCCCCATACGAAAACTCGTGAAACCGTTCTTACAACAAACTCCGGAGGACGGCGAGAGAGAAAAGCCGTCCTCCGCCAGAGGCGATGTAAGTCGAGTACTATGCACGTTGAGTTCCGCAAATGGGAGGGAAACACGAGCTGCGGAACTTCCCTGTTTGGAACGAGTTCCGAAACAGAAAGGCTGCAGTAGCGGATGAGCAGGGGGATATCCCCGCTCCGCTCGCACAGGGGCGGCACGCGAATAGGAAAGACGCTGAGACGGTAGAAGAGGTCGCTGCGAAACCGATGCTCGGCGATCGCCTTAGCCAAGTCCCGATTGGTGGCCGCGACCAGCCGCAGGTTCACTTTGATGGTCCGGGTGCTGCCCAGGCGTTCGAACTCCTTGTCCTGCAGCAAGCGCAGCAGCTTAGGCTGGAGTTCGAGTGGAATCTCGCCGACTTCGTCGAGGAATAAGGTTCCGCCGTCCGCCAATTCCAGGCGTCCGATTTTCTGGCTGATGGCTCCGGTAAATGCTCCTTTCTCGTGGCCGAAGAGTTCGCTTTCCAGCAATCCGGTAGGAATGGCAGCACAGTTCAGCTTGATGAAACTGCCGTTCTTGCGGTCGCTCAAGCGATGAATGGCGCGGGCGAACAATTCCTTCCCGGTGCCGGTCTCCCCGAGAATCAGCACCGTGGCCTCGCTGGCGGCGACGATCGCCACCCGATCGAGGACTTTCTTGAGCGCCGGGCTATCGCCAACGATTTCTTCGAACATACCTTGCGAGCGGAGTTCGCCTTCCAGGTAGGCCTTCTCCTCGGCAAGACGATCCTTGAGGAACTCGATCTGGACCGCAGCGCGATGGTTTTCGAGCGCGAGCGCGAATTGGGAGGCGACCTGCTTCAGAAGATCGAGATCCTCGGGTTGAAAGGCGTTCTTGCGGGTGCTACCGAGCACGAGAACACCCAGTGCTCCCTGGGGACGGACGAGCGGCACACAACACAGCGATCGAAAACCCTCCGCGAGAAAGTTTCTCGCGATCTCAGCGTCGAAGCTTTGAATCTGGCTTTTCGAGAAAATCAGAGGCGTGCCCTACCGCAGCGAGCGGCCTCCGGGACTGTCGTGCGGACTGATAGGGAGGGACGAAAGCAATCCTTTGCCGAGAGGAAAGTCCTCGGCTTGGCGCACCAGGAGACCAGTGCTGGCGTCATGCAATTCGAAGCCGGCATATTCCTGGCGCAGAACCCGGCGAATCCGGGCCGAGATCTGAGGAAAGACCTGATGCACGTTCCAGTTCGACGCCAGAATCGTGCTCACATCCAGCAGCATCTGCAGGCGGTTCATCTCCTTGCGGAGTTTTCCGCCGACCTGCTGCAGCGATTGGTGCAGCTTTTTTTGGGCGGTGACTTCGACCAGAACGACGCCGATGCGGGTGATGGCTCCGGTCGCATCTTTGATGGGATAGGAACTTCCCACCCAGTGACCGATTCCCACGCGCGCGGGTAGCACGGCCGCGCTCTCGAGGTTGACCAGGGGTTCGCCGGTCGAGATCACCCGTCGCAGTTCAGCCTCGATCACATCGGCAAAGTCTCCCAGGATTTCCCTTGCGGTCTTGCCAATGTGATCTTGTGCGGGGATGCCATTGATTTCCGCGAGCGTGTTGTTGATCGCGAGATAGCGAAACCCAAGGTCGAAAATGCAGAGGCCAACGCTCGATGAATCGAAATAGTCCGCAAACAGGCTCTCCGGATCGGGAAGCGCGTCGCGGTGGACGAAGGGGGCGAGAACGCCAGTGCCAAACGCGAAGGAATCACGCAGCATGGCAGTACACCTCCACCCTTAAGACCGTCGGGGAACTCACCGGTGGCCGTGTTGCCCAAGTCAGACTCTTGTCCGTCTCCCTCCAACCCATACAAGCATGAATTCTGGTTTTTGGGAATGCAGCAATTGCCTGAGCTGTTGATCGGGGGTTGCCCCGCGGGCATAGGGGCCGGTTCGGAACATGCGCATACATCACAGCGGGATAAGAAGAATGGAGGGAAGACAAATGAAGGGAACGGAAACGGAGCCAAATCACTTCACCCACACCAGGCAATGTGGCTTGGCACGACGATACTGATTTCAAGCGTGGTGCGCTTGAGGGGCTCAGAAGCGGGAACTCCCAACGCCTCCCCCTCAAAAGGCGAACTATTTGCAACTAAGTAATCCCGCATTATACCCGCAGAGTCAAGGGGTGAATGCGCTTAATTCAGGCCTGTTACGTTTTCCGAAAATTCCGCGTCGAAGAACGGTGGGAACGCTTCTCAATACGGATCTCTGCGAGCGTTTCCCGGGTTGGGTCGCTTCCGGTGCCCGCCGGGGTTGCGGGCTGCAAAGAACTATAATCAATGAGTGGCGCGAGGGTGGGAAAGCAAATCGGTGGAAGCCCAGCAGGCCGAGGCGAGCGACAGGTCGGCCAAGCCACGCAAGGTGATGACCGCCGACGAGGCTGTGCGCTGGCGTGAACGGGAGGGCCTTCGGCTTTCGCGGCAGACCATCCTTCAGCAGTTGGAAGCGGGCCAGAATCCGCGGCACCGGAAGCTGCTGGAAGACTCGCTGGCCGCGCTCGATGAAAAGTTAAAGAGCCTGTGATGCCGGGGGTTCAGCACTCTTCTGGCTTTGGGTTAGTACCTCTGAGGGCCAGACCCGAAGTAGTTCCTAAAAAGCTCACGTATAATGACTTTTTTATGACAGCCTACGTTTACGTCTCTCTCAAGAAAAGTGTTCTCGACCCTCAGGGCAAAACTATTCAGGGTGCGCTCAAGAAGATGGGTTATAAGGGCTTGGAAAGCGTGCGCCAGGGAAAGTACTTTGAACTCACGCTCGACGGAGGCCTGTCACGCGACGAGGCGCAAGCCGAGGTCGAGCGGATCGCCCGCGAAGTGCTTACCAATCCTGTGATTGAAGAGTTCCGTTTCTCCCTGGCCGAGTAGCACGGGCCGGGAATCCTTTGAGGTCTTCCCATGTGCGGTATTGTCGGCTATGTCGGTAAAAAGAGTGTAGTTCCGATCATTATTGAGGGGCTGCGACGGCTGGAGTATCGCGGTTACGACTCCGCGGGGATCGCGGTCGCCGGAAATGGGGACGGGCTGCAGCTGCGCCGCGCCGAGGGCAAGCTGCGCAATCTGGAAGAAGCCATCCGCCTGAAGCCGCTCGATGGCACCTACGGCATTGGACACACGCGCTGGGCGACCCACGGACGTCCTACGGAAGAAAACGCGCATCCTCACCGTGACTGCACCGGAAAAATCGTGGTCGTGCACAACGGGATCGTGGAAAACTATCTCAGCCTGAAGAAAAAGTTGATCGAGGAAGGCCACAAGTTCACCACCGAAACCGATACCGAGATCATTGCTCATCTCGTCGAGAAGTATTCCATGAAATCTGGCAAGGCCCAGCGGCCTTCTCTGGAAGATGCGGTGCGCCAGACTGTGAAACAACTGACCGGCGTGTTTGCGATGGCAGTGATTTCGACCGACGATCCCAACAAAATCGTAGCGGCGCGGAATGGCCCGCCGGCGGTGATCGGGTTGGGCAACGACGAGTACTTCGTGGCATCGGATGTTCCGGCGATCCTGCATCACACGCGTGATATTTTCTTCTTGGCCGACGGCGATATGGCAGTAGTTACGCCCGACGGCGTGCATCTCTCCGATTTCGACGGAAGACCGGTGCGCCGCCAGATCCAGCATGTTACCTGGGATCCCATCTTGGCGGAAAAGGGCGGCTTCAAACATTTCATGCTCAAGGAGATTTACGAGCAGCCGCGCGCCGTCCGAGACACCGCTCTGGGCCGCGTTTCGCAGGAGACGGGGCACATTTTTCTCGACCAGATGGAGATCAGCGAAGCGGAGTTCCGTGCGGCGGCGAAGATCAATATCATCGCCTGCGGAACCAGCTGGCACGCCGGGCAGGCCGGGAAGTTCATGATTGAGACGCTGGCCCGCATGCCGGTGGAAGTGGACTACGCCAGCGAGTGGCGCTACCGGAATCCGATTGTCGATGCGGACACGATCACGCTGGTGATCTCGCAGTCGGGGGAGACGGCTGACACGATCGCGGCGCAGCGCGAGGCCAAGTCTCGCGGATCGAAGACGCTGGCCATCTGCAACGTCGTGGGATCGATGATCACCCGCGAGGCGGCCGGGACGATTTATACCCATGCCGGCCCGGAGATTGGCGTGGCGTCTACTAAGGCTTTCACTGGGCAACTCACCGCGCTCTACGTCTTCGCCATGTATCTGGCGCAGGTGCGTGGCGTGATGACCGCGGAGCAGGCACGGGCGGCGATGCTGGAACTGACGCAGATTCCATCGAAGCTAGAGCACGTCCTTACCCAGGATCAAGCGTGCGACGACCTAGCGAAGCAATACCAAAAAGTTCACGACTTTTTGTTCTTGGGACGCGGCATTCACTATCCCATCGCTCTTGAGGGCGCGCTCAAGCTGAAAGAAATCTCCTACATCCACGCCGAGGGATATCCGGCGGGCGAGATGAAACACGGGCCGAACGCGCTCATCGACGAGAATCTGCCGGTGGTGGTAATCGCCACGCGTGACGTAAACAATCCTGGCTCGATGCTGCGCTATGAAAAGACGATGTCGAATCTGAAAGAAGTGAAAGCGCGCTCGGGCGTTGTGATCGCGCTGGCCACCGAAGGGGACGAAGAGATCAAGGAAGCGGCGGATCATGTTATTTACGTCCCAGCCGCGCCGGAAGAGTTGTTGCCGATTCTGGAGATTGTTCCGCTGCAGTTGCTGGCGTATCACATCGCGGTACGCCGCGGGTGCGACGTCGATCAGCCGAGAAACCTGGCCAAGTCGGTTACCGTCGAGTAGGACAGGAACGTCCCTCTATACGGCGCGTGCAGCGCTGACAACTCTCAGCGGAGTTGGGTGTATCCTGCTCCGCGTTTCGATCTTCAACTCCGAAAGAATCGCGATGAGCACGCCCAAGAAACCGGACATCCCCGCCGACAAGTTAGCCCTCTACGACAAGCTGATCGCCACGATGCCCAAGATCGAGCGCAAGGGCGGAGCCAATCCTTTTACGTCGCACAATGGCCACATGTTTTCCCTGCTTCTCGGTCCAAGGGGATAATGGCGTTGCGGCTTCCAGAAGATGAGCGCGAAAAGTTCCTGAAGAAGTACACACGACGTTGTACGAAGCTTACGGAGCCGTAATGCGGGAATACGTTACCGTGCCGGATGCGCTGCTGAAAAACACGAAGGCGCTGCAGAAGCATCTGGCCGTGAGCTATGCGCACGTCAAAACGCTGAAGCCGAAGCCAACCACAAAGAAGAAGCGGTAGCTCGATCGCGATCCGCGGCTTCGCCAAGGCCCATCACAGGTGCAAAGCGTCCATCCGAGGATTCTCGTAGACGTCATCCTCGCCTGGATAACGAAGTTCACTTTCAAACTTTCCGCTCTGCTTGGCTAACGCCCAGATCAAGCTCTCCCCAGCTGGCAGTGTTTTCGGCTGTTCGTCGTACACCTTGTCTTGATACGCGTATTCGGCATCGACCGGCTTCCAACCGTTCTTGCGAAACATGGCGATCAGGTCATCGAGAAAGAAAGCGTTTAATGCCCTGTGATGCAGTAGCAGAGTGTGCCTGACCGACCGGCCGAGCACGCGCACGGCCAGTGAATCGTAATACTGTGAGCGTTCCCAGATGTGCTGAAGGAAGAAGTCACGGTATGCCGCTAGGTCGGCGTGAGGGTTGGCCTCAAGCCGCTTCTGCAGACGCGCATCGATCGCCCAATCGGAGGCATCAATGGTGGCTCGTCCGATGCGATAGCCGTGTTGTTGCAAAAAGGCGCGCATGCCGTCCCGTTTTTCCACCGTGTCGCCTTCTTTGAAGAACGGATAGCGGAACATTCGGTCGAAATGCTGATAGTTGCGAATGAGGGGCTCGTTTTTCAGCGCGTCGGCTTGGAATTCGGCCAACGTGACTGGCTTGGAACCATCGGCGCCCACGCTATTGTTGAAGTTCAGATGCGAATACGAATGATTGCCGATGAGGTGTCCGGCGCGATCCCAGGAGGCGATGAGTTGACTCCCGGCATTGCTATCGACCCGCTTACCGCAAACAAAAAGTATTGATTTCAGATTGTTGCCGGCGAGCGTGGCGAGAATGCGATCGTTGAGTTGGGGCCAGGTCAATCCAGCGCCGCCTACAGTCGTGGGGTCATCGAAGGTGAAGGCAATCTCGGGGGCGCTGGTGTTTCCCCATGCTCGCGGAATCGCGGCGAGCATCGTCGTCGCAACCGCGTAGTTCAGAAACTGCCGTCGATGGATTCCGTCACGCTGCATCTGGATTGGACTGAAGCTGAGTGTACAGTCGGCGCAATACGGTGGCTAGTGTCGCAAGGGCTGCAATCCATATTGCGAAAGCCATCTCTACAACCCACGCGGGCGCCGCGCCGACGCGATGCAGAAGGAAAGGGAAAAAGTTCCACGTAGTGATGTGAACGTAGTCCCAGGGATCCTGCGACATCTCGTCGGTGTTGAGTCCCCAGGCGTCCACCTTGCCGAGAGTGAAGGCGGCGATGTTCTTAAAGCGCAATGCGATGACATAGGTGGGATGGCCGAGGGTCTCCATCTGGTAAATCTCGAGCGGCAGCCAGAAGGCGAGCGACGCAATTTGAATAATGAGGCTAACGGCTATCAGGACGATGGCACCCCGCCAGATCCACGGACTCAGATTGGCGCGATAGCGAATCAACAGCGGCACGGCGAGGAGTGCCACCATCTCGACGGCAGTGGAAACGTAGCGGTCTCCCCAGGCAAAGTCGCCCGCCCAATAGGTGTAGCGCGCGTAGAAACTGATATAGCCGGCGAGCAGGAGCAGTGAAGTCACGGCGTAGGCGCGGACTTCGACGGCCAACCGCTTCCATAGAAGCACCAGCAGCACCAGGGCCAGCACCAGAACCGGATCAAACAGGAAGATCGATTTCTCGGGCTTAAAGAGCGCGCCGAGAACGCCTTCGTGAAAGGGGGTGCTCCAGGGAAAGTTTACCGGTAGAGTCGGGTCTTGTGCGCGCGACTCGCGGGCGAAGATTGGGATGTAGGTTTGGGTCCAAGATCCGAAGCGGTAGAAGCTGTAGAGGCGCTCGAGAAACGCAAAAACTGCATAGATGGGCACTGCGATCTTGCAGTAAGCCACAAGACGCTGCCACAAGGCGCGGCCGCGGGTCTGCTCGATCCAGAGGATCAGTGAAAGGAAGACGCCGCCCGCGATCACATCGAGGCCAGTCGTCACGCGAGTCAGCAGGTTCAAGCCAAGACAGAATGAGCCAAAGAATAGCGCCCGAACGCTCGCCGTGCGCAGCCACTCGTACTGGTAAGAAAATCCAGTCAGAGTCAGCAGCATGATGTAGTTGTTCTCCTGCATGTTCTGCGTGTAATGCAGGTGAGTCGTGCAGAACATCAGGGCGAGGATGCCCAGCACAGTCTCATTGACACTGAAGCGTAACTGGCGCAGGAGGCGGAACGCGATTAGCGCGGTCAGAACGTTCACGAGAATGCTGGTGCTGTAGCTGACGATGATGCTGCGTATCGCGGGGTCATCTTCGTAATCGGAGAAAATGTGCCAGTGCGAGATCCACGTGGCGACCATGTCTGCCGGGAGCATGAGCAGCGACTGGCCGATGCCATACCAACTGAAGAGCTGTCCGCCGCGACCATGCAGACCGAATTCGGGATACTCGTTGGGAAAGACTTGCGGCTCCGAAGTCCAGAGCGAGTGCGTCGTCTGCAGGCGGTGCATCGTATCGGCAGTACCCAGTTCGCCCGATTGCACCACGAAGGCTAGCAGGCCCGCGGTCAGGCACAAAAGGAATCGCGGATCCCGCAGCTTAGGCCCCCAGCGTGAAGTCATCGCTTTGGATGGTAATACAGGACGGGCTTCCGGCTCTCGGCTCCCGGCTAAAAGAGTGTGGACCCAAGATTTCGTCCTGACGCGGTAGACTGTAGCGGGAAATTTTCATGGCTAAGTGTGCAAACTGCGGAACCGACTTGCCCGACAACGTGGCCTTTTGCTCGGCCTGCGGAAGGCCGACTTCGAATCCCGATGACGTGGCGACGCTCGACTTTGCCACCTCGACTTCGCCATTGCCGCCGCGGCCGCCATCGTCTTCGCGTCCACCGTCCTCCCGGCCCTCCAGTTCTGCCGAATATCTGCTGAATGAAGGTCGCTTCCTTCCCGGACGCCTTCTGGCCGGACGCTACCGCATCATTGCGCTGCTTGGCAAAGGCGGCATGGGTGAGGTTTACCGTGCCGACGATTTGACGCTCGGGCAAGGCGTCGCGATGAAGTTTCTGCCCGACGAGGCGGCCCGCGACGAAGCCTTGCTCGAACGCTTTCGCAACGAAGTGCGTATGGCGCGGCGGGTTTCCCATCCCAATGTGTGCCGCGTGTATGACGTGGGCGACGTCGACGGGCAGACCTTCTTCACGATGGAATATGTCGACGGCGAAGACCTCGCTTCCCTGTTGCGGCGTATTGGACGGCTCCCACCCGACAAAGCGCTCGACATCGCACGCCATCTTTGCGCTGGGCTGGCAGCGGCCCATGCCAAGGGCGTTCTGCACCGCGACTTGAAGCCTGCCAACATCATGCTCGATGGGCGTGGGCAAGTCGTGATCACGGACTTCGGACTGGCCGGAATCGCTGACGACATCCGCGGGCCGGAGGTGCGTAGCGGAACTCCGGCCTATATGTCGCCCGAACAACTGGCTGGAAAAGAAGTCAGCATGCGCAGCGACATCTACGCGCTCGGGCTGGTGCTCTACGAAGTGTTCACCGGCAAGCGGGCGTTCGCGGAATCAGCGGCGAAACTGCTGCACGCCGGAGCGGATCGCACGCCCAGCCGCCCGTCGTCGGTGGTGAAAGATCTTGATCCCATCGTGGAAAAGGTCATCCTGCGCTGTCTGGAGACGGAGCCATCGAACCGTCCGGCCACGGCACTGGCGGTGGCAGCGGCGCTACCTGGCGGCGATCCATTGGCCGCAGCATTGGCCGCAGGAGAAACACCCTCGCCGCAACTTGTAGCGGCCTCGGGCGAAACCACAGGCCTGCGCCCGCGCATTGCGGTCGCGTGTCTTCTGTTCGTGCTCCTGGGGCTGGCAGCGGGAATCTACCTGACGATCCGCTACAGTGCCGTCGAGAAGATGCACCTGGAACAGACTCCGGAGGTGTTGGCGCATCGGGCGCGCGAGGTCCTGGCACAACTGGGCTATCCGGCGAAACCGGCCGACAGCGCATATGGATTCGACTATGACACGGACTACCGCGATGCGGTCGAGCGCGAGAGCAAGACGCCTGCGAACTGGGACGAGGTGCTTGCCGGACGCCCGACCATGCTGCAACTCTGGTACCGGCAAAGTCCCGACCTGCTGGATCCTGACGGTTACCGCGATAGCTTTCTGACTCCAGGAATTGTTACTGAGGGTGATCCGCCCACCACAATCTCAGGCATGATCAACGTCAAGCTCGATGCCAGGGGCCGGCTGATTTACTTGCAGGTGATTCCGCCGCAGAAAGACACCACGGCATCACCGACGCTCCCGCCCGATTGGAGTTCCTTATTCTCCGCCGCGGAAGTGGACGTGTCCAAACTGCAACCGGCGCAACCCGAATGGACCTCGCTCGGAATGGCCGACGCACGCGCCGCGTGGACCGGAGTGTGGCCGGGCACGACGAGGCCGCTGCGAGTCGAAGCAGCTGCCTGGCATGGCAAGCCTGTATTTTTCGCCATGCTCGGCGACTGGAATAAGCCTTGGCGGATGGTCGCTGCGCAATCCGCCGACGAGAAGAAGAACCGGGCGAGCCAGATGATTAGCGTGTTTCTGCTCACTGCAGTCCTGGCGGCGGGCGCGTTCCTGGCCCGCCGCAATTATCGCCATGGCCGTGGCGACCTCGAAGGAGCGCTGCGCCTGGCGGGAGTCATGTTCGTTCTGGAGATTGGGATCTGGTTGTGCCGCTCGCATTTTGTCGCCGACTTCCAAACCTTCGGGTACCTGATCCTGGCGATTTCCGCCGCGCTCTTGTGGGCCGGCGCCATGTGGATGCTCTACCTTGCGATCGAACCGTGGATTCGCCGCAACTGGCCGCAAGCTCTCATTTCGTGGAGCCGCCTGATCTCCGGTCAGCTGCGCGATCCGGTGGTGGGACGCGACATCCTGTTCGGCGTAGCCTTCGGCATACTCTGGCTTGTGATCTTTCAGGTGAGCAATATTCCTTCCGCGCGCCTGGGCGCTGCGCCCCAGCTCAGCGGTCCGGCCTACCTGATGGGAGGACGCCAGGCCTTGGGCCAATGGCTGATGCAGATTCCTTCTTCGATTTTCGGCACGATGCAATTCTTCTTCCTGTTACTGGGATTGAAAGTGTTAGTGGAATTCCTCTTTCGCCAGGTGGGATTGAAGACCGTGCGCTCCGACTGGATTGCGGCGATCTTGTTCGTCGGGGTCTTTCTGGTGATGCGCGGACTGACGAGCACGCACCTTGCCGTAGACCTTCCGGTGATTTTCCTCGTCTGGGGCATTCTAGCGTTGATCGTGCTGCGCTTCGGACTGGTGCCGCTGGCGGTCGGAGCCTTCACCGTCGACATGCTCGGCAACGTTCCCTTCACCGCAGACTTTTCGGCTTGGTACGCGCCCACAGCCTTCCTGGCGCTGCTCAGCGTATTGGTGCTGGCGGGATGGGGCTTCTACCACTCGTTGGGCGGGGAACCGCTGTGGGTCGTGGAGCCGGAATAATGGAACCGCCCATTGGGCGTTGACGGCTGGCCGCTGGCCGACGTAGCATTCCTCCACCTGGAGGGGTTCCTATGCGTACGTTGTTTGCGGGGATTCTCGGGCTCAGTAGTGTAGTTTGCGCGGCACAGACGCAAGAGCCGCCGCCGCAGCAGGTTCAGCGATCGGAAGTACCACCCACTCCGCGGCACCCTCAGCCTGCCCAGGATGGCTGAATCCGCGAAGTGCTTGAGAGCATCGTAATTCCACCCATCCCGCACGCCCCATTCTTCGCGACCCTGGCCACCGAAGCCGTGAAATATGCGGCCGACGGTGCGTCCATGACCTTCTTCAACCAGCGCCACATCGCGCGCAACGCAGATGGCCGCATCTATGAGGAGCGCTGGTATCTGGTGCCCAAGGGCTCGAACGTGAAGTCGTCCATGAACTGGATTCAAATCGCCGATCCCAAGCAACACACTCTCTACAACTGCAGCCCGCAGCGCCACATCTGCGATCTGCTGGTCTACAATCCGGAACCGGATCTTTCGGCCGCGAAGCTGCGAAAGGGTTCTACTCACCCTCTGGAGAACGGCGAGGGCAGCGATGTCTGGGAGGATCTTGGAACTCGTAATATTCTTGGGATCGAGACCGAGGGAATTCGCGAGACTACGGTCACGAATGTGGGCGTTCTGGGAAACGACCAGCCGCTCAACAGCATGAGCGAATACTGGCATTCGTAGCAGTTGGGACTCAACCTGTTGTCGATCCGCTCCAGCCCCTATTTCGGCAAGCAGACCTTCACCATCACTGAGATCTCGACGGGCGATCCGGATGCGCAGCTGTTCCAACTGCCGGCGGGGTACACGGTGAACGACCAGCGGAAGAACGGGCCGATCTCGCACTAGATTTTGGGTGGCGCAGCGCTTCTAGCGCTGCGGTTCAGGCAGTCAAGAACTCCGGCTTCAGCCGCTGAGGGACCTCGTCCAGTAAATTCAGGCCGCGTTGAACTGTAGGGATAACCAGCGAGCGCGGCTACCAGCCCCTGCTTGATTGGATTCTGGCGGATATATTGTTTGAAATTGTAATAGTCTTCTGCCGCGCGGACTCGCCGGTCGTAAAAGCTCTTCTCCCAGATTTCGCCCGCGAATCCTAATTCTTTTTTCGCCCGATAGGAGAATCCCCCTTTGATCAGTTGCAAAGATCGTTCGAGGCTGAGCGTGGGTGAAATCAGCAGATGAAAGTGATCGGGCATCAGCACAAATTCGTGCAGCAGATAGTTCTTGTGCTTTCGGTAATGGAACAGCACATCCACAAACAACCGCGCCATCGGCTCTTTGCAAAATAAAGGTGATCGTTGAAAGGTGGAAGCGGTGATGAAGTAGGCGCTGTATCCTGTGTTGCCTCGGGGCGGTGCGGCCATAAGGACCTCAGGGGCTAAACAGAGTGCTGAAAAACTCATATGCGTTGCACAGGGAAATAAGGCAAGAAGCAAGGATGCGCGGAGACGACGAGCAGCAGGATGGGGTGTTCAGCTATGTGAGTCTGGAACAGCGGGTGCCGAGCAATCACCCGCTGCGCGGGATTCGCCGGATGGTGGATCGGGCGTTGAGCGAGTTGTCGGGCCGGTTCGATGAACTGTATGCCACGACCGGGCGGCCGTCGATTGCGCCGGAGAAACTGCTGCGGGCACTGTTGCTGCAGGCGCTGTATGGCAAGCGCAGCGAGCGGTTGCTGATGGAGGAACTGGATTACAGTCTGCTGTTCCGCTGGTTTGTGGGATTGGCGATCGACGACCCGGTCTGGGATGCGACGGTGTTCAGCAAGAACCGGGATCGTTTGATTGCGGGCGAGATCGCCAGCCGGTTCTTCGTGGCAGTGCGGGGACAGTTAGAGAAGTCGGGACTACTGAGCGACGAACATTTTACGGTGGACGGGACGATGCTGGAGGCGTGGGCGAATCGGCGGAGTTTCCGGGAGAAGGCCGATCCGCCGGAGCGGGGCAGCGGACATGGCGGGAAGCGGTTGCTGCGCGACACGCATGAGAGCCAGACGGATCCGGAGGCGCGGCTGTATCGCAAGTGTAATGCGGGAGCAGCGGAGCCCAGTTATCTGGGACATGTGTTGACGGAAAACCATCACGGACTGATTGTGGCGGCAACGGTGACCCAGGCCGGAACACGGGCGGAGCGGGATGCGGCGCTGGATCTGCTGGATCAGCGCCGAAGCCAGAAGCGGCGCACCTTGGGAGCGGACAAGCAGTATCAGGAACGGCAGTTTGTGGAAGCGCTGCGGGCCCACAACATCGTGCCCCATGTCGCGGAATACGAACAGGGGCAGTTGCGGCAACGGAATAGTCTGCGCGCCGAAGAGCGGGACAGCGCGGAGTTTGTGCAGAGCCAGAAGAAACGAAAACTCGTAGAACAGAGCTTCGCCTGGATCAAGCACTGGGCCGGGTTCCGGCAGGTGAAGTTGCGAAGTCGGCGGCGAGTGGAGTGGCTGTTTCAAATCGCGGCGGCCGCCTACAACCTGGTGCGTATGACGCGCTTGCAGGCGGCGGAAGTATGACCGGAGCCGCCGCATCGACTCGCAGCCGCTCCGTTTCGGTAGACCAGAAGCAGAGTGGAAGCAAGAAAAACTGATCGCAGACCGCAGTCTGCTCTGCAATCGGTGAGTTTTTCAGCAGACTGTAAAGCCGATGTTTCATAGCTAACCTATCGCAGCGCTGGAAGCGCTGCGCCACCCTAAAGCACTTTTGCGCAGGACGCGGTTCCGATTTGAAACAGCGCGATCTCGCTGGTCGACCAGCCTGGTTGTACCCCAAATTCTCCCGCATCCTCTTCTATTTCCTACGCATCTAAACCTTGACAGCAATTCACTCAAGTCTTAGCATGGACCTTGACGCAATCATAGTGACGTTGATTTTAAAGCACTTATCGAATTCAGGAGGAGCATTGTATGGGAAAGATTATCGGAATTGACCTGGGGACTACCAATTCCTGCGTGGCAGTCATGGAAGGCGGCGAGCCTAAAGTGATCGCCAATGAAGAAGGAGGGCGCACTACGCCTTCCGTGGTTGGATTCACCAAGACTGGGGAGCGGCTGGTCGGCCAAGTCGCCAAGCGGCAGGCCATCACCAACCCCGAGAACACCGTTTATTCCATCAAGCGGTTTATGGGACGCCGTTACGACGAGGTCACAGAAGAGATCAAGATGGTGCCGTACAAGGTCATCCGCCAGGGCGACCACGTGGCCGTGCTGGCGCAGGGTAAGGAATATACCCCGCCGCAGATCTCCGCGCTGATTCTTCAGAAACTGAAGAAGGCAGCGGAAGACTATCTAGGCGAGAAAGTGACCGAGGCGGTCATCACCGTGCCCGCGTACTTCAACGACGCGCAGCGGCAGGCGACCAAAGACGCCGGGCAGATTGCCGGCCTCGAAGTGAAGCGCATCATCAACGAGCCTACGGCGGCAGCACTGGCCTACGGGCTCGACAAGACCAAGGACGAGATGATTGCCGTGTACGACTTCGGCGGCGGAACGTTCGATATTTCCGTGCTGGAAGTGGGCGAAGGCGTTATCGAAGTCAAGGCCACCAACGGCGACACGCACCTGGGCGGCGACAACCTCGACCAGCGCATCGTCGACTGGCTGATTGACGAATTCAAGAAGAACGAAGGCCTCGACCTGCGTGGCAAGGGCAACGAAATGGCTCTGCAGCGCCTGCGCGACGCGGCCGAGCGGGCGAAGATCGAACTCTCCACCACCATGGAGACCGAAATCAATCTGCCGTTCATCACGGCGGATGCCAGCGGTCCGAAGCACCTGGTGCAGAAGCTGACGCGGGCAAAACTCGAAGGCATGGTGGAAGACATCATCCAGCGCTCGGTGGGTCCGTGCAAGCAGTGCTTGAAGGACGCAGGCGTGGAGACCAGCAAGATCAACGAAGTGGTGCTGGTCGGCGGCCAGACGCGCATGCCGCGCATCCAGGCTCTGGTGAAGGAACTGTTCGGCAAAGAAGGCCACAAGGGTGTGAATCCCGACGAAGTGGTCGCGATTGGCGCCGCGATTCAGGGTGGCGTGTTGGGCGGCGAAGTGAAAGACCTGTTGCTGCTCGACGTGACTCCGCTCTCGCTGGCGATTGAAACGCTGGGCGGCGTGGCGACGCCGATGATCCCGCGCAACACGACGATTCCGACCAAGAAAACGGAAACCTTCTCGACCGCGGCCGACAGTCAGACCTCGGTTGAAGTCCACGTGCTGCAGGGCGAGCGTCCCATGGCGGCGCAGAACCGGACCCTCGGCAAGTTCCACTTGACCGGGATTCCACCGGCTCCGCGAGGCGTGCCGCAAATTGAAGTAACGTTCGACATCGACGCCAACGGCATCCTGAACGTGACCGCGAAAGATACGGCCACGCAAAAGGACCAGAAGATTACGATCACGTCGTCTTCCGGATTGTCGAAGGAAGAAGTCGAGCGCATGGCGAAGGAAGCCGACGCGCATGCGGCCGAAGACAAGGCGCAGCGCGATTCGATCGAGGCCAAGAACCAGCTCGACTCGATGGTCTACAACATCGAGAAAATGCTGCGCGAGCAGGGCGACAAGATCTCCGGCTCGGAGCGCGGAGATGTTGAGAACGCCGTCGCCGACGCTAAGAAAGCGCTGGAATCGAACGACAAGGCGCAGATGGACAAGGCTCGCGAGACGCTGACCCAGGCTTCGCACAAGCTGGCCGAACAGATGTACAAGGCGGCCCAGCCGGCGGCGGGGGCGGCACCGGGCGGTCCCACGCCGGGTGCGACCGCAGGCGGCGACGCCGGCGGAAACGGTCAGGCAAAGAAAGACGAAGGCGTGATCGACGCCGAGTACGTGGACGTGGAAGACAAGAAGTAACGACGAGAGAATTGGCCACGGATTCTCGCGGATCGTCACGGATGAATACCGTGAAAATCTGTGTAATCCGTGGCCGGTATTTTAGGAGGGGGTTGAAGTGGATTTTCAAGTCAATGGGGAGACGTATTTTCTGAGCCTCGCGGAGGACGAACAGCGGTGGCTCGTTTTTGTGGAGGGTGCCAGCGGCACCCGGCGCGTCCCGGTGTATGTGGACGGAGCTGACTTCGACGAAGATCTGAAAGTCGTCGTAGACGATCGAGATCGACGCAAGATTCTGAATTAGACTGGGATCGGTCCCAAGCCGATCCCCAACCTGCGCAATGGCCAATACCCCGAAGAAGGATTACTACGAAATACTCGGCGTAAAGAAGAGCGCTTCGGCGGACGAAATCCGCAAGGCGTTTCGAAAGCTGGCGCGCAAGTACCATCCCGACGTTAATCCCGGGGACAAGTCCGCCGAAGAGAAGTTCAAGTCTCTGTCGGAAGCCAACGACGTACTCAGCGATCCCAAGAAGCGCAAGATCTACGATCAGGTCGGCTTCTACTCCGACAACATCGATCCGGCGACCGCCGAGGCTTACGCCCGCGCAGGCGGTGGGTCTGCAGGCGGACAAGGATTTCCTGGTGGCTTCCAGGGCGGCACGCCAGATGGCGGGCAGGGCGTTCCTTTCGATTTCGGCGGCTTTGATTTCTCCGACCTCGTCGACAGTGCCAGCCGGGGCCGCAAGTCCGGTGGCGGGAGTGGAGGCAGTGGAAGCTTCCGCGACATTTTCGGTTCGATTTTCGGTGGCGGGCACGGCGCGGCTCAGGCCGAAGAGGGCCCCGAACCCGGCACCGACCTCGAATATCAGGTCAATGTTCCGTTCTGGACGGCGATCCGCGGCGGCGTCATGCGCCTGAACATTTCCCGCCACGACGTTTGTGCTACATGCCACGGCCAAGGCCATTTGGAGGCCCCGGGCAAATGTCCGGAGTGCAACGGCACCGGCCAGATCACGCAGACCGGCGGCCGGATGAAGTTCAACGTGCAGTGTCCGCGGTGTCATGGCACAGGCAAGAATCTGACGATCTGCCCCACGTGTCATGGCGAAGGCACCGTCATGAAGACCGAGCCGCTCGAAGTGCGCATCAAGGCCGGCACACGCGACGGGCAGCGCATCCGCCTGCCCGGCAAAGGCAATGCCGGCGCCCATGGCGGCGCGCCGGGGGACCTCTACGCCATCATTCGAACTGAGCCGCACCCAATCTTCCGCCGCGACGGCGACGACATCTATCTGACGGTGCCCGTCAGCGCCACCGAAGCCGCGCTGGGAGCCAAGATCGAAGTTCCAACAATCGACGGCAGAGCTCTGCTGAAGATTCCGCCGGGAACGCAGTCCGGCCAAAAGCTGCGCTTGCGCGAAAAGGGTGTACCGTCAGCCACCAAAGAAGGCGTACGCGGGGACGAAATCGTTGAGATCACGATCACGGTGTCGATGCCCCGCGACGAGCGCACCAAAGAATTACTGCGCGAGCTGGCCAAGCTGAATCCCGAAGACCCGCGGGAAGAACTATGGAAGCACGTCTAGAACGAAATTGTCATCCTGAGCGAAGCGAAGGACCTATGCAATTTACTGGCGGCGAGGCACTGTCGACAATTTGCATAGATCCTTCGGCCCGCGAAGAGCGCGGGCCTCAGGATGACAGAGTCGTAGAGGTCCATTTACTTCTTGGGAGTCGGGTCATCCGCCGGGTTGATGTAGATGAACTGCAGCGGCGACATCCCGTGGACCTGGATGACGGTCTCCCCCGACGCCGCAGCATAGTGATGCATGCTGGGGTCGAGGTAAGCAAAGCTGCCCACGCCGAAGCTCATCATCTTGCCGGCGTCGAAGGTGTCCCCCATCCCTACCTTTAGCGTCCCCGACAGCACAGTCACATTTTCCCGGTGAGGATGCGTGTGCGGCGCGATCTTGTAGCCGTCGGGCATTTTCAGGCGAATCGTAAAATCGCCGGTTGCGGCAGTAGGATCGCCCTCGAGCACTACAATTTTTGCCCCCCCAGGCACAAACGGCGGAGCCGGACCCCACTTCACCTGATCGGGCGTGAAGGCGTTTTGCGCCAGCGACGTCTGCACTCCAACGAATGCAGCCAGAGAAAGAGCCAGTGCGAGAAACGGTAATTTCATAGAACCCCTCCAGAACTGACGCGCATAATAATCACTGTTTAAGCGCGCGGCAAGGGGATCGCTCAACCGGACGTGAAGGTAAAGTTGAGCGTCCGAAGTCGACGCTAGATGCATTACCTTCGTACGGCCACGGTCGTTTACAAAATTTTTCAATAAACCTCAAAAAAATGTTGCATCTGTGGAAAATTCCCGTAATCTCACAAATGCGAACTAACTTCGCCGAAATGCCTGGGAATCGCATCTCACCCCGGGAGCCGCGAACAAAATGTCTTCATCGGAAGACTCAAGGGAGACGCGGTGGTGAGAGTGAGTCGCTTGAGGAGGAAGACATAGAAATTGGCAACAGCTAGCGCTCCGCGTCGACAACTCGATAACCCCCAGCAACTCTCCGCCGTCCCCAACCGGAAAAAATTCGTCCGCCTCACGCTGTGGCCCCTGGTCGCCGCCACCTTCTTTATGGTGTCGGGTGGAACCTATGGCACCGAAGACATCGTGCACGGCGCCGGCTACGGACGCGCGATCCTGATTCTGCTGCTCACCCCGCTGCTCTGGAGCCTGCCTACGGCCTTCATGATCGGCGAGCTGTCGAGCGCGCTGCCTTTTGAAGGCGGCTACTATGCCTGGGTGCGCCGCGCCATGGGCAACTTCTGGGGATTTCAGGAAGCCTGGCTCTCGCTCGTTGCCTCCATCTTCGACATGGCGATTTATCCCACGCTGTTCGTGGCCTACCTGACCCGCATGTTTCCGTGGTTTCAGGAAGGCCAGCGCGGATGGTGGGTCGCGCTCGCCGTCGTCGTCGCCTGCGCCCTGCTCAACATTGCCGGCGTGAAGGTGGTTTCGCTCACTTCGCTGTGGCTGTTCGCAGCCTTGTCGGCGCCGTTCGTGGCAATCGTGCTGATCGCGCCCTTTAAGCTGGGTGCGCTGGCCAACGCCGTGACCAAGCCGACTACTTCCACCGTCGACATTCTCGGCGGCCTGCTCATCTGCATGTGGAACTACATGGGATGGGACAACGCCTCGACGATCGCCACCGAAGTCGAGCGCCCGCAGCGGACTTACCCGCGAGCGATGCTGGTCGCGGTCTGCATCGTGGCGGCAACTTATGTCCTGCCCTTTGCGGCCATGTGGATGACCGGCCTGAAGCCCACAGCCTGGGAGACCGGATCTTGGGCTGACATTGCCGCGCTGATCGGTGGCCCGTTGCTGCGTATCGGAGTCGTGCTCGGCGGCTTGATGAGCGCTTTTGGCATGTTCAACGCGCTGGTCATGAGCTATTCGCGCCTGCCGTTAGCCATGGCGCAGGACGGCATGCTTCCCAGCATCTTCGGCAAGCTGCAGAAGAAGTCGCGAGCCCCATGGGTAGCGATCCTTGCGCTGGCTGCGGGATGGGCAATGTGCCTAGGCTTGGGCTTCGCCCGGCTGGTTACTCTCGACATCCTACTGTATGGCGCCAGCCTGTTCCTGGAATTTGTAGCGCTGGCCGTGCTTCGCTTCCGTGAACCGGAACTCAAGCGCCCATTCCGCGTGCCCGGTGGTTTGTTTGGAGCCATCGCCATCGGTATTCCGCCCATGCTGTTGTTGGGATTCTCGGTAGTCCGCAGCGAGCATGAGCAGATCTGGAATATGAGTTCGTTCGCCTTCGGGATGATCCTGATCGCGGCGGGCTTCGTCGTCTACTTCATCAACCACGCGCTGAAGCCCGCGGGATGGACCGCAGGCGCTGAGAGCAAACCGCAGCCCGTAGCCTGATCGAATCGGAGGTTCGAAAAAAAGAGGACCGGGAACTTCCCGGTCCTTTTTAGCGTTATCACGGGTTTATATGGTTTATGTGGGGACAGCCGCCTTCGGCTGTCCGCTGGGCGAAGCCCAGCAAAGATCGAGGAAACCGTCGAGCTGCGCTCGACGGACAGCCGATGGCGGCTGTCCCCACAAAGTCTTACCTCTACGCTGCTGCTTTCGCCGAATCGCGCAGCATTTTTACTTTGTCATGAGCGCGCTCGACGGCAGCGGCCTGACGGCGCGCCACCTGGGCAATATTTTCCGGCAAATCTCCGGTCACCGCCTTCTCGTATGCTTCTTTGGCTCTGTCTTCGCCCGCCTCCACCGACTCGAGAATCGTCTTGTCGCCCCCGCCAAGAGCGACCTTGGTATCCAGCCACGCGCGATGCATCGTCCCGGTCGCAGACCCGGACACTTTCTTGTCGGGCTTGCCCAACCGCACGAGCTCGGCTTCGAGTTCTCCGGCAAAGCGCGATCGCTCCAGGCTCTGCTCGTTGAAATAGGTCTTCAAGTCCGCACGCTTCACGTGTGTAGCCGCGTCCTGATATCCCTTCTGTCCGTCTTTGTTGGTTTCAATAAGATTTTCAAGCACGCTGATAGCATTGTTTTCGTCCATAATAGCCTCCGAGATTTGGTGTGCAGCTTGGATGCGCAGATGCGATCGGGGTTTGGCGGCATTCTGCGCGCGAGAGAATTAGGAAGAAAAGTAGCCGTGCTCTAAAATCAATCGAGAGAAACCTGTGACCAAACGCAAGTCGAAGGGCGCTTACATGATCTCGGCGGTCGCCGAGATGTACGGCATTCATCCCCAAACGCTTCGGCTCTACGAGCGCGAAGGCCTGCTCAAGCCGTCTCGTACGGAAGGCAACACCCGCCTCTACACCGACGAAGATTTGCAGCGCCTGGAGTTCATCCTCTCGCTGGCGCGCGATCTGGGCGTCAACATCAGCGGCATGGCGATCATTCTGCAGATGCGCGAGCGCATGGAGGAAATGCAGCGCCAGATCCAGGAGTTCGTGCAATACATCCAGCAGGAAGTATTGACGCGTGCTAATGCGGCCGCTGATCCCGCAAGAGGCGCGATCGTCCCAGTGCGGAGACCGATGGTCGCGCCCGTGCCTCCACTGAAGAAGCGCTAGCTGAACTCCGTGTCATCCTCAGCAGAGCGAAGGACCCATGCAACCTGCATGCAGCACCTCGCTGCTCGCGAGTTTCATGGGTCCTTCGGCGTACAAGAAACGCGCGTCTCAGGATGACAGTTGTAGAGGTATGATCGAGGGTCACTATGCTGCCTTTCAAGCTCGTCTACAGCGACGCCTATTACCTGCCTATTGGCAACCATGTCTTCCCCGCCGAAAAGTACCGCCGCATCCACGACCGACTCATCTCGACCGGCGTAGCCGACACGACAGACTTTCTAGAACCGCAGCCCGCATCCGACATGGACATCCTTCTGGTTCACAAACCCGAATACGTCCAGAAGCTGAAGACCGGCACGCTCAGCGCACGCGAAGAAATGGAAATGGAAGTTCCCTACTCGCGCGACCTGGCGGAAGCTTTCTGGCTGGCGGCCGGCGGATCGATCCTGGCCGCGCGCCAGTGCCTGACGGACAGAGTCTGCATCAGCATCGGAGGCGGATTTCACCACGCTTTCCCCGATCATGGCGAAGGATTCTGCATGATCCACGACGTCGCCGTAGCGATCCGCAGGATGCAACGCGACGACAAGATTCGCACTGCGATGACCCTCGACTGCGATGTGCACCAAGGCAACGGCACCGCCGCGATTTTTGCCGGAACGCGCACCGCCAGCGCTCTGCTGCCGTCGTCTTCGGCGTCGACCGTGGAGCAGCCTGCCAACGCGCCGCCCGGAGGCGGCAAGATGCGGGGCGCACACGCTGGCGAAGTCTTCACCATTTCCCTGCATCAGCACAATAACTATCCGCTTTATAAGCCGCCGTCGTCGATCGACGTCGACTTGCCCGACGGCACCGGCGACGAGGACTACCTCGCCTGGCTGGACAACGCGATCAGCTCGGGCCTGCGCCAATTCGAGCCGGATATGCTGTGCTATGTTGCCGGGGCCGACCCGTACAAAGAGGACCAGCTCGGCGGGCTCAATCTGACAATTGCTGGACTGAAGAAGCGCGACGAACTCGTCTTCCGCGTGGCCCGCGCCCGCGACATCCCCGTGATGGTGACCTACGCCGGCGGCTATGCGCAGAACGTGGAAGACACCGTCACCATCCACTGCAACACGGTCATCGCGGCGAAAGAAGTGTTCGGATGAGCCCCGAGCAGCGCCTATCGAAGGGTTGCCAAAAGCCTTGCAATTCCAACCAGCAAGAGAACGCAGGCCACACCGTTTCCCCAACCCCAAAGTCGGAGCCAGTGTGGAGCGGGGGCCTCTGGAAGCGATGATGAACCGCGAGAGATTGACTCCAAGTCGCTGTGGAGCTTTTCATCCGCACGCCGCTGAAGCTGAAAATGTCGCAGGCCTACCCATCCAAGCATCGAAATCCAAAATGCGATGAGAGCGCAAGTCAGGTACGGATGAACCTTCCATAACCATTCGTCGTACTCAGCCAGCATCACCGGGTAAGCCAAGAACACGAACAGTACCGACACGAACGCACTCAACCGCCAGGCCCCAGGGGAGTAGTCGACTCCATCTCTTCGGTTGGCCGAAGCTACATCCCAAGTCAGCATCCGATATCGGACGTAAACGAAGAGAAATGGCAACATCAGCGCCGGGAACCACAGCGCATGAAGCAGTTCATGACGAGTCGGTGCGGGCGGGAAGTACATAGGTGACATGGTATTCTTACGCAAGGGCAGTAGAAATCCAAATCTCTAGACTGCCGTCCCTTTTACCAGCTATTTTTATGTTCGAGAACTTACAGGAAAAACTCCAACGCGCATTTAAAACCCTCCGCGGTCAAGCCACGCTTACCGAGGAGAACATTGACGAGGCGCTGCGTGAAATCCGCCTCGCGCTGCTCGAGGCCGACGTCAACTTCAAGGTCGTCAAGCAACTGATCGACCAGATTCGCGTCAAGGCTGTTGGCCAGGAAGTGATGACCGCACTCTCGCCGGGCGAACAGGTCATTAAGATTCTGCGCGACGAACTGGTCGAGGTCCTTGGCAAAGATACGGCGCGCGTGAAGTTCGCGTCGCAGCCGCCCACGGTCGTGCTCATGGCCGGGCTGCAAGGTTCAGGCAAAACCACCACGTCAGGCAAACTGGCGAACTGGTTCAAGGTCGGAGGACATCGTCCGCTGCTGGTCTCGGTTGACGTGTACCGTCCTGCGGCGCGCGAGCAGTTGAAAGTCGTCGCGCAGGCGGTGAAGAGTCACATCTATGAAGGACAAGTTGGCGAGGCCAACACCGCAACCGTAGAGCGCCTGGTGAAAGAGGCGCGCCGCGAGGCCATCGTTTCCGGCTGCGATGTGCTGATCGTCGACACCGCTGGCCGGTTGCACATCGACGACCAGCTCATGGATGAGATGCAGTCGCTGAAGAAGCTGCTGAATCCGTCGGAGATTCTGTTCGTCGCCGATGCTATGACTGGACAAGACGCGGTGCGTTCGGCGGAAGAGTTCCACAAGAAGCTTTCGCTGACCGGCGTTGTATTGACCAAGATGGACGGCGATGCTCGCGGCGGTGCCGCGCTGTCGATCCGCCAGGTCACCGGTCAGCCCATCAAGTTCATCGGCGTCGGCGAAAAGTATGACGCCCTGGAGCCGTTCCATCCCGACCGCATCGTGTCGCGCATTCTCGGCATGGGCGACATTCTCTCGCTGATCGAACGCGCCGAATCGCAGATCGATAAGAAGAAGGCGCAGGAGATGGCGACGAAGGCCCTCACCGGCGACGGCTTCTCGCTCGAAGACTTCCGCGACCAACTGCGCCAAGTGAAGAAAATGGGATCGATGAAGAGCCTGATGGGGATGCTTCCGTCGATCGGTCCGTTCTCCGGACTGCAGAAGGCCGCCGACAACGTCGACGAGAAGCAGATCAATCGCGTTGAAGCCATCATCAACTCGATGACTTCGCACGAGCGCAACCATCACGAAGTCATCAACGGCAACCGCCGCAAACGCATCGCCCGCGGATCAGGCACCACGGTGCAGGAAGTGAATAACCTGCTCCGCCAGTACGCGCAGATGAAGAAGATGTTCAAGCAGATGGGGAAGCCAAGCTTCGCCCGGCGTCTGGCGGGGATGAAACTGCCGGGAATGTAGAGGAAGGAGCCTGCGTTCCTATTGAGCGTTCAGCAGTACCAGTCCAGTCTGTCCTTCCATTGTTACGGTCGGCCCAACCGAGTTGCCATTCACATCGACGTACGACCCAGCAGGCAGCGTGACGGTTGAGGTCGCGAGGTGGGGATTCACCATTGCTAGTCCTCCGGAATACGTGCGAGCCCAAACTCCCTGCGCTTTCTTCATAGCGCCAGTGGCATGGCCAATCGGAATCGAGTACTCGGGAAAGGTGATCAGCGAGCCGTAATCCTGACCGCCGCCCGCGGTGAATCCAGTCATGTACATGTAGGTGCAATTGTTCTTGACCAGCAAATAGTTGGCGATTACCCAAAGACGCGCCGATTGCGGAATGTCGGCTGTCAGACTGGACTCCTCGCCGTTGGTCATGTAGCAGATCCCCTTGCGCTGCACGTATTGCAGCACGGCCATGATCTGCTCCCATTGCACCGGAGGCGGAACATTCGGCGGAGTTCCGTAGTTGGTGAAGCCGCGCTCGTCGAACAGAAGATCGGTAGTCGTCATGAGCTGCAAGTTCACCTGCTCCGAATAGCCGAACTCGAACGACACATTCACCTGCATCGTCGCGGTCTTTGAATAGTTGTGAACGTGCTTGTAAGTGGCGGCTTCCCATGCCAACTCGTCGCGCTGATAGGCAGGGTCGTCCAACTTTCCGGTGTATTGCTGCACCCAATTTCCGGAAAGATCGTAATGGCCGCAGCGTCCCCAATTGCTGCTGGCCGACAAAGTGTCCACGGCAATTCCGCCGTAGCCTTGCGCCAAGGGAGCATCCACCCAATTCGCCCACTGATAAGCCTGCACTGCGGGATTCGCAAAGTCGATCGGGGCCAGGCTCGTAGACCCAAACTCAAACGCAAGAGTCTTCCGGTCACAGTGATATTCCAGCCAATCGGGATGATACTTCTGATACCACACAACGCTGTTCGTAAAGTTATCCACGGAATATGGTATGTAGACCGTGTTGTACACGCCCGCCGGTCGATGGGGATAATCGGATGCCCAAACCATATCCACCACTCCGGATTCGGTGTTGATGTCGGTGACGTTGTAGTTAAAAACCATCTCGAGGTGGATGTTGTTGGTCGTATCAGGGAAGTATCGAGTACGAGCCTTGGTGAGAGACTCCTGCGCCTGGGAGACCGCAAAGGTGCAGAGAATGGTCAGAACCGCGTAGAACACAGATCGGGACACGGGGTACCTCCGTAAAGAAACGAACGCAACCGTAAACAAACGAATCAGCCTCGATGCAATATACTGCCGTACCCCACCCGTCTGCAATCGGTCGTTTGCGACTGAATCGCCAAAGCGCCGGCGCGGCCGTGTATGTCATCATGGGCAGATATGAAGTGGCGCTCGCTCGAAGAATCTTCGCCGCAAACTGATACTCGCCCGTTGCGCGAGATCTTCACTGAGCGCAAGGAACTGATCGCCAAGTATGTTCCGCCAGAGACGCAGGCTATTCACGCGCAGGCTGTCGCCGAACTGAAGTCCCGGCACCTCTCCGCCAACATCCTGCCAGTGGGCACTAAGGCGCCCGCATTTGAACTTCCTGACCACAACGGCAAAACGGTCTCGTCAACCGACTCGCTCGCCAAGGGACGACTCGTTCTCTGCTTCATCCGCGGACGCTGGTGCCCGTTTTGCGTTGGGCAGATGGAGGCCATGAACCTCATCTTGCCACAGATCGAGCAGGCCGGCGCGACGCTCGTCGCCATCTCGCCGCAGACGGTGAAGCAGTCGTTCTTCATGCACGATCAGCACAAGCTGCGTTTTCCCCTGCTCTCCGATGCAGGCAACAGAGTCGCACGGCAGTTTGGGCTGACATACCGCGTGCCGTCATTGCAGGAAGCAGTTTACCGGCGCGCGTTTGTCAACTTGCCCTTCACCAATGGCGACGAAAGCTGGGAACTGCCGATTCCGGCGACTTACATCCTTGATCCGGACGGAACAGTTCTCTACGCGTCGGCGAACGAGGATTACACCGAGCGACCAGAACCATTAGAAATCGTGCGCCTTCTTCGCCTGTCATCCTGAGCGAAGCGGAGGATCTATGCAATTTGCCTGCAGCGAGGCGCCGTAGAGGAGTACATAGGTTCTTCGCTTCGCTCAGAATGACAACCTCCCGCTCAGAATGAGAAACTCGCGCTTGGAATGACAACTCCCGCCAGGAATGAGAAACTCTTCCACGCGGTACACTGAATACTCATGCATTACATCTATGGCATCAACTCCGTGACCGAAGCCCTGAAGGCGCGCGGCCGGGCTTTTGAGTGGATTGGGATGGCCAAGGAGCGCCACGACATCCGCTTGCAGCGCCTGATCGAAGACTGCCGGAGGCTCGGCGTAAACGTGCGATTCCTAGAGCGCACCGAACTCGACAAACTGGCTGGAACCACCGCGCATCAAGGCGTGGTCGCCGTTACATCGGCGAAGCAATACAACGATCTCGAGGACGTGATTGCCGCCAAGCGCGCAGAATATTCGCTCGTGGTTGTACTCGATGGCGTGGAGGATCCGCACAATCTGGGAGCGATCCTGCGCACCGCCGATGCTGCGGGAGCCAACGGCATCGTGATTCCAGAACGCCGATCGGCCAGCGTGACGGGCACCGTGACGAAAGTCTCAGCGGGAGCGAGCGAGCACATGCCGATCGCCAAGGTGACGAACATCGCGCGCTCCATCGAGGATCTGAAAGAGCACAACGTCTGGACGGTCGGACTCGACGAGCGTGCCAAGCCGACTTATTACGAAATGGACTACAAGATGGACTGCGCGCTGGTTCTGGGCGGCGAAGGAAAAGGACTGCACGATCTGGTGAAGCGCAAGTGCGACTTCCTGGTATCGATTCCGATGCTGGGTAAAGTGCCGTCGCTGAATGTGTCTGTGGCCGCAGCTGTAGTCCTGTTTGAAATCGTGCGGCAGCGTCGCGCCAAGCAAACCCCATCGGAAGCAAAATGAAGTCTTTCAAAATGCATTATTTTTGTAAGGTCCTGGGTTTCCTCTGTGTCCTCTGTGCCTCTGTGGTGAACGGTTTTGCCCTGGACCGAGAGGCGTTCACCATCACCAATTACGACCTGAAGGTGCAGGTCGAACCAGAACAACACCGCCTCGGAGCGCGCGGCAAGATCACGCTGCGGAATGACACGCAGACTCCGCAAAAGATTGCTGTACTGCAGGTTTCGTCATCCCTCGATTGGAGAGCGGTCAGGGCAGGCGACAAGGCCATGCAGTTCGTCACGCAGCCCTACGCGTCCGACATCGACCACACCGGCGGGCTCTCCGAAGCCATCGTCACTTTGCCGCAGGCGATCGCACCGCAGGGAACGGTCGCCCTGGAGATTGCGTACGAAGGCGTCATCACGCTCGACGCGACCCGCCTCACCCGCATTGATACTCCTGAGGAAGCGGCCAGTAGCACCGACTGGGACCAGATCGGTCCGGGGTTCACGGCGGTGCGCGGAGTGGGCAACGTGGCGTGGTATCCGATCGCGACTGAAGTTGCCAATCTGTCGGAGGGCAACAGCCTGTTTGAAGTTCTGGGCCGCTGGAGAGCGCGGGAGTCCGCTTCCAAGATGCACATTCACATCAGCGTTTCGAGGGACGATGGCGAGCGCCCACAGATTCTGGTGGTCAATCAGGGATCGTGCCAGGTGTTTTATGAGGCGATGGGTCGTTCGTCCGTATCGACCGCCGATTGTACCTACCAACCGCTGGGCTTACTCGCTCCGCTGTTTGTAGCGGGTTCTTATGGAACGGTCGATCGACCGTCGATTCGAATTTATAACCTGACCAGTCACGCGGCGTCGGCTGAGGTGTATGCCGAAGCGACGGAGAAAGTCATCCCTCTTATCACCGATTGGTTCGGAGCGCCGCAGGAGAAGGCGCAAACCGCCGATCTCGCCGATCATGACGCGGCAGCGTTCGAGAGCGGAGCGCTCTTGCTGACGCCAATCTCCAGCGACAATTCGAAGCAGGCCGGATTGGCCGCGGCTCATCAACTGACGCATGCTGCGTTCTCGTCCTTCCGTCCGTGGATGGAAGAAGGGCTCGCGCACTTCGCGCAGGCGCTCTATGTCGAACGCGAGAAAGGCCGTTCTGCGGCAATCGAATACATGGCATTGCATCGGTCTGCGCTGGGTCAAATCGAGGCGAGGACGACCGTACCGAGATCCGAAGATGAGGCCAACCGATCGTTGGTGAACACGACCAGCGAGGAACTGTACCGCAGCAAGGCGATGTATGTCTGGTGGATGCTTCGCGACATGGTTGGCGAAGCTGCGCTCAAGAAGGCAATCGCCGCCTACCGTCCCGAGCAGGACAAGGAACCTTCATACATGCAGCGGCTGATCGGTGCTCAAACGCAGCGCGACCTGGAGTGGTTCTTCGACGACTGGGTGTACCGCGACCGCGGCTTGCCTGACTTTAAAGTGGAGTCCGCCTTTCCCCGCAAGACTCTGACCGACTCGTTTATGGTCACAATTACGGTTGACAATCTCGGCGCCGCTGGAGCGGAGGTTCCTGTGATCGTCAAATTCAAGGGCGGAGAGGTCATGAAGCGACTCGAGGTCCGGGCGAAGGACAAGGCGGTCATTCGCATCGAGGTTCCGTCGGATCCGCTGGAAATCATAGTCAACGATGGCAGCGTGCCCGAGAGCAACCCGACAAACAATACCTTCAAACTCGAGGCCACCGATAAGTAGGAATTCGCTACAGACGACACTGAGGACGGACGGCGGACAGGGTCAAGGGACTGATTCCGGGTGTCTCTGGAATTGATCTTTTTATCTTCCTCCCTCCGTGGCTCCGTGCCTCCGTGGTAGCTTGATTGGTCGGTTCGGGGAGGAATACTTGGCCTACATCCAGTTTCTCGGTGCTGCGGGCACTGTCACCGGTTCCAAGCACCTGATCAATACCGGCGATCTGCCGGGCAAGAGCGGCCTTCAGGTACTCATCGATTGCGGTCTCTTTCAGGGGCCGAAAGAGTGGCGCGAGCGCAACTGGCGCAACACTCCCATCCCGGCCAACGCGATCGACGCGATCATTCTGACCCACGCGCACCTCGACCACTGCGGATGGATTCCGCGCCTGGTGAAGGAAGGCTTTCGCGGGCCGATTTACGCCACTCCGCCGACGATCGATTTGTGCGGCATCATTCTTCCTGACTCCGGACACCTGCAGGAAGAAGATGCCCGCTACTACAACAAGACCAAGAAGTCGAAGCACGATCCTGCGCTGCCACTCTACACGTTGGATGAGGCGCAGAACGCTCTGCAATATTTCAAACCGGTCCGTGTGGGCGAAGACGTTCGGATCTCGCCTGATTTGTCATTCCGTTTCGTGCGCGCGGCACACATTCTTGGGTCGTGCATGGCTGAAGTTTCCCTCAACGCTAACGGGCGGACGACCCGGGTGCTTTTCACGGGAGACATTGGGCGCGTGCATGACCACAAAGTCGCTCCGGGAAAAGTTGTGCACTCGGGTCCAGAGGAAGGTGAAATTGCCGATATGGTCGTGATGGAATCGACCTACGGGAACCGCACTCATCCCAAAGAAGATCCCATGCCGGAACTGGCGGGGTTGATTAAGGCCACCGCCGAGCGCGGCGGCAGCGTGGTAGTTCCGGCATTTGCGATCGAACGCACACAGAAATTTGTATTTCTGCTCAAGCACCTGATGGAGTCGGGGCAAGTGCAGCGCATGCCCGTATTTTGCGACAGCCCCATGGCCATCAAGGCCGTCGAGATTTTCCTGAAGCATGACGAGGAGTACAGTGTCGAGACGCGTGACATGATCCGGAAATATGGCTCACCGCTGCAGTGGCAGGGATTCACGTTTGCATCGACTCCAGAAGAATCGAAGAAGATCAATGCGGCGGTCATGCCCTCGGTCATTATTTCTTCGAGCGGTATGGTGACGGGCGGGCGAATTCTGCATCACCTGGCGCAACGCCTGCCCGATCCACGGAACCTGGTGCTGTTCATCGGCTTCCAGGCGCCGGGAACACGAGGCTTCCAGATCAAGAGCAAGTCTGATGAAGTGAAAATCTTTGGGGACTTCGTGCCCATCCGCGCGCAGATCGCGGCGCTGGAGCAGTTCAGCGATCACGCCGATCCGCCGGAACTGTTGCAATGGCTGCACACGTTTCGTAATCGCCCGGCAACCACGTATCTGGTGCATGGCGAACCTGACGCTTCGGGGCAGTTGCGGGATTTGATGAAGAAGGATTTGGGATGGAATGTGGAGATCGCGGAGTATCTGGAGAAAGTGCAAGTTTGACGTGGGCGTTCATGAGACGAACAGGAATTACATCGATCCTTCGCTTCGCTCAGGATGACAACGCTATCTCGGGCTAGGAACTCGCCGAGGTGAACGCTGCCAGAGCATCCAGCTTGGCTTTCGCTGCCCCGGAGTCGATCGAGTGGGCTGCTAGCGGGGCTGCTTCACCGATACGATCCGCCTTGCCGGCGGCTACCAGCGCCGCGGCAGCGTTGAGCAGCACAACGTCGCGGCGCGGAGACTTCTCCCCTGCGAGGATCGCACGAATGATTGCCGCGTTCTCTGTGGCGTCCCCTCCGGCGATTTCGTGCAGCGCTGCGCGAGACATGCCGAACTCCTCCGGTTCCACCTCGTACGATCGCACGGAGCCTTCCCGGGCTTCGGCAATGCGCGTGGTTCCGGTGATCGTGATTTCATCAAGGCCGTCGAGGCCGTGCACGACCAGCGCGCGATGCAGGCCCAGCATGCTCAGCGCTTCCGCCAACTTCTCAACCAGGTCGAGCGAATACACTCCCACCACCTGACCATTCGCATGCGCGGGATTGGTCAGCGGCCCGAGCAGGTTGAACATGGTGCGCATGCGCAGTTCGCGGCGGATCGCCTGCACTTGTTTCATGGCAGGATGAAGATTCGGGGCGTATAGAAAACAGATGCCGACCTCGCGGAGGCATTGCGCGGCGCGCGCGGGCGAAAGCTGGATGTTGATGCCCAGAGCCTCGACGACGTCGGCAGAGCCGCACTTGGAACTGATGCTTCGGTTGCCGTGCTTGGCCACCCGGACGCCTGCTCCCGCGGTCACGAGCGCCGTCGCGGTGGAGATGTTGAAAGTGCCGCTGGCGTCGCCGCCGGTGCCGCTGGTATCGACCAGAGATTCTTCGGCGAGAGCGTCACGACCCGTGCCGGTAACCGCCAGTGCGTCCCCACCACGAATCGGCAAGGGCGCTGCAGCGGCGCGGATCGCCTCGGCGAAGCCGACGATCTCTTCGACCGTTTCGCCTTTCATGCGGAGGGCGATCAGGAGCGCGGCGATTTGCGCATCGGAGCATTTGCCCGCCAGCACTTCGGACATCACTTCTTGCGCCTCGGCGCGATCGAGGGACTGAGTCTGGTTGGCAATGCGATGGAGGGCGTCGAGGATCATTTCCGTCAGGCCGAATTGTACGGCATGGCTGGACTTCGCCGCGATGACATGGACGTCCTAGGTCGCGACGGCTGGACGGTCGAGGCGCTCCGAGAAGTACTCCCGCCAGTCCTCGGGCAAAGCCTCCGTCGCAATGGCCTTGCGGAGGAGATCGAGATTGTATCGATCGCGTGCAAAAAGCTGGTTCATTTCGGCGACCGTAATGCCGTGGTCGCTGCGCTTGAGCAACTGAAAGTCATCCTCGACCGCAACGGAACCTTGCTGCTCGACGGAGAAGTAAAAGCCACTGCGGCCGCTGACCAGGAAGCGATCGATCATATCGTCGCGCTGAAATTTGGCGGCCAGCTTGTAGCATGGCATGCGCGGCTGTCGAACCATCACGATCGCCGAGCCGATCTGAAAGCGATCCCCAACGTGGAGTTCATCTTCCGAGAGACCGGTAGTCGTGAAGTTTTCTCCGAAAATCCCCCACGGCAGACTAACGCCCGGCAACTCTTGGCGCCAAAACGGATAATGTTCCGACGGATAGCCGTATACGGCTTTGTTCGGGCCGCCGTGGACCGTGAGATCGGCCTGGCGGTCTCCGTCGAGATTCAATGTGCGCAACTGAACCGGGCCGGAAATCGGCTCTTTGAAAATTCCCGTGTTGATGGTTTTGCCCTGGTACAGGATCAGCCGAGGCCTCGCGACATTGAGGGATATAAGCTTCATGGTAAGAGCGACCGCTTGGTTGCTGGTTTGATGTAGCGGTGCTAGGAAAAGTCGCAAATCGGCCGCTGTCCCTACATGGGACGTTTGTCACGAAAACTGCGTCCCGCGTTTGCCCTAGTTCCCCGCCCTTCTATAGAATTACAAGTTTGCTGCCCGCAGTGCGTCGCCGCAAGCAGGATCCTTCCGATTCTTAACTGACGAGTCGTCCTTATGAAAATCCATGAGTATCAGGCAAAAGCGATTCTTAAGAAGTACGGCGTAAGTGTGCCGCGTGGGGCGATGGCCGCCTCGCAGGATGAGGCCGAAGCCGCTGCCAAGGAATTATTCAACTCGGGAGCAACCGGGGTTGTGGTGAAGGCGCAGATTCATGCCGGAGGCCGCGGCAAAGGCGGTGGTGTGAAGATTGCGAAGTCGGTGACCGAGGCCGGCGACCTCGCGTCGAAGATGCTGGGCATGAAGCTGGCGACGCATCAGACTGGGCCTGAAGGCCGCATCGTGCGCCGCTTGCTGATCGAAGAGACGCTACCCATCGAGAAAGAACTCTACCTGGGCATTCTGGTGGACCGCGCCGAAGGCAAGCCGGTGTTTATGGCTTCGGCGGCGGGTGGGATGGATATCGAGCAGGTTGCGGCCGAGAATCCCGACGCAATTCTGAAGCAGCACATCGATCCCGGCATGGGTCTGGAAGCGTTTCAGGCGCGGAAGATTGCCTTCAAACTTGGGCTGAATGCCAAGCAGATCAATCCTGCGGTGGGATTCTTGTCGAGTCTGTATAAGGCGTTTCTCGACACTGATTCCTCATTGCTCGAGATCAATCCTTTCATTACGACGACCGACGGACGGCTGTTCGCGCTCGATGCCAAGATCAACTTCGATGACAACGCGTTGTTTCGCCATGCCGATCTGCGCGAGTTGCGCGACATCACCGAAGAAGATCCGTTGGAAGTCGAGGCGTCGAAGTACAGCCTCAACTACATCAAGCTCGACGGCAGTGTCGGTTGCATGGTGAATGGCGCCGGGCTGGCGATGGCGACCATGGACATCATCAAGTACGCTGGCGGCATGCCGGCGAACTTCCTCGACGTAGGCGGAGGAGCAAGTTCCGAGCAGGTGGCGCACGCCTTTGAAATTCTGCTCAGCGACAGCAATGTAAAGGCCGTCCTGATCAACATCTTTGGCGGCATTCTGCGTGTCGACACGCTGGCGACCGGCGTGGTTGAAGCTGCACGGAAGACGAACATCAAACTGCCGATTGTGCTGCGCCTGGAAGGAACGAACGTCGACGAGGGGAAGAAGATCCTGCTGAACTCAGGATTCAACTTCGTTGTCACCGACACGATGAAAGACGCGGCCGACAAAGTGGTCGCTGCGGCCCGGGGCACGGCGGGCGTCACGGAATGGCGCTAGGAGAGAGGTTGCGGCAGAGTCACAATCTGCCGCACATCGCAGTGTGCAGCGCCGTCGAAGCGCGGCCGTTTGTTGTCGAAGCGATGTCGTTTGTCGTGGAAGCTGCCAGTTGTCGTGGAAAAGCGGCCTTTAGGGCCGCGAAACAGATCGAGTTGAATTTATAGGGGCTTTAGCCCAGTGGCGCTAGAAGCGAGGAATTATGGCAATTTTAGTCAATAAGAATACGCGGGTTTTGGTGCAGGGGCTGACTGGCCGTGAAGGAACGTTCCATGCGAAAGCCAGCCAGGCGTACGGCACACAAATTGTTGGCGGCGTCACGCCGGGCAAGGGCGGCACGACGCACGAGGGCTGGCCCATCTTCAACACCGTGCGGGACGCCGCCGAAAAAACGGGCGCCAACGCCACCGTGATTTTTGTGCCTCCGCCGTTCGCGGCGGACGCCATTATGGAAGCGGCCGACGCCGAGATCGACCTGATCGTTTGCATCACTGAGGGCATTCCGACCCTCGACATGGTGAAGGCATGGGAATTCCTGCAGAACCGGAAGTCGCGCCTGATCGGGCCGAACTGTCCGGGGATCATCTCGCCGGGCAAGTGCAAGATTGGCATCATGCCGGCTTCGATTCATAAAGAGGGATCGATCGGGATCGTCTCGCGCTCCGGCACCTTAACCTACGAAGCCGTGCACCAGCTCACGCAGCGCGGCATCGGGCAGTCCACAGCAATTGGCATTGGCGGCGATCCCATCATTGGCACTAATTTCATCGACGCGCTGGACTTGTTCAATCGCGATCCGGAGACGGAAGCCGTGATCATGATTGGCGAGATTGGCGGGAACGCCGAGGAAACCGCTGCCGAATTCGTGAAAGCTCACATGAAGAAGCCGGTGGTGGGATTTATCGCCGGGCAGACCGCGCCGCCGGGACGCCGCATGGGACACGCAGGAGCGATTATCTCCGGCGGCAAGGGCACGGCTGCGGAAAAAATGAAAGCTTTGGAGGCCTCCGGGATTCGGGTCGCGAAATCCCCGGCGGCGATCGGCGAGACGCTGGCGGCGGCTCTGGGAGTCAGCGTCTAGATTATCGAAACGAAGCAGATTCCTCACTCTGCTCGGAGTGACACAATACCGTTAGGAACAACGACCGAACCTATGAAAACTCTGCAACGCACCTTCACCATCGTCAAACCCGACGCCGTCCGCAAGAATGCCGTGGGCGACATCATTGAGCAATTCGAGAAAAATGGTTTCCGCATCCTCGCCATGAAGATGCTGGAAATCTCGAAACATCAGGCGGAGCAGTTCTACGCTGTCCATGCGGCCCGGCCATTCTTCAACACGCTGACTGACTTTATGTCGAGCGGGCCGATTGTCGTGTTGGCGCTGGAAAAAGAAAACGCCATCGCCGATCTTCGCAAACTGATGGGCGCCACCAACCCGGCTCAGGCCGAGGAAGGAACGATCCGCAAGAAGTGGGCGACCAACATCGAGCACAATGCGATTCACGGCTCGGACGCGGAAGATACGGCTCGGTTCGAGTTGAGCTTCTTCTTTGCGGGATACGAACTGGCGAAGTAACGGCGCTTTGCGGGCGTGATTAAGGCGGGAACCTGCAGCCGTTATCCTTTAGGCAAGCTCAGGGCAGGCTGTGAACAAGTGAAGGATCTGCGCGTCTTCTTGGTGGCTCGCTCTGCGGGCGAGACGCCGGCACGACAGCCGAGGGAATGCGGCCCGCTACTCATTCGACGCTGCCTTTCAGGGAGTTCTCCTTATGCCCGTGGTTCAGGTCACAATGCTGCAAGGTCGCACTGCCGATCAGAAGCGCAAGATCGCGAAACGCATCACCGACGCACTGGTGGAGGAAGCCGGAGCCCGGCGGGAGGCCATTGTCGTAGCGTTCATTGAGGTTTCCAGGGAAAGCTACGCTTCGGGCGGTGAGTTGATGATCGACAAGACGCCAACGAAATAGTTACTTGCATTACCCCGGTAATACATCTGCCGTTCGGCAACTCGGTATACTTCGCTCGAAGCGAGGAGATCATCATGAAAATGTGGACGGTGGGCACTGCTCTGCTTTTTGTGGCGATCTGCGGTTTTGCGCAGACCGCGGAGACGGCACCGGCTGCAAGGAAATCCTGCGACGATCTGAAGGCCGAAATCACGAAAAAACTGGAAGCGAAAGGCGTCAGTTCCTTTACGCTCGACGTCGTCGACAAAGGCAAGGAAGGCGATGGCAAAGTGATCGGCGGATGCGATGGTGGAACGAAGAGCATCGTGTACAGCCGCAGCGCTGCCTCGCAAGCCAAGGCTACGGACGAAAAGAAGTCTCAATAAGACTTGTCTCTCTCCTTGGACTATTTCTCTGCTGTTTCACAGTGGAGGCAGCAGTCAGTAAGCAGTGCTGGAGCGACCCTATCCCAACGGTTCGAACAGGTGGCCTTCCACCCGGTCGGCAACCTTGGGAAGATCTTTCTTGGCGTGCTGCAGGAAATGCGGAGCAGTGCGGTGCGCCTCAAGCGCGGCGTCGTCCTTGTACTGTTCGTAGATGAAGAAGCGGCGGGGCTCCGTTTTGTTACGATGCACCTGGTACATGGCACAACCCGGCTCCTTGCGGGAATGCTCGGTCAGCTTTTCAAAGACTGCAGCACATTCGGCTTCATGCCCAACTTTCGCCATCCACGTAACGGCCAACACCACCATCGTTTCGCTCCTTCCCCGCTCACAGGTCAGCTGGGGAAGACATTCTAGACTTTCTTCGCGGCCGTCTTCAACTCAGAAACAAATTCGTCGACCAGGATGGTATGGTTGCGGTCGGGACCGGTCGAGATCATACCAACTTTGGCGCCGGCTTCGTTCTCCACGAATGCGAGATACTCCTTCGCGGCTTTGGGCAATTTCTTGTAATCCGTAATGCCCTCGGTCGAGGTCTGCCAGCCCGGGAGTTTCTTGTAGACGCACTCGATCTTGTCGTAGCCGCTGGCCTGAGCGGGCACGTCAGACGCGGTCTTCCCGTCAACCTTGTAGCCGACGCAAACCGGAATCTCGGCTAGTTCATCGAGTACGTCGAGCTTGGTAATCACCAGCCACGACGTTCCGTTAATCATGCCGGAATAGCGCAGCAGCGGCAGATCGAGCCATCCGGTGCGCCGCGGACGCCCGGTGACCGCGCCATATTCGTTTCCCCGTTTGCGCAAGTTATCGCCGACCTCGCCCTTGTCTTCGCTGGGGAATGGTCCCTCGCCCACTCGCGTGCAGTAAGCCTTACTGATGCCGATCACCGAATTGATGGCGTTGGGCGCAACACCAGTTCCGATCACTGCTCCGCCGGAGGTTGCGCTGGAGGAAGTCACAAAGGGATAGGTTCCGTGATCGATGTCGAGCATCGTGCCCTGGGCACCTTCAAACAGGATCGACTCACCGCTGTTCAGAGCCTGATTCAACAGGACTGCCGTATCGCAAACGAATGGCGCGATCTTCTCCGCTGCCTGCGCATATTCCGCGTACATCTTGTCGGCGTCGAGCGGTTCGGTGTTAAAGAGCGCATGCGCAATCATGTTCTTCTCGCGCACGGCGTTCTCGATGTGCTTCTTGAGCAATTGCAAGTCAAGCAGGTCGGCCACGCGCAGGCCCCGGCGTCCCATCTTGTCTTCGTACGCGGGACCGATCCCGCGGGAAGTGGTGCCGATCTTTACCCGTCCTGGGGCATTCTCCGCCGCCAATTCGATCATGCGGTGGTAGGGCAGGATCACGTGCGCGCGGTTGGAGACGAACAGGTGACCGTCGATCTCCACTCCGGCCTCGCGCAAGGCGCCCGCCTCTTTCAGGAACGCAATCGGGTCGAGCACAACGCCATTGCCAATGACGCTTCGGCAGCCCGCGCGCAGCACGCCACATGGCACCAACTGAAGAACAAATTTCTTGCCCTTGATGATGACCGTGTGGCCGGCATTATGTCCGCCGGCATAGCGGGCCACGACGGAAAAGTTCTCCGACAACACGTCGACAATCTTCCCTTTGCCTTCATCGCCCCACTGGGCGCCTACGATTACTGCTGTCTTGCCTTTTTTCAATTCCAACTCCGTCAAGGAAATTTCGAGCAGGCAGATATCTGCGCTGCGCCCGGGGTCGCACACTCTTTGCCCGCAGGGATGCCTTCACTAATAATTACTGGGATCGGAGCGAAGAAGACGTGTACGAATTATTTTATCGTGTCTGCGCCGCGAATAGCAACGCGTGGCGCCAAGCAGCCCGTCCCTATTTTCAAGCCGCTGGCATTCTCGGGTAAGATTCGAACAGGAAATATGATCCGACGAGGAGGCTTCGATGAAAAAGGTATTCCATTTCGACGCTCCACGCGACAAGTATCATTGCGACGCAGCGATCCTGTGGTGCTTCGACAACCGCTTCGAACTGGGATTCCGGAAGTTCCTCAAGCGCATTGGCGTGATAAATTCCGATCCCATCAAAATTGCCGGCGGGGCTAAGTGCATGGCCTCCCCGGATCATGAATCGGACCGGGAGTTCGTGCTGGAGCAGATCCGTAAATCGATGCGGCTGCATGGGACACGGCGCGTCATTTTGATGGTGCATTCGGATTGCGGTGCCTACGGCGGATTGGCCGGGGGATTCGGCGGAGACGCCGCAGCCGAGGCTGAACATCATGAGCGCGAACTGCAGCGGGCCGCTGCCAACCTGAGGGCAGCAATCCCCGGAGTCGAGGTGCAGGGATATTTCGTGGACTTCGATGGAATCTGGGACGCTGAGATCCGAGCGGCAGAAGAGACGCAAGTAGCCACCATAGCCTGATGCCAAAATTCGAAAAACATATCTTTGTCTGCGGAAACCAGCGTCCGGCGGGACATCCGCGAGGATGTTGCGATCCTCTGGCGGAAGCGAAACTGCAAAAACTCTTCAAGCACAAGCTGGCCGAGCGCGGACTGAAAGGGAAAGTGCGCGCGAACCAGGCCGGCTGCCTCGACCAGTGCGAACATGGCCCGAACATCGTCGTCTACCCGGACGCGGTCTGGTACGGACACGTCACCGAAGCGGACGTCGACGAGATTATCGAGTCGCACATCCTCGGCGGCAAGCCGGTCGAGCGACTCCGCCTGGCAGACTCCTGCCTGAACACGGCGAGTTGCGAACACCGAAAACTCAAAGGCTAGGAATTCCAAGGGAGCAAGGGTGGTAGGCGCGGCAGGAATCGAACCTGCAACCGCCGGATTAGAAATCCGATGCTCTATCCGTTTGAGCTACGCGCCCTCGGGGTGCAGAGATATTCTACCCGCAGTCGAAGCGATCCCAAACCGGCTCCTCCAGATGCGCGTCAGAAAATCTGGGAATCTGGGGGGAAAAGATGGTGGGCGCTATAGGATTCGAACCTATGACTTCCACCGTGTGAAGATGGCACTCTACCGCTGAGTTAAGCGCCCAACCGTGTCTATTCAACAACTTGCGGTACTTGATTTTAGCAGCGCGGGTCCATTTGGGTCCAATAGGCCCGCGATGCCGCGCTGCGCTGCTCGTTTCGCTGGCGTCACAGCTTGAACGTATGTGTCCATCGTGACGCGGGCGTTAGCGTGACGCATGAGTGCTTGCACCGTTGCCACGTCCGCGCCGTTCGCTTTGAGCAGTGTCCCGAACGTGTGACGCAGCGTATGCCAGCCTAGGCGCTTCGTGATCTTCGCACGCAGCGCAGCGGGACGGATGTGTTTCTCCATCGCGCTATTCGGCCAGAGCGGTTGCTTGCCGTGCATCTCCATTGACGCGAAGATGTAGTCCTCTGACTGGTTATAGGCACAGCGCCCGCGCCAGTTCGTGAGAACGTCGGCTAGTCCCGCTTCCATCGGTACAGGCTTGCGGCTTGCTTCCGTTTTCATCTGCCCAATGTGCTGACGCACGATGCCACGACTGAGGCGTATCTCCCCGGCATCGAAGTCGCAGTCCCCCCAGCGCAAGGCCAGCAGTTCGGAGACTCGCAGCCCGGTAGTAGCAGCAACGTAGACCATGACGCGATAGACTCCGGTCAATTCCGACAGCAGCACTTTGAGTTCATCTGCCGTTAGAACGTCCGGGGTCCGCTGGCGCTTGGCCGACTGCCGCACTAGCGTGATCGGGTTTCTGTCGAAGAACTCCCAACGCATCGCATGTGCGTAGATCGCGGACATGATGTTCCGTACCTTAGCCCGTGATCCATTGGACAGTGCCAACGTGCCAAGCCAAGACTCCACAGCTACAGTCCGCACGTCGGACAGCGAGCAGGCTCCCCACTGTGGAGTGATCCACTTGGAGATGTACCCTGCATAGACTTCCCGCGTGTATGGCGTCTTAGTCGGCAATTCTTTCTCGGTGTAGTGGGTCACAAGTTCCGCGATGGTGCGCGGTGTTCTGGTTTCCCGGTTGATTGTCGAGCGTCGGAACTCGCAAGCCTTCTGAGCAGATGCCTTCGTCGGGTACTCTTCCACTGTCCCGACGATTTCCTTGCGCCGGATGTCCCGGCCTGTAGCGTCTGTCTCTCTCCATCGTAGCGTCCAAACCGCTGCGCCGTGCTTGCGTGCTTCGCGCCGAATACTGCCGTTCTGATACCGTTCACGGATCATTGAGTCCTTTCCGTGAGCGGCTGGCCTGTTGAGTGTACGTCAATCCAGAGGTTGAGCGCAGTGGCACGGAAGCGCCAGTAGCGACCGATGCGAAAGGCGGGGAGTTCCCCGGCGCGTGCTAGGCGCTGTACGGTTTTCGGATGCAGTCCGAGCAGTTCTCCGGCTTGTGCATCGGACAGCAGAGGTTCAAATTGTATTTTCATAAGATCGGGCGAGTCGGGGGGACTCGCCGCTGTGCTACGTGTGGGACCTTCGACTCGCGGGCTATCTATTCCTTCTCATCCTCGACTGCTCCGTCGCCGTACTGAGCCTCGAACTGGGCGCGGATCGCTTCATCCTCCGGTGAATCGGACATGCCCTTTTTGTATTCTTTCTCTTCAGCGCGTTCGATGTTGTGAAGCTGTTGTTTGTCCACGAGGGTTGTCTGCACCGATCCGCCCTTGCCGACGTGGGCCTTGAAGATGTATTCCGTGTTGGTCTGACTGGCGACATTCTTCGGGAGCACGCCCATCTTGGTGATCTGGTCAACGTAGTCGATCTCCAACTGCTGAAGCGCCTTCAGATATGCGAGGCGCGAGTTGGTGCCGGGGCTGCACTCTTTCGACTTCAGGGCATCGAGGATGTCTTTCTTGACGTATTTGTGCATGACTTCGAGTTGCTTGATCGCCTTCTCTGCATCGGTCTTCGACAAGCGTTGCTTGTAGGCCCGCTTGGTCTTCGGCGCTTCTTCGGGTACTACCGTTTGCTGTTCTTCCATCTGGAATCTCCGTTTGTGCGGTTGAAGGGAGCCGGATGAAGGCTCCCTTGAGTTGGTTAGGCGGTTGCGGCTCAGAATGCTGACCTTGAAGTTGCGGCCTTCTGCTGCGACAGCAATGTCTGTGCGACGAGGCGATCCATGCACCGGATCAATTCGCCGGGAAGCATCAAGCCCTCCCGACGTATGAACTGGCGATGAACGTCGTTGATGTTTCGGACGGTCTCGACGTAGCCAACGAGGCGGAGCCACGTCTCAAATCTCCGATCCTCCGGGGTAAACTGCTTCATGGTGCCGCTCCACAGCAACCTGAGTGAGTCCACTTCGGCTGAGGACTGGTTGCGCTGGTGAATCTGCTGCTGATAACTCGGTTCCATTTAGACCGCTCCTTGAGTTGCTAGAATTTCTGCTGCCACACGTCTGCCTTCCGCGCCGGGATCGCCGTCCGTGCGCCTGTACCAGAGTTTCTTGTTCTCCGGGGTCAATTTGTTGTGCAGGTCCATAAGCGTCGGCGTGGGCGATGGAATCTCACTGGGTGAGCTTTCCGATGAAATCTCATGTAGTGAGCCTTCCTTTACGTGAGCCTGCTGCGCAGTCGGTGATCCTGCCCCTGTTTTCATGTCTGAGAGAAGGGCACCGCCCTCCTTCGATAACTGGGACGTTTTGTTACTGGGACCTTCAAGTACTGAGACCTTAGCGACTGCTGAGTGGGCTTTCATAACCCCTCCCACTGAGATTTCATCGGTCCTCACTGGGATTTCATCGGGTCCCACTGTGATTTCATCCGAGTCCTCAGTGAGATTTCCTCGGTCGGCCTTTTGCTGGGCAATCAGAGCTTTCATGGCGGCTTCGTTGAACTGGTATTCGTTCGACTTGCGCCTGTGGGAGTTGCCCCAGCCCTTCTTCCATGTCAGCACCCCGGCGTCCTTCCAGTGCTTGAGAGCGCGTGTGATGGTCTGTTTGCTGGTGTAGCCTGTCTCGGCCAGCAGTAGGTCGTAGGACGGGTAGCAGAACCCGTCACTGTTCGCGTGGTCGGCCAGAGTCACCAGAACGTGCCGGAAGGCAGGCTCAGGTGCGCGCAGGCTCAGCGCGAGCTTCAGAAAGCGCCACGGGCTTTCCTTCTTGTTGAATGGAGGTGTATTTTTCATAAATGTTCCTTTTGGTTTGCTGTTTGAGTTTTGAGGTGTAGGACAAGAGATCAGCGAGCGGCCTGCGCATCGCACGCAAGCCGCACGCACCTGAAGCGTTTTGGAAGTTTCAGGGATTGAGCGCCGGGAAGGAGAAGACCCGTCGCTGTGTTCGCGCGAACTGCTCAAGCGCAAAGATCAAGGTGGGGACTACCGACGGCTGAGAATCTTGCCCAGTTCAGGCTCAGTCAGAGTCTGCTGAAATGCCATGCGGTCTCGCATCGGCATCGCCATGTACTGTGCGCGGGTCATCTCCTTCGACGGCGCGATAGATGCAGCGCGGTGAGCAGGCAACTTCTCCCACGCGGGCAATCCGAACTTGTTGATGAACTCGATCTTCTGCTGCGGGGTGCTCATCTCGTCGCGCGCACCGAGGCTGATCGTTCCGGCTTTGACGGCTGCCTGAATGGAGGCAGCATCACCGATGCTCCGGTCGAGCAGCATGGCGTCGGTCACGAGTTTGGCGAAGTCAGCGGGAGCGCCGGAGCGGTCGAGGGCTGAAACCCAGCCGCGATCTCCCACGCGCAGCGTATGCGATGCGTTCAGCTTACCGAGGATCGCTCGGACTGCTTCTTCACGGGTGCCCTGATGCTTCACCGGGCTGGCTTCGATGGCTCGGCTGATGGCGACGAGGAGACTGGTTTCGCGTTTAGCTTCGTCTTGGAAGCTCTGATGTTCTTCTGTGTGGATTGACATGATGTACCTTTCTATAGCGGCCCTATCGGGCGCGCAGGTTGGGGTCGCGCTCGGATTTCACGAGCGCAACGGGTTTAGGTTTTAGGTGGTTTCGAGAGAAACCTGGTAGGGAGATTGCTGCGGTGCCGCTCAAACTTGGCACAAGGAACTGGCTTTAGAGGGGCACTACTGAGGTGCAAGTGGGGCTAGTTGGCGCGAGCGTCGTTCTCGACAATACACGCGTGCGAGGACATAGAACACACACATATTGCCTAACTTAATTCTACTATGAGAGGACAGGAAGTCAATATCCGAAACGCGGGAACCCGCATGTTCATTGACGTTGTGGATGAAAATATATTTTCGGCACCTGCACTTGCGTGCAACGTGATGGTCTTTGATTTTAGGATCAGATGCGGAGCTTCAGTTCTTGCAGCGCTTGTTTTTCTTTTTCCTCGACCGCCACGCTTGCCGCCCAGCGTTCGGGGTCCTTGCAACTGTCGATGAAGTCCTGCGCGATCTCACTCATGGTCGCAAAACTCAGCGCATCACATTCGCCGCCGAAGACGTGGGTGTCGTAGTCTTCGGACTCTCTAGTACCATCATCGCGGATGGCTGGAAATGCCTCGTCAAGTCCCGCCCTGCTGAATGCTTCTTCCGAGAATAGGTAAAAGTATTCAGCTTTGTACCACTCGAAGTTGTTGCTGGTTCGTTTGGCGGGGACCCATGCCTGCGGGTCCAGTTCAAGCAACTGCGTAGAAGTTAGACCAAGCCGAGTCCAACTCACGGCGTCACAATCCCACAGATCATGCTTCCTGTTCAGGATTTGCCGCAACCCCTCTCGATGGGCAACGCCAGTTCTGTCATTCCCGTTCTCAGCCACTAGCTCCATCTTCACTCCGTCCGCATCGAAGTCGCCGAAGTACCCAATCGCTACCCGCTGCCCATTGTTGATGATCTGCGCACAGTGTTCGGCCAGCTTCACTAGATGGCAGCGTCCATGATTACCCTTGGACAGAAACAATCTCACATGTTCCGGTGCAGTTACGGAGCTTAGAAAGTTGTAACCGTCCTTTTCCGTCAACAGAATCGGCACCGTGGGCTGATCCGTCCAGTGGGTACGCGAATACCACGCTTTCCTTTCTTCAAGGTAGTCCTGAACGTCGGTCGCGCCCGGAAAATATTCGAGTTTGCGTGTCCGATCCTCGAATGCATCATCAGGGATGTCGTTGTCACCTTCGTCCCGTAGGCGGGCGGCGCTGATATGGCCTTGCGCACCTCCAAATTCTCGGGTGGACTTCAAGACTCCGGTAGACAGGAGATGGTAGCAGACACTTCTGACGCCAACTGGATAATCCAGAGTGCCGAGGAATGCCCTTACCGCGTCTAGGATTTCGATGGTGCGTGGTTCCAGTCTTCTGGTGGTGCGCGCATCAATTTCTGGATCAAGACCTGCGGCAACCTTTTTCCGCGCTCGCCGTGCGCGGTCACGGCATTCGACCGTGCAGTAATCGTTTTGCATTCCGATTCTTCTGCCACGGCCATCTTTCCTCTCTTCGATCGGCCCCCCGCAGAGAGTGCATGTCTTTTCGATTGGCGCACGCGTCTTTCTCGATAACTCGCGCTGAGTTGCTAGCCAAAGGCGATGGCATTCTTTGCTGTGAAATGTTTGCCTCAGCGGGCCGCTGAACAACTGCGTGCAGCCTCTGCATTGGCGCTTGGGGTGTTGCGTCACAGTGACCCGCTTTGGGCGAGTATTAGTTGCATTTGCAGTTTGTCGGGAGCGGTGCCGAGGAGAAGAACTAATATTGGAAGTCACTGCTCAGTCTAGCTGCTTAGGACCTGTTGACGATTGCTGGGAAGGTGCTGACCTTTTGTACCGTAAGGGATTTGAGAGGCCCTACCGTCGTACAGTGGCTCGGATGCTTTTAAGAGTCTCGATCTAACCTTGCTTCCGCGCCTTCACCAAGCCCCGCGCCACGGTGATGACCGTCTGAAGCTCCTGATCGCTGAGCAAGGCTCGCCACCGCATCAAGCTCTGCCAAGCGGGGATCGCGGCCTAGCGCCTTGAGGCCCTGCTTGCCGAACCTGCGTTGCATTCGGTCTTTTGTGGCAGCCCGTTGCGCCTCCTCGACGTTCATGCCGAGAATCTTGGACACTTTCGTCACGAGTGCGGACGACGGCGTGGACGTACCGAGGAAGACCTTCCGCATCTGCTCATAGCTACGCCCCACTTTTTGCGCGACAGAGGCTAAGCTGATGCGCTTGGCCTCGATTGCCTGTGCGAACATAGTCCCGAACTGCCCGCCCGGTGTCATCCCGATCTTAGCCATGCGGGGAGCCTATCGCGCTATAGTACAGATGTCAACTTACTCGATGTGTGTAGGTGTAGACATCAGTTAGCGGGACTCAGGGAATCCGTGGCACCGACGCCGTACTATTCCTCTTCCGTCGTGCCCTACCATGCCTTAACTCGTCCTCGCAGACAAGGGCATGGCAAAACTCGCCCTGTAACCCTCTTCCTTGCAACACGAAATCGAGAGTTTGAAATTCCAAAGGAGTTAGCTCGAACCCTTGAAGTGTACGAGTGCCATGTGTGCATACACACACGTATGACGTGTGTTGTCACTTTCCATGCACATTCCTGTCACTCGTGACACTTCACGGCACCACAGAAAGTGGAACAAACCTCTCAAGGATTTTCGTAAGCCGCTGACTCCATTGCAAGCCTTCCAGCACAGCAACGATCTCGTAGGTTGGTTGCCTGATTGCTCACACGTATGACATGTGTGATATGTACTCACACAGTGCATCACAACCGAAAAGGAGCAATCATGACACGTAAAGACTTCGTTCTAATCGCAGAAACAATAAAGCAGCTACCCTCGTTCGATCAACCAGCCGACAGCGACGTTGTGCGGTTCTCCGCCATCGTGGCGCGGTTTACCGACGCCTTGGCTACGACTAACCCACGCTTCAACCGGCGCGTTTCGAGCGCGCGTGCAATGGAAAGGCGGAAACGAAATGACAGAGCTACGCATAGACGATACCGAGTTGCTGACGTGGTTTGAACGGGACAGAGCGCACGTAGAGCTACGCAACAAGCTCGACGATTCCACGATTGTGGAGTGGTGGGACGAAGACGTGTCCGAGGCGGTCGAAGACGGTTCACTTAACCCGCGTGATTATCACTCATCGGCCTACGAATACGCGGAAGTGTGCGGACTGCTGCCCGATGTGGAGGAAGCATGAAACGTGCTATTGGCTATCTCCGCGTGAGCGGTCGGACGCAGTTCAACGATGGGACGAGCATAGACGAGCAGCGCGCGCAGATTACCGCGTGGGCAGCACTTCGCGGGTTTGAAATGCTCGAATGGTTCACAGATGGGGTCACTGGCGAGCTACCGTGGCACCAGCGACCCGGAATGGCGGCGCTTGTGGAGCGCGTCAGCGTCAAAGACTTAGACGCTGTGATCGTTCACCAACTCGACCGGATCGGGCGTGGCAAGTCTGCAATCTTCGAGGATTTCCTCAGCATCGCTGGCGCTGCCGTGGCGGTCTGGTCGGTCGTGGATGGACTGCTCACTTCGGACACGTCCCTAGACGAGTTTCAGAACGCCGACAAAGACATGATCCTCGGAATCAAGATGCAGATTGTGCGCAACGAGAAGCGAAAACTCGTGGCGCGAATGAAACTCGGCAAGCTCCGCGCCGCAAAGCAGGGACGCCACGTCAACGGAATCTACCCGTATGGCGTGCATCCCGAGAGGCCCGACGAAAAGGCTACTCTCGCCCGGATGCGACAGATGCGCGATGCAGAGCAGCGGAGTTATGACGCCATTGCTGCGACGTTGAATGCCGAAGGCGTGAATCCACGGAGCGCCGCACGATGGACAGCATGGGCGGTGAACAAGATTCTGAACCGGGAGGCCAAATGACTCCCTCACGTCGAAATGAGAACACATGACGCTTGTGCATCCGCAAACCTCTCGCGTACTCACTCGCACGGAGATGCAGTTTTTCTCCTACACCGAAAACGAGCGCCAAGCGATTGCGCTGGCGCAAGTCTGCACGCTGCCAGAGAACGCGACGTACGCGGAAATCGAAGATACCGTTATCAAGTGCTTCACCATCGCACTCGAACACGCCGGATTGAAGGACAACATCGAGTACGTCGGTGGGCAACGACTCGACACGCTGAGGATCGTCCAGTGATCCGCGCACTCTGGTTGCGACTGGGGCGAGTCTGGGGATGGCAGCGGGCGGAAAAGCCTAGACCCAGAGCAAAACGAATGCCGAAGGGCTGGTGGAAGCCTCCCGCCCCATTTGATCGGGCATGGCGTGCCGGGATCGACGGGAAGCCGTTCTAGCGGCCTTGGATGCTTGTAGGCACTACGTTCTGACTCAAAGAATTCGCGCACGGAAGCGCAGAACCGAGCCTTCGGCCAACCAGCGCCCCGTCGCCCCCAACCCACGTAAGTGCTGCGCAATGAATGGGATAGGGTGAATAAACGGGTAGGCGTCGGGACAGGGAGCAAGACGCAGACCCATGATTCGAGAGGACAAAAAGAGGCATTTCCGTGGCACACATGCAGCAATTTGATACACACACGCATTGCGTGCGATTAGAGCGACTCCGGCTTGAAAGTGAGGGTAGAGGGCTAGGTGCTGTGGCAACAGCGTCCTGCGGGCTGCTGGGTGGGTTCCCGTCGACCTTTAGGTGCCAATGCGTGTAATCGAGATTTTGCAATAGTTGAGCGCCGAGGATGAATTTCTACCCACTCAGAATAATCGGAACGATAGACCAACAATGCCGTCAATCGCTACTGTTGATGACCTGTATTGGTCGATGACCAGCAGGCACAACTTCTCGTTCGATGGTCTCCGTGTAACGGTTGTCTTGGCTTAAATACGAGCCCAAAACAAACTCACCGTCGAGCAGATCAACACTTCGCGTTTGCGCTTTGTCGGAACCGACCTCCTTCTCGATCTTCAAACCATGGAGGGCTTTGAAGGGCACGACAAACAGAATAGCCTCATTCATCCCTGCAATTCGGTAAGTTTCGGGGCGAGTCTCGATCCCTTGAACAGCAAATTCCGCAACTCTGTTGCTGCCCGAGATCGAGAGTGATAAGCGATTGAAGTTGTACGACAAACCGTTCTCATGCGCTCCATCCTGCACAGTTGGGACTGCGATCCGAGGGCCACATGAGAGAACTGCAATTACAAGTTCCCCTTCGCTGCGCTTCTTCGCAGCATGAACGCCCACGATTAAAGCAAACAGATTAGGGGTATCCTGACCGGGAACACGGGCGAACGTCTGGGCAATAGGTTCTGGGAAGGAGGGAACTGTTGCCCCGCATCCTAGAATGCCGTATGAGGGACGACCTGCTGGGATACTGCAATTCTTCTCATCGTTGTGAGCGTCAATCATAACCCGGCAAGGGTGCCCTTTTGGGGGCTGAGGTTTGCGGAAAACGAGCGCGTGGGGAAGAACGATCCGGTCTACAATTTTGTAGGTCTTGTCACCGACCTGTAAGTCGGAGTTCATCTCGGCTGAGACTGCTTTGCTGTGTGCCACAAATCCGGCGAGGCACGCAAGTATCAGAGGCGTCGAAGTGAGGAAGCGTCCCGACATTATCGGCCAACCCAATATTGAATATAGCCTAAAATCCAAGGGCCTTTCCGTAACTGTTGAGAACAGGCCATAACGCTCACTGAGGATTGGCCACGGTCCATCCGGGTCGGTGAGCGTAATCGAGATATTACGACAGTCACCACGATTCGGACGCTTACACGGTCTAAACTGACCACCAGCGGTGTCCTTAAAAGTGTGAGGGCTGAACGTCAATGTTCCGGCGTGTAACCACGAAACGAGTACTAGCAACACTGCTGATTCTTCTTGCCGCTTCTGTTGTAGCCATCAAACTGATAAACCACCGTGATGCTGCTCGGACAGAGCAAGAGCAGTACGGTGTTTATTCGGATTATCTGTTTAGCATCCCCGCGCTCGAAAGGCCGCTGCCCACTGAGTGCCGCGAAGACCCACGGTACACCGACGGTGAAGGAGTTGCGGATATTCGGCAATACTTCGTCTCGGACGAAACCATCTCAGGATTTTCCCGGCCATCTGTTTTGTGGCATGTTCCTCAAGAACGACGAGCGGCACGATGGGTGCCGACATCAGTTTTTAGCAGTTTTGCCGTTCGGAATCTTTCTGCGGAGACATTGAATGCCGCAAGTTTCCCTGATTCGAAGGGTGAAACGCTTGAAATGGTGAAGGACTCTCGCTTTGCGCCCACGACAGCACAGCCCACACTCTGGGCAAGTTTTACGAAAGCTGGATTCAACCGCGACTTCACCAAGGCCATGTTCTATGCAGAAGTGACCTGCGGGGGAAGGACTGGCAGAGAGTACGTAATCATGGATAAAGTGCCATACGCAGGCAAGTTCTGGTACTGGTACGTGGTCAGAGTCGACCGTCAGTGACGTAAACAGGCCATTACACTCAAGACTCCCGGCGGCGGGGTGGCTGATCCATTCCCCTCCGAGCGGGGTGCAGGTCTCGGGCGGGCTGATTTACTCGGTGTAGGTAGTAACCGACATCATCGTAGTTCCCGCTCTTTCAAAATCGTCAGTTTCGCATCTGGACAGTTGGGAGTCCCAACCCTGCAACCCTGCCCGACCCACATAATCTTTCCACGTAGAGAGTAGACAGGATAATCGTGCCCAGCATGCAGGGATGAACAAGCAGCTTTATTGATATCGTCCCAAGCGTCCGATACGTTCGTTGGGCTTTCACGCGTGCAGGACATGAAATACGATATTTTTCCGATTCGTCCGCGGATGTATATTCTTTCGTTGCTCGCAGTGTCCGTTACGTGTAGTTGTGACTTGTCTTGACACCAAGCCATTTGCGACACAGCCAAACTAAAGAGCAACGCGATATTTTTCCAAGAAATCCCCATGCGCTCACATCGTAACCGAAGTAAAACGTTTGGGTGAATTGAAGAAATCAGATGGCCGTTACACGCATTGACCCGTAGCAGGGCAGCGTTCCAAAAAATGATATTAGCACAGCAGAGCGGGCAGTCTGGCAAAGGAAAAGCCCCGCAGCCGAGGGCCAAGGGCTTGCTAAATTCCCCTATCCTTCATCAGCTTCTCATAGCGTTCTCCATACAACTCCTTAACCGCGAAAGCTGGCATGAGAGCGTCCCACATTTTGTGGATTCTTTCGTTAATGTCGGCACCATCAAATCGGAAGTACGCCTGTAACTCAGTCACGATGCATAGCAAAATGGCGGCGGCTTGCCCGATGTGGAAGCTCAGCAATCGCAGATGACCATCCTCCAACATCGCTCTTTCCTCGTGTGGCATCGAGTCAGCGATATAGAAAATCGCGGATTTCAAAAGCCCGTCTGACGCTCCATGGGCCATTGCGGAGTATTCACGCCATTGACCGTAGACCAGTGTCTTTAGGAAATCCTGATGAGGAGTATACGTCCCGCCTTTTTGCTGCCGCCCTATGTACTGCCCGAGGGTGGGCCACTCCTTCTCCGCTAAAACATCGGCTACAGTAAAACCCATCCTGCGTATTTCAAAATCGATCTCGGTCCGGCTCTTCGCAATTGACTCATCCCACTCCGCTCTGCCGCCGTATTTCGCTTGGTCCTCATCCAGTCCCTTCAAGAGCTTTTGATAGCCGCACTTGCGAAAGCGAGGACCGTTGCGCTGAGGGTCCTGCAAAATCGAAGTGATGTTATACAGATGGTCGATCATGTTGCGGATCAGGGGCAGAGTAACGACCGAGTATGGGGGCTTCCAGTCGCAGTCTCCCTCGCGGCGTTCATCGGCATTGAGATAAAAAAGCAGGTCGTAAGTGTACTGGGCCTGCCTCGTCAGAACGTGGAGATCAAAAGTCACAAAGTCGGGAACCCCTAGGAGCTTCGCGGCTTCGCGCCTGACCTTTTGGGACAACACTTCCGCAAGCTTCCCAAGCGGTTTTTGAAACGTAGAAGCGTCAACTGTGGTCTCCTGCGGAGTCATATCTGAGCAAAAATTGTACACCGTGAGAAGTGACTGTCGAGACCCTCAAACGTCAGCTAGTTACCTCTTGTCTTTCTCGCGGTAGGACCCGATACTTGAAGTGTGGCGGCCCGGGGATTGGACTCGCAACCTCCCAGTTAACAGCCCGGCAGCCTTCACCGAGTTGAGCTATGTGGCTGCAAGGGGCATTGGTGGAGCAAACCTCGAATGATCGTTGCTAAAAACCCCGTAGCTGATAGAAATCCGGTCGTCGCTGTCAGAGAGGCAGGCTTTTATGCCCGAGCCACAACACGAGTTGCAGGTACCTTCCGAAGGGCCGTCGTTGCAAGCTCTTCTCGGATTTGTTGCCGTAACGCACGCGCAGCAAGGCGATGAGGTGCTTCGCCAGTTGCTTCTGCAGTGTTTGGTCCTTTTTGAGGGAGAGACCTCTTCTGGCGTGCAGGGCTTCAGTGCCGTATTCAAGACATTCTTCGGCCTAGAACTGAGTGGGCAACGAATCCAGTCCGCACTCGATAGTTTAGTAGCAGAGGCGCAGGTCATCCTACTTCCGGGTTCGGCGAAATACAGCGCCAATCCAATTTTCAGGAGCCGCGTTGAAGCAAGAATCAAATCAGCACAATCTTTGCAAGAGAATGTCAAAGAAGCATGGTTTCTACAATGCACGTCGAAGTTCTCAGCGTTCGACCGCGAGCAGGCGTGGAAGTGCCTGCAACAATACCTTACAAAGCTGTTTAGACGCCATGGAATCCAAACAGTTCAGTTATTGGATGCAAGGGCAAAGGGAGGGGACGACAACACTTCTCTGCTGAAAGCAAGTCTTGATGAGGTCTTGACGGATAAATGTGAAACCGAAAAACAGCGGGAAGACATCGAAGGTTCAATACACTTGTTCGTCTCAACGGTGGGAACCGACCCCGATCGCACAAATTTCATCGTTCAACTAGCTGATGGTGCATTCAGCTACTACTCTCTCAGCGCACCGCCCGAAGTCGCGGCCCGCCTCCGCTCTAAGCTGAAGGAGTTGACGCTCTTCCTAGACACCAACTTTTTGTTTGGTCTTCTAGGGTTGCATGTGAATCCCTTTGATGCAGTTTCCGAAGAACTGATCTCCGCCATTGTAAACAACAAACTTCCTTTCAAGCTCCGCTATCACGAAGCAACCCTGTTGGAAATGCGACGGACCATCATCGGTATTACCAGCCATCTGAAAGGCCGACACTGGCCACAGGCCCTGAGTCGAGCAGCGGCGAACGCCACGTATGTAAGCAGTATCGAGCGAAAGTTCCATGAAGTAAACGCAAAACAAACGGTTGACCCAGAGATTTTCTTTGAGCCGTACGAGCATCCAGATGTGCTTCTAGCGGACCATGGAATCCTGATTTTTCGACAACCGGACGTGCGTCTAGAAGAGCGGTCTGATCTGATAAATCAATACAAGGAATACTTGGCCTCTCGCCGTCGGGAAAAACCCTACGAAGCGATTGACCACGACATGACGGTATTGGACTGTGTTAGGCATCAACGTTCGAAGGCAATGTCCTCCCTTGATGCAAAGGCTTTGATGATTACCTGTGACACCGTGCTAAGTAAGTTCGATTGGCAGGAACTCCGCAGCGACAAAGAGATGGCTTGTACTGTTCTACCCAATCAATTTCTTCAACTCCTCCGACCTTTTGTGCCTTCCAGCCCCGAGTTCGACAGGTCATTTGCGGAATCATTTGCCATTGCCGAATTTCGAAGCATCAGCCTTTCCGCAGAAGCTTGCTCAAAACTGTTATCTTTACTGGCTTCGTACAAAGACGTGAAAGAAGAAACCGTTTCTGCATTGCTAGCAAATGATTTGCTACTGGAAAATCTCAAGAAATCTAAAGACGACAAGCAATTCAAGCTGCTCGTTGACGCTGCTCTAGTTGCAGAGAACGCAACATTGCTGGAAGAAGTCGTTTCACTGAAGGACCAAACAGAAAAAGAAAGGCTATCGCGCTCGGAGCTTGAAGAGGAGCGCGACTCGCTCCTCGGCTCGCACCTAGAAGCGAATCGCAAGATCGACGAACTATCCACCACGCTTAGTAGCGAAAGAACCGAGTCTCAGAAATCAGTCAGTAAGCTACAAAATGATGTCGAGGAAGCACAACGGGTTGCAAAGGAAGCCCAACGAAGGCTCGAATCAAACGCTGTAACTGTTAGCATTGTTGCCGCCTTCGTCTGCTCGGGCGTGTGCGTAGTTGCTAGCGAGTACCTTATTCAGCAGTACGACTGGCATTGGCTTCTCACGCACCCTAATAGTTACGGTTTGCGTGCGATGGTCTACATGGCGATACTGTCGTTTTTCTTGGGATGGTTTAGGCCCGTGTGGAGGAAGGTTTTTTGGTGGGGTTCCGTCGGCGTGGTAGCGTTTCTGGTCATAATCGTTAGCCTTCTAGGTGGGCCTTCGTCCACTCCATGAAAGTCTGGCACATCCATACGTCAAGAGGACCAACTGATACGGGTGATACGGATTCCGTGGAATTAGAGGCGATAAGGGAAACTGTGGAAACAGCAGCCTAAGTTACGAATGTGCTCGACACCCGCATAAACACAGGCTAAAATCGGGCGGAGTTTCTACTCGATTGCGAAGGAACTTGAGGCAGACGGCACGCGGTCACGCTATGGGACGGTGTTCTCTATCAAAGTGCTTATGGACATCGCCGCGCGGATTTTATGCCTTCACAGGCTGACTGCCAGCTTCTTCGCTAGACGCCCACACTTCGGGCATTCGATGACGAATAAAGTTTGCGATTGGACGTTTCCGCTGCCAAAACCCGTTTTGCGTTGTTGAGATAACGTCAACGTGCATGGCTGCCCGCATCGCAAGCAAGCAATGCCTAGGTTCCCATCATTTCTCTTCACGATTTCGCACGCGATTTCGGGGTCGCTGAGGATGACTTCATACTTCGGCGGGTGCGTTTCCATGAGTACAGTATAACGCTGCCCTCCCGTCACAGTCACATCAACACCGCACGGCACAATGGTATACTCTCGTGTTTTGAAAGGGCGGTAACCCGTCGTGGAGATGATATTCTGCCCGAACTGCAACAAATTGACGGGATACAAGCGTGCCCTAGGTTTCGGTACATTCTTCGCCGTGCTGCTGACCGCTGGACTCTGGTTATTGGCGCTTCCCTTTTACCCGAAGCGTTGCATAACGTGTGGGTTGACGAAAAGCGATAGCGTGCCGTGGTATCGAACGTGGCGAGTTGCCGTTTTTCCCCTCCTCTTGTGCATTGGCATGGCCGTGTTTTTAGCGGGGGAAAGAGGCCGAACTAGCCAGCTAGCCACGATAGTCAAAGGGCCGGATTATAACGAAGCTCCGAGCCACACAGTAGCGGACACTCCTCCGAGCGAGAACACGCAGACTCCCCGTCCACCAGCGGAAAAGGCGCAAGCGTCGCACTCGCCCAAGGCCACGACAGAAGTCTCCACTCCGAAAAAGCGACCTATCCCGATTCGCGTGGATGAGGTTACGGTAATGCCGACACCCGACGGGCACCACAACGTCCAGATGGTGAAGGCCGCCTTCCCAATGAGTGCGATTGGTAAACCAGATGTTCAGGTGTGGCTCATGTGCAATGATGTCAATTCGACTTGTTATCCGCTTCGTCCGGGACAGTTATATTGGGGCACTGCGATCAACCCCGGCGAAGAGGGATACTCGTCGTGTTATCCGGCGGACAACTCATCTTCATTTTGTACTCAGATACATGGGACATACGAGGGGGAGGAGAAACTCGTTGTCTATGTGTTGGGGATAGCGGATGAAAAGCAGCAATAGAACGCGGTTCCGAAGTGAGTAGTGCCAGCCGCTCACCGTGGGTCCATCTGTGGGTCCAGTTGCTCTGACCCACGCTCCTAAGTCAGCGTAAACAGGTTCCCGAAGGTTCCTGAGCGTTCCCGCTAACTCTCTGATTACAGTTATCTAGACTCGGTGTGAAGATGGCACTCTACCGCTGAGTTAAGCGCCCTGCTTGAGTCATTTCATTCAAACATTTGCGCGCGGATTATGCAACTTGCCTTCGGACGACGGAATGGTGTGCCCGGCGCAATCATTCGTTTTCCGATCTTACTTCCGGTGGCCATTCGCGGGGTTTCGGCGCGGTGGGCTGGCGTGGTAGCCTATCGGCTGCGGGGCGAACAGGCGGGCTCGGAAGCCCGTCCGTGCCTTGGCCGCATCTTCCATCTGTATGGCGCCCGACCCAAAAGCTTCGCGGACACCTCTATCTCCTTCATCTACATGGACTTCCGCGGACTCTCAGATTCCCCAGAGTGCGCAACTTCCCAACGGTGACGGGGTTGAAACTAGTGTGAGCACAGCTGCACTTGATCGAGGCATGCTGATGGGTGCGACGACGCCGCAAGCGTCCGCTGCATTCTCGGCCTCGGCTGCGGCGGGAGAGTCGCCTTCGGATGCTGAGATCATGCTGCGCGCGAAAGCCGGCGACCAGTCGGCGTTTGATTATCTGGTGCAGAAGTATCGCCGCCCGATGGTGAGTTTCATGTACCGGATGGCGCGTAATGCCGCGGCGGCCGAAGATCTGGCGCAGGAAGTTTTCCTGCGGGTGTATCGCTCGCGGGCGAGTTACGAGGCGAGCGCGAAGTTTACCACCTGGCTGTACCGCATCGCCACGAATCTGGCGGTCAACCATGCTCGCGATACGCGGCACGAGCGTCCTGAAGTTCAGGTCAGCCTGGACGAACCGGACGAGGAGACAGGGACTACGCTCGAACTGCCTGACGGCAATCTGACGGCGGAACAAGCAATGGTCCGGCGAGAGCGCATGCTGGCGATTCGCAGTAAGGTGGAAGCTTTGCCAGAGCAGCAAAGGCTGGCGGTGATCATGCACAAGTACCAGCAGATGGATTACAAGCAGATCGCGGATGTGTTGAAGAAGAGCGAGTCCGCAACCAAGTCGTTGCTCTTCCGGGCTTATGAAACTTTGCGCGAACAGTTAAAAGAATTTGTTTAGACTGACCAATGATTTTGTGTGTGAAGCGACAGTGGCGAAGAGAGTGAAGGGGAAGCGGTTATGAAATGCGATGAAATTCGAGAACGGATGCCCGAGGTGGCCGCTGGGTTCAGCGAGCCCACGGTGGATGAAGGCAAACATCTGGAGAGTTGTGGAGCTTGTGCGGAACAGTTGAAAGCGATGCGCTCGACCATGGCGCTGCTCGATGAGTGGCAGGTTCCCGAGCCGTCGCCATACTTCGACGTGCGTCTGCAGGCTCGCTTGCGCGAGGAGATGGCAAAACCGCAAGCGGGTTGGATGCATTGGTTCCGGCGTCCGGTTTTGGCGGCAGCACTAACGGTGATTATGGGAGTTGGCGTGGGACTGATCGTTACTCGCGGCAGGGTTTCCGATCCAGGACCGCCAGTGGCGGAAGTGGGCACGGCCGTGAGCGACTTGCAAACTCTGGAAAAGAATCACGAAATGTATTCGGATTTCGAGTTGCTCGATGATCTGGATCTGCAGCAGAATGTGGCAGCGAATCCGTAGATGGTTCGCGCCGGTTGTGACGGGAATGCACGGTAGCACGGCGAAGTGCAAAGAAACAGGCGGGGAACATGAGGCGGGGAAGATACAGAGCGGATTGGCTGGCGGCCGCCGGATTGGCGATCGCGTTGGCGATTCCTTTACCCTGCCTGGCGCGTGGAAGCGGTTTCCATTGGGCTCAGCAGCGACATGCCGCCCCGCCTCCGCCGCAACAACATCAGCAACCAACTCGGCCACCCCAGGCCCAAGTGCAGGCGCGCCCGCGACAGGCGGGACATGCTGGCGACTGGCTGCGGCGCTACAAAGATTTGCCTCCGGCAGAGCAAGAACGAGCTCTGCAAAATGATCCGGCATTCCGCAGTTTGCCGCCGGAACGGCAGCAGATTCTGCGGCAGCGGTTGCAACACTTCTCGAATCTGCCGCCTCAACAACAGTTGCGCATGCTCAACCGCATGGAGACGTGGGAGCATCTGACGCCTGAGCAGAAACAGCAGGCGCGGCAGGTTTATGGGCAGTTTCGCCAGTTGCCTCCGGATCGCCAGCGTCAAGTCACCACGGCGGTGCGCGATCTGCGGGCGATGCCGCCCGATCAGCGCGAGCAGGTGATCGATTCTCCACGCTTCAAAAGCAACTTCTCCGACCAGGAACGCGAGATGATTCGAGGGGCTGCTCGACTACCGCTGGCTCCAGCGGAAGGCGGGGAGAACGTATCCCAGCAGTAGCGGCGTTCTCAGTTCTCGGATTAAGAATCCTAAAATGAAGAGCAGGCATCAACGCCAGGACTGAGAACTAGTTCATCAACGCCAGCATGCGGCGGATCGAGATGGACATCTGGCGGATCTCCTCCGCGTCAGACGCTTTCGGCGACATCTTCAGGTATTCGTCCAAATCTTCCGCGGCAAGCCGGTGCAATCCCATGCTGTAACGCAGGAGGGCTCGCTGCTTTAGGTCTTCCGCGGATTGCGGGTAGATCACAAGGATCAAGTCAGCGATCGGCAAGGCCTTGCGGAAGTTGCGCGTGGAAAGATAGACAGTCTTAAGGTTGTTGAGCATACGCGTAAGAATCTGGCGGCGGCTGATGGGATGAAGGAACTCCGGCCGCAAGCTCATTTCCCCGGAGTAGATTTCGTCGAGGCGGCTCTGACAGTCCTGGCGGGTGAGAACGTCGCCCCGATTGAAGCAGTCGATCAGGGTTTCCTGGCCATCGTGGCCGTAGTGCTTGAGCAGGAAATGCCCAGGCATGCCAACACCGGCCAGCGAAAAGCCGACGCGCTTGGCGACTTCCATGTAGACGATCGACAGCGTGATGGGAATTCCCAGGCCACGGTCGAGCACATCGTTCAAGAAGGAATTGCGCGGGTCGTAATAATCCTCGCGATTGCCGCGCAGGTTCAGTTCCTCAAAGAGGACAAGGTTCAGGGGTGCGCGCGCCGGTTGCAGATCAGGATGTGGAACCAGAGCAGCCACGCGGCGCGACAGTTGCTCCATGCGCCCGGCATACTTTTCGATATCGAGATTGGGATATTCGGTGCGGGCGATGACCAGCGCGGCGCGAATCAGGTCGATTTTCTCGTCTTCGATCTCTGGCGCCACGAAGACGGAGAACGTCTCAATCAGCTCAGCTGAGACCGTATATCGCACGTCTTGATGCTAGCAAAGAGTCTGCCGTAAGGAATTGGCCCGGACGTGCCATCGGCTGGCACTTTCGACTATGCCAGCCGGTTATGAGCGCAGCATATTGCGGGCGATGAAGAACACGTTGGCTGGGCGCTCCCCCAACCGTCGCATGAAATAGGGGTACCATTCCGTGCCGAAGGGGACGTAGACGCGCATGCCCCAGCCATCCTTCACCAGCTTCTGCTGCAGGTCGCGGCGGATTCCATACAGCATCTGGAACTCGAAGGAATCGCGAGCAATCTTTTCGCGGGTGGCGAAGGCTTGCGCTTCACGGATGATGTTTTCATCGTGAGTCGCCATGCCGTGATAGACGCCGCTCTTCATTAGAATCTTCATTAGTTTGATGTAGTTGGCGTCCACGTCGGCTTTACTTTCGAAGGCGATGCTCGCGGGCTCTTTGTAGGCGCCTTTGCACAGGCGGATACGAATACCTTCCGACAACAGCTTTTCGACATCACTCTCGGAGCGTTTCAGGTAGGCCTGGATGACGGTGCCGACGCTGTTCTGATCGCCGGGCATGCGGTGGAGTTCGTGAACGAAATCGAGAGTGCGCTGGGTGTAAGGAGAGCCTTCCATATCGACGCGCACAAACCCGGGGGGGTTCATCGATACGGCCTTCGACACCAGACCGGCAACGATGTCGCGGGCCAGTTTCTCGTCGACATCGAGGCCCATATGCGTCAGCTTCAAACTGATGTTGGCGTTGAGATGGTTGGCCGCGAGGGCATCGAGAATCTGGTGGTACAGCTGGGAACTGTGACGGGCCTCGTCGGGATTGGTGACGTTTTCGCCGAGGTTGTCGATGCTGACGCTCATGCCCGCGCGGTTGACTGCCTGGGTGACGCGCACGGCGTCAGCGATCTCCGTGCCCGCGACGAAGCGGCCGGAAACGCGGCGACCGATGGAAGACCGCTCGGCAAAATTGCGCAGAGAACGATTTTCAGAAAGGCGGACGAAGAACGCCCTCAGCATGAAGTACCTGCCGGGTCTCGAGGGATATGAAAAGGAGTGTCGATCACTAGTAGGAAGACCACAGAAATTTGTATCACAAGTGTGGATTTGAGGGTGTGACCGGCGTACGGGCTAGGGGAAGAAAGACCTCAACCACGAAGGACACTAAGGTCCACGAAGGAAACCCCACAAAATAGGCCCTTTGTGCGACTTCGTGACCCTCGTGGTAAAGACTCGGACAGCCTCCTCCGGCCTCACCAGGCGTAGTGAGCTGTATATGTTATGGTCTTCTCTTCGTCGGGAGCAATCGTTACCGGGAACTCGATCGTCTGGCTGTCCTTCTTTTGGTAGTCGTCGGATTTCGAAACGATCTCCCAGTTCTTGCCGCGATACAGATGCTCGACAATGCGTACCTCCACGGCTTCTTTCTTGTGGTTGCGGACTTTGATCTGGAACGTCTCCGTGGCCGCACTCTTACCCGGTTCGACGGTGTAGTTCGTGCGGTGCCGCTCTCCGGTAAGGTCAAACGAGTTGCCCGTGTAGATGCGGATGGTCTCGTCCTTGGGGGTGTGGTCGATCATGTTTTCCCCGGTGAATTCAACCTGGCCATCGTCGTTGCGGCGGTAGAAGCGTACCCGGCCTTTCGGCAACGGCATACCCAGATGATTCGCCTGCGAGTTGGCGAACTCGCGCATCACCCAGATTTTGGGATTAGATTCGGTGCCGTACGAGTGATCGTTGCGGATGTTCTCCCAGTTCCATCCGTTGTATCGGTTGGGATCGATCTTGGCACCGTCATAAATGTAGACCTGCTTCGTGGTGACGCCGGATGCATGGATGAACTCGACCTGCTTGGTTTCGCGGTCGCGCAACGTCGTGGTGCGTTCGAGCGTGTAGAGGTGGTATTCATCGAACGCCCTTTCGGTGACGGGCGGACCTGATACCTCTGCGGCCATTTGAGCCGCTCGCATAACGGCTCCGCCGACCACGCCCGGCTGAAGCTTGTTCACATCCCCGGCCATCAACTTGATGCGAGCGTTTTCGAAAGTGCGGCCGGTCTGGTTGTCCATGGTGATCCAGCCGATGACGTCAACGAGGTCGCCCTTCTCGGGCGCGACAATGTTGTAGTCCGCCTGCCAGCTCATGCCACCGGTGACGTACGAGAGTTCTGCCGGAAACTTACCAGCCCTATCGGTTGCCAGCAACCACTCCAGACGTGGCTTCAAAATCGTGTCATCCGTGAGACTGGGGAAAATCGGCGTCCCGGGAAGACTAAATCGTAACTGGCCATTGACCTCGATGATGGGCTGCCCGGTGGCGCCGGCCACGGCCATCTGCTGCTGATAGTAGTTCTGCCCATAGCGGCCCATCGCAAAATCACTGTGAGGCGTGTATCCACTGCGGATGACTTTGCCCTTAACGATCTGCATCGCCGGGCCGGTGCCTACTTCAAAATCAATCGTCTTGCCCTCATAAAGCGAGAGCAACAGCGACTCCGAAATGGGATCGGCGCGGTAGTTCTGCTCCAGCACGTGCAGGCTATGTTTGCCGGCAGGATCACGCAGGATCACCGAGTCCGGCTCGAGGTGCATGGTGATGTCGCTGACGTTGATCATGTTCTCGCCCGACTTTAGATCGAGCGGAAGCTCCTGGCGGACGACGGCGAAGTCCGCGTTATAAATCGTGAGCGAGGGTTGGGAGGTCTGCTGCGCGAACAGGCTGGCGCAAAAGACCAGAAGACAGACGAAGCGAGCTCTCATGAATTGCCTCCCGATGTGCGCCTGAGAAGTGTTCCAACGGTACCGAAGCCGATTGAGAAAGCTCGGCTTCCTAATTCAACTCAGGCTAGCAAGATTAGAACGGCATGAGCTGTGACTCTTGCGGGAATGAAGGCCAACGCTTTGGTAACGAAGACCGAGGTTACTCAGCCCCAACAGCCGCCAGCACACAGAACCGGGAAAGGCTTCGAACGCAGATTACTCGCTCGCTCATTGAGGATCGAACTTGACTTCAATCGATTCTTTCGTTTCATGAGGTGCAGGCTCGAACTTCCAATGGCCAACAGCCGTCACGGCGCTCTGTGTAAGGATCGGATGCCCGCCCTTCACATCGATTGACTTCACCGTTCCATTCGGTGCAACGTGCGCTTCGAGCTTCACGACCCCCCGCAGGTTCATGGATTGGGCCAAAGTCGGATATATGGCTGGAGTTTTGATCAGGACTTTCCTGGAACCATCAGGCGAGTCTTGAGCTCGGGATTGAGTCGAAACAGAAACAAAAGTGGCAGCGAGGAGCACGAGTCCGCACGCACCCTGCCGCATCAGGGTCTTCATAGTAGGAAGAGTCTAAGGGACCGCTCATCTTGGGAGGAAGATGACGGAGGTAACGGTAAACCAATGATGGAGCTGGACGTTTGCGGGTACTCCTACTTGCCCTGCTCCTCCAGGAACTTCTCCACTTCGATCGCTGCCATGCAACCGGTGCCGGCGGCGGTGATCGCCTGGCGATAGCGGCGGTCCTGCACGTCGCCACATGCATACACGCCGTGCACCTTCGTGAACACGTTGTTGTGCGTCTTGAGGTAGCCGTCGGCATCGGCGTCGAGTTGCCCGGCAAACATCTTCGCGTTGGGCTCGTGGCCGATGCCGAGAAACAGCGCACTGGTGGGGAAATCCCAGACCTTGCCCGTTTTCACCTCGCGCAATTTGAGCCCGGTGACTTCTTTCAGACGAACGTCGTACACATCTTCTACTACGGTATTGAGCAGGAACTGAATTTTCGGGTGCTTCTGCGCGCGCTCGAGCATGATCTTCGAAGCGCGGAAGGCATCGCGGCGATGAATGATGGTCACCTTGGTCGCGAAGCGGGTGAGGAAGATCGCTTCCTCCATGGCGGAGTCGCCTCCGCCAACCACGACAATATCCTTCCCTGAAAAAAAGAAACCGTCGCACGTCGCACATGAAGAGACTCCGTGGCCGATCAACTGCTGCTCGTGCGGCAGGCCCAGCCAGCGCGCCGAAGCACCGCTGGCGATAATCAGAGTCTGGGTATGAACTTGATGGACGCCGATATGCAGCAAAAACGGACGTTGGCTGAGATCGGCACTGGTGAGATGCGCCATGCGGTATTCGGCGCCGAAGCGTTCGGCCTGCTTGCGCATGTTCTCGACCAGTTGCGGGCCCATGATTCCTTCCGGGAATCCGGGAAAGTTCTCGACGAGCGTGGTCATGGAGAGCTGTCCGCCGGGCTCGTGGCCTTCAATGACCAGCGGCTTCAGGTTGGCGCGCGCCGTGTAGAGAGCGGCAGTGTGTCCGGAGCACCCGGACCCGATGATGACAACTTCTCTGGTTTCGCTCATGGATTCAGTGGCTACAGATTAGATGGCTGATTTCAGATTTTGATGCAACGCACCCAGATAGCTCGCAAGAAACAGGGGATTCTATATCTGAACTATTTTGGAATTCAGTGAGCCCAAAACATATACGCGAAGAATGCTGACATTCCCAGAGTAACAATCCCGCCAACTCTGAAAAACCACACAGGCATATTGGCAAGTCCGCTCTTAAAATATGGGCCGTCGGCATTTTGCCTCTTCACCCTTCGAGGATTTAGAGAGGCATATAGACCCAACGGCAGCAACACGACCGCGAAGAAGAGAAATCCCAACCGGTCTCTCATATTGTGTCTCCGGCTCGCTTCGAGTCCCAACGATTCCTACACACTCCAAAGCTGATCTATAGGACGACGGTGGCACTTACGGTTTTGAACCCTTCCAAGATTCGACTCATTTCTTGTCTTGCGCCGGCTTATCTGGCGCGGGTTTCACTGCTTTCGCCTTTGGCGCGGCTTTCGGCTTCGACTCGCTGATGCTGGCCAATTCTTCCGGCACAATCTTCTTCACGCCCAGCAGCCCGCGATAGTTCGCCAGCACTTCCGACGCGCTGCGGAACAACGGTTCGTAGGCGCTCTGGTCGGGCACGGGACCGCCTTCGTTCCCCAAGCATCGCGCCAGCGCCACCGAAGACTTGCCAAAGCGCTCTAACCGGACGCGGCTGGCGGGTGTATTCGAACCGAGCATTGCGGCCGAACTGGTGACTGACGAAGCACTGTCCTCCAGCGAAACCTGAATCAGGTCCTTGGGATCGCGCACGTGCAAGACGAGCGTCTCGATCATGTTCTGCCCATCGTTGCTGAAAGAATACTGCACGCTGGAAAACAGCGCCTGCACCGAAAACTCGCGGCGTATGCGCACATAACTCGCAACCGACGGCTCGCCGGCAACATGTCCAGCCTGCCCGGCCGCCATGAAGCTTGGCATATCGGTCAGAGTCGAGCGCCCCCGGGAGACCTCGAAATCAGCGCCGAACAGCGGCTCTTTCGGGACGCGGGCCAGCGCTGAAGCAATTTCCTTTTGCTCCTCGGCGGAAGGGGAACACACGTTCAGCATGTTGACCTTCACCTGCGGCTGGTTGGCAGCTGGATTTGTGGACGGCTCCTGGGCCGCGCTCCACCGCGGCAGGGCCAGCGCGAGAAAACAACTCAAGATAGTCGAAGCGGGAATTCCAGGGAACATTCTAGGCACCCCGGAATTCTAAATGAGAAGGCACGGAATTCTAAATCCAAAACCGGGCGGCGTGGTTCGCGAGAGCCTGCCGGAACGTCGTAGAATCTTCTTATGGCAAATCTGACGTTGGTGTATGGCATGAGGCTGTTGCCGTCTGAGGATGTGGCCGAGGTCGGGCAGGCTCCCGTGAAACTCACGAATGGCCGGGAGGCCCACGTCACCATGCACGTGCTCGAAGGCAGCAAGGAAGATATCGAAAAGCAGTTGCGCACGAGTCTGGAAGCGTTCTTCGATCTCTATCCTGAGATCTGAGCGGCGGAGTATTCGCCGTGAGACCGAACGATCCGTCGCCGTATAATCCTAACTTTTGCAGCGAGCCCGACGAACAGTATGCAACGGTCCTATTCAGAATTGCGTGATCGGCTGATCAAGTCCGATTTGTGGCCTCAAGGCCGCATGGCCCGCCTGGCTTGCTATCTGGCGGGAATGGCGGCCGTATTGTTCGGGCTGCAGAAGTTACTGGGGGTGTTCGCCAAATCCTGGGGCGAGCATTTGAGCGGATGGGTTGCGTTTCTTGTCTTCATCGCGGCAGTTCTGTTTTCGATTCTCGCCTTCCGCTGGCTGAAGAGGAGAATCCTGTGGCGGCTGCGCAACCGGCTCATCGTAACCTATGTTTTCATCGGTGTGATTCCAGTCATCCTGCTCGTCGCAATGGCAGGCTTCTCGGTATTTCTGTTTGCCGGGCAATTCGCCAGCTATGTAGTGATTTCGGAACTGAACGCTCAACTTCGCAGTGTGGAAGCCGTCAACGCAGCCATCGGCAATGAACTGGCGGCGGGTCTGGCGCGTGGAAATACGGTCACGGCAGAGTCACTCTCGGGTCTGAAGAAACGCGACCGAGCTTGGGGACGCCGGCAAGTACAGGCCTGGCAGGCTGCCAAACCGTTGCCTCTCTCCACCGACTCTCCGGGTGTGTCCTCATTCTCGTATCCCACTTTTTTCGACAAAAGCGACAATGCGTACGCCAAAGAGCTGCGCGAAGGCAAGCCATTTCACGAGATTGTGAGCGATCACGGCAAGCTGTACCTCCGGGTCGTTTCTGTTCTCCCCATTCGCTCAAGTTCCCTTACCGTGGTGACGAGCGAACCGCTTGACCAGGATCTGATCGGAAAAATCGCCGCCGATTTAGGTGAAATTACCCTCTACTCAGGCACCACTCCCGACGAATCACCCGGACAGGTCAATCCGGCCGGAGACAAAGACGCTGGGTCCAAGAAGACCTATTCCTTCAACGCGAAGAGTACGAATGGGGTATCCGTCACGCAAACCTCCGGCGGGCAGACCTCCAAGGAGGATCTGCCTCCTACGTTCGTCGTCGGTGCGCCCCCGCAACCCGTGAATTTCATGGATATGGAAATTCCATTCGTCACTCCTCTTCAGGTTGTCGATTGGAATTCGGGCTCCCCGGAACGGCAAAGCTCCCTGCTGAAAGTCAGGACCAGGCCGTCCAAACTATATGGACATTTGTTTTTGGCGCTCGGCGCGTTTGCCGGGTTGGTGGTCGACGCCCTGATCGCCGTGGGAATTTTCTTTGCCGTCATCGAATTGATCGCGCTGATTATTGGAACGCGCATGACCCGCACGGTAACAGCCGCTGTGGCGCAGCTTCACGAAGCCACCAAGCACGTGGACCGCGGCGATTTCAGCCACCGCATTCCCGTGAAATCGAGCGACCAGTTGGCGGATTTGGCAATCTCGTTCAACTCGATGACCGCCTCCATCGAGAAGCTGATTCAGGAGCAGAAAGAAAAGCAGCGCCTCGAGAATGAACTGGCGATCGCACAGGAAGTGCAGGCCCAGTTGTTTCCACGACAGGTCTCGGAGCTCGAGTCGCTCGAGGTACATGGCTTCTGCCGCCCCGCGCGCACGGTCAGCGGAGACTATTACGACTTTCTGACGGCCAGCTCGCACAAGTTGATTCTGGCGGTCGGCGACATCAGCGGAAAAGGAATTTCCGCCGCGTTGTTGATGGCGACCATCCACTCGGCCGTTCGCGCCTACAGTGTGGAGAATCTGCCCCAGATGCGCGAACCGGTGGCCGTCGGCGCGGTGAGCGGTGCGGGTCGAGTCTTGGCAGCTTGGCCCGAAGGGGTGGAGGTTTCTCCCGGCGCCCTGCTCAGCTTGCTCAATCATCAGCTTTATGAAAGCACCCCGCCGGAGAAGTACGCCACGCTCTTCCTCGGAATCTATGATGGACGATCGCACCGCCTGACCTATAGCAATGGCGGACATCTGCCTCCCATTTTGATTGGGAAAGATGGAGCGATCCGCAGGCTGGAAGCCGGCGGCACAGTCGTGGGTCTGTTCGACAATATGACTTACGACGAGGGCTCGGTCCAAATGCATCCCGGGGAAATCTTTCTGGCCTACAGCGACGGCGTGACCGAGCCGGAGAATGATTTCGGTGAATTTGGAGAACAGCGGCTGATTGATCTGGTCCGCGACAACCGGAGCATGCCTCTTCCACAAATCAGCCAGATCGTAACCATGGCGGTGGACACATGGATCGGCGACAATGAACAACCGGATGATGTGACTCTGGTTTTGGCCAGGGCTCGATAGCATTGCGAGACATCGTAACCTCGGGTCACTGAGGAGATCGCACGCTGGCCGCTATTTTCCACAGCCCGGGCGGTATTGACAGAATCGGCACCATGAAATAACTTGGTCCCTCGGGAGTTCAAGTTTTAAACGCGGGGGTAGCATAACCACGGCAATGCGCCGGGGCTCCATCCCGGAGATGACGGTTCGAAACCGTTCCTCCCGCCCCAGTTCTTCGAATGAGGCCTAACGGCCTCATATTTTTTGCCTTTTCCATCGCCCCTGCTTGAACAAAATGGCGCTCGCGCCGGCGATGGCCGCCTCGGCGATCACAATCGCCCAAAATGCTCCGCTCGACTCCATCCGCAGATGAATCGCCAGCCAATACGCCAGCGGAATCTCGAGTAGCCAGAAGCCAAAGAAATTCACGATGGTGGGAGTGATGGTGTCTCCCGCACCATTGAACGCCTGCAGCATCACCATGCCGTAGGCGTACCCGATATTGCCGTAGCTCAAGATGCGCAGGCAGGAGGCAGCCAGCGGCACCACGGCGGAATCGTCCGTGAATAACCGAACGATCGGCTCGGCGAACAAGACGAAGAGGACTCCGACCGAACCCAGGAATAACATGTTGTAGAGCCCGGTGCGCCACACGGCCTTTTCGGCGCGATCCGGCCTGCTCGCTCCCAGATTTTGGCCGACCAGCGTGGCGGCAGCGTTGCTCAAGCCCCACGACGGCAAGATCACAAAGATGACGATGCGGATGGCAATCGTATATCCGGCAAGGGCGGCAGCACCGAAAATGCTCACGATGCGCACCAGTCCGATCCAGCTGGTGTGTGCAATGGCAAACTGCAGAATTCCGGTCAGTGAGACGTGCACCAGCCGCCACAGTACATCGAGACGCAAGCGAAGCTGACGCGTCAGGATGCGAATCCGCTCTGTTCCTTTCAGCAGGCGATAGAACTGGTAGATCACTCCAATGCTGCGCCCGGTGAAGGTCGCCAATGCCGCGCCCGTCACACCCAGCCGTGGGAAAGGCCCCCACCCGAAGATGAGGCAGGGATCAAGCACCAGATTGATGATGTTCGACACCCACAGCAGTCGCATGGCGATAGCCGCATCTCCGGCGCCACGGAAGATCGCATTGTTCAGAAAAGCAGCAGCACCGCGCAACTGCCGCCCAGGCAGATTCTGGTGTACCCGCTGCCCACCGCAATAATCTCCGAAGAGGCTCCCATCAATCGCAGCAGGCGCGGAGCCAGCAGCAGACACGGTAGCCCAATCGCCAGCGAGACGATGAGTCCGAGGGCGATGGCCTGTACCGCGGCAACGGCCGCACCCTCAGGATCTTTTTCCCCGATGCGGCGCGCCACCATCGCAGTTGTCGACAAACTGAGTCCCATGCCCACGGCGAAGACCAGGCTCAGCATGGATTCCGTGAGTCCGACAGTGGCGACGGCGTTGGCCCCGAGGCGTCCCACCCAGAGCACATCCACGACGGCGAACAACGACTCCAGCACCATTTCTAAAACCATGGGCACAGCCAGCAGGAGAATGGCGCGGTTCAAACTTCCCGCAGTGTAGTCCTGATGAGAACCGCGGACCGCCTCCGCCAGCGAAGACCATAGCGAACGCTGCGGCTGGGCAGCAGTAGAAATCGCTTCCATAAAAACCTAAGCTTTCTGCACCGCATCCTGCGACATGCGGGAGCAATGCATTCAGAGCGAAAAATGAAGATCGATCAGAGAGCCCACCTGGCGGCGGGCCAAATCAGGATGGCGAATTAGCGCGGGTCGAACATCGAGGTTCCTCAGCTTGGTTCGGCTCGAATTGCGGTTTCCCACAGAACCGAACAGGGTGGATTCTACGCCAAGTTCCGGGCCGCTGCCAACAAAAACAGGAGCGGCGGATGGTCGGAGGTCCATCCACCGCTTCCTCAGGAGGTATGAGTGATGTTCGCTGGGCGTGAGATCACCAAGGTACTTTTTTCGAAGGCTATCTGCTCACGGTATCTAGTTTCGGGAAGCGTCCCAATCCGAGAATCCAGCTTCTACTTCTTGGGCAGCACTAATACGCGCGCCGAAGCGGCTCCATTCTTCAATATGCCACCAAGAATCACCGGACCAAGCGGCGTCGACAGCACGCCCCGACCGTCGGTGCGCACGTCAAAAGTATCCTCGGCAATCGTCTCCCAACGGTCGCCATGCATTTCGAAAGCAAACGTTACCGGCGAAATCTCGGAAACCTTGCCCTCTGGATCCAGACCTCTGAAGTCGTGCAGAGTTGTCGTGCCTCCCGAGAACAGAATCCTGTGATCATGCATCCCCGCGCCGCCCACGATTCCGAACCTCCCCGGCCCCGGATGCACGGGCAGTTTGCTCCACTCGATTTTGTCGGGATCTTTATGGTCGATCTTGCCCATCCAGCACTCGTCGGACACGACGTACGATTTACCACCGGCCGGGTCCTTCTTAGCGCCATCGACGAAGACAATGGTCTCATCCGCCAAGCCGCCGGCATGACCGAAGACGGGCGCTCCGGGAAACGGCGTGGCCTGGTTCCAAGTATTTCTTTCGGCGTCATAGACTTGAACGTTGTTGACCGGGCCGTTCTTCGATTTGCCACCCACCAGATAGATGAAGCGGTCGTGAATCACGCCAATCACCGCGCTATCTACTGGCACGGGGATGTCCGCCGCCCGATACCAGCGATGGTCTTCGGGCACGAAAGAGTTAACATCCGCGACCGTGGTCTCGACTCCCTGGCCGTCGATGGTATATCCCCCGAAAACAAAGACCTGTCCCTTGGCGCCAATCGCGGAGGCCGCTAAGCGGCCGGCAACTCCCGGCACATCGCGGCTCTCCACCCATTTCCCTGACTTGAAGCGCAGAACGTACATTTTGGCGGAGATGTCGTCCCAGGTTTTTTTGGCGCCAATGCCCATCAGCGAATAGATTTCGAGCCCATTCTGGAGTGATGCGACCGCGTTGTTGGAGACGGCGACGGGCATGGGTGGAATCTTCCCTTGATCGGCCGCGAGCAGGAACACGGCGCACAGCACCGGGACGAGGAGAATAGGGTGTTTTTTCATTGGTGAGATATTACGTCTTCGGCCCGCACGGCGGCAAAAACGCTTTTCCTAGAACCACGTTTTGCGACGGTAGTCTCGGTATGCATCCCCAAAGGCAGCTTCCAGGACACGAGCCTCGCGGCGAGCACGGATCGTCTGTCCGACGATCGCGGCCACCAGCACGAGCCACCCAACAGGCTGCCCCAGGATCAGGATCATCCCCGTGATCATTACCATGCCGAACACATAAATTGGATTGCGGATTTTCGAATAGAGTCCGGTGGTCACGAGTTTGTGAGCTTCCGCCTTCACCGAGAACGAACCGCCAAGCTGGTAGCGGGCCACTCCAATGAAGCTCAAACCCACAACGACCAGCACCGTTCCGATATAGCGGGTCGCTCTCCAGGGACCGGACCAAGTGATCAGAAACCACAGCACACCCACCGCCGCCAGAATCTGGATGCCGCTGAAGGCGTAGATATGTCGCTTTTCCATCCCAATTCGATTTCGTCTGGTTTATTTCACCAACCCCTGGCGCACACCGTGAATGAAGTCGGTGTAAGCGGGCGTTTGTCCAATAGCACGCATGTGAGTGGCGATCTGCCCGCGATGATAAGCCGAGTGCAGGCTCACGTGAGTGAGGACGTCGACAATCGTGCTCGTCCACTGCTCGCCTTTGCTGTTCTTGTAAGTGATGGACTGGGAGACGTCGCCGGCGGTGATCAGATCGAGAAATTCTAGCCAGAGCCGGCCCAGTTCAGCCGCCTCCGCCTCGCACTGCGCTAAATCCGGCTCGGGCCATACTGGCACGCTCTGCGGTTGCCGCTTCAGCCGTTCCATCCACACTCGCTCGGCCGCCAGAATATGCGAAATCAGCTGTAAAGAGCGCTCGTTGGGACCGCCATTGGCTCGGATCGCATTCAAGACTTCTCGGTTCGCCCATTCGTCGTAGGCAAATTCCCGGCGCAGATAGTCAGCAAGATTCACTCCACAGCCTCCCCGTGCTTTCGTGCGACTCAACCACTCTAATCCGTTACGCCCGCCGCAGGCAAAGTTGTAACGATCCTTTCACATTTCAGGACTACACTGCTGTGGTTGAGTTGTGCCAACTCTGAGAATGCCCCGGAAATCGCCGGCGTCACGAAATACCGCAGCTGAGGGAGAGGGTGCGGCCCCTCGTCTGGCGAAGACCGCGCCGGAGACGAAACTGGGCGGACCCGACGATCTTGCGCGACTCGCGCTGAAGGCCTGCCTGATTGCTCGCGATGCCGCGTTCAACGTCCGCGACCTGCTCACCCACTCCTCCCGCATGGCTTTTCTAGCCATCAAAGATTGCGAGAAAGAGCTCGACTTGATCGAGCGTCAGATCGACGAGCGCTTGCCCGCGGCCATTACTCGCGTAAGTGAGGCGCGAGCCCGCCAGTTGCTTTCCAGTTTGAAGTCCACCACCGACCTTGAGCGTATCGGCGACCTGGTCATGAGCGTCGCTATGCGGGTACAGGCGCGAACTTCGAAGATGGCAGCATCCGACGTGCGCCAGCTCGTGGAAATGTCGTCGGTGTTGCGTGACATGCTCGAACTGGTTCACCAGGGCTTCTCGACGCTCGATCTCGACTGTGCCCGGAAGGTGTTGCAGATGGACAAAGAGATCGATCGCGTCTGCCATGGGCTCTTCCAAAAGCATTTGGCCGAGACCGTGGCGCAAGGCGATACCACGGGCTTCGATGTGCTCCTGATGGCTCAGGCCCTGGAACGCGCCGGCGACCACACCACGAACCTTGCGGAAGATCTCTACAACCTGATCGAAGGCCGCAGCCTGCGGCATGTACCTAAGAAGAAGGCCGCGAACTAGACAGCTCTCAGGTCTCAGAAACAAAATCAGCGATCCAGAGGGGTCCAGCGGAAACATCGTACCCCTGGACCGCCAAACCAGCCGGGGTTCAAATCCTCCACTGAGTACTGAGTACCGGGGGTACACCTTCCTTTACAAATTCATCGTTCGTTAACACGCCGGAAACATTCGCGCAACATTTGCCCCATACAGTCTTGAAGAGAATCCTCCCCCTTTGGAAGTCCCGTGACTTCGTGGGGCCTGACGTGAAGAATGCAACAACCAGTCGAATTCCACGAACGATCAGGGTACTCGAGCAGCCCTGCTACGTTCCGTCCGATCATTTTTGTAGTCGAAGACGATGAAGACATCGCCCGCCTGATCTCCCACAATCTGCAGGCGGCGGGATTCGAGGTGCAGAGCTTCGTGAGCGGCGCCTCGGTCCTCACCGAAGCAGTGCGGGAAATGCCGGTGCTGTTCCTGCTCGACGTGATGCTGCCGGGAACCGACGGCTTTGAACTCTGCCGTCACATCCGCCAAACCCCAGCCCTCTCGGCAATTCCCATCATTTTTCTCACTGCGAAGACGGCAGAGGCCGATCGCGTCAAGGGACTAGAACTGGGCGGCGACGATTACATTACCAAGCCGTTCAGCCCGCGCGAACTCGTGGCTCGCATTCGCAGCGTGCTGCGCGGCCTGGGCAAAGCCCCCACGACCGGTGAAGTGCTGCGCTTGGGCGAACTCGAAATTGACGTCTCGTCCATGACCGTTCAAGTGCAGGGCCGCAATGTTCTTACCACGGTGCGCGAATTTCGCGTGCTGGAGTATCTGGCCACCCATCGCGGCCGGGTGCTGACCCGCGATCAACTGCTCGACGCGGTCTGGAAAGAAACTCCTTTTGTCACGCCGCGGTCCATCGATGTTTACATCCGCCGCCTGCGCGAGAAGATTGAAAGTGATCCCCGCCATCCGCAATACCTGAAGACGCTGCGCGGCATCGGGTATCGTTTCGAAGTGCCGAAGTAGCCGCAAGAAAATTGGCCACCGATCTACACGGATTCTCACGGATCAACGCCAGCAGCGCTCCGGTTTATCCGCGATTATCCGTGAAATCCGTGGCCCGTAATGAAGTTCAACAGATGCGATTCCCCACATCCACTCTTTTCATCCCACGTTCCCCCCGCGTCGTTTATTCTGCCTACATCCTTACATGGCCTCAAACAATCCCAAGCCGCTCTGGAAAGCCGACGACCAGCAGGCACGCCTGGCCGAATTAATTGCGAACTCCGACGAACCAGCGAAAGATAACCCGCTGCGCCGCGACGTTCGTTCGCTGGGGGCGATCCTCGGACAAGTTCTGGTGGAGCAATCCGGGCAGGAATTATTCGACTCCGTGGAAGAGCTACGGCGATTGCTCATCGAGCATCGCGAGACTGGGCGGGAGAGTCCGGAGCAAGCCTCTTCGACCGAGCTGATGCTCAAGGCACAAGAGATCGTTTCCGGCATGGATTTGTCCCATGCATACCAGGTCACCAAGGCTTTTGCGACGTACTTCGAGCTCACCAATCTGGCCGAGACCAACCACCGCCAGCGCCGCCGCCGTGCCGGCAAGCTGGATCGTGAACATCCTCCGCTGCCCGGCTCGTTTCGGGGAACGCTGGCACGCATGAAAGAGGCTGGCATCTCAGCAGCAGACGCCCTCGCCGCGCTCAACCAGATAGAGGTGACGCCGGTCTTCACAGCGCATCCCACCGAAGTCGCCCGGCAGACCGTGCTGCTGAAGCGTCGCCGCATCGCGCAGGAACTGGAACGCCTTGACCGCCTTCCGCTCACGTCGGAAGAAGCGGAGGACTGTGAAAACAACATTCGCGCTGAAGTCACTTCACTCTGGCAGACCGACGAAGTCCGCTTGGCGAAACCCACAGTGGACGACGAGATCCGCATGGGGCTGCGCTATTTCCGCTTCTCGTTATTCGCCTCGCTGCCGAGACTCTATGATGAAATCGTGGAATCGTTCCGCGACATCTATGGAATGGTTCTCGACGAGTCTTCCGTTCCCAATGTCGTTCATTTCGGATCATGGATTGGCGGCGATCGCGACGGCAATCCCCTGGTGAAGCCGGAATGCATTCGCGATGCGCTCGACATGGCGCGAGCCTTGATCTTGCGCGAATACCTGGACAGCGTAGAGGCGCTGAGCGATCGGCTGAGCTCCTCCCGCCGTCAGACTTCGGTTTCGGAAGAATTACTCGCGCGGCTCAAGCAGTACGAACGCACCATTCCGGGCGTGCACCTGGCATGGGGCCCCGACAACCGAACAGAAAGCTATCGCCGTTTTCTTTCGTACATGTTTCACCGGCTGCAGCGGACTCGCGATGGGGCCGAGACAGCGGGCTCCTACCGCGATGCTGCCGAGTTTGAACAGGATCTTCTGCTCATCTGGAATAGCCTGACCGCGCACCGCGGCGAGCGTCTCGCTCGGACCTACATCGGCTCTCTGCTGCGAATGGTAAGGAAGTTCGGCTTTCATCTGCAAACGCTCGACATCCGTCAACATGCGCGGGTGCATGCGCAAGTGCTCAAGGAGCTTGATGGCACGCCGCGCCCTGGTACCGAATCCGCCGCCGCGATCGAATTGCTGGAAACATTCCGAACCATTGCACAGGTCAAGCGAACGTATCCGGCGCAGTCGATCCGCAACTACATCATTAGCGGCGCGGAGTCTGAGAATGACGTGCTGGCGGTTCTGCGGCTCGCAAAATTGGCCGACGTTCAAGTCGTGGGATCGGCGGGCGATCCCGGCTTGATGCCGGTGCCTCTATTCGAATCCATCGACTCACTCCGCACCGCCGGAGCCGTGATGCGCCGCCTGTGGAGCAATCCCGAATATCAGCCTTTGCTCGACTCGTGGGGACGCTGGCAGGAGGTCATGCTGGGCTACTCCGACTCCAACAAAGACGGCGGCATGCTCACCAGCACTTGGGAACTTTACAAAGCCCATCGTGAGTTGCATCGCGCGGCGCAGGAAAATGCAGTGAAGCTTCGCCTGTTTCACGGACGTGGCGGGACGGTGGGACGCGGTGGTGGCCCTACCCACGCCGCGATTCTCGCGCAGCCCCCGGGATGTTTCTCCGGACACATTCGCATCACGGAACAGGGCGAAGTTCTTAACTGGAAATATGCCGACCCGGTGCTCGCGGAATGGAATTTGGAGTTGATGATCGCTGCAAGTCTGGACACATTGACGCTGCATGGCGAGCAGCAATCCCAGCATCCCCCGCACTGGGAAGAAGCGATCGAAGAGATGTCGCACGAAGCGTACCGCGTCTACCGCCGCGAAATCGCCGACAGTCCCGACGTGCTGGAATATTTCGAGCAGGCGACTCCAGTCAATGAATTAGACACGGCACGCATCGGATCGCGCCCATCGCGCCGCACCAAAGGCCGACGCCTTGAGGATCTGCGCGCCATTCCATGGGTCTTCGGCTGGATGCAGAGCCGCCACGCCGTACCCGCCTGGTTCGGCGTGGGCCATGCGTTGGAGCAGTTCGCCAAGAGCGGCCCCGGCCACGAGCAACTTCTGCGCCAGATCGCGCGCGGGTTTCCTGTCTTCTCGGAACTTCTGCGCAACGTGGAACTGGGCATGGCCAAAGCCGATCTCGGCATCGCCCGCGACTATTCCGGGCTGGTCAAGAACGCGGCGCTGCGCAAGCGCGTCTTCTCCATGCTGGAAGAAGAATTCCTGCGCTCCCGCCGCATGATTCTCCGCGTGACCGGACAGCGCGAATTGTTGGGACGCAACCGTGTGCTCGCCCGCTCCATCCGCCTGCGCAATCCCTATGTCGATCCTATGAGCCTGATTCAGGTGGAACTGCTGCGGCGCAAACAGCAGGGACAGCAAAGTTCGGACCTCGAGTATCCGCTGGGCGCAACCATCAATGGAATCGCCGCCGGCCTGCATAACACCGGATAGGAAGACAACTGCAGATTGTTGATTTCAGATTGCAGATTTAAGACCCACCTCACCAATCTACAATCTGAAATCTCAAATCTGAAATCTCCCCGTTATTCCTTCGGCGTTTGCTTGACGGAGCTGGCAGGGCCTTGACTGACCTCTTCGCTAGCAGTTTTCTGTTTCGCAGGTTGCCTGGCCGCTTCAGCCCGCTTCCGCTCCTGATATCGGCGGTCATGACTTTGTTGATCGGACGCTTGTTTCTTCATACCTCCATCATTTCACAGATCAGGCTCGTCTTCCTGCTCATGTGGCGACGGCCGCCTCGGCCGTCCAAGCGATGGCTCGCCCTGAGCGCAGCCGAAGGGGTGAAGCCGCGCACCCCGCAGAGCTCACCGATTAATATCCTCCTTCGCCTCCAGCCTCTTTGCATAGCCTTCCAGCGCAGTCTTGTTGGCGTCGGGAGCCCCAACCATCGAGAGCTTAATTTCCTTCACGGCGTTGTCGAAATCTCCCTGCGCACTGTAGACCCGCGCCATGCCAAGATGCGAAGTCCAATAGTCGGGGAATTTCTTGGCGTTCGAGCGGAAGACCACAATCGCCTCATCCTGCTTCTTTTCTCCCTGCAACCCGCGCGCATAAACGTAGAGCTGCAGTGCGTTCGCCATTCCGAGCGCTTTGTTGCGAGCAACTTCGGCGTCCTGCTTGCGCCCCATCGCTTCCAGAATGTGCGACTTGTTCATCACATTGTCGTAGCGCTCTTCGGCCTGAATCGACAGATCTTCATCCTTCAGCGCTTCGTCGAGATCAATTTTGTTGGCCAGGAAATAACCGGCCGCGTCATCCCATCCTTCCCAGTAATACTGGTTGAGCCCGTGCATTTGCCGGTGAATGCTGGCCACGACCAGATCGTTCACCTTGACCTGAACTTTGAACGGCACGGCAACCTTATCCCAACGCATGGTGACGATCGCAGAATCCGGCTTGACCTCGTCGAAATCGTAAGCCAGCGCATCGTGGAGTTCTGTCGCTTGTGGCTTCACGGTCACGCGCAGAGCGTCATCTTCCTCCTTGTAAGTGAAGCTTCCCCAATCCTTCGAATCCTTGGAGAAGATCACGGTCCACTGGTTCTCTCCGGGAATCATGTGCAGCCCATAGGTCCCCTTGTCGAGCGGCCGCCCTTCAATCGTGACCGGATCGGTGAACGTGATGGTCGTATTTTCGTTTGCGCCCGCGCGCCACACTTGTCCGTAAGGCGCGAGTTTGCCCCAGATCTGGCGGCCATTGGCTAGTGGCCGGTGATAGTTCACAGTAATGTCGGTGATGCCGATGCGCTGCATCACGAGGGCATGCTGGCTCTGCCGCGGCAGATCGAGCATGAGAGTCTCGCCAGTGGCAGTCTGAGCGTGGCTAAGACTGGTTAGAAACAAAACAGCGGAACACAATGCAAGCAGACGAGCTTTGTGCATAAGGAAGCTCCTTTTTTCGCGGCAGGATCGCGCCGCCGAGTCGGTCACAACGTGAATGGAAGAACAGGGATTGAGCACGTGCGTTTCGTTGTGATGGCTTGGACGCGCGTCCGCCGCCAAGGTAAGCAATCGTAATATTTGAGCGAGGGCAGAATGAACCTTCTTCTCCGCGTCCTTCGCGTGGTTCTCAGCGATCTTCGCGGTCCAAAAGCTTTTTTTAGCTCCAGGCTTGACAAACCCACCCCTTCGGCGCAGAATTCTCAGAGGCGAATAAAAAGCGAAAACGCCTCCGCGGCTCCAACCTCTGTACACCAGCCCCGGCGCTCCCTGAAATCTTCCGAGGAATCTTATGTCTTCCGCAGTGGTTTCCACTTCGGCGGCCCTGGGCCGCCCTTTTGTCTTTGACGCCAAAACAGTTCCGGAAGTGTCCCTGCCGGCCAGCGACAAACGCCAGGATCAGATGGGCGCCCAGGAATCACCAATGGCCCGTGTTCTTCAATCAACAATCAGAAATCAGCAATCAAAAATCCCACCTGCGAGTGTAACCCCAGCGTCGCAGCTCGATATCCGGCCAGCGCCCGAAATGGTTTCGAGCGGCGTCCCCGCCCTCGACACCCTGACCGGCGGCCTGCCCCGCGGATGCCTGACCGAAATCTGCGGCCCCGCCTCTTCCGGCCGCACCACCTTACTTCTAGCCGCTCTGGCCGCCGCCACACAACGCGGAGAATTCTGCGCTCTGATCGATGCCAGTGACGCGCTCGACCCCCACTCTGCCGCCGCATCGGGCGTGGAATTGGACCGCCTGCTGTGGGTACGTTGCTGCGAGAGTTCTCCGCAAAGAGAACGCTCACCACAGAGACACCGAGCCACAGAGAAAACAATTTCAAAAGACCGATCAAGCGACGGGTGCCCTATTTCTCGCGCGTCTTTTGCGCGAGAAGTGGGGACTTCCTCCCAACCCGCTTCCGGCTTTGACAGCATCAATTCGCGGCAGTCCGAACTTCGTCTGGAGCAAGTCCTGCGCGCCACCGATCTGCTGCTCGAAAGCGGAGGCTTCGGCCTCATCATCCTCGATCTCGGCGATCTTCCGCAGCAGGCCGCCCGCCGCATCCCGCTGACTACTTGGTTCCGCTTCCGACGCGCAGTAGAAAACAAACTCACAATCCTGCTGGCGATCGAGCAGCACCCCATCGCCGGAAGCTGCTCGTCCCTGCTGCTGCAGCTGGGCGATCCGTCCGCGGCTGATCCAGACAATATCGGCCCCACGTACTCGCAATTGTTCACCGGCCTGGATATCACCGCCGAACTCATTCGCTCGCGTCTGGATCGGAAACCTGCACGCTCCGTCATGTTCGAAACCAAAACTGCATGGGCGGGATGAAAAATTAATGACTCAATCACTCATTCACTGAATGACCCAATGTCGCCATGCCGTTCGCCTGCATCTACGTTCCGAATTTTCCGGTGGCGGCTGCTCTGCGCGCCGAACCGGAACTGCAGGTGTGTGCCGTCGCCATTCTCGAAGGCAAACCTCCGCTGGAAAAAACTATCGCGGTCAATGAAAAAGCCGCCCACATGGGTATTGCGCCAGGCATGACCAAGGCCCAAGCCGAACTCTGCGCAGAACTTGCCTTGCGCTCGCGCTCTGCTTTGCAGGAATCCGCCGCGCACGCCGCCTTGCTTGATTGCGCTCAGTCCTTCTCTCCGTGCGTGGAAGATGCCGCTTGCGATACTGTCCTGCTCGATCTCACCGGCATGGAATCGCTTCTCGGATCGCTGCCGGAAATTTCCCGCGCCATCCACCACCGCGCAACCGCGCTTGGACTTGCAGCCCATGTTGCCGTAGCCTCCAATCCCGACGCAGCCGTGCTCGCCGCTCGTGGGTTCCCCGGCGTCACCGTGATTCCCGCCGGCAAAGAAGCCGAGCAATTGGGTTCCTTGCCCACGGAAGTGTTATTCGCTGACCGGTTGGAAGGTAATCCCCAAAAAGCTGCCGCTCGCCTGCTCGAAACCCTGGACCGCTGGGGCATCCGCAACCTGCGCGGACTGGCCGCGCTGCCGGAGGTTTCGCTCAGCGAGCGTCTCGGACAAGAAGGTCTGCGCCTGCAGCAGTTGGCCCGTGGCACCGCATCGCGCACGCTGGTCCCCGTGGAAGCGCCGCCGGTGTTTGCAGAGGCCGTCGAACTCGAGCATCCAATCGTCTTGCTCGAACCTCTGGCCTTCCTGCTGAATTGCATGCTCGAGCAAGTCTGCGCACGGTTAGGTTCGCGCGCCCTGGCCACGCAGGAACTGCGCCTCACGCTGGAACTCGAAAATCTAACGTCTTCCAATCATCAATCAGCAATCAACAATCAGCAATTTGTTCGCACCCTGCGCCTGCCTCTTCCCATGCTCGACTCCAAAGTTTTCCTCAAATTGCTGCAACTGGATTTGAATGCACATCCCCCAGGAGCACCCATCATGAAGATCCATCTTACCGCCGAACCCGCGCGTCTACGATCGGCGCAGGGCGGGCTGTTCCTGCCTCCCTCGCCAGAACCGGAAAAACTGGAACTCACCCTCGCCCGCATCGCCGGCATGGTCGGCGAAAACAAGGTAGGAGCGCTGGAACTGCTCGACACGCACCATCCGGACGGCTTTCGCATGCGCCGCTTTGTAGCTGAGATCGCGCGCAAAACTCCGCAGAAGAAGACTCCGGACTCGGCAGCAGCAACCGCCGCTGTCACCGCTCTGCGCCGCTTCCGTCCGCCCCTGCGAGTGAACGTGACTTTAGAAAACGGACAGCCGGTGTGCGTGGCGTGCGCAAAGAAAAAAGAAGTGCAAGGAGACGTGCTCTGGAAGGCCGGCCCCTGGCGCGCCTCCGGCGACTGGTGGGAGCGCGAAGCCTGGTCGCGCGACGAGTGGGACCTAGCCCTGCGCAGTGGCGACGCCGTCTCTTTCTACCGCCTGGTGCACGACCTGCTAGGCGGCGGCTGGTTCGTGGAGGGAACCTATGACTGATGATTTTTCCACCACGGAGGCAGAGAGACACAGAGAAAATCTTGTTTTTTTATCTTTAGGTCTTCTCTGTGCCTCTGTGCCTCTGTGTCTCTGTGGTGAATGAGTTTTGTCCTACGTCGAACTTCACGCCCGCTCTGCCTTCAGCTTTCTCGAAGGCGCCTCCCTGCCCGAGGAAATGGCCGCAGTCTGCTCCCAGCTCAAACAGCCCGCCATGGCGCTGCTCGACACCGACGGCGTGTACGGCGCTCCACGCTTTCACCTGGCCGCGAGCAAAATGAAAATCAAAGCACACATCGGAGCGGAAGTCTCCTCCTCACCACGAAGGCACGGAGGCACGGAAAAGCCAAATCAAAAATCAACAATCAAAAATCAGAAATTGAATTCCCCCGTGTCTCAGCCTGCCCTGAGCGCAGTCGCAGGGTACCTCCGTGGTGAATTCCGCCTTCCCCTCTTGGTCGCATCCCGCACCGGCTACCAGAATCTCTGCCGCCTGATCACCAAAATGAAGTTGCGCGCTAAAAAAGGCGAAGGCGCTGTCACGGAAGAAGAATTACAAGAGCATGCCCCAGGCATCATCTGTCTCACCGGCGGCGCCGAAGGTCCGCTCGCCGCAGCCTTGCAACACGGAGGCATCGACGAAGCGCGCCGCCAAGTCGATCAACTCGTCGGCATCTTCGGCCCCGGCAACGTCTACGTCGAACTGCAGCGTCATTTCCAGCGCGAAGAAGAATCCCGCAACCGCGCCGCAATCGACATCGCCCGTTCGCTGAATCTTCCGCTGCTCGCCACCAACGGAGTCTGCTACGCCACTCCCAAAGCTCGTGAACTGTGCGATGCCTTCACCGCTATCCGCAACCACCGCACTCTATCCACCGCTGGACGCCTGCTCTCCCGCAACTCCGAGCGCTTTCTGAAATCCGCGCAGGAAATGCAGCAACTCTTCGCTGATCTGCCCGAGGCCATCAGCAACACGCTGGAACTTTCCTCCCGCCTGGAATTCACTCTCAACGATCTCGGCTACGAATTTCCGCGTTATCCCGTGCCCGAAGGCGAGACCATGAATTCCTTTCTGCGCGAGCGCGCATGGGAGGGCTTTCACAATCGCTACGGCCGCAAATCTCGCGACCTGCAAACCCGCGCCCGTCTTCAAATCGAAGAAGAATTGAAGCTGATCGAGAAACTCAAGCTCGCCGGATACTTCCTCATCGTCTGGGATCTCATCCGCTTCTGCCGCGAGCAAAATATTCTCGTACAGGGACGCGGTTCCGCCGCCAACAGCGCCGTTTGCTATTCGCTCGGCATTACCGCGGTTGACGCCGTCAGCATGGAATTGCTCTTCGAGCGTTTTCTTTCCGAGGAGCGCGGCGAGTGGCCCGACATCGATCTCGACCTGCCCAGCGGCAACGAGCGCGAAAAAGTGATCCAGCATGTGTACCAATGCTATGGCGAGCGCGGCGCCGCCATGACGGCCAACGTCATCACCTACCGCAACCGCATGGCCGCGCGCGAAATGGGCAAGGCGCTGGGATTCGATCCCGAAACTCTCGCCAAAATTTCCGCTGCCGTCGCCACCTGGGAATTTCGCGACGAAAACGACGCCCTCGACCGCCGCTTCCGCGATGCTGGACTCGACCTCAACCATCCCCGCCTGCGCAAATATTACGAACTCTGCCTCGCCGTGCAGGACATGCCGCGCCATCTCGGCCAGCACTCGGGCGGCATGGTCATCTGCCAGGGACAACTCGACTCCGTCGTGCCACTTGAGCCCGCGTCGATGCCCGGCCGCGTCGTCGTGCAGTGGGATAAAGAAGATTGCGCCGACATGGGCATCATCAAAGTCGATCTGCTCGGCCTCGGCATGATGGCCGTGCTCAAGGATTCCATCGAACTCATTCACGACCACTATCACGAAGAAGTGGACCTGGCGCATCTTCCGCAGGACGACCCGCCGGTGTACTCCGCGCTGCAGCAGGCCGACACCATCGGCCTCTTTCAGATAGAAAGCCGCGCGCAAATGTCGTGCCTGCCGCGCCTGCGTCCCAAAAACTTTTATGACATCGTGGTACAGGTTGCGATCATCCGCCCCGGCCCGATCGTCGGCCAGATGGTGAATCCGTTTCTGCAGCGCCGCCAGGGACGCGAAGACGTCACCTATCCACACCCCTCGCTCGAACCGGTGCTGAAGCGCACGCTCGGCGTCCCGCTCTTTCAGGAACAACTGCTGCGCCTCGCTATGATTGCAGCCAACTTCACCGGAGGGGAAGCCGGAGAACTGCGCCGCGCCATGGGCTTCAAACGCTCGCAGGCACGCATGCGCGAAATCGAAACCAAGCTGCGCGCCGGCATGACGCACAACGGCATTCCGCAAAAAGCACAGGAGGAAATTATTCTCTCCATCACTTCCTTCGCGCTCTACGGATTCCCAGAATCCCATGCCGCGAGCTTCGCTCTCATCGCCTACGCCAGCGCCTATCTAAAGTGCCACTACCTGGCCGCCTTCACCGCCGCGTTACTCAACAATCAGCCGATGGGATTCTATTCTCCTGCAACGATCGTCAAAGACGCGCAGCGCCACGGCCTGAAACTGCTCCCAGTGGATGTGACGAAGTCAGAGTGGAATTGCACACTGGAAGCAGTTCTCAGTACCCAGTTTTCAGTTCTCAGTCAACAAGCCGTCAGCCGTCGGCCCTCAGCCCTCAGCGAGGCTCCTGTCATTCCGACCCCCGAGGGCACGCGAGGGGAGGAGGTATCTCAACTCTCCACAGTCATCAATGCTTGGCGCTCCCGACTTGTAAGCCCAGGGAAAATGCCTGATCTACAAAAAAGCCGTCAAGACAATCCCGTACCCCAAGGTCAAACCACGATCGCCCTTCGCATGGGCCTGCGCTACGTCCGCAGCCTTCGCGAAGACGCCGCTCAGTCATTGGCCGACGAACGCTTGCGCGCCCCCTTCGTCTCCATTCACGATCTCACCCGCCGCGTGCCCGCACTGCGCAAAGACGAACTCAACACGCTGGCAGAGATTGGCGCGCTGAACGCGATCGGGAAAATAGTCGACGCCGCCGCTCCTCAGGGGCTAAAGCCTAAATCTTTTTGGGCCCCTAACGGCACGGCTGAAGCCAGGCTCTTCCCAAAACCTATTCACGAAAACCACGAGGCGGAGCAATCTCGAAACTTGCAACTCACAACTCGCAACTCGCAACTTCACCGCCGCGACGCCCTCTGGCAAGTCGAACGCTCGGTCCGCGTCTCCGGCCCGCTGCTCGAGCAACAGCCCGAGCCCGACTCCCCCTCGCCACTGCAGCCCATGAATCACGAAGAGCGCCTCGTGGCCGACTTCCGCGGCACCGGGCTTACCGTCGGCCCGCATCCCATGGCCTACCGCCGCGACTGGCTCAATGCCATGGGCATTCGCCGCGCCAGCGAACTGCGCGATATTCCCCATGGCAAGCGCCTCCGCATCGGAGGCTGCGTCATCGTCCGCCAGCGCCCGGGCACCGCCAAAGGATTTGTATTCTTAAGTCTGGAAGATGAAACCGGAGTGGCCAACGCCATCATCACGCCGGACCTGTTTCATCAGAACCGCCTGCTGTTGGCCAGCGAGCGTTTCCTCGCGATCGAAGGGATTCTGCAAAATCAGGACAACGTCATCTCCGTGAAAGCCGAGCGCGTGCTACCGCTCTTCGTCACGAAAGCGGAAACCAGTTCCCACGACTTCCACTGATCACAGATCGAACACCCGATACACTCTCGACGGGTTCTGCGCCTGCAACAGCGAAATCGCCACATTGTGCACCCGGACTCCGCCCCGCGTGTGGCCGTCCGGCTTTCCGTGATGCGCATGCCCGTGCAGCACAAGGTCGGCGCCATGCCGGTCGATCACTTCGGCCAGCCGGGACGTTCCAAGGTAGGGGAAAATCTCCGGAGCTTCCCCCTCCACCGTCTCCGCGATCGGCGAATAATGCACCACGATGACCCGCTTCGGCGCACGCAATTGCGAGATCCCGCGCTCCAGCTTCATCGTCTCGTCGATGGATGCGCGCACAAAATCCTTGATCTCGCGCTCCCCGAATGCCGTCAGCATGCCTCGCCCAAAACCCCCAACAAAACCCTTCGCACCCGCGAAGCCCACGCCATCGCGCTCGTATCCGCTGCCGTCCAGCACCTTCACCCCTCCGCCGATCAGCATGCGTCGCAGCTCTTCTTCTTTCCCGCTTTCATAGTCGTGGTTTCCCAGCACCACAATCGTCGGCAAGCGCAGCCGCACCAGCACATTCAACAGCGGCTCCATCTCTTCCGGCTGCCCGTAGTTGGTCAGGTCTCCTGCCAGCACCAGCACGTCCGCTTCGTCGCGCACCAGTTCGAACTGGTCTTTCAAGCGCGCATAACTCTGCGGAGTAAAATGCAGATCGGCGCTGGCGGCGATTCTCATGCGCTCTTCCTCATCCATGCAGGCGATGGCGCATCGCACGAAGCCTGAGTTCCCTTCAATTCCGCGAGCCTCTGCGCCCGCAGTTCCGCCAGCAGATTCGGCAACTGCCATTCATTGATGTCAATGGCGAACATGTTGTCATCCACCAGGCTGCCGCGAAACTTCGCCTGCGGATTCGGGTTTCGAATTTCCTGCTCAAAGCGCCTCAGCAGTTCTTGCCAGATCTCGCCAGGGACATAGTGACTTTGCGCCGGATACGCATAGCGGAACAGCATCAGGGACCACAGCAGCATCTCCCAATGCTCGCCGACCAACTCCATCTCGCGGCGAAAATCGAAGTTCCCGTAGGTGCCATAGATCACATGAGCGATGTCGGCGCCATCAAAGCGCTCGCGCCGCGCCACGAAAATCTTCGACGCGACCAACTCTTCGGGAGCCAGGACGCGGGTGGTCACCCCGTGCACGACAGCCGGATGCGCACGCTCAATCCACGAGTCCTCCACCATGATTACACCATTGCTCATGCCGGTAATCAGGTCGACAAAGTATTGGCCCCGCTTCGCCTTTGCCAGCCAGACCGGATCGGTGGTCTCGCACTCCATTCCCGATTCTCGCAAACAGTCAAGCGCGGGTTCGCGGTTCAGAGGCGTTACGAACAAATCCAGATCTTTGGTTTGTCGACAGATACCGGTGTGCTGACGGAGCGCCACCGCACCAGACACGGCGTAGGGCACGCCCCGGCGTTCCAGTGCTTTCAGGACATCGCGAAACAAGCCGATCTGCTCTTCCGGTGCATCGCTCGGCAACGAGGATGTCTTCGGCAAGTCTTCAGGATGGAGCGGCTCAGGCATCACCCTTGGATGTATGCGCCCTCAACTGTGGTTGTTAACCGGTTTTCGGAACCTCGTCGAAACGAATTGTCACTTCCCGCTGTAACTGACCCTCCAGATCGAGTTCGACCCATCATCGCTTACCAGCAATGACCCGTCGGGCGCTACCGTGATTCCCACCGGACGTCCCCACACATGCCCGTCGGGCAGTACAAATCCAGTCAGGAAATCCTGATATTCGCCCGTCGCATGCCCCGTCTGATGCAGCGGCACGCGGATCACCTCGTAACCCACGCGTACCGCCTTGTTCCACGATCCATGTTCCGAAGCGAAAATGTCTCCTTTATATTCCGCGGGAAACTTATCGGCTCCATAGAAAGTGAATTCCAGCGAAGCATTGTGTGGCTGTAACAGAACGTCGGGGACAATCGCCTTATCTTTCAACTCCGGATGTTTCCCTTGATGCCGCGGATCCTGATGTGCCCCGATGTACCACCACGGCCATCCATAAAATCCGCCATCCTCAACGTGCGTGATGTAGTCGGGCACAAGATTGTCGCCCAGGGCGTCGCGTTCGTTGGTCGAGCACCACAACTCGCCCGTCTGTGGATTCACCGCAATCCCGCCGCCAGCATTGCGAATTCCATAGGCATAGACCTTCAACTGGCAATTCGCCGGATCGCACACCAGAATGTCGGCGCGATCTTTCTCTCCCGGATGCGTATCGGGATCATCGACGTTCGACGCCGAGCCCACTGCCACAAACATCCTCTTTCCATCCGCGGAAAAATCGAGAGCCCGCGTCCAGTGCCCGCCGCCCGAGGGCAAGTCGGCAATATGCTGTGAGTCGCCACTCGCCTTCAGATCTCCGTTGTGATACGGGAAGCGAATCACCTCGTTGGTATTGCCCACGTAAATCCACTGCGGATCTGGCCCCGGCGGATAAAACGCAATTCCGTACGGTCGCTTCAGACCGCTGGCGAAAACCTGCACCTGCTCCGGCTTGCCATCGCTAGTCATGCCGCGGAACACGCGAATTCGACCAGGCTCGCTCTCCGCCAGAAAAATATCGCCATTCGGCGCAGTCCGCAGCAATCGCGGATTCTCTAATCCCGCCGCGAACAGTTCCACCTTGAATCCGGCAGGCGCCACCGGCCACGCATTCTCCGGACGCGCCACCAACTGGGCACCGTTCTGCGCTGAATCCGTTGCGTACGGTTGCGGAAGATCTTTCACTGTGATCTTGTGTATCGTTCCTGGCTTCTCATACCGGAAATCCGTAAAGGGCGGGACCGGCGGCGCACCCTTCACCTTGGTTCCCGTCACTTCCGCCACCGGGGCCGAGGTTGGGCCAGCCGCTGGCTTCGCCGACGCCATCTGTTCCACATACGTCACAATTTGCCATCGTTGGTCCTCGGGCAAAAACGCCCACGACGGCATCCCGTTATCTTTGTCTCCCTTGGTGACGAACCAGAACACCTCGCCCGCAGCCACTCCCTTGAGTTTGCCGTCCACCAGCGAAGGCACGTTGCCTGTCCCCTGCAGCGTCTTGCCATGACAAGCCAGGCAGTTCCGCGAATACAGCGTCTTCCCAGCGTCCGCCGCGGCCTGCTGGCCGGCGAACGGATTCTTCTGAGCTTTCGCCGAGTCAGGCGCGTCATGAAATGCTTTATCGTCCGCCCGCAATGCGGTAATCGAACACATGGACAACAGAACAGCCACGACAATCTTGCTGGCTTCAAAACGCATGGGTATCCTCGCGGTTATATTTGACTCTTAGATTAGCCCTTGAGCTTAAAGGATGCGAACCAAACGCCGGACTCGCCGTCCGCAATTCACAGTTGCGGTGCAAAATCTCATTCGATCTCGATCCATTGCCCTCGCCGAGATCTCACTATGCAAGAATTTGCAATATGGCGCGAACTATAGCCTGTAGTTGTGATGTTGCATATTCTTTCATCCTTGTCAAACTTCTCTCGCGATGAATATCATTTGGCACCCGGTTATCCTGCCGGAAAAACGTTCAGGTTCGCAGCTGCTCCGGACGTAGTATCCCCCCCGGACTAATCGCAAAACCGCTTGGAGGTTCCGATGTACCGTGTGCTGACCCTTGCCCTCATTGTCCTTTCCACTTTCGCCCTCGCTCAGAAGGCGCCAACCGGAACTGTTAATGTCCTGACCCGCCAAAACGACAATCAGCATACGGGTCAAAATTTGCAGGAGACGATCCTGACTCCGACGAACGTGAACTCCGGTTCGTTCGGCAAGGTCTTCAGCTATCCCGTGGACGGCCAGATCTATGCTGAACCGCTCTACGTGCAGAACCTCACCATGGCCAAGGGCGGCGTCCACAATGTCGTCTTCGTGGCCACGGAGTATGACAGCATCTATGCATTCGATGCCGACAGCGCCGCGCTGAATCCGGCCCCGCTCTGGCACACGAACTTCCTGAGTCCTCCCGCGGTGGCGCCTGTGCCCTGCGCGCAAGGAGCAGGCATCTGTCAGCTGTTCCCGATCGTCGGCATCACTTCGACCCCTGTCATTAATCTGGCGACCAACACCATCTATTCGATCGTCCGCACTCAGGAAACGTCGGGCACGACCGTCAACTGGGTGGTTCGCCTGCACGCTCTCGACATTACCAGCGGTGCGGAAAAACCCGGCAGCCCGGCAACGATTTGCTCCCAGACCGGAAACGCTGGATGCTCCCTCAATGGCAGCGCCGCCACTTTCGGACCGCATCACCAACAGAGCCGTCCCGGCCTGCTGCTCGTTCCCGAAGCTGGATTCCCGCAGGGCGTGCTCGTGGTTGGGTTTTCCGGAGACTCCGGTTGGGTGCTGGCGTTTGATCCGACAAGCTTGAAGTTGTTGGCATCGTTCTACACCGACGACGAAAAAAGCCACACCGCGAGCAAAGTCCCCGGCATCCCGGGTGAAGGGCACGCTGGAGTCTGGGGCGCCGGTGCAGCAGTGGTCGCAGACACCAATGGAAGTATCTATGCGATCACCGGTGACGGCTTCTGGGACGGCATCAACAACTGGGGCGACAGCTTGGTGAAGCTGACACTAACCTTGAATTCCTCGACCGGCGCCTATTCGCTGGTACCGTCCGACTACTTCACCACGAGCGATCAGGCGTGCCGCTATGCCCACGGATTGGACTACGGTTCGGCGGGCCCTCTCCTTCTGCCTCCGCAAAGTGGATCTGTCACGAACATGATCTTCACCACCGGAAAGCAGGTCAACACTTGTGAGACGACGTTCGCGGGATATGTGCTGAACCGCGACAACCTGGGACACACCGGCGGTCAAATCTCGCAGATGACTCTGCCCAACGGCGGCGGCGAGCAGTCTCCTGCCTACTGGGCTAGCCCGACAAAGCAATACGTCTATAACGGCGGCAACGGTGACAGTATGCGCGCATTCACCGTGTCCTCTGCCGGCGTTAGCACGTCCGGTGTAATGGCCACGGATATGGTTTTTGATGAGGGAACCACACCCGCCATCTCTTCCAACGGAACTGCCAATGGCATTGTGTGGGCGCTGGAATTCGGAGACCCCGACCATCAGCCGATATTCACACCCACCATACTTCACGCCTTCGACGCCAACACACTGGCGGAGTTGTACAACTCCTCCCAAGCCGCTTCCGGGCGCGACACTGGCGGTCCCTCGGTCAAGTTCCAGGTCCCGATGATTGCCAACGGTAAGGTCTACGTCGCGACAGAGACCGAGCTCGACGTCTATGGCTTGTGCCCTTGCGGACAAAAATAATGCTCGGAAATTGCTGAACCTGAGGGGGTTCGTCTTCAGCCGTCGAACAGCAGCGAGCCCCCAGCAAGTCGTTTCGAAACTTAGCCGACTATCGTTAGAGGAGACCTTTATATGCGCTTTCGGATCTTCACTCTGAAAAACGCTCTGTTGATCATGACCCTTGGGCTCAGCGTACTGGCGAACGCAGCCACCGAGAGCACGATTTTTACGTTCAGCGAGACCACCAGCTTCTGGCCTCAGGGCGGCCTGATTGAGGATGCGGCCGGTAACCTCTACGGAACCACCAGAGCAGGCGGAACCTATGGTGTCGGCACTATCTTCGAGTTGTCCCCTCCTGCCACATCCGGCGGGGCATGGACGATCACCTACTTGTACAACTTCGTTCCCTATGGAACCGGCGGATACGTGCCGATCTCAGACCTTGTGCGCGACCAGGCTGGCGCCTTTTACGGTACGACGTATTCCGGCGGCGATCCGGTGTGCAACTGCGGCGTGGTCTACAAGCTCGTTCCTTCAAAGACCGGCGGCCCCTGGACCGAGCAGGCTCTTTACAACTTCAAGGGAAACGCCGACGGGCGCCTCCCTGCTATGGCCACCCTTGCCCTGACCACCAAAGGAACGCTCTACGGCGTGACCACTCGCGGCGGCACCTGGGACAGCGGCGTGCTCTATCAACTGACCACGACCAACGGCGTCAAATATACGGAGAGCGTGCTGTATTCCTTCGGTGATTTGGCCGACGCCAGCACCCCCAACGGCCCCGTCGCTTTGGACGCCTCCGGAAATGTGTACGGTGTCACCGCGCAGGGCGGAGCCTTCGGCGAAGGCGCGGTCTATAAGATCGTGCCCCCGAGCACTGGAAAATTAGTAAAGGAGGCCCTGTTGTATTCCTTCGGCGGCTCGACTACGACCGGAGCGAATCCGACGGGCAATCTGGTCTTCGACGCGGGTGGAAATATTTACGGTGTGACCAATGCCGGCGGCTCCGCCAATGATTATGGAGTCGTCTACTCCCTGGCGCCGGCTAATCCAACTTGGACCGAAACCATTCTGTACACCTTTTCGAAACCAAGTGGCGTCAATCCGGTCGGTGGACTTACCTGGAACCACACCAATAACAACCTCTATGGCACCACCAGCAGCCTGAACGGATCGACCACCGGCGACGGATCGATCTTCAAGTTAGTGCCTCCGGCGGTGAAGGGCGGCGTATGGACTGAATCCACTTTGTTCCAGTTCACCTACTCCGTGAGCGGCGGCTACCCAACCGGACCCGTCCTCCGCGATAGCAAGACTGGCAATCTCTACGGCACCGCCATCAACGGCGGCGTAACTGGCTGCGATCTGTTCTGCGGAACCCTCTGGCAGGTTACCAACCCGTAGCCCACTTCAAAATGTTCGACCTCGGTATGTCGAACGAGATGACAACCGGCTGGCAATTTGCGCATCCTGCAATTGCCAGCTTTTTCTTGTAGACTCGGGCTGCGATTCGCGCCGCGCAGCCGCCTCGAAGATCACGACGCTCGAACCGATGGAGCGGCGTTCTGAAAATATGTTTCAATAGGGCCATGCCGAAATCCAGATCTCAGTGGTTGGTGATTTTCGTTCTCGTGATCCTCTGCGCAGCCGCCAGCCTTTCTCAAAAGAGCGGCAGCTCCTCCCACTTCCGCATTTACGTCACCAACGAAAAATCCGGCGATCTGACTGTGATCGACGCTTCAACTCTTCAAGCGGTCGCCACCATACCTCTGGGAAAGCGTCCGCGCGGCATTCATGCCAGCCCCGATCACCATTTTCTCTACATGACGCTAAGCGGTTCGCCGCTTGCCGGGCCCGGCGTGGACGAAAGCAAACTTCCTCCGCCTGACAAGACCGCCGATGGCATCGGTGTCTTCGACGTGCGGCAGAACAAACTCGTTCGCACCATCCAGTGCGGCTCCGATCCAGAGAATTTCGACCTCACGAACGACGGACGCACCATCATCGTCTCCAACGAAGACGACGCCAAGGCCAGCTTCGTCGATGTTGCGTCCGGTAAAGTGACCAAAACTGTTCCGGTGGGTGAAGAGCCTGAGGGCGTGAAAGTGAGCCCGAATGGCAAGCTCGTCTATGTGACTTCCGAAAACACCGGAACCATTTCGGTGATCGATGTCGCGTCGTCCGCTCTGATCAACACCATCAAAGTTGGACGCCGTCCCCGCTCGGTAGCTTTTCTACCCGACAGCTCTCGCGCCTACGTGAGCGCCGAAAACGACGGCGCCGTCACCGTAGTCGACACGGCTAAGCATGAAACGATCCAGACCATCACGCTTGGCGAGCGCGGCGTCATCAAACCCATGTCCGTTTTGCTCTCGCCCGACGGAGCAACGCTCTACGTAAGCACGGGACGCGGCCACAAGCTCTTCGTCATCGATACCGCAACCAACAAGATCAAGGCTTCGCTCGAAATCGGCGAACGTCCCTGGGGTATCGCGCTCTCTCCCGACGCCAAAACGCTCTTCAGCGCCAACGGCCCCTCCAATGATGTCTCGGTCGTAAACCTCGGAAGTCTGACTGTAACGAAGAAAGTGAAGGTCGGCGACGGGCCGTGGGGAGTGGTTACGCTGCCCGACTAATGCGTGGGAGCTGATCTCTGACAAGCAGCGATGTAAGCTTTGGTAGCGCTACCGGGAATCGAAGTTGTGACCCATTGAATTTTGCCCGTAAAAACGAGGAATTTTAAATGCTTTTACACCTTGAATTTGCAGAGCTTCGAAAATCCCTCATTTTTTGGAGCCATCCTTTTTTGCACAAAAACTGGTGAAATTCAAGTTCGTTTTGCACGAAATTTTGGGACAAATTGGGACAAAAACCGGGTTCGATACCTCAGCGCTACCTCACGTGTGTTTTAGCCAAGGGTATTTCAGTTCTGGATGAGCAAACTCGGCGACAGAGCCGGGAAGACCAGTGAGCGGGTCCAGAAGGTCGGCGTATTCGGCTGTCCAGTCCAGCAACTGCTGAATTTCGCGCCCTTTGTCATCTGCTAGCTCCCTTTGACTGGCCGCTTCTGTTAGCGCCCTCATAAATGCCCGGACACGATTCGCCTCCTCCCAATTCTCAATTAGTCTGCTGATGAATTCGGCCTTCCGCTTGTGTTCTTCGGCCCGTCTCTGCTGTTCTTCCTTCTTCCTGCGCTCTTCCTCCCAACGTCTATTCCATTCTTCACGTTCTAGTCGGTCCTTCTTGATGGCTGCCGCTGCGACCTTGAGCCCAACGATGAAGTCGCCAAGACAGTTCTCCACGATCTGAACTCTTCCGTCTGCCCATGACGCACGCACATGGGAGTTATAAGGCACCGTATCAATTGAAAGCCGTAGCCGTCCGCTTAGCGTGTAATCCCATTTGGGAGCCCTCCAAGAGTGCTTCTCTTCGTCAGGAGTCAGCACGTGACGCTCGCTATCGATGACTTCCTGCAAGCTCACTCCGACAGATTCACCTTCGACCGTGACGGTCAGGCGTTCTCCCTCTTTCTTCGGCCATGAAACCCTGCTGTCGGGAAACTAGAAGGTGCGCGGCTGCTCCCGTTTTCGGCACGAGAAGCTTCCTCTCGTTTTCCTTCCCAGAGGCGAGAAGCTTCTCTGTTCTGAGAGCCAAAGCGTGGGACAGTTCTGGCACCTGCGGGGAGTGTTCGGCAGCTACAGCCGCGAGTTCTGGGCTGAGTCGTTCACGGATATGAATCTGCACGGTTTCATTGCCGCTCAATTCAGGGCTTAAGGGCTTCGGCGCGATTTTGTGGCCTAATTCGACCTTGGTCCAGTGACCAGCCGAAGGCAGGGGGATATTGTGTTTGCGGCATGCATTAGCAGACTTGGAGCCGAGATTCCCAATTCTTGCGCTACCTTCTTGATCGGAGCCGCCCAGACCTTCTGGTGCAGTTCGCTTCGTGTAAGACGAATCCATGTTCCGTTTATATTTCCTTCTGAAGTCGAGCGTCGTTCGCTTAGCGAACCGAGAACACTACACCAATCATCAGACGTTTCGCAGTGAATGGGCTCGGTCAACGGAGGCGTGGTGATTTAAAATAACGTTCCCATGTGCGGTCGCTACCGATTGTCGCGGCGGAAGCAGATCATCGAGGAGCAATTCGATTGCAATCCGTGGGATGACGGCTGGTCTCCACGTTTCAACATCGCCCCGACCCAACCTGTTCCGGTCATTCGCCAGCACCCAAAGGAACCGATCCGGCAGCTTTCGCTGATGAAATGGGGAACTCATCCCGCATTGGGCAAAGGACAGTACAGGTGCGGCGGGAATGATTAACGCGAGGGCAGAGACAGTCGCAACGAAGCCTGCATTCCGCGATTCGCTGAAAACTCGCAGGTGCTTGATTCCCGCTGACGGATTTTACGAGTGGGCGCGGAAGGGAAAATCCAAGCAGCCCTACTGTTTCGAAGTTAACGATGGGGAGTTGTTCGCGTTCGCGGGTCTGTGGGATCGCTGGAAAGACCCTAGTGGCAATTGGATCAAGACTTGCTCGATTTTAACCACGACCCCGAATGCCGTGACCTCCCCTGTCCACGACAGGATGCCAGCCATCCTCGATCCAGACAGCTACGATCTGTGGCTCGATCCGGGGATGCAGGACGTTGCAGCGATCTTCGAACTGCTGAAGCCCTGTGACGCCCGCGCGATGCGCAGCTATCCAGTGAGCAGTCGCGTCAACCATGTGGCGAACGATGACGAGGAATGTTCGCGACCTGTGGAATCTATGCCCGCTCAGAATCAGCTATTCTCATAGCACGATGACCAATGACGACCGCATGCAACGAGAGTCTAGCCTGATGCGGTTGGCGGTCTTGAGACCTATGCCGGAGAGCCTTTCCCAAGTTGACGTAACTCGGCTTCTGAAAGGGTAAAGTGCGAAACACCGCAATCAAAGCAGACCAAGAACTTTGGGAATACCAACACGCCGGGATTAGCAGGATGTTTGTGTCCGATGACATGGATTAGCGACTCGGAAGGAATGTCCTTACGTTAGTCGATGCGCACGAGCCACAAGCCATAGTTGCCCTCCGAGAGTCTGCCTATTCCGTTCGTTCGCAGAAAAAACCTAAGATGGGAGAACTTCAGATGGACTGGCTTAGGTCAGAAGACCTGAACGAGGAGAAAAACGTAAGCACCCCGGTCTTCATTATAGCAGCTTGAGGCGTGGACTCTGCCGTTGCCAAGAGGTGTCGAGGCGCGAACTACCGGGTTCTGTATTCCAGCACCTCCACCTCCCGGAAGGATCACCATTTCTACGCGGGATATTTGCGCCTGCCCTCTGTCCCCGCAATCAGTCGGTGCGGCTTGAAAAGCTGCTAGTTTTGACAGTTGACATATTCGATGGGTGCCGCTAGCTTCCGACCCATGTTTACCAGCCAACGCGAAAAGAGCGCAGAACGCCACATAATTGCTCTGGTGGAATTGGATATGCAGAATATGCGGATACGGTTTGCCTTGGCACGCGAGACGATCAGAGAACGCATGCAAGAACTAGAGCACGCGATGGACAAATACGAGGAGCGGCAGGACATTGAGGCATCGGACTACTGCTATGTGGCGGAGACGCGATCCGTCCGGACAGCGAAGTGCAGGCAGACCTAGTTGACATTATTGCCAGTATGCACTGACGTCCGACTGCTCTTAGCATAGAGAATGGCTGACACTCACCACCGCCGGGCGAAAACGTTTCGGACTGTCGGCTTTTCTGGAACGATCATTGACTTGTACAGCCAAAAACCTGCGCGGGGGGGAATTATGAGTTCGGAAGTAGTGACTCTCGAAGTGACGGCGACCATACCGATTGACTGCGATTTCTGGTCGGGAGATGACGGCTGGCAAGGTCTATGTAAAGGACTGTCACTCACAGTTCGTGGCAGCAGTTTCGAAGACGCGAAGAAGAACATGGCAGGTGAATTACAGGTGTATATCGAAAAACTTCTACGTGAGCATCCTAAGAAAACTGCGCAGCGAGTCGCCTGATGCTTTTTGCGTTAACAACGCTCAGGAAACTCGGTCGATTCTTTAAACCTTTAAACCCTTGAAGATGAGCACGGTGACCACTCATGCAGGATCAAGACTGGCGTGATTTGTGTTGGGAAGCTATGCACGAGAAAGACGTCAATAAGCTGTTGATAATTTTTCTCGAACTGGATCGTGCGACAGAAGGCAAGCAGCTAATGGAAGTATTTACCGAGGCAGTCCGAGAGTACAGACAAATCGGACAGGAAGAAGACATCTTTTTTGAGGAGGGTGTTAAGCGCGTGGCTGCCGCCACTTCGACTTTCCGCGTTCTCGTGGTGGAAGATTACGAACCTTTTCGACAATTCATCCGTTCAAGGTTGGGACAAAAAGCGGAATTGCAGATCGTCTGCGAAGTGTCAGACGGATTAGACGCGGTTCGGAAAGCCGAAGAATTGCACCCGGACCTGATTCTGTTGGATGTCGGGCTGCCAACGCTGAATGGAATTGAAGCGGCTCGCCGAATCCGCAACGTCTCCCCCAAGTCAAAAATCCTATTTTTGAGCCAAGAATCCTCTGCCGACGTCGTGCAGGAGCTCTTGCTTTGGGGGCTTTAGGCTACGTTGCTAAAGAACATGCCGGAGCCGAACTTCGAAATGCTGTGGACTCGGTTCGTCAGGGCACGCCTTATCTCAGCAGTGGGTTGCCCGGTGGATAATGCGATTCTAAAGAGCGTCAGCAACTAAACTCGCAGAATCGGGTTCTAATCTTAACAGGGGGCTGCTTGGAAACTTCACCAGTCCGGGTTCTCGTGGTCGATGACTATGAACCGTTTCGGCAATTTATTTGTTCGACGCTGAGGAACAGACCGGAATTGCGGATTGTTGGAGAGGTCTCAGACGGACTGGAAGCCGTTTACAAAGCCGAAGAATTGCAACCGGACTTGATTGTGCTCGACATCGGGCTTCCTTCACTGAATGGCATCGAGGCGGGTCGGCGAATTCGCAAGGTCTCCCCCAAATCAAAAATACTTTTCGTAAGCCAAGAATCGTCTGCCGATGTCGTGCAGGAAGCTCTTGCTTTGGGGGCATTTGGCTACGTAGCTAAAGCACATGCAGGAAGCGAACTGTTAGCCGCTGTGGAAGCGGTTCTTGCGGGAAGGCAGTTTTTGAGTAGCGGATTATCGCATCACAATCTGATTGTTGCGTTGGACTCGAAGATAACGCGCAGCCACGATGTTGAATTCTATTCTGATGACGCAGCATTTGTACTTGGCTTTGCTCGTTTCATCAAAGCCGCTCTAGCGGCTGGCAATGCGGTTGTTGCGGTCACAACGGACTCACATCAGCGAGGTCTTCTTAAGAGATTGCGAGAGGATGGCGTGAAAGTTGATGCCGCAATCGAACAGGGGAGCTATCTCCCTTCGGATGTTGCCGAGACGCTTTCGACCTTCATGGTGAATGATCTGCCTGACTCGGCGCGATTTTTTGGAATCGCAGGTGATCTGATCGCGGCAGCAGCGCGGACGACGTTGAGCGGGCGGGTTGCAATTTGCGGGGAATGTGGGTCAATCTTGTGGGCGCAGGGTAATGCGGATGCGGCTATTCAGGTGGAGCAACTTTGTAACCAGCTAGCCAAGCGATACGAAATGGATATTCTTTGCGGATTCTCATTGAGTACCTTTTACCGCGAGGAAGAGAAGCAAATCTTCGAGAAGATTTGCAGGGAATAGTTAGCGTGCGCGGGATTCTCAACCCGCAGCACGCATGGAATCGCTTCCCGAACTGAGAGGCACGCGAGCATGGATCATGGTGCCACGATTAGCTTGCGATTCGATTGAAAGTGTTCCGTTCAACAGTTTCACCCGCTCCTCCATACTGATCAGACCAAGCCCTCGGCTCGTCTTTGCCGCTTCGGCATCGAATCCAGCGCCGGAATCCCTGACCGTAAGGTGAATCTCATCCGATGTTCCCCACAATCGCACTTCGAACTGCCGTACCCCACTATGTTTCACCGAATTGTGCAGGGCTTCTTGCAAAATGCGGAACAGTCCAAGAGAAATGTCTCCCGACAAAGCGCTGGGCACGTCGTGGGTTTCGAAGTCAATCTCGACTTTCTGCTGCTGAGCGAACTCTTGGCAGAAGCTTTTCATCGCGGTAGCAAGTCCCAGATATTGCAGTTTTGCTGAGTGCAACTCGTGTGACAAGGATTGAACATCGGCAGCTATCTCGGACGTCAGCTTCTTTAGTTCGTTGATACGGCTACGAACTTGAGCAGGCAACTCAAAAGGACTCTGTTGGAGTTCTTCGATCTCGATTGTCAACATGGTTAGACGTTGACCGATGTCGTCATGAAGCTCTCTGCCGATCCGCATTCGTTCCTGCTCTTGCGCGTTAATCAACTTGCGGGTCACGTTTGCGAACGCCAGTTCCGCCTGTTTCCGCTCCGTGACGTCCTGCAAGACACTAGCGATTCGAGTGACGCCCGTGGGTTCCTCGATGGGAAAGTACGACACGAACAGGTCTCTCTCGCCCAGATTGGTATAGCTGTACTTCAACTCATACTGGACGACTTTGCCTTGGAAACACTCGTCCATTTTCCCCTTGATAACCCTCTCAAAGAGTTCTTTGCCCACCACTTCTGGGACGAGATGCCCTACGACCTGTTCTCTCTCCAAACCCCGATATTGCAGGAACGCACGATTGGCGATCACGTAGCGGTATTCCCGATCCACCACGACGATCCTTTCTTCCAAACTTTGGATGACTCTTTCGTACTCTCGCAGCCTTTCCTCGGTCTGCTTTCGGTCGGTCACATCGACGCCAATCCCGATATAACCGACAAAAGAGCCATCCTGATTAAACCTCGGCACTCCAATGTCGAGAACCCATCGAAATTCTCCGTCGTGTCGTCGGAGTCGATACTCCATCCTAAATTTCGCTCGCCGATCAAATGATTGCGTGTAGGTATCGAGGCATCTTTGCAAATCCTCCGGGTTGACACCTTCCGCCCAGCCGTTTCCAAGCTCCTCTTCAATTGTTCGCCCTGTGAACTCCAGCCAAGGCTTGTTGAAGTAATTGCAATGTCTATCAATACCCGACGCCCAGATCAGCACCGGAGCAGTGTCCGCCACCAAGCGAAAATGCTCTTCGCTTCGACGCAGAATGACTTCTGTCGTCTTTAGTTCCTCTGCTCGTCGCCGCTCCGTGGCGTCACGAACTGCGCTGATCGCGAAGGTCTCGGTACCGATGGTTAATAGGCTGAGGCTAACATCTACAGGAATCTCGCTGGCATCGCCACGTACAGCGAAGATTTCCAGCACTTGTCTCGCTATCATTTCTGGATGGGAAAAGAAGTTTTCGCGATGCTGCCGATGGCGGTCACGAAGCCTAGCCGGGATCAGCGATTCGACCACCCGTCCAATCAAGTGCTCACGACTGTATCCGTAGAGTCTCTGTGCTTGCAGATTGGCAGCAACAATTTCCCCCGCCCGATTGACTACCACCATGGCATCGGGAGCCGCTTCGAGCACGGCTCGACAGTTGGCATCAGCCCATTCGGGCGGCTGACCTCGACTGGGTGGGCTGGTAGTCATAGGGTCTCCACATCAACTGGCTCAATCCGCTCGTGTACAAACCCGATTTGCGTTAACGGTAACAAAACCAATGGGTTCCCCCAAGCACAAGACATTGTGTCAAGGAATGTTATTCGAGGCAACCAAGGTTTGACCTCCCCCTCGCTCCCTCCTAACATGTCTAGCTAGTGGCGACTACCTCCGAACCCGTGGGGCAGACGATCTCCCATTACCGCATCCTCAGCAGGATCGGCGGTGGCGGAATGGGCGTGGTCTATGAAGCGGAAGACCTGAAGCTCGGTCGCCACGTTGCCCTGAAGTTCCTTCCCGACGAACTCGCTCACGATGCACAAGCTCTCAGCCGCTTTCAGCGGGAGGCAAAAGCTGCGTCCTCTTTGAACCACCCCAACATCTGCACGATCTACCAAATTGACCAGTCGGATGGGCGAACCTTCATCGCGATGGAACTGCTGGAGGGGCAAACGCTCCGGCACCGGATCGCTGGCAAGCCGCTGGAGATCGAGGCGGTGCTTGATCTGGGCACCGAGGGTGCTATGAACTGGGCACGGCTTGCGTTGATCGTGGTCGGCACTGGTATCGTCTCGTCGCTCACCGATTGGTTTTTCGCTGGCGACTGGCTCCATCGGCGATACACGTACCCGGAGATTTGGCGTCAAGGAAATGAAAGCAGAGCGATTGCCTTGACGAGTCCGCTGCCTTTCCTGACCTGCGGCATTTTTGCCTGTGTCGCCGCCCGGCTGGGTCTTCATTCCGTGGCAAGCGCGGTCAAACTAGCGGTTGCCGTATGGTTGATTGCCCCCTTGCCGCTGATCCTCACCAACGCTGCATTTATGAAACTGCATCGCGTTTTTGTGATGTCATACGCGACGGGTTGGTTAGTAAAACTGGTCATAGTCGGTGTAGCGATTGGCTGGTTCCTGCACTAATCTTGGTCTGTTGCGGAACGGAACTCGCGGTTCAGGGATGCAGTTGGCAAGATCGAAACACGCACTGAAAGCCCGCCTCGCCCGCTATCGCCAAAACAAGCTCAGCGTGATCGGCAGGAAGTCCGGCCCGTTCTCGATCTCGGCGGTTTGTCGTTTCACCCTCTGGGCGAGCAGCGGTTTGGGGTGTAAGATCGCTGCCGTTTTGAACCAAAGAGGAGATTCCGAGTACCATGTACCGAATTGACGGTTTGTTTCACGTAGGAGGTCGCGCTGATGTTACTTCGCATTTTCGCCGTCGCCTTAGTCGCTATGTGCCCGTTCCTTGCCTCTCAAACCGCTCCTCAACTTGCGCAACCCGCTCCTCAAGTCGGGCAACCCGCCCCTGACTTCACTCTTGACGACTCTGCTGGCTCCCCTGTCAAATTATCCGCCTACAAGGGGAAAGTAGTTCTGCTCGACTTCTGGGCTACTTGGTGCACTGGCTGCAAAGTTGAGATTCCTTGGTATGTGGAGTTCCAGAATAAATACCGGAATGACGGACTGGCAGCCATCGGCGTTTCCATGGATGATGATGGATGGAAATCGGTGAAGCCATTCCTCGAACAGCACAAGCTGAATTATCCAGTCGTGATCGCCAACCAAGACCTAACCACCCGATACGGCGGACTCCCTTCTCTTCCTATGACCTTGCTTATCGACCGCGACGGGAAGATTGCCGAGTCGCACGCAGGCATGGTGGAGAAAGACGCCTTCGAGAATAAGATCAAGACGCTCCTTCGCCAAAGCCCTGCTAAGTAAGGTAGCGCCTGCGAGCATCGTCCATGATTCTCGGGCGGCGTACCATTCCGAACGACTTTGAGTGAGGCATTGATGTTCAAGAGGAGTCATTGTGAAAACGGTTCTCACCCATCTCATTAGCTGGTTTATGGTTGGAGTGTTGCCGCTTATGGCGCAGTCGTCAACCAAGTCTGCTTTCCCGACAGATGCGCAGATTCGTGATCTCCTCGTTGAGCGCATCGACAAGCAGCACCAGAGCGTCGGAATCGTTGTGGGCATCGTTGACTCGACCGGGCGCAGGACGATCTCTTATGGCAAATTCGACACAGGTGACAACAGGGCTGTGGACGGCAACACGATTTTCGAGATCGGTTCCGTCACAAAGGTCTTCACGTCGCTGCTCCTCGCCGACATGGTGCAGCGAGGGGAGGTCGCGCTCACTGACCCCGTTGCCAAATACCTGCCTGCCGGGGTGAAAATGCCTGAGCGCAACGGACGGCAGATCACCTTGGAGGATTTGGCGACCCACACGTCCGGTCTCCCACGTTTGCCTTCGAACCTAAGTCCCAAGGATGCCGCAAATCCCTACGCCGACTACTCGGTCGAGCAGCTTTACCAATTCCTCTCCGGCTACCAGCTAACCCGTGACATCGGCTCTCAGTATGAGTATTCCAACCTCGGTGGAGGTTTGCTGGGACACGTGCTTGCACGCCGTGCCGGGATGGACTACGAGAAACTAGTGCGTTCTCGGATTTGCGAGCCGCTCGGAATGCGGAGCACTGCGATTACTTTGTCCGAAGAGATGAAGACTCGATTCGCGGTAGGTCACGATGGCACGATGCAAAAAGTTGCTTATTGGGATTTGCCAACTCTCGCTGGCGCTGGCGCACTACGCTCCACAGCCAACGACATGCTGACCTTTGTTGCAGCCAATCTCGGCTACGTGAAATCGCCTTTAGCGCCAGCAATGACCGCGATGCTCGCCGTCCGTCGTCCAACAGGCACGCCCGGACTAGATGTGGGTCTGGCGTGGCACATTTTGACCCGCGATGGTCATGAAATTGTTTGGCACAACGGCGGCACAGGCGGATTCAGGTCCTTCATTGGTTTCGAGCGTAAGACCGGGATGGGTGTGGTTGTTCTTTCAGATGCCGAAACGCCAGCCGGGGTCGATGACATAGGGCAACACCTGCTGAACGCCAAAGCCCCACTCTGGCAGCCGCCGAAAGAACATACGCAGATAGCTGTTGATCCCAAGGTGTTCGACGGCTACGTTGGGCAGTACCAACTCACGCCTACATTCATACTCACGATCACTCGCGAAGGCGATCACTTGTTCGCTCAGGCTACTGGGCAACCGAAGCTAGAGATTTTTCCCGAAAGCGAGCGCGACTTCTTTTTAAAGGTCGTGGACGCGCAGATCACCTTCGAAGCGGGTAGCCAAGGTCGAGCGACTGGGCTGGTCCTGCACCAAAATGGCATGAACCAGCCAGCCAAACGGCTCCCGTAACTGTGTAGCTTGTTTACATCGGGGGCGAGGTTAGTTCCAGTGTCGCCCCCTGTGGCTGGTGACCTCAGTGCGCCAGCCGAAGCCTGATATGCGGCTTTCGCACGACTTAGCTGGGGTGGTTCAGAAGGGGTTCCCCAGAAGGCTGGCAACTGGCTTCTTTTCAACGACCAAATTCTCGCCGAAGGCTGGTTCGCCGAGTAAAGTCACAGGGCCAGCAAGTGCTAGATTGGGATCGATGGTGAAAGATGCTGAAGCCGACCAGAGAGCGATGGGCACAGATAGGAATCACAATTCAGTTCCTCATCATCGTCAGGGCACTTGGCGAGTTCTTCCGGCTCAAGTACGTGCTCGGCGCGAACTTCTCAACAACGGTCGCCGCGCCGTATGTTAAGGGCTCTTTACTGGCTGCATGCTTCTGCTGGGCAGGCGTAATCTTATATTTCTTCCGGCGTTACACTCTGTCCATCTGGCTTGCAGGGGCAACTGTTATCACTCTGCTGGTGTACAAAATTGCCGTGATGGGCTGGTGATTGGAGGATGTTGACCACGCGGGAGCGTGACCTTTGGTGGATTTGTCGATAGCGGAAGGCAAGCTGGCGTTGCAGGTACGAGGCGCGGACAAGCTCTGGGCTTTCAAGAGCAGCCTCGAAATCCCGCTTGTCCACATCGCGGGCGTCCGAGCCGACCCGGAGGTCGCACGGGGCTGGTATCACGGCATCAGGATGCCCGGAACCAGTGTGCCCGGCGTCATCACGGCAGGAACCTTCTATCAGGACGGCAGGCGGGTCTTCTGGGATGTCCACCACCCGGAGAAGACCATCGTGATCGATCTACATGACGAGCGGTACAACGAATTGGTCGTGGAAGTGGATGACCCCGAGGGGGCGGTTAATCTGATCCAGAATGCATTGTGAGGCTGCGCTACCCGGCAGCCTGAAGCGGTTCAAAATCCGCCAAGGGAGCTTCCTTCGGAAGCGGGATCGTGGCAAAAACGGTTGTCCCAGAGCCATTGGATTCGATTTTCATTTCGCCATGCAAGAGCCGTAGGCGCTCTCGGATTCCGGCGATGCCCACGCCAGAGCCTCGCGACTGGATTTCCGCTAACCGTTCGGGCGATATGCCCTTCCCCTCGTCCCGCACTTCGATGCAAACGCTCCCGTTTTCGCGAGCTACGCGGATACGCGCAGTCTTGCTCTCCGCGTGACGGTGGATGTTCGTTAGACATTCCTGCACGAGCCGAAAGATTGCAAGCTCCACGTCGGCTGGAAGCCGTCCAAAATCGTCGGACGTGCTGAGGTCAATTGCCACGCCGCTGCGTTCCGCCACACCCTGCACGTACCAGCTTAGAGCGGAGGATAGTCCAGCTTCGTCCAACAGCGGCGGATGCAGGAGATAGGACGTGGTGCGTATTTCGCGATGGAGTTGCTGAACCACTTCCTCGATCCCTCTTCCTCCTTCCGCCAACTCTGGGGCAACGACCTCTGCTTTCTGAACCAGTTGAGCCAGACTCAATCCGAGAACAGTCAATGTCTGACCAGCACTGTCATGCAATTCGCGGGCAATGCGCCGTCGTTCTTCATCCTGTGCCTTCATCAAGCGCGTCATGTCATCGGCAACTCGAACCTTTTCTGCCGCCTCTTTTTGGGATTGAATATCGAGACAGCCTCCAACGTACCCCTCAAACGTTCCATCAGCCGAGTAGCGCGGCACTCCTCGGTCAAGAATCCAACGGTATTGTCCAGTGTGATGCCGCATCCGGTACTCCATCTCAAATGGACGGCGAGCGTCGAAGTTGGCAACGTAGGTTTGGAAGCAGCGGTCGAAGTCCTCTGGATGCACACTTTCTGCCCAGCCATTGCCTGACTCCTGTTCGAGAGTGCGCCCGACAAAGTCCAACCACCCCTTGTTGAAGTAATAACAAAGCTTGTCCGTTCCAGACATCCAGACCATGACGGGCGAAGCATCGGTGATTACCCGAAAACGTTGTTCGCTTTCCCGCAATGCTTGCTCAGCCTGCTTTTGTGCTGTAATGTCCCGCGCCACTTTTGAGGCTCCAATAACCCGCCCCGAAGAATCTCTCACGGGAGAGATTGTCAGTGACACATCGAGCAGGGTCCCATTCTTCCGCCTGCGGACGGTATGGAAATGGTCAATCCGCTCCCCGCGTCGGAGTCGGTCGAGAATGTCCGATTCTTCCGCTCGGCGCTCTGGCGGGATTATCAGCGTGATGTGTTGCCCGATGGCTTCTTCGGCTGTGTACCCGAATATTAGTTCCGCACTCTTGTTCCAACTGGTAATGATGCCATCAAGTGTCTTGCTGACAATGGCATCGTCTGAAGAATCGACAATCGCTGCCAGCAAATTCCTTGATTGCTCCGCTTGCTTGCGATCCGTAATGTCACGCGCGATCTTGGACGCGCCGATGATGTGCCCCTTTGAATCCCTCACTGGTGAAATAGTGAGTGACACATCAAGCTTCTTCCCAGACTTTGTCATGCGCACCGTTTCGTAGTGTTCGATACGCTCGCCCTTTCGCAGCCTACTCAAGATCGTCTTTTCTTCACTTTGCAGATCAGGCGGAATAATGATGGTGATCGACCGCCCAATTACCTCATCCGGCGTGAATCCGAATATGTGCGTGGCTGCGGCATTCCAACTTGTGATTACACCGTCTAGCTTTTTTGAAACGATGGCATCATCTGACGACTCAACTATCGCACTAAGTCTAAATTGCGCTTCCTCAGCTTTGCGTCGTTCTGTGATGTCTTCAACAACAGATATGAAATGTTGCAGGTTGCCGCCGTCATCCCGAACGGCTGCGACAGTCAAACTGACCCATACGACCGAGCCGTCTTTGCAGATGCAGCGTTTCTCCATCGAACTGCTGGCGAGTGTTCCACTCCGTACCTTTTCCCTTTGCGCGAGATCAGCTTCGAGATCATCGGGATGAGTGATGTCCTGAAGAGTGAGGCTCAACATTTCAGGTTCGCTGTAGCCGACAATTTCGCATAGCTTCTTGTTTACACGCAGCCATCGTCCGTTTGGGCTGATGTGCGCGATTCCTAGCTCGGCCATCTCAAAGGTGGAGCGGTACAGTTGTTCACTTTGACGCAAAGCGTGCTCGAACGCCGCGCTGCGTTGCAGAATTTCTTGAACGTCGAAGTGAGCCGAAGGAGTCTGATCCAGAATTGCAGGGTCGAAGAAATATTCCCGGTGAGATACCTTGCTGACGGCAGAGAGCAAATCCTTCGAGATTGAGCCTTTGACAACATAGCCCCGCGCACCCGCTTTGAGAGCCTGCCGGGCCATTTCGGGATTGTCGTGTTGGCTGAGGATCAATACTGCGCAATCGGGAAGCGTGCTGCGCAATTGGCGAGTGGCTTCCAGACCGTTTAGCCTCGGCATACTCACGTCCATCACGATCAGGTCTGGCTTCAACTCACGAGCTTTGTCGAGGGCATCCTGACCGTCAACCGCTTCACCGCAGACCTCGAACTCAGATTGTTCGAGGAGGAGCGAGCGCACTCCCCTTCGAACAACTTCGTGGTCGTCCACTATCAGGAGCCGCATGGGCCAGACCTCTGATCCGGTTGAAACGCTTTGGGAATCGACACTCCCGTCAGGTTATAGTAGCGGTTCTGACCAGAGAGCCTGAATACGGTTGAAACTGTATGGCAGAAAACGGGCGTTCGGGTGCTAAGGGGTGCGGTCGCACAACGAGTAGATCAGAAGCCGTCTTTGAGGGTCAGGATGCGGTGGGCTTGAGAATACGTTTTGGTCTCACTGGCAACTGAATCGCGTCATCGGAAGAGTGCTCTGGTGGACAGGGCGAGCACACTAAACCTTGTTCCTATTCGGCTTTGTTCTTTGTCGAAATGCTTCCCTAAATTTCAGAAAGCAAAGCAGATAATTGCTGTTGCAGCCCGATTTTTTGTTGTGGTAGCATTTTACCCCTAACGGCGGAGATGCACTGTCCCGCTAGACTGACGCACGCTGCCATGCGCAGAGTCACTGATGCACGACGGTATTTTCTTGCGGTCCTCGCCGCGACAGTCGCTCTCCTGCTGCGACAGATGCTTTCACCGTTGCTCGGAGCGAGTAACCCATACCACACGGTCTGGCTGGCTGTCGTCTTCTCGGCTTGGTATTGCGGCGTGGGTCCGTCTGTTGTCACCACACTCCTAAGCGTCGTTGGGGTCTGGTACTTGTTTCTTCCCCCCTTCCATTCCTTCGCGGTCAAGCAACCTGAAGTTCAAGATTCTGGGATGATCGGTTTCTTGGTTTTTTCAGGTTTCATCATTGCCCTTGGAGAAGAAAACCGTCGATCAAGAGCAAGATGGGAGCTGGAAGTTGCAGAGCGCAGCGAAATCGAGGACGAACTGCGGAAAACACAAGCGCAGCTTGAGAGTCGAGTTCAAGAGCGTACGGCGGAACTGAACAGTGCTAATCAAAATCTGAGCAAACTCTCCGCGCAATTACTGCAATCGCAGGATGATGAGCGTAAGCGACTCGCAAGGGAACTACATGATAGCGTCGGGCAATTGCTAGCCGCCATCAAGATGAACTCGATAAATTCCAATCACCGCAGCTTGATCCCGCAGCAGCAAAGGCCGCCGCTACAGATAACGCCATCTTGATAGATCAAGTCACTACAGAAATTCGCACGATGTCGCACCTGCTTCATCCCCCACTCCTCGAAGAGGTCGGACTCCCCTCGGCTCTACGATGGTATGTGGACGGCTTCTCCGAGCGGAGCAAGATCGCAGTGAACATTGACATTGCGAATGACGTTGGGCGTTTGGGCAATGATAAGGAAATTGCGATTTTCCGAGTCGTGCAAGAGTGCCTGACGAATGTCCATCGGCATTCTGGCAGTCGCACCGCCGCCTTACGTTTAACGCAAGAAGATGGACCTGTTCGACTGGAGATAAAGGACTCAGGCAAAGGCATTCCACTCGAAAAGCAATTGGCTCTGACTTCATCCGGGCAATTAGGGGTTGGCGTTCGCGGGATGCGAGAACGCATAGGGCAACTTGGTGGGGTGTTGATTGTTCAATCAGACCAAGCAGGTATCCCCTAATGCCAGACCCTCTAGATGCGAGTCAGTCTTTGATTGCCACGCTTTTCTTTTGGGGTTACTACAATGACCAGCCAGCGCGGGCAGTGGTCAAAATTGGGCATCGCGACCAATCCTTCTCTCCGTTGCAAGAAGAAGGCACGATGGTTGATCCGTGGCCTGATATAAGCGGCTCTTCAATTTCCGCTTTATTGCTGCGCGATAATCCTGACCCGCGGCTAGCGTCTTTTTGGATTCCGGCTATGGCAAAGTTTTCTTCTCTCCCTGTGACAATCGAAACGTTCAGCCTGAGCGATGCCAGAGACATTGGGCTGAACTACATTCACGCTTGTGAGAGCGATGTGGCGCGACGGATTGACCCCGACTTTGCTCCGGGTATTGGCGGAACAATTCACATCGCCACGGTGACGAAGAAGGATGGCGCGAGATGGATGCCGGGCGATGAGCCACTCTGATTAGGCCGCTCATCACTTCTGGTATCCGCTGCGTTCTTGCGTTCTGCAAGTCCTGCTGCTGATCTGGGAAGGTCAGCTTCCCCATGGGAACCAAGCGCACTGAGGCATGGACTCAACGCAGCAGCCGCCTAGCACAGTGGCGGTTCAGCCTTGATCGTCTTCTTGCCTTGGCACCCCAGCGGCGGATTTCAACTTCTTACTGCCCCAGATGGCATCCACTTTCGCGCGGACCTCATGACTCCTCGCCTTCGCCAGATACCGCACGGTTGACTCAAGGGGTCTCGAAAAATTGAGGTTGCCTTTAAGGGCAGGTGGCTGAGATATGTTTCATCGCGGTCACCTTCATGTAGTGAGGGGCCTTTGGCACGTCCTTGTTTTCCTTCATCGCTTCTTCCTCGGAAACTGCCGTGCCGGTGAGTTCCACCTTATGGCCGACGTGTGGCGCTAGATTCGCAGTCGAGGACACAATTCCCACCGTCTTCGGTCCCTTTGCCAGATCGGTGAGCATGTAAGAACTGGGTGTGGGTCCAGCCTTCAAACAGCCGGTCATGCTGTGAACTTTAGGAGCTTCTTGGGCCTTAACGCCCTGAGCAAACAAAAGCACGCCACAGAGCATCAAACCCGCTACGACTGAACGTCTCATAACCACCTCCTAAGCCGGAATTTCTGATTTAGACCCTGTCCCGGATCGTACGCTTCTCCCGCCCTCTAAACAACGAATGTGCGACCAGAGTGTGCGACCAGAGTGCTGGTTCCTTCCATCTCGGCTTCGACAAGGAACTCGTCGCCCTCTCTCTTGACAGAGCCTTTCGAGAGCCTGCCGGAGCGTCCGGGCGTGGGAGCGGTTGACGCGCTTTGAGCTTGAGTTTCATATGGGACAGTCAATCCTGCTTCGCAGATTTCGGCAGGACTGCCGGGATTTGGCAGTAGATCGGATCGCTATCACCGAGTCACCGCTCGAAGGACTCTTCGCACTGAATGCAATACGGCGTCCACGGTACGGCTGGTAGTCGCCTTCCGTCAATTTGTTTGCCGCAAGACAGGCACTTCCCGTAAGTCCCGTCTTGAATGCGACCAAGCGCCGAATCGATTGCCCGAAGCAACTGCCGCTCTTGGTTGCTTCTTTGGAGCAATGACCCCTTCTCATACCCGCTGGCAGCTTGATCCACGGTATCAGGCTCTGGCTCAACTTTTCGTCGTGCGTATTGCAAGTGATGCTCGATACTCAGGCGCAGTTCATGCTGGCGGACTTCCAATGGCGTCTTGAATCGCCGCATCTGCCGCCCGTCCATGCGATCAATTCTATGCCCACTTGCGCGGGCCACTTGCTATCAATCATATCCGTGATACGCAAAGCGACCTCCCATGGGAAAATGAATCCCCAAGCATGAATACCGCAATCCCTGAACGCAGACCCGCGACCGAGGAAATTTCCGGTGTCATCGAGCGGGTTACCTTCCACAACGACGAAAGCGGCTTCTGTGTCCTTCGCGTGAAAGCACGCGGGCAGCGGGAGGAGACGACGGTCGTCGGATCGTTGCCTTCGGTGACCGCAGGGGAATGGCTGAGCGCGGAAGGCTGGTGGGTCAGGGACAAGGAACACGGACTGCAATTCAAGGCGACGACCATGAAGACCGTGCCTCCGACCACCGCCGAGGGTATCCAGCGGTATCTCGGCAGCGGTTTGGTCAAGGGCATCGGGCCGATTCTCGCGAAGAAGCTGGTCGGGCGGTTCGGAGCCGACGTTCTCGCCGTGATCGAGAACAGAGCCGCCGAACTGCAAGCGGTCGATGGCATCGGCCCCAAGCGCCGGGAGCGGATCGCGCACGCATGGCAGGAGGCAAAGCAAGTCCGCGAAATCATGTTGTTCCTCCACAGCCATGGCGTGAGCACCAGCCGAGCGGTGCGAATCTTCAAGACCTATGGCGAGCAGGCAATCGAGAAGGTGCGGAGCAATCCCTACATGCTGGCGAAAGACATCTACGGGATCGGCTTCGCGACCGCCGACCAGATCGCCCAGAAGGTCGGGATTCCGCGAGACTCGCTCAATCGGGCAAGGGCTGGCATCGACCATGTGCTGCTGGAAGCGACTTCGGACGGGCATTGTGCGTTGCCGCTGGGGAAACTCAAGCTGGCGTCAGTGAAACTGCTGGAAGTGCAGGAAGCTACGGTCGAGCAGGCAATCTCACATATGCTCACGAGTGGCTCCCTGTTGCTGGAGGAGATCGACGGCGAGCCCCTGATCTTCCTTCCGCATCTCAGGAGAGCGGAAGAGGGCATCGCGGCAAGGATCACGAGCCTAGCTGAAGCGGAACCGATCTATCCGCCGATTGATTTTGAGAAGGCGGTCGCGTGGTGCGAGCGCCAAACGGGCAAGACGCTCGCCCCCAGCCAGCGCGAGGCGCTGAAAACTGTCCTCGCGAACCGGGTCGTGGTCGTCAGGGGAGGACCCGGCGTGGGCAAGACGACGCTGGTGAACACGATCCTGATGATCCTGCGTGCCAAGGGTGTGAAGTGCTTGCTGTGCGCCCCAACCGGACGGGCGGCGAAGCGGCTCACCGAAACCACGGGCATGGAAGCGAAGACGATCCATCGCCTGCTGGAAATTGATCCGGCAACCGGGCGGTTCAGCAGGCACGAGTCGAACACGCTCGCCTGCGGTCTTCTGGTAGTGGACGAAACCTCGATGGTGGACGTGCCGCTGATGCACTCGCTGGTGCGGGCTCTTCCCAATCGCACCGGGTTGGTTCTCGTCGGAGACGTAGACCAGCTTCCGTCCGTGGGACCGGGCACGGTGCTTGGGGACTTAATCGGGAGCGGCGTCGTGCCAGTCGTTCGCCTCACTGAAGTGTTCAGGCAGGCTGCGGGCAGCGACATCATCACCAACGCGCACCGGATTCGCAGAGGGCAGATGCCCGATATGCTCGAAGCCGATCCGAGTTCGGATTTCCATTTCGTCGAACGTGACGACCCGGAAAAGATCGCGGCAACGCTGGTCAAGGTGGTGCAGGAAAGGATTCCAGAACGGTTTCATCTCGACCCGATCCGCGACGTGCAGGTTCTTTGCCCGATGAACCGGGGATCGCTCGGCGTGCGGGAACTGAACGCAGCCCTACAGCGGGTTCTGAACCCAATTCGTCCCGGCGAACCCAGTGTCGAGCGGTTCGGCTGGCGGTTCCAAATAGGCGACAAGGTCATCCAGACGGAGAACGACTACGACAAGGACGTGTTCAACGGCGACGTGGGGATCGTCGAGCGGGTTGATATGGTCGAGCAGCAGGTTGCCGTGCGCTTCGACGACCGACTGGTCAAGTACGACTTCGGCGAATTGGACGAGATTTCGCTGGCTTACGCGATCACGATCCACAAATCGCAGGGATCGGAGTTCCCGGCAGTGGTGATGCCGCTTGCGACCCAACACTACATGCTCCTGCAACGGAACCTGATCTACACGGGGATCACACGGGGCAAACGGCTGCTCGTGTTAGTTGGGCAAAAGAGGGCACTTGGCATCGCCGTCCGCAACGACCGCCCCCAGAGGCGGTATTCGGGGCTGCTTGCAAGTCTGAGGGGCGAAAACAGCGGTTAACGTCACGCTGTCTTGACAGTCACGGGGGCTGCGAAGAAGAAGTCAACTGTACCCAGTAATACTCGCTTTCCGGGGCACAGCCTTCGACTTTTGGGACAAATTTGGGACAAGCGTTTCGGCAGGCTTGGAACCTTGCTGGATTCAGCAGCTTAGGAAGGTTTGGTAGCGCTACCGGGAATCGAACCCGGGTTTGAAGATTGAGAATCTTCCGTCCTAACCCCTAGACGATAGCGCCCCGGACCGATCGTAAATCACGACCGAGTACAAATTATAACAAAGCGTCGACTCGTTCCGGCGGTCCACCGCCGTCCTTCACACTCTCGGCATTCCTATTTGTCGTGTCTCGTTTCCGGAATTCCGCTCGCTGCTATCGCATTTTTTTGTGCAACTGGCTCCCATCCACAGCCTCGCAAGCGCTATAGTTAAATGTAACTCCGCTCGTTACAACCGATCGCGACGCGAATACGTAGAGGTAAAGTGTATGTTGTTCATTCATCAACAATTCCAATCATTCCTAAACTTAGGAGGCTGCAAGGAGTATCCCATTATGGCGAAATCGAAATTTCCCAAGAAAACCAACGGCGTGAAAGAAACCACCCCTACAAATGTACCCTTAACCGACCCAACCCTTACTTCAGCGGGAACCGTGGCTGCACCCCCCGTTGCAACTCAGACGGTGGAAGCCCCAAACACGGTGACAAGAAAGATCGCGCGGAAGCCGGAGATCGTGAAGACCGAGCCCCGCGCCAATGTTGTTCCGATCAATCTGGAAGAAGAAATTCGGCGTCTCGCGTACTTGCTCTCTGAGCGCCGAGGATTTGAACCAGGCCATGACGCCGAAGACTGGCTGGCTGCCGAGCGCGAGGTTCGCCAGCGCTATCACCAGCAGTCTGCGTAGCGTCCCTTCGTAAACCCGCCTGGCGGCCGAGCCCCGGCCGCCGCGCTCGGGCGGAAACGTTCACACGCCTGTCCTGTTCCACTCGGATCCTTACCTTCACCCGAAACCCTGGTCGACATCCGCTCCGTTCTCCGCTGTGTCCTCGCCAATCCATCCCGCCCGCGATGCCCCTCCGGCGGCGAGTTTCCGCCAGTCTCCGGTTGCCTCAACCGTGGCTTTCTGAAAAAATACATCGGGGTTCTCCCACATGGCGCAAATTGGTAGTTTTGCCTTGCTCATCGCATTGGCGTTGAGCGTCTATTCGTTCGGAGTCGGCCTCCTCGCACTCTTCGTCCAGGACGACCCCACTTGGGAGCGTCTAGGCGAAACCGCACGTCGCGCCGGAGTTGTCATCTTCGGATTCGTCGTCCTCGCCTCCATTGCCCTCGTCGTCTCCGCCTTTCGCGACGACTTCTCTATCGCCTACATCTTTCACCACAGCAACCGCGATCTGCCTGGCCCCTACAAGTTCGCCACATTATGGTCCGGTCAGGAAGGGTCGCTCCTGTTCTGGTCGCTACTGCTCTCCGGATACGGCTTCGTCCTCCGCCTCCGCTACAAGACGGACCCGCGCCTGTTCGCGTACGCCTCAGTGGTTCTCGCGGGCGTCCAGATCTTTTTCCTCGCGCTCGTGAATTTCGCAGCCAATCCCTTCGGCCTGCTCGACGGCCCCATGCGCGCTGACGGCAGCGGCCTGAATCCCCTCCTACAATACCCCGAGATGGTCATCCACCCGCCCATGCTCTACTTGGGCTACGTTGGATTCACCGTTCCCTTCGCCTTCGCGCTCGGCGCGCTCATCATGAAGTATCCCGGCGAAAAATGGATTCACATCACTCGCCGCTGGACCATGGTCACCTGGGGACTCCTCACCTGCGGCATCTTCCTCGGCGCCCACTGGGCCTACTCTGTGCTGGGATGGGGCGGCTACTGGGGATGGGATCCTGTCGAAAACGCATCCCTGATGCCATGGCTCGTTGGCACCGCCTTCCTGCACTCGGTCATGATGCAGGAAAAGCGAGGCATGCTGAAGGTCTGGAACATGTGGCTGGTCTTCGCCTCGTTCTGGCTGGCCATTCTCGGCACCTTCCTCACGCGTAGCGGCATCATCGCATCTGTCCACGCCTTCGCGCAGTCTTCCATCGGCAACTGGTTTTTCTGGTTCCTCATCATAACCTTCGTCGTTTTCCTGTTCTTTTTCCTCAAGAACAAAGAACATCTACGCAGCGAGCACAAGTTGGAGGCATTCGTCTCGCGAGAGTCGAGTTTTCTGTTTAACAACCTGCTGTTCCTACTTCTAACGCTGGATGTGCTCTGGGGAACTTGGTTTCCGAAAATCTCCGAATTGGTGCAGGGTAACAAAGTCACCGTCGGAGCACCTTTTTATAATCGGGTGGCCATCCCAGTCGCCTTGCTGCTCTTGATCCTGACCGCCGTGGGCCCGCTCCTCGCGTGGCGCAAAACGTCCTTCGAAAGCATCAAGCGCAATTTCATGTGGCCCACCATCGGTGCGGTTGCCGTGATGGCCTTGTTGATGGCGACACCTCCATCCTGGGGATCGCCCTTCGGCATGCGCCCCTGGCAGGACATCTCCTATTTCTATTCGCTGATGGCGGTCGGCCTCTGCGCCCTGGTCACGCTCACCATCGCGAGCGAGTTCTACCGTGGCGGCAAGGTGATCGCAGGACACACGGGTCAGGGCCTGTTCGCCTCGATGGTCCAACTCACCCATCGCAACACACGCCGGTACGGCGGGTACCTCGTCCACTTCGGCGTGGTCGTCGTCATCATCGGATTCGCCGGCTCCGCTTTCAATCAGGACAAGGAAGCCGGCAATGGCCTGGCCTACGGCGACCACATGACGATCGGGAACTACGATCTCGTTTGCCGCTCCTACACTCAGGACGACGGCCCGAACTATGCCAGCGAGTGGGCGATCATGGATGTCTACCAGCATGGCAAGAAGGTAGACACTCTTACTCCCCAGCGCCTTTTCTACAAAGCCAGCCAGCAGGCCTCCACCAAGCCAAGCATCCGGTCGACCTTCCAGGAAGACCTTTACCTGGTTTACGAAGGCCAAAACGAAAAAGGACAGCCCATTATCAAAGCGCACCTGAACCCGCTGGTGATGTGGATTTGGCTCGGCGTCTGGATCATCCTGGCCGGAACCGCTCTGGCTCTGGTGCCCAACGCGCCCGCCCCAGTTCGCGTCCAGGCCCGAAGGTTCGTCGAACAAGCAGCCCCGGTAGCGACGGGCGATTAGATGATGACGAGACCACCCCAAATCGTACGCCGCTTCCTGCAGTGCGGCCTCCTCGGTCTCGCCATCTTCGCCCTCACGGGCGCCGGCGATCCGGCCACGCGCTTCAACGAACTCGGCCACCAACTGATGTGCATCTGCAGCTGTAACCAGATTCTGCTCGAATGCAATCACGTTGGCTGTCCCGACTCGGATGGCATGCGCAACGAACTGATGGCGGCCGTCAGCCGCGGAGACAGCGACAGCCTCGTCCAGCAAGCCTTCGTGCAAAAATACGGGCCCACCGTGCTCGCTGCCCCCACCAACACTGGATTCGATCGCACCGCGTGGATCGTTCCTTTCGTGGCGTTGGCCCTCGGCTTCGGCCTGGTCGTTCTGGTCGTTCGCGGATGGAAGAATGGCCCTCCGACCGCCAGCGCCGGTAACGGCCCGCGCCTCGGATCGCCTGGTGATCCAACCGGTCGTGGGCCGAAGATGAGCCGGGACGAGCTTGACAAATTTCGCGAACAAGCCCGCGAGGAGACTGACTTATGACCTTCGAACTAGCTTGCTGCCTTCTCGCCACCGCGGCTGCGCTCTTCTACATCTTCTTTCCCAGCAATTTCGATCTGGGAGCCGAGAAGACCCGCGCCTCATACTTGCGCGAGCGAAAAGACGCCGTCTACGAAAACCTGCGCGACCTGAATTTCGAATTCAAGGCCGGCAAAATCCCCGAGGCAGACTACGAATCGCTGAAAGCTTCTCTGCAGGACGAAGCCGCCACCCTCCTGGCCGAGATCGCGCGCCTCGAAGCCTTGGCACCCTCGTCGCCAAGGAGAGCGCGCTCATGAAAGGATCCCCTATTTTGCATCCCCAGCCCCCTGTCATCCTAGGTATTCATGTGGGGACAGCCGCCCTCGGCTGTCCAGTCGAGCGCAGCTCGACCGCACTCTCTCCATGTAGGCAACTGCCGGGCTTCGCCCGGCCCGACAGCCGAGGGCGGCTGTCGCCACATGTTTCCCTTGTGACCATCGCTATTGTTCTCCTCCTCGCTTCTCTCGCCTCCGCGCAGACCTTAACCGGCACCGTCAAGAACGGCACCACCGGCAAGCCCGCTGGCGGAGACGAAGTCGTCCTCCTCAGCCTCGGTCAAGGCATGGAAGAAGCCGGCCGCACCAAGGCCGACGCCAAAGGAAATTTCACTTTCAAGCTCGATAGTGAAGGCCCTCATCTCATCCGCGTGATCCATCAGGAAGTCACCTATCACCGGATGGCACCCCCGGGAACGACCTCGGTCGAAGTCCAGGTGTACGACGTGGGCAAGAAGGTCGAAGGCATCGAAGTTGTCGCTGACATCATGCGCTTCCAGGCCAGCAACGGACAGATCCAGGTCGAGCGCACTTTCGCCGTCAACAACAATTCCAAGCCGCCGCGCACGCAGATGAACGAGCACAATCTCGAGTTCTACGTGCCCGAGGGCGCGCAGATCACCGAAGCCCAAGCCATGACCGCGGGCGGCCAGCCCGTGAAGTCCGCCCCCGTCCCGGAAGGCGCAAATGCGAAAAACAAGTACGCCTTCCTGTTTCCCCTGCGCCCCGGCGAGACGCGCTTCAATGTCGTCTACACCGCTCCCTACACCGGCAGCCTCAACATCGATCCCAAGAGCGTCTACCCGCTCGAGCATTTCGTCGCCATCGCGCCCAAATCGATGGAGTTCTCTGCCGCGCCCGGAGCCACGTTTCAGATCGCCCCCTATCCCGGCCAGCCCGATGCCAACGTAGAAGTCGCCTCCAATGCTGCATCAGGCCAGACGCTGGCGTTCAAGCTATCCGGAGAAGGCACGCTCGCCGCGCCCACGGAAGATGGACAAACGAGCCAGAGTGCAGGCCCGCCCGCGCAGGCTGAGAGCCGCCCCGGCGGCGGCCTTGGTCCTCCGATCGACGCTCCCGATCCTCTGCAAAAATATCGCTGGTGGATTCTCGGCGGCTTCGCCGCCGTCCTCATCGTCGGCGGAATCTTCGTGGCATCGCGTCAGCAAGCCGCCAACCGCGCCGCCCGATCCAATAGCAAGGGCCTTCCGTCGCTGGAAGACGATGAAGATTACGAACCCGCAGAGGTCTCGGCCACACGAGCGGTCCGTGTCGGCGAGCCGCGCCCGCAGCCAGCGGTTTCCCGGGCTTCCTCTTCTTCCATGCTGCTCGAAGGCCTGAAGGAAGAGCTCTTCCACCTGGAAGTCGAACGCCAGCAAGGCCGCATCAGCCAGCAGGAATACGAAAGCGCGAAGAATGCGTTAGATCAAACCCTCCAGCGCGCCCTAAAACGCGAAGCCCAGAAAGCCTGAGTCCCTTAAATTTTGGTCTATGTGGATTTTGGTCTATGTGGGGACGGGCGCCTTCGCCCGTCCCGCCAAGCGCAGCGAGGCGAGCCGCCACCACGACCCCCGCAAGCTCAACCATTTCACCTCCCTGCCTGCGCTCTGCACCAATTCCGGCCACGAGGTAAAATGCCCAGCTGGACCGTCATAGTCCGCTAAAACGAAGAGTGCTTTCCGTCATCCGAACTCTGGGCATGTCGTTTGTCGTGAGCGGACTTCTGTGTCTCGCGCAGAACGCCCCCGAGCCATCGCAGCCCGTCGCACTGGTCCCTCCTCGGCCGGACTTGAATCAATCTCAAACCGAAGCGCCATCGTTCACGTTCAAGGTGATCACCCGCATGGTCATCGTGGAGGTCATCGTTCGCGACGCCGCAGACAATCCCGTTCGAGACCTCACCGCCAAAGAGTTGCGCGTCTCCGAAACGATTGGCGATTCGAAGGAACTGCCACAAAAGATTGCTTCGTTGCGCCTGGTAACCGAACCGGTGGGCCTGCGCAAAGACAATTCGAAAGGAATCGTTTTGGGTTGGCTGCACAAATCCTTCTGCGCACTCACCGGAGCATACGAACTCTCCTATTACCTCTCCCCGGAGAGCCGCAAAGATGGCTTGCACCGTATTTCCGTGACCAGTACCCGGGACGGACTCACGCTCTATTTTCGTCCCGGCTACAGAATCGAAGCGGACAAACCTGCGGAAGTGCGCCCCGGAGAACTGCCCGACAAGAAAACCAATGCGCAAGTGGAAGAGCAGGAGGCGTTGGATGCTGAGCGCAAGAAGCATCCAGAACTCGAACTGGCGCTGATCGCCTGTTACGACGCCCTGAATACCACGACATTCCAGTTGGGTCTGCAAAAAGTGCACTCCAAGGAAGGAGGGGAAGCGTACGAGTTTGTCTTGCCCGGCAGCTATTTTGCCTCGCTCCCGGCAGCCGACCGCACTCGCGCCACGCAACTGGATTTCTCGCTTTGCACATTTGAACATGACGGTCATCCCCTTCTTCACTTTGAAGGATCCGTGCCCGCTGGGACGAGTCCGGAAGAGTACCAACTCATGGCTGAGCACGGCTTCGAGCACGCCATCAGCTTCCAGGCGCAACGGCCAGGTGTCTATGCCCTGTCCGCCCGGCTGGTGGTTCGTGATCGCAACACCAGAGCGTTGGGTTCGGGCGAAATCCTGTTGCTTCCCCTGAGCCGAAATCCGTTCCCGGCGCCCATCCCCGAGGGACAAACGACATCACTATTCGGAACAACGAAGCAGGATTCGCCTCTCGCCTTCTGTGGAGACGTCTATCAATTGCCACCCTGGACCACCCACCTTCCCCGCTTCTCGGAGTTCGACGCCGTTGCGCCGATCTACACGACTTCTCTCGGCATCTACTCTCGCTTCTTCACGCTTGGCATTCCTGGCGTGACCAGCCGCACCGAGTGGTTTGGCGTGAACTACTGGGGAGTCTTCGGAGTCGATCGGCCTGGGAAGTACCAGTTTGATCTGCTCTCGGACGACGGCGCCAAAGTCTATGTGGATGAAAAACTTATCGTGAGCGACGACAGTCTGCACCCAGCGCAGGGATCCCGCGCCAAGATCCAGCTGGCCGCTGGCGCCCACGACATTCGAGTGTCGTACTTCCAGGGCCCTCGGACAGAAGTGGCGTTGGTTCTGCTGGTGAAGCCTCCCGGACGAAGCTGGCGCCTGTTCGACACCAGAGATTTTCCGCCCGATCCGGCTGCACAGAGAAAGAAGTTGCCGTCCCCGCAGGAAGAATGACCTCCGAAGCCGCCAGTGGACCGCAAGCTCGCAGTTCAAGGTCCGGCTTCGGCGGGCTTTTGTGCTAGAGGCAAGACGGTCGATCACCACTGAGCTCCTCGAGTGCAGCCACGTTCCTGGCCCGAAGTTCCGCAAGATTTTGGCCGCAGTCCCCTGAGCCTGATAGATTCTTGGCGCCACATCCCGCTAACTCCATGATTCCAAGTGGCTTGCTGATCAGGACACTCCTCACAATCCACTTTTTTCAAGATCAGCATCATTGCATCTCTCCACTCGGCGTAACATCCAATCAGACAGTTCCACCAAATTTATGGGAAACATGTTTAAGACCGCGTTCCTGCTGACCGCGATGACGCTGCTTCTGATGTTCTTCGGCCGCTACTTTGGCGGCGAGAACGGGATGTTCCTGGCTCTGGCTTTCGCCGCGGTCATGAACTTCGTCTCGTACTTCTACTCCGACAAGATCGCTCTGGCCGCATACCGAGCCCAGCCCGTAACGCGCGAACAACTCCCCCGCGCTTACGCTGCCGTCGAACGCCTCACGCAGAAAATCGGCATCCCGATGCCGAAGATCTATGTGATCCCGACCGAGTCGCCCAACGCCTTCGCCACCGGACGCAATCCGAGCCACGCCTCCGTCGCCGTGACCCATGGGATTTTAGGTTTACTAAATGACGAAGAGCTCGAAGGCGTGCTCGCCCACGAACTCGGTCACGTCAACAACCGCGACATCCTGATCAGCTCTGTTGCCGCCACCATCGCTGGCGCCATCACCATGCTCGCCAGTATGGGACGTTGGGCCATGCTCTTCGGCGGCTATGGAGGCCGAGACCGCAACGACCGCGGTGGCGGTGGCCTCACGGGACTCCTGATGCTGATCGTCGCCCCCATCGCGGCAACGATGATTCAGCTCGCCGTCTCGCGCTCGCGCGAATACCAGGCCGACGCGACGGGCGCGCATTTCACCGGCAATCCCTATGCACTCGCCAGCGCGCTGCAAAAACTCGACGCCTACTCGCGCCGCATCCCGATGCAAGCCACCCCATCGACCGCACACCTGTTCATCATTCAGCCGCTCTTGGGAATGAACTTCGGCGGCCTGTTCCAGACGCATCCCCCGATTGCGAAACGCATCGAGCGCCTCACCGGAAGGCCCGCGGAGTTTACGCAGTAAAACAGCTCCTAGCTCTTAGCTCTTAGCTTCTAGCTGGCCGACTTCTTCAGTGAACGTAAAGATCGCAAGATCGCAAGGTTCTTTTGAGCAGGCATTCTTAAGACGTCTGCAGGCCTCGCTGGGCGGGCAAGCTAAGAGCTAAAGGCTAAAAGCCAAGAGCTAGAAGCCGCATGACGTAGGTAACTCCGCCCCCTGCAGCGCCCGATAGTAGAATCGAAACAATGTCGCCCGAGACCGCTATCGCTGTTTCTCACAAAGCCGCCGAGCTCGAAAACGCCCTTCGCCGCGTGATTCGTGGTAAGGACGACGTCGTCCGCCTTGCGTTGGTCAGCATTTTTGCCCGCGGACACCTGCTGATTGAAGGCGTTCCCGGCGTAGGCAAGACCACCCTCGGACAGGCGCTCGCGCGCGCCATTGATTGCTCCTTTCAGCGCGTGCAGTTTACCAGCGACATGCTGCCCTCCGACGTGGTCGGGATTTCAATCTATTCGGCGGCCGAACAGCAGTTCGAGTTTAAGCGCGGCCCGGTCTTCACCAACGTTCTGCTGGCTGACGAGATCAACCGCACGACGCCCAAGACGCAGTCCGCACTGCTCGAGTCCATGAGCGAAGGCCAGGTCACCGTCGACGCACACTCTCACGAACTGCCGCAGCCGTTCCTGGTGATCGCGACACAAAATCCGGTGGAGCATCACGGAACGTATCCTCTCCCCGAGTCGCAACTCGACCGCTTCCTGATGCGCGTGCGCATGGGATATCCCGACGCTCAGGCCGAACGCCAGATTCTGCGCTCCGAAGCCGGAGCCGCACACTTGGACGAACTCCGCCCCGTTCTCACCGGCGCAGACGTACTCGAGATGCAGCAGGCAGTGAAACAAATTCGAGTGGATGACTCTCTCGTCACGTATGCGCTGGAGATCGTGCGCCGCACCCGCGAGTCAGAGTTCCTCTCGCTGGGCGTCTCGCCTCGTGGGTCACAAGCTCTCTACCGCGCCGCGCAAGCCATGGCCTTCCTCGAAGGCCGCACCTTCTGCACGCCCGAAGATATCAAGCCGCTCGTCGTCCCCGTCTTCGCCCACCGCATCGTGGTCAGCGGCCTCTACGCCTCGACGCTGAAGAAGTCAGAGCAGTCGGATCAAGTGCTGAAAGAGATCATCGAGAGCGTTCCGGTGCCGGTGTAGGAGAAAGCAGTTCTCAGTCTCTGTGTCCTCCGTGTCCTCCGTGGTTGACTCTTCTTGATTTCGCCTATAATTCCCCGACATGTCCTTCCTGCGCTTCTTCATGCTGCTCTCGCTCGTTGTCTGGATCGGCGGAATCATCTTCTTCTCCTTCATGGCGCCCACGGCGTTCCACGTGCTGCCCACACGGCTTCTCGCCGGAACATTAGTCGGGAACCTGCTGACCAAGCTGCACTGGATCGCCATCGTCTCCGCAATTGTGTATTTGCTGAGTTCGCTGGCCTACAGCCGGATTACTGAAGGCACCGCGCACGTCTTCGCCTTGCGCCATGTGCTCATCTGCGGGATGCTGGCGCTCACGCTGATCTCCCAGTTCTGGATTACTCCCCGCATGATCACGCTGCGCGCCCAGGTCGCAACCTTCGACACTGCGGCCACGGTCGACCAACCCGCGCGCGTACAATTCGATGCGCTCCACGCCTGGTCGACACGTGCGGAAATCACGATCCTGCTCTTGGGTTTGGTTGTGATTTACTTAACCGCCAGCGTATTCAGCCGTCACTGAGAAACGGCGATCACCACCGCGATCTTAGATCTTAGGGCGAGACTCTCTGGTGACAGCTACTGACGTCGGCTGCGCGCCCCAAGGACTTCACGAATCTTCAGGGCGAGAGCGTCGAGTTCGAATGGTTTCTGCAAGAGCATCGTGCCAGACTTCTGTTTCGCGTCCTGAGCGGAGCCGAATCCGCCCTCGGTATATCCCGACATGAAAATGACCTTCATTGCGGGACGAGTCGCCAGCAGCCGCCGTGCAACCTCGGTCCCACGCACCTGCGGCATGACAATGTCGGTGAGAAGCACATCGATCCTTCCCGTGTAGTGCTGCGCCAGCGCGACCGCATCGCCCCCGTCTTTTGCTTCCAGTACCGAGTACCCGAGTTGCTGCAGAAACTGGCAGATCATCCAGCGGAGATCGGGCTGATCTTCCGCAACGAGGATCGTCTCCACTCCCCCGCGCGATGTCGTGACGGCATCCTCCGCGGGCTGCGGTTTTGGCAGCGCGGCAACCCGCGGGAAGTAGATTTGAAAGGTCGCGCCCCGTCCCACTTCGCTTCTCACCCGAACATGCCCGCCGCTCGCCCGGACAATGTTGTACACCACCGACAGGCCGAGACCAGTTCCCTCTTCCCTGCTCTTGGTACTGAAGAACGGCTCGAAGATTCGGCTTTGCGTATCGGCATCCATGCCGATGCCCGTGTCTGACACGGCTAGCATCACATACTCTCCCGCTGGGACGGAAGAACGCCGAACCGAATGACCTGATTCCGCGCCGACGTGGACCGTCTCTAACGTGAGTTTGCCGCCCTCAGGCATGGCATCGCGAGCGTTCACCACCAGATTCATGATGACCTGCTCGACCTGTCCAGGATCGACGTTGATGTAGCAGGGATCCGCCGCAAGTTTGACCTTGAATTCCATTTCGTCGCGCAGCAGCCCCAGCAACATCTCGCTGATGCGACTCACCAGGGAGCTAAGATCGAGCACCTGCGGGCTGAAAACATGCCTACGGCTGAAGGAAAGCAATTGCCGCGTCAGATTGGCGGCACTCTCCGTCGTGCGGATGATGGTATCGATGCTCTTGCGGACCGCGGGTCCCGCACTGTCTTCCTGCAGCACGATCTCGGCGTATCCCCGGATGACCATCAGGAGATTGTTGAAGTCGTGAGCAATGCCGCCCGCCAGCCGGCCGACCGCTTCCATCTTCTGCGATTGCCGAACTTGTTCCTCGAGCCCGCGCCGCCCGGTGATGTCTCGGGAGGTCACAACAATTCCGCCCACCGCAACGTCGTTGAGCAAATTATTGCCGACCGATTCCAGCCAGACCCATGTGCCATCTTTGCGGCAAAAACGATACTCGGGCGGAGCGGCACTCCCAACCTTGAGCGTAAGCCGTTCCAGCGCCGCCCGCACGGCAGGCTCATCTTCGGAATGAATGAACGCAAGAATGCTCTTTCCCAAAAGTTCCGCGGGCCGGTATCCCGTCACACGTTCGATTGAGGGACTGTGATAAAGCATCGTCCCATCGACGGCGACCACGGTGATCACGTCCGAAAGATTCTGGATCAGATAGCTGAACCTTTCTTCGCTGCGCTGCAGAACGGCAGCGGCCTGCAGGCGATCGCGGATATCGCGGAAGATGCCAAGAACGGCCGGCCGTCCTCCTAGATCGGTCGCGCTGGCGCTAACCTCCACGGGCACGGGCGTTCCATCGACACGCAGCAGTTCCAGTTCCTGACTGCGCGCCCTTCCGGCCGCGTCTGGCGCAAGCGGTTCGATCTTGATCGGATACTTCCGCGCGGGGAAAAGCCGCGACTCCGGGATGCCCACAAGCGGCACCCCAGGAACGCTCAGCATTTCGCGCGCCTTGTTGTTGGCCTCCAGAATCACACGGGTCCGGGCATCGATGACCAGGATGGCATCATTCGCCGTATTGATCAGGTTCCGGTATTTCTCTTCGGAGTCGCGGATTTGCTTGAGCACGGCGGACGACAGGCCGATGCCGATCAACAGCAGTACCCCACTGGCCAGGAGAGTAACTACCGACAACACTCTGTCGATCCAGCGCGCACCCTCGCCCAGAATCGACGAGAATTCATCTTCCAACGGCGTCACACGGGCATCGACCAGAGTGATCTGATCGGCGATCTCGAGAATCCTATGGCCGTCGGGGTGGACCGAATTGATTTCGCGATGCAAGTCGTCCGCCAGCGAGCGAAGTTGGTCGATGTAGCGGTTGCCTTCAGTCCAGACCGCGATGGCTCGTGCCATATATCGCGCGCGTCCGAATCGCCGGACTAGCATCGCCATGCTGTCGACATCTTCGGGACTGTTCCGGCCCTGCACGAATCCCTCGCGGACCAGTGTCATGTCGGGTGATGGACTTTGCAGTTGGAGCAGCGCCTGCTTGTCGCCCGCCGGAACCGCGATTTCCTCCAAGTATTGCTGATAGTCGCTCTCGGAATGGCTGCCAGCATACTGCGTCAAGCTGAGGACGGCACGCTTCTCGGCCTTCGACCACAGGCTTTCGCCCGCAATGTAAGCACGGACTCCCGTCAGGATCTCCGAGCGGAGCACGCCAAGATAAAAGACGCAGATCACGATGGCGACGAAGACGCCAACGATGAAAAGCAACTTTCTGGCGATCGGAAGGCGGTGAAACATGATCTCCTTGCGGTTAGATGCTGGAGGTACGGGGCCGGGAACTCGAGGCCGGGAATAACCGACTCCCGCGCGCGAACAAGCGGAAGGCGCGATTTGTAGCGGCACGCTTACAGCTTGGCGGAAGGGTTGGTCAAGTCTGAATCCCTATGCTTCCAGAACCGCCAGATCGCGTTAACAGAATATCGTGCGCCCCCGACGCTCCGTCAAGGCAAATTGACTTGGAGATTGACCCCACCGAGTTGGGCAGAGGTTACCATCGGTTTTCGAAAAGCCAGGCGCTCGCCTAGGTCAAGGCCTTGTAGCGGAAGCAGTCCACGACGTGATCGTTCACCATTCCGACCGCCTGCATGAAGGCGTAGCATATCGTTGATCCCACGAAGTTAAACCCGCGCTTCTTGAGGTCTTTGCTCATCGCATCGGACTCCGGCGCGCGCGCGGGCACCTGCTTCATCGATTTTGGCGAGTTCACTCGCGGCTTGCCGCCAACGAACTGCCAGATGTAGCCGTCGAAGCTGCCACAGTCTTTCTGTACTTGAAGAAAAGCCTGCGCATTGGCGATAGTCGATGCGATTTTGAGTTTGTTGCGCACGATGCCAGGATCCCGTAACAATCGCTCGACCTTGCGGCGATCGTAGCGCGCAATGCGCTTCGCTTCGAATCCATCCAAAGCTTTACGGTAGTTCTCGCGCTTATTCAGGATCGTGCTCCAGCTCAGCCCCGCTTGCGCGCCCTCCAGAATGAGAAACTCGAAGAGCGTGCGGTCGTCGTGCACCGGCACGCCCCACTCTTCATCGTGATAGCGAACGGAAAGTTCGCCGCTCGCCCAAGCGCAGCGAACTGGATCGACAACTTTTACCAGAGAGGTCACGCGAGTCTCCCGACGATGCCAGTCGAGTCTACTCCAGCGACTTCGGGTCCGATTTGTTGATGGGTGACTTTCGGTCGAGCAGCGAGATCAGTTCGTGCGCCGCTGGAGGAATGCCCACTTTGCCTTCGCGGATAATCTCTTTGGCGCTCAGTTTTCTCCCGTACAGCTTTTCGTTAGCGCTGCCATCCGAACGCAGCGTCGAGCCTTCCAAAGAAATTCCTGCGAACAGGCCCTTGTTGCGCGAATAAGAGAGGATCTCAGCGTTCATCACGATATCGGTTGCGCCTTCCGCGGTGCGTCCCTTCGGACCTGCGGCGGCCGAGGCATCCGCACCCAACTTCACTTTGCTGTAGAGCAACGACTGCGCCCCCTTGGGATTCATGACCAGCAGAACAAAATCAGTGGCCTGGCCGCCAATCTGGAATCCGATGCTGACGCCTTCGAGTGCGTACAGAGCCGGCGCTCCCCACATGCCCTTATAGTGCTCTCCGCTGCGGCACACCATAATGCCGCGTCCGAAGCTGCCGCCGATGCCCAGTGCTCCCTTCTTCACGGAGGGAAGAATGATCACGCATTCGGCCTTGTCGAGCAGGTCCTGCGGAATGTTGTCAGGGATGTTCAAGATCTCTTTCAGCACCACTCCGGCGTCTTTCACCCGGTCGGCCTCGCGCTCGTCGTTCTCCGCCCAGGCTGCACCGACCGATATCAGTACAGTCATCAGGCACACGATGAATTTCTTCATGAAACGCCTCCAAGGAGATTTTAAGGAAAAAGAGGTTGAGTTCGTGTCACTATGTTAAACCCTGAATCCGATTGGGTAACTCAGCGCGTGGGTTCCGGTAGTTCATGCCAGACACGTAAATGGAAGAAAAGGCAAGCGTTCTGCCATGACCAAACGTGTGCTCCTTTTGTAACTTGGCACTTTGGCGGCCCGCTCCTAAAGTCAAACAGATAGCGGGGTCCGGTACGAACCCGATTTCGGCATCTGGCGTGCATCTAATAGCTTGGAAGTGTCGCCGGACGCGGTTTAGAGTGCAAAAATTGGATTTTTCAGGCATGAAGTACACGAACCCGACAATCCGACTGCTCACACTTTTGCTGGCAACCCTTCTGTCCGTGGTCCAATCGCGGGCGCAGTCTTCTTATGTATCGGGAGCCCCGAGCCTGAGTGCTTACAACGCAGGAAGCACCGGTGTCGAAAATCCTGACGATCCCCAAAATTCGCTCATCACGCTGCATGCGCGGGTGAATGAGGTGAACGTACTGTTCATCGCGACCGACAAGCATGGCAAGTTCGTCCGCGACCTGAACCAGAATGATTTCAACATTCTCGACGACCACAAGCCGCCGCAGGCGATTCTCAATTTCCGGCGGGAAACCGATCTGCCTCTGCACCTCGGCCTGCTGGTCGACGTCAGCGGCTCGGTGGATGGCCGTTTCGATTTCGAACAGAATGCTGCCACCAGTTTCCTGCAGCACACGCTTCGGGCTGGCTTCGACAAAGCGTTTATTGTCGGCTTCAACAGTCATAGCCAGATGGCGCAGGATTACACCGACAACGTGCAGTTGCTGTCGGCCGGCGTGCACAAGTTGCACGATGGCGGCGGAACAGCGCTATACGACGCTGTGTACCACGCTTGTAAAGAGAAATTCCTGAAAGACCGTTCGGATCATCCCGTACGCAAGGCGATTATCATCGTCAGCGATGGCGAAGATAACCAGAGCGAGATTTCGAAGGCGCAGGCCATCGAGATGGCGCAGCGCTCAGAAGTGATCATCTACGCCATCTCCACCGACGACAGCGGCCTGGTCATGCGCGGCGACAAAGTTCTGCAACAGCTCGCCGAGGCCACCGGAGGCCGCGCATTCTTCCCGTTCAAGATGAAGGACATCACGCACTCGTACGCCGCAATTGAAGACGAGTTGCGCAGCCAGTACGTCGTCTCTTATAAGCCCGCCAATTTTGATGCGGACGGACGCTACCGCTCGATTGAAATCTCTACGCTGAAAAAGGACCTGCAGGTGCGGGCGCGCAAGGGATACTTCGCGCCACAGCAGTAACTCTGGCTTTCGGCTTTCGGCTTCCGGCCTTCGGCTTCCACTCCACGCACGTTCGTTCTTCATGGCTCTCTTGCCTTGTCTGTGAATTTGTTATTGCAGAATGCGAAATTCGGGGACTGGTCTGCGTTTGCGGCCGCGCTCCCAGTGTGTTACCGTCCCATTGATTTCGAGTTCGCCCTCCGGACTCATCACTGCTGAGGAGTCGCTCATGATACTCGCCGTCCTTGTAATTCTTGTCGTTATCGCCGTCGTGCTGATCGGCATGTACAACAGCCTGGTGCAGCTGCGCGTGCGCTGCGATTCGGCATGGTCCGACATTGACGTGCAGCTCAAGCGGCGCCACGACCTGATTCCGAACCTCGTGGAAACGGTTAAGGGATACGCCGCGCACGAGAAGGGCACCTTTGAGAACATCGCCAAGTTCCGTTCGCAAGCTATGCAGGCGACATCCCCGGCAGACAAGGCTGTGGCCGAGAACCAACTGACGGGTGCGTTGAAGAGTCTGTTCGCGGTAGCGGAGAACTATCCGGAATTGAAGGCATCGGAGCAGTTCACGCAACTGCAGGGATCGCTGAGCCAGACCGAAGACGCGATTCAGAATTCACGCCGCTATTACAACGCGGTGGTACGCGACCTGAACACAAAGATTCAGTCATTCCCCACGAATATTATCGCGGGCATGTTCGGATTTACGGCACGGCAGTTCTTCGAGACCACCGACGCTGACCGCGAACCCGTGCAGGTGAAGTTCTAGTGATTCTGTAATCGAGGAATCGGGCAACTTGAAAGTCCTTCGGACGATTGCTGTTTCTCTGTTCCTAACGCTGCTCTTCTGCACGTTCCCTGGTGTCGCACTGGCGAAATCCTGGCGCGTCTCCGACTTCCAGGACAACATCACTGTTGCAGAAGATGGGACGGCCGTGGTGACCGAGCGTATCACTCTGGTCTTTGACGGCGAATTCCATGGGATTCATCGCACGATTCCGATTGAGTATCCCGGGCCGAACGGGACAAACTACGAACTGTTCCTCAGGGTCACGAGCGTGAGCGACGGCAACGGCGGCAAGCTCAAGTACGATTCGTCGACCTCCAATGGCGCCCGCGATCTGAAGATCTACATTCCCGACGCGGTCGATGCAACCCGCACGGTGGAGATCACCTACCGCGTACGCAACGGCACGCGCTTCTTTGACGATCATGACGAGTTTTATTGGAACGTCACGGGGAATGACTGGCCCGTGCCCATCGATCATGCGTCGGCCACGGTGCATTTCCCCATGCCTGCGGCCGGATCGCTGAGGGCGCAGGCCTTTACCGGCGTGTATGGCTCGACGCAGCGCGACGCCAGTTCTACCGTCGACGGCGCCGAGGCTCGATTCGAAACCAACAACCCGCTGCCCATGCGCGGTGGGATGACCATCGACATCTATCTTCCGAAAGACGTTCTCAAAGAACCCGGAGCGCTGACGAAATTTTTCTGGTTCATCGGCGGCAATCCCATCGTCTTTCTGCCGCTCGTCACGCTCGCTGCCATGTTCACATTGTGGTGGACCAAGGGTCGCGACCCCGATCCAGGAGTTTCGGTTGCGCCCATGTACGAGCCGCCGGCCGGGATTTCTCCTGCAGAAGCGGGCACGCTGCTCGACGACAGCATTCACCCGCGCGATATTACGTCGACCATCATCGACCTCGCAGTTCGCGGCTACATCAAGATCGAAGAGACATCGGAGAAGGTGCTCCTCTTCACGCACAAGGATTACGTCCTTCACCTGCTGAAGCCACGGGATCAATGGGATGCAAATCTGGCTCCGCACGAGCGTGTAATGCTGGAGAACGTATTCGCCGCCGGCGACCAGACTGCCCTGTCCAGTCTGAAGAACCGCTTCTATACGGCCGTCCCCATCATCCGCGCAGACATTATGTCCGCATTGAAAAGGAAAGGCATTTACCTGGTCGATCCGGAATCGGCCAACGGATACAGCATTGGCACGGCGTTTGCCATCCTTGCTCCATTCGCGCTTTTCCAGTTCCTGGGATGGGCGAATTTCTTCAGCTCCGCCGTTCTGCTGGTGGTATGCGTTCTCCTCGCGGCGCTAGTCTGGTTCCTGTTTGCGCGAGTCATGACCTCCAAGACGGTGAAAGGCGGACGGACGCGCGTGGCAGTGCTCGGATTCCAGGAGTTCATGAATCGCGTGGATGCCGACCGGCTCAAGGTCATGCCTCCCACGACGTTCGAGAAGTTTCTGCCCTACGCGATGGCGCTGGGTGTGGAACATCACTGGGCGCAGGCGTTCGCAGGCATCGTCAAAGATCCTCCACAATGGTACGTGGGACCGGGACCATACATTGGCGGATTCAATCCCATTTTCTTTTCCAGTTCCATGAACAGCATGGCGAGTGACATGCACCAGGTATTTGTCTCCGCCCCGCGCGCGAGTTCCAGCGGATCCGGATTTAGCGGCGGAGGTTTCGGCGGAGGGGGCGGCGGCTTCTCCGGAGGAGGCTTCGGGGGCGGCGGCGGCGGCGCGTTCTAGACTCTCGTTCTAGACTAGGGATGTTATGCGGTCTGTTTTCATTCTCACACTTCTGCTCAGCCTCGCCGCGGTGGGCGTATGTGCTCAGCAGAGCGAGCCTCCGCAGCCTTCCTTGACGGTTCGCTCCACCCTGGTCGTCGTGCCTGTTCTTGTTACCACCAAGAAAGGACAGGTGGTCTTCGAGCTGACGGCGGATGATTTCGTTGTCACCGACAATGGCGTCCCGCAGCATTTCACAGTGGATCAGGAAAGCGGTTCGCAGCCCTTGGCGCTGGCCGTTGTCGTCGAGACGGGCGGCGCCGGCGCTCGCCATCTCAGCGACTATCGAGAACTGGACCCCATTCTTGACGCGCTGATCGGCAACGTCGAGCACCGCGTGGCCGTGATCGGCTTCGACAGCACGCCGCATCTCGTGATGCCGTTTTCCCCAAGAACGTCCGACGCTTCACAGCAACTCGCCAACCTGACCGAAGGCGATCAGGGAGCCGCCATTCTGGATGCGGTGGCCTTCGCGGTCGAGCAGTTGCGGGCTCAACCCGCGAACTACCGGCGCGCGATTCTGCTATTTAGTGAAACCATCGATCAAGGCAGCAAAACGAAGCTCAGTGAGGCTCTGCGGCTCATCAGCAACACCAATACAGCCATGTACAGCTTCGGTTTTTCGAGCACAGGCGCGGCGGTATCCCACGAGGCGTCCAAGTTCGATAACGACACGCCAGGACCTGCACACGGATGCTTCAACCATGAGGGCGCGGATGCCGAATATGAAGGCCACTACAGCAAGCAAGTGCTCGACTGTATCAGCCAGCTTGCTCCGCCTGTGCGGCTGGCTACCATGACGTTTCTGACGACGCGCAACGCGCTGCGCAAAAAGACCGCGGAATCCATCGCACAACTGGCTGGGGGAGAGTTCTTCCACTTTCACAACGCCAAAGACCTGAAAGCAGGTCTGATCGCGATTTCCAATGACCTCCCGAACTATTATGTCCTGACTTTCCGTCCCTCGTCGCTTACGCCCGGCCTGCATGCGTTGCACGTCGAGGCAAAAGACCGTCCACAGTTGGTGTTGAAGGCACGGCGCGAATACTGGATTGACGACGATTCGGCGCACTGAGCGCCGGCCAAGTACTACATTCCAATTATTGACCTCACTGAGCGCCAGCCTATAATCGGCGCATTTCTTTTTGGGGTTTAAGCACTGACCGCGTGAACGCAAAATCCAAGGTTGTCAAAAGAACCGTTGTCACGCTCTGCGCTGTCGCGGCGGTGTGGTTGATGTGTTGCGTGGTGCTCTACGGGGTCATGAGACAAACGCCAGAGCAGTTTGGCAGGGTCATGGCGAAGATCCCGGGACCCGTCCCTTTTCTGATTTTTCCTTTCGAAACCCTCTGGATGAGCGCCCGCGCCGGCACATTGCAGGTGGGCAGCCCTGCGCCGGACTTCGCTCTGGCGAAACTCGATTAAGACTGCGCAGGTTCAACTCTCCGCTCTCACCGCGCAGCAGAAGCCGGTAGTGCTCGTGTTCGGAAGCTACACTTGACCTCCCTTCCGGCGGGAGGTTCCCGCCCTCAACAAGCTCTACCAGCAGTACGGAAACCAGGTTACGTTTCTCGTGGTCTACATCACCGAGGCGCACCCGACCGACATCTGGCAGACCGAGAGCAATACGAAAGAGAAAGTTCTCTTCGCCAGTCCGCGCAGTGAAGATGAGCGTGCGTTCATTGCGGGAGCCTGCGTACGCAAACTCGGAATCGAGATTCCCGCCGTGCTCGACGAATTCGGCAATTCGACCGAGAGTGCCTACACCGCCTGGCCGGACCGCCTTTACGTGATCGATGCGTCGGGCCGTGTAGCCTACAAGAGCCGCCCTGGGCCATTCGGCTTCAGCGCCGAGCAACTGAAAACGGCGATCCAGAAGGTCGTTCCCGCGCATTGAAAACTGTGAGAGAAAGCGGCACCGGGCCCCCGATGTGCAAACTGGTTTCTTCGCCCTCGCTGGACGGCCGAGGCGCCCGTCCCCACATGTGCGTCTCACAAATACAAAAGGGCCGCGGGTGTATCGCGGCCCCGTTTGATTTGTTTCGGCCAGGTTTATTGTTCGCCGGCGGCAACGCTGCTGCCCCAAAGGACATTGCTGCCCCACAACACATTGCTGCCCCAGAGGACGTTGCTGCCCCACAACACGTTAGAGCCCCATAGGACGTTGGAACCCCATACCGCGCTGCTGCCCCAGAGCACATTGCTGCCCCAAAGCACGTTGCTTCCCGACACGTTCGACGCTTGATTGACGCCAACAAACTGATTACTTCCCCACACGGCCGAGTTCGACCACGTGGAGGATGTGTTCCAGACAGCGGTCGAATCATCGCTGAAGTAGACGTTGCCCGAGTTAGGGTCATGGGTCGCTACTGGAGACATGGCAGTCCCGCTGGCCACGTCGTTACTCTCCAGGGCTTCCTCCACATCAAGGTAGCCAGCGCCGACGGTGAATACGTCGTACTGATCGGTGTAAGTGATACCCGTGGTCGGATCGGTTGTGCTGCTGGTCGTCGGGAACGTCTTATAAGCGGTTTTCATCAACCGCGCCTTCACCTGATCAGGAGTAAGCCGCGGACTCTTCTGCAACAGGTCCGCGACGGCTCCACTCACCACGCCGGTCGCCATGCTGGTGCCGCTCAACGTGAAATAGCTCGACGATGGCGCCGTGCTCCCTCCATTCACATAGTAGTTGTACGGTACGCGGTCGCCAGGAAGTAGATTGTAGAGCGTCGAGCCCGGCGCCTCGAGCGAAACCAGCAGGTTGCCGGGCGCGACAATGTCAGGCTTCGCAACGGCATCGATCGCGGTCGGCCCCTTGGAACTGTAGCTGGCAATCAAATCGTCGGTGCGGGTGGGTGTGCCCATCGGCTTCATCGCGCCCACGGTAATCACGTACGGATCATTGCCGGGTGAGGTGATGGTGGCATAGCCATCGGTCGGCTGATTGCGGCCATTGTTGCCCGCAGCCACAACCACCACGATCCCACTTTGCCAGGCTTTCTCGACCGCCTGGCATAGCGGATCTAGTTTGTACGTCTCGTAGACCCCTCGACCAAGCGACAGGTTGATCACGCGAATGTTGTAGCGAGACTTCAGAGAAATCGCCTGGTTGATGGCGGCGATGACCACGCTATCAGTCGAAGCCCCACTCGCATCCAGGACTCGCAAGTTGATGATATTTGCGCCCGGCGCGATCCCCTTGAAGGTCTTGTTGTAGAGCGGTCCCGTCGAGCTGAGGCCGTCTCCAGCGATCAGTCCGGCGACGTGAGTGCCGTGTCCGTATTGGTCACTGGCGCTCGAATTTCCCGGCACAAAGGATTGGTTGTAGACAACGCGTGAGAACGGAAGAATCCCTTGGTACAGATCCACGTGATTGCTCACGCCGCTGTCGATGAGTGCGATACCGATGCCGGCACCGGTGTAGTTCGACTGCCATGCATACTGCGCGTTCACAGCAGCGGCAGCATTGTTGAGCGAGGGCGTCAACGGCCGGTCCGTACTGATGTAAACGACGTTCGACTGGTTTGAGAGGCTCTGGATACCGTTGCCGTCAAGCACCGCAACCACGCCGTTGATCAAGGGCAACTGTCCCAGGATCGTGCCGCCGAGTTTCAGAACGTCATTGACGAGGCAGCCCACCAGGCCGAGCAGACCGCTGCAATTGACCTGAGTCCCGGGCGCATATTGCACGATCACCTGGACCTTCTGGGTCGAGTGATTGCCCCGCAGCTCAGGCGATAGCTTGGAGTCGTCGGCATGCGCCAGCGCAGCGCGACGATCAAAAGTAGAAGCACTAATCTCTTCATATCACCCCACTAGGCGCCCACAGGCGCGTAACCATTCCCCAAGTGACCTCTGTATGTGCAGGTGGGTGCCCAAACGCAGGCCAACTTCCCCTTATTTATGAATGACTTGCGAGGCGCTGTAACGAAATGCAACGGGCACTTTGTCCCCACGCCCGGGGCATGCGACAACTTGTCTCGCCCGAAATGGGTCTCGCTCGATCCCCATGCTCTCTGTGTCTGCTCTAAGCGACTGATTAAATTGGAGAAAACGATGGTAATGACAGGAGGTCGTTTTGGGCGGACAGGCCCCGCCAATTCGTTGAAAATTTAAGTACTTATCATGTCTTGGGTTCGCTCCATCGGCGCGAGGATCTTTATCGCCGGCATGGCTCTGGCCGGAGCTCTTTGCCTCGCGCTGGCCTTCTCTCACTGGCAGTCGAGCGATCCCGTCAAGTTCAGTTGCTATCTGATCGCGGCGGCTCTGGCATCCTCGCTCAAGGTAAGCCTCCCCGGCATTGAAGGGACGCTCTCGGTCAACTTCCTGTTCACCCTGCTGGGAATCCTGGAATTGAGTTTGCCAGAAACGCTCGTGATTGGACTCGCCAGCACTCTGGCGCAGTTCTATTGGAAACCAGTGCGGCGGGTGAAGGTCGTCCAGTTGATCTTCAATCTGTCGCAGGTCACAGTTTCGAGTGCGATCGCTTACGGTGCGTACAAACTCGTCGTCGTTTATGTCCTGCACGCGCCCGGACCGCTCGCGCTGCTGGTCGCTGCTATCACGCACTTCGGCTGCAATACGGCAGCGACGTCCACCATCATCGGACTGAAGAAATAAGCCCATCGTGAGCGTGTGGGGCGAGCCTCATCTCTGGCTGTTTCCGTATTACATGGTCGGAGCAGCCTTGGCGGGGCTGGTTCATTTTCTGAACGGGCACATCGGATGGCAGTCCTCGCTGCTGATTCTGCCGCCGATTTATCTGATGTACCGCTCGTACCGTCTCTACCTCGGAAAGATGGAGACCGAGAAACGGCACGCCGAACAGGTTTCAAATCTGCACCTGCGCACGATCGAGGCACTCGCTCTAGCCATCGAAGCCAAAGATGAAACCACCGGCGAACACCTGCAGCGGGTGCGCGTCTATGCCATGGCACTGGCGAAGGAGCTGGGCTTGAGCGAGGACGAGACCGAGGCGCTGAAAGCAGCATCAGTGCTGCATGACATTGGGAAGCTGGCCGTGCCCGAGCACATCATCTCGAAGCCCGGGAAACTGACGCCGGAAGAATTCGAGAAGATGAAGATCCATCCCATTGTCGGGGCGGAGATTCTGGAGCAGGTGCACTTTCCCTACCCGGTGGTGCCGATTGTGCGCGCGCATCACGAAAAATGGGATGGCAGCGGATATCCCAACGGACTGGCCGGCGAGGAGATTCCGATTGGCGCTCGCATTCTTGCGGCGGTGGATTGCCTCGACGCGCTGGCCTCTGACCGCCAGTATCGCAAGGCTCTGCCGCTAAACGAGGCGATGGCCAAGGTAGTGGAGGATTCGGGCAAGAGCTTCATCGGAAGATTGTTTCGATCTTGCGCCGGCGCTACATCGAACTAGAAAAGATGGCGACCGAGCAGCCGCTGCAGGCTCCGCCAAAATTGTCCACCGACATTAGGGTCGAGCGAGGGCTCGCGCCCGCCGCGGGGTTCGCGGAGTCGGGCACACCCGTGGTTCCCACGCCAGCGCAAGTCGCAGATTCCGCACGCGGATTCTCTCCGCTCGACAGCAAGGTCAGGAAATTGTCGAACTTTGCCGAAAGGCTGGCGCATCGCTGCGCAGCGAAGACGTTCTTTCCCTGCTGGCAGCGCGCCTCAAGCATCTGGTTCCGCATGACTCCATGGCCGTGTATGTGCCCAAGAATGGAACGCTCGCGGCGGAGTTTGTCAGCGGTGACAACTTTCGCTTGTTCTCCTCCTTGAGAATTCCCGAAGGCGAAGGGCTCTCGGGATGGGTTGCGCAAAACCATAAGCCGATCTTGAACGGCAATCCTTCCGTCGAGCCGGGATACCTGAACGATCCTACGAAGTACAGCACGCTGCGCTCGGCACTGGCCGTCCCCCTGGAAGGAACAGCCGGGATGGCCGCCGTGCTGGCCCTGTATCGCTCAGCACAGGATGCATTCACCGCAGACGACCTGTGTGTTGCGGAAACGATAGGTGAGGGATTGGGCGTCGTGATCGAGAACGCGAGCAAACCCAAAGCGGCGGCGATGGGCGCCGGACTCGGACGATAAATACGCTTGTCATCCTGAGCGAAGCGAAGGATCTGTGCAACTGGCGGGGAGTACATAGGTCCTTCGCTTCGCTCAGGATGACAGCATCGGCTTCACCGCAGTCGCTTCACTCC
>CAVPVE010000032.1:0-291941 GCA_963709025.1 uncultured Acidobacteriaceae bacterium
CCTCAGCAACGGAACCTGCGGCGCCGCTGGCAGTGCGAGTCTCTCATCTGCATTCCGCATCGGAACCGACGGCCTGGCGGCTCCCATCCCGGCGGCTAGCCAGACCCTGCCGCAGCCGGACTTCCCGGGTTACAACGCCATCGCTGCGGGCGCTGGCGAGTCCCTGGATCCGAACTTCCGTCCTAACGTTGTCGATTCATTCGACCTCACCATCCAGCGGCAGTTGTCGAAAAAACTGACTCTGGAACTCGGATACATTGGGCGCAGAATTACCCATGAGTATCAGCCGACCAACATCAACGCTGTGCCATACATGATGACGCTGGGCGGTCAGCGGTTTGATCAGGCGTATAAGAACGTGGTGCTGCAGTATTGCGGTGGCATCGCGGGGCTGGCCGGTGGAGGTTGTGCGCAAAACGCCGGCGCCGTTACCAGTCAACCTTTCTTCGAAGCTGCTTTGGCCGGCACCGGTTATTGCGCTCCTGGAACCTGTACGGCGAAGGTGGTAGCTAACGAAGGCGGCAACTTTGCCAATCAACAGGTCTGGACCTTGTGGAGCGATCTGGATGCGGGCGTAGGATGCCCCGTTGCCGGTTGCTCTTCTCCAAATGGTGGGCCGGATGCGTTTAACTTCCCTCGCAGCATGATGAATACCCCTATCCCAGGCTCCTCCTTCGGCAGCCAAGGCCAGCTCACCTCGGGCGTGGGCGTGAATGCCAGCGTGGGCTATGGAAATTACAATGCTGGCTTTGTCTCGCTCAAGATGAACGAGTGGAAAGGTTTGACGATGCAGTCGAACTTCACCTACTCCAAGGCCCTGGGCACAGGAGCGCTGGTTCAGGCAACCAGCGCATATACCCCGAACGATGCGTTCAACCCCGACAACATGTACGGCCGTCAGTTCTACGACCGCAAATTCGTCTTCAACACGTTCCTCGTTTACAGCCCGGCGTATTACAAGGGCCAGGAAGGGATGATGGGACGCCTCCTGGGTGGCTGGACGTTCTCGACGATCTTCACGACCGGGAGCGGCCAACCCATCGAAATCTTCACCACGACGGGCGACGGCCAGGAATACGGCGCGGGAGACAACGTTAACTTCTTCGGCCTGCAAACTGCCGTTCCGATCGGGCCGATTAAAAGCGGGCATGCCTACCACACCGCCGGCTCACCCGGCTTCGGCGATGGAGGTTTGCCTGTAAACATATTCGCGGATCCGACGAAGGCTTACGCTAGCTACCGCAACCCGGTCCTGGGGTTGGACAACAAAGACACCAGCTACCTCAACGGCCTGGCGTACTGGAATATCGATTTCAGCGTCCGGAAAAACATAAGAATTACCGAGGGAGTTGCCTTCGAGCTCCAGGGCGTATTTGCCAACATCTTCAACCACAACCAGTGGCTCGACCCACAGGGCATGGGTATGTTCTCGCCCGGCTCGTTCGGAAACCTGCTCGGCTCCGCGCAAGAGAATACGGGCGGAAACCGGTCGATCCAGATAGGCGGACGCATCCGGTTCTAACCATCAATTGGGAGGCGTTCCCATGACGCCTCTCTTCACATCAAAGGCCGCACCCTTGGGTGCGGCCTTTCATTTTGGGAGTTGGAACTGTAGCGGAGATTAGCGGTGCGTCAACCCGTAGCCCACCGCTCCCGCAGAGCTTCCGATGTTGACCAGGCAGACCGCGCGCTCCAGTTTGTGATGGCCGGTCTTGTGGAAGAAGTAGCTGAGACCAATGACTCCGGCAGTTTCACCAATAAAGTTCACTGCCAGTCCCGCCGTCGAGGTCCCGAATACGCGAACGATCGGATTCAGTTCCTGTCCGCCGCTTTGGAGGTTAGCGCGGGTCACGGCGAAGTCTGCGCCATTGAGGGCTGCGGCGGCGATGAACAACACGCTGTTCTTCCGGTCGAAGAACCTGTGCTCGGAGCTTGCGGCCGGCTGCGTGAGGACGACCGGCATTACGGGCTCAACCGCGGGAACGGGCGCATCTGGAAGCGAAGCAGATGCGAACAGAGCCTGAGCGTGCACGGATGGACAGAGGCAGACGCCAACCGCCATCGCCGCCAAGCTCAACCAGAAATATCTTGCGAATCTGCATGGGATCATAGGTGCCCGCCGAGGTCGGCGTGGCACTTGAGAAGGGGCAAACAGGTGGCCGCGAATCCAACATTAGATTGGCGGCAAACAGCCTGTAATCAATGACTTGATTGTCATTTTTAATGAGAATCGGCGCCGCCTGTGCATTGTTTTGCAGGTTGCACCGGGACTTTGCCCATAGCGCGCGGGGCGAGACTATTTCTTATAAACCGCGCCGCCCTTCATCACAAAGCTCACGCTCTGCAGCACGCTGATGTCCTGCACGGGATCGCCTGACACGGCTACGATGTCGGCCAGGTAGCCCGCTTCCAGCGAGCCGATCCGGCCGTCCCAGCCGAGTAGCTTTGCGCCATTCAGCAGATCGGCTTGCAGCGTGGCCAGCGGAGACATGCCGTACTTCACCATCAGTACAAGTTCGCGAGCCTGCGTCCCATGGGGAAACGGGCCGACGTCGGAACCAACGGCCATGGGGACTCCCGCTGCGACCTGCTTCTTGAATTCCTGGGCCTTCACGTCGAGAATCTGGCGCTCGTGCGCGCCTTGTTGGGGTGTGGCGGCGTGATCCGCAAAATATTCGAAGATGGCGAACGTGGGCACTGCGAAAATCTGTTTTTCCTTCATGAGCCGCATGGTTTCGTCGCTCAATTGGTCGGCATGGTCGATCGAAACCACTCCTGCCTGCGCGGCGAAGAGCGTTCCCGGCTCTCCGGTGGCGTGGACCGCAACGCGGCGGTTCAGGCGCGCTGCTTCTTTCACTGCAGCTTCAAGTTGTGGCTCGGAGTACTGATATGGAGTCGAGAGCCGTCCATCCCGAAGCGAGTCGGCTCCGGTCTCATAAATCTTGATGAAGTCGGCGCCTTCCTTGAACTGCTGGCGCATGACCGCAACCAGTTCGTCGGCGCTGTTGGCATAGTTCGCGTTGGGAAGTACGTGCTGTTCCGGGTTGTAGCCGATGGCGTCCTCGTGACCGCCGAGAATGTTGATGGCGTTGCCGCTGATACGGAGGCGCGGGCCAGGGATGCGGCCTTCGTTGATCGCATTGCGCACTGCCGTGTCGGCCGATCCTGCACCCTCGGTCCCCATATCGCGTTCGGCGGTGAACCCGGCCATCAGATCGTCCCGCGCCGCCAGCGTGGCCCTGATGGTGCGCTCCGGCACCGACTCCTGTACCGTTTGCAGGTCTTCCGCGCCCGGATGGAGGAAAAGATGGATATGCGCGTCGATCAGGCCGGGCAGCAGCGTGCGATCGCCCAGGTCGATCACTTCGGCGCCCGCCGGACGCTTGACTGAAGTTCCCACCTCGACGATGCGCTCGCTCTGCACCAGGATCTCGCCCGGCTTGACCATGCGGCCGGTCTTCACGTCGAGCAGGCGCGCGGCATGCAGCACGATCGGATGGGACGGGGCGGCTTGAGTCTGTCCCACGGCATGCTTGACGAAGAGCAGTAATGGCAGACAAATGGCGGCAAGAGCGAGATTGCGAGTAGTCATATCGCCCGCGATAGTACCACCCGGAATTGAGTCCCTGCCACAGGCTCTGTGATGTCAATCACAAGCCGCAGTAAGACAGATCACACGAAAAGTAGCGCCTGACAGGCGAAACTGAATCAACGCATATGAACGACTTTGGCATCCTGAACACTCGCAAGCGCGCCCTGATCGCCCTCATTCATTCCCTGGTCTTTCTGGGAATCGCGATCCACGGCTTCGCCTCGCCGAAAGCCGGCGTGCTGCTGCGCGGCTCAGGCGAGACAGGCGACTTCGTCCTAATCGGGATCTATTTGACGGTGGCATCCATTCTGGCCTGGCTGGTAACCCTGGCGCGCTGCGCAAGAGAGCGCATGTATTTCGGCCTGTGTACCGGCAGCGCGACTTTGGGTCTGTTGCGCACGATTTTTGGAGACGCCTGTTTGCCCGCCGCCCAGTACCTGCGCCTGATCATGTTGACCTCTGCAGTAGTCGTGGGCACCTGGATTCTTCGTTCCTTCTCGCAACCTGTCGCTGAAGACGTTTTGTCTGACTAGATCTTACCCCAGTGCTAAAGAAAGCCGCCCGGGATCGATCCCGGGCGGCGGCAATTCAGGAGGAGGTCGGCGAGGCTTTCCTCGTCCGAGTTATGACAAGAAGAACTCTTTGGTCAGAGTGGCCCAGTCTTCGTCGGGCATGTGCGCAGTCAGGTCATCGACCGCGACGCCGCCATCCTGCGCCAGTGCGCCCACTGCCATCGGCATTCTGCTGTGCAGCTTGAGCGCGGAAGCTTCGGTCCAGAGCCGCGCCAGCGTGCCTCCCATCAGGTTGCGGAAGTTGATCTTCGAGTCGGGAGCCTGCACGGTCACGAGCCAGCCTTCTCCATAGGGATCTTTGCGGGCCAGTTCCGGATCGTTAATGACCGCTTCATTGATGGCGGTTACCGTGCCCTCGATTGGGGAGACCATGTCTACCGACTTGCCGTCGCGGAAGATGGTCCAAATCTTCTGGCCTTGGCGAACCCAGCGTCCGCGCTGCGGCAGCGCGATGTTGTCCACTCGTCCGACCAGCTTCGAGGCAAAATCGTCGATGCCCACCCGCACCAGCTCGTGACTCTCGCTGAGGGCCCAGGTGTGCCCGGCGTGATAGCGGAGATTCTCTGGAACCTGAAAGCCGGCCACGACTGCCGGAACCACGCGAGCAGCTGATTCGCGATTCGCCATCTGCAGAACGGGCTGCTTCACCAGTTGCTTTTGTCCACGCACGTAATCGATGAGTAAGAAGATTGCGAATGTCAGAAGTACCATGATGACTGTCATAACCCACCTCGCCTTGGAGTTCCCCTTTTACGTCTGGGCCACTCACGCTTTTACTAAGGCAATCGCCGAACCAAACGAAAACGAGGTGCGTGCCGAACGTTGGCGCTGACTGCATCGTCCGCGTTTTGAGTGGGATAGCGAGATAACGGATTGCGGCGCGATGCGGCGTGCAAGAAAACACCACATCGATTTGCGATGAAGATCGCAACAGGAAAAAGACATCAATCCAAGCCAGTGGGACACGCAGGCACTCAAACCGGTGTGCAATGAACAACTTGGGCCGATTCCAAATTGTGCTGCAATCCGCATCACTGCGCTGCTGCAAATAACAACGCAGAATGCCGCGATCAGCGCCGCGAAACTCTGTTGACGGGCATCACGCACAGGAGTGATGCGCGTCACGGCTGAGAAAGTCCTAATTGTTGAGAATCTTAGCTGTCTGAAGCTGCTGAATTTCGCGACAGCCTCCGATCTGATGAGGTAAGCAGCTTGTAAGCGGTCCGATTCCCGTCTGCGGTTACGCCGGTAATCGCTCCTTCTTCTTCCTCTATCAGCTCAGGCGTCGGTCGAAAGGATTTCCGGGCGGGCCCTGGTCAGCTCGAACAGCCATGCCCGGAGAATACTTCATGAGCAAAGCACTCTTATATGATTCCACGGTTTGCATCGGCTGCAAGCAATGCGAACAGGCCTGCGCCACGCAGAACAAGCTTCCTTATAACGACGCCATCGCCGCTGAAGAAATACAGTCGGACCACAAGATGACCGTGGTGCTCACGCGGGGCGACAAGTTCATGCGCCGCCTGTGCATGAACTGTAACGACCCGTCGTGTGCGTCGGTATGCCCGGTGGGCGCGCTGCAGAAGACTGCGCTTGGTCCAGTCACCTACGACGCTTCGAAATGCATGGGCTGCCGTTACTGCATGGTGGCGTGCCCCTTCAGCGTTCCTAAGTATGAATGGGGAAAGCTCGTTCCCAAAGTGCAAAAGTGCACCATGTGTCCCGATCGCGTTTCTCAGGGGAAGCCGACCGCCTGCGCGGAGATCTGTCCGACGGGCGCCACGAAGTTCGGCGAGCGCGACGAATTGATCGCCGAGGCGCAGAAGCGGATCCGCGATAACCCGAGCAACTACGTCGGCCACATCTACGGGCTCGAGGAGGTCGGCGGCACGTCCGTTCTGTTGCTCTCTGCTGTTCCCTTCGAGACGTTCGGCTATCGCAGCAATCTTTCGAAAGATCCCATGCCCATGCTCACCTACCGGGTCCTGTCGCACATTCCTGACTTCGTTCCTCTGGGTGGGATGGTTCTGGGCGGAATCTGGTGGATCACGCATCGCCGCGATGAAGTGGCCCTGGCCGAAGGTCGCGCGACACCGGCCGTTCCAGCCACAGATCCGAAGACTGCCAACAAGAATGGGAGGAAGGCATAATGGCCCGCACCAGCTTCAAGCTCACGTTCTGGAAACTCGTCTTCCTTTTCTTGATGGCCGCCGGGGCTTATGCCACTTTCGTCCGCTTCACCCAGGGCCTCGGCGCCTCGACGCATTTGAGCGATCAGTTCCCGTGGGGCATCTGGATCAGCTTCGACGTGCTCTGTGGCGTGATGCTGGCCGCCGGAGGATTCACTCTGACCGCCGCGGTCCACATTCTCAACATCAAGCGCCTCCACTCCATCATCCGGCCAACGATTCTTACCGCGTTCCTCGGCTACATCCTGGTGAGCGCAGCACTGATGTTCGATCTGGGCAAGCCCTACAACATATGGCATCCGCTGATCATGCGGAATCCGCACTCCGTGATGTTCGAGGTGGCGTATTGCGTGATGCTTTACACCACGGTGCTTGCGCTCGAGTTCTCGCCCATCGTGCTGGAGCGCTTTAATCTGCAGAAGCCGTTGAAGGTGGTGCGAGCCATCCTGATTCCGCTGGTGATCTTCGGCGTGATTCTCTCGACATTGCATCAATCATCACTGGGCACGCTGTATCTCATCGTCCCCGAGAAACTCTATCCGTTGTGGTACACGCCGCTGCTGCCGGTTTTCTTCTTCCTGTCTGCGATTGCGGTCGGACTGGCAATGACGATTTTCGAGTCATCGTTGAGTTCGAAGCACTTCGGGTTGCAGTTGGAGCTGCCCGTATTGCAGGAACTCGGCCGCGTGCTGGTGGTGGTGCTGGGGGTCTACGCGATCCTGCGCTTTGAAGATCTGGCGAATCGTGGCGTCCTCAAACTGGCACTGCATCCGGGATACGAAATGTATCTCTTCTGGTTGGAGATTTCTCTTGCCATCATCCTTCCGCTGGCGTTGCTGGTACAGCCCAGAGTGCGATCCAGCGCAAACGGGCTTTATCTGGCCGCGGTGCTCGTGGTTCTCGGGTTCATCACCAATCGCATGAATGTAAGCATCACGGGATTCGAAGGATCGACGGGAGTCCGCTACTTCCCCAAGTGGACTGAATTGGCCGTCACGGGATCGATCATCGCCGCCGGGTTCGCGCTCTTCGGCTTGGCGGTGAAGTACTTGCCCATCTTCCCGAAGGAAGAACTCGCTCACGAACCGGTCATGGAAGAGGAATCCGCACTGCCCGACGCTGCGGCGGTGATGGAGCATGCGGGAGACTGAACCCACTCGCGGCCGCTGGTTGCGTCTGAGTCTCACTCTCAGCGCGAAGCTGAACATCCTTTTGCTTGGCACCATGGTTGTAATCTTCGCGCTGCTGGGATATCTCAATGTCCGACTGCACCGCCAGCACTTGGAGCAGAACACCTTGCTCGCCGCCGAGCGGGTCAGCGACGTCATCAAGCACAGCACGACCGACTACATGCTGGTCAACGATCAGGAGGGCCTCTACCACTCGATCAAAACAATGGCGGCCGAGCCGGGCATGGAGAAGATTCGCATCTTCGATCAGGAAGGCCGGATCACCTATACCACCGATGCGACCGAGCAGAATCACGTGGTCGATAAGTCCGCCGAAGCTTGCTACGCCTGCCACGCCCAGTCTCAACCTCTGGCGCGCCTGAATCGCCCCGATCGCTTCCGCATTTATCGCAACGCAGCGGGGGCTCGTGTTCTCGGAATCATCACTCCGATCGAGAATCAGCCGGCGTGTTCGAATGCCGAATGCCATGCGCATCCAGCAGAGCAGAAGATCCTGGGTGTGCTCGACACTAATCTCTCGCTGGCGAAGACCGATGTGCAGGTCGCCGAGAGCAGCCGCCGCATGATCGCGTACACGGCCTGCGCCCTCTTGTTGATCGCCTTCCTCAGCTGGTTTTTTGTGTGGCAGGTCGTCGGCCGCCCAGTCAAAGCGCTGGAACGCGGCACCGAGCACCTGGCTGCAGGAGATCTCGGCTATCAGATTGAAGTGCAGTCCAAGGACGAACTCGGAGAGCTCGCCCGCTCCTTCAACGGCATGAGCCGCCAGTTACAAACCGAGCGGAACGAGAACGTTTCGTGGACTCATACCCTGGAAGAGCGCGTCGAGAACAAGACACGCGAACTCAAGCGCGCCCACGAGCACGCGTTGCATACCGAGAAGATGGCTTCCATCGGGAAGATGGCTGCAGTGTTGGCGCATGAGATCAATAATCCGCTCTCGGGTATCCTCACCTACTCCAAACTGCTGAAAAAGTGGATTGACCGCGAGGACGGGGGGCAAGCCCACCGCCAGGAAATCTGCGACTCCCTCGATCTAATTGCCTCCGAGAGTCGGCGCTGCGGCGACCTCGTCAAGAATCTGCTCACTTTTTCCCGCACCACGCCCATTAACCTCCAGCCCGCGAATCTGAACCAGGTCGTGGACCGTTCGTTGCGGCTGGTGCAACACCAGTTGGATCTGGCAGGAATTCAAGTGCAGCCACACCTCGATCCCGATCTGCCGCCGGTGTTGTGCGACGCCGCCCAGATCGAGCAGGTGATCCTGGCGCTGATCTTGAACGCTTTGGATGCCATGCCACAGGGCGGCAATTTGTGGATTGTGACCAGCTTCGGCCACGAGCCCAACCACGTGCGAATCGTGGTACGCGATGACGGCTCCGGCATTCCGGCTGACATCCTGCCGCGCATTTTCGAGCCCTTTCTCACAACTAAGGAGACGGGACGCGGCGTTGGTCTGGGCCTGGCCATCAGCCACAGCATTCTGGACCGCCACAACGGAAACATCGAGGTGCAGTCTGAAGCCGGTCGCGGCACGACGTTTACCGTAACTCTGCCGTGGGACACGGATCGCGAAAAGACCGCGATGTCCCCGGCGAACGAAATTGCCGCTACCGCTAGCGGGAGGTGAATCAGGTGGAAACACAAGGGAAGCTAATGATCGTCGACGACGAACTGAGCGTCCGCGATTCGCTGGGAAAGTGGTTCCGCGAAGAAGGCTACGAGATCGGCACGGCCGAGAGCGCGAGCGACGCGCTCACCCGCATGGCCGAGAATAAGTGGGACCTCGCTTTGCTCGACATCAAGATGCGCGGCACCGATGGCATCGAGTTGCAGCGCCGCCTTCATGAGATGGATCCGGACCTGATCGTCATCATGATGACGGGCTACGCGTCTGTGGAAACTGCAGTCACTGCCTTAAAGAACGGCGCTTATGACTACGTCAGCAAGCCGCTCGACCCGGACGAGATCGCGCACCTGGTAAAAAAGGCTCTCGCCCATCGTAGAGCCGAAAAAGAGAACGTTCGTCTGCGCGAAACGGTCGCCGAGATTACCCGTCCCGGCGATCTGGTGGGACAGAGTCCAGCGATGCGCAAAGTGTTTGACGCCATCGAAACCGTCGGCCCGACCGACGCCAATGTGTTGATCACCGGCGAGAGCGGAACAGGAAAAGAGCTCGTCGTACGCGCCATTCACGCCGCCAGCATGCGCCGGTTTCACCCTCTGGTCGCGATTCACTGCGGCGCGCTGACCGAGACGCTGCTCGAAAGCGAGCTCTTCGGCCACGAAAAAGGAGCCTTCACCGGAGCGCAATATCGCAAGAAGGGGAAATTTGAAATTGCCGAAGGTGGCACGGTATTTCTCGACGAAATCGGCGATATCAGCCTGAAGACGCAAACCGACCTGTTGCGCGTGCTGCAGGAGCGCGAGATCACGCGCGTGGGCGGGAACCAGGTGATTAAGGTTGATTTCCGCTGCGTCGCCGCCACCAACAAGAATCTCGAAGACATGATTGAGGAGGGCACCTTCCGCCCCGATCTGTTTTACCGGCTCAATGTGTTCCGCATCGAACTGCCCGCTCTGCGCGATCGGCGCGAAGACATACCCCCACTGGTTGAACACTTCGTCCGCAAGTTCGCCCTCGCCATGAACAAGCACGTCACCCGCATCGCGCCCGCAGCCATGGATCAGTTGCAACAGCAGCCGTGGATGGGCAATGTGCGTGAACTGGAGAATGCCGTCGAACGCGCCATGGTCGTGGCGCAGGAGCCCGAGTTGCGGGAGCAGGATTTCATCTTCAAGACCCAGGCCGCCCAGGCGGCGACTGCGGCGGGCAAGAGCCTCGACGAGATCGAGAAGGCCCACATCCTTCTGGTTCTCGAGGAGTGTGGCGGCAACCAGAGTCGCGCCGCGGAAGTTCTCGACATCGATCGCGTCACGCTTCATCACAAGCTCAAGCGTTATGGTTGGACGCGCACTCCGGTGGAAGCTCGAAACTGACGCTCGATGAAGCTGGCCTGAATGAACCTGCTACATCTGCTTCCGGTCGGTAAGGTGGAAATCTCGCTGCTGCACGAGTTGCGCGCAGCGATTCCCCAGAGTCTCCACGTGGCCTGCGAGATTCTTCCGTACGAACTCGATCCCACGCCTTCGTACCACCCCGAGCGGCAGCAGTATCATTCGTCGGAAATTCTTCAGCGCATGCAGCCGCTTGTGCGTCCTCAGGACTGGCGGTTCCTGGCGATTGCCGACGTCGACCTTTACATCCCCATCCTGAAATATGTTTTCGGGGAAGCGCAACTGGGCGGTCCGTGCGCCGTGGTTTCCGTGCACCGGTTGCGGCAGGAGTTCTATGGGCTTGACCGCGACGACGACGTGCTTCGCCGGCGTCTCATCAAAGAAGCTGTCCACGAAATAGGCCACACCCTCGGGCTCCGCCATTGCCAGGACTACAGCTGCGTCATGGCCTCGTCGCATTCCGTCGAGTGGATCGACCTGCGGGACAGCACGTTGTGCAACTCCTGCCGGTCCCAACTGGAAGCGAGTCTATCCCCAGCTGCTAACCAAGCCTAACGCGGGCCGTGTGGCGCGGGCACACTTCCCTGCGCTTCCGTTATGATCTCTTCGCTGTAGTCTTGTTCACTCCAACGAGGTGACTATGCAGCAGGGCCAGACAGCGCTGGTGACCGGAGCCAGCCGGGGAATCGGGAAAGAAATTGCGCTGGAACTGGCGCGAAATGGCTATCGCGTCGCCGTGAACTATTACAACGATCCGGCCCCAATGGTAGACGCGACGATCGCCGAGATTCGCGCCCTGCAAGCGCCAGCACAGGATGGCGTGCTGGTTGTCGAGGCTGACATCCGATCGAGCAGCCAGGTGACGGCAATGTTCGAGCGCGTGATCAGCACGTTCGGGCGGCTCGATCTGTTGGTAAATAACGCCGGCGTGCAGACCTGGAAACCGCTCGTCGAGGTCACCGAAGAAGAATGGGATCTGGTCGTCGACACGAACTTGAAGGGATGTTTTCTGTGCACCAAGCAGGCCGCGCGATACATGAAAGACCACGGCGGCGGGTCGATTGTGAACCTGGGCTCGGGCTGCAACAAGCTCGCATTCCCCTCTCTGGTCGCTTATACCGCGAGCAAAGGCGGAATCGAGATGTTCACCAAAGAGGCCGCTGTGGAACTGGGGCAGTACAACATCCGAGTGAACTGCCTGGCACCGGGATCGATCGAGTCGGAACGCACCCGAGCCGAGGATCCGGACTATGCCGGCACATGGTCGAAGCTGACGCCGCTGGGTCGGGTGGGGACCGCCGCCGACATCGCGCCTACGGTGGTCTTCCTCGCCAGCAAGGGAGCATCGTTCATCAGCGGACAGACCATCTGGATCGACGGAGCACTGTTCACCAAGGCGCAGTGGCCATATAAGAGGTGAGGCAATGGCGACACGGCACGAAGCCGCTCGCCGTAGTACACTTTCCGGCATGATGCCAAAACATTTCACGACCGTCTTCGTTACTGTCTTCTTAAGCCTGATGATTGGTGGCCTCGCGCTCGCGCAGGCCGCCGCAAAAAACAAGCCAGGCGTTCAGGAAAAACCCTTTGGCACGCAGGATGGGAGGCCCGTCACCTTGTACACGCTCACCAATGCAAATGGTGTCGAAGTCGACACGCTGAATTATGGCGGCATCATTCTTTCGATCCGCGTGCCTGATCGCAAAGGCCAGTTCGCCGACATCGTGCTCGGCCATGAGAAGCTGGAAGGCTACATTCCGAACCCTCCATACATTGGCGCAGTTGTTGGACGCTATGCCAACCGCATTGCGAATGGCACGTTCCAGCTGGACGGCAAGACCTACACTTTGCCCAAGAATGACGGCCCGAATACTCTGCACGGCGGTACCGACAAGACCTTCAATAAAGTTGTGTGGGACGGCGAAGCTCTGAAGGGCAAGACCGGCGTTGCTTACACCTACCTCAGCAAAGACGGTGACGACGGATTCCCTGGCAATCTGAAGGTCCGAGTAACGTATACGTTGACCAACAGCAACGAACTGGTCATCGATTATGAGGCCACGACCGACAAGACCACAGTCCTCAATCTGAGCCAGCACAGTTATTTCAACCTGGCGGGAGAAGGCACTGGCGACATTCTGAATCACGAGGTCATGCTGAACGCCGACCGCTTCACCCCGGTCGACAAGAATCTGATCCCGACCGGCGAACTGCGTCCTGTCAAAGGGACACCGATGGATTTCACGACGCCCACCAAAGTCGGCGCGCGCATCGACGACAACTACGAGCAGCTTGTCCTTGGCCACGGCTACGACCATAACTGGGTCATCAACCGCAAAGGCGACGGACTCACCCTGGCGGCTCGGGTGTACGAACCCACGAGTGGCCGTGTGCTGGAAGTCTCAACCACGCAGCCCGGAGTGCAGTTCTACTCAGGGAATTTTCTGGATGGCACAGTTGTCGGAAAACAAGGTCATGTCTACAAACGGCGTTACGGCCTCTGCCTGGAAACGCAACACTTTCCGGACTCGCCGAATCATCCGGACTTTCCGAGCACGGTGCTGAAGCCGGGCGAGACGTTCAAATCGAAGACCGTGTTCAAGTTTTCGACGAAATAGGGTCGGAGCTGCTTATTTCGCTGGCGTTGCCTGCGCCACCACGGCCGCCACCGGAATCTCCAGCGTTCCGGCCTTGCTCGATGCCTGATCGTAGACGCCGGAGCGCAGGTAAACAGCCGCCGCAGGGACGTCGATCTCCAAGCTGAAAGAAACGCCTCTCGCCTGCGCGACGGCGTAGCGATCGGGCGGCAATGTCAGCTCCAGCATCCGGACCATCCAGTTCAGCGGCTTGCCGTCGCGGTCGTAGCCCAGCAGCGTCACTTCGAGATTGCCGTGGCGCACTCCGTCGGGAGCAGGTTCGAGCGTGAGGTGATCGGCGGAGACATTGAAACTCACGGTGTATCGGGTCGCCGACCCTTTCATGTTTTCATTGTCGCCGGCGCGTTGAGCACCGGGCGCTGGTTGCGGGCTCGCAGGTAGCACGCGCATCGAATAAACAATCGCGGTCGAGTCCGGAGTACCGTGGTCCATCAGAGGCCGCAGTGGATCACCCGTCAGCTTCGACTGCGCCGCCTGTACAAACTTCTCGTCGGTTGCGTAGTAGCCCCGGCGATAAGAAAGTTGGTAACTCCCTCCGCTCACCTTCACTTCAATGTGGCGTAACCGGCCGTCCATATTTTTGTTCGTCGGTGAATAGGTGATCGTGTAGTAATGCGTTCCGTGATTGAGCACACGGTCCAAAGCCTCGTTCAATCCGTTCGTGTTGTAGAGGGCCTCGCCGCCGGTATCCTTGGCCAGCTCATCCATCGCGGCGAAGCTGGCGTTGCGTTCCGTGCTTCCCGCTTGCAGATCTTTTACCTGGTACTGCGTCATCTGCTGCTCGGCTTTGACGCCTGCGATTTTGGGCGGGAGCGGACCACTGAAGTCATACTGGCGGTCTACGGCGATGCCTTGCGCGCCGATGGGATAGATTGCGATCTGTGCCGCAGTCAGAAGATTTGCAGTCCTCGCCACATCTCCCTGGTATTGCCGCATCACCTCCGCTCCGCCCAGGCTGAAATCACCAAAGATGCTGAGCGGGAAAGATCCGGAGAACCAGACGACGTTTTTTCGTCCCGGAATGCCCTGCAGGTACCGGGCAAGCTGCTGCATCGCCTCAAGCGTAATTTGAACGCGCGCGTCGGTCTGAGACGCAGCGGTCTCTTGTTGAAACTGTTTTAGAGCGTCGGCGGAAGCCTGAATCTGCGCCGATCCTGTCGTTGCGGCCATTTCCTGCATTTGTGCGACCATTCGCGCATTGGCATCCACTTCGGTGCTCGTCTGCAGCAGCGGCGACAATTGCGGGTTGCCCGCCGACTTCTGGCCGTTCACTGCTGCCATGAGCACCGCAGGATCACCCGTGAAGCCTTGCACGAAGCGCAAACGCGCTCCCAAAGTGAAAATGGCGAGGCGGGTGCCCGGGCGAATTCCCTTGATGTACTTGATCATTTGGGCGTGCACGAAGCTCTGATCGGTCATCTGGGTATTCAACGCGTCCAGCAGCAGAATATTTGCCGCGTCGCCGGCTTTGGCCAGCGGAAGGTTGGAAAAAGTATTCGGCGGCAGCTTGGCCTGGAGCGCCGACATATCCGGCAGCCCTGCATGTTCGTCGAACGAAGTTAAGGTCTGCGGATGACCATCCTCGAAAATCTGAAATTGGTCTCTGGGCAAACCAGTAACCGGCTCATCTTTTGCGTTCGTTACCACGACATCTACCAGAACCCTGCGCACATTGGCTCGGAAGGTTGGCTGTTGGCTGGAGGAATCAGGGTTGGAAGTTTGAGAACAAACCGGAAACACGGAGAGCAGTATTAACCCGAGCAGGCAACCGCGGGACGCAGCCATGGCGAGCCTCCTCTGAACAGAGCAGCCTATCACGAATGCAGGGCTTGCTCTGTAGAAGGCTGTATAGACTTGTATAGAAGTGCGCCTACCGTGCTGGAATAGGAATGAACGGCTGGCCCGAAGGCCTCACTCGCCGCGCAATTCTTCCACCAGCGCCTTCTCGACTCGCTTGCAGTGGTCTGCCTGTAGCTTCTTCCCGCCCGAGGTCAGATAGAAGGTATCGATCGCCATCTGGCCCTCGGTATCGATCAACGCGATCTCAATATTGCACTTCTGATCTGACAGGCATGACGCAATGCGATGCAGCAACCGCGGACGGTCTTGCGTAATCACCTGCACCAGCGTGCTGGTCGATGAGGAGGAATCATCAAAATCGATCTTCGTTTCAACCTTTACCTTAGCGATTGCGCCCTTCTCGGAACGCTGGCGGTCGCGCAGCATCTTCTCCAGATCAGCGTGGCCTAGTAGCACATCGGTGACGCTACGCTTGAAGCGTTCCCACTCCGAAAGATTCAACTCCAGGGTTCGAAACCGATCCGTGAAGTAGAGTGTATCCACCACCGTCCCCGCCTCATTCGAGAACGCGTTGGCTTTCACGATGTTCATGCCCCACGCCGCGAGCACGCCGGAGAGCTTGGCGAACAGAAACGGGCGATCTCGCGTCACGAGCGTCAACTCATACCAGTGCCGCCCGCGTTTCAAATCAACCTGCACGGGATCTTCACCGAGTTCGTCGGCCATCCCCATGTGCCGCATGACCTCTTCGGCCGTATGCACCAGCAAATAGCGCTGCGGGAAGCCCTCGAGAAATTCTTTGAACTTGCTGCTGGTCACCGGCGCCAGCGAGCGCAACCGCGCCAGCTTTTCATCATTCAGATCGGCATGCACCCGCTGATCGGCACTACGATTCAGGTGGTTCTCGGCGCCCATGTAGAGCTGCCAGACGTTTTCCGCCTTCCAAGGCGTCAGTGCCTCCGGATTCACGGCCTTAATGTCGGCATAGGTTAGCAACGTGAGCATCTTCAGGCGTTCGGGTGTTCCCATCTTTTCCGCGAAGGCTGCCACGGTCTCTGGATTGAAAATATCCCGGCGCAGGGCCGCCGACAATTCCAGGTGGCTCGCGATCAGGAAGAGCACTTCCTCCCGCTCTTTGGGATCCATGTCGAGGCGATCCATGGCGCGATTCGCAATCTCAAGGCTGGCCTCGACGTGATTGCCGCCGGGAACGCCCTTACCGGTGTCGTGCAGCAATAACGCGAGGTACAACAATTCTGGATCTTCCAACTCGCCGAGCAGTTCCGCGTAGCGCTTGTCCCACTCCGACTGGGACTGCTTCAAGCGGTGGAGGCTTTCGATGGCCAGAAACGAATGCTCGTCGACAGTGAAGCGGTGGTAGAAATCGCGCACGACCAGCGAGTCGATCAACTTGATTTCCGGAAGTAAGAGAGTCAGCAGACGCAGGGATTGCATGGCGCGCAGCGCGTCCGCGGCATGCGGTTGCAGCAGGGTCTCCTGTAAGTACAGCCACAACTCCGCTCCGCGGGGCGGCATCGATGCCAAGGCCGGAAGCGCCTGTTCGATGCGATATTCAGTGGTCGCGCTCAATTTCAGGCCATGGTGCGCCATGAAATGAAATAGTCGTAGAAGCACCTCCGGATCCTGCAACGCCGAGGGCTGCTGCAGAAAGATGAGCCCATCGACCACGGAAAAATCCGGCGTTGTGAGCCGCGAGCGCCAGCTTTGCACCTGCCGGTACAGCGCCGACCAGGCTTCCGGGATCTCTTCCAGAAGTTGGGTGACGGTCCGCTGCACGGCGCGGGCGTGCCCGAAATAAATCCGCATCCAGTCGGCGGCGGAAAGCTCCGCAGCATCGGCAGCTCCGATCTTCCGCGCTGCCGCTTCGTCCTGCGCCTCCCAGCTCAGCGTGTTGTCATCGCGCCCGTGGCGGAAGTGCAGAAAGCAACGCGCCGACATCAGAAAGTCCAGCGCCGCATCGAGTTGCTTGCGCACTGGAGCCCGCAACGAACTGGCATCGGGCCAGTCGTGGAGTTTGTCCATCGCAGAAATCAGAGCGAGCCAACTGGCGACGTTACAGTCGCGCAAGCCGCCCGGCGCCTCTTTCAGATTCGGCTCCAGATGATACAGCGTCATTCCGTATTTCCCATGACGCTCGCGGGTGACCTCCGCCAACCCTTGCAGCAGAGCCTTGGATTCGCGCATTACAAGTTTGGGAACGATCTTGTCGTGCAGGCGCCGGAATAAATCGTGATCGCCGGCGAGGTAGCGGCAGTCGAGAAGAGAAATCGTGAATTCAGTGTTGTTGGGATCGTAGCGATCGCATTCGCTAAGCGTCCGTGAAGCCGGACTCAGCTTCACCCGCAGGTCCCACAGCTCCTGCGAAAAACGGCGGACGGGATCTTTGAAGGCCTTCTCTGCGTCGCGATCCCCAAAGAGGAACAGCAGATCGATATCGGAGTAGGGGAACATCCTACCGCGTCCGAATCCTCCGGTAGCGACCAGAGCGAAGTTGGCAGGCTTGGCTGGATCGGGAGATACGATGTCGCGCCACAGTCGCGCGAGAATGTCTTCCACCAGCCGGGTGCGTTGCGCCACGGCGGCGCGCCCGTCCCCGGAGACTTCGAACTCCCGCTGAATGCGCGCCGATTCGTCGCTGAGAGATCCCCGCAGTTCGCTGATCAATGAGGACGCTGCCATCATGAAAGTAATTCACCCCATGCTGCTTGCCATTCGGGGGAGGCCACGTTGACTGCTGCCTGTCAGATGCTTCCGGTTGCGTCCCGACCGTACTTGTTCTGCTCCTTCGGAACCCGCGTGCAGCGGCTTACAGAGCGCCTTCGCCGCGTTCGTCATTGCGGATGCGGATCGCCTCGTCCACGCGCGACAGAAAAATCTTGCCGTCCCCGATCTTGCCGGTGCGGGCCGCTCCCAGAATCGCCTGCACCGCCTTCTCGACCAAGGCGTCGGCCAGCACCATTTCGAGCTTCGTCTTGGGGATCAAGTCAACGCTATACTCACGCCCGCGGTAGACCTCGGTATGTCCCTTTTGACGTCCGTGGCCTCGCACCTCGAGGACCGTCATACCTTCGACGCCGATTTCCTGCAGCGCAGTTTTGACCGCTTCCAGCTTGGAGTTTTGAATGACCGCCTCGATCTTCGTCATAATGTCATTAGGTCCTGTTCTGCGTTCTTGATCACTGTCGCCGCGTCAGAATGCTCCTGCATTTCTGTCCGGCCTCTATGCCGACGCTTCCCAATAATATCCCTCTTCTCCGTGTTGGGAGAGATCCAGTCCCTGCACTTCTTCCTCTTCTGAAACTCGCAGCCCGATGGTCACATCCACCAGTTTCAAGATTGCCAGGGTTCCCACGATGCCCAGAACCCACGCAATTCCTACGCCCACCAATTGGTTCAGCAGTTGATGCGCGTTCCCTTCGAACAAGCCAGAGGCCAGAACATTCCCTTGGGAATCTTTAAAGATCGGATTGACCGCGCTGACCGCAAAAACTCCAGTCAGTAGCGCTCCCAGCGTCCCGCCAGCGCCATGCACTCCAAACGCGTCCAGCGAATCGTCGTAGCCGAACTTCGCCTTCACCTTGGCCACCATCCAGTAGCAGAAGACACCGGCGATCAGCCCGATTGCAAAAGCGGGCATCGGCTTGACGAACCCTGAGGCTGGAGTAATCGCCACTAGCCCGGCCACCGCTCCGGAAATTCCTCCCAGCACGCTGGGCTTGCCGTTGCGGATCCATTCGGCTGCCGCCCATCCGATCGCCGCGGCTGCGGCTGCAAAATGCGTCGCCACAAAGGCGCTCGTCGCCAGACTTCCGGCCGCCAGCGCGCTCCCGGCGTTGAATCCAAACCATCCCACCCACAGCATGCATGCGCCGATGAAGCTCAGCACGACGCTATGCGGCGGCATTTGATCTTTGGGATACCCCACCCGCTTTCCCAGGTACAACGCGCAAACCAAAGCCGAAACTCCCGAAGTAACGTGCACCACCGTCCCGCCGGCGAAATCCAGCGTCGGGAATCGGCCGCCCAGCGAGGCATTCAGCAGACCACCCTTACCCCACACCATGTGCGCCATGGGGTCATAGACGATGACCGACCACAAAACCGTGAATACGAGCATGGCGCTGAATTTCATGCGCTCCGCAAAGGCTCCGGCAATCAGCGCCGGAGTGATGATGGCAAACATCAACTGGTAGACCATGAAGGTCTGCGCGGGAATCGTTGGAGCGTAATCCGCGTCCGGCGCTGCCCCCACACCCCTCAGGAAGATGTTGTGCAGCCCACCCGTAAAGCTGTTGCCCGGTCCAAACGATAAGCTGTAGCTAAACAGCCCCCACAGCACGGTAATGACGGCCATCAGAACGAAGCTCTGCATCATCGTGCCGAGCACGTTTTTCTTGCGCACCAGCCCGCCATAAAACAACGCCAGCCCAGGTCCGGTCATCATCAGCACCAGCGCCGAACTGGTCAGCATCCAGGCGTTGTCGGCGGAACTCTTCGCGTCGGCGGCTTGTTGCTCGAGCCGGGCGAGGCGAGAACTTAGATCTGTCGCCGGACTCGGCGTCGTGGCTGAGTTCTGGGCGGTCACAAACGGTACGAGCGTTATCAACAGCAGGGCCGTTGCCAGCCCGCCTACCAAATTTCTCCTGATCGACACTGTCACCTAGTTCCTGTACGAAGATCGACGCGGCGAGGCCGCAACCCGGACCGCCTCACTGTACCGTCCATGGCAGATTCACGGAAATCGAAACTATTTATCGTGCCTATCAGGTTTTGTTATTGATCAGGCTCAGAACTTGCGCGGTGGAGGCTGATTTGAAGAGTGAATCTCGTATTGCAGTGGCCTGAACACCAGCGCTCGATGTGCCTACAGTGTTTCCCGGATGGCGCGCACCTATGAGCCCGAAGAGAATTGTGTTCAATGTCTCTGAATAGATTTATGTCGAGATGGCTTAAAGTGTGCCAAAGGGCAGTGGAGGGACCATCGTGTTGAGTGAAGCGTCCAAGGCAAGTACTACGCTCCCAGGTAGGGTCGAAAAGGTAATTCATCCTCATCCCAGTTCCGGCGAACCGGAGAAAGCTCAGATCGCCGTCGAGGGGGCAGATCACCTCTATCGAGAGATCCGTGTTCCAAATCGTCTCACCGATGCGAACGGAAAAAAGGTAAAGCTTCAAGAGGGTGCCGAGGTGGAAGTCAAGATCGAAGCCGAGCCCGTTGTCACCCAGACGGTTCCGCATCACGATGACAGCATAAGTCCGAGGCCGTGATTCCGCCCTTAGGCAGGCGCCTGCGGAGGATCATGGCGTCGACTATTTGGGCGGCTTTTGTTCCTCGGCAGGCTTCGCGAACTTCGCATCGTCTACCGGGACGTTCTGCTTCACCTCACTCAGCTGAATCGTGAACCGCCCGCTGGGCCGCGCCAGCGTCCACCGGTATGGAATCTTCACTCCGTTCGTTTCACGGTAGTCCGCATAATCGATTTGCGTGGGAAGCCAGCCCAGCGCGGTTTCTCCGTAGCGCACCAGCCTTACCAGCAATCCTGATTGCTGATCAAAATAAAGCTGAATCGGCGTCTTTCCCTCACGCTGGCCCACCACAAGATAAGCTTCACGGCCGCCGACTTGCTCCGTACCTAGCAGCCGCAGCTCGCTGAACATCGGCTTGAGATGCGTCGCCAGATGTAAATCCGCATCGATCGACGCGGCGTCCAGCTCACTTCCTTGCATCGGGCGCGCCCCCGGCCGGCCGGGCGCCGCCAGCCATCCCTCGTGTCCATTAAAGGCAGTGACACTGTCGCCCTCCGGCATGTGCGTGAACGATATACGCTGGTCCGGATCCTTTGAGTAGATATCGATGGGCAGCGTTTTGCCGCCAAAATCGATTGTGCCTTTCATGACTCGAGTAGTTACCTTGTCGATGGCTGCCGCGCCACCTGCCGCCTGCACATATTTATCGAGCAACTCATCTGGCGATGGCCCGGCGGTTTCTTTCGCTTCGGCCACCTTGGGCGCGCCCATGGGCTCCTTCGGCTCTTCCGTCATCACCGCCGGTATCGGCGGAGGCTTCACATTGCCGCGATGGCACGAGTTACACGTCACTGCACGGTGCCCGTCGAAATTGTCCTTATTGATGGCGAACATCATCTCCATCATTTTGCGCGCGACCTGCTTGGGCTTCTTGTCGTCCTTTTCAAACGCGTTTTGCACGTGACAGAAGTCGCACTGGACTCCGAGCGAGGCCGCGACGAATTGCATCGTCGGGAAGAGTTCCTCGGCCGGAATTCCCTTAAGTACCTGGATGTTCTTGAATTGCTCTTCCGCTTTCTTTCCTGCCGGGTTCATAACCTGCCCCGGGGCCGGAGCATGCGCAGCCGTGCTCGACTGCGTCTTCGCCGTCGCAATCATGAGTCCCGACGCCAGAACAAAAACGATCACTGCCAGCACGTCTACGCGTTTTGCGTTCATTAAAATATTGGCCTCGATTTGAATCTATGAGTCTAACAATGCTTGGGACTCGTCAGCCAGTAATCCCATCTCCCATTATTTCTCACTTCTGCTCGGGCTTCTCGCCGGGGTGTCGCACGAAGAATTTCCACTTATCCATCCCTGCCGGCACAGCAACGTCGAAGAATCCCACCATCATTTCGTCGGCAGTCTGATCGCCCCACGTCACCGTCTTCGTCGGATCGGGATTGTGCGGATTATTTTTCGAATTGTCGTACCAGGCTATTGCCCGCAGTCGAGTTCCAGCCTTCAAGGGACGCGGCTCAGCCAGCCGGTAGCTCAGCTGCCAGTGAAAGTGATAATTCACCCGCAGCAGCACTTCCACGCTGCCATCATCGTGGACAATGTCGTACTCAAAGCGCTTTCCGCGCAGATGCATGTGCGGAAACAAACTCAGAAGGGTGGCGTCGTTGGGCAGGGTCCCCTGGACCTCCACGCGAAAGTCATCCGCACCCGGAGGAATGATCAGCGCATGATTGTTCAGCTGCAGCGTGATCACCCTCTGCTTCGGCGGCGCCTTCGCAAACACCAGTCCAATGCTGGGTTGATCTTGATCGGCGGTGCCGTTGGTGGTGTAGTGCATCTGGAACACGAGGTCTGATCCCGCCGGCACAAATTTCGCCATCCCATCGGGCCATTCATCGGGGGAACTGCCCGGCGCATACACGAGCAGCAGGTCACTGGTGGTCTCATGCGCTTCCCGCCGCTCCAGCGGATCGCCCAGGCTCGATGCTGTGAAAGGCTCCCCCACCGGCGCATGCCGCAGCCACTGCGAATCGGGTGGACGAATGTACACGACCGCATGATGCACATGCGCCGGGCTGCCCGGCCGAAACTCCGACATCTGCACCCAGCGGTCCTCCGCAAAATGGGTGGGCACAATTTCGTAGGTGTATTCAACCTCACCGTGCGCGGGAATCTGCACGGCCTTGGGCATCTTCACCACCAGATCAGGGTGGGGAATGTTCCAGCCTTCCGACCACTTCCGCGGTACAGGCGCGTCGTGCGTATCCCCAGCAGGGGTCCCAGACTCGGCCCACGCGACCAGGGTGGCGATCTGCTGTGGAGTTAGCGAAACGTCGTTGGAGAAATGCCCGAAGCGCGGATCCGCAAACCACGGCGGCATCATTTTCATCTCGACGGCATGCGCCATCGCCCCCGCCCACGGCCGCGTCTGCTCGTAGGTCACCAGCGGCATGGGTGCCACTTCCCCTGGACGATGGCAACTCTGGCAATGATCCTGCAGGATGGGCAGGACATCCTTATAAAAGGCAGGCGCGGCAGATGGACCCGGTTTTTGCAAAGCGGCCCCGCCCAGGCCGATCCACAGACCGATGAAGCCAAGCATGCCAACCGCGTTGCGAACCATGCTGTGATTCTACAGTCTGAGGTTTCTCCTCCGCGTCCTCCGCGTCCTCTGTGGTCAGGCCCTCTTGCACCCGGCAGTCACAGCGCCCGCCCCGAAAAGGTGCTACATTCAAGAATTCATGTCAGCCCCTAATTCCCGCTTCGTTCGCGCTTGCAAGTCTCAAGCCGTAGACCGCACGCCTGTCTGGTTCATGCGCCAGGCCGGACGTTACATGCCCGAGTATCGCGCGGTCCGAAAGCAGCACTCGCTTCTTGAAATTTGCAAGAAGCCCGCGCTGGCCGCCGAGGTCACTATTACGGCCGCGGAAATCCTCGGCATCGACGCCGCCATCATCTTCGCGGACCTCTTGCTGCCGCTCGAAGTCATGGGCCTGCCTTTTCATTTTTCAGCAGGAGAGGGCCCGGTCATCGAGAAGCCCGTGCGCAGCAAAGAAGACATCGCGAACCTGCGCACCGACCGCGCCGCCGAGCTCGGATATGTTTCCGAGGCCGTGGCTCTGGTCGCGAAGCATTTCGGCGACCGCCTGCCGGTGATCGGATTCTGCGGCGCTCCCTTCACCCTCGCCAGCTACATGATCGAAGGCGGAGGGTCCCGCAACTACATCCACGCTAAGAAGATGATGTACAACTCCCCGGCCGAGTGGGACGCGCTCATGCGCAAGCTGGTCGCCGTCACTGCTGCATATTCCGCCGATCAGGTGCGCGCCGGAGCCGACGTCATTCAGATCTTCGACAGCTGGGTCGGATGCCTCAGCGTGGAAGACTATCGACGCTATGTTCTTCCCCACGTCACCGGTATGGTGAAGCAATTGCAGAAAACCGGAGTGCCCATCATTTATTTCGGCACCGACAGCGCGACGCTGCTTCCCGCGATGAGGGAGACCGGAGCCGACGTCATCGGGCTCGACTGGCGCATTCCGCTCGATGAAGGGTGGGCGCGCCTCGATCACCAGTGCGCGGTGCAAGGAAATCTCGATCCCATCCTGCTCTTCGCCGACTGGAAGGAATTAAAGTCGCGTGCGGAAGACATCCTTCGCCGTGCTGCCGGCCGCCCTGGCCACATCTTCAATCTTGGTCACGGCATTCTTCCCGAGACGCCCGTCGACAATGTGAAGAATCTGGCGCGCTTGGTGCAAGAATATTCTGCCCCGGTTTCCGGAAGTCGAAAACCGAAAGCCGGAAGCCCCGGTTCATGACCCGCATCGCCATCATCGGGGGAGGCATCTCCGGCCTTTCCGCCGCCTTTGAACTCGAGGAACTTCGCCGTAGCGCGAGCTCCAACGTGGAGTACGTCCTCTACGAGGCATCTCCCCGTCTCGGTGGCGTACTCCGCACCGAATATATCGACGGTTGCGTCGTCGAAGCTGGCCCCGATTCTTTCATCACCGAAAAACCGTGGGCTGCCGACCTCAGCCGCGCATTGGGCCTCGGCGATCAACTCATCGGCTCCAACGACGCCGACCGCAAGACTTACATCCTGACCAAGGGCCGCCTCGTCGTCATGCCCGACGGCCTGATGTTTATGGTCCCTACCAAAATTCTGCCAACGGGCCTCTCGCCGCTATTTTCATGGAAGGCAAAGCTGCGGATGACGCAAGAGCTTTTCCACCCGCCGCGCGCCGTCGATCACGACGAGTCCGTCGCGGCCTTCGTGGAACGCCATTACGGTGCCCAGATGGTTGACCGCCTTGCCGATCCGCTGCTCTCGGGCGTGTATGGCGGGGAAGCCGCCAACCTTAGCGTCCGCGCAGTCCTTCCGCGATTTGCGGAAATGGAACGCACGCACGGCAGCCTCGGCCGCGCCATGCTCGCCGCTCGCAAGAAAAGCGCAACAGGTCCGCGCAAGCCCGCGCCACCGCTCTTTAGTTCTTTGAAGAATGGAATGCAGCATCTGGCCGAGACCGTGGTCTCACAACTTTCGCCAGCCGCATTGCTGACCAACGCCCCGGTGCAAGCTCTGCAACGCGAGGCAGGAAGCTGGGTCGTTTCCGCAGGCATGCAATCCGATGAATTCGATTCGGTCATCCTCGCCTTGCCTGCGCCCGCGGCCGCTCAAGTGCTTCGCATCGTTAGTCCTGAGCTATCCGCCGAGCTCGGCGCCATCCAGTACAGCTCCTCGATCACGGTTGCCCTGGGATACGATCGCAATGTGCGCCAATCTCTTCCGCCTGGCTTCGGATTCCTTGTGCCCCGCAGTGAAGGCAAGAAACTGCTAGCAGCGACGTTCGTGCACAACAAATTCCCGCACCGCGCTCCCGACGACCGCGCCCTGCTGCGTTGTTTTTTCGCGGGAAGCAATGCGGAAGACGTCTGGCCGCTTGGCGACAATCAGATCATCGGAATCGTGCGCAATGAACTGCAACAGATTCTCGGTCTGCGCGCCGACCCGCTCTTCACCCGCGTCTATAAATGGAAATCGGCAATGGCACAATACGGCGTCGGACATCTCGAGCGCCTCGACCGCATGGAACGCCTCCGCCAGCAACTACCTGGTCTCGCGCTCGCGGGCAATGCCTACCGCGGGATTGGCGTGCCTGATTGCGTCCGCTCTGGACGTGATGCTGCGAAGGCCCTCGTAGGGACGTAGATCATGTGGAGGCGGCCGCCTCGGCTGTCTGGAATTCGCCGGGCGTTATGAGCTTGGCTGCGATTCCGGCACAGCCTTCTCAAACTGAACTTCGGGAACCCGTCTCTCCTTGCGCCCAAACACCGCCTCGACGACTAGCTTGAAAATTGTATGCCGATTTTCCATCACTACTTTCACCCAGGCCAGTTTCCCCAACATGGGGAAATAAATTCCGCGGAAGCAGATCCGCGCCAGGAAAATATTGATGCGATACCCCAGCGGTTCGTCGTCCAGCGAATCAACGGCCTGGGCCACCGCCTCTGGACTGTAAGCATGCGCCCATCCATATTTCACTTCGGCGTGCGCCTCTTCAATACTCATCTTGAGCGGGGTGTGCGCCATCGCGAACGGGATGAACTCCTGCCAGTGCTTCACGCGCGTCAGCCGCCCGGCAGCTTCCAGCCGCTTGTAGAGCGGAGTTGCAGGTAAGGGTGTCAGCAGACCAAAAATGGGCAGTCCCGGCGGCCATGTGCGGACTTGCGAAAGCGTACGTTCCGCCACGCCAGTCGTGTCATTGTCCATGCCGAAAATAAACGACGTGATCGCGTACACGTTGCGCTTCGCCAATCGCTCCAGCACTTCGGCATATTCTCCCGGCTTGTTGAATCCCTTGTTCACGTCTTTCAGATTCGCTGGATCGATGGACTCCATGCCGATGAACACCCACTTGCCCCCCGAGGCCGCGATGAGATCCACCAGTTCTTCGTCGCGCAGCAGGTTCGCGCTGATCTGCGCCACCCAGTGCACCTGCGCTCCGGCGGCAATAATGTCGCGCAGCAGAGACTTCGTGCGCTTCACGTTGATGGCGAAGTTGTCATCGATGAAGAACACCGCCATCTGCCCTCTTTCTTTTCTGGCGCGGGCCTTCAGCAGCAGCAACTCGTTCACCACGCTCTCGTTGGTGCGAAAACGAATCGAGTCGCCGAAGAATCCCGTCACCGTACAGAACTCGCAGCCATAAGGACAACCTCTTCCCGACTCGACGGGGATAATGCGAAACGTCCCCCAACCTTCTCCCACTTTTTGCAATAGTGCCTTCGCGGCTTGGGGAACCAGGTTGAATTGCTCGAGATCGATCGACTGCCACGGAATTACCGGATACTCCTTCAGTGACGGTTTGCGTTCTTTGCCCGCCTCATCGACTGGCGTATAGATTTCCTTGAGTTCGCCGCGCTCCGCATCGTTCACGATTTGTGGCCAGGTTTCATCGGCCTCGCCCAGAGCCACCGCATCCGCATGACGTGGCCCGCCGTCGCGTCCCAATGCCTCGTCGGCCAATTCGGTGACGTGCGGCCCGCCCATCACCACCTTCACGCCGGTGGCTCGAATCGCATCCGCGATGCGGTACGCCTTCGCAATCATGCGCGTCATCGCCCCGATGCCGACCAGATCGATCTTCTCGTCGCGGACATATTGCGCGATCTGCGCTTCGTCCATGGGCTTGGCATTGCCGTCAATCAGCAGCACCTCATGACCGGGAGGGGTCAGTGACTGGAGCAGAAACATCCAGAGGTGCGGCATGAAATTGCGAGTTACACCATTGTCAGGGTTATACAGAAGAATTCGCATGACGGCTCCCTTCGAAAGCAACGTACGTTACCGAACGTACTAACGTGCTTCACCGCACGGAAGCGTCACGAGCGATGCCAAGAATTGGCAAAATCTACTTACTTTTCATGATTCGATTGGGTGGGATAAAGAACCCAGTGGATTGTACACCCTTCGCGCGAATATTTTGGGAAAGAACCGGCTAGGCGGGAATTTCTGTCCCATTCTGAGACTTTTTCCGGCGCAGGCACGCCACGACCAGCCGTATTTCCTCATACGTTATCTCCGGAGGAAGCACTTCTTTCAACAGCTTGAGACGCTGCAATCCTTCAAGGTCCAGGCTTGCGCAAGCCGCCTCGATCACGGCCAGTTTGTTGCGATCAATCCATTCGGGACGAAATTCCAGCTCGCCTTTCTCCACCAAACTGGCGACCGCGCTCACCACCGTCGCGATTTGCCGGCCACGAATCTGGGCGATCTCTGCGAATGTCTTGCCCTCTGCGAGCAGTTGCAAAGTTTCCAGCGCCGGCGCTGTCTTCATTGCAAGCGGCGCGGAAGCCCGCGCTCCCTCGCGATACTGCCGCAGCGCGGAGAGAATATCTTGCCCGTAGAGATCCGCTTTTCGCTCGCCGATGCCTGTGATGTTCAACAGTTCCGCGATCGATTTCGGCTTCGATCGGCAAATCTCATCCAACGAAGTGTCGTGCAGCACCACGTAGGCCGGCGTTCCCTTTTCTTTGGCGATCGTACGGCGCCACTCTCGCAGATACTCGCGCAATCCCTGATCGGCATCCGCCACCGGGCTCGCTTTGCTGACTCCCACGCTCGAAACTGCTCGGCGTACAACCGCGCGGGTCATGGGTTCGGTCAACCACTCGGGCGCGGCCCCGCAAATGTCGCAGCCTCCACAGGACGTCCACTTTGGAGTTTCCCCAAAGTGCGTGCAGATCTGGCGGTGCCGGCATTTCCCGGCCTCAGCAAACGCACGAATCGTGCGGTATCGATCCCAGGCGCGCTCGCGTTCTTCCCGATCCAGAATCTGATTGGCAAAGTATCCCAGTAGACCTGCGTCTTGCTTGCGCCAGAGCAAAATGCAGTCGGCGGGTTTGCCATCCCGCCCTGCGCGGCCCGCCTCCTGATAAAACTGTTCCACCGACTTCGGCAGCGCCAGATGGATGACGGCCCGCACCGTCGCCTTGTTAATTCCGAGGCCAAAAGCGATCGTGCCCACGAGTACGCGTACTTCATCCGACATCCAGCGTTCCTGATTGCGGCGGCGGTCGGCGGCGTCCATCTTGGCGTGATAGCCCACCGCCGCGATTCCTTGGTCTTCGAGAAAGTCGACCGTCTCTTCCACCTTCGTGATGGTGGGCGAATACACGATTACATTGCCTTCGTCGTAGTGCCTTAGCGCGGTTACCAGCAGGGATGTGTGCTCCACGCTCTGGCATTGCCGCACCAGGTACCGCAGATTCGGGCGATGGAAGCTGGCAATGTACTTATCGGGACTGCGCAACTGGAGTTGGGCGAGAATGTCGTGGCGCACGTGGCGCGTCGCGCTCGCGGTAAATGCTGCAATAGGACGATCGGGAAACTTTCCGCGCAGGCTGCTCAACTGGCGGTACTCGGGACGAAACTCATGTCCCCACTCAGAGATGCAATGAGCCTCATCGATTGCGAAAAATGAAATCGGCACCTGCTGCAACCAACTGAGAGTGTCAGCGCGCTGCAACCGCTCCGGCGAAAGATACAGCAAGCGGAATGCTCCCTCGCGCGCCTGCCGCATCACGCGGCTCTGCTCGTCGTTGCTGATGGAGCTATTGAGGACCGCGGCGGGAATCCCCATCTGCGCCAGTTGGGCCGCCTGATCCTGCATAAGCGCGATCAGAGGCGAAATCACAACCGTAGTTCGCTCCGACACAACCGCCGGCAGCTGGTAGCAGAGAGACTTGCCTCCTCCGGTGGGCATGACGACGCACGTGTCGTGCCCGGCGAGCAGGCTGCGCACGATCCGCTCCTGCAAGGGCCGGAATGAACTGTAACCCCAGTAGCGACGGAGCGGGGTCAGCAGGTCGGCTTCTGGAGTCATGCAGCTTAGTATAGGGCGCGTGGGAATGCGTGACGATTCTCCCAGAGTTTTGACGGGCCTAACGCCCAAACCGGTACCGGCGACTCAACTCTTCATTCGGGTACGCTCGAAAGCCAGTACTACGATGACTTGCCGCGAACACCTATTCCCCGATGCATCCTCTCGAACGCAATCCAAACCACCGCAATCACCACGAAGCAGAGCACGCTGCCTTCAGGACCGACAGAGCCTCCACTGAGCCAGTCCGGTCCGTGCGGCGACGAACTCAGCAGGTGCCCGGGCCAGACCGATCCACTGTCGGGGACGGAATAGACAAACGTTTCACCCCAATCCCAAGCGGCGTGAAATCCCACGGCAAACCAAAGAGTGCCTGTGCGACGCAAGGTCAGGCACAGGAAAAATCCGATCAGCGCCGCAGCCAGTACGCCTCGCCATTGCTCGTGCTCATTGCGCAGGTGAATCAATCCAAAGGCGCACGATAAAGCGAGTGCCGCGGGCCAGAAGCCGATCCCACGCGTTAATGTGAATTGCGTGTAGCCGCGCAGCAGAAACTCTTCGAACAGTCCGACCAGCAGAAACATCACTGCCCAGAAGGCCGCGAACCTCGCGAGGCGGATGCCATGCAGCATGGGATGACCGAACGAGAACGCATGCAGTCCGTAGAGCGAACACATCAGGAGACTGATTCCGGCAAATCCCCACAGCGTGCCGATCCAGAACAAGCGACCCAAGGCTTGCTTTGCGGGCAATCCATACGCCTTCCAGGGACGATGCTCGACTCCCATCAAGACCAGCGCTGGAATCACTGCCGCGACGAGATCGCAGAATTCCTCCAGCATCATCGACCATAGACCGCTGGCGCCGAGATTCCGCGACCATGCCAGTTCCACCGCCAATTTTTGCAGCGGCAGGAACATGGCCAAATAGAACGTGATCCCCCAACCGGTGCGCAGGCCATCCGGGCCTAGAAACACTGTGCGGGCGTAAGAAGGCTGGTGCACCACGGCAAAGTCGGGCGCGGATGGCGAAGTCACTGGTGCAGCCTCCGGACCGCCGTTTGTTTTGACTTTGAGTTCGCTCATTCGCGGAACTTTCCCTAAACCGCCTCCGACATGGTAAAACACTCGGCTCGACCTTATGCGCCCATATTTCACGCGCGAACGCTTCGGACGGCCGCAGTTCCTCGCCGGACTGCTGCTGCTTTGCTTTCTGGCGCAGGCCGTGTGGCTGGCGCGCTCCGAGTTGCGTGACGCTCACGATCCTGAAAGTCAGGAAGCGATCCGCATCGGCGAAGGATGGAAGCAGTGGCACGGCCGCGGGATCGCCGCAGCTCCCATGCTCGATGCGACGATGACGGAGCGAGACCCGTTCCGCAACGACGACAGTGGCTTCGACACCGAACATTCGCCGCTACTCTATGTTGTTTCGGCAGCGCCGCTGCTGGCCTGGCCGCAGGACCTTGCGACCGAGTCCGCCGCGTACTGGCGCTGGCTTCCGCGCATTCCATTCCTCGCCTGCGGACTCTTTCTAGGCGCGTCATTGTGGTACGTGGCGCGACGGCTGTGCGGAAACACCGGAGGCTTTGTCGCACTTACCTTCTACTGTTTCTCGCCTTCTCTGATTCAGGCAAGCGCAGTCTGGCATACCGAACCAGAAATCGTTGCCGCCTGGGGAGCGTTCGGGGCGATCTTCACGGCGATCGCGGTCGCGCACACGCTTTACGCTCCGCGCGAAGTCGTGCTGTGGAACTGGCGCCGCATCGTCCTGCTGGGGATTTCACTCGCCATTGCTGTGGGATCGCAGTTCTCCCTAATCGTTCTGGTTCCCATGACGCTGGGACTCCTGCTCTATGTCGCTCCGGTCCGAAAGCAAGCTGGATTCGTGATCTGGGTCGCGGCGTGCGTAGTGGGATTTATTCTGCTCTTCGCGATGTACTTCTTTCATGCCCATGCATTCGCGGAGAGCATGCGGCACGCCGAGTTCTGGGGAGCGACCTGGCGCGGCTTCACTGTGTTGGGCGTTTACAAGCAGGTTGCGGTGCGGATCGGGCGGGCGTGCCCCGCGCTGGTGTTAGGGCTCCCTGTCGCGGTGGCGACGTACGCCGCGTGGCCGCGCACCCGGTACTTCGGCAACACGGCGCCTCTACTGGTCGCGGTATTGTTTCTCGGCCTGGGCATCGCGCACCCCCACTCGGACGGCGCGGGATTTCTCCTCGCAGCCGTTCCGTTCCTGTTCCTCTTTGTTTCGGGGGTACTGGCCGACCTGCTCGAAACGAGTTATCGTCAGCTGGTAATGGCCTGCATCGTGGGAATGATGGCGGCTTACGTGGTTTGGAGCGTGTTGAACCTGGCGCAAGTGCCACAGGGATAAATCTTCGAGCTGGCGATCCTCAGAAATTGCGCTTCGGAATTCCACAGCGTAAAAACGGAACAGCACGCGCATGCCGCACCTTGTTTATCTTTCGCTCGGATCGAACCTCGGAGATCGCGAGGGTTACCTCCGCGATGCCATCGCCCGTTTGAAGGCGGACGGCGATATTGTTTCAGTTTCTTCGTTCTACGAGACGGAGCCGGTCGAGGTCACCGATCAGCCGTGGTTCCTCAACTGTGCGGTCGCTCTCGAAACGACCGAGTCTCCCGCTGAACTGATGACGGCCATTCTCCTTATCCAGCAGCAGATGGGCAGGAAGCTTATCCAGAGGAAGGGCCCGCGGATCATCGACATCGACATCCTGCTGTTCGACGACACCATCCTCGATTCGCCTGCGTTGACCATTCCTCATCCCGCAATGCATGAGCGCCGTTTTGTGCTGCAGCCCCTGGCGGAAATCGCGCCACAGGCAAAACATCCGCTGCTGAACAAAACGATCCAGCAACTCCTCGACACTTTGCCAGCGGGACAGACGGTAGGGCGATATCAGAAAAACTAGCCACTGTTCCCACCGGTTGTCACAGATCTAAAGAAGATCGAGCAGAAGAATTCAGATCCGTAGAGATCCGTGAAAATCCGTGGCAAAGACTCCTACGGCAAGATGATCCGGCTCCCGGCTTCTGCAGGCGTGACCACGGCCGCTTCTTTCTCCGGAAACTGGGCAAAGAGAAACTCCACAAAGGCTCGTGACTTCGGACGCCCCGAGGTCCGCCCATTCGCCAGCCGCACCAGAAAGACGAGGGCTTTCAATACGTCGGAATCGCGCAGGCTCGAGTAGCCAGCGTGCTTCTGCTCTGCCTCGCGATATTCCTTGACCATCGTCTCAACTTCAGACGCAACTCTGCGCTGCGAATCGCTGGTCAGCGGCTGTCCGTAGTGCAGTCCGGAGTTCACACGACGCTCGTAGCTTGTCGCCAACATCGAAAGAGTCGCAATCAGATCCCGATCTTGCAGGCTATGGTCCGCTCGCGCCGCTTTGGCCAACGCGTAGGTCAGCCCCATCAGCAGGTGTTCCTTCTCATACATGAACTGATCGGAAAGCTCGACCTGCAGAAATAATCCGGCCGGATCGATCTGGTCCGCCGACCGCGGCTTCTCATGCTCGTGCGCTTGAATCAGATACGGGCAATCGCTGGGACAGTCGAGCGTCACTTCACGCTGCTCGCCGCAACACTGCGGGCAAATACGCCCGTGAACCGCGGGGCAAAAGCGTTTCTCCTTGCGGACTTCACAAATCGCGCAACTCAATTGGTGGCTCCCTGCCTTGCATTATGGCATTTTTGCGCTACATAGCAGCGGCGAACAGCAATTCAGATCGCAGATTTTAGATTGCAGATTTCAAACCCTGGCGCGCCCGTGAAGGGGGCCAGTCTGAGATCTCAAATCTGCAATCTGAAATCTCCGTCTCCCTGGTTACCACGCTGGTACGCATACCAGGCCCCTGCCAGCATCCGATGACATAGAAAGCCCTGTAGAAATGGCCTTTCCAGCATTCGCAAATTAGAAAACCCCCGTAAAATAAGGTGTTTTCCACAGGCTCGCGGGTATAAGATAGCCCCCGCTGGTATTAAACCGATTTTTCTAAGGAGGAATTACATGGCTGCAGGTTTGACAAAGACACAGCTCATTCGGCATCTCGCTGAGAAAACCGAGCTTCCCAACAAAACCGCGGCGGCGTTCCTGGAGCAGTTGGCCGACACCGCTATCAAAGAAACCAAGAAGAACGGCATTTTCGTTGTGCCCGGCCTCGGCCGTCTGGTGAAGGCGCACCGCAAGGCTCGCGTGGGACGTAACCCGCAGACCGGCGAACCCATCCAGATTAAGGCGAAGACCGTGGTGAAGTTCCGCGTCGCCAAAGCCGCGAAGGACGCGATCGCCCCCAAGAAGTAGTGTTGTGTGAAATCATTCAAAGGCCGGCGTCAAGCCGGCCTTTGGTTTTCTGGAGTACAGGTTTCAAAGTTTCGGGGTTTCAAAGTGGCAAGGTTCCAGTCTCCGGCGCTTCGGCGCCTCGAAACCTTGCCACTTTGAAACCTTGAAACCTGACCGCCACAACTGGATCGTCATCGGCATCGGTGACATCGCCACGCGACGCGTCATCCCCGCCATTCAGGCTGAGCCCCGCTCCCGCCTCTACGGCCTGGTCACGCGCGATGCAGCAAAGGCAAAGCCGTACGGCGTGCGCGCCTGGGAAACCCTCGACGAAGCGCTCGCCGATCCCGAAGTCCACGCCGTCTATGTCGGAACGCCGGTGTTTCTCCACGCGCCGCAGACGATTCAATCGCTCCGCGCAGGCAAGCACGTGCTCTGCGAAAAGCCGATGGCCATGAACGAGGCCGAGGCCCGCAGCATGGTTCAAGCTGCCGAACAGAGAGGCAAAACCTTTGGCGTCGCCTACTACCGCCGCTCTTATCCAAAGGTGCAGCGCGCGAAACAGTTGCTCGCCGCTGGCGTGATCGGCAAGCCCGTTCTCGCTGAAGTCACGAACCACATGTGGTTTGATGGCCAAGGCAGTCGCAGTTGGCTGGTCGATCCCGCCAAGGCCGGGGGTGGCCCACTGTTCGACGTGGCCTCGCACCGCATCGACGTTTTGAATTTTCTTTTCGGCCAGCCGCTGCAGGTGACGGGCCAACTATCAAACGTGGTGCATCACTATGCAGTCGAAGACAACGCTACGGTCATGATCGAGTACTCCGACGGAGTTCGCGGCGTCGTCGATGTCCGCTGGCATTCGAAAGTCGTTCGCGACGAATGCCGCATCCGCGGCGCCGAAGGTGAGATGGAACTAACTCCGCTAAATGGACCCGATCTGGTCTATCCCGGGGCCCGCGAGAATCTGCCCGCTCACTCCAATCTGCACTATCCCATGTTGGAAAACTTCGTGGATGCGGTGGAAGGCAAAGCCCCATTGCTCTCCAGCGGAGCAACGGCATTCTGGACCGACTGGGTCACGGAGAGAGCCCGCAGCTAGCCTCGGAATGCGGAATGTGGGGACAGCCGCCTTCGGCTGTCCGCCGAGCGCAGCTCGGCGTTTTATGCTGTGCGCATTTCTCGGCGCTACCGCCGAAGGTCGTGAAGCTCCCTACTTTGCGTACTCGTTCTTTACGACCTCGCCACCCTTCATCACAAACTTCACGCGCTCGAGCGTGGTGACGTCCTTCATCGGATCCCCATCCACCGCCACAATGTCGGCCCACGCCCCCGGTTCCAGGCTGCCAACCTTGCCCGTCCATCCCAGCAAATCCGCGGCGTTGATCGTACCCGCTTGAATAGCCTGCAGCGGCGTCAGCCCTAACCTGACCATGACACCGAATTCATGGCCATTCAGGCCGTGCGGGTAAACGGCGGCATCCGTGCCCAGCGCAACTTTCACTCCGCTGGCAAACGCGTGCGCGATGTTCTTGCGCGCGGCTGGAATCACGTCCTTCGCCTTGGCCAGCAGCGGAGGAGGCAGATGAGTCAGTCCGGCGTTGTCGATCATCCAGTCGCCCAGGTAGAGCGTCGGTACCAGATAAGTGCCATGCTCCTTCATGGCCGCGATGCCGGCATCGTCAATGTAGGACCCGTGCTCAATCGAGTCGACGCCGGCCTCCGCCGCCCAGCGGATGCCCTCCGCCCCGTGCGCGTGCGCTGCGACCTTGCGGCCCAGCCGGTGCGCGTCGGCCACAATCGCCTTCATCTCTTCCAACGTGTATTGCGAAGCCTGCGGATTGTCCCCCAAGGAGAGCACGCCGCCGGTGGCGCATACCTTAATCAGATCCGCGCCGTATTTGATGTTCTCGCGAACCTTGTGTTGAACCGCCGCAATGCCGTCCGCAACGCCATCGCCCACCGCGTGATATTCGGACGGGAGCATATTGTTGTCGCAGTGGCCGCCCGTGATGCTCAGCGGCGGCCCGCTGACCAGCATCCTTGGCCCCGGTACGTCGCCAGCGTTGATCGCGTCGCGCAGGGCCACGTCCGTGAAGCCACTCGCACCCACATTACGAACCGTCGTGAATCCTGCCAGCAGCGTGGTCCGCGCATTCTTGGCGCCGATAAGCGCCTCTCGCGGCACGGAGATTGCCAGCCGGTCGTAGCCGAACTTGGGCTCCATCGTCAGGTGCGTATGCGCGTCGATCAAGCCGGGCAGTACGGTTGCATTGGGCAGATCAATGCGCACTGCGTCCGCGGGAATTTTCGCCTCTGCGGCGGAACCCGTGCTGATGATCCGTCCATCCTCGATTACTACCGTTTGATCCGCGAGCAGTTTGCCCGTCTTCACGTCCAGCAAATGCCCCGCATGTACCGCGACGTGCCGGGGCGTCTGTACAGATCCCAACGTCCCCAGGCAAAACAGGACTGCCGCAACCACAACAATGCCGATTCTCTTCATCCTTTTCCTTCCCCCAGATTGCAAATTGATTAACAGCGACAACCGGCTACCAACCTGCGATCGCCGTCCGTTAAGACCCTCGCCGCTTCTGGCCTCCGCAGCCCACGCAATCTATATATTCTCCGAACCGCAGAAAGAACACGCACATGGCCGTGCGCATGCCGGATGAGGATGCGAAACAAGCTCGAGGAAGGGCCGTCATTTCAGAATTGAGTGGGCGGGCGACGTCCTTAGCCTCCGGGCCCATCGTTGGAGACGTATTGCTCGAGCGAATCCAGTTCGTGGCTCAAATCATCGACGCGCCACTCCAGCAGATTCCGTATGGAGAGAATGCCCAGCAGCTTGCCATTGTCATCGGCCACTGGAAGATGGCGGAAGTGTCGCTCCAGCATGATACTCAGGGCCTCGCCGGCGCCTGTGCCCCGTGTAGCCATCTCGACCGGTGTGGTCATCAGATCGCGCACCGCGGTCGCCCTCGGATCGACATGACTGAGCGCCATTTTTCGCAGGACGTCGCGCTCCGTGAAAATTCCCGCCACTCGATACTCGCTGTCGACTACAGCGACGGCTCCCACGTGATGATCCAGCATCTTATGAATTGCATCCGCGACAGTTGCTTCCAGCCCCACTGCGGCAATCTCCCGGTCACAAAGCTCGAGCACGCTCATAAAACCTCCCTCGGTCCGATGCCCGAACCGAATTCAACCGTGCAAACTGGATTGACGCATTATGATCTCGTCGAAACGCTTGTCAAGGAAATTTGCAATAAATCGTTCCACCGGTTAGGCCATCGCGTACTTCGCGTGGAAGCCCTACCCAAGCTTCATGACAAACTGGACGCTCTTGGGCGCCACAATGGCACGCGGTGGAATCTGCTGAGGAGGCTTTATGCAGATACGCGTGGCGGGAATCGGGGATGCCGAAGCGGTCGTCTCCGTAATCAACGTCGCGTTTCGCCGGGCCGAAGGCTTCCTCCTCGATCGCGATCGCATTGATTTGAAGACGGTGCAGCAACTCTTGCAGAAGGGAACTTTCCTGGTTGCGGAAGACAGCTCGGTGTGCGGTTGCGTTTATGTCGAACCACGAGGTGGCGCTCGATCTTATCTCGGGCTACTGGCGGTCGAGCCGCGAGTCCAGCAGTCGGGCCTCGGCTCCCAGTTGATGAACGCCGCCGAAGCGCACTGCGCGAAGGGAGGCAGCCGCTTCATGGATTTGCGAATCGTCAGCGTCCGGAAAGAGCTGCCCACCTTCTACCATCGGCTTGGATATGTGGAAACCGCTAACGAGCCGTTTACCCCCGGCCTGAATCCAAAACTTCCTTGTCATTTCGTGTGGATGTCAAAGCCGTTGACCTGACCCTGCTCGTTCACGACACGATTGCGTCCGCCTCGATCTCCACTAGAATTTCCGGCGAGATAAGTGCACTCACCTGCACCATCGATGTAGCCGGTCGAATATCGCAGAAAAACTCCCCGTGCGCTTTGCCAACCTTCTCCCACTCCGCGATGTTCGTGACATACATCCGGGTGCGTACGACGTTCTTCAGACCAGCGCCCGCCTTTTGCAATGCGCTCTCAATGTTTTTCAAGGTCTGCACCGTCTGTGCGTAAACATCCCCCACGCCGACGATTTTGCCGTCTGGCCCAGTGGCCGTTGTCCCCGAAACATGTATGCTCGATCCCACTCTCACCGCACGAGAGTAACCCACGATGGGCTCCCATTTGGTACCGCTTGCGATATTCTCCCGCTCCATCGAACCCTCCGTGCAAGCTCATTTTACAAGGAGAAATAACGAACCAGGGGCAGGATTGGCAGCCGCTATCTTCGACTGCCAGCAAACTACAGCGAAATGCGCCCACTCCCTAACGGATTCCGTGCACAACGACATTCCGTTGCCACATCTTCTAATTGATTGGAAAAACGAATCGTGCCGATAAACAAAAGTCACTTGCGTTTCGGCATCGAACTGAGGTATCAACACTCGCATGTGGCTGAAACTCCGTGCGCGACGCGGAGTTCAGGGGGCTCAAAATGATTCCGGAATCACATCCGTTGCAGGACTTGTTTCAGGACCTAGTTGGACGTCACTACGCGGAAGAAATCGGCATCCGCGATCCACAGATTGTCGCCTACGTTTCCCATCTACTGGCGGAGTTCTGCGAAGCCGATCAACTCTTCAAAGTTCACGATGCGTCTAACCGACCCTTGGCGGACGTTGGAGAGATGCTGCTGGAATCGGATCCGGTCTACGGCCCTGCGCCTTCCTTCGATCGCGAGCGCCAGGTGCGCAAACACATCGGCGACTACACGCTTTTCCTTGCCGGCATGTTCCCCGAAAGCATCAATCACTTCCGTTTGCGCCGCCAGCGTCTGGAAAATTTCGTGGAGTGGGTGAAGGCCGGGAAGGAGAGCTACTACATCGTCTCCAAGTTCGAGCATTTCGAATATGCCAAGGTCGCGCCCTTGTTTGCCAGCCTCTCAAAGAATTTCGAGCAGTGCGTCTACGGCCTGAATATGGTGAAGAACGATCTGGAGGAGATGCAGCATCCCATCGTTCGCCGCGCTGACGATCTGATCATGTAGTGGGTTCACCACAAAGGACGGGGAGGACACAGAGGCATTCGCTTTGAAGCCTCCTCTGTGTCCTCCGCGTCCTCTGTGGTTATGAACGAATGGACGATTCTCACACCCGCAGATCCCCACTGCTTCCCATCCGGTAAAAACTCAGTGCGCTGCTGCCCTGCGCCAGGTGACGGAACCTGCGCAGCGCCCCGAATTCCTCTCCCGGATCGAATCTCTTTTCATGCTCGGCGATCACCACCGACATCGCCCATACCAGCGAAGAATCCGCCAATGCCCGCAAGGTCTTTGTGTACGCATCCCGCATGCGATACGGAGGATCGATGAATACCACGTCGGCCGCCACATGCTGCCGCTCCATGCGCCAAAAAGCCCGCGGCAATTCTTCCTGCAGGATTCTGAAACCTTCGCGAATGTCCAGGCTCTCCAGGTTGCCGCGAATCGCATCTGCCGCGGCTGCCGAGTGCTCCACAAAATACACTTCCTTCGCTCCCCGGCTCAGCGCTTCAATTCCCACCGCTCCTGTTCCTGCGAACAGATCCAGCCATACACTGCCTTCAAGCGCCGCCGGATTTCCCGCTGTCAGCACGTTGAACAACGTTTCCCGCAGCCGGTCCGAGGTCGGGCGCACGTCCATCCCGCGCATCCCGCGCAGCGGACGGCTTCGATATTTCCCCGCGATCACTCGCATGGCTCTGTACTCTCGGGTCCCGCACTCACTATATCCATCCATGTAGAATAAAAGTAGCGAAGGCCTATGCGAAGCTGGTCCATCCCGATCGGGCGCTTGTTCGGCGTCGACATCCGTATCCACCTCACGTTTTTCATCTTGCCGGTGTTCATCCTTTGGGGGGATTACCTGGCAAACAAAGACAACGCCACCGGGCCTCGCGATCTGGCGATCGTGGCGATCATTCTGGCATGCGTGGCTGCCCATGAGTGTGGGCACATGCTGGCCGCCCGTCGCTTCGGCCTCGTTCCCAAAGCAGTGATTTTGTTGCCGCTCACCGGCGTCGCGTTGTACGACGAGCCGCGCACGGAAAAGCCTCTGCCCGCGGCGGTCGTGTGGAAGCGAGAGGTTCGGCTCGCCTTGATCGGACCGCTCGTGAGCCTTGCCCTCGCATCTCTGGCGGCCTCTTTTGTGGCCGCAACCGGGCACGGAGCCGAACTGTGGAAGTGGCCGTTCCTGCAAGCCAAGAACCTTCCCAAGAGCCTCGTATGGGCGAATCTTTATCTGGCGCTATTCAACCTGATGCCCGCTTATCCGCTCGATGGCGGACGCATCCTGCGCGCATTCCTCTCCCGCACGCTCGACGCTGCTACCGCGACGCGACGCGCCGTCTCCATCAGCAATGCCATCGCCATGGTCCTGATGCTGGCCGGCCTGTTCAGCGATAGCTGGCTGACCATGGTTGGCGTGATCGTATTCTCTGCTGCCCAGCTTGAAGAGCGCGCCCTCGTATTCCAGTCCGTGCTCAACAACGTTCGCCTCGAAGAGGTCATGCTCACCGACTTCGCCACGCTTTCTCCGGCCGACACTTTAGAAGATGCGCTGGAAAAAGCTGTCCACTCTCTCCAGGATGATTTCCCCGTGGTTCGTGGCAGCGATATGGTGGGAGTGATTTCGAAGCAGCGGATTCTCGACGCCCTGCGAGCGGAGGGCAACGGCTACGTGCAGGCAGTGATGAACAAGATTTTTGAAGTTGCTCTGCGTCAGGATTCGCTGGGCTCAGCCTTCCCCAAACTCACGTCTCGCAATTCCAGTATCATTCCCGTGGTCGAAGACCAGCGCCTGATCGGCATCGTCACCCTGCAGAACCTGATGCACTCCATGGCCCTGCTGGCCGAAAGCCGAAAGCTCCAGCGCGAAGAATCCGAGTAAGAAACAAAAAGGGGATCCGTTGCCAGATTTCCTTCGTGATACTTCGCGTCCTTCGTGGTTTACGATTTTCCTACAACAGCCTTACGGCCTTGGCCTTCTGAACCGCCGGAATCGTCCGCAGCTTGGCCAGCACTTCCTCCGACACGCGTCCATCGACGTGCACCACGGCAATGGCCTCGCGCGGCTGGTCGGATTCTTTCTGCACGTCTTTCTCAATGGCGCGACGTCCCAGCGAGAAGTCTGCGATGTTGATCGACTCTTCTCCCAGAATCGTCCCTACTTTGCCGATCACACCGGGTACGTCGCGGTTCCGCAGATAAATCAGGCTGCGCTCCAAAGGAGCTTCTACGTCGATGCCATCCACGTGAAGCAGTCGCGGCTCAATCCCGTGCAACACCGCTCCTTTCACCATGTGCTCTTCCGTCGAACTCTTCAGGAAGATCGACAGCACGCTCCCCGCGCCTCCAGTCGACGATTTCGGCTTGTGCGATTCCAGCACTCGCAGTCCGCGCTCTTCCGCAATCGTCGCCGCGTTCACCAGATTCGCCTTCTCCTCCAGAGCCTCGTTCAGGATGCCCTTAATCGCACCGTTACGAATGAGCTCCGTCTTCCATTCCGCAATGTGCCCGCCATACCTGATCGAAATCTCTTCGATGCTGCCCTCCGACACCTGCGACAGAAACGACCCCATCCGCTCCGCCAGCACAATGTAGGGCTGCATGGTGGCGTATTCTTCCGCCGATACCGACGGCACGTTCACTGCATTCTGAATCACGCCATGCTTCAGATACTCTTTCACCTGTTGCGCAATCTGCACGCCCACGGCCTCCTGCGCCTCAAAGGTCGATCCGCCCACATGCGGCGTCAGAATCACATTTTCCAGCGCGGTCAAAGGCGAGTTCTTCAGCGGCTCTTCTATGAAAACATCGAGCGCCGCCGCGGCGACGTATTTCGTTTTGAGGGCCGCAGCCAGATCGGCTTCATTGACCAATTCGCCGCGCGCGCAATTCACCAGCCGCACGCCCTTCTTCATCTTCGCGATGGACGCCTCGTTAATCATCCCGGTCGTCTGCGGTGTCAGACCAACGTGCAGCGTGATGTAATCCGCGACGGCATAGATCTCGTCGAGCCCCGCCAGCCGGATCCCCTGCTCCTTCGCCACCGCGACCGACACAAACGGATCGTGTGCCACCAATTCCATTCCGAACGCCCGCGCCCGCCTCGCCACTTCCATGCCAATCCGTCCGAGCCCAATGATCCCCAGCGTCTTGGCGCGCAGCTCCGTACCTTGCAGCGACTTCTTTTCCCATTTTCCCGCATGCATCAGAGCATCGGCGCGCGACAGGTGGCGTGCCATCGCCAGCATCATCCCCAGCGTCTGTTCCGCAACGGCAACAGCGTTGGCGCCCGGCGTATTCATCACCGCGATCCCTTTGTGCGTTGCCGCCTCGAGATCGATGTTGTCCACACCGACTCCCGCCCGCCCGATCACGCGCAGTTTCTTGGCATGTTCCAGCAGTTTGGCGTCGGCCTGCACCGCCGAACGAACAATCAGTGCATCCGCAGTTTCCAGATGCTGCTCCAATTTGCCGTCCAGTTGGTCCGCCGTCAGGACAGTCCACTCCGGCTCCTGCAACTGTGCCACCGCTGATGCTGAGATCTTTTCCGCTACGATAATTTTCACGAATGATTTCCTTCAAATAAGAATTCGACTCTAACCCGCCCGCCTGACGGCGCGTGACAGAAAGATGACACGCCTCTGACATTGCGCACGCCCGCATGTGACGAGTTCTTTACACCGAAATGACGCGCGGCTGACACAACAAACTCTCTGCTTTTCTAGACTGCCCTTCATGGGGCCATTGCCCCCGGGAAAACACTCATGAAAACAGTCCAAGCAACTCTTCTGACCGCGATGATCGCCATTACGCTGGCGTGCGGCTACGGCTCTAAGAACTACGCTCCGGTGGCTGGCGCCATGCCTGCCATAACTCAGCTCGCTCCCGCCAACGCCAGTGCAGGAGGCGCGTCATTCCTACTGACCGTCAACGGCACAGGCTATGGGTCGAAGGCGGTCGTGAACTTCAATGGCGTGGCGCAAACCACCACCTACGTCAGCCCCAACCAAGTCACGGCCATGATTCCAGCGTCGGCCATCGCCACCGCCGGAACCCTTTCTGTCACCGTCACCAACCCCGCCACTGCAGGAACAGGCATGTACGGGAGCGGCGGAACGCTGGCCGAGACTTCGAGCGCAATGGACTTTACGGTGAACTAACGTTTGACGCCTTCCCTTTTATGCGCCAACGAGTTGCTTGCTGGACTGGGTGCGGGCATAGACTTGCTGTGCTGCCCGCACCGCCGCACCGTACTCGACATTCTTGCCTGTAACCTTCGCCAGCACATGTTCGAGGGCGCCTAGAATGCCGATCGTGTCGAGATAGTCGTAGTACCCAATATGCGCGATGCGGAACAGCTTGCCTTTCATGTCGCCCTGTCCGTTGGCGACAACCGCATCAAATGATTCGCGGAACTCCTTCACGATCTTGCTGGAATCAAGCCCCTCGGGAGCACAGATCGCGGTGAGAGCGGCGGCTGGCGACGACGCATAGAGCTTCAATCCCAATGCCTTCGCGCCTGCCCGCGTCATCTCTGCGCAAAGCTCTGCGTTGCTAACCAGTTCTTCCCGCCCTTTGGCCAGATCGCCGTTCCCCATTCCGCGCACGAATTCCAGCGCAGCTCCCAGCGCTGCGAATAGAGATGTCGCTGGCGTATACGCAGTTTCGCCTTTCGCCGCCGACTTCCGCTCTTTGCGCAGATCGAAGTAGTAGCGAGGGGAAGTTGTCTTGTCCATGTGCTTCCACGCCCGCTCACTCACCGCGCAATAGGCTAGCCCTGGAGGCATCATCAGCGCCTTCTGCGATCCGCCGATGATCACGTCCACTCCCCACGCGTCAATGTCGAGATGCGTGGTGCCCAGCCCCGTGATCGCATCTACCACCAGCAACGTCTCATCACCGTGCTTGCGCACGATCTTCGCGATTCCCTCAATGTCATGCCGCGCTCCAGTGGAGCTTTCCGTCGCCTGCACATATACAACGCGCACCTGACTGTTCAACCTTGCCCGGATGTCATCCAGAGAAAACGTCTCACCATAAGGGACTTCGAGCACATCCACGTGGCAGCCGAACGCCTTGGCCAGCCCGGTCCAGCGCTCGCCGAACTTTCCTGCAGTCAGAACCAGCACCGTGTCGCCGGGCGACGTCAAGTTCGACACCGACGCTTCCATCAGGCCCGTTCCGGAACAGGCCAGCACCAGCACGTCATTCTTCGTGCCGATAAATTCCTTCATGTCGGCCAGCACGCGCTGAAATAGCGCGCGGAAATCGGCCGTGCGGTGATGTGCCGTGAACGAAGCCATGGCCGTCTGCGCCGCTGGCAGCAGCGGCGTTGGCCCGGGAGTAAAAAGACGATTCTTATGCAACATGGTCAAATTCCTTATAAAAGGGATGGTCTCCAAGTTTACCGGAAGCGCGCCACTGCAGCACGTTTTCGCGTGGATTTGTCGTAGATTGGTCTAACGCAGAACGGGGTTCTGCGCCGTGATCCGCATCACACGTAGCCCCGGACGCATTCGTCCGGGGCCATCAAGGTTGGATTAGCTCATTTTTTCGATGCCAGAATCTCCGGCTTATCAATCTTTGGCGGAGTGGCCAGCAAATCCTGCGCTTTCGCAAACAGCGCCTTGGCAATCTCGCCGTTCAGGTGTGCGTTGCGCCCGTTTTCATCGGCAAACGTATCGAAGATGCCGTACTTTCCCGGCCCCATTTTTATGGCGTACCAGCTAAGCGTCCCCGGTTCCCGTTCGGCCAAGGGCTGCGCCGACTTCAAGAATTCCTCGAGGTCCTTTTCTTTCCCAGGTTTGGATTCCAGCTGCGCCCAAATCGAAAGTCTTCCCATGATGATTCCTCCTGCCCATCAGATGCCCGACACCCCAATTTCGATTGGGATGATTTCTATGGGCCAGGGTGCCCCATCCTTCTTTTCGCGTTCTTGGCGAAAAGAGGGTGGGGATTTTGACTTTCCCTACCCTGAGGGTGATTGAGTCCTGCTCCGTCTATAATCCCCCCATGAGCCTAGTCGACCAGATCCAGAAAGACATCGTCACCGCCATGAAGGCGAAGGAAGAAGCCCGCCTCTCCACCCTGCGCATGGTGAAAAGCGCTCTGCAACTCAAGCAGGTAGAAAAGATGGCGCCGCTCGACGACAAAGAATCCCAGGCCGTGTTGGCCACGCTGATCAAGCAGCGCAAAGAATCCGTCGAGCAGTTCACCAAGGGCGGACGCCAGGAAATGGCCGACAAAGAAGCCGCCGAAATCGTAGTGATCGAAAGCTATCTCCCAAAAGCCGCAGGAGAAGCAGAAATCGTCGCTGGAGTGAAAGCCGCCATCGCCGAAATGGGCGCGCCCACCATGAAAGAAATGGGCACAGTCATGAAAAACGCCATGGCCAAATTCAACGCCGCCGGCATGCGCGTGGACGGCAAGGTAGTCAGCGAAATCGTGAAAAAAGAATTAGCTGGGAAGTAGCTTATGATTCTGTGGGGACAGCCGCCTTCGGCTGTCCGTCGAGCGCAGCTCGACGACGGGTCACTTGCTCCGCTGCAACTCCCGGTAAGCCTCGCTCTTCGATACCCCCCGCTGCTTCGCCACCTTCTTCAGCGCCGTCTTCTCGTCCACTTTCTCTTCCGCCATAATCTGTTCCACCCGCTGTCTCACTGACAGACGGCCGATCGCGGCCGTCGCTACATCCTTCTCCTCCGCCTTCCCAATCAGCAGCGTGATCTCTCCCTTCACCGCGTCGCGCGCCTTCAAGTTCTCCAGCACCTCACTCGCGCGCCCGCGCAGAAACTCCTCATGCAGCTTCGTCACCTCGCGCGCCACGACCACATGCCGACCTTCTCCCAGCACCTCGACCACATCCTCCAGCGCCTCGACCACCCGATGCGGAGCTTCATAAAACACCTGCGTCCGCGGAGAACTCTTCACCGCCTCCAGCGCCGCCCGCCGCTCCCCGCGCTTCGCCGGAAGGAATCCGCTGAAACGAAACGAGTCCGTAGGCAGCCCGCTCGCCACCAGGGCCGACAGAAAGGCCGATGCTCCCGGAATCGGCACCACCGGCACACGATGCCGGATCGCCAGCGTAATCAGCCGGTATCCCGGATCCGAAATCCCTGGCATGCCCGCATCGGTCACCAGTGCTACGCTCGCGCCCTCCTGCATTTCCTTTACCAGCTCAGCCGACTTCGTCATCTCGTTGTGCTCGTGATAACTGGTCGTGCGTGTCATGATCGCGTAATGATTCAGTAGCTTCTGCGTCTGCCGCGTATCCTCGCACGCGATCACATCCACTTCCTTCAGCACGCGCAGAGCCCGTAGCGTGATGTCATCCAAATTCCCAATCGGCGTCCCCACCAGATAAAGCGCCGGCCCGCCAGAAATCGCAGCAGAGGCGGTCTTCTCGTCGCTAGACTTCGTCCCGCTCTCACGCTCGGAACCGTCGAACTCCAAGTCCGCATCCTTCATGGCCGGAGTCTACCACCGCCCCGTAACTTTCCAGCCCCAGAGCCGTTTATGCTAACGAGTGAACCTTAGGCTGGCATAGAGGGCTTTCCTTCGTGTACCTTCGTGCCCTTAGTGGTTATAGCCTTTGCGAATCAGGAAGACAGCATGACCGCCGACGAATTCCGCAAGATCGTCCTCGCGCTCCCCGAAACTGAAGAGCGCTCACACATGAACCATCCCGACTTCCGCGTCGCCGGAAAAATCTTCGCCACCCTCGGCTACCCGGACAAAACCCGCGCCATGGTCAAACTCTCACCCGAAGACCAGCACAATTTCTCGAAAGATTATCCCGAAGCATTCATCCCGGTGAAAGGTGTCTGGGGACGCCGCGGAGCCACCAGCGTCTTTCTGAAAGCCGCAAAGAAAGAAACGGCAGCCAAAGCCATCCAGGCCGCATGGCGCAACACCGCCCCCAAGCGTTTGCAGAACAAGAAGAGCTGATTCGACAGCCCCACAGCTGGTATCCAGAATTGACGCAATCGCTCCCGCGCCCCTAGAATCAATATGAAACCGAGTTGTCCCTCACAACCGTCTCATACTCATGCCCCTTTACGAATACGAATGCAAGAAGTGCGGCCACCGCTTCGAAAAAATCCAGAAGTTCTCCGACAAGATGGTCAAGAAGTGCCCCGAATGTGGCGGCCAGGTCGAGCAGATGATCTCCGCTCCCGCCGTCCAGTTCAAGGGCTCCGGTTGGTACGTCACCGACTACGCCAAGAAGTCGTCGTCCCCGGGCTCGTCGGGCAACAGCGGCGACTCCTCGTCGAAAGAGAAGAAAGACGACAAACCGAAGTCGGATAGCTCTTCAAAAGACAGTTCTTCAAAGGAAAGCTCGTCGAAGGACTCCTCGTCCAAAGACAGCTCCTCCAAAGAAACCGTGCGCAAAGGTTCCGGCAGGCAGAAATAAGCAGCTTCGGTATCCCCGTCACCCTGTCATCCTGAGCAAAGCGAAGGACCTGTGCACTTTGCGCGAGTGCATCGATCTTTCGCGCCACTCAAGATGACAGTCGATCATTTCGACCGCACGGGCGCCTACTTTAGCTCCCGCTCAAAGTGATCCTCAATCATCGTGAACAGGTGGATTCGCGCATCCTTCCCCGCAATGCTGTGCGTCTTGTTGGGATAGATCATCAGCCGGAACTGTTTCCCCGCCTTGATTAAAGCATCGATCATCTGAATGCTGTTCTGGAAGTGCACGTTGTCGTCGCTCGTACCGTGCACCAGCAGCAGCGCTCCATGCAGTTTCTCCGCTGACGTCATCACATCCGATTGTTCGTACCCATCCTTGTCGTCCTTGAGCAGTCCCATGTAGCGCTCGGTGTAAATCGTGTCATAGTTCCTCTGATCGGTCACCGGAGCCACCGCCACGCCCGCCTTAAACCGATCCGAATGCGTCATCGCATAGAGCGTCATCGATCCGCCATTCGACCATCCCCAGATGGCGATCCGATCTTTATCGAGCTGCGGATACTGCGCCAGCAACTGATCCAGCGCGGTCAGCTGATCCTTCAACTCAATCGCACCAAATTCATGCCGGATCGCTGTCTGGAACTTCCGGTCCCGTCCCGGCGTCCCGCGATTGTCCACTGCAAAAATTGCAAACCCCTTGCGGGCCAGAATTTCGTCGAACGCATCCGGCGTCGACTTTCTGACCATCTGCGCCGCCGGCCCGCCGTAGATGTTGATGATCAGCGGAATCTTCCCGCCAGCCGGAGGATCCGGAGGTAATAGCAGCCGCCCGTATAGCACGGTCCCATCGTCGGCCTTGAATTCCAGTTGCTTCGGCGCCCGAAGCCCATACTCGGCGATGGTGTTCTTCGCCGCCCACACTGGATTGCACGCTCCTCCCACTGCACACAACTTCACGCTCGGCGAATTCTGCGGCCCAAAAAACATGTGCGTATAGTGCTTCCCATCGTCACTGAAATTTCCGAAGTGCATCCCTTCTTCCGTGGTCAGCGCCTTGAAGCCCGAGCCATCCAGCTGGACCGAAAAAATATGGACCTGCCGCGGATCGTCTTTATTCGCGGAGAAGAACACCGTGCCCGCAGCCTCGTCCACGCCCTCAATTCCCAGCACCTCGAAGTCGCCCATGGTCAGCTGCCGCTCCAGCTTCGCGTCCGCGGCCATCGGATTCTGCTTGTCAAAGCTGTAGAGATAGAGATGCATGTTGCCATCGCGCCAGCTCGGCCACAGAAACTGTCCCGACGACTTCAGGAACTTAACTTCGACTTGCTCGAAGTCAATCCACGCTCCCGGCGTCGTCTCCGTCAGCACAATCCGCGACTTTCCCGATTTCGCGTCCACGAAATACAGGTCCATCTTGTCCTCGGTGCGGTTCAGCACTTCCGCCCAGATCACTCCTTCGCGCACCCAACCAAACCGCGGAATGTACGTCTCTTCATCCGAAGTCAGCGAGATCCACCGCACCTTCCCCTTCTCCGCGTCCGCCACTCCCAGCTTCACTACCGGATTCGGATCACCCACCTTCGGATATTTTTCGTTCTCCACGTTGGGATGCGTCGGAATCCAGTCCGTGATGGGATAGGTCGGCACCTTGGTTTCGTCCATGTGCAGAAAGACGATTTCTTTGCTGTCGGGCGACCAGAAATAATTGCTGCGTACGCCCAGTTCTTCGGCATACACCCAGTCGACATCGCCATTGAATAAATTCTCGCCGGTATCTTTAGTCAGCGCCTTCTCACCCTTGCTGCCCAGCGGACGAACATACAGATTGTGCTTGCGCACATACGCCACACTCGCGCCGTTGGGCGAGAATTTCGGATCCCCGCTGGGATCGCTCGCCGAAGTAAACTGCACCGCGGTTTCCGTCGCCAGGTCATAGAGCCACAACTGTCCCTGCGAATCGAAAATCAAGTGCTTCGAGTCCGGCGACCACAAGTATGCCGCGACGTGATACCGCGTCAGCCGCTCCTTCTCCCGCTCGTTCTTTACCTTATTGACGTCCGGATCGAGCGCTGCCAGCTTCGCTGCGCTCACCAGCATTTTCTTCTCGCCGGTCGCCGCGTCCACATACCACAACTCGCCCTTCTCTCCTTTTTCATCACGCTGCACATACGTCAGCTTGGTCCCGTCCGGACTCCACTCCGCGTTCTCCAATCCGCGTCCACCCAGCCCTCCTGGCTGATAGAGAGTTTCAATGGTCAGAGGCTTGGTAGGCGAAGTCTGCGCTCCGGCCGGCGCAGCACTCATGGCGCAAAAGATAAAAGCGAACAGGACGAAGCTGGTGATCAAGGAACTCTGTCTTTTCACGAAGCGACCTCTCAGGAAGAAGTGACAGCAGACTCACAACGCGCGAACCATCGAGTGTACACCGCCTCAGCCCTCATCAATAACCAGGTAGGGCAGCTGAACCATCCGATTCGGCCGCACTGTCTGAGCCGCACGCTATAATGACGCGCACTCATGTCTCTGACCTCCGGCACCAAACTAGGCCCCTACGAGATTCTTGGTCCGCTCGGTGCCGGCGGCATGGGAGAAGTCTATCGAGCCCGCGACTCCCGCCTCGACCGTATCGTCGCCGTCAAAGTGCTTCCCGCATCGTTCGCGGCCGACCCTGACCGCCTGCGACGCTTCAAGCAGGAGGCCCGTTCGGTCGCCGCTCTCAATCATCCCAACATTCTCGCCGTGCACGACATCGGAACCCACGATGGCTCTCCCTACATGGTCTGCGAACTGCTGGAGGGAGAGACCCTGCGTGCCCGCCTCCACGGCGCCGTCTTGTCACCGCGCAAAGCCGTCGACCTCGCCATTCAAATTGCCGAAGGCCTCGCGGCAGCTCATGAAAAAGGAATCGTCCACCGCGACCTGAAGCCTGAAAACATTTTCCTCACGAAAGATGGCCGGGTAAAGATGCTCGACTTCGGCCTCGCCAAGATTGCCGCCGGCGGCTCCGAGCCCAACGCCGCGCAGACGCTTACCTCTGCCCACGTTGCGCTCACCGAGGCGGGACAGGTGCTCGGCACCGCCGGCTACATGTCTCCTGAGCAGGTGCGCGGTCTTGCTGTCGATCATCGTTCCGACATCTTTGCCTTCGGCGAAATCTTCTTCGAGATGCTCAGCGGCAAGCGTGCCTTCAGCCGCGACACTGCAGCCGAGACCATGACGGCCATCCTGAAAGAGGATCCGCCCGAGCTGACCGAGCTGAATCGCAACATCTCTCCCGCGCTCGAGCGCATCGCGCGTCACTGCCTGGAGAAAAGTCCCGACCAGCGTTTCCAATCCGCCCGTGATCTGGCTTTCGATCTCGAGGCCCTGTCTCAGCACTCCGGCTCCTCCGCGCGCCAGGTCGCCAAGCCGAGTTCGATCCAGAAATTGCGCCGGTTCCAGCTCCCCATCACCCTTCTTCTCGTCGCCCTCGGCGCCGGCATGGGATACCTGTTGGGCCACAAACAGAAACCGTCGTCCGAAGTCACCTATCACCAGCTGACCTTCCGCAAAGGGACCGTGCTCAGCGCACGTTTCGCGCCAGATAATCGCACCGTCATCTACGCCGCGGCGTGGGGTGGCAGCCCTCCCGAACTCTTCTCCACGCGGAAAGACAGCATTGAATCGCGCCCAGTCGGTCTCAGCCAGATCGATCTTCTCGGCATCTCGTCCCAGGGAGAATTGGCCGTCTCCCTGAAGCCAACCACGCTCCCCGGATTTTTCGGAACCCAAGGCACTCTGGGACGCACTCCCCTCACCGGCGGCACCGCGCCGCGAGAGATGCTCGAGAATGTGGAATGGTCTGACTGGTCTCCTGACGGATCCAACCTTCTCGTGGTGCGCACGGTTGGCACCGACAACCGCATCGAGTATCCGGTGGGCAAAGTTGTTTACAAAGTAGGGCAACCCAACTGGATTAGCCATCCGCGCATTTCCCGAGATGGCAAGCGCATCGCCTTCTGTCTGCACCCCACCCGGGGAGATGATCGCGGCTCCATCACCATCATCAATTCCGACGGAACGGGCACCGCAAATTCGTTCGGAGATTTCTCCAGCCTCTACGGTTTGGCCTGGTCGCCGAAGGGCGACGAAGTGTGGTTCACCGCGGATCCCACTGTCACCACGATCGCGCGACGTCTCATGGCCGTGAACATGTCCGGAGAATTTCGGCTCCTCGCCGCTGCCCCCGGCGACTTGACGCTGCACGACGTCTCCGCCGACGGCACAGCCGTCATCGCCATCGACGATCGCGAGCGCAAAATATTTTTTACCGATGCCAAGACTCCGGAAAGAGAACTGACCTGGCTCGACCGCGCCGTGCTGGGCGCCCTCTCGCCGGATGGCAAGCAAGTCCTGTTCCACGAGGGCGGAAAAGGAGGAGGATCGATGGGCACGATCTTCCTGCGAAAAACAGACGGCTCTCCCGCGGTCCGCCTGGGCGAAGGGTACGGCGTTGCCCTTTCCCCCGACCAGAAATGGGTGCTCGCGAGCATTCCCAGCAACCCGCCTCGCTCCTCCTTGATTCCGACCGGGGCCGGGGAAGTCATCGAGCTGAAGCCCACTGGAATCGAGAACATTGTGCCTTGGGGATTTGCGGCAGATAGCCGGCGCGTTATCTTTCTTGCCAACGAGCCGGGACACCAGGTCCGCTTCTTCTTGTTCGACCCCGCTTCGGCAAAGCTGCAGCCGCTCACTCCCGAAGACACCCGCATTGGGGGCGTTACTCCTGACGGAAAGTTTCTGATCTTCCGCAGTAATAAGCCCCTTCCCGATCTCGTTCCGGTCGACAACCCCTCTGCGATTCGCGAGATCAAAGGATTACAGCCGGGTGAGCGACCGATTCTAGTATCGGACGACGGGAAAATAGCCCTGATCGTCAGCCCCAACGGCCTGACCGCGACCGTCTATCGCCTTCATATCGATACCGGAGTGCGCCAACTCGTCCGGACCTTGGAAATGCACGACCCCACCGGCGGCTTCGGCATCACCCGCGTCGCAGCCACTCCGGACGGTCAATCTTTTGCCTTTAACACCCTGCGCGACCTCTCGGAACTGTACCTGCTGCAGGGGCTGAACTGACGACCGTTAGGGATCTTGTCCTCCCGACCGGAGCAGGAGCGAAAGCGACGGCGCAGTGGAGTGACCTGGTTTTGTCGCCATTCTCGCCCCAAGCCCGTAAATCGCGCTCCTCCGCATGCTAGAATCAATGCATATTCATGCTTCCTGATATAGAAAACCTGCTGAAACTGCAAGACACCGACAAGGAAATCCGCCGTCTTCAGGACGAGGTTGCCGAATTCCCCAAACGCGTCGCCGTTATCGAGCAGAAATTAGCAGGAACCAAGGCCCAGCTGGAAAAAGCTCAAGCCGCCGTCAAAGCCGATGAAGCCGCCCGCCGCAAATATGACACCGCCATCTCAGACCTCCGCGGCAAGATTTCCAAGTATCGCGACCAGTCCCTCGACGTAAAGACCAACGACCAGTACAAAGCGCTGCTGCACGAAATCCAGTTCGCCGAAAAAGAAATCACCGCGAACGAAGACAAGATTCTGGAATTGATGGTCAACGCCGACGCGCGCGACAAGGAAGTCAAAGCCGCGCAGGCCGAGCTGAAAGCCGAGACCGCCGAGATCGAGAAAGAAAAAGAAGAAGCCCGCCAGCTCACAGCCAAGGACGAAAAGCTCCTCACCGAATGGCGCGCCAAGCGCGATCAGGTCCGCACCAGCGTCAACGAAGACCTGCTCCGCCACTACGAACGCGTTTCCAAGTTCCGCGGCAGCGGCCTCTCTGAAGTTCGCGACCAGAAATGCATGGCGTGTCGCGTCATGCTTCGGCCTCAGACTTACAACGAAGTTCGCTCCGGCCTGCAGACCATCATTTGCGACTCCTGCCAACGGATTCTGTTTTTCAACCCCGCCGAAGAGATGCAGGACGTCAAGCCTTCCACGACGCGCGCCAAACGCCATCATCCTAAAATCGACGCGCCGCAGGCGTGGTACTACCGCGCCGAGTTCGCCGACGTCGGCGAGGTTTTTCTGTGCCTGACCAACTCGCGCGGCCAGGCTAGCCGCCGCATCTACGACGTCCACACCGGGCGCCTCATCGGCGACATCCTCATCCGCGAAGGCGACTACCGCCAGGCCTTCCCGGAAGACATCTCTGGGGCGGTGCGCCTCAATGGTGGCTGGAGTGAAGACGAACTCGATAACTTCGGCAACGAACTCCCCATGGTCGCCCTCGACTCCCTGCGATTCGATCTCGACCACGCTCGCCACGAAGCCGCCGCCGGTTCCCACGTCAAGCAGCAAGTTGCACCAACCCCCACCGAACAAGCCGCCAGTTAGCGTTTGTCCCAACGTCACGGCCGGTCCGCTGTCCACCCTACTCGGATTCCTTGGCATAGAGGTTGATGAAGCTGGCAGCCACCCGAATGTACCAGTCGCTCCACATGTTTTTGTCCCATTGTTTCGAGTCTCCGCCATACTTGTAGTGGTCCGCTGCCGACAACGACCGGCCGATGCTTTGCCAGAAGAATCCTTCTTTCTGTGTCGCCGGTTTCCCGGGCACGGTTAGACGACGGCCTTGCTCAAATCCGCAGGCCAAGCCCATATTGAACGATCTCTGGCCGATCGGTCCGATTGCCTCGTCCATTGGGGTGGCATATCGATATGCGTTGTATTGCCAGAACATCTGCTTCGCATAGGTCCACGTCCTTCGGTCGGCGCCCATGCCGACACCATGGGCGAAACCGGAAATCATGGCCTTCCTGGCGACTTTATTCCTTGCTGCCGCGTAGCCAGAGCCGAGAGCCATCAAGTTCGCCACAAATCCTGCAAATGGCGCTAGAACTTCCAGGCCCAGACCAAGCAGTCCTGCGATCTCGACTCCGAAGATAGCAAGAGTGGCATGGACACCCTCAACGACGTCGAATACCTTATGCAGCCTTTCAAAGAGCGCGTCCGAATACGGCGCATCCGGAATCATGAACGAGAGCACCATTCCACTCTTGGCTGGAGCGGTTGGCACCTCGAATACCTCGCGCGAATAGCTCGGGAACCGATTCGAAAACAGACCCATAGCTTCCTCCTTGGGATTTCCGATGAACCGAATGTTCCCGGCTCACGTGCGCCGGGAGATATCGGGACAAAATCGCCCAGCGAGTCTCTTGCAGTTCCTGTGCCGTTCTTAACTATTTGAAAACCAAAGCCCGAACCGTAACTGTCCCGAAATCAGCTTCGGCCTGACTCCGAAACACCCGGGAACTGGCCGAAGCAAGCTTCGCGGCAAAGAGCGCGAAGATCGAGCGAGCCGCACCCACATCGAAAGCCGATGTTTTAAGATTCCTCCAGCCCTGCAGGAGGAAACAGAGTGCCAGTCGATACCTACCGCGTCATCGCCAAACACTACGACGGAGCCTACGCCGCGAAACAAGATCTCGTCGACCTTCCCTTCTACCTAGATCTTGCCGAGCAGAATGGCGGCCCGGTCCTCGAGATCGCTTGCGGCACTGGCCGTGTCTTGCTCCCCATCGCTCGCAAGGGCATCGAGATCTGCGGAGTCGACAACTCGCGACCGATGCTCGACGTCCTGAACCAGAATCTCGCCCTCGAAACACAAGAAATCCGCCAAAGAATCACCGTGCACGAAGGCGACATGCGCAGCTTCCGCCTAAACCGAAAATTTCCTCTGGTGATGATCCCCTTCCGCCCCATGCAGCACATGTTCTCGGTCGCAGACCAGGCCGCCGCCCTCAAAACCGCTGCCGCCCACCTAACCGACACCGGCATTCTGGCCTTCGACGTCTTCTATCCCAAGTTCGACATGATCTGGACAAAAGTCGGAGAAGAAATCCCCGAGATGGAGTGGACGCCGCCGTCCGATCCCACCAAGCTCGTGCGCCGCTTCTTCCGCAAAGACGCAATCGACAAGATCAACCAGATATTCAGCTTCACCTTCGTCTTCCGCACCTTCGAGTCAGACGACCTGATCCTCGAAGAAACGGAAGCCTTTCGCCTCTGCTACTACACTTACCCGCACCTGCGTGCCCTATTCCAGCTGGCAGGCCTGGAGCCAGTCGCAGAATTCGGCTCCTTCGCCAAGACTCCCCTCGACAACACCGCCGAACAAATGATTTTCCTCCTGCACAAAGTGCAGCATTAAGGTTTTATGTGGGGACAGCCGCCGGCTGTCCGGTCGAGCGGAGCTCGACAGTGTTTGTGTGGGACCGGGTCTCTGACCCGGTCGTCGAGCGCAACTCGACCTGCCAACAGCTCAGACGAACCTCAACGTTTAAGATGACTGCATGCCGAAAGCTCCCGAGACCTTCCCCACAGTCAAGATCTCCCCCCGCGGCGCCAGCCGGCTCAAGACCGGCCACGTCTGGGTCTACCGCTCCGACATCGTCTCCGCCGAAGGCGTCCTTCCTGGTTCGCTGATCCGCGTCACCGACCACCGCGGCAAGCCCCTCGGTAGCGCCCTCTACTCCAGCTCCTCGCAAATCGCGATCCGCATGATCTCGCAAGATCCAGTCAGCGATTTTCCCGCTCTGCTTCGCCACCGCATTGCCGAAGCCATCTCCTATCGCGCGCCTCTAGTAACAGACACCGACGCTTACCGTGTCATCTTCAGCGAAGCCGACTTTCTCCCCGGGCTAATCGTCGACCGCTACGGCGACATCCTCTCTCTCCAAATGCTCACCCAGGCGATGGACGCCAACCTTTCCCGCGAGACTGTCATCTCCGAACTGACTCAGCGCTTTCATCCCGTTTCGATCATCGAGCGCGTGGACCCGCGCGTGCGTGAACTGGAATCCCTTCCGCCCCGCGCCTCCGGCCTCTTACACGGCAGCAAGAACGCCACCACCTTCGCCATGAACGGAGTTCAATTCCGCTACGACGCCCTCGAAGGCCAGAAGACCGGCGCCTTCCTCGACCAGCGCGAGAACTACGCCGCCGCGGCCCACTACGCCAAAGGAGAAGCCCTCGACGTCTTCTGCTACCAAGGAGGCTTCGCGCTTCACCTCGCTCCTCATTGTTCGCAAATCACCGGCGTCGACAGTTCGCGTCCCGCACTCGAAGTCGCCGATCGGAACGCCGCGCTCAATCAGTCACTTCTCAAGGGAAGAGAAATCGAGTGGATCGAGGCCAACGCCTTCGACCTGCTCAAGGACTACTCGTCCTCCGATCGCCACTACGACGCCATCGTCCTCGACCCACCCGCCTTCGCCAAGAGCAAGCGCGACCTCGACGCCGCCCTCCGCGGCTACAAGGAGCTCAATTTGCGCGCCCTGAAGATGCTCCGTCCCGGCGGTATCCTCGTTACCTGCTCCTGCTCCTACCACGTCAGCCAGTCCGACTTCCTTGAAATGCTAGCCTCCGCCGCCCTCGATGCCCACCGCATCCTGCGCCTGGTCGAGGTTCGCGGACAGGCCAAGGATCATCCAATTCTGCTGAATGTACCCGAAACCTCCTATCTGAAATGCGTTATTGCATATGTAAGTTGATGAAAACAAGCACTATTTTATTGTTGATAGTAATACACTAAACTTTTATGCTTCTTTTACGCTAACCACGCGTCTAATGAAGTGACCGCAGCCCTGAGCCAGTTCCCAGAGCCGGTCGCGAACTTCTGAAACAAATCGAACCACCAAATTTTGAAGGAGGATTTAGCCATGACCGTATTAACCCGTTGGGAGCCGTTCCGTGAGTTTGCCACCCTGCAGGACCGCATCAACCGCGTGTTCCGCGATTCCTACAGTGGCGCAGGCCAGGATGAGGCGCTGACCACATCGAGCTTCGCCCCCGCCGTCGACGTCTACGAAGACGAGCACAAGGTCACCTTGAAGATCGAAGTGCCCGGAATCGACGAAAAAGACATCGACGTCCGCGTGGAGAACAACACTCTCACCGTGCACGGCGAGCGCAAGATCGAAAAGGAAGAGAAAGAAGAGAACTACCGCCGTGTGGAGCGTCAGTACGGCAGCTTCACCCGTACCTTCACTCTGCCCACCACCGTGGACACCGAGAACGTCTCGGCGACCTACGACAAGGGCGTGCTGAAGATCAATCTGCCCAAGAAGGCCGAAGCCAAGCCGAAGCAGATCAAAGTCAACGTCGGCACCGAGAAGTCGATCGAAGCCAAAGCCCCCAGCAAAGCCGCGTAAGGCAATGCCAATGTGGGGACAGCCGCCTTCGGCTGTCCCGCGAAGGCAAAGCCAAGCGGCTCATTTTGTGGAGCGGCTTGTGGAAGAGCGGCGCTTTAGCGCCGCGTTAGAGGACGCAAGAATGAAAGGGCTTTTTAGCCCCTGAGGTCCAGCGGGAGGCGGCAGAGATGCCCGCCTCCCGTTTTGTTGTAGCGCCGGCGTCTCGCCGGCTGTCGTGGCGGCGTCCTCGCCGCCACACTTGCAAGTGCAAGGAAGAAGCTAGAAACTGGAGTTCATCATGGCAATCCGTTGGGACAAATTCACGGTTAAAGCGCAGGAAGCCGTCCAGCGCGCGAACCAGCTCGCCTCCGAGCACGGCAACCCCGAACTGCGCCCGATCCACCTGCTCGCCGCGCTGCTCGAAGACAAAGAAGGCATCGTTCCGCCCGTGCTCGAAAAAGTCGGCATCGGCCCGCAAGCCGTCCTGTCCGAAATCTACAAGGAAATCGAAAAGCTCCCCAAGGTTGCCGGGGAATCCGCCCAAGTCACGCTTTCCAACGAAGTCAATAAGCTGCTCGAACAGGCCTTCAAAGAAGCCTCGAACTTCAAAGACGAATACGTCTCGACCGAGCACCTGCTGCTGGCCATCACCAGCCTCAAGCGTGACCCAGGCCAGCAGATCCTCGCTGCCCACGGCGCCACCAACGACGCAATCCTGAAAGCGCTCGCGGTCGTTCGCGGCTCGCAGAAAGTCACCGACCAGAATCCAGAAGCCAAGTTCCAGGCTCTGGACAAATACGCCCGTGACCTCACCGAGCAAGCGCGCCGCGGCAAGCTCGATCCTGTGATCGGGCGCGACGAAGAAATCCGCCGCGTCGTCCAAGTCCTTTCCCGCCGCACGAAGAATAATCCCGTGCTCATCGGCGAGCCCGGCGTCGGCAAGACTGCCATCGTCGAAGGCCTCGCCCAGCGCATCATTTCCGGCGACGTGCCCGAAGCTCTGAAGAACAAACGCGTGGTCGCGCTCGATCTTGGAGCGATGCTGGCCGGCGCAAAATACCGTGGCGAGTTCGAAGACCGCCTGAAGGCCGTCCTCAAAGAAATCGAAGACTCGCAGGGCCAGATCATTCTCTTCATCGACGAGCTGCACACGCTGGTCGGAGCCGGAGCGGCCGAAGGCGCCATCGACGCCTCTAACATGCTGAAGCCCGCACTGGCCCGCGGAGAGTTGCGCGCCGTCGGCGCCACCACTCTCAACGAGTACCGCAAGTACATTGAAAAAGACACGGCCCTTGAACGCCGGTTCCAGATTGTCTTTGTCGGCGAGCCCAATGTCGAAGACACGATCGCGATCCTCCGCGGCCTGAAGGAGAAGTACGAAGTGCATCACGGCGTGCGCATCAAAGACTCGGCCATTGTCGCCGCCGCCACGCTCTCGCACCGCTACATCAGCGACCGCTTTCTGCCCGACAAGGCCATCGACCTCATTGACGAGGCCGCGTCTTCCTTGCGCATCCAGATCGATTCGTTGCCTACTGACATCGATCAACTGGACCGCAAAGCCACGCAACTCGAAATCGAAAAGCAGGCTCTGAAAAAGGAAGACGACGCAAATTCCCGCGAGCGCCTGGCGATCATCGAAAAGGAACTCGCCGAAATCCGCGAGAAATCCAACACTCTGAAGGCCAACTGGAAGAAAGAAAAAGATCTCATCGCCCGGGTTCGCGCCCTCAAAGAGCAGATCGAAAAACTGAAAGCAGAAAACCAAGCCGAGACGCGCAGGGGAAATCTTCAACGCGCATCTGAAATTCAATACGGCCTAATCCCTCGGGCGGAAGACGAACTCGCCAAGCTCAGCAAGCAAATGGAGAACCAGGGCGGCAAGCGCATGCTGAAAGAAGAAGTCGACGAAGAAGACGTCGCGCGCATCGTCTCCAAATGGACCGGAATCCCGGTCTCGAAGATGCTCGAGGGCGAAGTCAAGAAGCTGGTCACCATGGAAGAGCGCCTGCGCCAGCGCGTCGTCGGCCAGGACCAGGCTCTGGAGCGCGTAGCCAATGCCATTCGCCGTTCGCGCGCTGGACTCAGCGATCCCAAGCGTCCCATCGGCTCGTTCATTTTCTTAGGTCCAACGGGCGTGGGCAAGACGGAACTTGCCCGCGCGCTCGCCGAATTTCTGTTCGACGACGAACACGCACTGCTCCGCATCGATATGTCCGAATACATGGAGAAGCACTCGGTCTCGCGCCTGATCGGCGCGCCTCCGGGCTATGTTGGTTACGAAGAAGGCGGGCAGCTTACCGAGCAGGTTCGCCGCCGTCCGTATGCGGTCGTGCTCTTCGATGAAATCGAGAAGGCGCATCCTGACGTCTTCAACGTTCTTCTCCAGATGATGGACGATGGACGCCTGACCGACGGCAAAGGCCGAGTTGTCGACTTCAAGAACACGATCATCATCATGACGTCGAACATCGGCTCCAGCTATTTGCAGTCGGACCACGTGCGCACCCCGGAAGAATTTGAGAAGGCAAGCGAGCAGGTCCAGAGCCTGCTGCACACGCATTTCAAGCCCGAGTTCCTGAACCGCGTGGACGATATCATCGTCTTCCGGCCACTGGGCAAAGAACAGCTGGTCAAGATCATCGAGCTACGGCTGGAAGACGTTCGCCGCCTGCTTGCCGACCGCAAGATTTCGCTCGAACTCACCGACGCAGCGAAAGAACTGCTGTTCATGCAAGGCTACGACCCGAATTTTGGTGCCCGGCCGCTGAAGCGCTCGATCCAGAAATTAGTGCAGGATCCACTCGCGCTTAAGATCCTCGACGGCGAGGTCCTGCACGGCGATCACATTATCGTTGACGCCGACAAGAAGGCAGGCAAGATGACGTTCGAGGTCAGCCCGCGCGTCGGCGAGAAGGCCCCAACCAAGGCCAAGAGGTGACAGAGCCACGGATTGCACAGATTGACACGGATCAAATCATTTTCACCCGGGGTTGATCCGTGCGAATCCGTGTTGATCCGTGGCAAAGTTTCTGTATCATGTTCTCCGGCGCGCGAGGCGCCGCTCATGACTCGAACCCTTTCACTCACAGCCGTCATTCTGATTTCGCTCGTCCAACTTTCCTCCGCACAAGCTCCTATGAAATGGAAAATCCACGATCTCAATCGCCCAGTACCGCCAATTGTTGATCCCGGAACCGCGAGCACGCAGGAAACACCGGGACGCGCTCCTTCAGATGCCGTTGTATTGTTCGACGGTAAAGACTTGTCGCGCTGGGTCGACGGCGATGGCAAGCCTGCAAAGTGGAGAGTCGAGAACGGCTACATGGAAGTCGTAGCCAAAACGGGCAACATCTCCACGCGCGATTCCTTCGGCGATTGCCAGCTGCACGTGGAGTTCGCCGAGCCGTCTCCCGGCAAGGGAGAGAGCCAGGAGCGCGGCAACAGCGGCGTCTTCCTGATGAGCACCTACGAGATCCAGGTGCTCGACTCGTACGAAAACAAAACGTACGCCGATGGGCAAGCCTCCGCGGTGTACGGACAATATCCGCCGCTGGTGAATGCTGCTCGTCCTCCAGCGCAGTGGCAGACCTACGACATCACCTTCCACCGCCCGCATTTCAAAGACGGCAAAGTCACACAACCGGCGCGCGTCACCGTTCTGCATAACGGCGTTCTCGTGCAGGACAACGTGGAACTCACCGGCCCAACCGCGCACGGCGAGCGTCCTCCGTACAAACCGGGACCGGACAAACTTCCGCTGCAATTGCAAGACCACGGAAACCCCGTGCGCTACCGCAACATCTGGATTCGCGAGCTGCACGAAGAATAGAAAGGCGCCACGGATCACACAGATTTTCGCGGATAAAGCCCCCAAGACAATGGAATAATCCGTGTGAATCCGTGAAGATCCGTGGCTAAAGTTGTGTTCGCTTCCCGGCGAACGCATCAACGACCGCAGGCGCCTGCGCCAGATACCACGCGACCGCCGCGCGCAGCGCGATCTGCAATCCGTACCAGAACACCGGAACACCAAGTTCCGCCATCGAAATCTTCGGGACGAGCGCTGCGACGGCAACCACCATCACCAGCATCGCGGCCCAGCGCGCCCAATTGTTCAGCCGCAATAATCCCCAGCCCACGAGCGCGTAACCAGCACCGACAAGCATCGCCATGTACGGCCCAGCAAGTTCCAGTCCATGCATGAGCTGCGCTCCGCTCATCAGCGAAATCGCCTCGGGCGCGAGCAGTTTTACCACGCCGATCGTCCACAGGTAGATCGCGGCCAGGAAGAAAAGCGCGGAAATGACGGTGACACCAGGAGGCCGCTGCATATTAGAGATAACAAGCATTGTCATCCTGAGCGCGTCTTTTGCGCGAAGGACCTATGCAAATTGCCGGTAGCCCCTCGCCGCAAGCAAATTGCATAGATCCTTCGCGAGACAAAACCCGTCTCGCTCAGGATGACAATGTATTTCGGGAAGGCAGGATTCAAGCCAAGTCGAACAGCAGCACTTCCGCCTCTTCAGTGCCCTTGATGCTCAACTTCTTCTCGTCGCTGATGGCCGCACCGTCGCCCTGACTCAGCTTCTTTCCGTTGACCTCAACCGCGCCGCGCGCAACCTGCAGCCAGCCGTGACGTCCTACGCCGAACTCATGCGTGACTTCTTCTTCGGCCTTGAGCAGCGTGACGTAAAGTCTTGCATCCTGGTTGATCTTCACCGACCCATCGCTGGTATCGTGCGACGCGATCAGCCGCAGCTTGCCACGTTTCTCCGCGTCCGGAAATGACTTCTGCTCGTAGCTCGGCGCGAGCGCGGCCTTCTCTGGCTGAATCCAGATCTGCAACAGGTGCGCCGCATCCGTCGTCGACGGATTGAATTCGCTGTGGCGAATGCCGCTGCCTGCGGTCATGCGCTGACCATCACCGGGCAGAATCACGGACCCGGTTCCAAGACTATCTTTGTGCTCTAGCTTGCCCTCGAGAACGTAGGTGATAATTTCCATGTCGCGGTGCGGGTGCGCAGGAAATCCTGCGTTGGGCGCGACCCAATCTTCGTTGATAACGCGCAGCGAGCGGAATCCCATCCACTTCGGATCCCAATAGTCGCCGAAGCTGAAGGTGTGATGGGTCTTGAGCCAGCCGTGGTTTCCGCCACCACGTTCCTGGCTGGGACGAATCTGAATCATGGCGTTCTCCGTTCCAGTTTGAGTTTTCAGGGGATTAATCAACTGATAAACATTAGATGCTGCAAGGATGCGGAAAGCTCCAAGCGCAGACAGCCCAGAAAAAAACAGCGGGAGTCTTGAAACAGAAACCCCGAACGGGAAAAGTCTGCTCGTTTGTGCCGGGACCTCCTCCCTTGCGTGTGAAAACCCGCTCTGGTCGCGGGCTTCGCAGAATGCGCCTGCAAAATCCTGAGTCCCAAGGGGTTAAAGGGCAACATCTTAAAAATACAGCGCTTGGTCCGCCTGTCCTGAGTTCGCCCACGGCGACGCCGGCGCCTATAATGCCGCACTTCAAAATCTGACACAAGGTCAGATGTCACACGCTTGGAGAGCCCGCCTGTGGATTTCTGATAACTTATTCGCCACGGATTGCACGGACCTGCACGGATTTAGAAGTGAAAACCCGAGGAATTGAATCCGTGGAAATCCGCGCAAATCCGTGGCAAACGAATTTGCTGTGGCACACTTGAAACTATGCACCGGCTCACTCTTGGTGACTTCGAACTCAGCGTTTTTTCTGACGGCACTTACCCGCTCGATGGCGGCGCTTTCTTCGGCGTTGTACCCAAAGTCATGTGGTCGCGTAAGGTGGACGCCGACGAAAAGAACTACGTCACCGCCGGACTGAACACGCTCGTCATTCGCTCGGAAAATCCGCGCACCGGCAAGCAGACCGTTCTGGTCGAAACCGGAATGGGCAACAAGCTCTCCTCACGCATGGCGAAGTTCTACGGACAGCCGGCGGGGTTGCTGAACGATCTTGCGGCGGGCGGCATTGCGCCTGAAGATGTCGACATCGTCATCAACTCGCATCTGCATTTCGATCACTGCGGATGGAACACGGTGCGCGACGGGAATGGCAAATTTGTGGCGACCTTTCCGCGCGCGAAATATTACGCGCCGGAAGGCGAGTGGCAGTATGCGCGGCATCCCAGCGAGCGCGATTCGATCAGTTACATCTCCGAGAACTACGATCCTCTGGTCGAGAGCGGGCAGATGACGCTGTTGAAGGGTGGCGAGGAGATTGTTCCCGGCATTTCGGTCAGGACCTTTCCTGGGCATACGGCGCATATGCAAGCTGTAATCGTCCGCAGTCAGGGAAAGACCGCCTGCTATATCTCGGACCTGATGCCCACGACGGCGCACATCGACCTGACCTGGGGCATGGCCTTCGACCTGTATCCGTTGCAGACGATTGCGAGCAAGAAGCAGTATTATGCCGAAGCCGTGCCCGAAAAGTGGCTCACGGTTTTCACGCACGATCCGAAGACCCCGTGGGCGTACGTAGAGAGGGACGAGTTAGGAAAAATGATCGCGAAGGGAGTGTGAATGGCAATGTCGCAGAACAGAATTGCTAAGCGTCGTCGAAGATTCGTGACTGCACGCCGGTGCGTGGAAGAGCGGCCCTTCAGAGCCGCGTGAGCCGTATAAAATCTGTGAGCGCTTTTAAGCCCCTGGGTTGTCGGTACTTCGCAAGCCGCTCCGCTTTTCGTCGAAGGGGTGCTCCCACCACATCCATCAAAACTGCTATATTGTCCCCGCGCGGTGGAGTGCTCCAAGCTTGGACCGGGCTTTCGGGCCGGGTTGGGCCTCTCTGGGGTTACCCCAGGGGAACATGAGTAGCAGGGATTTTCGTCGCGTGAGCATCTCTGCGCTCCGGTGCAGGCTTGCTCACGCAGGGTCAGACTCGTTGGTGCATTCCGCCGTCGTTTGTCATGCAGGACTCTTCTCTTCTCAGGGCGCTGGCCCAGGCTCTTCTCGCCGGCGAACCGACCGTTGAACTCCTCGTCTATCGTTGCAGCCGCACGCTGGGCAAGTCTTGGCGCTGGATTCGGCCGCTCGCGCTCCGCTATCTCAACAAATTTGGAGCCAGGACGCGTCCTCGACACCGCGACGTGGTTCGGTTCTTGAGGGACGACGAGGGCTTGCAACGGGCGCAATCGAAGTATTCCGACGAACTGCTGGTACAAGACCTGCTCATCGCGCCGCCGCTAATGCAACCGGCTGCGGCGGCCGAGGAGTGGGACATTCCCGCGATCGACTCCCCCGGAGACCTGGCAAAATGGCTGGGGCTCTCTCCCGGTGAGTTGCGATGGTTCGCAGACCTGAAGGCACTGGGCTACAAGAGGACGAGCGAGCCCCTGCGGCACTATCACTACCGGATCCTGGCAAAGCGGTTCGGTAGCGTTCGATTGATCGAGGCGCCAAAGCCGCGGTTGAAAGATCTGCAGCGGCAGATTCTGCTGTGGATTCTAGAGAAGGTTCCGCTGCATTCGGCAGCGCATGGGTTCGTGAAGGGACGATCGATCAAAACATTCGTCGCTCCTCACGTGGGCCGGCGGGTTGTGCTGCGGATGGACCTGCGGGATTTCTTTCCCACGTTCGGCGGCGTGCGCATTCAGAACTTGTTTCGTACGTTGGGATATCCCGAAGCGGTCGCCGATCTTCTCGGCGGAATCTGCACCAACGCCGCTCCGCGCAATATCTGGAATCAGATCGCCAAAGACCTCGGCTCCGTGCGTGTGGAGGAAGTCAGGCGGTTGTATGCGCGGCCGCATCTGCCGCAGGGCGCGCCGACATCGCCGGCGCTGGCCAACATATCTTTTTACCGGATAGATCGCCGCTTGAGCGGGCTGGCTGAATCTGCGGGAGCACGTTACACGCGGTACGCCGATGATCTCGCGTTTTCTGGCGGTGAGCAATTTGAGAAGAGTGTCGATCGCTTCGGGCTGCACCTCGCGGCGATTCTGCTCGAGGAAGGGTTCGCGGTGAACCATCGCAAGACTCGGGTCATGCGGCAGGGGGTGCGGCAGCATCTGGCGGGACTTGTGACCAACCAGCTTCCGAACGTTGTGCGACACGATTTTGACCACCTCAAGGCGATACTCACCAACTGCGTTCGATTAGGCCCAGAGAGTCAGAATCGCGAAGGGCGTCCGCGTTTTCGAGCGTACCTTGAGGGGCGCGTGGCGTTTGTGGAAATGGTGAACCTCAGGAAGGGAAAACGGCTGCGGACGATCCTTGAGCAGATTCAGTGGCCGAAGTAGCTTTCTAGTTCTCGTGCTCGAAGAGTGTGCCGGCAGTTTCGCGGGGAGCCTGCCCTGAGCTTGCGGAAGGGGCGCCGGCGCCACATAACCTGGCTTCGAAGAAATCTTCTACTCGGCTCAGCACTTCAGGGGCAGCTTTCGATTCGTAGATCGCCTTACGCAGGCCTGCGCCGCCTGGCACTCCATGCGTGAACCAGCTGGCGAACTGCTTCATCTTACCGACCGCATCGGGCAGTTCCTCTTCGATAAGCATCTGGAAGTAAGTGCGAATCATCTGGTAGCGGTCGGTTTCCGAAGGATGATCGTAGGGTCGAGTGGCCATTGAATGTGTGGGACCGGGTCTTTGACCCGGTCGGGCCGGGCGAGGCCCGGCGGCCTCGGTGCTGCTGAACGCTTCCGAATCCTGTCCCGAGTGAGCAGCCGAGCTCGGCTCGGCATGGCCGGGTCTCAGACCCGGCCCCACACGAGCAAGATCGCAGTACTGCTCGATCTGCCGAAAGATCCATGGATTAGACGGAGCGCTGCGGCCGATCATCACCGCGTCGCAGCCGGTCTGCGTGACCATCGCGCATGCATCTTCCGGGCTGCGGATATCGCCATTCCCGATCACAGGAATCTTCACCGCATCTTTGATGGCCGCGATCCACTCCCAGCGAGCCTGGCCGCTGTAGCCCATCTCGCGCGTGCGGGCGTGCAGCGCCACCGCGGCTAGTCCGCAATCTTCCGCCATGCGGGCGAGTTCGACACACACGATTTCTTCGTCATTCCACCCGGCGCGGAATTTCACGGTAAAGGGAATCTTCACGGCGGCGCGGACCGCTTCGAAAATCCTGCCAATCGCGGGCAGATCGCGCAGCAGCCCCGAGCCTCCATTGCACTTCACGACTTTCTTCGCGGGGCAGCCCAGATTCAGATCAACCAGATCGAAGCCCAGGCCCTCAACCATGCGCGCGGCCTCGGCCATCACCTTGGGATCGCTGCCGAAAAGCTGCGCCGAAATAGGGTGCTCGTCTTCGTAGAAGTGGAGATATCGCTTGGCCTTCTGATCTTTCTTGCGGAGCACGCCGTCGGCCGAGGTGAACTCGGTCATGATCAGTCCGCATCCGCCGAGGTTGCGGATGAAGCGGCGGAAGACGGTGTCGGTGACGCCGGCCATGGGGGCCAAAACCGTGGCGGGAGAGATGGCGACAGTGCCGATGGTCAGCCTGGCCGGCACCGGCTTCAAGGAACCGATCCGCCGCCCGCCTCCCTCTCCGCTCGGATGCACTGGCGCAGTCTCGCGGCCAGCACTTTCCGTCCCACAAGGTTCCCCCGAGTTGTCCCAGAACTTCTTCACCGTTGTATTTTACCTGCGTCGCAAAACGAAGCCCTCGCCGAAGCGAGGGCTCAAATTTTGGATTGATCCGCGCGAATCCGTGAAGATCCGTGGCGGAGAAGTTACTTCTTCACCGGTTCGGCCTTCGCGTACTTGCGGCGGAAGCGCTCGACGCGGCCGGCCGTATCCATCAGCTTCTGCTTGCCGGTAAAAAACGGGTGGCAGCTCGAGCAGATTTCAACACTAATGTCGCCCTTATGGGTCGAGCGGGTCATAAATGCGTTGCCGCATGCGCAATGCACACGCACTTCGTTGTAAGCGGGATGAATAGCTGCTTTCATGGGAATTCCGTCCTCGATTCGAATATTAGATTCTACCGGATATCCACAGGATTCGGCAATCGCGAACCGCCCTCACGCGAACCGCCCTCAGCTGTCGGCCATCAGCTCTCAGCAAAGCACACCGAATCAGATAGTTCCAAGCTTAGAGCTGGACGCTGAGAGCTGAAAGCTCTTTCAAAACCGGAACAGATAGCTCACCTTCACGAAAAACTGGCGGCTGTCATTGATGTAGCCCTTAGCCGTGTTCGTAACGTAGCCGGGCGACGTCGGAGTCTGCGGGATCACGTCCAGGTTCTGCAGGTCGCTGTTGTAGCCGATATAGATCGCGGTGCCGGGATGGACAAGGTAGGTGATCAGAAAGTCGGTGTTGAACTCCTTTTGCGTCGGCAGGTAGGTGTACGGAGACCCAACGCCGGGCGTCCCTGCCAGCAGCGCGTTGTATTGCAGAATCACGCGCACCGAAAGCTGCGGAGTGAATTGCCAGTTCCACTTGCTGCGAAGAATGTGGTCGTTGAAGATACCCCGGCCGGCGCCTGGAAACTGAGCCTGTTCGAAGAGAAATGTGTCGCTGTTTGCCCGCAGCCGCTCAAACAGGTAACTGTTTTCAATCTTCAAAGGCTTCACCGGACGGAAGTTCACTCCGGCTTGGGCCGTATCCTCTCGCGCCAGAAAAGGATGATTGTAGGGCGTAGCAATCGCCAGGGGCGCAGGCGGCAACGCCTCAAAATTCACGCCTTGTCCCCAGTAGTAGCCCGCGGTGAGTGTAACTTTCTTTAAATATCCCGTCTGGAAAGAAGCTCCGCTGGTGTGTTCGTGATAATCCTGATCGCCCGGGTTCGTCGGAGGGCAATACAAGGCGTACCCGTAGAAGCAGAAATCCTGCGGGCGCAGCCGCTCGTGGAACTCTTCATACGGACGCACGACGAAGACGGTCTGCCCGCGTCCTTGAATCGAGAAATAGGGATTGTAGTCGGTGTCGAGCCGAAGGCCGGTGTGGTCGAAGTCGTAACGAACGTTGAGCGACGGTCCCCAATCGACGATCCAGCCAGTCTTCGGCCGAAATCGGTAGTCGGCGGCCTGCGTGGTCTCGCGAATGTCCACGCGATTAATGAATCCCGGGATCGACACCACTCCGGGAGTGATGTCGTTATAGATTCCGTCGTAGGAAAAATGCAGGCCATCGCGCCGCAGCTCGAGTCGCTCGGCGGGGCCCGCATAATAATTGTTGTTTCCCTTATTGCCTGAGCTGAACGGGTAGAGATTGGCTTCGCAGTTCAGGTCCAGATAACTCGACGTGGCCACCGCCTGGCCATCGAGCGTCCAGTTGGGATTGAATTTCAGGTGCGTATCGACTCCGCCGATACGGTTGTATTCGCCCGTCGTGGGACACTCCCAGTCGGTGTAGAGGGCGCCCACGCTCGACTGCCGGAAGATGTCGCGACTCACGCGCGCGATGGTGAAGTAGGAACGCATGCCGGAGTATGGGCTGTAATCCGGCACGGCCAGGCCTGGACTACGATCGTCGGTTGCCATCAAGCCGACCGAGTAGGGACCGTCTTTCCCGGTGAGACGGATTCCCGCTGACGGGTCGCCGATACTGCGCGTGAAAAACAAATCCAACGGCGTGCGAAAAAAGTCTTCGTTCTCCAAAAAGAACGGACGCTTTTCCGGAAAGTACACCGCATAGCGCTGGTTGACGGTTATCTGCGGATCCTCAGATTCTATCTGGCTGAAGTCCGGGTTCGCAGTCATGTCGACGACGAAGTGATCCTGGATCACGAACTTCGCGTCCACGCCAGTCTGGCCCTGCGCGGCCGCATGCTGGAAGTACGGGTTTGTCGGATCGCGGGTATCGAGGGCCCGAAAGCCGCGCATCAGGCCATAAGGAATCATTTCGATGCTGTGGCCCGGAGAAATTCCTTCGAGCCCCAGCAGGCTCGCAGCCTGGCCCAACCGGCCTTCGATTTTGTAGGAAACATGCGGCCAGAAGGAATCTTCCGTCTTGCGCGTGATGCCGCGATACAAAATGATGCCCCAATCCTGCTGTTTGACCGCCGGAAAGCGCAGGCTCTTGAAGGGGATCGCAATCCACACGACGAACCCTCTCTGAGTGACTTTGCCTCGCGAATCCCATACGGTATCGAACGAAGTATCGAAATGCCCGGCAGTCTGCTCCTCCCGCGAAGCCTCGGTCCAGATCGCGTCCCATTGCACTCCGAGCGGCGTGGTTTGAAAAGCATAGGCGCGGCGCCGGTCATGGAAGGTATCGAGCATGACCTCGACTTGATCATCATCGTAAACGTCCTCGCGGCGCGACATGCGGGCGCGCACCTTCCTGGGATCGTCGAAGCACACGAATACCACATACAGATTCTTCTGGTCATATCCCAGATATGCGTCGGTGCGTTCGGAAACACTCTCTCCGTCGTGCGGATTGCGTTGCGTGAAGCCGGTGACCTTCGCCATCTGGAGCGCGATCTCTCCCTGCGGCTTCATCGTGAGGAAATCCTCCAGGGCCGGAGGCCGCGCCAATCGCACGATGGTCAACGCAGGAGGCCCCGCCTCAGGCTTCGGCACGGGTGACTGTGAATCCTGCGGGAAAGAAGGGAAGGCCGCCAACTCCGTTGCCGACAAAGCCAGAACCGTCATGACCACCAGTTTCGCTCGAAAATGGGCCCAACTCTTCAGCAGTCGAACCAGGCGCAAAAAGGTCCCCTGTTCTCCCCGCCCCCCACGGGGGAATTGAGCAAGATACACTAACCGCACCCAGACAAAACAGCAAAATGATGTTTGTGCGGTTTGCCGAACAGGGATGCGAGCGCAGGCAACTTCCAGGCAAGCGGATCGGGATCAAGACAAGCAGGGAAGCACTAGCTAGAACAAGGAGCTTTGCCTTCGAGTCGGAGTGATCTTGAAATAGTCGTATGCGAGTTGCGTGGCCACCCGGCCACGCGGCGTTCGATTCAGAAATCCAGCCTGCATCAGAAAGGGTTCGTAAATCTCCTCGATAGCGTCCGGCTCTTCGGCGAGAACCGCGGCCAGCGTATTCACGCCCACCGGACCACCTTGATATTTCTCGATGATGGTCAGCAGCAGCCGCCGGTCCACTTCGTCGAAACCGTACTGATCGACTTCCAGCATCCCGAGCGCGGCTTTCGCCGTAGGCTCGTCAATCTTGCCGGCCCCGCGCACCTGGGCATAATCGCGCACGCGCCGCAACAATCGGTTCGCGATTCTGGGCGTGCCCCGGGAACGCCCGGCAATTTCTTCCGCGCCGGCATCGTCCACCTCAACGCCCAGGATCTCCGCCGAGCGCTCCACGATCACTTTCAAATCTGCAGGAGTATAAAACTCCAATCGCAGCACAATTCCGAAGCGCGATCGCAGCGGCGACGAAATCAATCCCGCCCGCGTCGTCGCGCCCACGAACGTAAACGGCTTCACTTCGAGCGTGTGCGTCCGCGCCGACGGACCCTGCCCGATAATGATGTCGAGCTTATAGTCCTCCAGCGCGGAATACAGCAATTCTTCCAACACCGGTTGCAGGCGGTGAATTTCATCGATAAACAGCACCTGCTTGTCCTGCATGTTGGTGATGATCGCCGTCAGGTCGCCTTTAATCTGTAACAGCGGAGCGGCCGTCGGCTGAAAGTGCACGCCCAGTTCGTTCGCAATGATGTTTGCTAGCGTCGTCTTGCCCAACCCCGGCGGCCCGTAGAGCAGCACGTGGTCCATCGCCTCGCCGCGCGACCGCGCCGCCTCGATCGCCACCGCGAGATTCTCTTTGACCTTATCTTGTCCGATGAATTCGTTCAGCCGCTGCGGCCGCAGCTTCAGCTCAAACGAGGAATCGTCCTCAACCGGAGCAGCAGAGACTAGGCGGTCCGTGGCTTTGGAATTGTCGGGTGAAAGCACGATAGGGCGATAGTAAAAGGAAACCTCCCGCACCGCAATTGTGGGTTTCTGCGCCTGAGCGCAGAAGCGGCCCCCCCATGCCGTCAAGGTATTTCACCCGGCGAGAAAAATTCCGCACGAACAGAAACATGAGGCAACGAAAGCATGTTTGTTAAATCGTTTCTTTTCTATCTTTCCAAACAGGTTGGCCCTATAATCAATCTCCACTTAATGGTCCAGCCAGCGGACCAGTCGAAAATCTAAGTCCGGTGCAGCAACAACCCTCGTAGAGTTGGGTTTCATCCATAAGGACGGAGGAAGCTTGGAGACGCCAGTTCGGATTCTCGTGGTCGATGACTTCGAGCCGTTCAGACGATTCGTACGTTCAACGCTGGGGAAAAGACCGGAATTGCAAGTCGTCGACGAGGCATCGGATGGACTCGAGGCAGTCCACAAAGCCGACCAACTGCAACCTGACCTCATTGTGCTCGATATTGGACTTCCGAAGTTGAACGGTATCGGCGCTGCTCGCCAAATCAGCAAACTCTCGCCACTATCCAAAATTATTTTCTTAAGCCAGGAATCCTCAGCCGAGGTGGTGCAAGAGATTCTCGACTTGGGCGCATCCGGCTACGTTGTGAAGACACAAGCCGGCAACTCACTGTTGGCCGCGGTGGACGCGGTTCTGCGGGGCGGGCGGTTCGTCAGCAGAGGAGTATCAGGGCACAAATATACCGACCCTGATTTTCAAGCTGCCCACCTCAACCGCAACCAGGTTCTGCCATCGCTTGATCCAAACAAGTCAGGTTCCTCCCATGCCCACGATGTTGTGTTCTATGCCGATGATGTCGCTCTCGTGGCCGGTTTTGCCGATTTTATTGCAGCGTCTCTCCGCGCCGCGAAGTCGGTGATCGTGGTATCGACCGAGTCTCATCGCGTGAGTCTTCGTGAGAAGTTGCGCGAAAAAGGCGTAGACATTTGTGCAGCCATCGAGCAGGGACGCTATTTCTCCCTGGACGTCATCGACATGCTGTCGACCTTCATGACGAATGGTCTGCCTGATCCTGTCCGATTTTTCCGGGTTGTCGGCGATCTGATTGCCGAAGCGGCACGGGCGACCGCGGGGCAGGCGTCCCGGGTGGCGGTTTGCGGAGAAACCGCGTCGACCTTGTGGTCACAAGGCAACGCGGATGCCGCGATTGAGGTCGAGCACCTCTGCCACCAGCTGGCGAAACAGTATGGCGCGAATATTCTCTGCGGATTCCCCTTGAGCAGCATTGGCCGCGAGGAAGATCAGCAAATCTTTCAAAGGATCTGCGGCTAAGGCTGCACTACTTTCGGCACCCTGCTAGCGTGACGAATCCTACCCGGCTTCTCGCATGGCAGCGGCCTCTCGAGCGACCGGAGCACGAGCGTAGATCGTGGTACCACGACGGGGCTGCGAATCGATCGAGAATGTCCCGTTCAACAGCTTCAGGCGCTCCTCCATGCTGATGAGTCCAAGCCCTGGAGACTCCTTGACCGTTTCCAGATCAAAGCCCGCGCCCGAATCCCTGATCGTGAGATGAATTTCGTTCAACTCTCCCCAGAATCGCACTTCGAAGCGTCGCACCCCGCTGTGCTTGACGGAATTGTGTAAAGCTTCCTGCAATACGCGGTAGAAGCAAAGAGAAGTCTCCCGCGGCACAGAGGTTGGCAGATCGTTGCTGTGGAAGTCGATATCGACTTTCTGCTTTGCCCCAAACGCCTGGCAAAAGCCTCTCATGGCAGCGGCGATGCCCATGTGTTCAAGTCTGGAGGAATGCAGTTCGTGCGAGAGGGCTTGAATATCGGTCGCCAGGTCCAGAGTCCGCTTCTGGAATTCCCCCAACCGGCTGCTCACTTCAGCGGCGTTGAGAGAGTCCTGCTGGAGTTGCTCTAACTCCACGGCCAACAGTGCCACGCGCTGGCCAATGTCGTCATGAAGCTCCCTGGCAATCCGCGTCCGCTCCTGCTCCTGCGCCTCAACCAACCTGCGGCTCGCGTTCGCCAGAGCCGATTCCGCCAGCTTGCGATCGGTTATGTCCGTCACCATCCCGATCATCCGCAGCAGTTTCCCTTGCTCATCAAAGAAGCCTCTCGCGCTTTTCTCCACCCAGACCACCGAACCATCCGGGCGCAGAACACGATAGCCGATCTGCGTGGTGGGACTCCGCGGAGTCAGCTGCTTCACCGACTCCAGGAACAGTTCGCGGTCCTCGGGATGAATGCCCTCCAGCACTTGCTGGCGCGTAAGGGTTCGCTGGCGATCGTTATAACCAAGAACATTGATGTATTCGGCGGATCGCACCACTTCGTCGCTCGCGACATTCCATTCGTACGCATACATTTTTCCGGCTTGAATGGCCAGGCGAAGCCGTTGCTCGCTGTCCCGCAGTGCCTGCTCGGCGAGCTCGCGCGCTTCCTCCGCCTGGCGACGGTCCGTGATGTCCCGTTGGATCCCCCACGTCCTCAGCAGCAGCCCATTTTCGACAATGCCGATCATGCTGTTGACAAACACCTTGGGATTTCCTTGCGCATCGACCTCATGCGACTCACGGTCCACCACCCGGTAACCGCCACGGACGTAGTTCCGAGTCAATTCAATGTTTACAGGATCCTGCGCATCCACCGTCTCCGTCAGCCGCTTGCCGACAAAGTCACCACAGGAAAGCCCATACATGCGAGCTAAGGCGTCATTGCACTCGGCCATATAAGACTCATGCAGAATGCGATGAACCTGCTCTTCTTCCGCCAAATCCACCGGGATGGGACGGTCGAGTTCCTGGCAGAAAATTCCTTCCGAACTCTGCGACACGAATAGCCGGTAATTCGACTCACTCAGTCGCAGCGCTTCTTCCGCCTGCTTGCGCTCGGTAATATCCGCCACCATGCCCACGATCCGGAGAATTCTGCCTTGTCCATCGAAGTGCGCACGGCCCGTTCTCTCCACCCAAATCGTACTGCCGTCGGGGCGAAACATTCGATGGCTTACTTGGAGGTTCGGCTTTTCTGGAGTAAGCGCGCCATCCGCGGCAAACACCTTCTCCCGGTCTTCCGGGTGAACCTTCTTCAACACTTGTTGACCCGTATTGACGGGCCCCGATTTATCGATCCCCAAAATGTCGGCGCAGTCTCCCGAGCGCACAATCCTGTCCGTCGCAGCATCCCATTCATACGCGAACATCTTGCCGGCCTGGACCGCTAATTGAAATCGCTCTTCGCTTTCTTGCAGTGCCTCCCCGGTCCGCCTCCGTTCCGTGATGTCCTCTACAAAGGCAAAAACCAGAGGACTTCCTCCATCAAAATTCCTCAAAAGGGAGACATTCAGGCGCCCCCAAAGGCGAGCGCCGTCCTTCCTGATGTAACGCTTCTCCAGTGAGTAGCGGTCAATGACGCCGTCGCGAAGCTTTTGGAACATAGCCCAATCGTCTTGAGAATCCTCAGGGCTCGCAAATTCGGAACAGTTCATGCTGCATAGTTCGTCGTTCGTGTATCCCAGCATGGAGCAGAGGGCCGGGTTGGCCAGCAGCAGCCTGCCGTCGAGGTCCTCGATTGCGATGCCCAGCGACGCCTGTTCAAACAGGTATTGGAAGAGATCCTTGGCCTGTGCCGGTAACGCCTGCAGCGACATTGGGCAACTCCTGTGGATCGTAGGGGAACAAACTAGCACTTTCTAAGGCGAAAGTGAAATCGATTAGGAATCGGCGGTGCAGGTCAGCGGAATTCACAGAATCTTAACGACGGAGTCACCGCCCTGTAACAAATGCCCGCTAGGGTCTCTGGTTGACCCGGCTGGATCTCATCTCAGGCAAGACTTGAATTGCCTGGATTCCGATTTCCGAGCCAAGGCAATCCTCACCGAGGAAGTTCAGGAGATCATTATGAAGAAGACCGCTCTAGCTTTGGGCCTGTTGGCCACTCTCGCGGGTGGCGCATTGGCGCAAGAAGGCGCCGTGCCCAAGGGCATCCCTCACCTCGACCATGTTTTCGTGATCATGATGGAAAACCATGGTTACGGAGAAATCCTCCACAATCCGAACGCGCAGTTCATCAACAAGTACGCCCGGGCCGCTAATCTCGCCTCGAACTACTTTGCCGTCGGGCATCCCAGTCTGACCAACTACCTCGAAACCGTGGGCGGATCGAACTTCGGCGTGCAGAGCGATAATTCTCCCGACTGGCACAACGGCAGCTGCGCAACGAATCTCTCCACCGGAATCGCGAATACCGACAACCCACCGAGCCCGGCCATTTGCCCCATCATGGGCACCGGAACCGATGCCGCTACCCCGGTCCTCGATTGCACCAACGAAGTCACCGGACCTCCCTGCGAGATCAACATCGACGGCAAGCAATCCTACGCGCCCGCCCCTGCCACGCTTGGAATCACAATCGCCGATCAGCTGGTGGCCGCGGGCAAGAGCTGGAAAACCTACCAGGAAAATCTTCCCATGACCGGGGCAGATCTGGTCGATTACAGCGATGGCAACTTCACCAACAATACGGATTTCACCAAGATTAATCCGCAGCTGAACCCGCCACTCACGACGGACGATATCGTGCAGCTGTACGCCTCCAAGCACAATCCGTTCGTCTATTTTCAGGCCGTACAGCAGAGCACGAATCCTCTGTTGAGCTATTCCCAGATGGGCGGCTTCGACGGCGGACGCGGTCTGTGGGCCGATCTCGCTTCCGGCAAAGTGTCGAATTTCTCCTACATCGTGCCCAACCAGTGCAACGACCAGCACGGACGCGGCAATGGAACTGTATTCTGCGGTTACGATCCCGACGACAACGGCACGCAGGCCGGTCTCAACCCCGCGCTCATCATTCTCGGAGACCAGGCCCTCGAAAAAGTTGTATTGGCGATCCATAGTTCTCCAGTGTGGCATCAGGGCCATGCCGCGATCGTCGTGGTATGGGATGAGAACGACTATGCCGTGCAGCCGATCATCAACCAGGTCGTCACCATCGTCGATACCAACTACGGCTTCCACAAGTTGACCAGCGCGCAGTTCTACTCGCACTTCTCGCTGCTGCGCTCGATCGAGGGAGGCTTCGGCCTGCCGTGCCTGAACCACGCCTGCGACGCGAGCACCAAGGCCATGACTGATCTGTTCGACGAACAGTAAGTTCGGTTCGCAGTCTGAAATGAAACCGGCCGCCCTCCCGGGGCGGCCGTTTTTTGTTGTGAGTGCCGCTTCACCGCCCGTCCTCCCGGCGTGGCGTGGTGCGCCCGGGAGGATCGTAATAAGTGGTCAACGCGCAAGAAATCGCCCATCTACCCTACTCACCGCTGGCAATTCTTCTCAGGCTTCGCAAATTTCTATTGAACGAAATGTAAAGCGTGCCTTACATTATGGATGTCAAGCATGCTTGACTTGGAGAAACGGGATGGACGCCAACAACAAGCGTTACCTCAAAGAATTCCTCAGCTCGATGGCCGGCTACTCGGTGATGGTTCCGCTTTCGGTGTGGCTGCTCCGAGGCCACGAGCGCACTCCGCTAGGGTACGTCATTGCGTTCCTGCCGATCATCCCATCGGCCTTCGCCCTGTGGGCGTTCATGCGATACTTCCGCGGCCTCGACGAGTTGCAGCGGCGCATCCAGCTCGAAGCCGTCGCGTTCAGCTTTCTCGCGACCTGCCTCATCACCCTGACCTGGGCCTTTCAGCAGAACGCCGGGCTGCCCCGCTTCGACGTAAGCTGGGTGGCACCTCTGCTCATCATGTTGTGGAGTGTGGGCCTCGCCATCGCCAAGCGGAGGTACGAGTGAAAAACAGCGTGCGTGACTTCCGGGCGCAACTCAATTGGACTCAGGCCGACCTCGCCGAAAAGCTCGGCGTCTCACGTCAGACAGTCAACGCGATCGAAACGGAGAAATACGATCCCAGCCTCCCCTTGGCCTTCAAGATCGCAAAAATATTCCGCAAGCCAGTCGAAGACATCTTCAAAGCCTAAGGATTCATGCCTAAGGATTCATGCCTAAAGATTCATGCTTGAAGATTGATGCCTGAAGATTCATGTGGGGACAGCCGCCCTCGGCTGTCCGTCGAGCGCGGCTCGACTACGTTCTACTTCGGATACCAATCCAGCAGCCGCACCTCAATCCCCGTCCCTTCCAATCCCTTTTGAAATACGGCCGGATCCGATCCGCGGTAATGGTACGGAATCACGATCTTCGGACGGAACGCTTTCACCGCGTCCGCAGCCTCATCGGGCGGCATCGTGTACGGCAGATTCATGCACACAAACGCCACGTCGATATTCTTCAGCGCTCGCATTTCGGGAACTCCCTCGGTATCGCCCGAAAAATAAAAACGCTTGCCCCCGTAAGTGAGGACGTAACCATTCCCCCGTCCCTTGTCATGAAAGAATTTCCCCGGGGTCGGTCCGCGTTTCAGGTTGTAAGCGGGGATCGCCTCAAGGGTCCAGCTCTGCCACGTCTTCGTCTCGCCGTTGGCAATTGGTTTGGCGCTGGTCACCGTCTGCACGACGGCCGGCGGCGCCAGAATTTCCGTGTCGGCCTTGCTGATCTCTTTGATCGAATCAGGATCCATGTGGTCGCCATGAATGTCGGTGATCACGATCAGGTCTGCTTTCGGAAGGCCCGTGAGCTTCGCAGGTTTCGCCGGATCCAGATAAATCGTCTTACCCCCCGCCTCAATGAGCGTGCTGGCGTGATTTAAAGGAGTAATCTTCACCGGTCCGGCCGAGGTCGGGAACACTTGAGGCTCGGCGGCCCCATGCGCCAGCGTGGAAAAAATGAAAGCCGCGGCACACCAAACGACAATCGAGATCCCTCTCATGGTTATCCTCTCGTTTGTTCTGCTCTTTTCCCGGATCTGATCCTACCAGCCCTCATCGTCCCGCAAAATACTTCTCCTCCAAAATCCGGCGATGATGCAATTCGTGTCCCGCAATCATATAAGCCAGTGCCCGCACGGTGACCTCATTCTTGCTCGCCACACCGCGCCGCCCCCACGCGCCCTCATCCAGATTGCGCAGCAGGGTCAGCGTCGCCCGTCGCACGGCGATGTAGTCCTCGATGATTTCCCCCAAGGGCGAACGCGCAAACGGACCATTCTTCACATAGTCGTCCTGCTCAAACCCGGGCAGCGGCGTCTGGTCGCCGCGCGCAATGCGCAACGCCCGGTACGCAAAAATGCGCTCCGTATCGCAGACGTGACCCAGCACTTCCTTCGCATTCCACTTATCGGGCGCGTACCGATAATCCCCCTCGCTTTCGTCGCGCCCGGAAAGCAGAAGCATCATTTCCCGTCTCTGGCTGTCGAGCGTCCCCAAAATATCGCTCCCGGCAACTAATGAAATGTAGCGTTCGTAATAAGGCGCGTATTCGCCCGGCTCAGGCCGTGCGATCGTGAACGTTGCTGCTGTGAGAACGGCTGGTTCTGGCATGCTTTTTGCTCCCTTATCGAAACCTGCCAAGGCTGGATTTCAAAATTTCTGATTCAATTAGACTCCCCATCCGGTTTTCCGTTTTCGATAAATCTTCGACCCGTGTAAGCATAACCCTCCTGCCTGTGAAAGGGTACGCCGAGGCAGTTTTTTCCGGGAATCGTTACACCCCACCACGCAGAAAGTATGCAGCCCTGCCCGGTCGGACGAGGCGTCACCGGTCCAATTGGGCGTACCATGCGAGGAACTCTCGATTGAAAATAAAGGATTTTCCACAGGGCTCACTTTGAGACGCGGGAGTACAATCGGCTTTGGTCACGAAAGTGCGGCCAGTGACCCCTAATCCCAACTAGGAAAGGAACTTTTACGACATGTGGAAGCCGACCAATCAGCCTCAATCTCCTGCACAACCTACGGTGCCGGAGCGCCCCACTCCGTCTATGCCCAGCGCGCCGATGTCCTTCGCTGAGCCCTCTGCTCCCCGGCCGGTTACCACCACCACCGCCGACCAGGCTACCATTGGCAAGTCACTCGTCATCAAAGGCGAAGTCACCGGTTCCGAGTCACTCTACATCGATGGCCGCGTGGAAGGTTCCATCAATCTGGCTGGCAATCGCGTCACCATTGGACGCAATGGCGTTGTCGCCGCCAACATCAACGCCCGTGAGATCGTTGTGCTCGGCAAAGTTCGCGGCAATCTCACCGCCAGCGACCGCGTCGACATTCGCAGCGACGGTTCGCTGACCGGCGACGTCATCGCCGCTCGCATCTCTATCGAAGACGGCGCCTTCTTCAAGGGCGGCATCGACATTCGCAAAGGCGGACAGCCCGCCCAGCAGAAGCCCAACGGCGAAGAGAAGGCGGTTCCGGCGAGCGAGCCGGCCGCAGTCGGCGCCCGGGCATAAGTTCCAAGCAAGAAAGTTTGGCCGGTTTTCACCAGCGGGCATCCGCAAGGATGCCCGTTTTGCTTTTTGCGTAGAGCCGTCGCCTGGAGCTTTGGAAGAGCAACCCTTCGCTCTCTGGCCGACGACAGAGAACGTCACGCCCCACGCAGTGCCCGTCGATCGTATTTCCGGCGAATCCAACGCCGCGCAAGCCAGGTCACACCAATCAGAAATGCTGTCGCGAAGTAAAGCAGATGCGAGGCCGTCCACAGGATGGTTTGCACCCCGGCGCGAAACCTGCGCATTCTCGCCAGCGCGACCGCTGGAATTTCCACTCCCTGGTTCCAGTCTATTGTTTTCAAACGCGGCAAGAATCCTTGCCGTACGCACCCTTCGAGACTGTACACGCCCACTTCACGTGAAAAGTGGCTGGCCACAATCGTATCCCGCGAAAACTCCTCCCAATTCAGCGGACCGTACTTCGCATCCATTGCCGAGTTTCCTGAACTCAACGTGCTCCCCACCGCCAAAACCTGCGTGTCGTGACCATAACTCCACACCATGGCCGCCCCCACGGCGTGATTGAAGCTGCTGTACGCCATCATCACCTCTTCATCGCCACGCACATCCACCAGCCCAAACAACCGCTCCAACATCGTGGAGTGAACCTTCCGCTCGTCGGCCAGAAATATCAACTGATAGGTCTGCACCCGGTAGCCGTGCGCCTGCATTTCGCGTATCAGCTCTCCGTATGCTTCGCGCGAGCGGCGCACGCGCCCTGAGTCAAAAATCCGCATCAGCAACGTCCGCACCAACCGCCACGTCGACTGGTGGAACTCTTCGAAGTCGGGTTCGATGTCCAGCCCGATCGCGTTCCAGTGCAAATTGTTCTCCTCGCTCCATTTCTCGAATTCCGCAAACCAATGCGCGGTCTGCGCAGCATTGCTCGCATTGACGTAGTAGCCCTCGTTGCGAGGCAGCACCATCCATGCAAGTGCGGGGAGCCCCTCTTCATTCAACCGGTGAATCAGTTGCGCTCGATCCGCCCTGAGGACATCGATTGGAATCGCAAGCCCAGCGTGCAGTTCCTTCAAGTCGGCGAAAACGGTGGGATCCCCGAACATCGAGCTGAGCGCCGGTTGCCCTTGGTCGCAGCATGCAAAAATCAAGTGCGGACGCGTCCCTGGACCCGCAACGTAGACTCCCTTGCTCCGGGCCGAATTAGCATCATGCCCCCTTGCGCCCGCCGAACTGCACGACAAGTTCGCCACCACACTCAGTACTAGAAAGCCCAGGAGGCATCCGGGGAGCTTGCTGCGACTCAGCTTTTCATAACCGCCGACCGGCAGATCAATGTTCGTTCTCGGATGTGTCTGCTGCATTGTTGGCTAACCATGCATAGTTTGCGATCCTTACCCCATCGTGGTCAATTCTTGGAATCCAGCCCGAGCCGGCTGTTGTGGAAGAGAAATCCTTACCCAGCCCATCAGAATAATTCATGCCGCGATTCCGGCCTGACTGTGTATACTCATCAGATTTTCTGTAAGGCCGTCCAAACGGAAACCTGGGAATGGGACGCATCTTCCTCATCTTTCTTCGCCGCTTGTGGCTCCCGCTGCTGGTTCTCGCCGGCTTCCTCGGAGTCTGCGTGATCTTCTACATGCGCGTCGAAGGCCTGCGCCCGCTCGACGCCCTGTTCTGGGTGATCCATCCGCACTCCATCGAATACCGAGCCGTGCACAAGTCCACCAAGATCTTTTCCATGTTCGTGTATGCAGGAGTCTTCGCGCTGCAGATCTGGATCGCCGAGCGCGTCTTGCTCACCATTTTCAGCCGCCACGGCGTGGAGGCCTGGAGAACCATGATTAACGAAGTGAACATCAACCGCCTGAACGATCATTTCATTATTTGCGGCTACGGCCAGGTCGGCCGCACCGTCGTCGACCAGCTCCAGCGCCTCGAGATCCCCTTTGTCCTGATCGAAACCAACGAAGGCCTCTACCGCGAACTGCTGAATGACAAGATCCCCGTGATCCAGGGCGACGCCAAGCGCCACGACGTCCTGCTCCAGGCCGGACTCGACCGCGCCCGCGGCATCTGCATCGTCATCGACAACGACGCCGACAACCTGTACATCACCGTCACCGCGCGCTCGCTCAATCCCAAAATCAAAATCATCACCCGCGCCGGGCAGCAGCGCTACGCCAATGCAATCCGCAGCTCCGGCGCCGACGAGGTCATCATCCCCGAATACGAAGGCGGCCTCATGACCGGAAGAATGATCCAGAAGTATTACCCGATCCCCCTGGCGATCAAGTAGTCAGATAAGGTCTCCTTCGTGTCCTTAGTGGTAAATGGTTTTTGCTTCCCCTTATTCAATCGCCGCACCCGCTGCCGCCGCACCACCCGGTCTCGCCGCCCGCCCAAACATAATTCCAGTCTCCACCTCCACCGGAACTCCGTCCCGCACATACGGCTTGAATTTCCATTGGTTCAACGCATCGCTAATGGCCTTCGCCTGATCGGGAAACGCGCTCAGAGAGTGAATGTGCTTCACCTTGCCTTTTCTGTCGATAATGATCCGCACTGGCACGGGATTGAATTTCGATCCCGTGAAAACCGGATCGACTCGCGTAATCACACTTCCGCCGCTCGCGAAATCCTTCATGCATACCGGCACGTCGCCTCCACCCATTCCCGCAGTGAGACCGGTTTCCGCAGGCAAAGTCATCTTGTTCAGATCCAGCACGAGATTCTCGAGCAGCTTCGTGTCCCGGCTGCTGAGCACGATTTCCACCGTATGGCAGCGGATTTGGGTCGCCACCACGTACCAGTGCAGCTGTGCGACCGGAGACCAATACGCGAGAAAGTCAAACGATCGCCCGGCAATTTTGGTTTCGGTAAGAGGCTGCTCTAACCTGTAGTCCACCTGCAAATGTTCTTTCACATATAGCATGTACTGCAGAACATTCGCCTCTGGCAGCGGCGTGAAGAACATGTCTTGCGCCGTGATCAAGATGTTTCCTCGGATCTGCCCCTTGCGATCAACCGGCCTGATCTGCGCCAGCACATATCGTCCGCTATCCGAGGGCGGCGGCCCTTCATATCGTTGGGTCCATCCCGAAGGCAGCGGATACCGGATGCCGAAATACTCGTTTTGAAACATGTTGTTGCTGATGCCGCCGCCCTCCGGCACCGGCGTCATCGAGTCACTCGCGCTCGACCACGCACCCTTGACCAGGACGACTCCGGTCGGAATTTTTGTGAACCCTTGGGGTGACTGGTCTGCGGTCGAAAAATCGCCTCCGTTTCCGGGCGCGCTCTTGGGTTGCGAATCTTGGCCAAACGAAAGGAACGATATATGTAGTGTGGTTACGACAAACAAACGCAGGAAACTAGAACGCATGGATTCGGCCCTCGGAGCAAACGCGCAAAGACTGCACGCGTCGTCTGCTCTCCAATCACCTCAAGTTAAAAGTAGCTGGCGAGCCCCGCATCGCGGTCTCGCCAGCACCTTTCAACGTTCCATCACAACGAGCGCAGGAAGTTCAGCAGATCCTGCTGCTGGCTGCTGGAAAGCGCATCGAAATTCGCTTCCACCGTGGACGCTTCGCTCCCCCTGCTGTCATGGTCCTCGATCGCTGTCAGCAGGTTGGTCGTACGCCCATCATGCAGCAGGAAGATTCGCTGCCCCAGTCCCCACAGAGGAGCCGTGCGGAACTGATCTCCGCCTGCGCCCCCTTGCGCGACGTTATCCGCCAGTGTCCCCATGTGATGCACCTCGAAATCCGAGTATGCATTCACCGGAACACCACTCAGTGACCCTGTGATCCTCGATTTTTGTGTGGTCCCAGGGGTTGGGTTGTGGCAGGTCGCACAACCAATGGAGCTGAATAACGAAGCTCCATTGGAGATTGAACTCGCAGCCACCGTCGTCCCGTTCAGCACAACCGGTCCGCTGGGCGGCGGCGCCAGACTTCGCATGAAGTTGGAAAACGCCGAGACGTCATCCATCATCGCTGGCCCCGTCTGCCCCGGATTGCTGATGTCCTCTGGATAGCCGCCCGCACTCAGGTTCATGCACGACGAGGAGAATCCCGTCAGGCCGCTACTGCCGCTCCCATCTTCTCCGGGAAGAGGACGCTCCTGCGGGAACACCAGGTTCGTAATTCCCATCTCCACGTTGTAGGCTTCACCCGTGAAAATCTGCAGCGACTTGTTTTGTGCTTTCCACCCGAAGCGGCTGATCGTCCCGTCGTTGCCGTTGTGGTTGAATGCCCCGGAGATCCCCAAACGATTGTTGAGGTTCCTGGCCATATTCGCAAGCAGGGTTGAGTCATCGAGATTCTCGATGAGCCCCGCACCGAAAGTCGGCGTGGGAATGCGGAAGATGATGTTGTTCACCGCTTTCGCGGCGCTGAAGCTGGGTTGCGTCAAACTACATGCGCCCGCGTCAGAACGGCCCGTAACCGTGAACAGATCTTCGACTCCGCCATTCGGCGAACTGAAGTTTACCGAGCCATTTTTGTTGAAGTAGTACGGAAACCGTGCCTCGACCGTGGGCCCTGTCGGAGTTACAAAATAAGGCATCGCGTCTTTCGGCGCGACACCGCTGCTGATGAATTGCGCTTGCGGATTCGATGCTGGACCCGACCCTCCTATCGCCGGTTGCGCGTGGCAGGAACTGCAACTGTTCGAGTTGAACCGCGGTCCCAGCCCGTTATTCGCGCCTCCGAAAACAGTCTCTACCTCTTGGAAGCGGGTTTGTCCGTCGGTGAAAAATGCCAGAATTCCAGCATTGTCGTCCGCCAGCACGGAAGAGAGCGCCGAGCCCGTGCCGCGACTGCCGCTCTGCATTCCAGGATCGGTTTGAGCAAATGTCATTCCTGTCAGGAACAACAACGCCGCCATCAAAGCTACCGCGAGCTTAGCTGTTTTAAGCATGACCCCTCCTATAGGTTGTTCGGTGAAACGGGTAAGGCAGCCGGAATGGCGCGATCGGAATGACGCGGGTGAAGATTGCTGTTTCCGTTGTGTGGGCGCTGGGACCGGATTCAGCAGGTGCTGCTTTGTAACTTTTTTTCCTGACCCGTGGCAAGAAGAATCGGCAGATTGAATCAGTCCGGAACGCCGCATCGGACGCGGACTTTGCGAATCTGTATTGTTTTCTATTTCCTACGCGTCTTCGTGAGGGGGCTCGCGGATTGAAGTGAGAAGGACTAAGCCTACGGAGAAATCCTCGAAAAAACGAATTCGCCTAGTCTGCGTTAGCGAGCTACTCCACGAACATGCAATCCCCATACGAATAAAACCGGTAGCGCTCGCGCACGGCATGCTCATACGCGCGCATCACGTTTTCTTTCCCACCCAGCGCACACACCAGCATAAGCAGCGTCGACTCTGGCAAATGAAAATTTGTCAGCAGCGCCCGCACCACCTGAAACTTGTATCCCGGATAAATAAATAGATTCGCTTCACCCGAAGCCGCTCGCACTTCACCCCCGCCCTGCGCGGCCGCATATTCCAGAGTGCGCACCGTCGTCGTGCCAACCGCAACGATTCTCCGTGAATCGCCGCGAGCCCGAGCAATCTTCTCCGCCGCCTCCGCCGAAATCGAATACCTCTCCGAGTGCAGCTCATGCTCTTCCACTCGCTCGCAGCGCACTGGCTGAAACGTTCCCAGCCCCACATGGAGCGTGACTTCCGCGCTCTCGATTCCGCGCTCTCGCATCCGCCCTAGAATCTCCGACGTGAAATGCAGGCCCGCCGTCGGAGCCGCCACCGACCCGCGTTCCCGCGCATACACCGTCTGGTACCGTTCTCGATCGCTGGAGGAATCATCGCGCGCAATATAAGGCGGCAATGGAATGTGCCCAATCTTCTCCACCAATCCGAAGAATTCATCCACCGGGTGCCCCATCTCTCGCGCGTTCTCTGCGTGAGAAGTGGGGACTTCGGCAAACCGGATCCGCCGCTCGCCAAACTCCCCGCGCCCAATCACTTCCGCCTGCAACTCATCCTGCTCCCCAAAAAATAGCCGCTCCCCCACCCCGATCTTCCGCCCCGGCCGCACCAGGCACTCCCACTCATTCGGCTCCCGCTGCAATTGCTTCGTCAGCAGAACTTCAATGCGCCCCCGCAGAAACTCCGGGTGCCCCACCCTTCTCGCGTTCTCTGCGAGACTGTGGGGATTTTGACTCCCAGGGTTTCCCATTTCTCGCGCTTCTTGCGAGAAGTGCTGCCGACGCACCCCACTCCGCCGCCCGTAAAGCCTGGCCGGAAACACTCGCGTGTTGTTGAACACGACCAGGTCCCCCTGCCTAAGCAACTCCGGAAACTCCCGAAACTGCCGATCCTCCAGAGTCCCCGCAGCCGAATCCACATGCAGCAGCCGTGACCCCACACGGTCCGCCAGCGGCTCCTGCGCAATCAACTCTTCCGGAAGTTGGTAATGGAAATCTGAGACCAGCACGCTTTTCGATTATAGGGACACGATGCAGTAGAGTTTCAGTAGCGCGTCGCTTCTGGCTGCCGCGCAGTTTTGGATCGCCTCGATCGAGCTTCCTTCTTACCAAAGCGCTTTAGAACCCGAAGTCCTTTAACCGCGCCGATTTTATCCGTTCTTCAGGCCTGCTTTTTCTCCAAATTTGGATTGTCTCTGCCTGTGCCTGCTGGTACTATGCGGAAGTCGAGTTGAAGCCGCTTTTTGCCATCTCCCCCAAGGGTAACCATGCCTTCGGAACGCAAACATAGGGAAGAAATCGTCCGCTACGGACGCATGCTGCACGAACACGGATTCGTCGCCGCCATGGATGGCAATCTTTCCATTCGGCTCCCGCACGACCGCATTCTGGTCACGCCCACTTGCGTCAGCAAAGGCGCCATGAAGGCGTCGGATATGGTGATTGTCGACCTCGATGGACAAAAAGTCGCCGGTCGCCGCAACGTGACCAGCGAAATCGGCATGCACCTGCTGGTCTATCGCATGCGCCCCGATGTTCAAGCCATCGTCCATGCGCATCCGCCTACCGCGACCGGATTCGCCGCCGCAGGCATCCCTCTGACCGAGCCCCTGGTTTGCGAAGTCGTCATGGGCCTGGGATGCATACCGCTCGCCCGCTACGGCACGCCTGGCACTTCAGAATTGACGCAGACTCTCGAACCCTACGTTCCTGCCTACGATGCTATCCTCATGTCGAACCACGGCGTAGTCGCCTATGGAGACACGATCGAGCACGCCTACATGAAGATGGAAACCGTCGAGCACTTCGCCCAGATCGCTCTGGTCACCCATCTGCTCGGACGCCAGCAGCCCCTGAAAGAAGTCGACATCGAGAAACTTCTTCTGGCCCGCACCCGATATTTCGGCGCGAAAATCGCCGCCGCCATGCCTCTGCCCCGCGCCCCGCAAAAAGTCAGCTGAAGCCCCGCACCAGCACCGGCACGCGACTGGCTACTCTTCCTCTTCCTTGACCTCGCCGCGCTCCGCCTTGGCCTTCTCGATAATCTTCTCCTGCAGCTGACCCGGCACAACGTCATAGTGATGCATTTCCATGTTGAAACTGCCACGGCCCTGGGTCATCGACGTCAGCTCGACGCCATACGTCAGCATCTCCGACATCGGCACCTCGGCCTTCACCACGGTGTTGCCGCCCTTGTTGTCCATGCCCTGAATGCGCCCGCGCCGGCTGTTGAGGTCGCCCATGATCGATCCCGCGAAGTCGTCCGGAACCGTGATTTCCACCGCCATGATCGGCTCCAGCAGCGTGGGCTTCGCCACTTCCATCGCTTTCTTAAACGCGATGCGGCCCGCCATCTGGAATGACAAGTCGTTCGAATCCACATCGTGATACGACCCGTCATACAGCACGACGCGGAAATCCACCACCGGGAATCCCGCGAGATATCCGCGCGCCGCCGCATCCCGAATTCCCTTTTCCACCGGCGGAATGTAGTTCTTCGGAATCGCGCCACCGAAAATATCGTTCACGAACTCAAACTCGCCACCGCGCGGCAGCGGCTCCATCCGGATCTTGCAGTCGCCGTACTGCCCGTGCCCGCCAGTTTGCTTCTTGTGGCGTCCCTGCACGTCGGCCTTGCCGCGGATCGTCTCGCGGTACGGAACCTTCGGCGCCTTCAGCACAACCTCCGTGTGATATCGCTTCTTCAATTTCGACACCGTCACTTCGATGTGCTGCTGCCCCGTGCCGGCAATCAGAAATTCCTTCGTCTGGGGATCGCGAAAGAAGCGCAGCATCCCATCTTCCTCCATCAGCTTGTGGATCCCCGGCCCCAGCTTGTCTTCATCCGCGCGGCTCTTGGGTTCGATGGCAAACGTAATCGCCGGCTCCGGCAGCTTCACCCGCGGATATTGAATCGGCGCCGACTTGTCCCCCAGCGTGTCGCCGGTGAGAGTTTCTTTCAGTTTCGCAACCGCGCCAATATCTCCCGCATGCAATTCAGGCACTGGAACCGCCGCCTTCCCCTGCATCACCTGGATGTGCGCGAATTTCTCTTGCCCGCCTCGGCTGTAGTTCACGAGGGTCGCATCGTTTTTCAACACGCCGGAAAAAACCTTGAAGTACGAAATTCGTCCCGCGAATGCGTCTGACACCGTGCGGAAGACATACAACGAAACCGGCTCTTCGTCCGACTCATGCCGCTTCGGAGCATCGCCATTACCCGCAGCTTCCCCCTGCACCCACTCGTGCTCCGACGGCGCCGGCGTGTAGTCGACAATGAAATCCATGACGCGGTCGGCGCCAATGTTCCCCAGCCCCGAACTGAAAATAACCGGGAAGATCTTGTCTTCGCGAATCGCATTATGCAGCGCCGGAATCAGATCCTCTTCGCCCAGCGTCCCTGCCTCGAAAAACTTCTCCATCAGCTTGTCGTCGCCCTCGGCCACCATCTCGACCAGCATCTCGTGGGCTTCCTGCACCTGCGCCCGCATGTTGTCCGGAATATCCGTCTCTTTCCCTTTGCCGTTTCCGCCCAACTCGTAGGTGTAGGCTTTCATGCGCACCAGATCGACGACACCCGTCAAACTCTTCTCGGCGCCAATGGGCAACTCGATCGGAATCACGTCGCGCCCAAACGCGTTGGTCAGCGATTCCAGCACGCGCTCGGCATTGGCCCGGTCGCGGTCCATGCGGTTCACCACGATCAGCCGCGGCGTCTTGTACTCTTCGCAATAATTCCACACCCGCTGGGTGACCACCTCCACACCCGCCACTCCATCGACCACCACGATCGCCGCATCGACCACGGGCAGCACCATCTTCGCCTCGTGGACGAACATGCTGAACCCGGGCGTATCGAGGATATTGATTTTGGTTGTACCCGACGACGTTCCCCACTCCACGACCGCCGCGCCTGTCGAAATTGACATCTTGCGCGCGATCTCTTCCTCGTCGTGATCCGTTGTGGCCGAACCGTCGTCGACCCGCCCCAGCCGCGGGGTTGCGCCCGCTGTGTACAGCATGGCCGATACGAGCGTGGTCTTGCCCGCATGGCCGTGTCCCACCATCGCGACATTCCTGATGTTTGCTCCAGAATAGACTTTCAAGTTGGGCTCCCTTCGGCAGGCGTGGGAAGAAGACGGCCCATTAGAAGTGATGAGGACAGGTACCTCGGGCCAGCCCTACGTATTCCGTGAACCCCGCCTGCCAAAACCTAGGATGCTACCACGTAGGAACAGAAGCCTCAACCGCAGCCAGCCAAAACGGGGCCCCTACCCTTCTTTTCGCGCCTTTGGCGAAAAGAGGGTGGGGATTTCGACTCGAGATTTTGACTTCAGATTTTAAGATAGATTTTTGATTCCAGACTTTGACTTCCCCACCACCTCCCAGACCGTAGTATGATCCCGACGGCATGCTAGGCAACCGCACCAGCGAGCAGTGGATCGCCCAATACTCAACCAGTCACCAGCACCCGGTGAACCGCCTCTGCCACACCCTCGGCATCCCTACGATCCTTCTTTCGATCGCGGTGTTCCTCGCCGGATTCTTCCTCCACCTCCTGTGGTGGTATGCCCTTGCACTCTTCGTGATCGGATGGATTCTCCAATTCATCGGCCACGCCTTCGAAGGCAAGCCCCCCGAATTCTTCAGCGACTGGCGATTCCTCTTCGTCGGCGTCCGCTGGTGGTGGGCCAAAATCATCGGCAAAGCCTAACCGCAACTGAGGAGATTGGGTGCCCCATTTCTCGCGCGCCTTTTGCGCGAGAAGTGGGTGTTCGCAGCGCTTCGAGAGTCTGCTTGCGCCCACTCAGCCTTCTGTTCTATGCTTGCCCCAACCTGGGGTTCTGATTCACAGAACAAAACATGCAGCGGCTGACCGCCAGATTTCTGCTCGTGTTCGCGCTCGTCGGAACTTTCGTTCCGGTCGCGTTAGCGGTCACGGCTGCGCCTCCGCATGCTTGCTGTCTAAGAAAGTCAGCCCACCAGTGCCACGGATCCGATCCCGATGAGCGCGTCGTCCGTGGCAACAGCTGCTGCAACCAGAACTATAGCCGCGCCGTAACCACATCGCAGTGGGCGCATCCGCAATCGTCACTCGTGTCCTTCTCTGTGCGGACGATTGAATCCCGCCTAGCCGAATCGCGCGCCGCAGCTCCCGCCAACGAACTCCTCTCATCCCAATCCACCCGCGCTCCCCCGCAACTCTCCATCGCCTGATCGAGGTCGCAATCTGCCCGCGCGTAGCTCGTGTGGGACCGGGTCGGCACTTGTCCTGAGTGAAGCCGAAGGAACCCGGTCGCCGAGCGCAGCTCGGCTCTTTGCGGCGCCCGCAACCCCAAACAGGTCATTGGAGATCTTCATGCGCTTCCTACGCAGTTCCCTGTGGTTAGCATTCATCGTCTCAATGTCGTCTCTCGCTGCCTTTGCCAATGTCTATGGCGCCATCCGCGGTGTCGTGCACGACCCGCAACATCGCCCACTGCAGAGCGCCATGGTGATGCTCAAGGCAAAGTCCTCGGACTGGTCCAAGACTGCTACCACCGACGCCAACGGCGAGTTCCAGTTCAATGCCGTCCCTCTGGGGGACTACTCCGTCAGCGTGGCCAGTCCCGGCTTCGCTCAGACGGTGCAGGATGTCACCGTCATTTCCGGAACTGTGCCCGTGCTTCACTTTCAATTGCAGCTGGCCTCGGCCAAGGAAAACGTCACCGTTTCCGCCTCGGCTCCAGTCGCTCCCACCGACAGCGCCACTCCCATCACTCTTGTCGATAGCCTGAACATTCAACGCACTCCCGGCGCGGACCGCACCAACAGCCTCGCTATGATCACCGACTACGTCCCCAGCGCTTACGTCACTCACGACATGCTTCACATGCGTGGCGGCCACCAGACGACATGGCTTCTCGATGGCATTCCCGTCATCAACACTGCCATCGCGCAAAATCTTGGCGCCCAATTCGATCCCAAGGACATGGACTACGTTGAGGTCAATCGGGGCAGTTACGGCGCCGAGTTCGGCGACCGGACCTATGGCGTTTTCAACGTGGTCCCGCGCAGCGGTTTCTCCCGCAATAATCAGGCTGAACTGGTTCTGAGCGCCGGCAATTTCTACCAAACCAACGACGCCTTCAGTTTGGGCAGCCATACCGAGCGCTTCGCCTACTACGCTAGCGTGAACGGCAATCGCAGCAATCTCGGCCTCCAGCCGCCCGTTCCCGAGATCGTGCACGACGCGGTAAACGGCTACGGCGGCTTCGGATCTTTCACTTTCAACGCCGATCCTGCCAACCAGTTTCGCCTGGTAACCTCACTGCGCCGGGACTACTTCCAGATCCCCTACGATCCCAATCCCAACGATTTTGAAAACGGCGATCCCAACGGATACGAGAGCATCGGTCTTCGCGACGGCCAGCACGAAACTGATGCCGGCGTCATGTTCACCTGGCTGCGCACCTTTAGTTCACATCTCATGACCACGGTTTCGCCGTTCTACCACTACAACAGCGGAGACTACGAAAGCCAACCCACTGACTATCCCGTGGCCACCACTGAAAACCGCAGTTCAACCTACGCCGGAGGGCAGGCCAGCCTCCAGGCAAACTATCGCAAGAACGATCTTCAAGTCGGATTCCTTGGGTTCTATCAACGCGATAATCAGCTCTTCGGCGCTATCTTCAATGACGGCAGCGGAAACTTGCCTATTATCGACACCGAGAAGCCCACGGCCAATCTGGAAACCTTTTACATCGACGACAAGTTCAACCCTTTTCCCTGGCTCACTCTCTCGGCCGGGATCCGGCCCACGCGATTCTCGGAAGGGAACTTCGCTCCCACCTCGCTGGCGCCGCCTATCTCGGAGTCCGCCATCCAACCACGCTTCGGCGCCACCCTCACCATCCCTCGTTTGCACTGGACCTTCCGTGCTTTCTACGGACACTACTATCAGGCGCCGCCCATCGAAACCGTTTCGGGTCCGCTCATCGAGCAGTGTCAACCACCGGACTGCGGCTTCCTGCCGCTCCCCGGAGAGCGCGACGAAGAACATCAGTACGGCGTCACCATCCCTTACCGCGGATGGGTCCTCGACGCCGACACCTTCCAGACGAACGTCACGAATTTTCTGGACCACAACAACATTGGCGCCTCCAATATCTTCTTTCCCCTCACTGTCTCCCAGGCCTTGATTCGAGGATGGGAACTCACCCTCCGCTCTCCCCGCTTCGCACACCGCTTCCAGCTTCACCTGGCATACTCCAATCAGATCGCCGAGGGTAGCGGCACGATCACTGGTGGCCTCACCGATTTCACGTTCGATCCCGGACTCAGTCCACTCGACCATGACCAGCGCAACACACTCAATGTGGGCGGCGATGTCACGTTACCCTGGCGCACCTACGCCTCTATGAACGTCTACTACGGCTCCGGCTTCAGCAACGGACAAGCCGGCGTCCCAGGTCAGCCCTACCAGAGCAATTACTTGCCGGCCCACACCACCTTCGATCTTTCCCTCGGCAAGGATTTCGCGGAACGCTTCACCGCCTCGGTCACGGCCCTCAACGTCGCCAACCAGCGCGTGCTGTACGACAACAGCCTCACCTTCGGCGGATTTCACTGGAATCTTCCGCGCGAGATCTACGTCGAGCTTCGTTACCGCTTCCACTACTAACGATTCGGGCGGTTCTAATACCTAGCCTTGGACTCTAGTCTGGAGCGCGAGGAGAATTCGCTGGTCTCTCGCGGCATACAGCCGGTCGCAGCCGGCGGAGCCCCTTCGAGCCCCGCGGAACTTGCCTCACAACCCCTCTCCACACCGCGGAATCCAATACGCAATTCAAATGCGTAAACGCGGAGGCCGCATGGACCAGCACCAGATCGCAATCCTAGTTGGAGTGGTTGCGGCAGTAGCCATCGTTGCCGTTGTCAGTTTCATCCTTGCCCGCAAGCGCCGCAGTCAACACCTTCGAGATCGCTTTGGGCCGGAATATGACCGCGTACTCAAGAAAGAGGGCGAGGTGCGCCGCGCCGAAGGCGTTCTCGAAATCCGCGCCAAGCGCCGTGAGAAATTTGTCCTGCGCTCGCTCACCGAGGGAACCCGCGCCGATTTCGCCGAGCGCTGGCGAGTTGTACAGTCGAACTTCGTCGACGATCCCAAGGGTTCCGTTTCACAAGCCGACCGCTTGGTGAACGAACTTATGGAAACCCGCGGATATCCGATGGCCGATTTCGAGCAGCGTGCCGCCGATATCTCCGTCGATCATCCTGTCGTCGTTCAAAACTATCGCGCCGCGCACGACATCGCCCTCCGCCACAGTCGCGGCCAAGCCAGCACCGAAGACCTGCGGAAAGCGATGGTCCACTATCGCTCTTTGTTCGAAGAACTGCTCGGAGATGCGTATCCCCAACGAAAGGAGGCACGAGCATGAGCGTGCCCATGAGAAAAGACGAACCGGAATTCGAGGAAGACCTGACCACCGCAGATTTGGCGCAGGGCAAGCGCCCTATGTCCGAAAGTCGCCCAGGAGAAGATCGCCTGCGAGACGATCGCCCCAAACCTCTGCCCACCGGACGCCCCTCCGGCGAAATCTCACAACCGAATGTGCCCACCATTTCCAGCGACATTCGCAACACAAACACAGAAGCTCGCAACCTAACTGATTCCTCGCCGCTCTTCCCCAACAACGAACTAGACGACTTACGGAATCGCTGGAGCAGCGTTCAAACCACCTTCGTCGACGAGCCCCGCAGCGCCGTCGAGCAGGCAGATGGTCTGGTCGCAGCGGCCATGAAGCGACTGGCGGAAGTCTTCGCCGAGGAGCGTTCCAAGCTCGAGCAGCAGTGGGACCGTGGCGACAACGTCTCCACCGAAGACCTGCGCATCGCTCTCCAACGCTATCGTTCTTTCTTCCAGCGCTTGTTATCTGTCTAAGAATCTCGGGCGGACAACTCATCGTCCGCCCGCATCCCTCCAGCCTGCACGCCCGCGCCTAAACGTAATCGAACAAGGTCATGAAACCGAAGTCCATGTGCAGTTGCTGGTGGCAGTGGAACAGGGTGAGGCCCGGATTGTTGGCGACGAAATCGATCTCAACTTCCTGGTACCCGCCCACCATCACCACATCTTTCATGACGCCCGACGTAGGCAGCCCTGCGATACGCGCCAGTTCGAAGCTGTGCCGGTGCAGATGAATCGGATGAATGTCATCACTCGCATTCCGCATGCGAATCCGATAGCGTTTCCCCTCGTGCAAATGAAAGGCGGGCGCCGCCGTCATCTGATCCCGCGCATACGCCACTCCGTTAATCGTCCACTGATTGAATCCGTCGAGTGCCGCATTCTGCTTTTCGAACAGCATGTCGATCACTTCGTCCGGCTTGGCCAAAGGCGCACTCGAATTCCCAAAGTGCGCATAATTCCACTTGAACGGCTTCGGCGCCAGCCACCGCGCCTTTCCCTTAGAGCCCGCGTACTCCACCACAATGCCCATGCCGTGCTGGCGATCGTCGTCCGCCAGGTCTCCCATCACCCACACCCCAGGATGGTTCATCTCCACCATCGCTGAAATTCGCTCCGCCGTTCCTAGCCACAGAACCGGGACTCGCACCGGCTTCGGCAACGGATTTCCGTCCATCGCAACCACGTCGAAGCTATGACCCGGAATCGCCAGGCTTCGAATCTCCGTCGCGCTCCCATTCAGAATGTGAAACAGCACACGCTCGCTCTGCTTGACTCGCACCGGCTCCCCATGCCCGAGCATCCGCCCATTGATGGTGAAGGAATCGTAGCCAACCTCAAATCCATGCGGCATCCCCTTAGCAAGCGAGGCCTTCATCTTGCTCTCGCCTGAGTCCTTGAGCGCAGCAACGGTCTGCGCTGGCGACAGAAAATCCATCGCCATGTCACCCCCGCGACTCAGCGTAGGCTGAAACTCTTTGAGTGTGAGAAAAACTTCCCGGTCGTAGTTTCCGGCGTGCTGCTTCGGCTCAATGTAAACCGGCCCAACCAGCCCGCTATACTGCCCCTCCGCCAGATTCGCGCCCGCGCGCACGTGTGTGTGATAGAAGCGCAAACCCGCTGGCTTCGGAACAAACGAAATTCTCTGGCTGCCGTGCGCCGGGATAAACGGCGTACCCTCTTCCGCCGCCCCATCCACCTCGCTCGAAACGAACTGCCCATGCCAGTGCAACTGCTCCGGCGTGTCCGTTTCATTGCGAACATCGATCGTGACTCGCTCGCCTTCTTTCAAACGAAGCAGCGGCCCGGGAAACTGCCCGTTGTAATTCGTAACCGAAACAATCCGCTTCGCCGCCAGCTCGATCGGCGTGGTCGCAATGGTGAGCGTGTAGTCCGCCCGTCCCTCACTCTGCGGAGCGGCTAGCCCAGCAACGATCGTCCGACTCCAGAGTCTTGATGAAGGGAACAGAGTCGCACCCGCAATTGCGCTCGCAGATTTCAGGAAGGTTCGGCGATCAGTTCGTAAGCGAGACATAAATATTCAGGCTTCGATGCTAAACGAGGGTTTGCGATCAGAATATTTCGTTCCGACGACCGTTTCGAAACTCTTAACCGCGGTGTCATCCTGAGCCTAGCCGGTTTTTCAGGTCGAGCGAAAAATCTCCAGTGCCGCCGAATCCGAAATCCTATCCCCGCCCCAGCTTCTCCCGCAGAATCTCCTCCACGTCGCCCATCTTTTCTCCCAGCACATTCAGCTTGCGCGCCAGCCCTTGAATCTCCACTTCGGCTCTCCGGTTGACGTCGTAATCCAGTTCGCCGCGCAGCCGGTCCTTCGTGTCCTGTCGGTTCTGGCTCATCATAATGATGGGAGCCTGCACCGACGCCAGCATCGACAAAAACAGGTTCAGCAGAATATACGGATACGGATCCCACGCTTTCTTCCCCATCGCAGCGTCAACCGTCATATAGATCGCCAGCGCGACGCCGAACGCGATGATGAACGTCCACGACCCGCCAAAGCCCGCCACCACGTCGGCAATCCGTTCGCCGAACGTCGCATCCTTTTCAATCACTTCATTGGGATGCCGGTTGGCCCGCAGCCGCACCAGTTGCTGCGACGCGTGAAATTGCCGACCCAGCACGCGCAGCATATCCATCCCTGCCAGCGGCTTCCGCTGCAGCAACACGGCAATATCTTTCTGGTCGACTTCCAGGCACACCGCCTCGTCGATCGCCACCGCCTCCGTCTGATGTGGAGTCTGCTCCAGCATCGATGCGAACCCGAAAAATTCTCCGTGCGATGGCTCGTCAACCACCACCTCCTGCTGGTCCTGATCGACGGTCGCGACCCGCACGCGCCCCGACACCACCACATAGGCCTGACCGCCTGAGTCGCCGATCTTGTAAATGCGCTGCCGCGGAGCAAACGTCTTCAGTCGCACCTGCCCGGCCAACACCGCCGTCTCTTCCTCATCGAGCAGCGCAAACAGTGGAACGTGCTTTAACACCTCGGGATTGCATGCCATCGCAGGCCTCGTCGTGTGAAATCGATACCGCGTCCAATCGCCCTGAGGATTTCACAAATACCGTACTCCAAACAATGTGGCGCCTGAGCCCACGAGAAAGTCATGTTGAGACAGCCGCCCTTGGCTGTCAGTCGAGCGCAGCTCGCCGGCCGTAGCATCAGCCACTCCCTCCGAGTTAAAGTGTTTACAACGTGAACAACCATATTCGCCGTATTCTTCTAATCGCCCTCATTCTCGCCGGCGCACTTCTTTTTTCTTCGTGCAATCGCTCAAGAACGTCGGCTGCGAAACGTTATCCCTTCACCGGCCGCGTGGTTTCCGTCGACACCCAGGCGCAATCCGCCATCATCGATGGCGACGCCATCCCGGGTTTCATGGACGCCATGCCCATGCCCTACAAAGTGAGACCGGCAGCGACCCTGAACCACCTGCTTCCTGGCGATTCGATTTCCGCCGAAGTCGTCGTGCAACACGATTCGGATTCCGAGGCCACTCCCGACTATTGGCTCGAAAACGTCCGGACCACAGCCCACATCGATCCCGTCCCGGCAGCCAGTGCCACCTCGCTGCACATGCCTGCGCCCGGCGAACCGGTCCCTGACTTTTCATTTACCAATCAGGCAGGCAAGCGAATTTCTCTCCAGCAGTTTCGCGGGAAGATTCTGTTCCTCACCTTCATCTACACGCGTTGTCCCTTCCCCGACTTCTGCCCGCGCATGAGCAGCAACTTCGCCGAAATCTACAAGCAGATCGGAACCAATCCTGCGCTGGCTGGCGCCCACCTGTTGAGCATCAGCTTCGACCCCGAACACGACACGCCCAAAGTCCTCCGCGACTACGGATTCTCCGTCGCGCACACGCACGATCCCGCGCTCTTCAATCACTGGGAATTTGCCGCCGCAAGCAAAACTGATCTACCGAAGGTCGCCGACTTCTTCGCCCTGACTGTAAAGCCTGAGAACGGACTGATCACCCACAACCTCAGCACCGCCGTGATCGGCCCCGATGGCAAGATTTTGAAGTGGTATCACGGCGGCGATTGGCAGCCTTCTGATCTAATAAAGGACGCAGCCGCGACGCCCGCGCACTAGAATTTAAGCCGCGACCGCATGCCGCCCGAGGTTGGCGCAATCTGCTGACTACGGGAGTTGTTGGCTGTATGAGGCTTGGGTCCGATGCGTTTTGGATGGCGCCAAATTCTGGGTCGCGCAGCACCAGCCTTTGGGTGCCCAGCGCTAGATCTTGGGTCTGTAGCGCTAGACTCTGGGTGTGCAGCGCACTAGATTTTGGGTGGCGCAGCACTTCGAGCGCTGCGGCAAGCCGCTCCTCCAATGAATCAGGCTTTAGCCTGAGGTACATCAGAGACTTCATAATCGTCGAACAGCACCGAGGAAATTCATGAAATATCTACTTCTGATTCTGGCCGTGCTAGGCGTTATCGTTTCTTCTCTCGCCTTGCGTGAGCACTACCGCGAATATGGAGATTCCCCTTGCAGCATCAATGAGCACTGGGACTGTGGCGTCGTCAATCACAGCCCCTACGCCATGATCGCCGGAATCCCCGTCGCCGTCTTCGGCATCGCCGGATACATCCTCATGGGCGCGCTCGCCTTCCTGCGCCGCTTCCGTCTCCTGCTCATTCCCACTTTCGCGGGCCTCACCTTTTCCCTCTACCTCGCGAACATCGAAGCCAACATCCTCGGCGTGTGGTGTATCTACTGCGTCATTTCCCTGGGCATCATTGCGTTGATGTCTCTTCTTTCGCTCGGCGTCGTGGTCGCGCAGTTCGTCCGCAAGCCGTCACCCGCCTGAGGTCAGCACGCATAAAGGGGCAGGTACGACCGGGTGTGGATGCCAAAGCGCGAGGGGGCGATCCCCATGCCTGGGTCCTCCCGAGACCTGCCCCACATAGTTGAACCATGTATCACCTCAGGTCGCCATCGGGTATGTACCCGAGTCAGAAATCGGAAAAACTCCCACTCCCGTGGCAGAGGATTCTCTACCTTCGTCTGGCTCCGAGCTTGCGATTGATGTCAGTCGAAAACTCGATAAAGATATTCAGCAGCACGCCATAGCCCGCTTGCCCCAGCATGGCGCGCCCTCCTTCTGCAAAAGCATTGCGCGGATGCGGCTTCCATGCCGTCGAAATCATTCCTCCCCCGAATGACCCCGCGTACAAACCCCACTGCGGACGCAACTCCTGCTCGCTTTCGTTGTATGTAAGAAAGTTGCGCATGATGGCATGCCGCGTCCTCGGCCAAAAGCCGCTGCACTGGCACTGGTCGTATCGCGGCTCGTACTTCAGCTTCGCATTTCCCAGCGCTGCCAGGCTGTTGGCCGCAATGAACTGCCCTTCCCGCGACGCGAACCGCTCCACATATCCGTCCCAACCGTCATCCCATTGCCACGGAACTCCCCGCGCCTGGTCGATCCCCGCCGCAAACATGCGCTTCATATACGCGGCCGTCGTCGTGAGTGTCTGTTGCAGGTAGATCTCTCGCCGCTGGTCCGCGCTCATCGGAACCAGCGCCCGGCCCTTTTCCACGAACACGCCGGTGAGCCAGCCACTCTCCCAATCCCGCGCTTTGAGCAGCGCCGCTGTCCCCGCATTCTTCGTAGCTGATACGGCCTCCATCGTTACTTGCTTGGTTTTCTCCGCGGCGGCCTGCGCGGGATTCGAACTCTCTCCTTGCTGCGGCTTTTCTTCCTGGATGCTGGGGGAGGGCGGCGAGCTCTCCTGTTGTGGGGACCTCTGCGAACTCGATTCGTCCTGCGCCAGCGCCGTCCCGCAAAGCATCGCGAAACAAATCACCACCCGCGCGCCCGCACAACATCCGCTCCCCGCGAAACGCACGCCCCCCACGTCTCACCTTCCCAAAACTCCACGACCCGCCCCGCCGCCAGCACCCCAGGGTCGCCGGCAGCCGCTTGGCCCGCTTCCGGCACCCGGCTAGACTTCTTTGGATGCACTCCCTCCACAACTGCGTTGCAGGGCAAAGCGTTCGCGGGGCGCAGCGTTGGCTTGGCAAAGCGTTCCCGTGGAAGAGCGGCGCTTCAGCGCCGCGAAAAGCGAAATACTGCGATCGGGCTTTAGCCCCTGAGCACCCCGCGGATCAGAAGTTCCATCAGGGAGTACCATGCTCGTATCCCGCAACCATGGATCCCCGCGCCATTTTTCTCCCGATCGTTCTTCTCGCATCGCTCCCAATTTCCATGCTCGCGCAAGAACCCCCGAAACCAACCGTTCAACAACGCGCCGAAGCGCTCCTCAACCGAGCCCGCCATCTCTCCGATATCCGCGCCAAAGATGCCCCCGCCTTCCGCCTCAAGGCTACTTTCTCTTTTATTGGAGACAATCTCGATCCCGTCCAGGGAACCTATACGGAGACTTGGATCTCCGACACGCAGTGGCGCCACGAAACCGTCATCGGAGATCTACGGCAGATCGAGGTCGGCGGATCCGGCAAGCACTGGCTCGTCTATCCCGACGGCTTTCCCGATCAGGCCAATATGCTCCCCAGTCTGATGGCCTACCTCCCGCCCGCTTCCTTCAATCTGGAATTTGCCTTCATCCGGGAGCGCATCGCCGGTGACGTCGAGGCCGAATGTGCCTTCAGCCGGCCTGTCATCCAAAACCTGCAAGTCATATTGTGCTTCGAACAGAAAAGCGGAGTCTTGGTCGAAAGAGTCGATCCCGAAAAGCGCCCCCGGAACATCGTAAATTCCGCCTGCCAATACGGCACTTTCCGCAAGTTCGGCGATTACACCTTCCCTCGTGAAGCCATGTGCTTTGAAGATCTCCACAAGAAGATCAGCGCCAATGTCGTCGACCTTTCCCTCGAGCCGCCCACGGATCCCGCTCTATTCGACCCTCCGCCGAGTGCCATCGAAGTGGGCCAATGCTCCGGAAAGCGCGAGCCTCCCTCGTTACCCATGGATGAACTCATGTTGCCCGGGCTCGACCCTGAACGCATCGCCCTGCTTAGGATCTGGTTCGTCGTCGACGCCAAGGGAAAAGCGCACGAAATCAGAGTCTTGCACTCAGCCTCGAAAGTTGCGAATGCCAAGACCCTTGAGAGCGTTCTCCTTTGGCGATTCAAACCCGGCACCTGTGACGGCAAGCCCATGCCGATGATCATGACCATGGAGATTCCCTCCACACCGCGCTAGCTCTCGCCGTCACGCTCGTCCTTTTGCCGAAAGGGTGTACGATATTTGCGGTAGCCCCAACCATGCACATCCGCACGAATCTTCTGGCTATGACGCTTCTCGCTCTGTTCCTGGTTTCGGTGCTCGCGCAGGAAACTCCCAAATCGGATCCCCAGAAATCAGAAATCCAAGCACGCGCTGAAGCACTCATGGCGAAAGCCCGTCATCTCTCCGACATCCGTGCGGAAAACGCGCCCGCCTTCCGCCTTAAGGCAACATTCACTTTCATCGGAAAAGATCTGGAGAACGCGCAAGGTACCTACACCGAAGATTGGGTCTCCGATTCACAGTGGCGTCGTGAGATCGTCGTGAAAGATTCTCACCGCATCGAAGTCGGCACTCCAAACAGAATCTGGACTCTCGACAACACCACCGCTTTCCCAGAACCGGCGACCCATCTGGCCGACCTGATGAACATGTTTCAGTCTGCAGGCGCCCCGCTTGAATTCGAATCCATCGCCGACAATCCGGACCAGAAGCCCGCGGAACAGTGTGCGACCACCAAACGTGGCTCCCGACAGGAGCAGTCCAAATTCTGCTTCGACCAGAAGAGTGGGGCGCTGCTCGCCACGCTCTCGCCCGACATCCGCCCGAAAAACATGACCGACTATTCCTGCTTCTACGGCATCTTTCGCAAGTTTGGCGATTCCTGGTTTCCCCGCGAAATGGCCTGTCTCGAAGACAAGCACCGCCAACTCGAAGCCAAAGTTGAGGAACTCTCCGCTGAGCCGTCGCCCGATCTCTCCCTGTTCAAGCCGCCGCCTGGCGCGACTGAACGTGGCCGCTGCTCGGGAACGAAAGCACATCCCGTCCCAACCCTTAGCCCCGAACCGGGCTTTCCTACGGGATCTGAGGGCAAAGACTCTTCTGTACTCTTATCGTTGGTTGTCGATACTCAAGGCAAGCCGCAAGACCCGAAGGTGAATCAATCCGGAGGAAAGCTCTTCGACGATGAAGCTTTAGCGACAGTGCAGAAGTGGCGCTTCAAGCCTGCCACCTGCGACGGAGAGCCCATGCCCGTCGAGATCCGTGTGCAAATGAACTTCTCGCATCAAAGCATGCTGGTGAGGCCGCGCCACTAGCCGATCACCGCTGAGTACAGATGCTGCCTACCCTCGCTCGAAGGCGTGCTTCTTCTCCAACTCTTGCATCGCCTGCTGCCGCGCGTTCTCGAATCGCTCCGCCTGCCCCATCAGTCCCGCAGTCGCTTCGGCGAACTCGCCCTCGATCCGCAGCAGCCCCTGCGCCGCCACCAGCCGCGCCGCAATCTCGATCAAGTGCGCGGGGCCCGTCTGCAGATACTGCGCCTCCGTTGGATCGCCAATCCAAACTCGCCCGGGTGCCCCATTTCTCGCGTCGTTTGCGAGAAGTGGGGAATTTCCTCCCAGCGTCGTCTGCCAGTACACTTTCCGCTCGACGAACTCCGCCATCGCATCGTCCGTCGCCTTGCCAAACACCCACTGCTGCCGCTTGAAGTCATAGTGCCGGCTGGAAAACGGTACCGGCAACATCTTCCCCGACTTCACAAACTCAATCTGCCGCCGGTCGACTTCCTTGCGCAGCGCGTTGATCACCGGACCTTCCGCATCCTTCGCATCCAGCGACGGCATCACCTCGCGCACCGTCTGCGACAGATTCACCGCCACCGGCGCGTGCAGCCCTTCCGAACCTTCCAGCCGGATGTCCCCATGCAGCACGAAAAAATCCGCGCCCGACGTCGACTGATGAAACGGCCACTCCAGCTGCAGCGTCAGCGGCAGCCCTTTCAGCGTTACCCAGATCTTCTTGCCCTCTCCACCCGCATCGTTCGTAGTCAAGTAATTCTCCTGCACCATATTCTGTTCTCCAACGCAAATCCTCCGTTTCCTCTGTGTCCTCTGTGGTGAAAGGTTCTTTCGCCGGAGTAAGCGCCGCAAGATGATCCGATTTTACCGCTCGCCCTACTTGCCATCCAGCGTTGACCGCACCTTCAATCCCAGCTCCACTCGGTTGAACGGTTTCTGCAACAGCTTCACGCCGGGTTCCAGCACCTTGTGCTGCACCACCATATCGTCGGTGTACCCGGTCATGTACACGATCTTCGTTTGCGGACGTTTCCTCAGAATGTCCTCCGCCAGCTGTGCGCCACTCATCCCAGGCATGATCACATCGGTCAGCAGCAGATCGATCGACCCGGTGAATTTGTTTGCCGTCTCAATCGCTTGCTCGGCGCTTTCCGCTTGCAGAACCTTGTATCCGTATCCTTCCAGAAAAATACGCGCCAGTTCGCGCAGATCCGGCTCATCTTCCGCGATCAGGATCGTCTCTGTCCCTCCCGCCACCATCTCCTGCCCCAGCGGCGCCGGCCGTTGGCGCGTGACGCCCTCCGTCGCCGGCAAATAAATTCGGAACGTCGTTCCGCTCCCGGCCTTACTCTCGACCTGAATGCTCCCCCCGCTCTGCTTCACGATTCCATACACAGTCGCCAATCCCAGGCCCGTGCCCTTGCCCATCGGCTTCGTCGTAAAAAATGGCTCGAAGATGTGCGATAGCGTAGCCGCATCCATCCCGTGGCCGGTGTCGGTGACCTTCAGCATCGCATAGCGTCCCAGCGGAAGATCCAGCGCGCTGGCCAATTCTGCTCCGGCCTCCACGTTCGACGTCTCCATCGTGAGTTTCCCGCCGTGCGGCATCGCATCCCGCGCGTTCACAGCCAGGTTCATCAGAACCTGTTCCACTTGTCCCGGGTCCACTTTTACCGACGCCAGCGATGGATGCAGCCTGGCAACCAGCTCAATATCCTCGCCAATCACGCGCGACAGCATTTTCTGTACGTCGGCCACCGCGTCATTCAAATCCAGAACCTTCGGCTGCAACACCTGCTTGCGGCTAAAAGCCAGCAGTTGCTGGGTCAGCGATGCTGCCCGGTCCGCCGCCCGCCCGATCTGTTCCAGTCCGTTCCGCGCGCGCTCGTCCGTCCCCACCGCGGCCAGCAGCAATTCTCCGTGCCCCATGATGATGCTCAAAATATTGTTGAAGTCATGCGCCACCCCGCCTGCCAGCCGCCCAATGGCTTCCAGTTGCTGCGCATTCCTCAGTTGCTCTTCCAGATGCATCCGCACCGTTACGTCCCGTTGAATGCCCCACGTCCGCACCAGGCAACCTTTGTCCACGATTCCCACCATCGTGTTACGGAAAATCTTCGTTCGCCCCTGCGCATCCCGCTCGTGCGACTCCCAATCCGTGATCCGGTATCCCGATCGCAGAAATGTTTCCATGAACTCCCGGGTCACCGGATCGTCCACAATCAGCAACTCCGACAGCCGCTTGCCGATCAGATCCTCCGCCCGGTTCAGCCCGTACATCCTCGCCATCGCGTCGTTACACTCCGCGACATAGCCGCTCGCCAGGCTCAGCGCAATCTGCTCGTCCATCGGAGCATCCACCGGCACCGGCGGATCATGTTCCGTCCGGTAGATTCCTTCTGAAGTCTGCGACACGAACACGCGGTACCGATCTTCACTCTCGCGCCTCGCCTCTTCCGCCTGACGTCGCGCCTCTTCCGCCTTCAGCCGTTCCGTAATATCTCTCTGGATTCCCCAGGTCCGCAGCAGCTTCCCGTTCTCCACAATCCCGAACATGCTATTCAAGAATGTCTTCGGGTTCCCGTTCACGTCCCGCTCGCGCGATTCCCGCTCCAGCACGCGAAATCCGTTCCGAATGTACTCGCGCGTCAATTCGATGTTCTGCGGATCGTCCACCTTCAGCAACTCCGTCAGCCGTTTCCCCAGAAAGTCCGTCGGAGAACTCAGCCCGTACATTTCCGCCATCGCCTGATTGCACTCCGCCATGTACGAATCGTGATGAATATGCTGAATCAATTCTTCTTCCGGAAGGTCGATCGCCACGGGCGAATCCAGATCCTGCCGGAAAATTCCTTCCGAGCTTTGCGCCACGAACATCCGATAGTTCTCTTCGCTCCGTCGCAGCGCCTCGTCGGCCCGCTTCCGTTCCGTCACGTCCACCATCAACCCGCGCATCAGCAGTCTGCCGTTCTCTACATCGCGCACGAAGATCGCATCGTCCCGCAGCCACACTTCCCGCCCGTCGCGCGCGTGTGTGCGGTACTCGACGCGGTACAGCTCTCCTTCGCGCCTGTGTTCCGCCGCAATCGTTTTCTGCGCGTCCTCCGGATGCAGCACGTTAAACCAGGTATGGTCGTCTGCCATCCACTCCTCGGGCGTGAAGCCCAGAATGTGTTCCACCTGTGGGCTGATGTAATGGAACCGTCCGAATTCGCCTGGCTCCGCCACATAGGAGATGGCCGGAACCTGTTCCACCAGTTGCCGGTATCTGCGCTCCGCGTCCTGCAGCGCGGCCGTCGCCCTCCTGCTCTCCTCCCGCGACCGGATCGCCGTGATGCCGTATGCCAGGTTGTTCGCCATCTCCGTGAGCAGTTCCACTTCTGAGCTTTCGAACGAGCCCACCTGCTCCGAATAAATGGCCAACACGCCGAACGCCGATCCCGCAACCCGCAGCGGCAGCGCAATCACCGCCGCGTATCCTCGTTGCAACGCAGCTTCCCGCCACGGCGCAAACTGTGGATCCTTCTCTGTGTCCGCGATCACGCATATCCGGTTCTCGCGAATCGCCGTCCCCGCCGGACCCCGACCCGCGGGCGTGTCCGACCACCGCAAGGCAATCTGCTCCAAATATCCGCTGCCATGTCCGGCGTGCGCCATCGGCCTCACAGTTTTCTCTTCGTCCTGCTCCGCATACGCAATCCCCGCCATCCGGTATCCACCCAGATTCACGATGATGTCGCAGATCTCATGCAGCAGTTCCTTCTCACTCGCCGCTTGCGCCAGCGCCTGGTTACACGAACTCAGTGCGTGCAGCGCGCGGTTCAGCCGCCGCAACTCTTTATTGACGGCGCCCTCTCGCGCAGAATCGGACGGGATCGCAGTCGAAAAACCGCTGGTGGTAGGAAACGAAGACTCCGCTGAGGCTGATGATGGCGAAGAAAACGAAGACGGCGACGCGGACGGCGTACTCGCTCCCGGGCCGTTTGTGCCGGAATTCTCGGAAACCTTGTCGGCTCCCCCTGGCTCCTTCAACTGAGACTGCTCCTGAGTCATGGAAACTTGCCGGCACGCCCCGGCGGCTTCGCTTTGGATTCTTGTTAGTGTACAGGTTCCCGCTCCACCTCCGTCTGAAAACTCTGCACATTGGTTTCAGCCTGTTGGGTACCGCTTTCTACCAGCCATCCCAGAATTCCTGCCAGACAGAATCCTACGGCGTTCAGAATGCCGTGAGTTCTCGCCATCTCCGGAATCGTGAGGGCCTCACTGCCCACGTAATCCGCGACTGCGTACGCTCCCGATAGGGCCATCCCCATAAAGATCGCAACCGCCGCGACTTGCAGCAGGATTCGCGCCGTGGCGTCATGCGCTTGCCTCCCATACGCACGCACCGCCATTGCCAACATCGCCACGCTCGCCGAAAACAGCACCGCCGCACCCATCTTCAGCACTGGAGAGATCAAGAATCCCGCGGCCACTACCATCGGAAGCACGGCCACGAGCAGAATCAGTCGCGGCAGCCACTTTTGCGGCGCCCGCCTCTCCGCGAACTGCAGCGTCGCGGCCCCGATCATCGCCGTAGCAAATCCCGCAAAATGAAAATGCACTGCCGTCAGCAGCCCGATCGGTTCCTGTATTCCCATCGGCCGCATTCCCAACCGCGAAGCCACCAACCACGCTCCCCCCACCGCCAGATCCATCCGCCCGATGCCAATCACGATCGATGTCGCGCGGAAGCCCGATGTCGCGCCTGCGAGTCCCACCATTCCAGATCCAGCCATCAGCAAACACACGACCAGCCACCCGACAGCAGCCGCCCCGGCCTTCCGTCCCGGAGGCATCCAAATCGCTACGACTGTAAGCCCCGCGCCCAACGGCTGCAGCCAGCGCGCAAGTTCGTGGAACGCATCGCTGCCTCCGATCCCACGCGACAACTCCATTCCCAACGGCACAATCACCAGCGGCGCAAACAAAAACATCAGCTCAATCGCACCCACCCGCGCAATCCCCATCCGCCCCAATACGGCAATCCCGGCCCAGGCAGCCGCCCCCGCAAGTGGAATGATCTGCCTCGTCGTCCTCATAATGTCACCTCGAGGGTGCCCCACCCTTCTCGCGTCTTGTGCGGGAGGGTGGGGATTTTGACTTCTCCCACACCGCCCAACCGTCGCAATTCCAGACACAACCCAGCAGCCGGGTGCCCCATTTCTCGCGCGTCTTTTGCGCGAGAAGTGGGGGGCGGTTCTCATCCCACCGGCCGAACCGCCGCGATTCCCAACACTCCCACCAGCACAATCAACGCTGTCAGATACATCGAATCCATCACCCGGTTCTCCCGCCGTATCTCCCGGTCGTAGTAGAAAATCTGCAGCACGACGCGCAACAGCCAGAACGCAGCCATGAACCCGCTCAGGAACCGCCCCAGCGCGCTCGCTCCCGCCAGATCCCCTGCAAACCCGAAGCACAGCGCGGCAAACAGCCCCAGCACAATCACGATGTAGACCCAGTGCACATAAAAAATCTGCCGCATAAATCGTGGAACGCCCGCCAGCCGTTCCCGCACCTTGAGCCGCCTCGGCAGCGGAACATTCGCCGCCATGATCCCGACATGCACAGCCCCCGTCCCCCAAATCATTTCCTTCATCAGAGTCCCATTCATAAATCCCTCCGTGTCCCCTGTGTCCTCTGTGGTTGTCTCTTCGCTTCCGACGCCGAGCCTGGAGAAAATGCAAAATGCCGTGCGACCTCGGAAGCGTACTCCCGTCCCACCCGCTCGCGATTCTCTGCAAGCCACTCGCTCAACCGAGTCCCTCCTGAAGATGGCCCCTCGGGCGCGAGTAAGTTGCCCATCAGCCCGAGATATTCCTCCCATGTAAGCACGACGTCGCCTACAATCCATCCCGTCAGAAGAGTCGACAGATAGGCGATTGCCGCCGGCAAATGCACGACCCGAACCCTCCGGCCTACGCGCTCCGCAATCAATTTCACCAGCTCCTCGAAGCTGAACGTCTCCGGTCCCACCGCATCAATCACCGCGTTCCCCTGCTCCTCGGCTCCATTCACCAGCAACCGCGCCATATCCTCAACGTAGATCGGACGAATCCCGTATCGCCCATCTCCCGGAATGCCGAATGCCGGCAGCCGCCGCACGAACCACGCGATATTGTTGATGAGAATGTCTTCCGCTCCGAAGATCACGGTAGGCCGCAAGATCTTATACGAGAGGCCCGACTCCATCACCGCCTCTTCAACCTCGGCTTTCCCCTTGTAATACCCCAAAGGAGATTCAAGAGAAGGATTCGCAATGCTCACGTGCACAATCCTCCGTACGCCGGCATTGGCCGCTGTGATCAACGTGCGCGAGTTTCGCACCGCCGTCTCGAAATCGGTCTCCCCATGTGGGAATCGAACCCAATAAGTATTGATAAGCACCGCCGTTCCCTCCAGGCTGCGTCGTAATTCGTCGGGTCGGGCGAAGTTGTAGGGAAACACACGCACGCGCTCGCCAAAAGGATTTGGCCGGTCTGGATGTTTTGCAAGAGGATGATCTTCGGAACGATGTTTTGCAGGAGGATGATTGGTCAGCGTGCGCACTTCGCATCCGCGCTCGAGCAGGAGGCGCGTTGCATACTTGCCCGTGTAGCTGAACGCTCCGGTGATCGCAATGGTCGAAGACATCGCCCAACTCCTGTGACAGATCATTCTGTACGTACAGAATACCGCACGCAAAAAAAGGGCCTTACCCCGCCTTCTTCCGCACCTTCGTCCCCATGCGCAACAGTTTCCTAACCGTGCCCGTCGGCAGACGCTTCATTTGGTCGTACAATTCCGTCACCGCTTCAAAGAATCCCGCCATCGCCGCCAGCCGTTCCCGCGTATAGTCCGCACCCGCTTCCTTGGGATCCAGATCCGCCAGGCACTGCCGCAAAATCTCTCGCGTCGGATCGATCTCCCGCCGCTTCCTCTGCTCAATCACCAGCCGGAACATCTCCCACACGTCCTTCATCGACTCGTAGTGTTCCCGCCGGTCCCCCAGCACATGCACCGCGCGCACGATCCCCCACGTTTCCAGCTCGCGGATCGACGTGCTCACATTCGATCGCGCCACGCTCAGCGTCTCCGCAATCACCTCCGCCGGCAGCGCCTTCGGCGACAGGTACAGCAGCGCGTGAATCTGCGCCACCGTCCGGTTGATCCCCCACCGCGTCCCCATCTCCCCCCAGTGAAGGATGTACTGCTTCTGTACTCCCGTTAATTCCGCCATATCGTTTATTTCAGTACAAACTGAATATACAGAATAATGAGGCCGCTGTCAAGGGCTCTCGGAGGGTGCCACTCACGAAATAGGAAAGACGACTACACCCTCACGCAGCCATGCGTACGAGGCGTAACCTTCCAGCCCGTCCATGATGCCGGGCGCTTGGAAGCATGGGTAGACGAGGGTCCCCACTCTTGTCACATAGTTTGCGGCAGGGTGGGGATTCTGACTTCCCTAAGACCACCTCGGATGCGGGTGCCCCATTTCTGCCCGGTGTTGGCAGAAGTGGGGCCTTTGACTCCTCGAAGTCTGGCAAAATATGTCCACAACTTCGACCCCACCACCTACCGTCTAATCCTTACCGAAGTCCGCCGCAAAATTCTCGAGCATAACGCGTCTTGAGGACAACCTGCCCTGAGGGCAACGATCCATGCCGCAACCGTGGAAGAGCGGCCCTTCAGGGCCGCGCAAGAGTCCTCAGATCAATCGGGCTTTTAGCCCCCGTGGCACTCTCGGAGCCAAGCTATAACGACAGCCGTGCCAACGAGACCGACATCACAACTCCATTACCCTCGGCTCGGCAGCATCTTCGCCAGAATCGCCGCCACCGCGCTCGGCTCATGCTGCCCCAGCCCGCCCTCCAGCGTATACGAGCGCTCGAACGCGTTCGGCCCTGTAATCTTCATCTCCCAGCAATCGTTCGCTTGCGAGCCCACGATGACCACCCGCCACTCTCCCGCTCGCTCCGAGAAGATGTGCTCGATCCTTGCCATTACATCCCGCCGCGTCTCCGCGTCGGCGGTGTTATGCATTTCTACCGTCACAGCCATAGCCAAAGTCTACGACATTCCTCGGACCCCTCGCGCTCGCCAGCCTGTCCGGTGGGCCATCCACAAAGGTAATTAGCCACGGCGGGAATCACCTTCAATAATTAAAGATGCGATGGCCAAAATCATTCTTCGAATCCGGATGTCATCTTGCATGTTCTTCGCTATAGCGGCGCTGCTCTTCCATGCCGCGGCTGCCTTTTCAACCGATAAGCTCATCGCCCTCACCTTTGACGACGGCCCGCGACCTTATGTTTTGTTTGGCACCAAAGGCGAACATCCCGCTCCCGCCTTGGTGAACGTCCTCGACCAGAATGGCGTGAAAGCAACTTTTTTTGTCGTGGGATGGCGGCTCACCCCGAAGACCTGGGGAGAACGCCGTTACGAAGAGAATGTCGGAATCACGTGCATCGATGCCGCGGAACAATTGGTGCGGCACGGCCACGAGCTCGAAGACCATACCTACAGCCACATCGAACTGCGCGGAGCCGAGCGGAAACAGGGAGAGCAGTGGGTCATCGGCGATGTGAATCGAGGCGCGGAGGCGATCAAGGCCGTCACCGGCTCCCAGCCGCACTACCTCCGCCCTCCCGACTGGATCATCTCCGACGATGCCCGCCACGATCTCGAGCGCCAGGGCTATCACCTGCTGACCATCTCGCAGGAAAACCCCATCGCGCTGCGCGACGTGAACTCGCTGGACTATTTGTGCACCAGAAAAGCCAGCGACTGCCCTAAACCTTCCCTCGCGGACTCCGTCTTAAGACAAGTCGAGCAGCGCGAAAAGCACGGAGTGTACACTCACATCCTTGCCTTCCACGAGTTGTCGACCACCACCGCGGTCATGCCAGAATTGATCGCAAATCTCAAAGCGCGCGGCTACCGCTTCGTGACGCTGACTCAATACATGCAACTCGTCGGCGCCAAGCCCTAGTCGACAATCTTCCTTCGTGATCCTTCGTGTCCCTTGGTGATTCCCGCTTTTCCCCGCTCCGCCCACAAAGCGTCAGGAATCAGAATGGTAAACACTCGCTTTGAACTTTTGCAGTCTATGCGACTCGTCGGCGCCAATCCCTAGTCGACAATCTTCCTTCGCGAACCTCAGTGTCCTTTGTGGTTCCCGCTTTCCCTCGACCCGCTCACAGAGCGTCAGGAATCAGAATGGTAAACACTCGCTTTGAACGTTGCACCCACTCCAGCCGCACAAAATAGGATCGAATCCCTACTGGACCGCTGGAGCCAGCCCGATCCGAGTGCTCCGAACCCACTCAGTAACGATCTTGGTTCCCCAAAAAAAGGAACGGCGGCCATCAGAGCCGCCGATCGAAGCTCGAAGCTGGTAGCCTCCCGCTACTTCTTCCCCCTCAACATCTCCACCACCCTCTCATAATCGTCCACCGTCGAGTACTCAATCACAATCTTCCCCTTGCCCTTTCGGTCGCGGATTCGCACCCGCACTCCCAGCATCCGCTCCAGATCGGTCTGCGCCGCTCGCACGTTCGGATCCACCCATCTCGCTCCACTCCTCTTCACCACCTGCCCCGGCATCCCCGGGAACGGATCCAGCTCCCCGTTCATCGACAGGACCAGCCGCTCGATCTGCTCCAACGTCAATCCTTTTTTCACCGCGTACAGCGCGGCCTTCGAGATCTGGTCGTCGCTGTTCAGGGCCAGCAGTTCTTTGGCTTCGGCGAACGAAATCTTCTTCTCCGCCAACAGCTGCATCACATCGCGCGGCAACTTCAAAAGCCGCATGTAATTCGTCACCGACGCCCGCGACAGCCCGACTCGTTCCCCAATCTGCGCCTGCGTCAGCGAAAATTGGCTGCTCAACACTCGGAACGCTTCCGCCTGCTCCAACGCGCTCAAATCCTCCCGCTGCAGGTTTTCGATGATTGTCATCTCGGCCGCCTGCTGCAGCGAAACCCGCCGAACCAGCGCCGGAATCTCCGTCTTTCCCGCTTTCTTCGACGCATGCAGCCGTCGCTCCCCGAGAATCAGGATGTAGCGTCCCTCATCCTCTGACGGACGCACCATGATCGGCTGCACCACTCCATTGGCCTTGATCGAATCCGCCAGCTCCTCCAGCGCGTCGTCATCCTCCACATATCGCGTCTGAAACGGATTCTTGTCGATATCCGCAATCGCCAGGTTGACCACAAGATTCCCCGGCATCCGCGACTCCGCCTGCGCATAAATGGTGATGGTCTCTTCAGTCGATGTAGGAACAGCCGTCCCCGCCCCTCCAGCCGAGCGCAGCTCGGTGGTTGAAGACGGCGCGGAGGCCAGCGCAGCATCCTCCACCGCTTCATCCACGACAGCCCGAATGTTTCCGTCGAAAGGAACCGCGCCGGCCGGCGCAGTCTCTCCCGGCCCAGGCTTTTCATTCGCGGGCCTGTCATTCCGAACGAAGTGCGGAACCTGCGGCTTGCTGGCAGCTGCACCACTCGGACCTGGGACGCCCCCCACCACCCGCGGCCCCGGCAGCAACGACTCCAGCCCCCGCCCCAACGCCCGCCGTTTCTCGACCTTCTCTTTATTCTCCGCCGCCGAAGTCGTCATGCAATCCTTTCCCTCAATCTCTTTGCCTTGCCCACACCCAATTCCCTTGCCATCCTGAGGCGCCAACCTTTGCGCTTTGTCATCCTGAGGCGCCGCCCTTCGGCGCCGAAGGATCTATGCACTCCATATATCGATATTCATCAATGTAATACATTGATGAATATCGATATACAAAACTCAAGCCGTCTTATCCATCTCCGCCGCCGCAATCTCCACGGCTTCTCCTTCATGTTCCACCGTGGTGATGACCTGCTCCGCAGGCTGAGCGCCAGCCGCCGGCACCTGCCGTTCAATAATCTCCTTCGCCAACCGGATGTAGCTCTCCGCGCCCTTCGACCGCGGATCGTACACCAGCGCGGCCTTCCCATGGCTTGGCGCCTCTGCCAGCCGTATGTTCCGCGGCACCGTCGTGCGGCACAGCTTCTCCCCAAAATAATTCTTGAGTTCAGTCATAACCTGCTGCGCCAGGTTGGTGCGCTCATCGAACATGGTGAGCACCACGCCCTCAATCCCCAACTCAGGATTCAACGCCGCGCGTATGCGCTCGATGGTGTCGAGCAACTCGCTCACACCTTCCAGCGCAAAATACTCGCCCTGCATTGGGATGAGCACCGCGTCAGCCGCCACCAGCGCGTTGAGCGTGAGCAGATCGAGAGCAGGTGGACAGTCCAGCACAATGAACTGAAACCGATCGCGCAAAGGAGCCAGCGCAGCGCGCATGCGATACTCGCGCGACTCTGCATCGACCAGTTCAATGTTTGCGCCGATAAGATTCTTGTGCGCTGGAATCAGCCACAGCTGCTCGAGTTCCGTCGTGAGCAGCGCCTCCTCGGCCGTGGCCGCGCCCATCAGCAAGTGGTACGAGCTGATGCGCTCAGGATCCTTGACGAATCCCAGGCCGCTGGTGGCGTTCGATTGCGGATCGCAATCGACCAGCAGCGTGTTGACTTCCGCAGCCGCGAAGGACGCAGCTAGGTTGATGGCAGTCGTAGTCTTCCCCACGCCGCCCTTCTGATTGGCAACAGCGATAACGCGTCCCATGATTGTTTTGGAGAACCAGAGCTACAGCGCAGCATAATCCGCATCGCATTTCAAATGCAATGACCAATTGCTGTGCAAGCAAGTGAATTGTGTGCAAAACAGGTCCAAATGTTCCTGCAGGAACATTCGCATCCAAGTGTGCACCCGCAAATCAAACAAACTTGTTCCTGAAGGAACAATTGACTGCTTCCAAGATCTCTTGGATCAAACCCGCAGGTTGCGGAACCAACCTGCGCGGGACTGATGTCGGAATGTTCCTTCAGGAACATACGCACGCCTGGGCGACGCCGATCAGATATGGGCACTGTGACTTGCAGTTACTCAGCATCTACCCACGAGAGAGACGAAAAAATAGCGAAATGTTCCTGCAGGAACACTGTGGAAAAGTGAACCGCGAGGTGGTCTCCTGCACAGGCGACATCGAGCTCAATTGGTATGCTTGGACCACTTCTTGTAACCAATGGGATCATTGCAGGCCGCTATGGTCATTTTATTGGTATTTTTCAGAAGCATTTTCCCACTTGTCACTAACCTGGTTCACGGCTGCTTTGGCTCAATATGCTGCCAACCTATCCGCCAACAATCCTGATGCCACCGTCGAGCTGAATTGCCACCTAAACCGGATATTAGTACCACTTACTAGGCCAATATGGGCTGTAATATGACCTTTAGTCTAGCATTATTACGTTCTATTGCGAATATTGTTTCCACTTTATGTGATCATGGTCGTTCCGCTCGACCGATTAGCAGGATACGAGAATGGGACTGTGGAATTGGGAGAGGCGTGGACCAGTTCAGATCAGGCAGCGTGGATTGAGCCTGGTCTTGCTGACAGGAGCCGATCAGGAGGGCGAGGCGACCGGAGGGGGCCATCTCGCTGGCCGCTGTCGGAAGAATTGCCTCGAAGCGTTCGACAGCTCGCAGGGTGATCGTGTCGAAGACGGTTCCGGCCAGGGATTCGGCACGGGCGTTGTGTATATTGATGCCTGTCAATGTAAGAGCGCGGGCGACTTCTCGGAGGAAGGTGGCTTTCTTATGGTTGGATTCGACCAGGGTGAGCACGATGTCTGACGCCCAGAGTTTGAGCGGGATCCCGGGGAATCCTGCGCCGGAGCCTAGATCGGCGACGGCAACATCATTCAACACAGAGGACACAGGGGGAAAGAGGTGGCGGGCTGCGAAGAGAGACTCGCCGAAGTGGCGGGTGACGATCTCTGCGGGATCGCGGATGGCGGTCAGATTGATGCAGGAGTTCCAGTGGAGGAGTATATCGATGTATGTCGATATATGCCGCAGCTGGGCGGGGGACAGGACAATCGAGCGCTCATTGGCACTCCCCGGGTCGGAATGGCGGGACTCTTCCGCGGACTGAATCGGCGTGCGGAGAAAAGGCTCCAGCAACTCGGCGATGCGGGCCGTGTCCATGACAAGGTCCGATTGTAGATGTCTTCGCTGCATTTGGAAAAGCAACTCTCGGGACGAATCCGAGCCCATTTAGAACGGTGGGTTAAAATAATGGCTCCGACCAGAAAGCTGGAGTCGCGAGAGCGAAATCAGGCATCCAAGTCAGGATGAAGGCACAGGGAGATTTCTTCGACGAGAAGTATCGAGTAATCGCTGTCGAGAGCCAGTGCCTGACGATCCGCGGGGTTCGGAGCGGGAAGGTGCTGACCATCGTGAATCCGGACCCGGAGACGCCCCTGTCGCCTGCAGAATATCCGCCCGGCAAGTTGATCAAGTTGAGTGATCCTTCGGCCGCGCCGTTGAACTAGTTCCGCCCTATCCCCGCTTTTGCGTTTCATGCCCTCCGAAGAAAAAGCATCCTTCAGCGGCTAAAAGCCGGCAAGCCCCGCGTGACTTTTGCGGCCCGACTGAAAGTCGGGCCCTTCCCGGTTCTTGATGGCTCCAGCCCTTCCCGGTTCTTGATCGCCCGGCCTAGCCCTTGATGGCTCGGTCCTCCCGGTATTGGACTTCCCGGGCGGATCCCTGAAACACCTTAGTTCTTGAGCATCTTCGTTCCGCCGCGCTTCGCGCTGGCGGGACAGCCGAGGCGGCTGTCTCCACATCTGTCGGATCGACACGGGCTGCTAGCTCGTGACTTCTAATGCTTCGTCGGGATTGTATTCGTGAATGCCGCGGATGACGGCCGTGATGGGCTTTCTGCGGAGGATGTAAACGAAGCGGCGGGGAGATTTGCCTTCGACCTCGTTCACCAGCTCATAAAAGACGCCCTGGTGCGAGATGGTGGTGAGTTGAGTCCAAGGCTTGGGGCGGCAGCTGGCGATCTGCAGGGAGTCGTTGGCGATCGGCTGCACTTCATCGCGGACCCGCGATCCCAGTTGCCGCTCGTGACTTTGCGCATCCAGTTTCGTGTGCAGAAGCGCGAAGAGTTGCAGCGGCAGGCTGGGCAGGACTTCGTCGGCGCCGGTGGCGGCGATGGCGCGCACGAAGCCCTCGAACATGAAGAATGCCAGCACGATCGTCGTCGGCAGGATGAGGTACTCCAGCATGAAAATGCTGCCCAGGCCCATGATGGCAGACTCTCCGCCCTTTTCTCCGGCCTTGGTGAAGACCTCGGGAGGCAAGTTCGCCATGCGCCAGTTCATGTAGGCGTAGTAGCCGCGGACGAGGAGTCCGACGCTGGTGAGAGCTTCGATGAGTCCGCTCCAGATGCCGGCGGCGGAAGGCAGTTCGTGGGGCGTGAAGATTTCCCGATAGCGCCTGGGCAGGAACGAGAGCAACGTAGAAAGAGGTCCATTGCAAAACTCAGCGTGGCAGATCCAAAGAGCAAAGCGCTGCTTTGACCAGATTAATAATGGATGCGGGTTTTGCAAGATTACTTAGGTCGGAGCAATGGGGGTGACAATCTGCGGGGCACCCAATAAGCAGTGACTTCCGAGGCCTGATTCTGACCGGCTCGCTTTTGTGGTGCACGCTCCGGATTGCTCGCCACTCGGAGGAGTTCAGAGTCACGACCCGGACACTTTGCATCGCTCACTGGCTTCGATCCGCCGCATGCCAAATTGATTCCGGGTAGCCGGTTTGCTAAGGTCGTCGTCATGTCCGAGGATGTCATGCCCGAGCGTGCTTTGTCCGAGCGTTCCAGCGAGCAGATCCGCGAATTGCTCGACTCCCTTTATCGCCTGGATTCGGGACGAATCCTAGCAACACTGATCCGTCTGCTCGGCGATTTTGATCTTGCCGAGGAGGCGATGCACGAAGCCTTTGCGGCCGCGCTGAGCCTGTGGCCGAGCGCTGGAGTGCCCGGCAACCCGCGCCCGTGGTTGATTTCGACGGCCCGATTCAAAGCCATCGATACGCTGCGTCGACGGGCAAGATTGGATGCGTCGCAAGACGAGCTGGCGCGCCATCTCGAAGCGCAATGGAGTTCGGCGGAAAGTTCCAATAAGAATAATGAAGACAGCCTGGAAGACGACCGGCTGCGCCTGATCTTTACCTGCTGTCATCCCTTGCTGCCGCCGGAAGCGCGCGTCGCGCTCACCTTGCGTGAGGTGTGCGGGCTGACCACCGAGGAGATCGCCAAGGCCTTCCTCACCACTCCGCGAACGCTGGCGCAGCGCATTGTGCGCGCCAAGGCAAAGATTCGGGAGACGCCGATTCCGTACGAGGTGCCGACGCCCGAAGAATTGCCGGAGCGACTGGGCGCGGTGCTTCACGTGATCTATCTCGTCTTTAACGAGGGTTATTCGGCTGCGGCGGGAGCGGAAGTAACACGGGCCGAGTTGACCGGCGAGGCGATTCGACTAGGCCGGTTGCTCGCCGAACTCCAGCCAGAGCCTGAAGTGATGGGGCTGCTTGCCCTGATGTTGCTGCACGAAGCCCGTCGCGCCGCGAGGACCTCTTCGACGGGCGAGCTGATTTTGCTGGAGAATCAAGACCGCGCGCGCTGGAACAAAGAGCAGATCGCGGAGGGAGTGGCCTTGCTGGAGAGAGCCCTGAAGTACCGTGGGAAGCACGGGGAGAAGTCCCGCCGCGTCGGCTCTTACACGCTGCAGGCTGCGATTGCGGCCGTTCATGCGGAGGCGGAATCGGTCGCGGCGACCGACTGGCGGCAGATTGTTGCGCGTTACGACCAGTTGGTAGAAATTCAGCCTTCGCCAGTGGTGCAGTTGAATCGTGCCGTGGCCATTGCCATGCGCGATGGTCCCGAGGCCGGGCTGGCGCAGATCGACGCGGTGCTGGAGCATGGCGAACTGGCCAACTATTACCTGGCGCATTCCGCCCGTGCCGATATGTACCGCAGGCTCGGCAGGACAACTGAAGCTCGGGCTTCATACGAGAAAACGCTGGCGCTGACCCAACAGGAACCAGAGCGGCAATTCCTGCAGGAGCGGATTCGGCAGCTGGGAAGGAAAGACTCGTCAGCAGGCGGGTAGCCTGGGCTTTTAACTTTCGCTGACGACCAGGAAGGCCGGGTGCCCCATTTCTCGCGTTCTTTGCGAGAAGTGGGGCTTTTCGACGACACGCTCCCGACCCTCAATCAGCGTTCCGTCGAATTTTTCTCCAACGGCCAAAACCCAATCGCTGATCCGAACCAACGTCGCCTCTCCGTAAGCGTAGGATCGATAGCTACTCGACCGCCAATCCTCCAGACGAGCCATCCCTCGCACCACCGGGTTGCGATGCAAGTACGTCGGCTTCTCGGCCTGTTTCTGCTGACCCTTGAGATTGAAATCATTGGGCCTATCGTGAGCTATAAGCTAAAAGCCCCACTTCTCGCAAAGAACGCGAGAAATGGGGCACCCGGCGGGAGCGGATTCGGGAGCTAAAAATAAAAACTCGGAAAGCCGTCGATTTTCCGTCTCCCCAACGACTATAGGACGAAAGCACGATGAGCTACGGCTCCTGAGTGAACAGGAAACGAGTCATCGGAAACAAACCACAGAAACCAAGGAGAACAAGTCATGCCACAATATCTGGTTGCCAACTACCTTCCCGACAACTTTGACCCGTCGACTGTGACCGAAGCGATGATGGAAGAGATCCACGCCCTCAACCGCGAAATGATTGCTGCCGGCGTGAGGAAGTTCGCCTGCGGCATTTCGCCGGCCGCTAATGCCAAGACCCTGCGGTCCCAGCCCGGCGGCAAGGTGCTCGTCACCGACGGGCCGTACATCGAGACCAAGGAACACATGGGCGGATTTTGGATACTGGAGTGCGCTGATATCGACGAGGCGCTGGCATGGGCGAAGAGGGGCGCCATCGCCTGCGATGTGGCCGGCGAGGTGCGCGAGCTTCTTTTCTTCCCGGCTCCGGAACAAGGACCCGGCGGAAGCAAGTAAACCGCCCGGGCCCACTGGTGGGTGGCCCGGGCATTTCATCTCGGCATTAAGAAAGAGATTGGGCACCCGCGGGCAATCAAAGCCTTAAACAACACGGTTGTCATCCTGAGGCCCGCTTTCTTTGCGGGTCGAAGGAGCTACGGCTCTGAGTCAGAGGAAACAAGGGAAGCGCATGAAATACATCTGTTTGGGATATCTCGAGCCGGGAAAATTCGAGGGGATGACCGAGGACGAGCGACACGATGTGCTCGACGAATGCTTTGAGCACAACGACCATCTGCGCGCCAACGGACATCTGGTTGCCGAAGTACCTCTTCAGCCTCCGGAGACCGCCGTGACCCTTTATTGGAAAAACGGAAAAGTCGCGACCACCGACGGCCCCTACGCGGAAACCAAGGAACAGTTGGGCGGCATTCAAATCCTTGAGGCGCGGGACCTCAATCACGCCATTCAGCTGGTCTCGCAGCTTCCGGGTTTTAAGTATGGACTTGGACCGATTGAGATCCGGCCGGTTGTGGATTTGAACGAAATGATGAAGGAGAGCGAGCAGCGGCGGAGAAAGGACAGCTCGCGATGAGCGTGTTCGGGTGTCCGAATTTGATATAGCGGTGTCCTGAAATGGACAGCACGGACTCAGTGATCGGAAATTAAGTCGTTTAAAATGTGGCGCTTTGTATTGGCAACTGTGGTGCTGTTATCCCGGCAGGAGGGTGAGAACATGTTCTTCGTTCGCGATTTGAGGGTTGCAGCTCACTCGTTGATTCGCACTCCAGGGCTGGCGATCGCCGTGGTTCTCACCTTGGCGCTCGGCATCGGCGCAAACGCTGCCATTTTCACGCTAGTGCGCGGAGTGCTGCTCAAGCCTCTGGTCAACCGCGACGAGGACCGGCTGATCTATATCCGACAGAGCGCCACCGGCATCGGCGAAGATAACGCGGCGTTTTCCGTGCCTGAGATACAGGACTTGCGCGCAAGCGTGAAAACTCTGAGCGCGTTCGGCGACTTCTCCGCCATGGGCTTCACCATGATCGGCCTCGGGGAGCCTCGTTCCATTCGAGGTGGCGTTGTCAGCGGCGCATATTTTGACGTGATGGGGCTTCATCCCGTGCTCGGCCGCCTCATCGGACCGCAGGACGACGGTCCTAAGGCTGCGGGCGTCGTCGTTCTCACCTACCGTTTCTGGACGACCGCTCTTCACAAGGATCCGTCGGTCATCGGCAAAACGGTTCGCCTGGGGAGCATCGGTGACCGGTCGGCGACAGTCATTGGCGTGCTCGAACCTTGCGTCCCATATCCGCAGGATACCGAAATCATTTCCAACGTAGTGACGAGCCCGCATCATCTTTCGGCAACCATGGTCACCGGCCGCATCCATCGCATGACGGAGCTTTTCGGCCGTCTGGCTCCCGGAGCCACCCTCGATCAGGCTCGCGCGGAGTTGAATTCTGTTTACTCGGCGATGAAGAAGGACCACCCGGAAGCGTATGCGCAGGAAGCGGACTTTCGGATCGGGGCCAAGTTGCTTCGTGACGAGATCACGTCTGGTGCCAAGACCGTGCTGCTGGTGCTGCTGGCAGCAGCAGGTCTGGTTTTCATCATCGCGTGTTCCAATGTCGCGAACCTGATTTTGGCGCGGACCGTTCGCCGCGAAGGCGAACTGTCGGTACGGGTGGCGCTGGGTGCAAGCCGAGGCGCATTGCGCCGGATGCTGTTGGCCGAAAGCCTTCTGCTCTGCGGCGCAGGCGCTGCGCTCGGTGTACTGAGCGCGCAGCCGATGGTGGCGGTGCTTGCCCGCTACGCCTCGCGCTTCTCCATTCGAGCGCTTGATTTCACAGTCGATTCGAGCCTGCTTTGGGTAGGAGCGGCCCTAGCCGTCGTTGCCGCGGTGATTCTCGCATTTGTCCCACGCCTGCCGTCGTCCGGCACATCCGGCACAGCGGGTGGACTCAGCCTGTCAAGCGGAAGCGCGCGCATCACCGGCAGCACACGCCGTCGGCAGCGGATCTTCGCGGTAACGCAAATCGCCGCATCGTTCGTCCTGTTAGCGGGCGCGAGCATGCTGATCACGACGCTGATCGCATTGCAAAGGATGCAGACGGGTCTGGACACGCAGCACGTCCTCGCGATCGATGTTCCCGCTATGTCCGATGGGAAGACGCCTCAGCAGGTCGTCGATTTCTACAAGGAGTCGATGCGTCGCATTGATGCCCTGCCGGGAGTGAGCAAGACCGCATTCGGCGATGTCGTTCCCTGGCGCGATGGCAGCTTCGGCACTCTGCAGTTCTCCGGTGATGGACACGTCCATGCGGCCGGCGTAGAGGATCCCCGGGCGCAGTCGCGTACCATCTCTCCCGGTTTTTTTGCGGCTCTTGGCGTTCCTATCATTGCCGGCCGGGATTTCAATGCGCTTGATGACAACAACGATAATAATAAAGAGCCTGTCGTTATCGTCAGCCAGACTCTCGCGCAGCGCATGTTCCCCAATCAGGATGCGGTCAATCGGCATGTCTATTGGACGGATCCCGTGCTGCAATTCGCCACCGGGAGCGATCAGGAAAAGGCGCGCATGATGGCGCCGCACCGCATCATCGGCGTCACCGCCGACGTTGACGATCAACACGTCGTTCCCGAACCCACGCCCACGATTTACAGCCCCTTTAACGAAGGCATGATTTTCGGCGGTCGTCTCTTCATTCACACGGGTGCAAATCCGTATGCGCTGGTCGCGCCGGTCACGCGCGTCATTCGGGAGATGTCCGCCGATCAGCCGGTGGAAAACGCCGCCACTCTGGCCGATGTCCGCACCGAGGTGCTCACGCCGGACCGCCTGAACTCGCTGGTGTTTGGCGTATTCGCGGTGGTGGCGCTGGCGATTGCCGTGGTGGGCGTCGCGGGCGTGCTGGCGTTTTCGGTGAGCGCGCGGACGCGGGAATTCGGCATCCGCCTGGCTCTCGGATCGGAGCCGCAGCAACTTCTCAAGGGCGTGATGGCAGAGGGCACCGTGATTGCCGCGGCGGGCGTTGGTGCAGGCGCGGCATTCGGCTTCGTGCTGGCGCGGTTAGCGGGAAGATATTTCCTGGACGTCAAGATGCCGGGCGCATTGCCTGTGTTGGTCTCGGCGATCGTGCTGATGGCGGTCGCAGTGATCGCATCGGTGCTGCCCGCGGCCCGCGCAGCACGCGTCGATGTGATGCAAGCCTTGCGCTCCGAGTGACCGTCGCACGGGTGGTCAGGTTACGGCTTGGCCGCCGTCGTCGGAGGTTGTTTGGGAGGCCTTGTCTCTCCTCTGTTCTGGATTCTCGCGCTCTCGCTTTTTGCTCTGTTCTTCTCCGCCAGTCGGCTCAGCAGCAAGCTGCTCAGAATCCTTCTGTTCTGGACCCCACCTTCTCTCGGGGCTGAAGAGCTCACCCTAGGTGAGGTTGGGCCCGACCTTTGAACATTACGAACACTCCGTAGCCGAGCATGACGCCGAATGCGTTCAGCATCACGTCGTCAACGTCGAAGATACCTACACGGAAGACAACCTCCATCACCTCGAAGGTTAGCCCGGTGACAAATCCGAGGACGAGCGCCTTCTGCCATGAGATGGATCGAACGACAAGTGGAGCGAGAAGTCCTATCGGCATAAACGGGATGATGTTTCCGAAGAAGTTCACCATGGCTATCAAGTGATTCCCCCCACCAATGAGTTGGGGACCAATGGTCTTGAACGGGACGAAGTTGCCCGGACCGGTGTGAGTACCGGCAAACCGGAACCTCAGATGTCCTATCCGAATGACAGGTATGGCCTTGAAGACCACGAACCTGATCAGAAGTGCGCCATATGCGGAGAGAGCACACGCTGCCAGCCAACGCGCTCGTTTCGCCTTCATGCTATTCCCCCGAACGGAGGCTAGTAATTCTCAGAATGAGTACACCATCATAGTTCCACATTCTGCGTGAAACGTCGGTACCGACACGTCGCTAGTAGAAAGTGATCTCGTCACTTGGCCTCGATTCTGGGCGGATAACGCTAGTGCTTTTTCGGAGGCGACGCCGGGATGAGTGCTCAAGGCTGAAAGAAAAGGTGAGAGGCGTCGCGTTCGAAAAAGCCGTCAGAAGGAAGCCGCTGGCGCGGCGGGCGCGGTACTTATGCAAATTGAATGGAGCAAGAGAGGTTTGTAGAGGTTGTCGGGGTGGTCGAGGTCCGTTGCGGAGGAACCGACGGGCATGGGCAAAGGCGAAGTGGCGGTTGAAGCGAAACCTACTCTGGGGCATGAAGAAGGTGTCGAGCGGTGACGGAGACACACTTCGACGGAGCGCGCTGAAGCGCGCCAGCAGTTGGGGTTGTGGGCGAGTGATTTCATGCAGCTGTGACCAGGAGTGGTGGAGAACGAAGTTGGAGTTGTGCCGCGGTGAATCGTTCGACGACGGCCATCGGTCCGCCGCACTTGGGACAGCGCCACAGCGGGTGCGCTGTAGGAGCGGTCGACGTTTTCGATTCGTTTTTCGGTGGACTGGCGTGAAGAGCGGCGAAGCACCGTGGCAGCAGGGCGGCGCGCCTTCGGTTGGCGAGGAAGCCGAAGTGGCGGATGCGGACGAAGCCCTTGGGGAGCAGGTGAAGTAGGAAGCGACGGAGAAACTCATCGCGCGAGACGGTCATCACTTTCTGCCGATTGTGGTCGACAGAGTCACGCCAGCGAAAGGTAACCTGTCCGTCCACCAATGCGAGCAAGCGATGGTTGGAGATGGCGACGCGGTGGGTATAGCGGCCGAGATACTGCAGGACGTACTCGGGTCCGCCGAAGGGTGGTTTGGAGTAGACGATCCAATCTTTGCGGAAGAGCGGACGCAGCCAGGCAGCGAAGAACTTGGGATGGGTGAGCGGTGCGAGTTCTCCGGCCAGGTGCAGCTGACGGCGTTCGAAGGCAAACTTCAGGCCGGCGACGAACTTGCCGCGGAACACGCGCCGCAGTACGGCAATGGGAAGGAAGAAGCGTGGGTGGGATCGAATCCAGCGGGCGTGATCGCGGGAGAGTCCGCCGGCGGGAACGACACAGTGGACATGAGGATGAAGTTGGAGTTTCTGGTTGCAGGTGTGAAGCACGCTGAAGAAGCCGATCTCGGCTCCGAGATGGGCGGGATTGCGCGCGACCTCCTGCAGGGTTTCGGCGCTGGCCCGGAGCAGCAAACCGTAGATGACCTTCTTGTTCTGGAGAGCCAACGCAGCCAGTTGCGGCGGCAGGGTGAAAACGACGTGGACATAGGGCGTGGGCAGCAGTTCACGACGACGCGCCGCGATCCAGCGTTCACGCGCACCGGTCTGACACTTCGGGCAGTGCCGGTTGCGACACGAGTTGTAGGAGATGGTGGCACGATGTCCGCAGCTGGTGCACTCATCGATATGGCCGCCGAGGGCAGCGGTGCGACAGCGCGCGATGGCCAGCAGGACCTTAAGGTGGGTCCAGCGGAGCCACGAACGGTTCCTCTCGATGAAGTCTGCTCCTGCGCTGCGAATGATGTCGGCCACCTCGAACTGTGGCCGACTCATCTACTCCTCCTCGGACGACTTGCCTTTCTTGAGCACCAGCGCATCCAGCGGACTAGGCGTGGCATGCAAGTGCCGTTGCGAGAGGTGGAGATAGCGAGCGGTTTCTTTCAGATCGTGATGGCCTAACAGGATCTGGATGGTGTGCAGGTCGGCGCCGGCTTCGAGCAAGTGAGTGGCGAAGCAGTGGCGGAGCACGTGGGGATAGACACGTTTCTTGATCCCGGCGTAGCGAGCGGCTGCGGCGCAGGCGTGGTAGGGAGTCTTGGTATCGGTGGGGTGATCGCCGCTGTGCCAGCGGTTGCCGGGAAATAACCAGACGGACTTTTTGCGCAGACGTCGCCAGTGAGCGCGTAGTTCCTCGAGCAGGACGGGGCTGAGCATCACGTCGCGGTCTTGCCCGCCTTTGCCGTCCTGAATGTGCACGACCATGCGTCGGCTATCGATATCGCTGACCTTCAGGCGCGTGAGCTCGGCGCGGCGCACGCCGGTGCCGTAGAGGGTCATCAAAATGGTGCGATAGAAGGGAGTCGGCGCAGCCTCGATGAGCAGTGTTACTTCTTCCTGACTGAGAATGGTGGGCAGGCGATAGCGCTTCTTGGGATAGGGAGTGTCGGCAATGCTCCAGGGCCTCTTGAGCGTCTGGATGTAGAGGAAGCGCAGGGCGCAGAGATGGTTGGTCACCGAACCGGGAGTCAGTTTGTGCACGGTGAAGAGTTGGGCTTGGTACTCGCGGATGTGCTGCGGTCCCAGGCGATCGGGCGAGCGGTGGAAGTGTTGGGCGAACCGCTCGATGAAGCGAATGTAACGTCGTGTGGTAGCTTCAGAGTAATGACGTCGCTGGAGTTCCTCCAGCATCATTTTGCGTAGATGGGTCACAGGGACCTCCTTGTGACCCACAATTATCTGAGCCAAAAATAAGGACTGCCGACATCACCCACGCGGCAGCGTCCGCCGCGCCAGCGGCTTCGTTCTAACGGGCAAACCGGAAGTTAAATCTCAACTGGCGAAACTAGATGGGATGCAGCAAACACGACCGCGAGTACGGTGTGCCCAACCCTTTGCACGGAAAGTTCCCAAGCGGTCCGCTCCGGCCTCATCACGCAGCACTCCTTCCGTCCAACCAGGAAATCATTCTATTCCGAGAATCCGAGGCTGGAACCGCAAACCCATCAGTGAGTGAAATCGAGAGTGGCTGTTGAAAAACTCCATTTTCTCGGGAACAGCCGAAATTTGGGGGATAGAAAATGTCTAGGAAAATTGAGAACGTCGTTTGAAGGGCTTAGCGCAACGTTTTTTCGAGCATTTTCCAGAGCAAGAGTTTTTCAACAGCCACGAGATGTTACGCCAATGCCGATTCTTCGTCCCGCTAGGGAGAGAGTTTGTTCGAGCGCAGTGCGATTTCAACTCGGTTTCGCCCGTTCTTCTTCGCACAGCGCAATGCTGCGCAAGCTTTGTCGGTTAACTCTTGAGCCGTACGGCCATCGTGCGGTGCCGTCGCTATACCGATGCTCACAGTGAGAGCAACACCTTTGTGACGAAAGCTCTCTACTTCCGCTCTGATGAACTCCGCGAACTCTTTCGCCGATCGGGGATTGTTGCCAGCAAGAATAACGTCGAAAACGCTGCCGCCGAAGCGGTAGCAGACCGCACCGGGCACACGGGCACAACACATGGAGAACAGTGAGCCCAGCGCTTGTAACACCTCGTCACCCAACACCCAACCGTGCTTGCCATTCACGTCGCGGAAATGATCGAAGTCAGCAATCAATGTCGCCACAGCCTGACTGGCGTCGTTTAAGTATTCTTCCAAGTCTCGGGAAAAAGCTCTCGGTAGCGGCAATCCGGTAAGTGAGTCCAACATAGGGAACGTTTACTGCCCCAACGGGTCATAGGTCTTTCGCTGAAGATACTAGCATTGGGAGAGCCGTGGAAGCAGTCGACCGTTGAAACCAGCCTTAGCACAAGGTTGCGCCGTCTGTTCGACCCCAAGTGCATTGGCGTGCTGCGGCGAAAGGGGGTTTGGAGCGTTGTCGAGATTCTTCGTCAGTTGTTGGTTTGGGGATTAGACTATCCGCCAAGCTGTTCCCGGTTTTCGAAAGGAGGCGTTCATGACTCAAGTTGATCGTTGTGCAATCGGAATCACGCGCCGACGGTGGCTCGGACTCGGGATTGCCACCGCCCTGGGAACCTCCTTGCGTGCAGGGCCGGTTCATTCACAATCCCTGCCAGAAAGCTGCTCCCCGCTCATTCCGCAAAACCACGAGCCTTCGAACGGTGGAGTGTGTCCGTACCCGATTCCCTGGCTCGATAAGAATGGAAATCACAATCAACCCGCTGGACCGAATGTCGAGCTCTCGAACATCTATCACTTCAAAGGAAAGCTGGCCCGCTGCAGCGGCTTTCATGGTACCGGAGTAGATAACCAGGGCAATCGTCATGCGTGGGGAACACCGACCACGGACTACAGCTACATGGCGGGCGAGTACTGGGCGGCGCGGCAAGCACATCAAGGCGTATTCACCCACACCTGATTGACGCTATTCAAGGGACAGGCTGTCCCTGCGAACCAAGTTCATGATTTCCATTCGCCGATCTCGGCCGAAGGTCTTTACTGGGTCGCTCCTGTGCCTGCGGGCGGGCTTACCTTCAGCGCAGACGGAAAGACTGCCACACTGCAGATGACCAACGTACCTATCATCGATCAGCCGCGTTGGCCGGCAATGGATGCTGAAACCACCCCAGCGTTTCTCGACTTTAAGCTCGTTTTTACTTCCTCTGAGGAATCGGTCAAATACGAAGACCCGATGCGACAGTATCGATTTGAAGGCTTTAAGGCGATCGCGAAATTGGAAGCGAGTGTACGAGTGCCCTCGATTGACTTTGCATTCAAGACCGACCCACTCGACATGTCGAAATGTGATTTTGCGGTGATGGGGGAGGAAGTGAACGGTAAATATTACGAACCCAGTAAGAGCTGAATATCTCGTTCGTCACAAACTGCTAACCCGAAGACGTCCGTCCTTGGGCACGAGCGGCCGTGAAGATCGTGGACTCCATTTGCTTCCAACCTGCTTCGCCCAGCAGCTTCTGCAATTGCCTTTGGGCGCGTTGCCAGCAGGGCAGCGCAACCAGGTATTTGCGTCTCCCTTCTGCAGTTAGGGTCAATCGCACCTCTCGGCGGTCTGCACCAGGTTTCGTCTGAATCCATCCTTTTCTTCGCAGCAACGCGAGCGTGCGCGTCAGAGTTGTGCTGTCCAGCCCAAGCACATCGCCCAAATTTCCCTGCGAGATGTTTCCAGCCTGCGTCAGGGCTTGCAACAAAGTAAACTGCGTCGCCTTGATGCCGGCGGGCTGCAATTGGTGATCGTAGCGCTGGGTCACGAGACGGGCGGCGCGGCGCAGATTCGCACACACGCAGGGCAAGGCAACAATTCTGTTTCGAGGCTTCCGTTCGGCCTGTTTCATAGTATGTATATACATCGATTCCGCTTCCTTCGCAATTATTCCTGCATCCTGTTCGATGCATATACATCTATTTTTACTGAAGAGGAGGAACCTATGAATTACCTGGTTCAACTGAAGCTCGCCAGCCGCCCCAACACGCCACAAGAGGGCGCCGTATTCATCAAGCAGTTCATTCTGCCGACGCTGGAACTGTGCAAAAAGCTCGAGGCAGAGAAAAGGATTGTTGCCGGAGGGCCGCTCAGCGGAGCGATTGCTCTCGCCTTGATTGTGAGCGCCGGATCAGCCGAGGAACTGGATGGTCTCATCACCGGACTTCCTGTGTGGCCGCGAATGGAGACGACGGTGACGCCGCTCTCGACGTTTGACGTCCGCATGCAGGCGGTTCGCGCCCGGCTCGAAGAACTGAAAACTCAAGGAGGTGCGCAATGAACGCGTTGGCACTATTCGGAATCAGCATTCTGGCAAGTTCTGTGAGTTCGGCGGTCGCGGCTCGACTCTTCGTATGGCCGCAGCTGCAGAATACCGATCCCAACCGCGCGCTGACCTGGCTGGTCGCGCCGCACATGTTCCTCCGCTTCCTCGGGCTGAGCTTCCTGGTGCCGGGAGTTGTTTCGCCTTTACTGCCGGCTGGATTCGCCATGCCCGCAGCTTACGGTGACGCCGTCGCCGGAATTCTGGCGATCGTGGCTACGATCGCGCTGGTGAACGGGACAACATGGGCCATCAAGAGCGTATGGCTATTCAACCTGTGGGGCGCGGCCGACTTCCTATTCGCTTTCTATCGGGGCCCACGGGTCGGACTTCAACCCGGAATGCTGGGAGCGGGGTTCTATATTGTGACCGCGCTCGTGCCACCGCTGCTGGTCACGCACGCCCTGATTTTCAGCTTGCTCGTCCGGCGGGAAGGCGCACGCGAAGCTGGTCGGAGCCAGCGACTCGAACCGGTTGGACTGCCAAGCCGGTCGGGACGGTAGCCGCAGCTGCCCCCACCCTTCTTTTTCACAGTCTTGGCGAAAGGAGGGTGGGGATTTTGGTTTCCCAACACCCACTTCTATTTTTTCAACCCTTCGGCGTGCCTTAACTACGGCTTGGCGCCTTGTTGCTTTAGAAGAGCGATGATCGATGAGTAGTCGATTGCGGGATTTCCATTCGCCGCGGACCAGAGCGCCTGGCCCAAGGCGGTTCCTCCGTAGGCATTTCTTGCATCCAGCGAGGCTCCTCGGTCTAAGAGCAGCTTGATCGTCTCTTCGTGTCCGCCAATGACGGCCCAGTGGAGAGCGGTCTGGCCGGTGTTGGCTTGCGCGTTTATGGACGCTCCTTGCTGCAGAAGAAACCTCACTACGTTGTTGCGGCCGAATTCGGAGGCCCATAGGAATCCGCGTTCCATCTGAATGCTGGTTGCGGTCGGACGCAGCGCGCCGGAGTCGTCGAAATACTTCTTGACTGCGTCGACGTAACCCAAGCCGGCGGCGCCTTCGAGGTCGAGGTGCGCGCCGCGGGTCGCCAGGAATTCGGCCGCTTGGGCGCGGCCGTTCGCGAGGCAGATGTTGATGAGCGGACCGGATGGCAAATTCGCGGTATCGATATTCGCGCCGTGATCTAACAGAAGCTGCATCAAGGCGCCTTGGACGCGGGCGCGTTCGGGATGCACGCTGGTCGCGACCAGCGCGAGCGTTGTGCTTCCGCCGTAGACATCGGACACGGCATTGACTTCGGCGCCGCTTCGAAGCAGAAGGGTGGTGATCGGGACAATGTTTTTTGGAGTCTTCTGGCGGTAGCCTTCGACTCCGTTGGCCGAGACATAGTGCAGGAGCGTGGCCTGATGTTGGCGCGTGGAGCGGGCTCGAATCAAATCAGGATTCTCGCGCAGCAACTCCTCTAGAACCACGATGTCACCTGTGACGATGGCGTCGGCGGCGTGTTCGAAGTTGCTCACGCTTGAGTTGGTGCGAGTCAGGGACTCGATGTGCGCAGCGAGCTTAGGCCAGCTTTCGAAGCCTTGAGCGCGGGCTATGACGAATTGGGCGGCGGCTAGAGTGCTGTCCTGAGATAGTTTGTCGCGAGCGAAGTCTTCCAGTTCGTTGGTCCAGTGTTCGACTCGTACGGGGAGTTGCGGGTTGATGGTGAGGTTGGAGAGGCGGACTAGCGAGGCGATCCATTCCGCGGCCCAGGCGGGGATCGCGACCGGATCGGAGGACTGGCTGGCTTTCAGCAGATCCTTGGCGCGCTTCTTATATTGATTGAGATCCGAGCGCAGCGGGAGAGGGAGAGCATCTTGCGGGTTGGGAAACATACGAAGCTCCTTTCAAAGGGCCTGGAGTCCGCACGCGAGCAGGCTGAAAGAAGGTTCGTGGCCTTCGAAATTGTGTAGCAGGTGGGCACGGCCCTTTCCGCGGACTGGAGGCGCCCTTCGCGCTCTGGGGTTGAGCTTAGCAGCCCGGGGTGCAAGTAGCGGATTTCCCGCAAGTCGGGCGATGTAGTCGGCTACGCGATCTCACGAAGCACTTGGCAACGGACGCGGAGATTCGGCTTCTGCAAACCGCTTCTGACTCATCCGACACGTGAAGAGTAAGTAGAGAGTCAAAACAAGTCTGCCGAAGCGGTTCTTCCACTCCCGCGGCGTGCCCGCGCCCAGCAGTTGGCGCAGGATCAGGCTTAGATTGAACGCACCCACGTGGATCAGTTGCCGCTTCCAAATGTTTTCCTGTCCGCGCAGATGGCAGCGCCGCATCGCGCCCGTCTCGTAGCAGTGCGCGAAGCTGCGCTCCACCAACTCGCCGCGCCGCCGCAGTAAACTCTTGCCATACGCACCCCGCACCCGCCGCCGGTTCGCATACACCGCTTGCTGCTCGGCCTGTTTGCCCGCCCAGTTCCGCCGTCCCTTTTGTTTCTTCTCCGGAATGTAACTGCGCACGCCGTACACCTTCATCCGCTTCACCACCGCGCCGCTGTGATAACCCTTGTCGGTCACCGTCTCTTCGATCCCGGCCACGTTCACCTTTGGCGTTTCGTTGGGCCGCAACTCCGCCTCCCGCCCAACCTGCTCCGCCACTGCCATTCCGGCTTCGCACAACGTCTCATCCAGCGTGGCCGTGTCGCCTCGGTCGGCGCCTTGCAGCGTGACCGCCAACACCGCGCCCGTGTCCAGATCGACGGCGTGCTCGGCTTTGTGCGCCAGATGCGTGCGCCCATCCTTCATCTTCGCGATCCGCGCATCGCCATCCGTGGGGCTCTTCCACTCCTTATTCGACGTCCGCTTCTTGCGCTTGCGATCCAACCGCGCCAAGTCTTCGCGCGTCGGTGTCGCGATACCTGAGGCCTTCGCCAGCCCCCGCAGATACTCTTCGTAACTCTCGCCCGTGTCCCGCCGCACAATTGAGCGCATCGCCGCGTTCGCCTCCAGCGTCGTCGCATCTATCGCGATCCGCTGGCCTTTCAGCAACCCACGATCGGCCAGCACGCCCAACACCCAGCCGAATACTTCGCGATGCGTGTCCACATCGATCAGCCGCCGCGTGCGCGAAATCGTCGAGTGATCCGGCGTGTACTCGTCCAGCGCGATCCCCACGAAACGCCGCAGGGCCAGCGAGTCCGCCAGCCGCCAGGCAATGCCGCGCTCCGCCCCGATGCCCTCGAAATACCCGATCAGCAGCGCCCGAAAGTAAATCCCCGGCGTCAGCGACGGACGCCCGTTCTTCTCGGCATAAAACTTCGCGCACCGGGTCTCGACAAACTCGTCGAAGCCTTCGGCCTCCAGCAACTCATTCAAACGCTGATAGAACGGATGTCCCGGAGCCGATGCCAACTCCGCATGCGCGATCCACAAATCTTCTTGTTTTTCCCGCTGCTTGCGCGTCCCCATCGCCATGTGCCGATTCTACAAACCAAGCCTGTGGATACCTCAACACTTTCTGCTCACGAATCCGAACTTGCACCACGGGCTGTTAGGCAATTCTTGGGCGTACGTCAATTCGGAGAACACTACACCCTTAACCACCAAGGACACTAAGGATCACGAAGGCAGCGTCGAGCTGCGCTCGGCGGGACGGCCGAGGGCGGCTGTCCCACATCACTCGCTGCCTTCACGTTGCAAAGCGGGATGCGGGCGGAGTATCTTGCGCTGGCGGGGAAAATGCTCCCGCCACTTCTTGTTCACGACATTTTTTTCATTTCACTACTCGGAGAGCTTATGAATCGGTTGCTGCGGCGAGTGCAGGTGGGCGGGATAGTACTGGGATCGGTAATGGTGTTGACGGCGGCGGATACTTCGACTCTGCCTGCGCCGCCGGTGGCGAAGAAGGTGCCGCATGTGACCGAGGTCAACGGACACAAGTTGGTGGACAACTATTTTTGGCTGCGGGACAAGCCGAATCCCGAGGTGCGGGCTTATCTGGAGGCGGAGAACGCCTACACCGAAGCGGTGATGAAGCCGACCGCGGCGTTTCAGAAAAAGCTGTATGCCGAGATGCTGGGGCGCATCAAGGAGACCGATGTCGAGGTGCCGTATCGCGAGGGCGACTATTTTTATTATGTGCGGACGGAGGCGGGAAAGCAGTATCCGATACGGTGCCGTCGCAAAGCCAGCATGGACGCGCCGGAGGAAGTGCTGCTCGACGTGAACGAGCTGGCGAAGGGGCAGGCGTTCATGTCGGTGGCGGCGTTTGCGGTGAGTCCGGATGGAAATCTGCTGGCGTATTCGTACGACAACACGGGGTTCCGGCAGTACATGCTGGCGGTGAAAGATCTGAGGACGGGAAAGACATTGGCGGATCATGCCGAGCGCGTGGGGTCAGTCGTGTGGGCCAACGATAACAAGACGATTTTCTACTCGCAGGAAGATGCGGTGTCGAAGCGGCAGTACCGGCTGTACCGGCACACGGCGGGCGAAGCGGGGACGGATGCGCTGGTGTACGAGGAAAAAGATGAGCGCTTCGATGTGTCGGCCACGAAAACCCTCAGCCACGCGTACCTCTTTTTGATGTTGACCAGCCATACGACCAGCGAGGCGCGGTATATTCCGGCCGGCGATCCGATGGCGGAGTTCAAGGTGATAGAGCCGCGGAAGCAGGGGGTGGAATATTATCCCGACCACAATGGCGACTCTTTTTACATTCGTACGAATGATACTGGGCGGAATTTTCGGCTGGTGAAGGCTCCGGTAGCGACTCCAGAGAGCGCGAACTGGAAGGAAGTGGTGGCGCAGGATCCGAAGGTCATGCTCGACGACACGGATTTCTTCAAGAACTATTACGTGCTGTACGAGCGGGAGAACGGGTTGCCGCAGATTCGCGTGACGGATTTGCAGAGCGGCAAGTCACAGAAGATTGCGTTTCCGGAGCCGGCCTATGCGGCGTATTCGTATATCAACCGCGTTTATGACACGACGGAATTTCGGTACGGGTACCAGTCGCCGATCACGCCGGCGTCGGTGTTTGCGTATGACATGGAGAAGGGGACGTCGGTGCTGTTGAAACAAAAAGAAGTGCCGGGAGGATATGACGCGAAGAAGTATCAAGTGGAGCAGATCTATGCGGTCGCGGCGGATGGAGTGAAGATTCCGGTGTCGGTGCTGCATCTGAAGAGCGCGAAGCTGGATGGCACGGGCGCGCTGTATCTATATGGGTACGGGTCGTATGGCGTTTCGATCGACATGTTTTTCAATCCGAATATTTTCAGCATGGTCGATCGGGGAGTGGTGACGGCGGTGGCGCACATTCGCGGCGGCGGGGAGATGGGCAAGGCCTGGCATGACGCGGGGCGCATGATGAATAAAAGGACGACGTTCACCGACTTTATTTCGTGTGCAGAGTATCTGGTGGGACACGGGTACGGATCGAAGGATCGGCTGGTCATCGAGGGGCGCAGTGCGGGCGGACTGCTGATGGGAGCTGTGCTGAATCTGCGTCCGGACTTGTTCAAGGCGGCGCTGGTGGGCGTGCCGTTTGTGGATGTCATGAACACCATGCTGGATGAAACTTTGCCGCTGACGGTGGGCGAGTTCGAGGAGTGGGGGAATCCGAAGGAGAAGGCGGCGTTCGATTACATGATCACTTATTCGCCATATGACAATGTGGAGGCGAAGAATTATCCAGACATGCTGGTGAAAACGTCGTTCAACGACAGCCAGGTGATGTATTGGGAGCCGGGGAAGTATGTGGCGAAGATGCGGGCGACGCGGACGGACCACAATACTTTGATCCTGAAGACGAACTTGAGCCCGGCGGGACATGGCGGGGCTTCGGGAAGGTATGACCGGTTGAAGGAAGCCTCGTTTGATTACGCTTATATTTTGGGGGAGATGGGGATTCGGGATTAGGGAGAGTCAAAGTCCCCACCCCTTCGCCTACCAAGTCGAGCTGCGCTCGACGGACAGCCGATGGCGGCTGTCCCCACATTGAATCTTTTTAGATGAGGCCGGCGCGGACTCGGCGAAGGAAGTCTTCGCCGTCGGCTTTAGCTTGGGCCAGGACTTTGGGCTGGTTGCGGTATTCGAGGGCGATCTCCTGCAGGAAGAGTTCGACCGCGTCTTTGGGTTTGAAGCCTTGCTGCACCAGTTTGCGGATGCGGGGCGTGAAGCTATCGGCATCGTCGGCTGAGCCCAGGCGCGAGAGGTGCTCGGCACATTTGTGGTCACGGAATTTGGCCGCTGCCAGGCGGTCGTAGGCGGTCTTGGCTTCGGGATCGTTCAGCAGCGTGGGGAGCGCGGAGTTCCATTCACACTGCGAGCAGGTCCATCCATGGAAGGAGTGGTTGGACGTCCAGATCAGTTCTCTGGCCGTCTTTTGTTGAAGCGAGCGTTGATCGTTACTGCTGTCCATGAGCTGCGCGACTCCCCCGCACCTTGCGTGGCCCATGCGAATTCTGTCCTGAAATAGTACCTCGATTGCAGGCCCTTGGGGGCGTGCCTAGAGCGGTTCGGGGACGAGAGGCAGCCGGGCCTACGCTCGGCCCGTCCAGCTTCCTTCGACTTCGCTCAGGACAGGCTGAGACCCAGACCGCATGGACTACTTGGCAAAGAAGTAGTCGAAGGATCGTACGGCGGTGAATTCGTCGTCTTTAATGTCGAAGACGGTGTAGAGCTTGGTGACGTGGAGGATGTCGTTCACTTTCTGGGTGAGGTTGAGGAGCTTAAGCTCGCCTCCAGCGTTGCGGACGGTGGTGAAACTGCCAACGAGTTCTCCGACGCCGGAGCTGTCGAGGTAGTCGACGCCGTTGAGGTTCAGGATGATCTTTTTCTTGCCCTCGGCGACGAGGGAGCGGACGGCGTCGCGGAGAGCGTGGATTTCCTCGCCGAGGACGATGCGTCCGGTGATGTCGAGGATGGTGACGTGAGCGACTTCGCGAGTAACTATCTTCAGGGGCATGATTCGGGCCGGTATCGGGCCACTGGCCGGAATGGTAGTGGGTGCGGAGAGGCAAGTCAATGGGAGGGATTACCAAAAAGCCTTAACCACAGAGGACACAGAGGAAGCTTACTAGTGGGCACCGTGGATTGCGATTTGGCAGGTTTGGCAACCTTGTAGGGTGGGACCGGAATCTGGAGAGATGGAACTACGGAGAAATTCAGGTTGAGGAGAGCGGCGATGCGGAGCCATTGGTTTCGACTGCTATTCAGCTTGGCGTGCCTGAGTCTGGCCGCGCGTGCGCAGTGCGGGAGAGATCACCGGGAGAATCCGAAGGCGGGAATCCTGGTGACGGATGCCACGATTACTGGCACGCAAACGGTGAGTGCAACCGAACTGGCAGGAATGACGGGCGAGTTGACCGGAAATTGTTTCAATGACGATACGGATGAGATGGGGCAGCGAGTTCGGGCACTCTTTCAGGATCGAGGATATTTCCTGGTGGAGGTCAAGAGCGTGAAGCTCAAGCCGGGAGATCCGCTGGGCATTCCCAAGCCGGTGACGATGGAAGCGGATGTGGCGGAGGGTCCCAAGTTCAGAGTCGGGGAGATTACATTCGTCAAGAATCGGGCGTTCACGGTGGAACGGCTGCGGTCGGAATTCCCACTCAAGACTGGTGCGGTGTTTGAGCGGGGCAGGGTGGCCAGCGGGATTGAAGGCTTGCGCAAGGTCTATGGGAAGAGTGGCTATTTGGACTATTTCGCCGTTCCCGAGACGACTCCGGGTGCTAATGCAACGATGAACCTGAACCTGACGATTGAGGAAGGACCGCAGTATCGGCTGGACAAAGTTGATTTCGTAGGCAAGAAGGAAATGATTTCCAGACTCCAAGTGCAAAGGAAGCTGGCTGCGGGCTCGGTGTATGACGCGACTTACGTGGATCAGTTCATCGAGGCGAATCGGGAATTTCTGCCGGCGGGATTTGGACGAAATGATGTGCAGATCGCGACGGATTGTCCGAAGGCGTTGGTAGAGGTTCGGTTCATCGTTGAACCGGGAGAGGATGCATCGCGATCGCAGGCGAAGGATGTGCCTTGCGAAGAGACGCAGGATAAAGCGAAGTAGCTGGGAGAGGGCCGCAGCACACTCGGGGCATACAGGAAAGTCAAAACTCCTACACGCTCACCCGTTGAAGAGCATTCAACCACAGAGAGCACGGAGGACACAGAGGCAGCCGAGCTTTGCTCGGCCTGTCCGGGTCTGAGACCCGGACCCACATAGAACTTCTTATGAATGGGCGCCGTGGGCGCGGGAGTCTAGTTCCAGGGCGGGGAGCTGAACTTTATCGCGGATTTCCTGGATGGGGGACGTGATGATGGGAGTGGAATATTGGGGATGACGAAATTCAAGGTGCATGCCACGGCCGACGTACTGCAGCTTGAGCATCGATCCTCCCCAGGTCGAGCCGGAGATCGCGACTTGCACCGGCTCTGGGCAGAACTCGGGATGGCCGGAGAGTAACGCCTCGCTTCCGCCGAGCAGGACCGCGGTATAGCAGTGATGCATGGTCTGGATTTGCAGGACGGTGGAGGGCGGGAGGTCGTCGAGAAAAACGCCACCTTCGATTTCCGACTGGATGATGCTGCGATTGACTTCATCCGCCAGATTGGGGTGGGGGTTAAACATGCTGGTAACCGGGATTCAGGGTATCGGTTTTTGGGGGCCCGGACAAGATTTCTTTGGGGCGGGGGTGGGAGCGGAGGAGCATGCCCTTTAGAGGAGGGGTGGGGCGGCGAGGTTGCAGATACTTTTTGGGGGAGGGGCAGCCGAGCTCGCGCTCGGCCTGTCCGGGTCCGAGACCCGGACCCACACATCCCGGACCTACACACAGATCAAAATCCCCTGCCGAGCTGGCGCTCGGCGGACAGCCGGGGGTGGCTGTCCCCACATAGGCACCCCTGGGGGGGGCGCTTCGGGCAGGCGGGGGAAGGGCAAATCCTGTTAAAATAGGGGGATACCTACAAAGGGGTTTCTGAAGATTCATGCCAGTTCCTGTATCACAGATGTGGACCGTGGCCAGTTATGTGCTAAGGCAAAAGCTCGCCCGGCGGAAGCAATATCCGCTAGTACTCATGCTGGAGCCGCTGTTCCGGTGCAATTTGGCTTGCGCGGGATGCGGGAAGATCCAGTATCCGGCTCATATTTTGAAGAAGGACCTCACGCCTGAGGAGTGCTTCCGGGCGGTAGAGGAGTGCGGCGCGCCGATGGTGTCGATCCCGGGCGGGGAGCCGCTGATGCATCCCCAGATCGGGGAGATCATCGAGGGGCTGGTGGCGCGGAAGAAGTACATCTATCTGTGCACGAACGCGCTGTTGCTGAAAGAGAAGATCGATCTGTTCAAGCCCAGCAAGTACTTGACCTTCAGCGTGCACCTGGACGGGCAGAGGGAAGAGCACGACCTGGCTGTGTGCCGCGAGGGTGGGTATGACATTGCGGTCGATGCGGTTCGCGAGGCGCTAAAGCGCGGCTTCCGCGTGACGACCAATACGACTTTGTTTGATGGGGCGAATCCGAAGTCGGTGCGGGCGTTCTTCGACGAGATGATGGAGCTGGGCGTGGAGGGCATGATGCTCTCGCCTGGTTATTCGTATGACAAGGCGCCGGATCAGAAACACTTTTTGGGACGGGCGAAGACGCGGAGGATGTTCCGGGCGATTCTGTCGAACCGGAAGAAAGAGTGGCAGTTCAATTTGTCGCCGCTGTTTCTGGAATTTCTGATGGGGAAGCGGACGTATCCGTGCACGCCCTGGGGCATGCCGACTTACAACATCTTCGGGTGGCAGAAGCCTTGTTACCTGCTGCAGGACGGGTACGCCGAGACCTTCGCCGAGCTGCTGGCTACGACCGAGTGGAGCAATTACGGGACGGAGTCAGGGAATCCGGCGTGCGCCAATTGCATGGTGCACAGCGGGTATGAGGCTTCGGCGGTGAATGCGACGTTCAGCTCGCTGGGCGGATTTTTGGCCACGGTGAAGGGGACGCTGTTCCCGGCGTACCGCGATGCGGAAGCGCTGCGGATGCTGGAGGAGCCTGCGGCGGCGATGCATCCTCTGGTGCAGATTGCGCCGACGCATGAAGTGGAATCGTTGCAGGAGACGCGGGCGTAGGAGAGCAACCACGGGGCTGAAGCCCGGCAGATTTTTTTCGCGCTTCACGCGGCCCTGAAGGGCCGCTCTTCCACCTAAACAACGGCAAAGAACGGTAGACACCAGCACAATAGAGAACCTCACGGCAAGCACCCGCATAAAATATGACAGGCAAAGAAGGCGGACATATCGATCACGCGTCGGCGGAAGCGATTCCTCCGCACGCGAATGTGGTGAATCCGGATGCGCTGGAGGTTGCGCCGGGGACGGCGCATGAGCGGCTCGAAGGGTGGATTCCGGAGCTGGCGAGTGAAGAAGAGCTTCGCCTAGCGTTGGAGAAGGCCTTCGACTATCGCGGCGACGTGACCATCACGCGCAGAGATGGGTCGAAGATCGAAGGGTATTTGTTCGACCGGAGGACGGGGGCTTCGCTCAAAGATTCTGTGGTGCGGTTGTATCCCAGGAATTCTGGCGAGAAGGTTTCGATTTCCTACGCGGATATCGGTGCGCTCGTGTTTTCCGGCCGTGATACGGCGGCGGGCAAGAGTTGGGAAGCTTGGATGAAGAAGTACGCGGAGAAGAAGGCGGCGGGGGAGAAAGATTTGAGTTTGCATCCCGATCCGCTGGAGTAACTTTCGCCGAATCATGGCCACCAACATCCAGCCGAGCTTTGCTCGGCCTGTCCGGGTCTGAGAGCCGGACCCACACAATTCCCGGACCCACATAATTCAACTTATTTTCCGCTCGATCCGAAGCTCAGGCCGTCGACCAGGTCTTCGACTTCATCATCCGTTCCGCCAATCACCGTGATCGAGATGGCGTAGCCATGCGACAGCATGGCCAGCGTGGACTGGCGCATGACGCGGGTGCCGACATCCTTGTGGAAGTCACCGCGGACCAAGGTCTTGGCGCCAATGGCGATCTCGTAGGGATCTTCATCCGCCGCGAAGCCCTGGGCTTTGGCGACTTCGGTGAGCGGAAAAAAATATTGGGCGGCCTCTTTTAGTCCAGGATATGAGGCGGCACTCTCGGCAGCGATCACGATGGAAGCATTGATGTCTTCGCCTCGCGCCTCGGGAGGGCGTGAGAAGGCCGCGAACAGCACTTTGGCGCCGACGCCGGAGGCTGGTGCTGAAGGTGGCTTGGCGGCAGCGTCTCCTTCCTTCTTCTCTTCTTGCTTCTCTTCTCCACCCTCCCGCGCATTCAGTTCGTCGGTGCGCAATACCCAGCCGGGAGGAATCTTGCAGGAGAGTGCGAGGGTCTTGTTGGTATAGACGCCGTTGACGACGGCGCCGGACTCGAGGCCGGAGTCCGTGGAAGCAGATGCCTTCTGAGCGTGCTTGACCGACGATGACGAGGCAGGAACCTGGGCTAACGCAGACAGAGCGAGCAACAACACAGCTGGAGCCAGGACCGTCCCACGGACAAGCTCACGGCGCAAATCCATAGAACAATACTAACGGAGCGAGCCCCACCTTCGCGCGCGCGAGCGGACTGTGGGGCTCGAACAACTTCAGGCTGCCTTGCCCATCACGGGCTGGGCGCAATGCGCACAGCGGCGGGCGTCGATGGGAATCTCGCTGAGGCACTCGGGACACTTCTTCGTCGTGGGAGCGGACGTCTCGGCCTTGTGCATGCGGGCGAGCAGCCAGTTGATGGGCACGACGACAAAGAAATAGACCGCAGCGGCAATCAGCAAGAAAGAGATGCAAGCATTGATGAATTCACCGATGGGAAACATCGTGGTGCGGACGGTGAATTTGAGATTCGAATAATCGGGCTTGCCTACGATGAGCGCGATCAGCGGCGTAAGAAAGGCCTTGGTGAGTTCAGTAACCACGCTAACGAAAGCCGCTCCCACAACCACGCCCACGGCCATATCCACAACATTTCCACGAAGGATGAATTTCTTGAATCCGTCTAGCATGATGGTGCCCCTCCCAAAATCTATGTGCCGTCAATGTAAGGCAGGGGCGACGGGAGGTCAAGGGGAACAAGGGTATTGGACGGCGGTGACAGCTCAGGGGCTAAAGCCGTGGTTTAGTTTGGACTTTGACGCGGCGCTGAAGCGTCGCTCTTCCACACCGCGCTGGCCGGCGTGCGGAGAAGGCGCGGTCTTTGGGAGCAGCCGAGTTACACTCGGCCAGTCCTGGTCAAAGACCCGGACCCACACAAAAACTACGACCCAAGATCTTTCAGATGCGCATGGGCATGACGATGTAGCGGTACTTGTAGTCGTCGCCTTCGGCCGGGCGGAACTGGCCCGCGGACTGCGGGTCTTTCAGTTCCAGGCGAACTTCGCTGGTACCGGCGGCTTTCAGGAAGTCGACCAGATACTGAGCGTTGAAGCCGATGGTCAGCGGGTCTCCAGTATACGGAGCTTCAATGGAATCTTCAGATTCGCCGGCCTCGGTAGAGCTGGCGGAAATTTTCAGTTCGCCCTTTTCCAGGCGCAGGCGGACGGCGCGCGAGCGCTCGTCAGCGAACTGCGCTACGCGGAGGATCGCGGAATTCAGTTCGTCGGAATTCAGCGGGACGATCTTGCTGTTGTCCTTCGGTAGGACGGCTTCGAAGTTGGGGAACTGCCCGGTGAGTTGGCGCGAGGTCAACAGGCGGCTGCCGATGCGGAAGAAGAGCGTGGAGTCGTCTTTGGCGAATTCGATGGTCTCGGCATCGGTGGAATCCAAGAGCGACTTCAGTTCGTCCATCGCTTTCTTGGGGACCAAGGTCTTCAGTTCGCCGGAGACGCCTTCGAATTTCTCACCAGGACGTTCACAGTGAGCGAGGCGATGTCCGTCGGTGGCAACCATGGTGATGGACTCGGGCTTCAGCAGCATCAGCGCGCCATTCAGAGTGTAGCGGGATTCTTCGTTCGAGATGGCAAAGCCGGTGCGGGCGATCAGGCCGCGCAGAACTTGGGCGGGAATTGTGACGGCACCTGCCGTGGGAAAGGCGGGCAGGCTGGGGAAATTCGACTTGGCCATGCCGACCATCTTCGTGTTGGAGCGGCCGCAGCGAATGCTGACCCAGTGATTCTCCAGCAACTTGATGGTGATGTCGGCGTCCGGCAATAGTTTGACGTAATCGTGGAGTTTGCGCGCGGGGATGGTGCAGGATCCTTCTTTTTTAACCTTGGCATTACACGAGGTGCGGAGACTGAGGTCGAGATCGGTGGCGGTGAGCGACAGGCGGTCGCCCGCGGCCTCGAATAAATAATTGGAAAGGATGGGAATCGTGGTCTTGCGTTCAACCACACCTTGCGTGGCGGTTAATTCGCGCAGCAGTTCGAACTTGCTGACTGTGATTTCCATCGTGCCCGCGGCAACAGCGGCCTCCACCGGCATAAGTCCCTCTCCCCGAAAACTATGCTACTTGCCTGCTACTTTTATTACTCTTCTTATATCAAATGCAAAACCTATAAAACCAGCAGTAACAGTAGGGCCTTCGGAGAAGTGGAAAACCGGGGCAACTCGCCTGTTGTCACCGGGTTCCGACCGGGCCCTTGATGTTAGAAATCGGTCCCAAACTCTTCGGAGATGGCAGTGTAATTTGGCCATGCCACCGATTTCATCCCTGCCTTACACAACTTCCACATGTCATTCACAGGCATCGCGAAGGAAGACTGGACTGGACCGTGGAAAACTTAACGACTACCGCGAATCAACCGCCCAATTGCTCGGTTAATTTATTGATCAGCCTGTTCAAATCTTTATCGTTCTTGCGGAGCTCTTCGATCTTCTCGACCGAGTGCAGCACGGTGGTGTGATGCTTGCCGCCGAACTGGCGGCCGATTTCCGGCAGCGAAGCTTCGGTCATGTGCTTGGCCAGATACATGGCGACCTGGCGCGGGTAAACGATGGCACGGGAATTGTTCTTGGCCTTGATCTCGACCAGGCGCAGACCGAATTGTTCCGCAACCATCTTCTGGATCGACTCGATGGTGACCTTGCGGGCCTGTGAGTCGATGAAGTTCTTCAGCACTTGTTGCGCGTAAGGGAGCGTGATCTCGGCTCCGATCAGGGATGAATGAGCGACGAGACGAATGAGCGCGCCTTCGAGCTCGCGGACGTTCGAGCGGATGTTGGAGGCGACGTAAAGAGCGACGTCGGTGGGCAGGGTTACTTTTTCCTGCTCAGCCTTCTTCTGCAGAATCGCGACTTTGGTTTCGAGATCCGGCGGTTGGATGTCAGCGATCAATCCCCATTCGAAGCGGCTGCGCAGGCGGTCTTCAATCTCGGCGAGCTCTTTCGGGGAGCGATCGCTGGCGATGACAATCTGCTTCATCGACTCGTGCAAGGCATTGAAGGTGTGGAAGAACTCTTCCTGGGTGCGCTCTTTGCCGGTGAGGAACTGGATGTCGTCGATGAGCAGAACGTCGACGTTGCGGAACTTGTCGCGGAAGCTGGTCATCTTGTCGTAGCGCAGCGAGTTGATCATGTCGTTGGTGAACTTCTCGCTGGATACGTAGCAGATGGCGGCCTGCGGCATGCGGCGCTTGACTTCGTGCCCGATGGCCTGCATGAGATGAGTCTTGCCCATGCCAACGCCACCATACAAGAAGAGAGGGTTGTAAGCCTTCGACGGGCGTTCGGCGACGGCCTGGCAGGCGGCATGCGCGAACTGGTTGCCGCTGCCGATGACGAAAGCGTCGAAGGTATAGCGCGGATTCAATTGCGCGGCGCCGTCCCAGTCGAAGCGCGACTGCGAGGGATTCGCGGTAGCGGCGACGGGACTAAGGCCGCCGTCGTGGCGTACGGGAGTTGCGGCCGGGTCGTCCTCGGGAGTGACGAACTTCACGTCGTTGAAGCCGAGACCGAGATTATCGATCGCTTCCTGTATGAGGTCCGCGTATTTGTCGCCGGCGTGGCGAAATTCAACAGTCGGGACGCGAACGAAGAGAATGCCTCCGCTCGAGTGGCTGTAGCGGGTGGGCTTGAGCCAGGTGTCGTAGGAATGGCGGTTGATTTTCTTTTCCAGCGCATCGAGGATGCGCGCCCACGGGTTCGGGGAGAGAGTTGTGCTTGGGACTGACATATGTGAAATGTTCACCGCGGCGCTCCGGCGGCTGGTAGAGAGCGCCTGTTAAAAATGCCGTTGTTTATGAAGTAGCTGGAACCATCAATTCTACTGCGGAATGCGTCCGATTCTCGATGCGAGGCTGCCGAATGCAAAAAGAATTTCGAAAGCAAGATCAGTTCGCGATACTAGCACAAAATTTTTTGTTGTGTGGAAAACTTCGGCTGGAATTTTTCCGCGAATGATTATTCAGAACCCGAAGGTGTGGTGCTGTCAAGTGCCGCGATGGTAACTGCCGCAGAGACGGTGCAGCGCGCGGAGTTCGCGAGCACTGGAATTAAGAAAAGGCATTAACCACGAAGGACACGAAGTCACACGAAGGACTTCATTCGTTCTGAGGTTTTCCTTCGTGATCCTTCGTGTCCTTCGTGGTTAATGCTTTTGTATTTGGACGGCCCTTCCGGATTGCGGTTTGGAGGTATGGCACAGGGTGATTTATACTTATGGTTTGCCCTAACACTGTCGAACGAATCAGGAGCAAGTACTTTTCATGCCCAAGCGTACATTCCAACCCAACCGGCGCAAGCGATCGAAGACACACGGATTTCGCACGCGCATGAAGACCCAGGGCGGCAAGAAGGTAATTTCCCGCCGGCGCGCCAAGGGGCGCAAACGGGTCTCGGTGAAACCAGGATTCCGCGAATAGTCCAGTGGCGCGGGCAGGAGTCCGCGCAACCCGCTGTTGTGCCAGTGATGTTCACCGTCCTCTGGAGAATAGCGATCTGGAATTTCGAGTCACTGTGACTGCCAGTGTGCCTGGAGAATCGAATCATGATGTCGTGGCGCGGGGTGTCGAGCCGCGAGGCGGCAAAGGTGCCTTTCCCCGCAGCGCGCGCCTGTTGCGTCATGCCGACTTCGAGCGGGTCTACAAGCAGGGGCGGCGGCATTTCTCCGTGTCCATGACGGTGTTCTACTGGCAACGGCCGGAGGCGGAGGCCAAAGTTTCGGGACTGCGCATCGGGTTCACTGTGAGCCGCGCTCTGGGCGGTGCGGTGCAGCGCAACCGCATGAAGCGCCGTTTGCGTCACGCGGTGCGGCTGACATGGCCCGACGCGGGGCCGAACGCGGACGTGGTCATCAATCCAAAGAAGTCTTTGCTGATCATCGACTTCGCCAATGTCGTGAACGAAGTCCGCCATGCTTTCGTAGTGATAGAAGAAAAGCTCGCGGGCAAGGCGGCGAGAGAAAAGTCTTGAACCACCAAGGGCACGAAGGAACACGAAGGAAATCGTTGTCGAGTTTTATGCGCTACGCCGCCCAAATCGTTGTGCTGGGGTTGCTGCGGGCCTATAAGTGGGCGCTTTCGCCGATGTTTCCGCCAGCGTGCCGCTATGTTCCTACCTGTTCGGAATATGCGATGGAAGCGGTGGAGCGATATGGCGCGCTGCGGGGTGGGCTGATGGCCGTGTGGCGACTGCTGCGATGCCATCCGTTTGCGCGCGGGGGATATGATCCGGTGGTGAAGGTGAGTTCGAGTTACGAAAATCCCCGCCCTTCGACTTCGCTCAGGGCAGGCTTCTCGCAAAAGACGCGAGAAATGGGGCACTCGTGAGGGAACGGTAACTTTGCCAGACATTCAAAATCCACAACACGAACCCGGCAGCGAGAAGCGGTTGATGCTGGTGTTTGTGCTGACGTTCGTCGTGATGCTGCTGTTCCAGCCGCTGCTCAAGAAATATATGCCGCAGTCGGCGACTCCGCCGCCGCAGCAGAGCCAGCCCGCACAGGCGCAGCCTGCGGCCTCTATGCCGGCCGCCGCGGTTGCCCCGGCCACCATGGTTCCTGCCGGCTCCGCAAGCAAGCAGGCGGCCAGCGAGACGGAAACCGTCATTGAGAACGATCTTTACCGGATCACGTTTACTAATCGCGGCGCGCAGGTGAAGTCGTGGATCCTGAAGAAATTCGACAACGATGCGCAGAACGGGCCGCTCGATCTGGTCAATCCCGCCGCGGCAGAGAAGTTCGGATATCCCCTCTCCCTGTGGACCTACGATGAAAGCCTACGCGGTAAGCTGAGTTCGGCGCTCTACGTGGTTTCACGCGAAGGCAAGCAGACATCGCCCACCACGATCACGTTCGAGTATGCCGACCAGGATTTGTCGGTGCGCAAGACATTCGGTTTCGACCACACCTACATCGTGAACGTCGAAACCAATGTGACGTACAAAGGCAGTGAGGTCGCGGCGCTGCCGGCGTGGCCTTCGGGGTTTGGGAGCCAGACGACACCTGCCTTCTACACCGCCGCGCTGATCGACTACCAGTTCAACAAGAACATCGAGCGGCTGCCGATCAAAAAGATCAGCGGTGGTGGCACGATACCGGGGCCGTTTCACTGGGCTGGACCGACCGACGTATATTTCGCCGCCGTATTCATTCCCGACGATCCGAGTACGGCCGCGATGGTGACGCTGCGCAACTCGATGTCGGTGGCGCGCGATCCGCAAAAAGTGGACTCGAAAGAAGTTGTGAGTGTCGACGTACTTGGTGCGGCGGTCGGAAACCAGCATGGCCCGACGACCGAGCGCCTGTTCGCCGGTCCCAAGGAACTGGAAGTTCTGCAGAAGGTTCCGGTGCCTGGGGTTGCGGACAGCGACCTGAACGGGTTGGTGGATTTCGGGTTCTTCGGGATCATCGCCAAGTTTCTTTTTGTGTGGCTGAAGTGGACCTACTACCACATCGTCCCTAACTGGGGATGGGCGATTGTGCTGCAGACGCTGATTGTCAGTGTGCTGCTGCTGCCGTTGCGCGTGACGCAGATGAAGTCGATGCTGAAGATGCAGCGTGTGGCGCCGCAAATCAAGGCGATCCAGGAGAAGTACAAGAAGTACAGCCTGCGCGATCCGCGCAAGGCGCCGATGAATGAGGAGATCAGCGCCCTCTATAAGAAAGAAGGAGTGAATCCGGCGGGCGGGTGCCTGCCGATGCTGATCCAGTTGCCTTTTCTGTGGGCCTATTACCAGATGCTGCGGGGCGTGTTGGACCTGCGGCATGCGCACTGGCTGTGGATCCATGATCTGTCGGCGGCGGATCCTCTCTTTCTGTTGCCGATCTTCATGGTCTTGAGCATGCTGCTGGCGCAAAAGATGACGCCGCAGGTCGGCATGGATCCGGCGCAACAGAGAATGATGACGGTGATGATGCCGCTGATGATGGGCTTCTTCTTCTTCCGGCTGCCCGCGGGCTTGAATCTGTATTATGCGGAAGCTAACGTGATTCAGATGGCGCAGCAAGCGGTGATGAACCGGACGTCGCTGGGCCGCGAGATGCGCGAGATGATGGCCAAGCGCGCGCGGAAGAAAGATAAGTAAAGTTTTTAGCTGCTAGCTTCTAGCTATTCGCTTGGAGGGGCGCAGCGTTGAAGTTAGGAAAAACCCGCTTCTCGCAAAAGACGCGAGAAACGGGGCACCCAAGACCAGGATTTGAGCTAGAGGCTAGTAGCTAGAAGCCAGGAGCTATTTCGCGTGTCCATTCCCGACAAAGTTGCTGCTGCGAAGAAGATCAACGAATTTCTGCAGGCCGTCGTGACCCACGGTGGTCTCCGCTTTAAATACCGGATCGTCGTGGATCCGCCGCTGCCGGAGAACCGGGATTGGGAGAAGCCCGAGATTCTGGTCGATTTTTCCGGACCGGACTCGGCTCTGCTGCTCGACCGCGGCGGCGAACTGCTGCGCGCGCTCGAATTGCTGGCTCTCGAGATGCTGCGGCTACCTTCGGGAGAGCACGAGAAGATCTCGTTCGACTGCCAGAACCAGAGGTCTCTGCGCATCCAGGAACTCAGGACGGCCGCGACCGTGGCTGCCGAGAAGGTGCGGAGGACGGGAACGCCGTACGAGTTCAGTCCAATGTCGTCGCGGGAGCGGCGGATTGTTCACCTGGCTCTGCGCGACGAGGCTGATTTGCGGACCGAGAGCGAAGGCGAAGGGATGCGTCGGTGTTTAGTGGTGTATCCGAAGGATTACAAGGGTGCGGGGAAACCGGCACCAAGAACGCTGCCTTAATTTCCACTTACCGCGATTCCACGGAATGAAATTGGGGGCGGACGTTCAGCCCACCGCGGAAGCATTCCACTATTACCAGCTTGATTCGTATGCATCGGGGTTCTCTCTCGACTGCGGGCTGATTCAATCTTCGGTTATCGTGTCCCACTTTCATTGACTTGCCTGTTTCCGGGACGTAGCATTCTGCTCCAGTGATCGGGCAGACCATCTCGCATTACCGCATCGTCGAGAAAATCGGCGGTGGAGGCATGGGAGTTGTCTACAAAGCCGAGGACACCGAACTCGGTCGCTTCGTTGCCCTGAAGTTTCTGCCTGACGATCTCTCCCAGGATCCGCAAGCTCTCGAACGATTCCGGCGTGAAGCGCGCTTGGCGTCGGCACTGAATCATCCGAATATCTGCACAATCTACGAGATCTCCCGGCAGGGCAATCAGTCGTTCATCGCCATGGAGTATCTCGAGGGCGTGACGTTGAAGCATTTGATCGCGGGCAAGCCCGTGGATGTTGAGAGAATTCTTGAGGTCGGGATTGAAGTCGCCGACGCGCTAGCCGCGGCGCACTCTAAAGGCATCATTCACCGCGACATCAAGCCAGCAAACATTTTTGTGACTGCGAGCGGGCACGCGAAGGTCCTGGACTTCGGCCTCGCCAAGACGAATGCCGCCAATAGTTCCGACCCGCATGCGGCGACGGCTGCGACCGTCGACGAGCAACATCTGACCAGCCCTGGGTCCGCCGTGGGCACGGTTGCCTACATGTCGCCGGAGCAGGTACGAGGCAAGGATCTGGATGCCCGCACGGACCTATTCTCCTTCGGCGCTGTCTTATATGAAATGGCGACGGGGTACTTGCCTTTCCGCGGCGATACTTCGGGAACGATTTTCGATTCCATTCTGAATAAGCCCCCAACCTCGCCCTTCAAGTTCAATCCGGATCTTCCGCCGCTACTGGATGCTGTGATCAGCAAGGCTCTGCAAAAGGACCGCGAGATCCGCTACCAGATCGCCGCCGAAATGAAGGCCGATCTGAAACGCTTGAAGCAGGAGACTGAGTCCAGTAGGACTCCAGCGATCCCTCGGAATGCATCCACCAGCAAGCCATGGTGGCGCGTGCTCTGGGCAGGTGTTGCCCTGCTGCTGCTGGCCACGATCGTGTGGACTTTCCGTGACCGCCTAGTCCCGCGCCCGGAACCCTTCCAACGGATCGGAATCACCCAAGTGACGCGTTCCGGCAGAGTGGCCATGGCGACAATTTCACCCGACGGCAAATATGTTGCCTATGTCAGGTCCGAGGGTCCGGGAACGACCTGGTGGCAGACCACAGCCGACCAGAGCCTCTGGGTCCGGCAAGTCGCGGGCGGCGATGTCCAGGTCATTGCGCCCTCGGTGGTGAGTTACGACGGGCTGACCTTTTCTCGCGACGGAGACTATCTCTACCTTGTCCGCAGCAGTTCCGCGGAGCCCGGCGTGGGAATTCTTTTCAAGATGCCGACCCTGGGAGGAACACTGCAGAAAGTCCTGTCCGATGTGGACTCTGCCATTACGCTCTCGCCGGACGGATCCCAATTCGCCTTCGTCCGCGACGCCGGTCCCAAGCCGGATTCCGCGTTGATCGTGGCGAACGCGGATGGCAGTGGAGAACATCAAGTCGCGCTAGTCACCAGTCCCGATCATTTTGAGGGCGTTGCCTGGTCTCCACGAGACGCCACTCTTGCCGCGATCGTCGGTCACAGCGTGGCTGGCACCAGCTTTCAGAGGCTTGTCGAGATTCCGGCGGCGGGTGGATCCGAGCGATCGATCAGCTCAGAACATTGGGTCAATAGCGACGATCTGACATGGATGCCAGACGGAAGAGCGGTGATTGTAAGTGCTCAGCCTCCCGGTAGTCCGCTTGACCTGTTTCGTGTATCTCGCGACCACGGGGACGTGCGCAGAATTACCAATCAGCCAACTCCTTTTTTCGCCAGCAAGGGTGTCAGCGTCAGCGCAGACGCTCGAACCATCGCGACGGTCCAGTCCGGTCTGGCTGTCGATCTTTGGGTGGGTTCAATCAACGATCCTGATCGCCTTCGGCCCATTACAACGGGCGGAATTTCCGCGTGGGGCACTTGGACACCCAGCGGAAAGCTGGTCTATTCCAATTATGCGGGAGAGAGTTCCGTCTGGGTCACAAGCGCCGAAGGAACTGGCGCGAACCAGATTGCTCCTGGAACGCAATACAACGTTGGCAGTTTCCGAGTTTCACCCAACGGCCGGTACATTGTGTTCACTTCCTGGAAAACCGGTACTCCCCATTTGTGGAGGATGGACATTGACGGCGGCAACCCCAAACAGCTGACCGATAGCGCGAGCGACGGCGTGTTGTCGGATGTGTCGGCCGACAGCGAATGGCTGATTTATACCAAGAGCGGACCGGATAGGGGAATCTGGAAGCTTCCGATTGAGGGCGGCAATTCGGTACGGCTGACCGAGGCCCACGCCAGTTCGCCCGTCGTCTCGCGGGATGGAAAAATGATCGCTTACCACGACTTCAGTGGTCCTTCTGCCAAGGTGGCGATCATGCCCTTTGCGGGTGGACCGCCGACTAAGACTTTCAGCATTCCCGGATCTGCGCCGATCCGTTGGACAACCGACGGCACAGGCATCCTGTTCATCGATACCAAAGCCGGCGTTTCAAACATCTGGCTTCAACCGGTCGCAGCTGGAGAACCGAGGCAGATTACCCGCTTCAGCAGCGACCAGATCAACTACTTCGACGTGTCTCGAGATGGGACGCGACTGGTTCTGGATCGCTACCAGTCGAATGCGGATGTGGTACTCATTCGCGACGTCCGATGAAGGTTTGCCGACACTGAATCATGTCCGGGCCACGAATCCCCCGACGATGGCGCAGAGGTGTAAATCAGGCTCTTATCGGCCAATACTTCCACTTTTGAAGAGTTCTGTTGCCAGTCCGAGGGACTGAAGGCGAAGAGAACGGTGGCATTTCCCACCGTTAATCATCTTGATTCCCCTGGTAGCGACGGCCCGCCAGAAATGAAATAGGGCGGTCTGGTTCGACCGCCCCTTCGAAAACTGATGCCTAGACATCTGGCCTGAACTACCGTCCCGCAGCTGCGCCGGCGGCTTTCGGCGTCATGCCGGCGATCTTCATGGATTCAATACGGTTCAGGACAGATTCCAGGCTGGAGCCGGTATCGGTGCAGGCGTCAACGTAAGGATGACGGCTGCCGTCGGCGTGCATGACGAGCACGCTGGTCTCAGAGCTGGCCTTCTTCACCATGTAGGGCAGATGATGACGATCATTGCGGGTCAGGGTAGCGCCCAGCACAACCAGGTCGAACGAGTTCTTCTGGAGAGCTTCGGTGACGGCCTTGCGTCCTTCGGCCGGCTGGACGATGTGGCCGGCCTTTTCCATGGCCGCGGCCTGCGCTGCCAAAACCTCACTATCCCCTTCGCCATAAAGAATTCTTAATTTCGCTTTCGCCATTGATAATCCTCGATTTTGTACTTGCGGTACCCGACGCCCCGGTACCTGTAAGCCACGGTAGCAACCGCCGGGAGCCGGGGAAACGTCACTGAAGACGCATGACGAACGAGACTAGCTAGGCAGGGCGGAAAACCGTATGTCCTCGCGTAAAGTGCTTCCCCTTAAGGCTCGTGCAGGACTACACTTCTGCGCGGGAGGCTTTCCAACCATGTCGGCCACACTCGTCTGGAGAGCTGTAGCCATATCGTTATTGTTCGCACCCTGCCTGTCCGCGCAATCGGGCGGCGCCGCCAGCTCCACTACCACGTGCAATCTGGATGATGGTCGCCAGGTGTACGTACGCTATAACGCGGTTTCCGGCAAAGAGAAGCCCCCCAACGGCAAGCCTTGGGCACCTGGTGGAACGCCGATGACGCTGTTCACCGAGGCTCAACTTCAGCTGGGGAGTTCGTTGATTCCACTTGGCGCGTATAGCGTTTATCCCATACCGGCAAAAGATCACTGGACCCTGGTGGTGAATAAGAACGTGACTCCGGGCGCCCCGTACGACGAGAAGCAGGACATTGCGCGGGCCTCCATGGAGACCGACCAGGTGGACCAGGCGGCGGAGGCGCTGGAAGTGGCTTTCGCCCACGTGGGAGCGCGTTGCACTTTGCGGATTTATGCGGGCAAGAGCGCCTCATTCGCAGACTTCACGGCGAAGTAACCTCTGGGCTCCGCACACCCGGGACAGCCGGCAGGATGCCGGCGCTACAATGCTCTGCATGCGCCAGTGGATACTTCTCTTTCTTGCGCTCCCACTCTTCCTGACAACGGCTGCGGCTCAGTCTGGGCCGCGGGTGCAGATCTCGCACACTACAGAAAACTTGCGCGGGGTTAGCGCGGTGTCTCGCGCTGTCGCGTGGGCTAGCGGGACACACGGGACTTATCTTCGAACGATGGATGGCGGGGCCAACTGGACGCCGGCGCAAGTGCCCGATGCGGGGACGCTGGATTTTCGCGCGGTCGTCGCCTTTTCGGCCGACGATGCTTTTCTGATGTCGGCGGGGCCGGGGCAACTGTCGCGGATTTATCACACGGACGACGGTGGGAAGCACTGGCAGTTGCAGTTCACCAATACCAATCCCAAAGGATTCTTCGACTCGATGGTGTTTTGGGATTCCAAGCATGGCGTGGTGCTGGGCGATCCAATTCCCGACGAAGCCGGCAAGCTTAAATTCGAAGTTCTGCTGACGGACGATGGGCAGACCTGGCGGATCGCGTCTTCAACTCAAATGCCCGCCGCGATGGAAGGCGAGGGAGCATTTGCGGCGTCGAATACTTGCATCTCGATTGTGCCGGGTGGGCCGGATTCGAACATATGGTTCGCGACCGGAGGCAAAGCCTCCCGCGTCTTTCACTCAGGGGACCGGGGGCAGAGCTGGGAGGTCGTCGACACGCCGATGGTGCACGGGCCGGAGTCGGCAGGAATTTTCTCGATCGCGTTCCGTGATCCGATGCATGGCGTGATCGCGGGTGGGGACTACAAACATCCCAACGACGACGGGCCGAATCTGGCGTTTACCGAGGATGGAGGGAAGACCTGGAACCTTTCCTCGCTGCATCCCCTGGCGTATTTTTCAGCAGTGGCTTATGACCGCAAAGTGAACGATCAGGCGATTCGGGAGGAAGCAGTCGAGAGGAGAATGCGGGTCAAGGCAGTGGCGCCCCAGCGCCTGTTCATCGTCGGGCCCGAATTTGTGTTCGACTTTCGCCCGCCCGGGGATCCACGACGGATGAATGGCAAGAAGAAGATGGGCCTCGAGTTCAACGCTGTCAGCGCGCATCCGGAGGGCGGGGCACTGATTGTGGGGCCAAAGGGGGCCATGGCGTTCCTTCCGTGACGGGACTCGTCGCCTTCCGGCAAAATCAAACAACCGCGTTCACCACAGAGGACACAGAGCACACCGAGGAAGGCACGCCAGGTGCTTCCTCTAGGGCCGCCTAAGTGACTAAAGTGCTATCCCTTCCTGTTCTTTGCATTCCGACCCACATCAACGAAGATTACTAGGAACCATTAGTCAGTTCTTATCTCCCCCAGAGTGAGAACCCTCGTGAAAAAACTGTCTCTGGCCATTTTCGTCTTCATCCTTACGCTTGCGACCATAGCGGTCGCGCAAACGCAAACTTCCGTTTCCTCGACTGCTCCCGCGGCGGCGACCACGGTTTCGCGTACCACCAAGGCCGTGCATTACCGGCTGCAGGGTGGCACGACGAAAGTCGACTTCCGTGGGACCGACTTGCTGCGCGGCGCTTCAGGCGAGGCGAAGGTCGAAGGCAAGAAGACGAATTTCGAAATTGACGCCAAGTTTCAGGGGATGGAAGACGCGACCAAGTTCGGGCTGGAATTCCTGACGTACGTAGCGTGGGCGGTTTCGCCCGAGGGACGTCCGGTGAATCTGGGCGAGCTATCGCTGGACCACAATGGCAACGCGCACGTAAAGGCGTATACCGATTTGCAAACATTCGGAATGATCGTGACGGCGGAGCCGTATTTCGCGGTCTCGCAACCGGGCAACATGGTGGTGATGGAGAGTGCTCCACTCAACGGCGGCGGTGGTGAAGCCATCGACGCGAAATATGAACTGGTGACACGCGGAACCTACTCCTCGACCAACACGCATATTCAGGATGCGATCTTCGGAATCGACAGCAAGACTCCGCTGGAGCTGTTTGAGGCGCGCAACGCGGTGCGCATCGCGCACATTGCGGCAGCCGACAAGTACGCAGCATCGATCCTGTCAAAGGCGGGGCAGCAACTGCTGCACGCGGAAGAAATTTATCGGCAGAAGCAGAACAAGGCCGCGGTAGAAGCGGCAGCGAAAGAAGCCACCGAGACGGCGGAAGAAGCGCGGTTAATGGCGGTGAAGCAGAAGGCGGAAGACGAAGCGCAGGCTGCAGCCGCGGCGCGCGAAGCGAAAGCCCGCGCGGATGCGGACGCGGAAGCCAAGCGCCGCGCGGATGCCGAAGTGGCTCGTGCGCAAGCGGAAAAGGCTCGTGCTGACGCCGAGCAGGCGCGCGCCCAGGCCGAACAAGCCAAGGCCGAAGCCGAGCGCATGAAGGCCGAGGCCGAGAAGGCCAAAGCCGAAGCGGTGGCCCAGCAGCAGATACTTGCCGCTGAAACCGACAAGGCTCACGCTGCCGCCGCCCAGTCGGAAAGCCTGCGGCAGCAAGCGGAAAAAGAAAAGCAGGAGCTGCGCGCGCGGCTGTTGCAGCAGCTGAATTCCATTCTGGCGACACGCGACTCAGCCCGCGGATTAATCGCGAACATGTCTGACGTGCTCTTCCGCAGCGGAAGCTTCGAACTGCTTCCCGGCGCGCGCGAGCGGTTAGCGAAAGTTTCGGGAATCGTGCTGGCGTATCCCAGCTTGCACGTCGCGGTGGAAGGACACACCGACAGCGTGGGCGGAGATCAATACAATCAGGATCTCTCGGAGCACCGCGCGCAGGCGGTGCGCGATTATTTTGTGCAGCAGGGGATTCCGGCGCGGGCGGTCGAGGCCCGCGGATTTGGCAAGAGCGAGCCCATTGCATCGAATGATACGGCCGAAGGGCGCCAGCAGAACCGGCGCGTGGAGCTGGTGTTGTCCGGGGACGCGATCGGCAGCACGATCGACGGTGCGCCTTCGTCGCAGACCGCTTCGGCGGCAAACAACAAATAAGCGGACGCTCGATTTCGCAAAAGGCTGGCGTCATCCCGAGCGGAGCCGCTCTTCAGGCGAAGCGAGGGATTTCGCCTGCGCCCGCAAGATCTGCGCCGAAGACACAATTGAAGCCAACCACGCCTCGCAACTTTCCGGCCTGATCGCTCGTCCAATCCTTGTGACTGTGGCGATACACTGGAGTCTGTGCCGCACCGGAGGAACCGCATGACCGCAGCTAATGAACAATCCCTGCGTAAAGATCTTCTTGAGCTCCTCGCGGGTGGGAGTGCGCACGCGAAATTCGAGGACGTCATCAAGGGCCTCCCACGGAAGCTGCGCGGCGCCAAGCCTGCCAACTTCCCGCATACTCCTTGGATGCTGCTGGAACACCTGCGTCTTGCACAGTGGGACATTCTTGAATTCAGCCGCAATCCCAAGCATGCTTCTCCGCCCTGGCCCAGCGGGTATTGGCCGAAGACGGAAGCTCCTCCGAGTGCGGCGGCCTGGAACAAAAGCGTGAAGCAGTTTCAGCGGGATCTCAGGGCGATGCAGGCCCTGGTCGCGAATCGCAAGACGGATTTATTCGCGCGGATTCCTTGGGGCGACGGGCAAACGATTCTGCGGGAAGTGCTGCTGGTAGCGGACCACAATTCCCACCATCTGGGACAGTTGCTGGATGTGCGGCGGCTGTTGGGGGCGTGGAAGGGTTAGTCGCGCAGCGAGTGTGCCGTCCCTCCTGGACTAGCTAGTTCCTACCTCTGTGCTCCTAACCCAGCGCTGAAGCGCTGGGCTAAGTTCTTTTGCCGCTCAGCGGCTGCCACCGAGGTCAAATCGCGACCGGAAATTCGCTTTCCGCAGGCCTTCGCAGTTCCGTGCTTCCGCGCCGGGCACGGGCCTCAGGGCGTTTGCGAAAGACAACCTTTACTCCCTCCCGCCAGTGCTCGTCAATCCCTACGAATTCCCAGTCGATTTCCGGAGAGATGTAGCGCAGCAGCACGTCAGTCTGAGGATGAACATGGAACGCCGGAGCTACCAGATAGAGCAGAGGCTTTTCAGGAGATAATTCGCGGTCCGCGAAATATCCGAAGCGGGGAAATTCCGCGCGACTGTGGTGCCACTGCACGCGCGACCAGTAATCGAGACCCTGCAGCGGCAAATGAATGTCTTCATCGGCCTTGAGTTCGACCACGGCGAGGCGGCCGTCGCGGGTAGTGGTTAACACGTCGAGCATGGCGCGGTCCGATGCCGAAAATGCTGGCACCTGCGAATAGAGCGCTTGCGAGTCGAGGCGCTCGTCGATGACGCTGACATCGGCTACGACCAGCGATTCGAGCCAGCGCTCCGGATGCAACCGAAACAGCGGATGCTGGGGCGGGCCGTAGGGGTGCCGCGTGTCGCGCACCGCGGTGAGCAGTTGCAGGAAGAACGGGAAGTTTCTGTCTTCGAGGACGCGCTCTTCCGCGAATACGCCGAACACAATCTCCTGCTTCGCGCGAAAGGTCACGGCTTCGGCCCCCATCCGGGCGCGGGCAAACTCAAGGCCCCGCCAGCGAAAGGCGAGTTCCGCGGCCGAGAGCACGGCAACTTCGCAGTTGGGCAGAATGCCGTGAATCCGCGCGATTGATTCGGCGAAGCGCGTGTGCGCGGCGGCTTCGTTGGTGGCGTGGACCAGCCGAGTGGCCACGTTGTCGCGGTCGCTACAGTCGACCTCGACCAGCGCGTCCTGGCGCTCGTCGAGTTCGAACAGTCGCCATTTGGCCGCGGCGCGGTTCAGGTTGGCCATGCGTTCGCGGACCAGCGCCGAGCACCCGTGGGGAATGAATAAGCAAAGTCCTTCGACCAGGAACTTTCCCGCCGAGGACTGGCGGCAAGCCTCCAGCCAGAGGACCGCGAAAGTCAGAGATGCGTCGATCGACGCTTGCGTCTCGGAGGCGTTGACGCCGAGAACCGCGAAGGCCATCTGGCCCTGGCGCAGCAGCCCCCGGGCATAAATGGGGCCGAAGGATTTTTCCAGGTCGATTCCGGTGGTCTCGCCGGAAATCGAATATTTCGACTGGCCCAGGTCGAAGGCTACGGCGCCATCCTCCAGCACGACGGCACCTGCGGCCTCGGCGAGGAAGTCCTGCACGGTGCGGCTGAGGGCGTCAGGGGTCACGAGGGAATTGTCCACACTGGCCGGGGCCGTGTCTGTGACGAGTGACCATCGTGATCGGCGAGGCTGTGGAAGAGTTGGCCTGGGAGCGGCCGAGCAGATTCGGTGTGGGATAATAGAAGAAAAGGGAGTGACCGTCCTTGGGGAGTCCTGGGTGGACTCGGCGGCATCTAATTCACGTGGATAAATCAAGTTTGGATAAACAACGCTTCTTCTTCGAAAACTACGGCCTGACCGAACACGATCTGGAGCGCTACCTGTCGGCGGCGCTCTCGGCGGGCGGCGATTATGCCGACCTCTACTTCGAATATCTTTCCTCGACCTCGCTGATGGTGGACGAGTCGATCGTCAAATCGGCGTCCCAGGGGATCTCGGCGGGCTGCGGGGTGCGCGTCGTCTCGGGCGAGCGCACGGGGTATGCCTACACCGACGACCTTTCGTCCGACCGCATTCTGCATGCGGCGAAAACGGCTGCGCTGATTGCCAGCGCTCCCGCCAAGGCGACGGTTGCGGGATTTCAGAAGGCGGCGGCGCGCAGTCTGTATCCGGTAACGCTGCCCTCGGTGGACGCGGAGATCAGCGCCAAAGTTGAGTTAGTGATGCGGGCGGATAAGGCGGCGCGCGCTTATGATCCACGCATTCAGGAAGTGCGGGCCAGCTACGCCGACGAATTGCGGAACATTTTAGTGGTCGGATCCGACGGAACGTTTGCGGAAGATTCGCAGCCGCTGGCGCGTATGAACGTGTCGTGCATCGCCAAGACCGAGGGGAATTCAGCACGGGGTTCTTCGGGTGGCGGCGGCCGCGTGGCGCTCGATTTCTTCTTCGGGGAAAAGACTCCGGAGTTCTTTGCCAAAGAATCGGCGCGGCAGGCGATCCTGCAACTCGATGCGCGCGAGGCTCCGGCGGGAGAAATGGAAGTTGTGCTCGGTCCGGGATGGCCCGGGGTTCTGCTTCACGAGGCCGTTGGACACGGACTGGAAGCGGACTTCAACCGCAAGAAGACTTCAGCGTTTGCCGGTCTGGTGGGCAAGCGCGTGGCCAGCGAGAAGTGCACGGTGGTCGACAACGGGACCATGCCGTGGCGGCGCGGGTCGCTCAACGTCGACGACGAAGGCGAGCCCACGCAAGAGACGGTGCTCATCGAAAACGGAATTCTCAAGGGATATCTCAGCGACAAGCTTTCTTCGCGCCTGATGGGCATTTCCGATACCGGCAACGGGCGCCGCGAAAGTTACGAGCATATTCCCATGCCGCGCATGACCAACACGTACATGCTGGCGGGTCAAGATGATCCCGGAGATATTATTCGCTCGGTGAAGCACGGCATCTATGCCGTGAACTTCGGCGGCGGGCAAGTCGACATTACGAATGGAAAGTTTGTCTTCTCCGCGTCCGAAGCCTACATGATCGAGGACGGGCAGATCACGGCGCCGATCAAGGGCGCCACGCTGATCGGCAACGGTCCAGATGTGCTGACCCGAGTGTCGATGGTAGGCAACGATCTGAAGCTCGACGAGGGCGTCGGCACCTGTGGCAAAGATGGGCAGGCCGTGCCGGTGGGCGTGGGCATTCCGACGCTGAAGATCGATCGCCTCACCGTTGGCGGAACTGCCAGGAAAGATCCCGGCGGGTTCATGCAGTAAAATTCTTTGCCACGGATTAATACGGATCACACGGATATTTCAAGATTCTGTCATCCTGAGCGAGGATTGATTTCTCGCCACAACGCAGAGATCAACCGCAGTCGAAGGATCCCTAACAGCACTACGGGTCGCGCGGAGTATTCACCGCTTTAACTTGTGCCATGTGCAACGAAGGATTTTGAATGCCAACAACTGAAACACAAGCTCGCACTTCGCAAGCCACCGATCTCCGCGAAATTGCGCAGGACATCGTCCGCCGCGCCATGGCTGGCGGCGCCACTGCCGCCGAGTGTGTCGTTCGCGAAGGCGATGAGTTCTCCACGCTCGTGCGCCTCGGGCAAGTCGAGACTCTGAAAGAGTCGGGCTCGAAGTCGATCGGCGTGCGCGTCTTCTTTGGACAACGCGCGGCCAGCACCTACTCCAGCGATTTTTCCCGCGCGGGACTCGATCGCATGGTGAAGTCCGCGCTCGAACTGGCGAAGATCACGTCGGAAGATCCGTTTGGCGGGATTCCCTCGGCGGATCAACTCGGCCAGATCTCCGGCGATCTCGATCTGTTTCACGAAGACGTGTATTCGCTTCCCGGCGTCGATCGCATTGATTACGCGCGCCGCACGGAAAAAGCCGCGCTCGATTTCGATCCCCGCATCAAGAACAGCGAAGGCGGATCATTCGACGCAGCCACGGGACACAAGGTGCTGGCGAATTCGCATGGTTTTGTGGGCGAATACAAACGGTCTTATTGTTCGGTGGCGGCCGTGCCCATCGCGCAGACTCCAGAGGGAGCGATGCAGCGCGATTACTGGTACTCGGTCGCGCGTACACTGACTAAGCTCGACGCGCCAGAAAAAGTCGGCAAGATTGCGGCCGAGCGCACCCTGCGCCGCCTGGGCGCGCGCAAGGCCAAGACCGCACAGGTGCCGATCGTATTCGATCCCATGGTTTCGACTTCGATCCTCGAGCACATCTTCGAAGGCGTGAACGGAGACTCGGTCTACCGCGGCGCGTCGTTTCTTGCGGGCAAGCTAGGGCAGAAGATTGCCGGCGATAACGTCAACATCATTGACGACGGAACGATTGCCGGCGGATTCGGAACGAGTCCGTTTGACGGTGAAGGCGTGCCCACGCGGCGCACGGTCGTCGTCGAGAACGGCGTGCTGAAGTCTTATCTGCTGAACACCTACACCGCGAAAAAGCTTGGCCTGCAAACCACGGGGAACGCTTCGCGCGGTCTGGCTGGAACGCCGGGCATCGGACCGGGAAATTATTTTCTGCAGGCTGGTTCCAAGACTCCGAAGGAATTGATCGGTAGAATTAAAGAAGGTCTGTACGTCACCGAGTTCCTCGGACAGGGCGTCAACCTGGTGACCGGCGACTATTCGCGCGGCGCTTCGGGTCTGTGGATCTCGGGCGGAGAGTTTGCTTATCCCGTGGAAGAGATCACAGTAGCGGGCAATCTGAAGGAATTGTTCTTCAACATTTCGGAGATCGCGAATGACCTCGAATTCCGCGGGTCGGTTGCGGCCCCGACGATTCGCGTGGACGGGCTCACCGTCGGCGGCGAGTAGTCGATTCCACTCCCACAGCGCCGAAAGGCGCGAGGGCGCGCCCTGCGCCCCCGCAAACCAGAAACGGCCACGACTTCGGTTTAGCCGATCCGAACACCGATCTTAGGCAAGGTCGAAGCGATCAAGATTCATCACCTTATTCCACGCGGCGGCGAAGTCTTTGACAAACGCCTCTTTCGAGTCGTTACTTCCATAGACTTCTGCCAGTGCCCGGAGCTGGGAGTTCGAACCGAACACCAGATCGACGCGCGTCCCGGTCCACTTGATTTTGCCTGTCGCCCGATCGCGCCCCTCATACACGCCTTCCGACGTAGAGGAGGGTTCCCACTTCGTATTCATATCGAGCAGGTTGACGAAGAAATCATTCGTCAGCGTCTCGGGCCGGTTGGTCAAGACGCCGTGTTTCGTCTGCCCGAAGTTCGCGTTCAGCGCGCGCAGGCCGCCGACGAGAACCGTCATCTCGGGAGCTGTCAGTGTCAGTAGCTGCGCCCGATCGACCAGGAACTCCTCAGCCGACAGGATCTGCCCGCTCCGGAGATAGTTTCGGAAACCGTCTGCCACCGGCTCCATCACGGCGAACGACTGCACGTCGGTCTGCTTCTGCGAAGCATCCGTGCGTCCCGGCGAGAAGGGAATCTTCACTTTGTGCCCGGCCCTTTTCGCCGCTTCTTCAACGGCTGCACAGCCGCCCAGCACGATCAGGTCGGCGAGTGAGACCTTCTTTCCTTTGTTCCCGTTGGATTTGTTTCCGTTGGAACTGGAGCCGTTGAACTCCTTTTGGATCGCCTCCAGCTTCTTGAGAACCTTCGCCAGTGCCGCCGGCTGGTTCACTTCCCAGTTCTTCTGTGGCTCGAGACGAATGCGCGCTCCATTCGCTCCGCCGCGCTTGTCGGAGCCGCGGAACGATGCCGCCGATGCCCAGGCAGTTGTAACGAGCTGGGAGATCGACAGTCCGGATGCGAGGATCTTCGCCTTCAACGCGGCAATTTCCTTCTCCCCGATCAATTTATGATCGACGGCGGGAACAGGATCTTGCCAAACGAGGGTTTCTTGCGGAACGAGCGGGCCAAGGTACCGCGCGATCGGTCCCATGTCGCGATGCGTGAGCTTGAACCACGCCCGCGCAAACGCGTCGGCGAACTGATCGGGATGTTCGTAGAAGCGCCGGGAAATCTTTTCGTAAGCAGGATCGAACCGCAAGGCGAGATCCGTGGTCAGCATGGATGGCGCATGATGCTTCGACGGATCGTGCGCATCCGGCACCGTCCCGGCGCCTCCACTTTTTTTCGGCGTCCACTGATGCGCTCCGGCCGGGCTCTTGGTCAGTTCCCAGTCGTAACTGAACAGGTTCGTGAAGAAGTTATTGCTCCACTTCGTCGGCGTCGTGGTCCAAGTAACTTCCAGGCCGCTGCCGATGGTGTCGGCGCCGCAACCTTTGCCAAATTTATTTTTCCAGCCGAGACCTTGATCCTGAATGTCGGCGCCTTCGGGTTCTGCGCCTACATACTGAGCGGGAACGGCAGCGCCGTGCGTTTTGCCGAAGGTGTGTCCGCCGGCAATGAGTGCGACGGTTTCCTCGTCGTTCATCGCCATGCGGGCGAACGTTTCCCGAATATCCTTTGCCGCAGCGATGGGATCTGGCTTTCCATTCGGCCCTTCCGGATTCACGTAGATCAGGCCCATTTGCACGGCCGCGAGCGGATTCGCGAGATCACGGTCACCGCTGTAGCGCTCGTCCGCCAGCCACGTGCCTTCCGGTCCCCAATAAATTTCTTCTTCGGGCTCCCAGACGTCCGGGCGGCCGCCGCCAAAACCGAACGTCTTAAAGCCCATCGAATCGAGGGCAACGTTGCCGGCGAGGATCATGAGGTCGGCCCAGGAAATCTTCCGGCCGTACTTCTGCTTGATGGGCCAGAGCAGGCGGCGTGCCTTGTCGAGGTTCACGTTGTCCGGCCAGCTGTTGAGCGGTGCGAAGCGCTGCTGCCCGGACCCAGCCCCGCCGCGGCCGTCGCCGATGCGGTACGTCCCCGCGCTGTGCCACGCCATGCGAATGAAGAGTGGCCCATAGTGGCCGAAGTCGGCCGGCCACCACGGCTGCGAGTCCGTCATTAATTTTTGCAGGTCCTTGGTCATGGCATTCAGGTCGAGCGTCTTGAACTCTTCCGCGTAATTGAACTCCTTGCCCATCGGATCCGAGAGCGGGGAATGCTGGTGGAGGACCCTCAGGTTCACCTGATTCGGCCACCAATCAACATTTGCGTGGGATTTGCGAGCGCCGTGCCCGAACGGGCACTGCGCCTCAGATAACGTGCTTTTGTCTTTAGTTTCAGGGGAAACGCTTCCCGATGAAGTCGCGAGTGTATTTTCCATATATTTTTATCCTTCGATTCTTGATCGCGTACTGAGTGAAAGAACTATTTATTAGCGCTGCACCGGCGACAGAGGCCAAAGACCTCGATCAACGGCTGTGTCAGATCAAAGCCGTCCGGCAGCTGCCGGGATAGCCGCTTCAAATCGACGAAATCTCCTTCAATGTCCTGCACCGATTTGCAGCGGGAGCAGACCAGGTGGTGATGAGGTTCGAGATTGCCGTCCACGCGTAACGTGGACGCATGCGGAGTGACCTCGCGCAGCAACCCACACTCGATGAACAGCCGCAAATTGTTGTAGATCGTGGCGAGAGAAATGGATGGAATACGCCGCCGAACCGCGGCGTAAATGTTTTCTGGGGAATGATGTCCGTGAGAAGCGACGACAGCCTCAAAGACCACCTGGCGCTGGTGCGTGACCGCCAAACCGTGCTTCGCGGCCAGCTCACGGAACTGTGCATGGCTGAGGCGCATAATTATTGGATGAGAATCATTATAAAATGATAGGAAGCCCTGTCAACCGAAACCTTTCCTAATCACCTCGGGGAGCCTCGTTTCTCAGCATCCATTTTCAACCTGAGCGGGCGCTCTTTCAATATGCATGGACTGCTTCGCGAACGCACGCCGCAACCACAGCGAGCAATCAGCCTTAGCTGCTATAATGACCATAGAGGCGGTTACGTTCTTCTCCTCATTCAGGTCCTCTGACCTAAGCCAGTCCATCTGAAGTTCCTCCATCTTAGGTCTTTCAGCGAGCCCAAAGGCCCGATCGTTCGATCCGGAACGTTTCTGTTCGGGAGACGCGGAACTCGCAAGAAGGGTCGCCATTGATGACCGCAGCCCGTATTTCTCTCGATCTGCTGATCGCGCTGTTCACGATCCTGCTGTTTCGGTGGATGCTCAAGCTGAAGCCACAGGCCGCCCGGCTGGGATCGCAAAGGATGTGCCCATCCTGCGGATTGATCACCTCCCGGTTAAAGGCCCGGTGCATGGAGTGTGGCAAGCCCCTAACGGTGGCATATTCGACGTCAAAAAAATGAACCGTCGATTTTGTTCACGTGTCACGGAAGTATTCGGCCAAGGACATCATTATGAAAAACATCAAATTTATTGTGAAAGTAAACCGAAGCGGCACTCGCGCCCCTGCCTATGTACAGCGCGTGGATGCAACTCCTATCCACATGACGACCAATCGGAAGCTGGCGTTGCTGATGGGGAGATTTACCGCCGAAGATGCCGCCAAGTCCCTGCAAACTTCCCATTGCATCCCCGAACTGGTGTCCGTACTGGTTTCTGCCTAGCCTTGGTGCGGAGCAGGTTCGAGAATGCCAGTGCTCGTCTAACGCCAGGCGAGACCAAGTATTTCTGGTTATGTGAGAAAAGGAATGGTATTGCGTCTGACCGCTGCGAGTTTCTGATCCGCGCGCTCCTATAACATCTGACACGTACCGAATCCGCGAGTTGTGAAATAGCATGGATACCGGTCGAGCAGTCGCTACGGTTTCAGGACGTATATCGTTATCGGCGGCGAGTAATCGAGCGTCGCTCCCGGAGAGTGTGCACGTAGCCCGGCAGTTTGCCAGTTTCTCTAGTTGAACTGGGTCCAGCCTCAGGACTATTCTGCTTCCTGCCTTGGTATGGGGAAGGCTACGTCGTGCGACAACGCAGGGAGATCTTGACACAGAGCCCGGCGCTCGTCGGGATTCTTTTATTTGCCTCTGTTCTTGCTTCGGGACAGACAGAGAGCGCCCGAATTTCCGGCAGGATCACGGATCCGACGGACGCCGTGATCGCCGGTGCCGCGTGCACCATCACCAACCTCGAAACGAATATCTCGATCGTCACCACCACCAATCAAGACGGGATCTATGTGATCCCCGACCTTCGTCCCGCTACCTACCGGCTGACCATTCAGAAAGACGGCTTTCGAACCGTCGTCCAGCCCAGCCTGCAGCTGTACGTGCAGGATGCGGTCAACGAGAATTTCAAGCTGGCGCTCGGTTCTGTGTCAGAAATCTCCACCGTGACTGCGCCCGTGTTGCAAACCGATTCGGCTGCGGTCAGTACTGTGGTGGACCAGCAAGTCGTGAGCAACATGCCGCTGAACGGCCGCAGTTTTCAATCTTTAATCGGGCTTACCCCGGGGGTGATATTTACCTCGCAGAATCTCGGGCAAGGGCAGTTCAGCACGAACGGACAATACGTGGATTCGAATTACTTCATGGTCGACGGTGTAAGCGCCAACTTTGCCACGACAACCTTCGTCCTCGGCCAAACATTGGGCGGTGCACTCCCTGCGTTTACGGCGCAGGGTGGGACGAACGGACTAGTTTCCGTTGATGCCATGCAAGAGTTCCGCATACAGACATCGTCGTATGCAGCCGAGTACGGGCGCACGCCCGGGGCCCAGATCTCGATCGTCACGAAATCTGGCACCAATCAGTTTCACGGTAGTGCTTTTGATTATCTGCGAAACGATATTTTCGATGCCCGCAACTATTTTGACCGCCCTCCGTTACCCAAGCCGCCGCTGCGGCAGAATGACTTTGGAGGGACGTTGGGCGGGCCCATCCTGAAGGACAAGACTTTCTTCTTTTTTTCATATGAAGGGTTGCGGCTGCGGCAGCCGAAGACGGACACAGAAGAAGTCTTGACGGTACCGGCGCGGCAGGCGGCCGCGCCAGTCTATCAACCAATTCTGCAAGCCTTGCCTCTCCCGGATCCCAATGCACCTGTCGTTGACCCGACATGCGACAACGTCCAAAATCCATGCAGGGCGAATCTCACCATTGCCTATTCCAATCCTTCTTCTCTCAACGCAACCAGCCTCCGCATCGACCACAACCTGTCGAGTAAGGTCACTCTGTTTGCGCGCTATAACCACGCGCCGTCGTATGACGCAACTCGATACTTCGAGGAATTGGGTTATGACTATCTGAATGCCGATACGTTCACAGTGGGGGCTGACATTCTGGTCGCTCCTGCGAAAGTGAACGATTTCCGCGCGAACTGGAGCCGAAACACAGGCACCCATAGCACCTCGCTGACGAATTTTCATGGCAGCGAGATTCCGCCCGCGTCCGCGCTATTTCCACCCGCATCCCCTACAGCCCGGAGAAGGGGCAGGGAAGGGGCGCTCTATTCCAACGCCCAACGTCAGCTCAATTTTGTGGATACATTCTCGTGGGCGGTCGGTGTGCACCAACTCAAGTTCGGCATCGATTATCGCCGGCTTAGCCCAAGGTCCACACTCGGTACAGGGTATGCCGTCTTTCCGGCGTATACGGACCTGGTGGCGGGGACCACAGGTGAAATCCTGCTCCTTGCGGCCGACCCTCTTTTGTTAAGAATGAATAACTACGCACTCTTTGCGCAGGACGCGTGGAAGATGAAGAATCATTTGACGCTGACGTATGGGTTGCGCTGGGAGATCAACACCCCGCCGGCTTCGACCAGCGCAAGCCACCCGCTTTACGTGTTGCAGGGAATCTTCGATTCGAAGTCCATCGCGGCGGTACCAGGCGCCCTTTGGCATACCAGGTATGGCAATTTTGCCCCTCGGCTCGGAGCCGCCTACCAAGTTACCCCGAAGACGGTGGTGCGAGGAGGCTTTGGCCTCTTCTATGACTTAGGCTATGGAAACGCCGGCAATATTTCCGTTGGGTTTCCTTATTCACGCAATGAATTCATTAACACGAGCCTTCCCTTCAATGTCACCCAGGCGGCGTTCCGGCCTCCGCCCTTCTCAACCGCATTCAACGCGAACGTGCTTTATACAACCGCGTTTGATCCTCACCTGCAACTTCCGGTCACCCTGCAGTGGAATGCCGCCATTCAGCGGGAGTTCGGCGCGAAACAGACGCTGACGGCAACCTATCTTGGGTCCGATGGCAGACGACTGCTGCGGGGGGATTAGGTGGTTCCCCCGGCGCTCATGACTTCCGTTGACGATGTCACGGTCACCGCAATCCGGAATGACGGGTATTCGCACTACAATGCGTTTCAGCTTCAGTTCCAGCGTCGCATGTCGCACGGCTTGCAAGCGCTCGTGTCCTACAATCTCGCGCAATCGAGCGACCTCGGTTCGAGCGACGCGAGTGGTCTGCGAGCGCAGAGCCTGAGCGCCGTTGTGCTGCCTCCGTTGACGCCCTCCGACTATGACGTAAGACAATCCTTTGGCGCTGCCGTCTCGTACGAAGTGCCCGCACTTTCGGGGGGGGCGCACGGGCAACGCCATCCTGAGAGGCTGGGCGGTGGACGGCCTGGTACGTGTGTGGTCGCCGCCGCCAATCAACGTAACCGTCGGCGCTCTGCTGCCCGCGGCTGGTTTTTATAGCACGCAGGCGGAAATCGTGCCGGGACAACCTTTCTGGATTCCTGATCGGAGCCAGCCCAGCGGCAAAGCCTTGAATCCCGCTGCTTTTTCGCTACCGCCCGCTGGGCAGGCGGGAGACTTCCCCAGGAACGGGCTGCGCAGTCCGTACTCGATCAACCAGACCGACGTCGCTCTGCGCCGCCGTTTTAATCTGAATGCGCGCATCAAGCTCGATGTGCGCGCGGAATACTTCAATGTCTTCAACCACCCGATGTTCGGGCTCCCCGGATCGCAGTGTGCGCCCGATGATCAATGGTCTTACTTTGGAGGCTCCATCAATCCAGACTTTGGCAAGGTATGTTCCACAGCGAACCTCGACGCTGGCGGCGGTGGCGGAAGCGGACAAAGCGCACTCTACGCTCCGGGCGGCCCGCGCTCGGCGCAGTTTACTCTGAAGTTGATCTTCTAGGCTTCGACACGACGCGACGGGAACACAGACGGAATCCTGCTTCTCTTGACCGGGCATACGGAAAGCGCAAACATGACTTCAGTGGTAACGGCTAAGTTTCCAGAGGATAGCAAGATGAAATTCGCCAAGATCGTTTTTTGGATCGCCTTCGTCTGGGGCGTGCTGGTTCTTACACCTCTTTATTTCATGTTTGATGTGATCGGCCGGCAGGATCCTCCGGCCATCACGCATCCCGGGTTCTATTACGGATTTGTCAGCGTCGGGCTGGCGTGGCAGTTTGCGTTTCTGGTGATCGCACGTGATCCGGTGCGCTTCCGTCCGATGATGATTCCTTCCGTCATCGAGAAGTTCGGCTAGGGAGCGTCTCTGCTTGTCCTCTATTTCCAGCAGCGCATTCATCCGTCGGACCTGTTCGCGGGAGTGGACTCGTTGCTCGGCGTGCTGTTTCTGCTTGCCTTCTTTCGCACTTCGGCTTAGACATTTCTGTCCGGTAAGTTCCGGACGGGAGACCTCATGAATCGAAATTCCATGAATCGACGATCGTTTTTGCAGTGGGCGAATCTGGCGGGACTGGCGGCGGGACTTCCTGCTGCGCGCGCGTTTGCCCTCACTCCGCACGACGCGGAAGCTGCTCAGAGTCCGGGTGCTTCGACCGCGAAGAAGGTCGCATCACCCGAGACCCTTTTGCTGAAGGACTACCGGCCGCAATCGATCTACAAGATTCCCGTCACTGAAATCGCGAAGGCCAAATTCCCGATTATCGACATGCACTCGCATCCTTACGCGAAGACCGCGACAGAGATCGACGAGTGGGTCCGCAACATGGATGAAGTTGGAGTCGAGAAGACCATGATCCTGACCATGTCGACGGGCGCGGCGTTTGATGAGATTCAGCGCAAGTACGCGAAGCATCCCGAGCGCTTTGAGATGTGGTGCGGCTTCGACCTGGCAGGGTACGACAAGCCTGGTTTCGGGCCTGCTGCCGTGAAGGAACTAGAGCGCTGCAAGCAGGCGGGGGCGCGCGGAGTGGGCGAGATCCACGACAAAGGTCAGGGACTGAGGTCGGGAAAGTCGAAGGCTCCGGGGATGCATCCGGACGATCCGCGCATGGATGCGGTGTGGGAAAAGTGTGGCGAGTTGGAGATGCCGGTGAGCCTGCACGTGGCCGATCCGATCTGGATGTATCAGAAAATGGACCGGCACAACGACGGGCTGATGAACGCATACGAGTGGCGACTCGATAATCAGCCCGACATCGTTGGGCTGTCAGGGATGATCGACATTCTGGAGCGTACTGCTGCGCGGCATCGCAACACGACGTTCATCGCGTGCCACTTTGCCAATCTTGATTACGATCTGGCGCGGCTGGGAGAGGTGCTGGAACGCAATCCGAATCTGTATGCGGACATTTCCGCGCGCTACGCGGAGACGGCGCCGATTCCGCGCTTCGCCGCCGCATTCTACGAGAAGCACGCCGACCGGCTGGTCTACGGCACCGACATGGGCTACGACAAGCCGATGTACCGGGTGACGTTCCGCATCCTGGAATCACTGGACGAACATTTTTATGAGATCGATCAGTTCTCGTATCACTGGAGTTTGAACGGGTTCGGGTTGAGTGATGCGATCCTGAAGCAGGTTTATCACGACAATGCGGCGAAGCTGCTGGCGGCGCGCACGTGAGATCGCGAGGGCTTGTTTCATCGTGTTGTCATCCTGAGGCTCGCGTAGTTTGCGGGCCGAAGGACCTATGCAATTTGCTTGCAGTAAGGAGCTGCCGGCAAGTTACATAGATCCTTCGCGCCAACGCCGCGCTCAGGATGACAACGCTATAAGGGGAAATCGACAAGCGAAAAGCAACGGCCTACAATTCCACTCATGAGCAGCTTGGGACAGCCAACTCCGGTCGCGGAAGAACGCGACTCTAGCCGTTTGATTATCGGGATCGCCGTGGCGGTCGTGATCGGCGGAGCGCTGTTGGCGGCGTTCCTGCTGCAATCGCCTCCGAAGGTCGCGAAGCCGGCCTCGCCCTACATCGCCAGCCTGAAACTTTCCGATTTTAAAATGAGCGCGGCGGAAAATTTCGTAGGGCACACGGTCAGCTACATCGATGGCACGATTACAAATACGGGTGACAAGACTGTGACGCATGTCGTTGTCGAAGTAACATTCCAGGATTCGATGGGACAGATGGCGCAGCAGGAAGAAGTGCCGCTGCAAGTGGTCCGCACCAACGGAGCTTATCTGGAACCGGTCGACGTCAGCGTTTTCCCTCTCGCTCCCGGCACGGCCGAGCCCTTCCGGCTCACATTCGACAGCATCTCCGCGCAGTGGAACCGAAATTATCCGGAGATTCGCGTGACGGATGTGACGGTGAAGCAGTGAGCCCTTTCTCACCACGGAGCCACTGAGACACGGAGGAAACATTGGCTCTCATCCGTTCTGATTTTTTGATTTCTCTGTGACTCCGTGTCTCCGTGGTGAAGTCTTCCCCTTCGAACCTAAGTAAAACCCACAACTCGATACAATAGATCCATGTCTGAGAGCAAGCCGTTTCGGTTGACGGAGTCGGTGAAAGCTGCGGGTTGAGCTTCCAAGCTGAGTCCGGCGGCGCTGGACACGGTGCTTGGGAAATTAGCCCGGCAACACGACCCGAATGTTCTGGTCGGCTTCGATCACGCCGACGACGCCGGAGTGTATCTGATCGCGCCCGACCAGGCGCTGGTGCAGACGGTGGACTTCTTCACGCCGATCGTCGACGATCCCTACACATTTGGTCAGATCGCAGCGACAAATTCCCTGAGCGATGTATATGCGATGGGCGGAAAGCCGCTGACCTCTCTGGCGCTCGTGTGTTTTCCGGAGAAGGCCGATCTTGCGATTCTGGAGCGCATTCTTGCAGGCGGATTGTCGAAGATGATCGAAGCGGGATGCACCGTGATTGGCGGCCACAGCATTCGCGACGAGGAAACCAAGTTCGGATACTCCGTGACAGGCACGGTGCATCCAAAGAAGGTCCTGGCGAATGTCGGCGCCAAGCCGGGCGACTCTCTGCTGTTCACCAAGGGAATCGGCACCGGAGTGATTTCGACGGCGATCAAAAAGGGCAAGGCTGAAGCGGCGTGGATCGATGCGGCAGTGCGCTCGATGACGACGCTGAACAAGCGCGCTGCCGAGGTCATCACTGGCGGTGACGATCGCGTGAGCGCGATGACGGACGTGACCGGATTTGGTCTGATTGGGCATGCCCGCGAGATGGTACTCGCGTCGGATGTGTCGATCAGCATTTCCGCGGGGCGCGTGCCGCTCATCGACGGGGCGCTGGAGTGCGTCCGCGCAGGATTGATTCCCGCGGGGCTTAAGAACAACCGGGATTTTGCCGAGTGCCTGGTGGAGTACGACGACGGAGTGCCGGAGGATGTACGGGCGCTGCTGTTCGATCCGCAGACTGCGGGTGGTTTGCTGATCTCTACGCCGGACGGGACGCCGTTAGGCAAGGCGCTGCGAGATGCGGGCGTTGCGGCGGTGGAGATTGGGCAGGTGTTGTCGAAGGGGAAGCCTCGCATTCGGGTCTCGCGTTAATAGATCCAGTCACCAACCCGCAAGATCGGCGGACGCGCCAGTCCCCCAAAACCTTGCGTACAAGCACGGACTGGCACCTTCGATAATGACCATGCCATAATAATCAGGCGGCCGCGCGAGCACGAGCCAACCTTTTATTCTCCACTTCTCCACTCGAAGTCGCAGCGAATGCACGCGGCATCATGACGAGGGGTTCAATGCGCCAGATTCTTACAGCGATCATTCTGTTAATCGCCATCGTAGTCTCCCCGGAGTTTGGACCTTCGCTCTCGGCGCAGACTGCGGTTCCCAGTCCGCAGCAACTGGACCAGTTATTGGCTCCGGTCGCACTTTACCCTGATTCTCTGCTGGCGCAAATCACAACCGCCTCGACGAATCCGCAGGAAATTCTGGACGTGGATAACTGGCTGCAGCAGAACTCCACGCTTACGGGCACTGCTCTCACCGACGCCGCAGAGCAGCAGGGATTCGATCCGGCATTCATCGCGCTGACGAATTTTCCGCAAGTGCTGGATATGATGGCGCAAAACATCGACGATTATGCTGCCATCGGACAAGCCTTTCTGGCGGACCAGGGAGCGGTCTCCTCATCGGTCCAGCGGCTACGGGCCCAGGCTTATGCAGCTGGCGCTCTGCACAGCACTTCCCAACAGCAAGTGGAAGTGCAGCAAACGGCGGGGCAGACCGTCTATGTCATCCAGCCGGCCAACCCGCAGGTGGTTTATGTGCCTGTCTACAATCCCACCGTGGTTTACGTCAAACCCAACCCAGACACTGTGATCATGACATCGCTGATCACTTTCGGAGCGGGGATCGCGATTGGGGCGCTGCTGGTCGACAACCGGCCTTGGGGATGGGGCGGATGGGGATGGAACTGGGGATCGCACCGGTGCTATTACAATCACACCGTCTGGGTTCGGTGGGGAAATCCGTATCGCCCGCCGAACGTCTGGTACCGACCGCGTCCGGTACCGTATAACACTCGCCCCGGCTATGGCGGCAACTGGCATTATCGTCCACCGAACTATCGTCCGCCGGTTCCGGCGCCACGTCCACCGAATCGTCCACCTTGGGGACCAAACAACCGGCCAGGATACAGACCTCCCACGGGCAGTCGTCCGCCAGTGACGCAACCTAAGCCCGGCACGCCCACTCATCCAATCGCGAAGCCGACGCCAAGACCGCCAGGTTCAACCAGGCCGCCAGCCAATCCGCCGACCGCTAAACCAAATCCGCCGGCTCAGGGAAGGCCAAACCCTCCGGGTACAAATCGGCCTCCGGCCAATGGCTCGAAGCCGCCTGCCACCACGCGGCCCGCCCCTCAGCCGAAGCCGACACCAGAGCGCCCGGTGCAACCGAAGCCGAGACCGACGCCGCCGCCCACCACAACGCGGCCGGCCCCTCAGCCCAAGCCCGCGCCAAAACCTGCACCGTCAAGGGAATCTCAGCCGCAGAAGCAGACGCCTCCGCAGTCAAGACCGGCTCCGAAGCCGGCTCCGAAATCTCAACCGAAGCCGCCGCAGCAACCCCAAAATTGATAAGAGGCACGGGCGACTTTAGATGCCGAGGGGCTGGCCATGTTTCGATCCCGAGCACGACAAAATGCTGGAAGAACGGATTCGATCGAGTGCAGAGAGGGCGTGGACAGAACGTAGATGTTCCTAAGAGGAAGATCACTTCAGCATAGTGATGCTAACCACGCGTCCGTCGAGGTATACGTTTCCGTCATTTCCACGCTCAAACACCAACGTTGTCGGGGCCTCTGTTTCTGGAAGTTCGTGAGCCTCCACCCAATATGCAAGATAGAAGTCCACCTCGGGCCCGAGTCCTTCCTCTCGATTAGAAAGTACGCGAGTGACTACCGCCTGCCGCTCTTGCGAAGGCTTGTCGGACAATACGTTGAACTTGAAACGTTGCCCTATCTTAATCTCAGATTGCATTTGAACTCCTCGTATGTTCTCAGCTTCTGATCACCATGCACGGAAGCATTACAGTCGTTCGATGCAACACGACTCCTCCAGTTGAGAGTCGAGATGCGAACTCCAGCCAATAGCATACCCGTAGTGGGTGTAATGAGGATTTTGAAACAGTTACAGGAGCCCAGGCTCTTGATTTCGGTGGATCTCCGACGCGGTTGCCCCACCCTCCAGCAAGAAGCAGCGGGAAGAGCCTGCCCTGAGCAAGGGAAGCGCGAAGAGTAGGGGCAATATTTTGGGAATCATCGGAAGATGGGCAGCCCCAAGCCGGTTTCTGGTAACGATGGAAGAAATGCTAAAGTGGGCCAGCCCCTTCTATCTGTAGGCCAACCACAAACGAGCTTGAGGATCGGACTATGTTGCGCAGAGTTGGCCTCGCGGTTTCGTATTTCATCGCAGCCGTTTACATTATTTCCATTCTGCTGCCTGCCATGTACTGTCTCCGGCAGGGGTGCAGGGGACCAGGTGAGCTCGATGCTTTTATGCCCGCCTTCATGTTGACTCCACTCGGCTCAATCGGCACGGCTTTTTCGCTGCGCAATTCCATACAACACATCAGAAGGAAATCCTGGTCGCGGGCTTTCTGGCCTCTCGCAGTGATTTTCGCGATCGTTCTTCTCGGTATCGCTGGTCTGACCAGTTGGATCGTTTATGAGACGGCAATTCATCGTTGAGGGGGATGTCTCGGCGGCCTGGCCCAGCCTTCATTTTTTCGCTGAGGCCGGATGCCCCATCCTTGCGCGTTCTTTGCGCAAGGGTGGGAATCCACGAACCACAACTCCTAGCAACCAGCCATGAACCGCCGCAGGCACGCTACTGAATCAGCGTGCCGCCGTTTGGCTCCGCATCCGGGGCGATGACCACCGCTGCAGCTACGCGGTCGCCGGGCTCCATGTTCAGGAGTCTCACGCCTTGGGCGTTGCGGCCGGATTCGCGGATCGTGGTTGAGTCCATGCGGATGATTTTTCCGTAGTGGCTGATCAGCATGACCTCGCTGGTTTCGTCGACCTGCGCGATGGCGACCACTTTGCCGACGCGCTCGGTGGTCTTTACGTTGATCACGCCTTTGCCGCCGCGGTTGGTGAGGCGGTACTCGTCGGCGGGAGTGCGCTTGCCGTAGCCGTTCTCGGTGACCGAGAGGATCAATTTGCCTTTGACCGCGACGTCGATAACTTCCGGTTCGCCTTCGACCTTTTCCTTGGCAGGCGCCGGAGCATCTGGTTTGGTGGTGGTTGCCATGCCGACTACGTAATCCTTCTCTTCCAGGTCGATGCCCCAGACGCCGAAAGCTCCCCGCCCCATGGGGCGGACGTGGCTTTCGTCGAAGCGGACGGCCATGCCTTCGTGGCTGGCGAGGAAGACGATCTGATTGCCATCCGTGATGCGGGCCGCGACCAGTTCGTCGCCTTCTTCGATTCCGATCGCGTTGATGCCGTTCGAGCGTACGTGCATGAACTCGCGGACTTCAGACTTCTTCACGAGGCCTTTGCGCGTGGCGAAGAAGACGTACTTGTTTTCTTCTTCGAGGTTGCGAACCGCAACCATCGTCTTGACGGTTTCGCCGGGTTGCAGGCCGACCAGGTTGCCGATGTGCTTGCCTTTTCCGGCGGCGCTGACGTCGGGAATTTCGTAAACCTTGAGCCAGTAGACGCGGCCCTTGTTGGTGAAGATCAGGATGTAGGCGTGCGTTGAAGCGATGAAGAGATGCTCGACGAAATCCTCGTCGCGCGTCTTCATGCCGGTGCGGCCCGTGCCTCCGCGGCGCTGCATGCGGTAGGTGGAGATGGGCGTGCGCTTCATGTAGCCGGAGTGGCTGACGGTGACGGCAACCTGCTCGTCGGCGATGAGATCTTCGAGAACGATTTCGGCGGCTTCGTCTTCGATGCGCGTGCGGCGCTCGTCACCGTAGAGCTTCTTCACTTCTTCCAGCTCTTTGATGATGACTTTGCGCAGCTTGGTCTCGGAGCCGAGGATGGATTCGTACTCGGCGATGTTGTCGCGGACTTCCTTCAACTCGTTGGAAATCTCGTCGATGGAGAGTTTCGTCAGGCGATGCAACTGCAGTTCGAGGATGGCGTCGGCCTGGCGGGTAGTGAATGGCTTTTCGGGATCGAGCTTGGGCGCGCGGCCCGTGGTGTTGATGTCGATCTTCTTGCCGCCGAAGTAGAGCACCAAGTTCTCGCGGGCATCGGCGCGATTGGCGCTGCCGCGAATGATGGTGATGACGTTGTCGAGGTGATCGAGGGCGGTAAGGTAGCCTTCGAGGATGTGCTCGCGGTCTTTCGCCTTCTGCAGCAGGTAGGCGGTGCGGCGGCGGACGACGTCGACGCGGTGCTCGATGAAGTACTTGATGGTCTGGATCAGGCCCATTTCGCGGGGCTGTCCGTTGACTACCGCGAGCAGGATCATCGAGAAGCTTTCCTGCATCTGCGTGTGCTTGAAGAGCTGGTTGAGAACGATCTGAGGTTCGGCTCCGCGCTTGAGTTCGACGACGATGCGCATGCCGTCGCGATCGCTCTCGTCGCGGATGTCGGAGATGTCTTCGATGTCCTTGTCGTTGACCAGCTGCGCGATGCGCTCGACCAGCCGGGCCTTGTTTACCTGGTACGGAATCTCTTTGATGATGATGGCCTGGCGGTCTTTGGTGACATTTTCGATCTTGGCATCGGCGCGCATCATGAAGCGGCCGCGGCCGGTGCGGTAGGCTTCGAAGATTCCTGAGCGGCCGTGAATGATGCCCGCGGTCGGGAAGTCGGGGCCCTGCACGAATTTCAGAATCTCGGCGAGCTGCGCGTTGGGATTGTTCACCAGCGTGATGGTGGCGTCGACGATCTCGGTGAGATTGTGCGGCGGAATTTTTGTCGCCATGCCGACGGCGATTCCGTCGGAGCCGTTGATCAGAAGATTCGGAATGCGCGCGGGAAGAACGTCAGGCTCAACTTCACTGCCATCGTAGTTGGGATGGAAGTCGACGGTTTCTTTGTCGAGATCTTCGAGTAGCGCGGTGGCAACCTGGAACAGCTTGGCTTCGGTGTAACGATCGGCGGCGGGCGGATCTCCGTCGACGGAGCCGAAGTTGCCCTGCCCAAAGATCAGCGGGTAGCGCATGCTCCAGGTTTGCGCGAGGCGAACGAGAGCGTCGTATACGGCGAGGTTGCCGTGAGGATGGTACTTGCCCATGACTTCGCCGACGATGCGGGCGCACTTGCGCGTCGCGCGATTGGGCTGCAGACCCATCTGAGCCATTGTGTAAAGAATTCTGCGGTGGACGGGTTTCAATCCGTCGCGAACGTCGGGCAGCGCGCGGCCGATGATCACCGACATGGAGTAGTCGAGATACGACCGCTTCATCTCCTCTTCAATGTTGACGGGTTGAATGTTCAACGCGCCGGGGCCTTCGCCGCCGGGAGGAGGAGTGAGGGGAAGTTCAGGGTTTTGATCGTCAGCCATGGGTTCGCTCTTAGCTTCTAGCTGCTAGCTTCTAGCTAACAGCGTTATGGTTTTGAAGTCGGTCTTTTCAGTCCGGCGAATATCTTGTAACTGATTGCATTTGCAGGATGTTATGTGCCCTGGGAGCTACGCTTATTATACCACGGTTTTCGGGTGGAAATTGAGGGCTGATGTTGACATTGGTGAGGCTGGCGGCACTGTCAATGTCGGGTGAGTCGGGGAAAATCATTTACCACAGAGGACACTGAGGACACAGAGTCGAACATCGTCTCTCGTCCTGGATTCAGCCTTACGCTCTGGATGGGTGAGCTGCTACGGGCGGACGATTACTTCGTTGGGGGATGAGGGGATCTGAAACTTTATGCCGCGGGATTCGTTGGACTTGGCGGTCTCAGGGAGATTCAGGGAGGAGAGTTCGATTTTCTTGGTCCACGATCCGGTGGAGTAGTAATCGGCGCGGGTGTAGAGGACGCCGTCGGCGATGGTGTATTCGGAAGCTTCTTCGCGGTGGCCGTCGCGAAAGATTAGAACCGCGGGCGGTAACTCTGGGATTGTGGCGGGGCGGATCGGAGCGCTGGAGGGTTGGGGAAGCGACGAACGTTCGGGCATTCGATCGATCATTTCTGCTCCCGAGAGTTCAGGGCCGCTCACGCGGACGTAGCGATCGCCTTGCAGCTCGATCATGAGCGGCTGGGCGGGCGGCGCGAAACGCCCGGGCTCCGGTGTCCGTGCGGGGGGCGATTGCAGGATGATCATCGGCGGCTGGGAAGCAAGGGGTACCCGGTGCTGGAGAGATAGTCTGAGTAGAACGGGTCGGAATACGCGAGCGGGAAAAAGGATGCGCGCGGAAAACCGCTTCGGGTGAATCGTCCGGCTAAGTGTGGAGAGGCTGCGCCCATTCGCTGCGCGTTGACACATGGCGCGCAGGCTGCGAGCAGTGCGATGAGCAGCAGACGGCGCATGGTCAGTTGGCCTTCGCGGATGGCGGAAGCTGAAAGACGACTCCGCGATCGTCATTTTGCTGGCGCGTGGCTTCGAGATCGAGGTCGGCGAGCGCGACTTTGCGCGGGTGTCCAGGTGTCAGGTCGAAGAGGGTTGCGCCGACGATGGCATAGTTTCCGACTTCCAGCTTGTGGCCGTCTTTGAAGACGAGAAGCGTTGGGGCTTGCGGAGGTTCGGGATCGGCCGGTGCGTCTTCTGCATCCTGAACGGCGTGAGGCCTGGGGACATCGTTCACCAGCGGGACGTAGGATGCGGCACCCGATCCGCGACGATCGAAGATGGTGGGGCCTCCCAGGTAGTTGGCGTCGGAGTCATCCGCATTGGGATCTTGCTCGTCGGCTGCGCCGAGATCGACGGCGTAGGGAACGGGCACGGCGTAGACCACGGGAGGCAGGGTGGATTCCACGTGATGGCGGTGATGATGACCGTCGCTAGTGTGAGGCACGTTTGTGGAGTTGGGGACGCCGTGGCTGGGAGCGTAGCCGCGAGGCCCGAGCGAGGTGACGCTTGGGGCAGTGCCGTTGACGGAGCGTCCACCGAATCCGGGAGAAGTCACGGAGGCGGGAGCGCCGTTGATTTGCGCTTGGCTGGCCGAGACAAGAAACAGCGGCAGCGCGAGCAGACTGAGAAGTGCGAGCGAGGCTGGAATCGAAGATCGCACGGAAATTATGATACTCCAACGAGGAAGTCATGGCGCACCTCGACGGTAGAACGCTAACGCTTCGTTAGATTGCAGGCGGAGGGTAGCGGATGCCCGTCCGGCGGGCGATGCGGGGAATAGACGAGCTGTACATTGTTGAAAATGCGAGGTTAGCGATGGATGGTGGGCGCGGACTATAATTTTGGTGAATCGGGCTTGGGTTGTGCCTCAGGGGCTAAAGCCCTCAAAAAGCTAAACAGCCTATTGCAGCGCTGAAAGCGCTGCGCCACCCTAAACGGAGCATTGAGACCGGGGGACGCTGCTTCACCAGAGCCGGAGTTTTTCCCCGAAACTCTTCAGTATGAAATCGACAATCCGCACCAGTTGAGCTATGAAATCTGCGATCCGATTTGCGATGCTGGCGCTGGTGCTAGTAATTGTGGCGATGGTGTCGGCGCTGACGGCGATGCGGTTTGCGATTCACGGGCAAGAGGTCGCGGTGCCTCCGCTCGTTGGGCTGACACCGGCGGAAGCGGAGCGGGCGGCGGCGGGGCTCGGGTTGCAAGTCTCGGTCGAGCGGCAGTATTACAGCCCGCAGATTCCGGAAGGAAGGATCATCTCGCAGCTACCTTTACCGGGAACGAAGGTGCGGCGAGGGTGGCAGGTGCGCCTGGCCCAGAGTTTGGGGAAGACGCGGGTGACAATTCCGGATGTTACGGGAGAGAGCGAGCACGCGGCGGAATTGAATATCCGGCGGCGCGGGTTGGATGTGGCATCGGTGGCGGAGGTGCAGGAACCCGGGATTCCGGCGGATCAGGTGCTGGCGCAAAGTCCGACAGCGGAAGAGACGCAGGTGGCGGAGCCGAAGATCAGTTTTCTGGTGTCGGCGGAGGCGGACCCGCCGGCGTTTGTCATGCCAAGTTTTGTCGGACAGCCGCTGGGGAGTGCGAGCCGGAGTCTACAGGATGCGGGGTTCAAACTGGGGAATGTGAATGTGGTGACGCCGGCCACTGCGGATGCCGGGGATACTGCCAGTGCCGCTGATTCGAGTGCAGCTTCACCGTCTGTGGCTCCGGCACAGGCTTCGCCAGCGAGCATTATTGTGTCGCAGGTACCGGTGGCGGGGCAGAAAGTGGTTGCGGGCACGGCGGTGAATTTCGACGTGCGGTAAACACCTGGCCACGGATTTGCACTGATTCTCACGGATAACCCAAACACACTTCCTAGATTCCTTCGAATACGGCGGCGAAGAAACCGTCGCAGGGATGGGCGCCGGGAATGGTGCGGAGGTAAGGACCGCGCGTGAGTGATAGCGGATCGGGCCAGGTTAGCTCGCCGGCTGCTTTCAGGCGGTCGAGTTCTGTGCTGCAATTGAGCAGGTGGAAGGAATTGTTTTCCGAGAGGGCCTGCTCGACGACATTTTCGTTTTCTTCTTTTTCCAGCGAACAAGTGGAGTAGATGAGGCGTCCGCCGGGTGCGACCTGGGCGAGGGCGGAGCGGAGGATCGCGAGCTGGCGCCGGGCTAACTCTGATAGATCGTCAAGGGCGAGACGCCATTTGATTTCGGGATTGCGGGCGAGCGTGCCAGTGCCGGAGCAGGGGACGTCGGCGAGGATGCGGTCGAACTGCTGCGAGACTGGAAGATGCTGAGCGTCGGCGGTCACGATTTGGATTCGTGCAGACTCTAGGGGATGCGCATGCAACAGTTTTTGCAGCAGGCGCGCGCGGTGAGGATGAAGTTCGACAGCGGTGATTTCGGCTGTCGGGTTGTGATCTGCAATGGCCAGCGTCTTGCCGCCGGGAGCGGCGCAGCAGTCGAGGATGTGGGATCGCTCTCCGGAAAGACCATGGCTGACGAGGGCAGCGACTAACTGTGAGGCTTCGTCCTGGATGACAGCCTCGCCATTGCGCAATGCTTTCGCGTTCGTGATGTCTCCGGCTTCGACTCGGCGGGCGGAGGCGAGCAGCCTTCCGGGCGCGAGCGTGATTCCTTCCTGATTGAGCTGCTGTTCTGCCGTAGGAGTGCGGAGGCGGATCGCCGTGGCCGGCACGGATTGGTCGTGCTGGCAGATCTGGTGAGCGGCAGAGAGTCCGTATTCGCGGGCCCAGCGCTCGACCAGCCAGAGCGGGTGAGCAAGAGCGCGGGCGATGGTTTCGGGCGAGGAAGCTTCCGTTTCGTTGATGTCGTGGGTGCGCGACGCAGACGTGAGTTTTCTCAGAACCGCATTCACGAAGGGAGCGGCCGAACGCTTGCGGGCACGCTTCACCAGTTCGACACTTTCGTGGAGAGCGGCGCGTTGCGGGACGCGGTCGAGCCATTGGAATTGATAGAGAGCGAGGCGCAGGGCGATAAGAATTTCGAGATCGAGTTTGTGCAGCGGTTGCGAGGAGGCGGTGACGATGGCGTCGTCCAGGCGTGAACGCCAGCGGAGGACGCCCATGACAAGTTCTGTCGCGAGTGCGTGATCGGGAGTAGAGAGGCGCTCGTGAGCCGTCGAATGCAGGAGGTCGGAGGCGTAGGAGGATTCGCGTTCGACGCGGAGGAGAATGTCGAAGGCGGCGGCACGAGCGAGAGAGACGGACATCGCGTTCCGATTGTAGGCGGGAAAGAAAAAACTCACCACAGAGGACACGGAGGACACAGAGGACGACGAGGTTAACCTAGCTTTTCTCCGGGCTGGGGGCGGTAGCCGTGGAGGAAGTCGCGAGCGGAAGTGCGCTTCTTGCCTTCGAGTTGGACTTCCAGCAGTTCGAGAGAGGTGCTGTGGGCGCAGCCTGCGAACAGGCGATCGGCCGCGACGCGCAGTTCGGCTTGCGGAGTTGAGTCTGCCGCGGGACGTGCGTTTGTGATCTGCAGAGTTTTGCCGCGGAATTTTGTGTAGGCGCCGGGCCAGGGTTGGAAGCCACGGATGCGGTTGAAGATCTCGACGGAGGGTCGGGAAAAATTGATTAGGCCGTCTTCCTTTTTCAGGATCGGGGCTAGTGTGGCGTGTGAGTTGTCTTGGGGGCGCGGGTGAATGGATCCGGCCTGCAGCTGTTGCAATGTTTCGATCGTGAGATCAGCGCCGATCGAGGCCAAGTGTGTGGCGAGCGTTTCAGCGGTGTCGTCGGGCATGATGGCGAGTTCTCGCTGCTGGAGGATGTCGCCGGTGTCGAGGCCGGCGTCGATGCGCATGGTGGTGACGCCGGTGACGGTTTCGCCGTTTGCGATTGCCCACTGGACAGGAGCGGCGCCGCGGTATTTCGGGAGCAGCGAGGCGTGCAGATTGATGTTGCCGAGTGGAGGGAGCTCGAGCATCCACTGAGGGATGATGCGGCCGTAGCCGACGACGATGATGGCGTCGGGCTTGAGGGCAGTGAGTTGCGCGCGGAAATCGTCGTTGGTCTTGATGCGATCAGGCTGGGTGATGGGAAGGTTCAGTCTCAGCGCCGACTCTTTGACGGGCGATTGGACGAGTTCGAGGCCGCGTCCCTTAGGACGATCGGGCTGAGTCACAACGAGATGGACGCGGAAGCCGGCGTTCACCACCTTCTCGAGTGTGGGGACGGCAAAGCGCGGCGTGCCGCAGAAGACGAGATCCAAGGACATTTTGTAATTGGGTAATCTAGTAATTTTAAAATTCGCAAGAGTTGTGCGAGATTGTGCCGGCAGCGCCTAAAGGCGCATCGTCTCTATTATGACTTGACGCGACGCCTGAAGGCGTCGCCTGATACGAATCTCAATTAGCCTATTGCCAATTTTCAATTACTCAATTACCAAATTTCCCGATTGCTCAATTTCCCAATCTCACAATTTCTACCATTCTCCCGCTTTCATCATCTTGCGGATTTTGCGTTTCATCAGGTCGCGCTTGAGGGCGCTGACGTGGCTGATGTAGAGCTTACCGTTCAAGTGATCGGTTTCGTGGAGGAAGGCGCGGGCCAGCAACTCTTCTCCGGTTTTTTCGTAGACCTTGCCGTGAACATCCTGGGCGCGGATGGTGACTTTGTTGGGACGCGTGACGTTCTCGCGGAAGTCGGGGATACTGAGGCATCCTTCACTTTGGGTGTGGCGGCCTTCGGTGTGAATGATTTCGGGATTGATGAGGACGAGTTTACCGTCGGGATCTTCTTTGAAGGTGACGTCGATGACGGCGATGCGGCGGCCGATGCCGATTTGCGGTGCAGCAAGACCGACGCCATGGGCAGCGTACATCGACTCGAACATGTCTTCGGTAAGCTTCTTCAGTTCTTCATCGAAGACCGTCACGGTTTCAGAAGGTTTCTCGAGAACCGGGTTGCCGAATTTTACGATGGGATAGATCATCAGTGATGTAAGTCGTCAGTAATTTTTCAGTTGTTCGCAGTAGCCGTGGAAATTCCTAAGGGTCTCGATCATGGAGTCGCCCCCGAATTTTTCCAGAGAGCAGCGGGCCAGCGTCAGAGCCACCATGGCTTCGGCGGCCACGCCCGCAGCTGGAACCACACATACATCGGATCGTTCGTAAGCAGCCTTGACGGGTTCGCGCGTAGAAAAGTCGACCGACTGTAAGGGTCGACGCAGCGTCGAAATTGGTTTCAGATAGCCGCGAACGCGGATTTCCTGACCGTTGGAGACCCCGCCTTCAATGCCGCCAGCGTTGTTGCGGGTGCGGGAGAACGCGGTGAAGCCGGAACTGGCGGTGTATCCGATTTCGTCGTGAACGGCAGAACCGGGCGCGAACGCGGCTGCCACACCGGCGCCGATTTCTACCGCTTTGACTGCTTGCAGTGACATAACTGCGGCGGCGAGCATGGCATCGAGACGCTCATCCCACTGGACGTAAGTGCCGAGTCCGGGGGGAACCTGGTGGGCCACGACTTCGAAGACTCCGCCGAGGGAATCGCCCGTCTTGAGAACCTTGTCGACTTCTTCTTTCATGCGTTGTTCGGCATCGGGGTCGGCGCAATTGAGGAGGACTTCCTCGCGAGCGTGCAGAGCGCGAATCTTGTCCCACGGGACTTGATCGGGAAGGGTGACGGCGCCAGTGGTGACGACGTGACTAAGAACCTCGATGCCGAGTTCGCGCAGAAAAAGTTTGGCAATCGCGCCCAGAGCAACTCGGGCAGCAGATTCGCGGGCCGAGGCGCGCTCGAGAACGTAGCGCGCTTCGGGGAAGTTGTATTTCAGGGCGCCGGCGAGATCGGCGTGACCGGGGCGAGGTGAGGCAACACGTTTGTGCTTGGCGGGGTCGCCTTCGCCGACGGGCAGAGATTCCTGCCAGTTCTTCCAGTCGCGGTTTTCGAGTTGGACGGAGATGGGCGATCCGATCGTCATGCTTTGGCGCACGCCGGAAAGAATGTGGGCGGTGTCGCGCTCGATCTTCATGCGGCCGCCGCGGCCGTAGCCCTGTTGACGGCGCCATAGTTCCCGGTCGAGGAAGGTCTGATCGATTTTCAGTCCGGCGGGCATGCCGGAAAGGAAGGCGACCAGAGCCTCGCCGTGGGACTCACCCGCAGTGAAGTAACGGAGCATAAACGCTCGATTGTACCTGATTGTGGGGCAGGATCGAGGTTCGGAAGCAGTGATGAAGGTCCTCGTATCCTGAAGAAAATGAAGGGGAGGGGCGATTTTCACGAGGAAAACGGGGCGACAGAGGTTACAATGGCCGTACATTTGTTTCCGTCTAGGTTCGAACCGAACCGCGCTGCGTCGCAAATCTCTCTGGCCGCTAAAAGGAGTTGCCCTGTGTGTCCCCCCGCACAGCTACAACGAGAAGATCTTTTGGGCGATAAAGAAATCCGTTGTCTTCTGGTGCATGATCACGTTTTGCTGCGCCAAGGATTGCGCCGCTTGCTGCAGGACGAGCCTGATATGGACGTAGTGGCGGAGGCGGGAGATGCCGCCGAAGCGCTGCGCCGGGCATTCGAGCATCGTCCTGAGATCGTGATCACCGATGCGCACGTCTTCCAGTGCACGGCCGATCAAGCTGAATGGCTGATCCTGCAAGAATCCCCCTCGAGCAAGGTGTTGTTTCTGACGGCGCATGAAGGCGATGACCTGCTGCGCGAAGCGCGACCCGACACGTCCAGTTGCGTGGTACGGCACACCTCCGCGGAAGAACTGGTGGAGATGGTGAGAAGGACTCACGGCGCGCCGAGAAATGGGGTTCACGAGGTAGTGGAGAGACGCCGGGCGGAATGGCCTTCAGAAGACTTGCTTCCGCGAAGGCGCGTGTTGACGTCGCGAGAACGCGAAGTATTGAAATTGCTGGCCGAGGGTAGGACCGTGCGCTCCGCGGCGGATGTTCTTGGACTCAGCATGAAGACCGTGGATGCACACAAGTTCAACCTGATGCGGAAGTTGGGGATCCACAATAAGGCGGAACTGGTGATGTGGGCGATCCAGAAGAGAGTGGTGAAGCTGCCCGCGAGTTCTTAGAGCTGGGGAGTGGTGCCATCCTTACGGGACTCATTGATTTCTAGCCGACCTTTCCCGGCACTCCCCGTGCCGGATTTTCACTTCCGCCGCTACGCGGCTGTGGTGTGGCGACCTGCGGAGCGCTCCCGAATTGCACAAAACCGCACGTCGTGAAGTGGATTTTTATTCATGGACCGCGAGTGCGGCGAGTTCTGCGAGGCTTGCGACGGTGAGGTCGGGCTTGGCTTCGGCCGATTTTACGGCGCCGACACCGGGGCGGGCTGAGGGACGGTTCACCCAGACGGTGGCGAGGCCAAGGGCCTGTGCGGGGATTACGTCGTGGTAGATGCTTTGGCCCACGTGCAAGACGCGATGGGCGGGAGCGTTGATACGGCCCAGGGCCAGTTCGAATAACTTCAGCGAAGGCTTGTAGGCCTGGGCTTGCTGTGCCGTGACGACCTCGTCGAATTCAACTTTCAGTTGGGGGCGGGTGAGGGCAAAAAGATCGTCGTCGACGTTGGAAAGAATGGCGAGGCGGAAGTGCGTCTTGAGCTGATGAAGAGCGGCGACGGTGTCAGGCCAGGGCTTCCACATGCCGAGAGAGTCGGGGAGGGAGCGGACTTCTTTCGGGGTGGGATTGAATCGAAGTTCTAGACCGAACTGGCGGACTACGGATTCCAGGACCTCACGGTAGGAACGAAATGCGCCGGACTCGGAACGCTGCTCGAAGTCTCCGTAGAGCTTGAGCACCGTTGCGTCGTCCAGTTCTTTTTTGTGAGCAGAGAGAATGCGGCGCAGGGCAGGGATGATGCCGGCTTCCCAGTTGATCAAGGTTCCGTAGCAGTCGAAAGTGAGAATTTCGAAGCGCGTGAAGTCGAGCATGGGTCGGGTCGGTCCTGCCGGTTGAGTACTCTAACGCCGAGGCTCGATGCCGGGCAAGGCGGGAGTTGGATCTGCAGCTTCGTCGAGTTCGGTGTCGTGCGACGCGGCGGGATCCTCTGGCGGCGAGGGTTTTTTCGGAGCCAGAAACTTTTCGGTGTTGAGGAGGGGGCGACCGAGAGAAGAGTTGTAACTGGTCCAGGGAGTATCGAGACTGGCTTCGCGCTCGAACTGGGCGCGCATGGCTTCCATCTTGGAATCGAGGTCGTCGAGATAGTGGAGCATGAGCGCTTCGGGAAACATGGGCAGCTTCGGGGAGCCGAAGTCATACTGGCCGTGATGGCTGATGATGAGGTGCTCGATCATGGTTTTGAGCTCGTCGGGGAAACCGGGTTGCAGGGCGAGCTTGGCCTGTAGCATTTCGAGTTCGATGATCATGTGGCCGAGGAGCTGGCCCTTCGTCGTATAGGAGAACGACCGGTTGTAGGTGAGTTCGTGAATCTTGCCAATATCGTGCAGAAACGCTCCGGTGAGAAGGAGATCACGGTTGATCTGCGGATAGTTCTGGCACATCAGATCGCAGGAGCGAAACAGGGAAACAACGTGATCGAGCAGGCCTCCGATGTAGGCATGATGCAGGGTTTTGGCAGCGGGAGCGTTGCGGTAGGCGGCTGCGATTTCAGGATCGGCCATGAAAGCCTGAACGAGCGACTTCAGATGCGGATTCTGGAAGGAAGAGATGAAGTTGGTGAGGGTCCGCCAGAGTTCGTCAACGTCCTTGGTGGTCTTGGGAAGGTAGTCGGCGAAATCGATTTCGGATTCGCCCAATTTGCGCAGCTTGTGGATCGTCAGCTGAAAGCGATTTTTATACTTGTTGATCAGGCCTTTGATCTTGAGGAAGTCGTCCTGCTCGAAGGCGGCGAGGACCTCCTCGACGTTGTCCCACATTTTGGCTTCAAGCTGGCCGCTGCGGTCGCCGAGAGTGAGAGCCAGGTAAGGCTCACCAGTTTTCTTGGGCTTGATCTGCTTACCGACGACGACGAAGCACGAGGTGATGACCTTGTTTTCGTGGCGCACGCAATCGCCGATGTAGAAATCTTTCATCGTTGTCTGGCTAGGGCTGTCTGAGTATAAAGCACGCGTCACGCGCCGGGATCAGAGGAAACCCAACTTCTTCTTCTTTTTGCCGAGCTTCTTCGCGTCGGCTTCTTTGGCGGCGGCGGTTTCGACGGGCTGGGTCTGGTTGGGGCTCATTCCAGTATCGATGTAGCCATCCGCATATTTGATGTAGGCGTCTTCCCGGAGCTTAGTGAGGTACGCGCGGAGCGCTGGTTGCAGTTTCTCGTAATAGAGCGCGTCCTGAATGTGCGGAAGAGCATCTTTCAGAGGAGGGATGCCGGCCTGCTGGTGCTCAACGACCTTCAGGATCACGTATCCCTGCTTGGTCTGGATGACGTCGGTGACTTCGCCAGCCTTCAAGGCAAATGTTTTGTCTTCGATGGGTTTGGCAAGCTTGCCGCGCTCAAATGTGCCGAGGTTTCCGCCATCGGCGGCGGAGGGGCCGTCTGAAGACTTCTTGGCGATGTCCTCGAAGCTGGCGCCGTCGCGGATCTGCTTGAGAAGATCGTTGGCCTTAGCCTCAGCGGCGCTCAGGGCGGCGGCCTCTGCGGCCTTCTGAGCTGCGTCATCGGTGGGCGGAGTACTCGGCGTCGTGGCTGAGTCTGTGGCGGCGGGAGAGGTGGCTGGAGCCGCAGCAGGAGGCGCCGCCGCGCCAGGTGCTGGCGCAGCTGCAGCGGTCTTCGGCGCGACCAGAATCTCACTCAGACGGATGTACTCCGGCTGCTCCATCTCGGCCTTGTGGTCGTCGTAGAACTTCTGGACCTCTTCTTTGCTGACGGAAAGGTGGCTGCTGACTTCCTCGCCAATCACTTTCTGAGTGATGATCTGGTTGCGCTTGTTCTGCTTGAAGTCTTCCCAGGAGATGCCCTGCTTGACGGCTTCCTTCTCAAGATCCTCCAAGGAATCGAGCTTCATATCCTTGCGCATCTTGTCGAGGTCTTTGATCAGCTCGGTGTCGCCGGTGATGCCGAGGTCTTTGCCTTTGTCGAGGAGGAGTTGCTGGTCGACGAGATCGCGGAGTATGTCCTTTTCACGCTCGGCGTAGAGCTTGTCGGGATCTTTGGAATTCTGCTGCTTCACTTCGTCCCGAAGCTGGTCTTTGCTGCGCTCGAACTCCGACTTGGTGATGATCTGATTGTTCACACGAGTAATGATTTCTTCGACGGTTTGGCCGGAGGGTTGAACGGGCGCAGGTGCGGCGGAAGCAGGAGCCTTTGGAGCGGCAGCAGGTGCGGCGGTTTGACCGGTCGTTTGTGCGGCCGCCAGAGCCGGCAGACACGCGGAAGCGATCAGGAACAGGCAAAGTTTTTTCATAGGATGTAATGGGGCCGCCACGCTTCCTGGGCTTGCGGGCAAAGAGTGGGTTCAGGCCGATAGGGTATTTTACTCCTTCGGAGCGAATTCGGTGGTCCGGCCTTTTGATTGGACGCCGCGGCAGGTGGGAAAGTTGGCCAGCCTAATCAGGCGTTTCGTATTAAAGCGAGCGCGGTCCGGTCGTCGCACAAAGGGCCTTCGCCGGCAAACTCGCCCACGTTTTTCAAGATCGAGGCGCAGAGCTCCTGGGCGCTGCTGGCCGGGGCAGACTGAAAAAGCTGTTTGATGGCGTCCAGACCGAATTCCTCGCCGCGTTTTTCGTGGTGGCCCTCGCATTCGATCACTCCGCGAGAGACGAGCAACAGAGCCGCACATTTTTCCACGGCCACGGTGGGAGCGTCGGAAGTGGCGTGGGAAAAGAGTCCGAGCGGCAGGCCTCCGGAGGTGAGTTCGGTGATTCCGTTGGCGTCGCGGAGAAGTCCGGGGGTATGTCCAGCGTTGGTGTAGCAGAGGGTGCCGAACTTCTCGTGATAGCAGGCGATGAACGCCGGGCAAGAGCGAACGCCGCTGGAAGTCTCGATAATCGCGCGATTGATCCGCAGGCTAAGTTCGGTCATGGCCTCGGATTCATTGATGTCGGGGCGAGAGAAGAGCTCAGCACCAAAGTTGCGGAAGATCTCCTGAGCGGTGGTCAGGATGCCGCGGTTATCCTCACGGCGCCCGGCCACGTCGAGCAGGCCAAACAGAACGCGCTCAGGGCTGACGCGGACGGAGTCATAGAAATCTCCGGCAACGCGCTTGTCCACAAAGACGGCTGCGATGTCAGCGCCCTCAATCTTGGGAAATACGGTCGGGACAGGCTCCACGGGCGGTGCGACATCAGGGACGCGGGAGTGAAAGAGAGAACGCATGGAGAGCAGGCCCCAAGCGAAACTAGCACAGGAACGAAAGAGGAGCAAACGGAAGGAATGAATGAAGGAGATCGGAACTATTCGCCATAACGGTCTGCGAGATACCGGGCCAAGTCAGACTCAAACTGACCATAGTCAGAGTGGATGGTGGCGCGGAGGGCGGCCTCGGTGGAATTGCCCTGGCTGATGCGCTCGAGGATGCGTTGAATGTCGCTCATGCCATAGGAGTCATTGATATAGGTCACGGCGGCCAGGGACTCGGCGTAGGCCACATAGGCTTCGGCGCCTGAGAATCGATTAAAGCTTCCCTCCAGCGCATTGAGCGGGATATTCCGCTGCGCCTTGAAGAGCAGGGAGAGCTGGCGCCCCTCGCCACCGAGACTCCGGGGCTCGACGAACTGGGCAATCCCTTCGTGGAGCCAGGGCGGGCAGCGGCCGCCGGACAGCTTGGCAATAAAGGAGTGCGCGAGTTCATGCTTCAGGACGTGGGCGAGTTCCGACGTCATGGAGCTCAATCCGCTGATCGGGATACGCAGCTTGCCGTCATTCAGCCCCCCAGACCAGCTGGGGGCGCGAGTGACATCGAAGAAGGCCTGTTCGGTGTACAGGGTGACAACGATATTGTCGCGAGGAGGATTGCCAAGGTCGCGAACCAGGTCGTCGTAGTCGGATTCAAGCGCCGCCAAGATCTGGGTGCGAAGCGACTCTGAAGTCTCTTTACCCTCGTAGTGGAGGACGAAGTGACTGCTCTCCCCTTGAGAGAAGTCGGATTCGGCAGTCTGCTCGCGCTGGGCTTTGGCTAAGAACTGCTGGACGGCCGCGTCGGGGCGCAAAGCGAGAGAGCGCTTCCAGGAGGCGACGGCTTCCTTGGTGTGGTCGGAGGCGAACTGGGCATAGCCCAACATAGTAAAGGCGTCGGGCGAATCGGGTGCAGCGCGCGCGGCGCGCTCGGCATAGGGCAGGGCTATGGCGGCGTTTCCGGTGCGGACCAGTAACGCCGCGTAATAAACAAGGATGGTGGAATTGTCGGGCTGGAAGCGGAGCGCGCTTTCGAAATATTGGCGCGACTGGGCGATGTTGCCGTGTTCGAATTCAAACTTTCCCGCGATGAAGTCGGCCGTCGCGCTCAACTCGGCATTGCCTTTGCCTTCCAGGCCAGAGAGAACGTCGGCGTTGACCTTCCCGTCTTTGATGATTCGAGAGACGAGATCGCCTTCGTTGGCAAGACTATCGGCCGGAGTGAAAGAGGGAAGGCCGGCAGCTTTCAGCGCTGAATCGGAGTGAGCGGGCATGCCTCCGGCATCGATGTGATCCACGGAGGACTTTTGGATCGCGTAGGAATCGTCGCCGATGTCGTACTCGTAGCGATTTCCGTTCTCGCGGACATGATCGGCTAAGATGGTGCGGCCATTTTTAAGGTGGATCGTGTCGGCCCGCACAGCGGTGAGAGCCGAAACGAGCGCTATAAAGAGGATGGTGACACGCAGCCGCATTCAGGCGCATTCTAGCAATTGGGGAGAGCCGAACTACGTGACGAAGGTACTACTCAACATGCGAGCCTTGCGGGTCGTGGCGGCGATCTGGATCTCGGTGACGGCGCTGTGCGCCGCGGGTGCTGAGAACCCTGCCAGCCGACCGGCGGAGGCGCTTTACCTGGAACTGGGGCAGGTGGGGCTGGATCCGGCTCGGGTGTATCAGGTGAGGGGAGCGTCGCTGGATCGGGCGGCGGTCCACATTACGCTGGAGGACGGCACGATCGGGTTCACGCAAGACGTGATGGGCCGGATCACGGGAGCGTTCTTCGAGGGCGACGGTGAAGTGCTGCTGACGCCTCCGAATACCGTCGAACGGCGATCCATGAGCCTGTTTACGGGAATGGCAATCCTGGAAGAACACTTTGCCACCGCCTATTTTCGGTTTAATGACGACGCGGCTACGGAGTTACGACCCGATCTACGCGCGACGGACAAGAAGCAGGAGTTCGTGGACAGCTGGGGTGCGACTGCGAAAAACCTGGCCAGTGCGGACGCTATGAGGCTGCTGATGACCTTCAGCCGGATGCTGCCGGTGAGAGGTACGTCGTCAGGGCCAGCCGAAGTCGAACCGCCAAATATGGAGGACCGGTTTTTGCACGCGCGGTTGCAAGGGACGAAGCTGGGCGTGTTTGATGTCGTCGTCGATTCGACGGTATCGGAGCAGGTGCAGGTCGGCCAGGCCAGAATGGCGGAACACGAGGAGCTTTACTACGACGTTTGGGCATCATTTTCAATGACCAATCCGGAGATAGGGCCGACGAAGCGCGACGGGACGAAGTCTTCCCAAGAGAGAAAGGAGCATGACAGTCAGGTTGCGGGACGCCGCTATACGGTCACGACCGAGGTGCAGCCGCCAAAGCGCATTCATGCGAACGCCCGCGTGCAATTCGAAGTAAGGACGTCGGGAGCGCGTACGCTATTGTTTGAGCTCTCCAGATTCCTGCAAGTGGAGAGCGTCAAGCTCGATGGCCAGCCGGTGGAGTTCATTCACAACCCGGCGGTGGAAGGGACGCAGCTTTCACGCCGGGGCAACGATCTGGTGGCGGTGATACTTCCCGAGCCAACGCGGGTCGGGCAGAAAATCGATCTTGAATTCGTTTATGGTGGAGAAGTTCTGGCGGAGGCGGGCAACGGATTACTGTATGTAGGGGCGCGAGGCACCTGGTACCCGAACCGCGGGTTGACGATGGCGGACTTCGACCTGGAGTTTGAGTATCCGCAAGGCTGGACTCTGGTCGCGACTGGCAAACCGACACCGGTTGCCGCGGCGGGACCAGCCGCCAATGGGGAGCAGATGGCCCGTTTTGTTTCGGAGCGGCCGATTCCTTTGGCGGGATTTAACTTGGGCAGGTACAAAGAAACCACAGCGAAAGCTGGGGACGTGCTCGTGGAGGTGTACGCCACGAAAGGGGTAGAGCGAGATTTCCCGACGGCGCGAGCGCAAGTGATCGAGCCGGACCCTGCCGATCCGGTTTCCCGGACACCGCACGTAATCGCACCGAACCGCCCATCCCCGGTGCAGAACGAGCAGGTGGTAGCGGAGTCTGCGGCCCGTGCGATTCAGTATTACGCTGAGCGGTTTGGGCCGTATCCCTACAGTCGACTGGCTTTGACGCAGATGCCGGGACGGGATAGCCAGGGTTGGCCCGGACTGGTGTTTCTTTCCTCTTATGCATTTCTTGATGAACAAGAGCGCGAACAACTGCAGTACGAACCATTCCGGATACTTCTTCAGCAATCGATTCCGGCGCACGAGACGGCGCATCAATGGTGGGGAGATCTCATCAGCTGGAGCAGCTATCGCGACCAGTGGTTTTCCGAGGGGCTGGCGAATTATTGCGCCCTCATGATGTTGCAGGAGAGAGATCCCGCAGGCTTTCGAGTGGTGATGGAGAAGTACCGACAGGACTTGATCACAAAGAATAAGGATGGGATGTCTCCCATGGAGGCGGGGCCCGTCACTCTAGGAATGCGACTGCTATCGTCGCGGTTTCCAGAAGGATACGAAGCGATTCTGTACGGGCGCGGGACGTGGCTGTTTCACATGCTGCGAATGATGATGAAAGGCGCCGCCATGCAAGGAGGTCAGCGCGCGCCACAGTCCAGCATGGACGAGCCGTTTGTGCGCGCGTTGAGGAAAGTGCGGGAGCGCTATGAAGGCAAATCGATCAACACCAAAGAACTGATCGACGTATTTGCAGAAGAGCTTCCTCCCTCGCTGCGCTATGAAGGGAAGCAATCATTGGACTGGTTCCTGGAAGGGTGGATCAACGGTACGTCGCTGCCAAGGCTGGAACTCAAGGCGGTGAAATTTGCTCCGAAGGGTTCAGGTTCAGTTGTGAGTGGAACGATCCTGCAGAAAGATGCTCCGGACGATCTGGTGACCTCAGTCCCTGTGTATGCAGTGATGGCGGGGAAACAGACGGTGCTGCTGGGGCGCGTGTTCGCCGACGGAGAGGAGACTTCGTTCCATCTCTCGGCTCCAGCCGGAGCACGTAGGATCGTACTCGATCCCAATGAGACGATTCTGACGGGTGCGAAATAAGGATTCTGTGGAAGGGGTGCGGCGACGAGCTGCGATGCCGAATTGGGTCCCCGTTCATGAAGGTATTCCCGAAACGGGCGAAGAGAATCCTTGCGAGATACTTCGACCGCAACCTCTTCCCTTAAGTGTTGCATTTCCTTGGTCCATTCTTCTGACGCACCTCCGGCTATTGTGGCAGCCTATCTGCTTATAGAAAGTGCGGATAGAAAACGGGGGACGTATGTACGAGCAAATGGTGAAGACATTGGAAGCAGTCGACTGGGCCGGGACGGAGGAGAACGCATTGCCTGGGGCGGCGACGATTCTGTACGTGGAAGACGAAGCGTTCGTGCGAGAAGTCACTTGTGAAGTGCTGCGATCCGCGGGATATCGGGTGCTGAGCGCAAGAAATGCGGCGGAAGCGACGCGAATGTACGAGAAGACAGGTCAGGGCGTGGAACTGTTGCTCAGCGATGTGGTTCTGCCGGGTGAGAGTGGGCTCGTATTCGCGGGGAAGCTGCGGCGAGAAAATCCTGAGCTCAAAATATTGCTAGTGACCGGATACCCAGAGCAAATGGGAGTGCGGGGCGCGACGTGCGCGGAATGTTTAGCGAAGCCATTTTCGAGTGAAGTGTTATTACAACGAGTGGGAAGATTGTTAGATCGGGTGGAAGTGCCGATTCCGGGTGAACCGTTGCTCACGCACGCCTGCGGTGCCGTGTAGCCTGCAGGATCTGCGCGGGAATCTGCGCCAGGGGAACGACGCGGGTGAGGATGCCCAGCTCGGCACAGGCTCGTGGCATGCCGTAGACCGTGCAGGTTGCTTCATTTTGGCCGATCGTGAGGCCGCCCTGGCGATGGATGGCATTCATCCCGGCTGCTCCGTCGGAACCCATTCCCGTCATGATCACGCCGAGCGCGCGGTTTCCAAAGGCCTCAGCCACCGAGGTCATCAACACGTCAATCGAAGGAATGTGAAGGTAGTCTTCCGGATGTGGGTCCAGGAAGATGATGGTGCGCGATTCGGACTGCCGCTCCACACGCATGTGTACTCCAGCTGGGGCGATGTAGACGACGCCTGGCCGGATGCATTCTCCATGACGTGCCTCGAGCACGGTGACGGAGCTTAGCGTGTTAAGCTGTTGGGCGAAGGGCCCGGTAAAACCAGGAGGCATGTGCTGGACGATCAGGATGGGAATCGGAAGATCCCGGGGGAGGAGAGGCAAGATTTCCTGCAAAGCTCTGGGGCCCCCGGTTGAGGTCCCGAGGGCGACTACATCTGGTACCGAAGGAAAGACGGCTTTGCAGTTTTCTGCGCGGGCTCGCCGGGGCGGCTTTCTGGGCAATGCGTCCTCTACCCGCGAGGGTCGCGATTGCGCGGCCGCACGAAGCTTGGCGATGAGGTCCGGCCGTATATGAAGGATGTCGAGCGAAGTCGACGAGAGTCTTTTAGGGACGTAGTCGAAGGCTCCAGCAGCGAGGGCATTGAAAGTTTTTTCCGCATCCTTCTCAGTCGTGGCGCTCACCATGAGAACGGGACGCGGGCACTGATTCATAATGCGGCGCAAAGTCTGCAATCCGTCGAGCCCGGGCATTTCGACATCGAGGGTGACGACGTCGGGATCGAGGGTGGAAATTTTGGCGAGGGCATCGGCTCCGCTGCAGGCGGTAGCGGCAACTTCGAAGCCGGACTCGGAAGCGATCATTTGAGAGAGAGCGGTGCGCATGAAGGCGCTATCGTCGACGATGAGGACGCGAACCGGCCGGCGAGTTGCGGCGTTCCGAGTCATTTCCGGTAGATCGTCCGGACGAGCGCGTGCACCTCATCCATGTAAGAATCCATTTCAAACGTGAGACGGGCCCAGTCAAGATCCTTGAGCCCTTGGCACTGCCGCGAGAGAACGGAAAAGCCGGTTTGGTCGAACAGGTTCACCTGGCGGTTCTCGATGTAGCCGTAGTTCAGTCCGCTCATCCTGCAAAGCAAGTCGCTGAGTTCTACCAACGCAACGAGTCCGGCGTGATCGTGGGATTCCTGGGGATTGTGGTGCAGCGAGACGACCTCGCGGAGGTCAGGAGCAAGCTCCCATTTATCGGCCAGTAGGCGGCCGCTCTCGCAGTGCGTGAAACCCAGGACGGATTGCTCGGCTTCGTGGAGAGGGATGCCCTGAGCCCGAGCGAACTCGAAGGCCTCACTGAATTCTTTTGGCAAAACCCACAGATTGACGATGATTCCGAGATCGTGGAGGAGTCCGGCGAGGTATGCCTTGCTCGGATCGGGATAAGAAATCTTGCGGGCAAAATGACGGCAGACGAGAGCGCATCCCAGGGAGTGCTCCCAGAAGACGACGGGGTCGATTCCGCCGCTCTCCTTCGGCATCATATTCAGGACGCCGCACGACATCGCGATGTCGCTGACCCGGTGAAATCCGAGCCCGACGATGGCGCCGCGCAGCGAGTCAATTTTCTGCCACCGCCCGAACAGCGGGCTGTTGGCCATTTGGAGACACTGTGCAGCCAACGACTTATCCTGCGAGATCATGTCGGTGACTTTCTGCACGTCGAGCTGCTCGATGGGCTGTTCGAGATAGCGAAGCAGGGGCGCGAGAACGGCCGGGATGGTGGGGATGTGTTGAAGGCCTTCCATCCGATTGAGCAAGGTTGATTTGGTTGTTGCCGGATCCATGAGTGCCTACTTTCCCGCCTGAGCGCGTTCGCCCTTGATGTACGCGGGGGCGCCGGGTAAATGGACGAGCCGAAAGTCGTCAGAAACTCCGTAGAGCGATTCGGAATGGCCCAGAAAGAGATATCCGTGGGGCAGAAGGTTGTTGTAGTAATGCTGGATCACTCGCCGCTTGGACACGAGATCAAAATAAATAAGGACATTGCAGCAAAAGATGACGTCGAGGCCCTTCATGAACGTCATGCGTCCGTCGTCGGAGAGGTTGAGACGGCTGAAGGCGATGTTGTTGCGAACTGTGGGCTGCACCTGCAGCTGCTCGCCGGCCGGGATGAAATATTTCTGGCGGTAATACGGAGTGAGATTGCGCGTGCTGTAAGTGCCGTAGATGGCGTTCTTGGCATGGGCGAGAGAGCGCTCATTGAGGTCGGTGGCGAGGATCTCGATGGTCCAGTCCCTGAGACGGCCGTGAGCTTCTTCGAGCAGCAGCATGCTCAAGGTGTAGGGTTCTTCACCGGTCGAACAGCCGGCGCTCCAGATGCGCATCCGGCGCAGGGGAAGCTTAGATTTGGCCTCCAGAAGTTTGGGAATCACGACCTGGCGAAAGGCGTCGAGTTGGGGCTGATTGCGGAAGAAGCAGGTTTCGCCAATCGTGATCTCGTTGAGCAGCGCCACCAGTTCGGCTTGGCGCATGGGCTTGATGGTAAGACACTCGAAATACTCGCGTAGCGTTGGCGTCTTCAGCTCTTTCATGCGCCGCCCACAGCGGTCGAACAGCAGGCGCAGTTTGTTATCAGGATGGAATATGCCGGCGACCTGATATACGAAGGTCGCGGATGCGGACCAGTTCAGGGTCGGGTGGCCCGTCAAGGGCGAAGGCAGATTGGACCGCAGCGGTTGTCATGCCGAAGCCTTTCGGAGTGCGTCTGTGGAGGGGCGGTGCGCTTTTGGCAAAATGTGCTCGCAGTGAAACGAATCTTCGTCCAGTTCCGGTCGCGCGACTCCTATTTCATCGGCAAGCAAACGGTGCGGCTTTAGGGGATTGAAGGCGATGGCTTGGAAGGTCGTGTCTCGGCGAGCACGTTTTCACTGATGGCGTGTTCCGTGAGGATCACCACGTCGACTCGACGATTCTGGGCTCGGCCCTGAACGGTGTCGTTGCCGGCGATCGGGTGATATTCCGCGTATCCGGCGGCCGAGAGGCGCTGGGGAGGAAAACCATAGCGCACGATAAGAAGGCGCACCAACTCCGTGGAACGCGCGGTCGAGAGTTCCCAGTTGGACGCCATTTGTGGGGTGTGAATCGGGACGTTATCCGTATGGCCTTCAATGCGTAGAGCACAGGTGCGGATGGCGAGGATCGACGCGATGCGATCGAGCGCGGGAAGAGCGGAAGGCTTCAACGCGGCGGAGCCGCTGTCAAAGAAACCGAACTCGCGCAAGCTGATGACGAGTCCGTAGGCCTCGCGATGCAAAGCGACGGTGTGCTGGGCAATTTCATGGCGCAAGGCCTGCTGCAATTCGGTTTGCAAGGTGGTCAGGTTGGCCTCCTGGGAAGCGGAAGTGAGAGTGCTTTCAGGAGGGGAGGCGATGCGGCCCAGTTCGGTGTTGTGCTTTGCGTTTTCGATGACCTGCACGGTGCTGAACGGCATGGGTTCGCTGGTATCGAGCGGGATGCGGGTCTCGGAGTCGGGAAAAACTCCAAGCTCTTGAAACGCTACCTGGATGGCCATAGCCAGCCGTCCGACTTTGCGGTGGTCGACCTGAGCCGAGGCGTAATTGATGTAGACGTCGACCACGTTCGTGGTCGTATCAAACGCGAGATTCCAGACGTGCTCAATAATCATGGAGCGCGTCACTCTGCGTCCGGCATTGAGCATGAGATATTCCAGGAGCGAGAATTCTTTGCCTGTCAGCTCGATCCTGAGGCCAGCGCGTTCGACCAGCCGTTGCACGCGGTCGAGTTTGAGGTCAGCGGCTACCAGGACGGACTCCGAGGGCAAATGGCTGCGGCGCACCAGCGCCCGAATGCGCGCGGAAAGTTCGCTGAATGAAAATGGCTTGGCGAGGTAGTCGTCTGCGCCCGTATCCAGGCACTGAACTCGATCTTCTACCCGAGTCCGCTGGGTCAGCACCAGTACAGGCAGGCTTGGCTTTTTCGAACGCAAGTGTCGCAGCACGCTCACACCGTCCAGCTTTGGCAGGTTCAGGTCAAGGATCACAACGTCGTACTCTACCTCCGTCGCTGCAGTCCGGGCCTGTTCGCCATCCGGCAAAACATCGACGGAATAATGTTCGCTCTCGAGACCCTGGCGAACAAATCGGGCTAAAGCTTCATCATCTTCTGCAATAAGAATTCGCATAAAGTGAACCGTCCTTAATCCAACAGGCCAGTCTAGTTAGAAAGCGCTCAGTTGCAGCCAAAACCCAGTCCACACGAAGGGCTATAGGTGCAAAAATGGTGTTGATTTTCAAAGCGGGAGACTTGGCGCAAGATTGTGCGCGAAACGGTTTCATTCCGGCACGAACCTGGGCGGCCAATTCCTGGGCGGCCATTTCCCAGCGATAATCCCGAAGGGATTTTCCAGGCCGGAGTGGGTCCTTGCGGGTGTGGAGCAAAACAACGCTGAAGTCGTTGCTGATCCCGGGCGGCATTCTGCTCTTCAGCGTCGCAGTGCTCGTGTATTCCGGCTGGCTGACACTGGCCCTACCCTCCCTCAGCTTTCTTTACTATTGCTCCCTAATCGGAGGGATGCTGCTCGCGTGGAGATTTCATTCCAGCCGCATCTTTTTCGCCTTGGTAGTGCTGTTTCTGGCGCAGGAGGCGATTGCAGCTTTTGGAGGAGGGCATGTCTCCCCGGGAACTCCCGGATGGATTGCGGTTCAAGGGGCGTCGGTACTAGTACCGCTGGATTTCGTACTCATCGCCCTGATGCATGAGCGCGGCTTCACGATCTCTGCCATCGCACCGGTCGGCATCTTCTTGTTCGTGCAGTCTGTGATCGTAGCCGTATTGTGTCGCGCGGCTGAAGGATCTCCACCACTACTTCGGGTGCATCACGCTGCGACCTCAGTTGCCTTGCCCGGTTACGCGCTCCTGGTATTTGCTGCCGCGATTGTCTTTCTGCTGGGGAGATTTCTGATTACCCGCAAGCCCGTCGACAGCGCGCTCCTGTGGTCGCTCTCCGCTTTCTTCTTCTGCCTGCGCTTCGCCGGCGGCGTGCGCCTATCCACCGTGTATTCTGCGACCGCAGCCTGCATTCTCGCCGCTTCAATCATCGAGAATTCGTACCTTCTCGCCTATCACGATGAGCTGACGACGCTTCCATCGCGCCGCGCTTTCAACGATGCACTGCTGCGGTTGCAGTATCCCTATTCGATTGCGGTCGTGGATATCGATCACTTCAAGCGATTCAATGACACTTATGGTCACGACACAGGGGACCAGGTCCTACGCTTGGTCGCGGCCGGGTTGGCGCGCGTGACAGGCGGAGGACATGCATACCGTTGTGGCGGAGAGGAATTCAATATTCTCTTTCCCGGAAAAACTACCTCCGAGGTGGTGGATCATCTTGAGCAGTTGCGTGCGGCGATCGAGTCCTCTGAGTTTCGCCTGCGGGGCGGTGATCGTCGCCAGGCGCCCAGAGGGCCGGATCGCCGCAACGAACGAACACGCGGCCGCGCGCGCAAAGGTCATGCAATTCGGGAACTCGCACAGGAGAAATCTCCGGCACCTCTTTTTTCCGTGACGGTCAGCATTGGCGTCGCCACCGCCGAGGAAGCGGAGTCGGATCCTGATCTTGTTCTGCAGGCGGCGGATAAGGCGCTCTACCGCGCCAAAGAGAACGGACGGAACCGGGTCGAGGTGGCGGCGTCGCGTCGTCGTAAGACCCGGGTCAAAACGGCTGGAATTGCCTGAGGCTTCACCCAGCGTGAAGAAGTTCAAGAATGAATGAGAGATGCTGCGCCACCTATTGTGGAAACGTGCGGTCCGGACCGTCAACCGTAGGACGGGTGTAAGACGGTCCGGTTCCGAACGTTTTCGCAAGCACCGCAAGCCGTGCGGTCAGCCAGCGGTCGAAGGCAGGATTGGGCGCTTCCGGCCAGTGCCCCCGCAGGCGGGACATTGTAAGCGGATAAAAGCGACACCTTCGGACTTACCGTTCAAGTCCACCGGCTTCGCCACATATCCACTACCGCCGCAACTCGGGCAGTCGTCCGGAGCCACTCCTCTCCCCCCTCATGGTTGAGGGCATTGTCCATGATGCGAGCGCGAAATTATCTGCTGAATGTTTTGCGTTACGAATTACGAACAAGATTTTGGGAGTCGGGAACGTCTACATTTTCTACGGGCGGGTTGTCGAGCGGATGAAGGGAAAAGCTCACGACGACCGCTTTTGACGTGGGTGTATTGCTCCTCAACGCGACACTGCCGATCGGCACCAGCACATTCGCCTCGGGGAAATATGTCGCGACGCAGCGCCGGGGAATCTCGTAAGGTACTAGAACGAAGCGCGGGGCGCGCCGCAGTTCCTGCCTACCATCGTTCCGAAAGTGGCTGGTAATGTCCAAGAGCTCGCCCGCCTTCCATCCATTTTCCTGTATGTCGTCGGGATTCATCAGAACAACCCGCCGCCCGTTAAAGATGCCGCGGTAGCGATCGTCGAGGCCGTAAATAGTGGTGTTGTACTGGTCGTGACTGCGGAGCGTGGTCATCAGGAACTGTCCCGGCCCAACCGAAATCGGCTCGATTCTCGAGACTACAAAGTTGGCTTTCCCCGTCTTCGTCCTGTAATCGTCGTCCCGCGCCGCATTTGGCAAGTAGAAACCACCCTTACGACGAACCCGTTCGTTCATGTCTTTGCAACCCGGAACAACACGTGCGATGAGTTCTCGAATGCGGTCGTAGTCCTCGACAAGGTTCAGCCAGTCGACAGTTGTCTTTTTTCCCAGCGTGGCCACGGCCAGGCGCGCCACGATCTCCGGTTCGCTCAAAAGCTGATCGGATGGCGGTTCCAGATTCCCCCGTGACGTATGCACAACGCCCATCGAATTTTCCACGGTGACAAACTGATCTTGATTCGCCCGTGAGTCGCGATCCGTGCGGCCGAGGCAGGGCAGGATCAGGGCCTGCTTTCCCGTAATCAAATGCGCCCGGTTGAGTTTGGTCGAGACGTGTACGGTCAAGGTGCAGCGTGAAAGCGCTTCGGCGGTGAACTCTGTGTCGGGAGTCGCCGAAAGGAAATTGCCGCCCATGGCGAAAAACATCTTAGCTTCACCGCGATGCATGGCCTTGATCGAGTCCACTACATCCCAACCGTGCTTGCGAGGCGGCTCGAATGCCAACACATCCCTGAGCTTATCGAGGAAGCTCTCGGGCATCCGCTCCCAGATCCCCATGGTGCGGTCACCCTGCACGTTCGAGTGTCCCCGGACAGGACAGACTCCGGCGCCCGGCCGGCCGATGTGGCCGCCCAGCAGTAGCAGGTTCACGATTTCTTGAATTGTCGCGACTGCCTGCCGTTGCTGCGTCAGACCCATGGCCCAGCACGCGATCATGGACTTCGAACTCATCACGACTTCTGCAATCTCGCGAATCTGACGCGGCGAGACACCACTCTGTTCCACGATTTCATTCCACGAAGAGGCGGCAATCGCGGCTCGAAACTCCGAAAGGCCACTTGTCTTCTCCTCAATAAATGCCTGATTGAGGATCTTGCCCGGCTGGCGCTCTTCTTCCTCCAAAATCTCCTTGCACAAACCCTTGAAGAAGGCGAGATCCCCGCTTAAACGAACCGGAACGAAATGCTTGGCGATCTTCGTTCCCCGGCCGAAGAGATGCAGGACTTCCTTGGGGTGCTTGAAGCGAGTCAGCCCCACTTCGGCCAAGGGATTGACGCTGACGATCGTCGCCCCGCGGCGGGATGCTTGCTGCAGGGTTGCCAGCATCCGGGGATGGTTAGTGCCGGGATTCTGCCCAATAATAAGGATGGTGTCCGCCAGCTCGAAATCCCTGAGGGTGACGGTTCCCTTGCCGACGCCGATGACTTCCTTCAGAGCCAGTCCGGACGATTCGTGACACAGGTTCGAGCAATCCGGCAGATTGTTGGTGCCGAACTGGCGCACAAACAGCTGATACAGAAACGCGGCTTCATTGCTCGTGCGGCCGGAGGTATAGAAGATCGCCTGATCAGGATTGCGCAATGCGTTCAGCTCGTAAGCGATCATGGCGAATGCGTCGTCCCACGAAATCGGTTCGTAATGCTCGCTACCCGCCCGCAAGACCATGGGATGAGTCAATCGTCCCTGACGGCCCAGCCAGTAGTCCGATTCCTGCGCCAGCTCAGAAACACTCCGCGAACGGAAGAATTCAGGCGTGCAGCGCTTCGCCGTCGCCTCCTCTGCGATCGCCTTCACACCGTTCTCACAGTATTCGTTGAGTGAGCGATCTACGTCAGGGTCGGGCCACGCGCAGCCCGGACAGTCGATTCCGTCAAACTGATTGAGACGGGAAAGTGCGGCGATTCCGCGGACCAGCCCGGCCTCTTTCAGAGTGACCTCGGCGGCTTTGAAAACCGACGTGAGACCGGCGGCAACGCGAGCGGGTGCACCTATTTGAATGCCAACCGTCTCAATCGGCGATTGCGGATTCGGCCGTTCTGCGCCGAGGACACGGTCATGCGTACCCGCGTCGGTCGCGCCGTTGACTCCGAATTTGGCTTCTGGCAAAATCTCCCCCACGCTCGGCGACTAGTTTACGACAGACCCCTTGGCGCGACACCGTTACTGACGTGTGCTGCAAGCCCCAAGGTCGGACCCAGAATTAAATAGAAACGGTTTTAGCCTTCGACAATCGAATCTCTAAATTCTTTCTTGAAGTCTCACGGCCGTGCCTCAATCTCTCAGCCTGAAGGGAGCACATCATGATTCTGGGGATGACGACATCGACATTCACGCTGCTCCATGTGTTGATCAGCCTGGCCGGTATTGGATCCGGGTGCATTGTGGTTTATGGGCTGTTGACCGGGAAACGGCTCGACGGATGGACTGCGATCTTTTTAACGACCACGGTCTTAACGAGCCTGACCGGATTTCTCTTTCCAGTGGAGCACCTCCTGTCATCCCATGTCGTCGGCGCGCTCTCTTTGGTCGTGTTGGCGCTCGCGATACTCGCGCGCTACGTTCTACGGTTGAGCCGAGCATGGCGATGGATCTATGTCGTGTGCGCGGTGCTGGCGCTTTACTTGAATTCATTTGTTGCGGTGGTTCAGTCATTCCTGAAAGTACCCGCGCTCAAGGCCTTGGCTCCAACGCAGAAGGAGCCGCCATTCCTGGTAGCACAATTGATTGTTATGGCGATCTTTATCGTGATAGGCATTCTTGGGGTAAAGAAATTCCACGTCGCGCAGGTCGCCGCGGCCTGATCAGTGGAAATCCGAATTCCCGGATATCGCTTCGAACCTCGACGTTCGTGAATCAATCGGTCGACTAACACGAAATCGTCACCAGAGTTCACGCGACGGAGATCGCATATGACGAAAGCGCCGGAAGATGCCTGTCCAAGACGTGGTAAACTGTAAATCCGCACGCCGGAGAGGTGGCAGAGTGGCCGAATGCGGCGGTTTGCTAAACCGTTGTACGGGCTAACACCTGTACCGAGGGTTCGAATCCCTCCCTCTCCGCCAGTCCTTTTGTTTTCAGCGAGTTGTAATTTCTCCGCCAACTTCACGAGTCCGAACAGCCCTTCGCAGGACATGGTAAGCCGTTCTCTCCATGCTACGTTCACCTTGCGCGCCATCTCGCGCACCGCTCCAAATGTTCTTTGGATCTTCGACGAAATAAGGGCATCCGGCCGCGATTTTGCCTTGAAAACTCTATCCTTCAGAAAATCCCGAAAAAAACAGCTTGGATAGTCACTCAAGATGAGGTATTTTTGCCGACATCGACATTCTGGAGCAAGGGTCGGCTTCACCAAACCTAGATCGACAATTCGGTTTCGCGAATGGAAGACATCCCCTGCCTTCCGCAGTAGCTTTCCGGTGAAGTGAAGTCTCGCTCTCTCCTAGGGGAATCCAGCCGTGAAGCCTCCTCTTTGCCTGTCCGCCTTCGTTGTCTTTTCACTCCTGAGCTGCGATCTGTTTGCTGGTAGCGGGAAACTGCCCTTGGCCGCTGACTCAGCTTCCAACTCAGGCGCAGTCGTGTCTTCAGAAAACGGGACGCTCTCGGCTCCGCCGCAGCCCGTCATTCCAGGTCCACAGCGATCGTTTCTTCGCATGGCGGGGATCAGTCAAAAGATTGAGCCTGACGAAGTCCTGCCTTTGCTCAGCCGCAATGTGTTCACGGAGGGTTTTGAGATCACACGCCCCACCGAGTTCCTGATCCTGTTGAGGCGCTATGTTGTGCAGGCCCGGGAACTGGCGGCTTTGGCCGCAGCCAATGGCATGGTCATTCGGGTTTCCAATTGTGACGATGCAAAACCTCTACTTCAAATTCTCGGATACCGAACGCAGGCCGATTGTGGTACTCCCGGAACCTCGTTGCAGACGGAGGATCCGGAGAGGGCTTTTCTGGCTATCGATTCCGGATTCCCTCTACCCGCACTCGAGCAGACCCTGCAAGGCGGCAAGCCTTTCGAGTACCCCTTCGGCGCTTCCCCGTTGCCAGTGCTCTTTGCCGAGGGCGATTGGACGAGGGTGAGCACGAAGAATTACAAAGAAAACAGCCGAGACTTGCTGGACACGATCCTGGCAGACCCGGCCGTCGCGCGTCTGTATTGGGCGCTCTCCCGCCTCGATCCCGAAACCAGAAACACATTGCGACAATCCATCGGACTCGGCAAACTGCTTCCCTACGCCGCGGTTCTCGATTTCTATGGCAGGGTCATCAGCATCAACGCGGGCCACGTCAACGTACCGGGAGGGGCTGCCTCGGAAGCTGCCTGGAAAGACCTGGTGGGAGCCAGCCCGGCCGTGCCTGCCGCATTTGTCTCCAAATTACTCGCCAAAGATAAGGGTTGGCTGGTCGCTTATTTCGACGCGCTGGCGCGGGTGAATGGAGCTCGGCAGGCGTATTTCACCGACCCGCATCGGCTGCGCCTCTTTTATGAGGGGCTACGCGCCCCCGATCCCTCCTCGCCTGCCACGCGAGGTTCATTCCGACCGGCGCCTGCGCTGTTGCTTCTCGTGAGTCGCCTTCAGTTCACGAGCAACGGTGAGCCACTCATCCCCGGGAATCTAGACATCTGGAAAGAGATCCTCCAATCGCACAATTCAAACTTCGCTCGCAAGGTGGGAAAACAGTCTTCCAGTCTGAACAGTTCCGATCAGCTGATCCAAAAGATGTTCGCGCTTTCGCGGGCGCCCACCGACAGTGGACCTCTGCAGATGTTCATCACGATCAGCGAACTTGACAGCAGACGATCTCCCGAACATCGTCTCTCCGCGCCGACGGTCCGCTTGTTGACGCGAAGGTTTGAGGAATTCAGCGATCAGTACCGAATCTTTTCCGAGTTTCCGCAACTAAGCGACGAGTCGATCACTCTGTTTTTCGATGTCGCTCAAGAGCTGAACAAGCTGCCCATGGCGATTCGCGGGAACGCCTTCGGAACGTTTCAGGCAAGTGTCGGACTCTGGCAAATTCTGTCCCGGCAGGGTGAGATTCCGACGGCGCAACTGAACCAGTCATGGCAGCAGGTGGTCGGTCCCTTCGCCACGATTCGATCCGCCTCTCAACTGTACGATGCAGGGCGAAGTTCGCTGGCAGGACTATTCCGGTTCTCGACCGGCAGTCCGCGGCCGTCGCAGGACGAAATCATCGAACTGCTCGCGGGGCCGCGCCAGAATACTCCAGAGGGGAAGCAGATCCATCGAGAACTTGCAATCCGGCTTCGTTCCGTGCTGGACGATCAGCGGCTGGTTTCTCTCGATACGCTGCTCACGGTAGGGGATGCGTTATCCGAAAAAGCTCACGGGAAACAGCCACCCGAATACATCATCCACTTGGCTGCCCAGACGCGAGAGTTTGAGATGCCGCGGCCAATCTTCACCAACGGCGAGAGATCGGAATGGGCGGCAGGCGTCTACAACAACCATCACACCGATGTGCAGATGCGGAGCGACATACCAAAAGTCCTCAAGTCGCCGGCTGCCTCGCCCGCGCAAATTGACGAAGCGCGCGGTCAGCTCGCATCGTTTCTGCGCGACACCCTCGTTGGCTTGAACTATGCCTACTACGAACCTCCGGGTGCGCAGGCACTGCACAATAATCCGCTCTTCGTCCGCTCCCACGACTTTGCGGGAGAAACGGTCGGAGGGATGAAGACACTCTGGCAGGCCCCGGAGTTGCTGGGCCAAGGTTCTCCCGCGGGCGGAGGCGCCCATTTCGTCGGCTCGCTTGCCGATCTCCCCTACGCCTTGGCGGATCTTGAGCAAGACTTCATTTCGCCGGACAGCGTGCAAGCGCTCATTTGGAAGGAACTCACGCCCGAGTTGTTGGCCAGCTCGACCGTGCCCCGCTGGTGGGACATCAGCCCAGTGGAGCTTCATGCGATCGCCCTCTATCAGCGCGCGGGAGAAGAACTCCTGATCGCTTCTGAAAAGGATGAGGCATTGCGTGGCCAGGTCCTCATTATTCTGTCAACGCGGTTGCTTCCACAGCGATCAAGACAGGTGGAGGATGCTCTGCGCACAGGCCACGCTGCGGAATTGCTTCCTCAAATGATGCCCGCCGATACGTTTTATCTGGAAGCGGAGTTTCGACGGCAGCATCCCGATCAACCCGCCGTGAGCGGACCTGCCACGCAGGACCTCGATGAACTCTGCCGGCAACACCCCGAACAAGCGGATTGGAATCATTTGTCCCATCATTTCGGTACGCCCCATCCCAGCCTGGCTCAGAACTACGGCCTCGAACTCCTGAACATGGTGCCGATGCCGCCGCTCGCCGGATACTCCAGCCGTTTTCTGGCGGAATCGTGGGACTCGCCAAATCTGTATTGGGCTCGGCTGGCCGACGAAGGAGGATATTCGCCCGTCATGCTGAACCACTTCGTGCCCCAGCTGACGCGGAAGCTGGTCGAGAAGATTTTCGCCACTGACTTTGAGGATTGGGCGGAGCTCCTGCGAGCGATGCATGAAACCGGAGCAGAGTTCCGCGAGGGCAAGTTCACGCCGTTGAGAATAAGCAGTGCTCGGCCTTAAGGTTGCATTCGATCCACCACCGATTTTGCAATTCAGCGGTCCGGTGCGCGACCGCAGAGTAGGAAGCTAGAAATTCATGATCAGGAAACTACTTCCACTGATTCTCATTCCTCTGGGGTTCCTTCTCGGAGACGAAGCCAACGTCAAGGCTCAGGACAGTCCGGATTTTCACGTTGTGGTCAACATGGTCCAGCTTAACGTGGCAGTGACCGACAAGAATGGAAAGTACGTGACGGGACTCCGTCCGAATGATTTTGCCATTTTTGAGGATGGGATTTCGGAAAAGACGGCCACGTTTGCGGAGGGCAATGCACCGGCCCGCAGCCTCAGAGAATTGGCGGGACAGGATTCGTCTGCTCCTTCCGGCGACCTACCCGCGGCGCCTTCCGACCTGCAGTTGAGAGGCGCGAATGTATTCGTCCTGTTTGATACCAGCAACTACATGTACCGGGGCTTCGTCTTTGCACAAGACGCGATTACCGAGTTCATCCGATCACTCGAAAGCGTGGACAGGATTGCACTCTATTCCTATAGCCGCGATCTCTCGCGAGTCGCACCCCTGACGGCCGACCGGGGGCAAGTGGTACAGGCCGTACGCTCGACCGTGGCGGGAGATGAAGCGGCACTCTACAACGCTCTCTTGCTGACCTTGAAGGATGCCGCGCAGAACACCGGCAGGAAAGTCGTCGTCGTGTTTTCTAACGGACCTGACAATTCCAGCGTGGTACCGCCTGAAGATGTCGCCGAATTTGCCCAGTCCGCAGGCGTTTCCATTTACATGATCAGTACACAAAAGGCAAAACTGGAACCCGTCTCGACCGCGGTCTTTGATCGAATGACCGCCGCCACCGGGGGCAAAGCGTACTTCGCCAAGGATTGGAGAGATGAACACCGGGCATTCGCTTCTGTTCGCGATGATTTGGCCCATCTCTACTCGCTGAGCTACTACCCGAAGCCCAACACCAACAATGGCTGGCGCGCGATCAGCGTGAGACTCGTGGGCGATCAACTCAAGAAGTACAAGTTGCGTACGCGCAATGGATATCGTCCTCAACCGTCCCGATTTTCTGGTGGCGAAAATACGACATTATCCAGCATCGCTCCTGAATAGCCATGCCCGACTACTCAATCCTTGATTACGAGTTCAATGCAGCCAGCAGAAAAACCAAAGGCGCCCCGTCTCGAACCACAGCGCCGTCGGTACCGCGGCCAAACCGCAGCAGATCGCCGCGATCCTGATTACCTTTCTACGCTGCACCGATCAAGTGCACTCTTCCGGAAAGAGGCCGCGCTTCGAAGCGCTTTCTACGAACTGGCACGCATGTCGCTCGAAGTCCCACCGGCCGCCGGAACGTAGCACTTCTGCGTGTAATCCATCACCATGCGATCGGCGTTGAAACGCCAGCCCAGCGTCCGGATCGTCCGCTTCATCCGTTTGATCCATCCTCGGGGAAGGCCATCGCGATCGCGCTGGTAATAAAGAGGGATCACCTCTTCGCGAAGCGTACGCATTAAGTCTTCTCCGTCGCGGGCATCGTGCACATTCATGTTGGAGTGCGTCCTGCCGGTTCCGATCGAAAAGCCATTCATTCCGTCGAACGCTTCGGCCCACCAGCCGTCGAGAACGGAGAGATTTAACCCACCGTTCAGCACAACTTTCTGACCGCTCGTGCCCGACGCTTCCAACGGTCTCCGCGGATTATTGAGCCACACGTCGACGCCCTGCACAAATCGCCGTCCGACGTTGATGTCATAGTCTTCGACAAACACGAACTTGTCGCGGAACTTGGGATCCCGCATCAAGTCGGCAATCTGCTGCAGCACTCGCTTGCCCGGTTCATCCAGCGGGTGCGCCTTGCCGGCAAACACGAACTGCACCGGCCGGTTGGGATCATTCACCATCGATGCCAGCCGTTCGATGTCCGTCAGAATCAGATTGGCGCGCTTGTAAGTGGCGAACCGGCGAGCGAACCCGATGGTGAGTGCATCCGGACTCAGCACCCGCTCCAGGCGCTGCAACTCCTCGCGAGACTCGGCGCGGCGCTTCGCTTGTTCGACCGCCCGCCGCCGCACGAACTCGATGAGTTGCGACTTCAAGTTGAGGTGCGTCTCCCACAACTCGCCGTCATCTACGTTCTCGATTCCCAGCCAGATCTTGGCTTCGCTGCTGCGCTGGTGCCAGTCGGTACCCAAGTGACGGTCATAGAGACGGAACATCTGCGGCGCCAGCCACGAGGGAACATGCACTCCGTTCGTGATGTGTCCAATAGGAACGTCGTCTTCCACCTTGTCCCGATACAGGCCGGTCCACATATGGCGCGACACTTCGGCATGCAGCGCTGAAACCGCATTGGCCCGCCGCGAGAGTCGCAGCGCCAGCACTGTCATACAAAATGTTTCGTCCCCGTTGCTGGAATTTTCGCGGCCAAGTCCCATCAGACTTTCCTGCGAAAGTCCGAGAGACTCGCGAAGTGGACCAATATGCTCTTCAATGAGTCCGGCATCGAAACGGTCGTGCCCGGCTGGAACCGGAGTATGAGTCGTGAACACGACCTCACGGGACACTCGCGGAACCGCCGCGTCAAATGCCAGCCCTTCCTCCTCCATCCGCATGCGAATGGCTTCCAACACGGCAAACGCACTGTGACCTTCGTTCAAGTGCAGAACGCCAGGAGAAATTCCCAACGCCTTTAGCGCCCGCAGGCCGCCCACGCCGAGCAGCAATTCCTGACGAATACGGATGCGGAGATCTCCGCCGTACAACCGCGAGGTCAGTTCGCGGTCCTCAGGAGCATTCCCTTCCACGTCGGAATCGAGCAGCAGCAGGTCGCGACGACCCACTTCTACGCGCCAGACTTTCGCCCGAATCCGGCCGCTGCGGGTCTCGATTTCCACCACGACCGGCCTGCCGTCTTTCCCGATCGCCACTTCCATCGGCATCTGATTGACGTCGGTCTTGAGATATTCTTCCCGCTGCCATCCGTTCCCGTCGAGCCTCTGCCGGAAATAACCCTGGCCATAGAACAGGCCAATACCCACCAGAGGAATGTCTAGATCCGACGCGCTCTTGATGTGATCTCCCGCCAGCACTCCCAGTCCGCCGGAATACACTGGCAGGGATTCGTGGAGTCCAAACTCCGCCGAGAAATACGCCACCGGATGAGGCCGCAACACTCCCGCGTGCCTCGTTCCCCAGGTACGATCGGCTTCGAGATACTCGAGCAAGCGCCGATATGCATAGTTCACCCGGCTATGCAGCATGAGCTCCGCGGCGCGTGTTTCCAGCTTGGCGAGAGGAAGCTCTCCCAGCAATGCCACCGGATTATGATTGAGTTCGTTCCAGCGTGCGGGATCCAGATCGAGAAACAGGCTCGACGAATTGTGGTCCCAACTCCACCACAAATTGCGCGCCAGCGCCCACAGCCGCTCTTGCAGCGGAGCAATGAAACGATCGAGCGTGCGCGCTTCGCTCACCACCGGAGCGACCTGAGTGGCGGCTTCCGTCAGCATCCGAATTTCGTCTACGGTGAAAAGACGGGCCTCGATCGTCTGCACGACCAGTACACCCTGTAGAACGCCGCGTTCGATCAGCGGGACACCCAAGAACGACTGGTAGGCATCCTCGCCGGCGTCCCGAAAATACTTGAACCGGGGATGGTTCTTCACCTGTTCCACGGCAACCGGCCGAACCATCTCCGCCACCAGACCGGTCAGCCCCTCATGCACAGCCATCCTCAGGCTGCCGATACACTCCCGACGAAGTCCGACCGTTGCCGCCAACACCAGATTGGCTCGATCCGGTTCCAACAAGTACGCCGAACAAACGTCGGTGCGAAATCTCTTTGCGATGAGGGCAACCACGTTCATCAGCGTCTCGGCCGGCTTGCCACCTTCCGCCGCGAGATCCGCAATCTCTTCCAGGCTCAGAACGTTCCTGACTTCACTCGGCCGTACGCCTTGCTCTGTGTCTTCCGCTACTCTCTCGTGTGCTTCCAATCTGGTTCGTTCGCCTCCGTGGGATATGGATCTCGTCTGCCGGTTTATGATCTGCCAGTTGCGTTCGCTGAACTATTTGGATGATGTCGTCGGCGGCAGAGGTTCCATTGTTTCTATTGTACGGGCAACGGATGAAATCGCGAACCGTGCACAGATCTTGATGCGAGCCGACGATGTCGCCCGCAGCTTTGGACGATCCTTGAGCCGCGTCCGGTGCTCTTGCAGCCGCATCACGTCTCCTGTGCGGGCGCGAAAACCTTGTTTGCTTGCGCTCTCGATTAAGAGTAAAATCGGCCCCAATCCAGCCAACCGACGGGAAGCCTACGTCCGCTTTCCCTTGGTGTTTCGAGCATGCAATTTTGGAGAAGACCATCAAATGGAGTGAACGATGAGTCATCCTGGATTGCAGTTCACTAAACTAGGACGGAATCGAACATCGGGAAGTTTTTGAGTACCGCCCGCAAGTCATTGCATCTCACGCGACCCATGGAGTCAGGACAATGAACGGTACCGCCGCACGATTTCTGCGCTTGGGTGTGAGCCTGTCTGGATTATTGGTTCTCGGGTGGGTGTTAACCGGTCAAGCCGCCAGCCCCAGTCAGGACGGCCTTCCCACCGACTGGAGTCACCGGCATGTCATCTTTTCTCAGCCTTCGACGTTCGAACAGGTCCGGCACGTGACCAATGATCCGCGCTACTGGCAGCAATTTTACCGGCAGACGGTCACGCCCGTCGTGTCGGACCCAGAGCCCGATCGGACAATGCCCGCCAATCTTGGCTTTGGTGAAAACCCAGACCCGCAGGCCGACTGGTCGGAGAATCTGGGCAGTGGCGCCTCCGTGGGTGCGGGCAATTATCCCGCGAAGTTTTCGTTTCAAATCACCACCGCGAGCTGTGGCAGCGCGGCCACTCCGGACTATGTCGTTTTCAGCACCGGCCTCCTCGGATCGTCCACCCAGGCCAGCGTGGTTGGTTATGACAATCTTTATTCTGGCTGCACCGGAACCAAGCCGACGGTCTATTGGGCTTTCAATACCGGTGGCCAGATTAAGACGTCACCGACCATCTCCTCCGACGGAAAGCAGGTGGCATTCGTCGAGACGAACAGTTCGGTTGGGATTCTGGTCCTGCTGAAGTGGGCCGCGGGCAGCGGCACTGTGGCCTCTCCTACGACCCTCGTGCCGGTTGCGAACAGCGCCTACAACACCTGTACCGCACCGTGCATGACCGAAATTTTTCTGAAGAGTGGTTTGGGAACCTCTGTTGATGACATTACCTCGTCCGTTTTCCCCGACTACAGCCACGATGTCCTCTGGGTTGGTGGCGCTAGCGGTTGGCTACACAAAATTACGGGAGCGTTTCGTGGCACACCGGCTGAGGCGACTACAGGCGGCTTCCCGGTTCAGGTCAATACCACTAACCCGACCCCTCTCTCCAGCCCCGTCTACGATCAAGTCTCAGGCAACGTCTTGGTAGGCGATTATGGTGGATACTTCTATCGCGTCAGTTCCACTGGAGTGGCCACTGCGTCCAGCCAGATTGACAAGGGTGCGGGCCTAGTCGCCGGCCCCATCGTCGATTCGACGTCCGGGAAAGTTTATGTCTTTGTTTCCGACGACGGCGCCACAGACTGTCCGGGATTCGTGCCATGCGCGGCCGTTGTGCAGTTCACTACCACCTTCGCCGGCGGCAACTTCGGTGCAAAGATTACCGTTGGCACCAGCAAGGTCGCTCCTCCGAATCCCAGTCCTCTATATGAAGGCGGCTTCGACAGTACGTACCTTGCTTCGGGCAATGCCACCGGAAATCTCTACGTTTGCGGAAACACTGCCGGGTCTCCTACCCTCTACCAGGTTCCGATAGCGGCCGGCGTGATGGGGACGGCACTCACCGGCCCCGTACTGACCAGCGCTACCACCGGGTGCTCGCCCGTCAGCGATATTTCTAACCCAAACGCTGCGGGAGGCACTGCCGAGTGGATATTCGCCAGCGCTCAGGCCAGCGGCTCGGGGAATAACTGCGCGGCGGGTGGCTGCGTCATGAACTTCAATGTCCAGCCCTGGAAACCCTCGACTGCTTACAGAATTGGCCAGGAAATACTGGATACCAACTTCCATGTACAAGTCGTCCGAGTGGCGGGAACGTCGAGAACAGCCGCGCTAGGGCATCCTGCCTGGAACGCTACAACTCAGGGGAGCACAACGGACGCCGGCACGCTGCGCTGGACCAACCAGGGCCCACACGTTGCTGCCCACCCTACCTGGCTTCCGAGTCATGCCTACGCTGCGGGTACGGTGATTCTCGACAGCAACAAAAACGTCGAATGGGTTCTAACAGCTGGCACATCGAGAACCGTAGCCCAGGGTCAGCCCGTATGGAATCTCAACATAAACGGCGGGACGGTCGACAATACCGTCCGCTGGCGAAATTTGGGACCCATTGCCACTGCCAGTGCCGCGGCCGCCGGAGGCACCAGCGGCATTATTATGGATAACACCGTTCCGACTGGCACGTTGGCTGGCGCGTCTCAGGTCTATTACTCGACCCAAGCCAACCAGACCTGCACCACTTCTGGCGGGACGGGTGGCTGCGCGATACAGGCGTCGCAATCGGCATTACAATAGACAAATACAGATTGGGTCCCCCTATGACGATGAATGATATGTCCTCCGATAATTCGCGCACTCCGGTCAGCAAGAAGCCGTACGAGAAACCGTCGTTCCGCTTCGAACAGGTGTTTGTTACTACTGCCCTGTCCTGCGGGAAGATCGGCACCACGCAAAGCTCCTGTGTCGCGCGCCCCAGTGCGTCATGACATCGGCATCACAAGTGCCGGACGAAGCGCACGCCTTCAGATGTGATCTGGCTGGCGAGGTATTGCGTTCGTCTGGAAGTTTGCGATTGCAAGTCACGGGCTGGAGTATGCTGCCCACCATTTGGCCGGGCGACACGCTCGTAGTTGAGCGTGCCAGCAAATCCGACGTCCTCGACGGCGATGTTGTATTGTTCAGCAACGGCCGCCGGTTTGTTGCCCACCGCTTGATCACGAAGAACAGTGGGTCGGGAGAGTCGATGGTTCAGACCCAGGGTGACGCCCTGTCTCGCCGCGATGCTCCGGTGGCGCACGACAAGCTTCTCGGAAAGGTCTCCTTCATCATGAGGAAGGGGAAGCAGCTGAAACCGGCCACGAGTCTGCGCTTTCCAGCCCGGCTGGTCGCGGCCATGTTTCGGCGTTCTACGTTCGCTGCCCGTGTCGTTGTGGGTGTGCACGGCCTGCAAAATTCATAGGAATCGGGAAGTCCCTTGCCGGAATTGACCGCAGAAGTCGAACGTCTGAGTCTCGTCATCGCAATTGGCGGGATGCCCGTCCGCGTCAACACGACCGATCCGGCTTTCCTCGACATATTGCAGGACCGCTACGCCGGGTTTCTGAGCTCGACAGAACCAGCAGAGATCGAGTTTGACGTCGACATCACTCCACCTGTCTACCCAGTTCCCGACATCGCCGTGCATGTCACGCAGCGTCTCGGCCGTTGGTCCTTGCAGGCTGGAGATTTTCTCGCTGAGTGGGAACCTGCGGCTCGCACTGGCCGGATTCGCCAGACGGCCAATCCCTACTCCATCGATGCCGTACTTCGCATCGTGCACACGCTCGTGCTGGCCAGGCAGGGAGGCTTCCTGGCGCATTCCGCTAGCGCCATCCGCAACGGCAAGGCTTTCTTGTTCGCCGGCGTTTCCGGTGCGGGCAAGACGACCATTTCCCGGCTGGCTCCCCCCGACGTCACCCTGTTGACCGACGAGATCTCGTACGTGCGAAAGCAGGATGCTGGTTACATCGCCTACGGCACTCCGTTTACCGGGGAACTGGCCAAGTTAGGCGAAAACGTCTCGGCCCCTCTCGCCGCTCTGTACCTGCTGGCCCAGGGTTCAGAGAATCGCATCGATCCGATTCCGCCTGGAGAAGCAGTTCGATCTTTGCTTGCCAATCTTCTCTTTTTCGCGGAGGATGAGGAACTGGTGCAATCGGTTTTTCAGTCCGCCTTTGATTTCGTTTGCCGGGTCCCGGTGTCCCGTCTTACCTTTGTGCCCGATGCCCGGGTCTGGGAGTTAATCGGATGAGCAGGCTTTACCTTGCACGCAATCCGCGAGTCGCCGCTCGCAGTCTCGATGGCGAAATGATGATCATGTCCGGTCACGACTCCACCCTCTTTACCCTCAATAAGACGGCGACCATTCTTTGGCAGTCGGCGGACGGCGCTACTCCCCTCGACGAAATTGTCGAACACCGAATTTGCCAGGAGTTCGAAGTTGGGTCTGTCGAGGCGTTGCACGATGCGGAAACCCTGGCACGGGAACTGGCCAGCCATGGCATCCTTCAAATCTCAGAAGAACCGATTGCCCAGCGGAAGCCACCTGCGGGGGAATCCCAATGAACGGCCTCCTCGAGCAAATGACCGAGAAGGCGCTGAAGCTGAATGTTCCGCTCAGCGTCCAGCTCGACTTGACCTACCGCTGCAACGAGCGGTGCGTGCACTGCTATCTCGATCATGACGACCACGGCGAGATGACCACGGCGGAGATCAAACACCTGCTCCACGAAATGGCCGAGGCGGGTGTGTTTATTCTGACGCTTAGCGGCGGCGAGATCTTCCTGCGTAAGGATTTCTTCGACCTCCTCGAATATGCTCGCCGTACGCTGATGTTTTGTGTAAAGCTCAAAACGAATGCAATGTTGATTCGCGAGCACGAAGCGGCTCGCATCCGCGATCTCGGTGTCGAGTCGGTCCAGATCAGCATCTACTCGCATCGGCCGGAAGTGCACGATGCCATCACTCTCGTGCCCAATTCGCTCCAACGCTCGCTCGATGCGGTGCGTTTCCTCAAGTCCCAGGGTTTGCGGGTCATCATCGCCAACGTGCTGATGACCCAGAATATGCAGGACTATCCGGGTGTTCGCGCCCTGGCAGCAGAACTGGGTGTGGACTGCACTCTCGATCCGACCATCACACCGATGATGGACGGAAACCGCTCGGTCCTGAGCCTGGGCGTCGACCAGAGCACCTTGCGGCAGGTCTTCCGCGATCCGTCGCTGGTCGGCGACGTCGAAGAATTTTGCGCTATCTCAACTAACCCCGACGAAGACGCGCTGGAAAATCTTCCCTGTAGCGCCGGCCACACCAGTTGCTACGTTTCGCCTTACGGCGACGTCTATCCCTGCGTACAGTTTCCTTTGCCGACGGGAAACGTGAGGAACAAGCCCTTCATCGACATCTGGCGACATTCCGACGCGATGAATGATGTGCGCTCGATCCGCCTGAAGGACCTGACGACCTGCACTTCGTGCAGCCACGTCTCAAGCTGTTCGCGGTGTCCCGGCCTGGCGTTCCTGGAAGGAAACATGCGCGGGCCTTCCTCGCAGGATTGCGAAAGATCCTTTGCCCGAACCGGAATTCCCTCAGCCAACATGCTCGCCAAGAAGAACGCAGGCGCGGGCTTGAGGAACGCCAACCTCGTGCAGATTCGAGCGCTTCCGGTCTCTGCAAGCAGCTCGCCCGCTGGCGCAAGCGCGTGATCTGGACTTGCTCTCTTCGGTCCAAATAAAAACATGCCCGGCACCAGTGCCACACTCGCAGCGGAGTGGTCCTTCCTGCAAGCCGCGTGCTCCGAAACTCCACGCCCCGAGAAGTTAGACCGCCTACGTCTCTTGTTGCGCGAGCCTCTGCGCTGGAACCTTCTACTCGACCTCGCCGACCGTCACGGCGCTCAGCCTCTTCTCGGTCAGGCCCTGGTTAATACTGAGGACGCCGTTCCTCCTGCCGAGTTATCCGCACTGAGGCGGCGCAATCAGATCAACCTGCACAAAGCTTTATGCCTCTCGCGAGAGCTAATCCGCATCGTGGAGTGCCTGGCCGCTCTCGGCATTGAAGTCATGCCCCACAAAGGCGTGGCGTTGGCGGAACTGGCGTACGGAGACATTGCTCTGAGGCACGCCGGCGACATCGATCTGCTGATCCGCTCGCGCGATTTCGCCCGTACCCGCGACGCTGTCCGCGAACTCGGCTACACTTCTCATCTCGCTCTTTCGGCAGCGGAAGAACGCGCATACCTGCAATCCGGATACGAATGTGCCTTCGACGGCGCCGCGGGACCCAACCTCCTCGAGGTGCAGTGGGCCATTCAACCCAGCTTTTACGCAGTTGATTTCGACATGGGCTCATTGTTCCAGCGCGCCGTCACTATCACCGTCGCCGGACACCCCATGAATACGCCCTCATCCGAGGATTTGGTTCTCGTCCTTTCGGTGCACGCCGCCAAACACGTCTGGGGACGACTGATCTGGCTATGCGATATCGCACGAATTATGAGCTTTCCACGTCTGGATTGGGCCTGGATCGCTTCACAGGCGAAAGCTCTGGGAATTGTGCGCATCCTGCGCGTCACCATGCTCCTGGCGAATCGTCTCTTAGATTCGACAATTCCGCCAGCGGCGCAAGCGAAAGTTCCGGAAGATTTGGAAGCACGGGCCTTAGTAGATGAAATTCAAACTCATATCGCCAGCGAGGCTGTATTTAACGTCGAGTCGCTGGCCTACTTCCGCTTGATGATGCGTCTGCGAGAACGTCCGCTCGATCGCGTGCGATTTCTGCAGCGGCTTGTCTTTACGCCCGGGCCGAGCGAGTGGCAGGCGATCCGTCTGCCCGCGCCGCTCTTTCCGCTCTATCGACTGGTGCGCCTCTCCCGCTTGGCGGCGAGATTTCTCAGAACCTAGACTGCGGATTCCGCTGACGACTTCCACTCTCGCAAATACAAAACGTACATCGTCGCACATCCGATCAGCGGCACGGCCAGCCCCGCCTTGAGACTTCCGAAATGATTCGACGAGACTCCCACCATCCACGGAAGCAGTCCTCCACCGATATTCGACAGCGTGAACATGACGGACCCCAATCGCGCCGACCCGGCTCCAAACTTCACCGGCAACAGCGAGATCGTAATGGGATACACATAAGAAAGCCCCAGCCCCGCCAGGCAAGCACTCACTACGACCCCACGCAATGCATGCGACAAGACGAGGCCGCCCATGCCCGCACACGCCACCAGCAGTCCGATCTGCACCAGCCGGATCTCGTCAGCCAGCCGTAGCAACATCGGCGCCAAGATTCTTCCGAGCAGCATCGCCGCATAAAAAAACGAGGGAGTCATCAGGGCCATCGCCGGAGTCAGATTCCCCAGACTCTTCGCGTACGACGCGACCCATCCCCCGAAACCGTTCTCCACGCCGACGTAAAGAAAGAAGAGCGCTGCCAACATCGGCAACGCGCCGTGAGCCCACGGAATAGCATGGCCCGTCTTCTGCGCAACATCTTTCTTCGCCGAAGGCTCAATAATCGAAGCGGGCATGGCCGCAATCCCAATCGCCATCAGCAGAGCAAATCCCGCCACAGCCCCGAGGAAGACAGGCACCTGATGAGTCTTTACGGCGGCCGCCACCAGAAACGGGCAAGCCACGGCGCCTGCGCTCCAGCAAAAGTTCAGCAGATTCAGCGTCGCGCTGCGCCGCCCCGGATTCACCGCCGCGACCAGCAAATTCGCCGCCGGAACGGACAGCCCCAGTCCTCCTCCGTACGCTCCGATGCAGAAGATCCCGAGCCACTTGGGACCGGTGAGCAAGAGCCCCACTCCCGCGCCCATCAACAGAAGTCCCGTCTTAATTGCAAATCGGAATCCCCAGCGCGAAACCAGTACGCCCGAGAGGGCGACCGCCAAGGTGGAAGCCAGATACTGTGCGGTAAACAGCGCTCCCGCCTGGGAGTAATTCAAGGACCATCGCGCCGACAGCGTCGGCAGCATCGGCCCCAGAAGCACGGTCGCGATCCCGATGGGCACGAACGAGGCGTACGCAGCAAACGTCAGCGGCTTAGCGGAAGTTGAGGCGTTGGGTGAGTCGGAGGGGAGCATGAATGGCGAGACAGGCTCAACGCTACTATATCGAAACCGCGACCTCAGGAAGTCCCAGGAGCCCTCGCGCTTGATTCCCGCACGACCAGTTCCGGCTCAATCGCGATGTCCGAAGAATATTCCTTCTTCCCCTCAATTCGTTCCAGCAAGACCTGAGCCGCCACGTCTCCCATGCGGTTCAACGGTTGTTGCACCGTGGTCAAGCTCGGAGTGTGAAATGCAGCCCCGGGAATGTCATCGAACCCCATCACTGAAATATCTTGCGGCACCCGCAGTCCCTGTTCCTGAATCGCGCGAATCGCACCGATCGCCGAGATGTCGTTGTAAGCAAACAGAGCGGTGAAGGGCTTGTTGCGAGCCAGCAGTTGCTTGGTGAATGGATAGCCCAGCATCGGCGTCGGATCGTCCGTGTCGATCTGGACCGTCAGCTCGGGATCGATTTTTACCCCCATCTCCGCCGCCACCTGGCAGATCGCGTCCCAGCGGTCCTTCGCATCCGAACTGAGTGGATTCCCCTTCATAAAGGCGATCCGCTCGTGCGACATTTCCTTGAAGTGCTTCAACGCCAAAACGGCGGCTCGCACGTGATCGAGCGTAATGTTGGTGACGCCCTTCAACTTCTTATGGCCGGCAATCGCCACCGTAGGCAGCGCAGGCGCCTCCTGCACGGTTGTATCCACAGTGATGATGCCCTCGACTCCGCGCTCCGACAGCAGTTGCGAATATCGATTCAGCAAGACCGGATCGTGCCGGTGCACCACCGTCAGGAAGAAGTAATCACGCTTCCTCAAATACTGCTCAATACCGCTGATGATCGGCGAACTATAGGAGTCGCCAATCTCTTCCGCGATCACGCCGATGGTGTAGGTGCGCTTGTTGCGCAGCGTGCGCGCGAAAAAATTAGGCCGGTAGTTGAGCTCCTTGGCCGCCGCGTGGATGCGATTCTTGGTCTCTTGTGGGATGGAGCGGGCTGACGGCGAATCGTTCAAAACCGCCGACACCGTCCCGGGAGTTAGTCCGATATGTTGGGCGACGGCCTTAAGAGTGATGACTTCTGGTTTCTGGCCGGGCTTCTTGATTTGCCCCATGATCGCTTCGATCGTTCCAGTCCTACTTCGTGAAACATGTTACCAAATGCTCAGCCCGTGTCAGTGATTCCGCACACGTTGTCATTCTGAGCGAAGCGAAGAACCTATGCACTCTCTCGCAGCGTTCCTCACGCCTTGGCGTAACGCTGGCTATTCGGCTTCGATCCGCTCAAAGCAAAGAACAGAATGTACAGATAACAAATTACCGGCAGGAAGAACGCGTGATGCAGACCGATGCGATCGGCAATTGCCCCTTGTGCATACGGAATGATCGCTCCGCCGACGATCGCCATGATCATGACCCCGGAACCATCGCCAGTGAGCGGCCCCAGTTCAGCCACCCCTAGCGTAAAGATGCTCGGGAACATGATCGAATTGAAGAACCCTACCAGGATGATGCTGTACATCGCGGCGTGTCCCGTAGCCAGCATGGAGGTCGCAACTAGACCAGCAGCGCAGACTGCACAAATGCCAAGCAGCAAACCTGTTGACGGAGCTAGACGACCACCGCGAGCAGCCGTTGCGATTCCGAGGATCGCCGCCACGACCGCAACCAGAGCGAACAGCGGGCGGGCATGCACCAAGATGGAAACGATCACCCACAAGAAAGCTATGAGGCCAAAATGTCCAACTGGTGCGATGAGCTTGTCAGCCCAGGTGTTAGCAACCCACGACGAGAGAAGATAGAGCAGAGCACCGCCGCCCGAAGCAAGACCCATGTAGCCCGCTTTTGCTCCGCTGAGCAATGCCGACCCGAAGAAACGACCAACCATCGCACCGCCCCAGTACAGAGCGACGAAACTGGCGGCCACCTGCTCCGTCAGGCCACCAATCTCAGGCTGGCCGAAGTAATTCACCAGGAAACTTCCGATGGAGACCTCGGCGCCCACATACACAAAAATGGCGATCGCACCAAAGATCAAGTTCGGATGCCTCCAGATCGAATCGTTCACCTTCTCCCCAACTTTGTGCTGCGCATGTTCGATCTTCGGCAACTTGAAACTGCCGATCGCAACGGCCAGCACGACCAAGGCGATGCCGAGGCCTACATAAGGAGTCTTGACCGTGGCAGCCTCATGCACCCGGTAGGCTTGCAGAATGTCGGGCGCCATCGCTCGTATTTCATCCATGGTCTTAGGCGCTGCGCTGAGAATCAGCAGCCCCCCGAAAAACGGCGCAAGGAAAGTACCCAAGGAATTGAACGCCTGCGTCAGATTCAATCGGCTCGAAGCGGTCTCGGGTTTCCCGAGCACAGTGACATAAGGATTCGCTGCGACCTGCAAGCAAGTGATTCCAGCAGCGAGAACAATGAGGGCACCTAAAAACAATGGGTAGGACGGAACACTAGCCGCCGGCACAAAAAGAAATGCGCCAACGCCAGCAGTCAACAGGCCCACGACCATCGACCGCTGGTACCCAATCCAGTCAACGATTTTGGAGGCCGGGAAGGAAAAAACGCAATACGCTCCGAAAAATGCCAACTGAATAAGCTGGGATTGCCTGTAATTCAGATCGAAAATCGATTTCAAGTGTGGCACCAGAATGTCATTCAGGCAGGTCAAAAACCCCCACATGAAGAAAAGCGTGGTGACCGTCGCCAGAGGAGCAGTGTAGTTCTGCCCCGTGCCTGGCGCCGCAGTCGTGGTAGAAGTGTTGGGGGCCGCGATTGCCATGAGTGCTGTGTCCACCCTTCCAAAAGGCCTGAAATCTTAAGAACGCGCCATCATAGCATCGCCCGAGCGCGCTTCCACCCATTTTTCTTCCATCCCAGATCGAATTGATACCCTACAAAATCGATTCTCCTCGCTTGACATTCCTTTACCCTTGCTGGAAACTGCACTGTTTCTACCCCTGGCACTTCTCAGAATCAGGCCATCATGCGCACATCGGTACTCTTCGCAGTCGCAGCCCTCTTCTTTCTGCTCATTCCAAATACTCTTCCTGCCCAAACTGCCACCTCTTCCGTAGTCGTCTTCGCCGAACTCGGGTTTCAGGCCGCCGACTCCGCCTCTCCCACTTCGCAACAGCTCGCCACATTGTTCCCCGCAGCACAGCAGGCCGGTGCCGACCACCTTGTCGATGCCCTCGCCGCGCCCACGACTCGCCTTCTGATCCTTCCCAACGGCTCGGCCTTCCCCGAAGAGGCTTGGCCCGCCATCAAGCAGTTCCTCGATCGCGGAGGCAATCTGCTCGTCTTCGGCGGGATGCCTTTCACGCGCGCCGCCTATCGCGACCGCGGCGGATGGCATCTGCGCGACTACAGTGTGCGCTGCATTCGCCCGCTCATGATCGATCAGTATCAGGACACTCCCGGCTCCGACGGCCTGCAATTCCAACCCAATCCCGAAATCCCCCTGCAGCTTCCCGCCTTTGCGTGGAAGCGCGCCTTCAGCCCCGTGATTCGCCTCAGTGCCGTCGATCTCTATCACCGCGGTGGCGCGGCCGGCTCCCTCGACGCCCGCCTCGACACGCTCGCCTGGGGCGTCAAAGACGGCCGCAAGCTCTCCGCTCCGGTCCTGCAGATCGATCACTACCGCAACGGATTCGATGGTGGCCGCTGGATTTTCGTCAATGCTGAACTCTCCCGCGATTTCTTCGACAACGCCGGCCTCCTGCAGTCGCTAGTCGACCGCGCCCTGCAAGGTGCCGAAGAATTCACAGTTCGCCCTGCGTTGCCGCTCTACCTCCACGGCGAGCCCGTAGAACTGCAGGTGCAATGGCACGCCGCAGTGCAATCGAAGTCACCGATTTCTCTCAAGATCACGACATTTCCTGAAGCGCAGCCCACGAACCGTTCAACCGTCACGGCGAGTCCCGCCGATCCCGTCGTGCTGCCCTCTCCCGAAGGTAAAGGTCTCTATATCATCGAAGCCCAACTCCTCGATGGCGACCGCGTTCGCGCCAACTATCACTCTGCCTTTTGGATCCGCGACGAATCCTTTCTCCGCTCCGGACCGCGCCTCGGCGTCAACCACGACTACTTCGAACTCGACGGCCGACCCCTCGCCGTGGTTGGAACCACGTACATGTCGAGCGAAGTCCAGCGCCTCTTCTTCGAGCATCCCAACGTCTACGTCTGGAACCAGGATCTCGCCCAGATTCACGATGCCGGACTTAACATGATCCGCACCGGATGGTGGACCGGCTGGGACAAGTTCTCCGACGAAAACGGCCAGCCCTACGAGCGAACCCTGCGCACTCTCGAAGCCTACCTGATGACCGCGCGCAAGTACGGCTTGCCGGTGCAGTTCAACTTCTTCGCCTTTCTTCCCGACGTCCTCGGAGGCGCCAACGCCTTCCTCGATCCCGAGGCCGTCCGCCGCCAGCGGACTCTGGTCTCCGCGGTCGTCGCCCGCTTTCACGACGTGCCTTACCTCGCATGGGATCTCATCAACGAGCCCAGCTTCTCGCAGCATCTCTGGAAGACGCGCCCCAACGGTGACCCCATCGAACTTGCCGCCTGGAATCGATGGCTGAGCGAGCGCTATCCCGACCGTGCGAAACTCGCCGCTCTCTGGAATGTCACTCCCGGCTCTGTCGCCGGAACGATCACGCTTCCCCGTGAAGAAGAGTTCTCTCCGCGTGGCATGTACACCGGGACCAACTCGCTCCGCCTCAACGACTACTTCCTCTTCGCGCAAGAGTCTTTCGCGCACTGGGCGCGCACCATGCGCGACACGATTCGCGCCACGGGCTCGCAGCAACTCGTCACCGTCGGCCAGGACGAAGGCGGCATTCAAGACCGTCTTTCTCCCGCGTTCTGGGGCGAGTATGTTGACTTCACCACGAACCACTCCTGGTGGCTCAACGATCAAGTCCTGTGGGATTCCCTCGCCGCGAAACAGCCCGGAAAAACCATGCTGATTCAGGAGACGGGCCTGCAGCGCGAACTGAATCTCAACGAGATCGCCCGGCGGACCACGGAGAGCGAAGCGGCTCTGCTCGAACGCAAAGTCGCCGCTTCGTTCATCCAGGGTACCGGAGCGATCGAATGGCTCTGGAACACGAATTCCGACATGACCGAGAGCAACGAGACTCCCATCGGTGCCATCCGAACCGATTACACGGAAAAGCCGGAAGCCACGCTCCTCCGCGCCTTCGCTCAATTCGCGCCATCGTTGCAGGAGCATCTCCGCGATCCCCAGCTGCCATCGATCGCAATCGTGACGTCACAAGCGGCGCAGTACAGCGCGATCGCGGAATTCCAAGTCGCGGCGCAGCAAAACGCAGTCCGCGCTTTGACCTACGACACACATCTACCCGCTTACGTGATTGCCGAGAATCAAATCGAAAAGTTAGGCACACCGAAGTTGGCGATTCTGCCTTCGCCGCAAGCGCTGGGCGAAAAAGCCTGGCAGACTTTGCTGACTTACGTCGACGCCGGAGGCAGTCTCCTCGTCACCGGCCCCGTCGACCACGACCAGCACTGGCAAATCGCCCACCGCGCCGCCGACTTGGGCCTTTCTTCACACACCGAACCGCTCACCTATCACAACGCGACTATCAGCCTGGGCACTGGTTCCTTCGCACTCGCATTTGGACAGCAGCAACAGAACTGGCTCGACTCTCTGCACTTCGACGACAGTTCAACTTTCAAGGAAATCCCTCACGGCAAAGGCCGCATCTTCTGGACGTCCTATCCAGTGGAACTCTCCGAAGACCCGCGCTCGACGGCGGACCTCTACTCTTACATCGCCACTCGCCTCAACATCACGTCGGCCTTCACGCAGCAATCGCCACTTCCGCCGGGCGTGCTCGTATTTCCGACTGTGCTCGCTGACTCCGTGCTTTACGTCCTGGTCTCCGACTCCGCGAACGACGCAAACATCAGCCTCCGGGACGGGACCACGGGTGTGCCGATCGCGTTTTCGCTGCGTGCTGAGCACGCCGCGATTGCAGTGATTAGTAAGAAGGAAAAGAAAATCGTCGCTCGTTACGGGTTCTGAATTGCCGCCTCGAGCATTTGAGGGATCGTAACGAACTCGTAATCGTGGGATTTGTACCGCGAAATTAAATGATCCGTAGCGGCGACCGTCTGGGAGCGATCGGCGCCCATCTGCTTATGGCCGCCATCGTGAAGCAGAATAACGTCTCCCCCGCGAATCTGCCCGCTCACCTTCTGCTCAATCACCGCAGATGGTGGCGCGTTCCAGTCATAGCCGGTCACATTCCACATGATTGGTTTCAGGCCCAATTCGCGGGCAATTCGCAGGACCGCGGGCCGGCGTCCTCCAAACGGAGGGCGGAAGAGATTCGAGTGTTCTCCGATTGCATCCTGCAAGGCAGACCGACATTCCGAAAGTTCCCGGCGAACTTCAGCCGCGCCATAAAACGTTAGCAGCGGATGCGTGAAGGTGTGGTTGCCCACGACGTGTCCCGCCTTCACGACCTCGCGCGCAATCTCGGGACGCTGGCGCACGTAGCGTCCGATCAGAAAAAAAGTTGCGTGCACGTCGTGCTTCGCCAGTACCTCGAGCAGGCGCAGCGTGTGCGGATCGTTAGGCCCATCGTCGTAGGTGAGCGCCAGTTGCTTGGTGCCGCGAGATAGGCCCGTGAAGGTGCGGCCATACCACTGCCCGGTGGGCGCCATGGACTGATATCCCGCGGCGACAGCGGCAGTAGCGGCGGCTCCAGCTAGGGCGAGGCCAAGCATGCAGGGATTGTAATTGTTGATGGATGATTTTTGATTGCTGATTGCCGGAGCGTCAAGCTTCTCAATTAGCAATCAACAATCACCAATCTGAAATCATCAATCGGCACTGTTAACTCTTCCCGCAATTGCCACTCAGCGCTATCCGAGATATCCTCTCAATTCCGAGACATCGCACGAACTCATGGCTAATCTTTTCGAACTGCCCCGGTACATCGCTGTGGAGGGACCGATCCGCGTCGGCAAGAGCACGCTGGCGCGCATTCTGGCCGAGCGCCTGAATGCCCAGCGCGTGATGGAGCCCGAGGCGAATCCGTTCCTGGATTCTTTCTATGAGGGAGACCGCGGGGCGGCCTTCCAGGCGCAGTTCACTTTTCTGGTGCGGCGCTTCGAACAACTGCAGGCACTCGATCTCGGGCCAAGGTCGCAGAAGGTCGTGGTCTCCGATTTTATTTTCGAGAAGGACAAGCTCTTTGCCTGCCTCAATCTTACCGACCACGAACTCGACACCTACAACCGCTACTACAACCACTTCCGCGACCTACTGCCTACGCCCGACCTGGTGATTTATCTGCAGGCCACGCCCGAGGTCCTGAAAAAACGGCTCAAGAAGAAGAATGCTCCCAGCGAACGCGCCGTGAGTGACGAGTATCTCGAGGAAGTGGTCAAGGCCTACGAGCACTTCTTTTTTCACTACACTTCGTCAGACCTGCTGATCGTCAACACATCGGAAATCGATTTTGTCGACCGCAACGAAGACTTGCAGGAACTCCTCCGCAAGGTCACCGAACCGATCAAGGGCACGCAGTACTTCCTGCCGCTGGGCGGGCAGGACGCCGTGGGCGCGTAGGGGCCGTCGTTGGCCGATGGTCGTTGGCTCAGCGCAGTCCGCCTTTACTTTGCCAAAGCGCTAAGAGTGTTGCGATAGCGCCTCATAATCTCGTCTGCTTCGGCCCTCTTTCCCTTGAACTCAGCATCGTACTGTGCCGCTTTCATATCTTCTCGCTGCCGCTCCCGTGCCCGCTCTTTGAAGGATTCTTCAAACGCGGATGGCTCGCCGGGTTTGGGCTTGAGAAATCCCATGATTTCTTTTATCCCACGCGCGGTCATCGGGATTAGCACCAGCCTGCCCTTCTCTTCGATCCAGTTGACGCGCGTGCCCGCCCTGATCCCAAGTCGTTTGCGCAACTCGGCGGGGATGGTGATTTGACCTTTTGCGGTGATTCGCGGCGTTCGCATTTCGTGCTCCGATTCTTCTTATCTGAGGCCCAAGGCGTGAAGAAGCGATTTCACCTGCTCAACATCGGCTGCTGCTAACAAAAGGATCAGGTGGATCATTCCGTAGACTGCGAAGATCGCGGCCTCGGGCGAGGAACGGAAGAGCTTTTTGTATCTCGCGATCAAATCACGCTCATTTCTCGCCGAGGCCAAGAGTTATTTCTTCTTGCCGTCCTTCGCTCCAGAGGGAGGCGTGGATACAGGCTTCGACTGCGGACTATCGAGCCCAGCCCTAATCTCAGGCGGCAGGGCGTTCTGATCAATCGGAGTCTCGCGCAGGCGAAGAAGTTGCTCCAGACGGTTACTGGCGCCTGGATTGACCTGCCGCATTTTCAGCTTGTGTATCGGGTGACTCGAGTCAACCTCAGCCACGGCTCGAGCAAGAGGAGATACCCATCGATATCTGAGATCGCCGGCGTCATCTCTGAACGAGACTAGCTCGCCTTGGGCCTCCAAACGCTTCAATGTGTTGTGGATCGGTACCAGCGGCTGTTTGTATCTTTCCGCAAAATTGCCATCTATTTTGAGTAACGCGTCACGCACGTCCGTCGGCGTTAAATATTTCGTGGAATCGGAGAATATGTACCGAATAGCGAAGGACAGACTGAAACTAGACTCCGCGTCGAAGCCGGTCCGAGTGTCGTGTCCCTGGGTATAAATACGCGGCTCTGGCTCACAGAGAGTTGCGAGTCCATCTATCGTCTGCTTCAGGCTCACGATGCGTTGCTCTATGGCAGCGTGCTCTTCGTAGGCTGTCTTGAGCGATTTCCGCGCTTCGTGGAGGGCTACCTCGAAAGCATTGGGTTCTGGCATGCCTTCAATTTATACATACACATACTCTTATTTGCAAGTAATAATTAGAGTAATTAAATAACGCGGTCATTTATTGGACCGATTCCGAAATGGACAATTGCGGCATCGACCTGCAACTGCATTTCCGGCTACAATAACCTCAGCGTCATCCAAGCTGTAGACGCCACGATGCGTGCACAGGCTCTATCCGCCACGGCGGAAGGGCACTGGAGGACATCATGAGCTTGACCCCTATCGGCGAGCCTCGCCATAAGGTTACGACCGCGACTCTGCGCGATCAGAAACTCCACCACGAACCCATCACTTGCCTCACCGCCTATGACTACGCCTCCGCGCGCCTCGTCGATGAGGCCGCGATCGACATGGTGCTGGTCGGCGATTCGCTGGCCCAAACCATGCTCGGCTACGAGAACACGCTCTCAGTAACCATGGACGAGATGTTGCATCATGTAAAAGCCGTCCGGCGCGCAGTGAAGAACGCGCTGCTGATCGCCGACATGCCCTACGGCTCGTACCAACTCGACTCCAAGACTGCCGTCAGCAACGCGGCCCGTTTTGTGAAGGAAGGCGGCGCCGAGGTCGTGAAAATTGAAGGCGGCGAGAGGCGCGCCGACCTCATCCGCCAGATCATCGACGCCGAGATTCCCGTCGCCGGGCACATCGGTCTCACTCCGCAGTCGGTCAATGTGATGGGCGGATACAAAGTGCAAGGCAAGAGTCTCAGCGGGATCGAGCAACTCATGCGCGATGCCGTGGCCCTCGATCGCGCCGGCGTGGCGTGCCTGTATCTTGAGGGCATCCCGCGCGAGGTGGCGGCGATGATCACGGTTGAGATCAGCGCTCCAACCATCGGCATTGGCGCGGGCCCGGAGTGCGACGGGCAGGTGCTGGTGTTTCACGACATTCTGAACCTGACCTTTGGGCCTCCAGCAAAATTTGTGCGGCGTTACGGAGACGCGGCGGCACTGATCACCAATGCCGTGCAGGCCTTTCGCGCGGATGTGCGCTCGCACCAGTATCCTAAGGACGAGGAGTCCTATCACTTGCCGAAGGAAACCAAGGTGGGACTCGATACGGTGCTGGCTCGAAAGCGGGCAATGGGACGGTAGCAACGGAACAAACCTCGAACATTGCGCGTATCTTTAATACAGAGGTAGTCGCGCCTACTGGCTGCCGTGCCGGTTTACCCGGGATGGTGCTAGGCTAGAGCGTGAGGAGGAGCTTCCATGGTTCTCTCAGCGATATTCTTCCATTTCTTTTTCGGCTTGCCGTTCCTGCTGTATTTCCTGCCGTCGATCATTGCGCTGGCCAGGAGCAAGCGGGACCTCCTAGCGATCTTCCTGCTCAACTTATTCCTCGGATGGAGCATCATAGGATGGATCGTCGCGCTCGTCTGGGCGGCCAAGAACGACGTCCCCGCGATGGTGAGGTAACTTCGGCACCGTGATCGGCAAGTCTCTTCGCACCGGTGTGGCGGCAGTTGTGCTGGCGGGCATTTCTCTGGTGGCGTGTTCCTCGGACCAGAGTGCCGCGCAGCCACCGGCTCCCGAAGTTGTGTTGCAGGCCATTCCCGCGGCGGACCAGGCTCAAGTCGAGCGCATTCACGACATGAAAAATTGGCGCAACCCTTACCTCATCGTTCGCCCTGATGGTGTGGCGTTGCTGGATGTCGCGGACAGTGCCGAGATCCGCCTCAAGCCTGGCGAGTTGCTGCCTGCGCTCGCCGCGCTGCCCGCCTCGAACTGGCCCTACGGACGTATCGTCGCGGCGACCGAGAACACCAAGGGTTCCGAGCAGGAACGAGTAGAGATCCGCCGCAATCGCGGCATCGTCGGCGGGATGCTCGAGGGAGCACATATCGCCATCAAATGGGTACCGTCGTCATGAAGCCCACGCCTTGCCGATCAACCCACTCTTGAAAATCTGCACCACCATTCACGAAATGAGGGCTGCGTCGCGCGCCGCACGCTGCGCGGGCAAGCGCCTGGGATTTGTCCCTACGATGGGGGCCCTGCATGAAGGCCACCTGTCGCTGGTACGGGCGGCTCGCGCGTCGTCCGATGTAGTCGCGGCATCGATCTTTATCAATCCCACGCAGTTCGGACCCAACGAGGACTTGGCGAAGTATCCGCGATCCTTCGAGCGTGACTGCGAAATGCTGGAGCGCGAAGGTGTGCAACTGCTGTTCGCGCCCTCGGTGGAAGAAATGTATCCGGCGGGCGCAGTGACCTGGGTGACGGTGGAAGGCTTGAGTGAGAAGCTGGACGGCCGCTCGCGGCCTGGACATTTCCGTGGAGTTGCAACCGTGGTGGCAAAGTTGTTTCATGCCGTCGAACCAGACGCTGCCTTCTTTGGGCAAAAAGATGCGGCGCAGGTAGCCATCATCCGGCGGATGGTGCGTGGTCTGAATCTGCCGGTGGAGATCGTCGTGTGCCCAATCGTCCGCGAGGCCGACGGACTGGCCCTGAGTTCACGCAACGCCTATCTCACCTCCGAGCAGCGAAGACAGGCTCTGGTGCTACACCATTCGCTGCAGCGAGTGCAGGCGCTGGCAGACGCGGGAGAGAAGAATGCTGCGAGACTCCGGTCCGCTGGGCTCGAGGAATTGGCACGAGAGAGTTTCGTGCGCCGTGACTACTTCGAAGTCGTCGATCCCGACACGCTCGACCCTGTCGAAGATGTGTCCCGCGGCGCGCTGGTCGCAGTCGCAGCCTATGTGGGCAGCACGCGGCTGATCGACAACCTTCTATTGCGCTCTGTCTGATCGCCCGCCGCGCCCATCAGGCGTGCGTCATGCCCATCGTCCTAGTACGCCAGGTAATCCGGATTGTCGGACCACCACGGACTGTAGTAGTAGGGTGGCCAGGCATAAAAAGGACTCCAAGCCCATCCCCAGCCCCATCCGCAGCCCCAGCAACCCCAACCACCTCCCCAACCCCATCCCCAGCCACCGTGCCAGCCCCACCCACCCCATCCCCAACCACCGTGCCAGCCCCAGCCACCCCAGCCCCAACCACCGTGCCAAGCTGCTGCGCCGTGATAGCTCAGGCTGCCGGCTCCCACAAAGCCAGCATGGTTGATCGAAGCATTCGCTGTGTGGACCCCGCCGAAAGAGTGAAAATTCCCGTCAGCGATTCGGGAGACGTGAGCGGAGCCCGCGCCTGCGCCCCGCGACGCGCCCATTGCACCGCCGCGAGCTGCTGACATGCCTCCGCTGCCGGACCTGGCAAACGAATGGAAGCCGGGCGAAGTATTCCGCACGCCTCCACGCTCAAACGACCAAGCCCGTCCAGCGGTTCCAGAGCGGCTGGCACCGCCATACATTCCGCCGCGATACCCGCCCCCGCGATATCCGCCATAGGATGATCCGCCGTGATATCCGCCCCCGCCATAGCCTCCGCCGTGAAAACCACCCCCGGAGTAGCCCCCGCCGCCGTGGAATCCGCCCCCCCCTCCCCCATGGAAACTACCGCCACCCCCGCCGCCACCATGACCACCACCGCCATGTTGGGCCGAGGCCGGGACAGGCAGACAAATCAGCACGAAAGAAGCGAAGCTTGCGAGAAGAGTTTTGAACAAGGTGGAATGCCGCATATCAATACCCTCCACCGAAACAGCGGTCGGATGCCAGAGAAGGCGAACCGCCTGTATTAATCCTACCCCTATTTGGAACCCCATTCCACACCGGAAGTTGTCCACAAAGCGCGAAACCAGACATCGCAGGCCGATTCTCGGGGAATTTGGCCAGCTAAGGTGAGAATGGACCAACGCTCACAAAAACCGCCTCCGATCCAAACAACTTCGCGATCTCCGGATTACCAGCTCCTGGGCAAGCTGCTTGAAGGGTATGCCTTGACGATCATTCGCTCCCCGCAGAGCCGGGAAGCGTTTAAGGAAGCGAGCAACCCATTCGACCTCACCTCGCCGTATGGCGTAGGCAAAGTCGTCGAGCTCAATCCCCAGAAGCCCACCCATTTCACGCAGGTATTCGATCGCCCACCCCGCAGGCGTCCGCACTATATTCACCGTCTCTGCAGTTGATGTCCGCGCCCAGTTCCACCAATGCCTCAACGACCTCGCGATGTCCGCCAAGTGCCGCATAGTGAAGTGCGGTGGCACCTCGGTCATCCCGTTGGTTGATAAGTTGGGCACCGCGGAGGAGAATCGCTTTAACTTCCGTCACGTTGCCGCACTGCGCAGCCTCAATGAGTTTCTCGAAGTCTCCCATGCAACACCTCGGAACATCCAATCGTTAAGATCAGCCCTCCACTCCTCACGACTTGCTGCGAGCTTTTAGCGAGAGCCTGATCTCAAACACACCGGGCCATAGCTTCCCCGTCACAAACAACCGTTTCCCAACCGGATCGTACGCGATCCCATTCAGCACGGCCTCGGGCTCGAGACGATAAACGGAGCTGAGCAGTCCCGTGAGATCGATCCAACCCACGACCTCCCCGGTCTGCGGAGAAATCCGCGCAATGCGATTTGTATGCCAGACATTGGCGAAAATCTGCCCTCCCACCAACTCCAGTTCATTCAGTTGATCGACCGACGTCGATCCATCGTGAACCTTGATGCGGCGCTTCACCTGAAAAGTCTCAGGATCCAGAACGCGAATCTCCGCCGTGCCGTCACTCAGGAACAGTTCCCGCCCATCGGTCGCGAGCCCCCATCCTTCCCCTGTATAGGAAAACCTCCGCAACAGCCGGAACGTATTCAAGTCATAGACAAAGGCGGCCCCAGATGTCCACGTGAGCTGGAACACCTGGTCCTTGGTGATAGCGATTCCTTCGCCGAAGAACTCTTTCCCCAGGTTGACCTGCTGCACGACCTCGCCCGTTTCGAGGCGCACTTTTCGCAGAGACGACTGCCCATTTCGCCCCGTGCCCTCATAAAGGTATCCGTCGCGATAGGCGAGGCCCTGTGTGTATGCAGAGGTGTCATGTGGAAACACCCGGACCACCGTGAAGGTGTACTCGGCAGGAGCGGCCGTGGAAGCACGATGAGAAGTCTGTCCGAGGAACTGCGGACTGCCACTCATCGCGACAGACAAAACAACCAGCGACGAAAAGATTTTCTTCATTCCCTAGAGGCCGCGAGTATTATCGCCTTGCCAAGGAAGACAAAGATTTCTCTCAACCACCGCAGGACCGACGCCCAGCTACTTCGCAGCCTTCGGCGGGCACTGCGCATCGTAAATCGTCTGCATCTGCTTCAGCTTCAGCACGCCGTACAACACGGTAAAAGCCATGATCACGACCAGAAGTGACGCGAACATCTTTTCGAAACCATACTGGCCTTCGCGGTTGGCCACATAGCTGGCAATAATCAAGACGAGAATGGCGAGGTTAATCGCCCAATTCACCGGCTTCGATACGATATAGTCCAGGGTGCCGAACCCCGCGAGCTGGTAGATCATGAACGGCAGAATCGCCACCATCGGCAGCAGTTCGGAAGCGCCCAGCGAAATGTCGACCGTACCTGGGGCCACTGCATGCAGCAGCCTGCTATGCGCCAGTTCATGAAATAACGAGGGGAGCGAGCACAACAACGGCACTACGGCGAGCAGCTCGAGCACCAGAGATCCGCTCCAGGTACCGATCTTTGACGCCTCATCGGCGCCCTCCTTCGACGATTGCGTTCCCACATACAGTCCACCCACAATCGCGGCCGCGCTCGACAGCATAAGCAGTTCGACCGTGATGCCAAAGGCCTCCGGTTCTCCGGCCTTCAGCAACAGCATGGCCAGAAAGCCCGGGGTATAGAACATAATGCGCACAAGTTTCGCCCAAACGCGCTCGTCTCGTTCCGGCGGCAGGATCGGCAGTGGACGGCCATTGATTCCGATGGTAGGTCTTGCTTTAGCCATGTACGAGTCCTCGACTTGCTATGGAACAAGCTAGCGTAGAGGCGCTTCCACCCCGCCGGAAACTGGCAAAACTGACAGCGCCCAAGGAAGCCGGAGTTCACTCGGCCCTCCTCGTGCGTAGCTCAACGGCGATTCCTGACAAAGCTTGTAATATGGGTTCCTGCGCATGGCAGAAGCCTTCCCCATCCTTATCTCCGTGACAGCCGACGACGGCGGCAAGCGCCTCGACCAGCTCCTGGCTGCTCAACTCGAGGTAAGCCGCGCTCGCGTGCAGCAACTGATCTCTGAAGAAAAAGTCCTGGTGAACGATGTGCCCTCGAAGCCGTCGCTGAAGCTGCGGGGTGGCGAGCGCATCGCGATCCTCGGCTCGGCAGAGCGGCCTCCCCTCCGCGCGATGGCCGAGGAGATTCCTCTCGACATCGTCTACGAAGACGACGATCTCGCCATCATCAACAAGGCCGCAGGAATGATGGTGCACGCCGGCGCGGGAGCCACCGAAGATGACCGCAACCGTGGCACGCTGGTGAACGCCTTGCTCCATCACTTCGCGACCCTGTCAGGCGTGGGCGGAGAGATGCGGCCGGGTATCGTCCACCGCCTCGACAAAGAAACCAGCGGGCTGATCGTCGTCGCGAAAAATGACGATGCTCACCGCAAGCTGGCCGAGCAATTTGCCCGCCGCGAAGTGAAGAAGACCTACATCGCGCTCGTGCATGGCTGGCCCAAGAAAGATCGCGGCACGATCTCAGCCAGCATCAGTCGCGACCCGATTCGCCGCATCCGCATGACCACCCGCGGCACGGGCGGCCGCGACGCCGTCTCGCACTACAACGTGATCCGCAAGCTCGACACGCCCTTTGGCAAGTTCGCACTGGTCGAGGTAAAAATCGATACTGGACGCACCCACCAGATTCGAGTCCACATGGCGTCGCTGGGACATCCGGTTGTGGGCGACGCGCTCTATGGAGCGCCGCGCGAGATGCGTGCCAGGCGCGGCCGCGCCACCGACGAGGGCGGCGCTATTTCTCTCCCCCGCAACTTTTTGCATGCCGCCCAGTTGGAGCTGACTCATCCGCGGACGGCCAAGCAGATTGCGCTCCAGAGCCCGCTGCCGGCGGAACTGCAGGTATTCCTGGCGACCATCGAGAAAGACGCCGCCGGCAAAGTCTCCCCAACGGGTCCGTAGGCCGACTGGCCTTCGGATTGAACTTCCGACGGCCCGGGCAGATTATAATATTGGGACACATGGAAACTCTGGGGACCAGATTGATCGCGAGTTTGGGAATTGCTCTGCTTCTGCTTGCGGGTAACGCAACGCCACAGTCGGCCACTCCCGCTCCATCCGCCACGGCTCCCGCTGCGTCGACTCCAGCCGCCTCTGCTCCAACTTCGTCGCCGACCGCTTCGCAACAAGCGCAGTCTCCGAATACTCCGCCCGCTGGCGCCGCCACGGGACAAGATCAGAAGGCTGCCGATGCAGCCGCTGCCAGCGACAGCGAAGCCGTCGCCGTCATCCGCGTGCGCCCTAACGAAGTAAACGTCGTCTTTACCGTAACTGACAAGCACGGGCGCCGCATCACCGATCTCAAGCAGAACGATTTCCACGTCCTCGACGACAACAAGCCGCCTGAGATCATCCGCAGCTTTCACGCGGAAACGAACCTTCCGCTCGAGGTCGGTCTGCTGATCGATGCCAGCAACTCTGTCCGTGATCGCTTCAAGTTCGAGCAGGAATCGGCCATTGAGTTTCTGAACCAGACGATTCAGCCGCGCAAAGATCAGGCATTCGTGATCGGTTTTGACGTGACTCCCGAGGTCACCCAGGATTTCACTGATAACAGCGAACTGTTGGCGCACGGAGTGCACGCGCTGCGTCCCGGCGGCGGTACGGCGCTCTACGATGCCTTGTATTATGCTTGCCGCGACAAACTGCTGAAGTCTCCGAAGTCGGTCACGGTTCGGCGCGCCATTATTCTGCTTAGTGACGGCGACGACAACCAGAGTCACGTTACCCGCGAAGAAGCCATCGAAATGGCGCAGCGCGCCGAGGCCGTCGTCTACACCATCAGCACCAACGTGAGCGGAACCGCACAGGCCGGCGACAAGGTGCTCGATCGCATTGCCGATGCCACCGGCGGTCGCCCCTTCCACCCCTTTCAGATTCGCGACGTGGCCAACGCCTTTGCAGAAATTCAGGACGAACTCCGTAGCCAGTACGCGATTTCCTATAAGCCGGCCGACCTCAAGTATGACGGGCACTACCGCGCCATCGACATTGAGGCCACCGACCGCAAGAATTTCCGCGTGCGCTCGCGCCGCGGCTGGTACGCGCCCACGCAATAGGGCTTCCGGCTCTTGGCTTCCGACTTTCGGCCACTTGGGGACAGTCAATCTGCATGCCGGGATATTCTGGAACTCCACTTCCGAAGAAGCTGGGAATCAAAGCTGGATTCCGCGTGAGCCTGTTGGGCGCGCCCACCGAAGTCCGCGAGCTGTTGAGGACTGAGCTAGCCGAATGCGAGATGATTCGCGACGACGGGAACATCCCCGACTTCGCGATGTCATTTGTAAAATCGAAAGCGGACCTGGCGAGGGAATTCAAGCGCATCACCAAACGGCTCGCACCCGCTGGGATGTTCTGGGTGGCTTGGCCTAAGAAGACTTCTGGCGTCGCCACCGATCTGAATGAGAGCATCGTGCGCGAAATTGGACTGGCCGTGGGTCTGGTCGACGTGAAGGTCTGCGCGGTCACCGAAATCTGGTCGGGATTGAAATTTGTGCGGCGCGTCAAGGACCGCTGATTCTAGGTCTGGCCTTCAAAGGTCTGGCGCTCAAAGGAAGAGAAATGGTACGAGTCGGCTTAATCGGATTTGGTCTCGCAGGCCAGGCTTTTCATGCGCCCGTCATCCGCGGCGTTCAGGGCATGGAACTCGCCTGCATCCTCGAACGCCAGACCTCGAACGCGAAGCAGAAGTATCCCGAAGTTCGTGTCGCCCGCACGCTCGACGAAATGCTGTCGGATAAGACGATCGGCCTGTGCGTGGTCGCCACTCCCAACGATTCGCACTACTCCTACACAAAAGCGTGCCTGGAGGCAGACCGCGACGTCGTCGTCGACAAACCGTTCACGCCCACCATGGCGGAGGCCGAGCAACTGGTGCGCATCGCCGCCGATCGCGGTCGCCTGGTCACCGTATATCAAGACCGCCGCTGGGACGGAGAGTTTGCCACTGTGAAAGATCTTCTGAAATCGCGCACGCTGGGCGCAGTCGCCGAATACGAAGCGCGCTTCGACCGTTTCCGTCTCGAATCCAAACCCGGAGCCTGGCGTGAGAAGCCGGACCATCCTGCGGCCGGCGTTCTCTGGGATCTCGGTCCGCACTTGATCGATCAGGCCCTGGTTTTATTCGGCACGCCCGAGACAATTTGCGCGACGGCCTTCTGCCAGCGCGCCACCTCGCAGGTCGACGACTCTTTCGACGTGCAGATGGAATATTCGCATCTGCTGGTCACGTTGCGCGCGCGCATCATCGCCTATGCCCCCGGCCCTCACCTGCTGATTCACGGAACCGAAGGAACATTCATCAAGTACGGCATGGATCCGCAGGAAGAAATTTTGCGCAGCCCCAACTGTCCCGATGGACCCGACTGGGGCCCGGATTGGGGCGTTGAGTCCGAGGATCGCTGGGGCACTCTGAGCCTCGTGAATGGCGGAACCCGCAAAGTGAAAACTGACCGTGGCGACTATCGCGGCTACTACGCCAACGTGCGGGACGCGATCGAAAAGAAAGCTCCTCTCGACGTCACCCCGGACCAGGCGCTGCGAACCATGCGTGCCCTTTTGCTCGCGCACAAAAGCAGCCGCGAAGGCCGCCGAGTCCGCTGGACCGAAGCCCCCGAATGAGTGAATATCGGCCGGAGCCATCCTGACCGCAGCCGTTCTTCAGGCGGACGGAAGGATCTCGAAGCCTTCGTGAACCTTCGTGTCTTTCGTGGTTCCGGTTTTCCCGGCGTGAGGAGTGATCCTGCAAAGTGTTTTGACAATCCTTTGACAACTGAGAAATCCTGCCATGGAAAAATTCGCTGTCGCATCTTTCCGAAGGAGTTCGCTATGAACCGCGCCACGATCCTAGCCACTCTCGCTTGCGCCCTGACCGCCGCATCTTCGCTTTGTGCCGCTCAAACGTCCTACTCCATCACCGATCTGGGCACCCTCTCCAGCAATGGATATAGCGTAGCGCGCGCCATCAACGCCACCGCGGAAGTCACCGGCGCTGCCGGCAACAACAATAGCAACGTCAGCGACATTTTCTTTTATAGCAATGGTTCCATGACCAGTCTCGGCACGTTGGGCGGCACCTCCGGCATCGGCAACGGCATCAACGCTTCCGGCCAGATCGCTGGATATTCCACGAACTCCTCCGGCACCTACCGCGCATTCCGGTCGAGCGGCAGCACGCTCACCGACATCGGCGACCTCGGCGGCGGCTCGGCTGTCGCGTACGCCATCAACGACCTCGGCTTCGTCGTTGGTTCGGCCGTCACCGCCAAGGGCGAGAACCATCCCTTTCTCTATCGCAACGGACGCATTCTCGATCTGGGCACCCTGGGATCGAGCAATAACGACTGGTGGAACAGCGCCCAGGGCGTCAACAACTCCGGCGCCGTCACTGGAACCTCCTATGACGCACAAGGCAATTTTTTCGGCTTCGTCTGGAAGAGCGGCAAGATGACAAAGATGGGAACACTCGGCGGCCTGTGGAGCCAGGCCTACGCCATCAATAACAAAGGCGAGATTGCGGGTTTGGCCTACACGAAAAACGGTTCAGCGCACGCCTTTATCGCAAACTGCGCCACCTGCCCCTTGAAAGATCTGGGCACATTTGCCGGCAGCACGAGCACGGTCTGGGCCTTCGGTATCAATGATTCCGGCCTGGTCGTCGGCCAGTCGACGTTCGCCGGAACCTATCACGCCTTCGTCTACAGCGGCGGCAAGATCAAAGATCTCAACGGCATGATCCCCACTGGCTCTGGCTGGGTCCTCATCGACGCCGAAGGTATCAACTCCACCGGACAAATCGTAGGTATGGGCATGCGCAACGGGCAGGAGCACGCATACTTGCTGACACCGCAGTAATGCGCTAACTCTTCATCACCTTTTGGAGTGCCATCTGGAAACGTTCCATCTCTGGCTGAGTACCCAGCGTGATGCGCACCCATGTGGGCATCACCGGCCACACGCGGCCGATCAGCACATTCTCTTTCGCCATCGCGTCACGCACTTCCTTCCCCGGCCGCCTGGTATCGAGCATGAAGCAGTTCGACTCGGAAGGAATATACGTAAACCCGTTGCGGTCCAGCCATTGAAACGTTTGCTGGCGGATCGTAGCATTGATGCGCCGCCGCTCCGCCACCAGCGTAGAGTCCTTCAGACTCGCAGTCGCCGCAACGACAGCGGTCACCGGCATGAAGTTCTGTCCGCCGCGCGATGTGACTTTTTCCAGCAACTCAGGACGTGCAATCACGAACCCGCAGCGCAGGCCCGCCATTCCGTAGACCTTCGAAAACGTCCGCAGCACGATCACGTCTCTCCCGGCCTTCACCAGATCCAGCGCCGACGGCGCTTCCGTCAAATGGATGTATGCTTCATCCACGAGAACGATCGAGCCCTTGGGTAGGTTCGCCGCGAGATACTCGATGTCCGCGTGCGGAGTCATCGTGCCCGTCGGGTTATTCGGATTGCAGATGTAATAGACTCCGGCATCCGGACCTGTCGCCAGCATCGCCTTGACATCGTGCGCATACGTCTTTGTCAGCGGAACTTTGACCACGCGCGCTCCCGCAATCCCCGCCATCATCATCCCGGTTTCAAAACACGGATCGGCCGTCACATAGCTTTTCTCCGGAGAAGTGAAGGCCAGAACGCTGAGCATCAGCGGAGGCGTCGACCCGGCAGTGCAATAAATCCACTCTGGATTCAAGCCTTCCTGCTGCGCAAAAGTGCTGACCAGTTCGTCGGTGAGATTATCGGAATAGCGACCGCCCAGAGGGATGATGGCGGAAACAGCATCGCGCGCCGCCTGGCAAGGGCCTAGAGGATTCTCGTTCGAATCAATCAGCACTGCGTCGCTCGCATGCGGCCGACGCCGTGAAGCAGCCGCCAGCATGGGCTCGGACATGCCACGGAACGCAGCCGCCGCCGAAGCAGCCGCCGACAAATGCAGAAAGGAACGCCGCGAGAAACGAGCCATGGGAACCCTCCAGGAAGGGGAGTGTATCAGGAATCTGCCTGCTGTGGCGTGGGCGCCCGCAGTGCGCAGGGTCCAATTCAACCGGTGCGGGCAAGCCCCCCGCTTGCCACAAACCTAGTCTTGATCTTGCTTCCGCCCCGCATAATACCCCGCCCGCGCCTGGATCTTATAGCTCTGCTTATTCTTGATCTCCAGTTTGCGGTAGCTGCCGTCAAGCTTGTTATTGGTCGGCGTATAGCCGATGTTGTACTGGCTGCGCAGTTCGGCCGCGACCTGGTCGAAGGCTTCCCGCAGCTTATCGAACTTGTTCCCCACGTTGATGACGCGTCCCCCGGTTTGCTCCGTGAGTTTTTTCATGTCGCCTTCGCCGTAGTAGCCCATTCCGGCTGACAAGTACCCGCCCCGGTCGGCACACAGCAGCACGTAGACGATTGCATCCGCCTTCTGAGCCGCTTCAATCGCGTCCTTGATCTTCAACTTGCTGCCTTCATCCTGCCCGTCGGTGAGCAGGATCATGGCTTTCCGCCCGACTTCCTTCGCCAGCATGTCGTGAGCGGACAGATACACAGCGTCGTACAGCACAGTACCCGGAGACGACGCCGTAGGAACTGGCCCCCCGCCCGCCCCCGGCAAAGTCGGCATCGTAACCCCGGAATTGATCTTCACTGAATTGAGTGCCTTCTGCAGGCGTTGCACGTCGCGCGTATAGTCCTGGATCAGACTGGAGTCGACATCGAAATCCATGACAAAGGCCAGATCCTTGTCGGTCAAGACCTGCTTTAGAAACGCACCGCCAACTTCTTTCTCCATGTCGAGCACGTGCATCTGGCTGCCGCTGGAGTCAATCAGAATGCCAAGCGTCAGCGGAAGATTCGTCTCTGGAGTGAAATACTTCACCGTCTGCTTCTGGCCGTCTTCAAAAATGTCGAAGTCGTCCTTCGTCAGGTTCGGGATGAGGGCGCCGTGCTTGTCTTTGACGTTGAAAAAAAGCTGCACTACGTTGACGTTTACCTTCAGGGTCTCGGTAGGTTGCTGCGACTCTTCGGACTTTTGGTCCTGCAAACTGGGCATCTGGCCGGCAGGCTGCTGCGCCATGAGCACCGGGGCCACAACACACAGGCCCGCTAACAGCAATCCACCCAGGACGCACCGCGGAGAAACAGGAAGCTTAGGCATTCAGACTCTCTCAATTCGTGGTTGGTGTTAGTCTAATCCTGAACCGTTAGATGCACCAAACGAGCCCGTTCGAGCATCTTACAGACGGAAAGCTTCATTTTGGGCGGGATGGGGAAAGCATGGCGCCGCTAAATGGTAAGGCAACCTGGGCATGCATTTGGGGCAAGCTACTACTCTTGTCGATCGTAGGAATCCTAGCGGTCCCAGCCCTGCAAGCGCAATCCACCGGCAGCCAGACGCAACCCCCGACCTCCGCCTCTTCGCAGTCGTCGCAGGATATCCCCGACGCGCCCTCGACCGTTCAACCGCCGCCACCCAAGCCAACGATTCCAGTCCCTCCGCCCGGCACAAACCGCCCCAACGAGCCAATTCCGTTTCCCGGCGACGAGTCGAAGCCGAGCCCGGGCGCATCCGATACGGACAAGTCCGCTCCTCCGCCCATGCCTCCGATTGAAACCGTACCCCCGGGCTCGATTCCGAGAAACCAGATCAATCCCAAGCAGGATCTCTATACGATCTCGACCACGGTCAACTTCGTGGCTCTTCCCGTGATGGTAAGGTATTCCGACGGGCGCCCGGTCGAAGGCCTGCTGGCGCGGGACTTCACCGTCAAAGAAAACGGAAAGCCGCAGACTCTGACTTATTTCACCAGCGATCCTTTTGAACTCTCCGTGGCAATCGTGCTCGACATCGGCGTCGCCGACGTCGCTCTACAGAAAATCAATCAGACGTATTCCGCGCTCGCGGGCGCCTTCGGCCCCTACGATGAGGTTGCTCTCTACACCTATAGCAGCACCGTCAGCCAGGTTATGGACTTTAGCGGCAAGCCCGCGCGGCTCACCGCCGCACTCGACGAATTGAAGCTGGTGCGCGGTCGCAATAACGGTCCACCGGTGATGGGCGGCCCACTCGGCCCTCAAGGCCCCTCCATCAACGGGCTTCCCGCAGGGGGACCGCCCGTCCCACCCGTCAATACTCCGCCCCGCGAAGCGCACGTTCTGAATGATGCCATCCTTCGCGCCGCTCTGGACCTGAGCAAGCGCGAGCGCACGCGCCGCAAAGTCATCTTCGTCATCAGCGATGGACGCGAAATGGGCAGCAAGGCCAGTTATACCGGCGTGCTGCACTTGCTTCAAACCCGCGACATTCAGGTGAGGGCGGTTGTCATCGACAGCGGAGCTCTTCCCGGTTACAAGCAACTCGAAAGGTTCCATATCCCCGACCAAGGCCGCACCAATCTCCTCACCAAATACGTTTGGGCCACATGCGGTGCGACCCCTTATTCCGAACTCTCGCGCAATGCGATTGAAGATGCCTACGGCCAAATCACCAACGAGGCTCGGAATCAATACACTTTGGGCTATAGCCCCGCACCCACGACGGGGAGTTCGGCTTATCGCTCGGTCGAAGTCGATGTTCACAAAAAAGGGCTCAAGGTCTCCGCCAAAGAAGGATATTACGCAATCCCGACCGCCCATTGACCGTCCGCGATCGTGTGAAAAAAGCCGCTATGGCCCCCTCCGGCCGGGGGGTCACGTGAGTAACCTGCGTCCGGTACCTTCCGTATGATATAAAGACCCCGAGCCTCCATTAGGACATTGGTGTGCGCGGCAGCCCTCAATGGGATGCCCGTATTTGAGGAAAGCCTTGAGTTTCATCAACTTCGCAGCGCGTGAGATCAATTGCAAGATCGTGTACTACGGCGCCGGACTCGGCGGCAAAACTACGAACCTGCAGGTGATCTACCAGAAAACTGCGGACCAGCAGAAGGGCAAGATGATCTCGCTGGCCACCGAGACCGAACGTACGTTGTTCTTCGATTTCCTTCCGCTTGACCTCGGCAATGTACGCGGCTTCAAAACGCGCATCCACCTCTACACCGTCCCCGGACAGGTCTTTTACGACGCCAGTCGCAAGCTGATTCTCCGCGGCGTCGACGGCATCGTCTTCGTCGCCGACTCCCAGGAGCAGCGCATGGATGCCAACGTCGAAGCGCTCGACAACCTGATGTCGAACCTGAAAGAGCACGGCTACGACTTCAACAAGATTCCCTACGTGCTCCAACTGAACAAGCGCGACCTGCCCAACATCCTTCCCGTCGATCTGCTCGCTACCGAACTGCGCAAGAAGAACGAAGCCATCGTCGAAGCCGTCGCCTTCCAGGGTGTCGGCGTCTTCGAAACCCTGAAAGAAATCGCCAAGCAGGTTCTCACGGAATTAAAAGCCGGCGGCTAGAACAACAAGCAGTCGTGGCCAAGCATGGACGAACCTTCTTTTTTGGTCTCGGCGATTCAGACTGAAATCTCTGTTTACCACAGTTATCATAAGCGGCGAAGCAATGAGACTTTTGGAGGACAGATGACGATCACTGCTAAGGACTGGATTGCACTCGTGCTTTCGAGTCTGTTTGCTTATGTTATCTTCGGGAATATTTCTTCGAAGGCTGGCTATCCGCGATGGCACGGTCTGCTGATGGCAGTTCGAATCGTCAATCTTATTACATTAATCACGTTCGCATATTCCACTTGGCCGCTCGAAACGAGATTTCTAGAGTCCGAACTGCGCGATTCCAAGGGCTAGAACGGGACATTTCAGGTCGGGGTGCCGGGTGCCCCATTTCTCGCGCGTTCTTTGCGTGAGAAGTGGGAGGCCCTTCCAACGCGCTTCCCCAAACTGCCCAACCTCCGTCTAACCCACAGCACCATCCCTCATGCCTGATCTACAATAGCTGTCCGCGAATTCCCGCCCCAATCTGGAGACTATTCATGCGCTCGTTTCGAAACCCTTTCTGCGCCCTGCTCGTCCTACTGATTTCATCCGCGCCTTTCGCCCTATCCCAGAATTCGTCCCTGCACGGCATCGACCTCGCCGATCTCGATCGCAAAGCCGCCCCCTGCGATGACTTCTACGAATTCGTCAACGGCACATGGCGCGCCAATAATCCGATCCCCGCCTCAATGACCCGATGGAGCAAACGCTGGCAAGCCGGTGAATCCGCCAAAGATCGCCTGCACGACATTCTCGAAACCGCTTCCGCGGACAAGAACGCCCCCAAAGGCAGCGTCGAACAAATCATCGGCGACTACTACGGCGCCTGCATGGACGAGTCTAAAGTCAACGCCCGCGGCATGGAACCGATCAAGCCGCTGTTCGCAAAAATCGATGCCGCCAGCGACATCGCCGCTCTGCAACAAGTCATGGCTGAGATGCATGACATTCTCGTGCAGGTCCCATTCGCGCTCGGCAGCCAGCAGGATCCCCACAAACCCTCATGGGTGCTCGCTGATCTGGGCGCCAGCGGACTCGGCCTGCCTGATCGCGACTACTATCTGAAACCGGAACCGCGCTTCAAAGAAGCCCGCGAGAAATACGTCGAGCACATTACTGCCATGTTCAAATTCGCCGGCTGGGATCAGAAATCCGCCGCAGCCGCGGCCCAGACCATCATGGGCATGGAGACAAAATTAGCCGAAGCTTCGCTCGACAACGTGGCTCTGCGCGATCCGGCCGCCACCGACCACAACACGAGTTTCGCCCAGCTGCAGGCGCTCGCTCCCCATGTCGACTGGGTCAGCTACTTTAAACACAAGCAGATTCCCACCGACGTCGACATGAACGTCGACCAGCCCAAGTTCCTGCAGGAAGTCGACCGCCAGATGCAGCAGACGCCGCTGGCCGACTGGAAAATCTATTTGAAGTGGCAACTGCTCGACTCAGTCGCCAGCTCTCTTTCCACACCCTTCGTCGAAGAGAACTTTGCCTTCAACGGAAAATATCTCGCCGGCACTACCGAGATGAAGCCGCGCTGGAAGCGCTGCGTCGAATCCACCGATCAATTATTCGGTGAGGCGCTCGGTAAGAAATATGTCGAGAAATATTTCCCGCCCGAAGCCAAGGCTCGCATGCAGGAAATGGTGCGCAATCTTCTCCTCGCCATGCGCGATGACATCCTCAGCCGCCCCTGGATGAGTGACGACACCAAAGAAAAGGCGATGGCCAAGATCGCCACCTTCAATCCCAAGATCGGATATCCCGACAAGTGGAAGGACTACAGCCACGTCGACATTCGCCGCGATGCGTACTTCGAGAACATGATCGCCGGAAGGAAATTCGTCGAACAGGACGACCGCGCTCAAATCGGCAAGACCGTCGACCGCGGCCGCTGGGGCATGACGCCACCCACCTCCGACGCGTACTACAACCCGCTACTCAACGAAATCGTATTCCCAGCGGGAATCCTGCAGCCTCCCGCCTTCGACATGCATGCGGTCGACGCAGTGAACTATGGCGCCATCGGCGTCGTCATCGGGCACGAAATCTCTCACGGCTTCGACGACGAAGGCGCGCAATACGATTATCTCGGCCGTCTGCGCAACTGGTGGACCGGAGCTGACCTGAAAGATTTTCAAGCGCGCGCCGCCTGCGTCGTCCATCAGTTCGACAACTATTACATCGAGAAAGACATCCACCACAACGGAAAGCTCGTGCTCGGCGAAAGCATCGGGGACTTGGGCGGAGCCAAGATCGCCTACCTCGCCTACCAGAAATCACTTGAGGGCAAGCCGCGCCCCGCGGACATTGACGGCTTCACTCCCGAGCAGCAATTCTTCATCGCCTGGGGACAATTCCGCGGCGACGAAATCCGCCCCGAAGCGCAGCGCCTCATGGTGCAGGGTGATCCTCATCCCATCGCGAAGTACCGCGTCATCGGTCCGCTCTCCAACCTCCCAGAATTCCAAAAAGCCTGGAGTTGCAAAGCAGACGCGCCCATGGTCCGCCCGGAAGGAAAGCGCTGCGACGTCTGGTGAGCAGCGCCTGATCCTAGAGGCGCCGACCTTAAGTAGCGCCGGGCGTCCCGCCGGATGTCCCGTGAGGCTGCCGAAGGGGCGTCTCGCCCTCGGAGTCGACCGTGGCACACTCTCAAACCGTCCGGCCCGCGCGCCATTACCAACGTAAGCTGCGCCTCCCCTTGCCCTTCGCTAGCCTGACCACTGGGAAGGTGTGTGCCCAGCCGCCCGCGGATTCCATCAGTGCTCCTCTCGACCCTGATCCTTCGCTCTTCCGATCCCCGCGGACTTCTGCTTTGGTGCGTCGTCGGATTCTGCGCCGGCATTGGCCTCTTCATCTACGGATTCCGCCTGCTGCAGCGCCGCCGTCTGATTCTCGACACTCCGCTCTCCAAGATTCGTAGTGCCTCTATGGGCATGGTGGAAGTCAGCGGCCTCGCCGTCGGCCCCTACACCATGCTCGCGCCCATCACCGCGCGGGAATGCTATTACTACCGCACGCTGGTCTGGGAGTGGAAGCAGGACGGTCGCAATAAGAACTGGGTCAAGATCGCCGGCGAGTGCATGCACCTGCCCTTCTTCGTCGACGACAATACTGGACGCCTGCTCGTCGACCCGCGCGGCGCCGATCTCGACCTGCACCGCGACTTCGAACAGGAATTCAGCGACTCGTTCTTCTCCTCGAACGATGCTGTGCCCGACTCCGTGCGCAGCTTCCTCGCGCGCCACGGCATCATCACCAACAACAAGATCAAGGTGGAGGAATTCTGCATCAAGCCCAAGAACTCGCTCTTCATCCTGGGCACGCTGGGAGAAAACACGGACGTCGAAGTGACCACGCAACCGATTCACGACGCGGAGCCGGCTACCTTCATTTCGTCCCATGGATTCTCGCTGTCGTTGAATTCAACCGCATTCTCCTCGCGCAGCAATGACGGCAACTTCAAGATCGGTTCGCTGGCGGAGCGCCTCGGTGTGCAATCCGACGTTCGCCAGGAAGTCATTCAACTCTCCGCCGACCCCAACTCGACCAAGGCAGCCGACATGACACAGCAACAAAAGATCGCCGCCGCGCTTATGAAAGCGGGAATCACGAACCCTACCGCTTGGTCCGCAGCCGGAGTTCCCACTGCTCACAACGCCCCCGGCATCACGGTTCTGATGACGCCATGCGCTCCACAGAGCGGCAACACCTCGCCTTCGAATGTCAGTTCCTCCGAGCTGGCCAACGGTTTCGACCCGCATCCCCCAGTCGTCCTGAGAAAAGGCACGAATAACAAAACGTTCCTGATCTCCTGGCGCAGCCAGAAAGAACTCGCCTGCTCCCTAGGCTGGAAGTGCACGCTCATGATCTGGGGCGGCCCCGCACTCGCGCTCCTCAGCCTCTACTTCTTCCTCGGCATCAAGAACCTGTTCTAAAGACTTCCTTCGAGAGAAGACCCTCGTTTGGCCAGAGACCGTCGTTGGCGAGAGATGGCGGCCTTTGGGTGGCGCACCGCTTCTAGCGCTGCGATAGGAGCCTTTTCCCTTAGGGCTTCAGCCCGGAGGTACTTCCCTGGAATCGCAAGGCATTGCCCCATTCGACGCACCACGCTTCTAACCGGTCCTCGGCCACTCGTACCTAAGTCCGCGACGCCCCCTCTAGTACAATCAACCCGTGAGCGACGCCGTCCGCATCGGAATCCTGGGCGACTTCAATGCCGATTTCCGCTCGCACCACGCTACCAACGACGCCCTGCAGCACGCCGCCCGCAAGCTCAACCTGAAAGTCGAATCCGTGTGGATCCCGACTCCGTCCCTCACCTCCGCTACCGCCGAAAAGACGCTCGAGGGTTTCGACGGCCTCTGGGCCTCGCCTGGCAGTCCCTACAAGAGTTTCGACGGCATGCTCAAAGGCATTGAGTTCGCACGCCGTCGTGATTGGCCCTTCCTCGGCACCTGTGGCGGATTCCAGTACGCCTTCATCGAATTCGCCCGCAACGTCCTCAACCTCAAAGACGCCGACAGCGCTGAAAACAATTCCGGCTCGAAAAACATCATCATTTACCCAGTGGCCTGTGCCGTCCCTGACCGCAAAGGCGACGCGCCCAAACTCTCGGGAAAGGTTCCCGAGATTCGCCTACGCCCCGGTTCCTACCTGCAAGCCTTCTACGGCAAGGACCAGGAAACCGCGACCGAAGAATTCTTCTGCAACTTCGAAGTCAATCCCGACTTCGAATGGGCTGCCATGGAAGCCGGATTCCCCGTAGTCGCCCGCGGCGCTGAAGGCGAGATTCGCGCCATCGAATCGCCTACGCATCGTTTCTTCCTGGCCACGCTCTTCCAGCCCCAACTCTTGTCAACCGAGAAGAAGCCGCACCCCATCGTCTTGGCCTTCGTCCAAGCCGCCAACGACTGGGGCAAGAAAAAGCTGGACGACAGCGTCCTGGAATAGCTACGTAGCTCGGGCGCTCCCGCCCGCGCCTCCCTCGCCATACTCCCAACTCCCCGGGGTTACTAAAGTCCAATCGCCCGCGCGTTACTGCCCCCGCACCATGCGCATCTTTAGCCCGCTCCCGCCTCCCGCTATTCTCGTCGAGATCGCGAACCGTTCTCGAGACCGCGTCCGCAGGAGCCACTCGTCTCTATGCACATGCAGCTCATGAGTTCGTACCGCATCCCGTTCTCCACGCTGATCAGCTATATTCCGATCATCGCCACGATCGTCACCACCCTGTTCAGCGTGATTCTGGCCCGAGCCACCCTGCGCTACGTAGAAGCTACCGACAAAGGCCTGGCCCTCGCCCGCGAAGAATTCGAGCGCGAGTGGTCTCCCGATCTACACATCAAGATGGAACGCGTCTCGAGCAGCGAAGCCAAAGTCATCGTCACCAATCTGGCCAAGACCTCCGTCCTTCTGCAGCTCCTGCAATTGCGCAAGCTGACGCATGCCACGCCCTTCGAGCGCTGCCGCCTGAACGATCCGCTGGTCGGCGGCATGACCTGGACGCAGGAAATGGGCAAGCGCATCCTAGCCTGTACCGGCACGGAATTCGAAGGTCCCATCGCTGCCTCGATGACCTTCTACGCCGCCGGACGCATGTTCCGCACCGATTGGTTCCGCTCGCAGATCGTAGTCCGCGACGGTCGCATCGTCAGCCTTGAACCAAGCAACATGCCTGCCCGCCGCGTCCGCGTCGTCGAACGCAAAGGCCCCGAACGCCGCCGCGAGTTCGTCCAGGACGTAACCGCCGAAGTCGCCCCAGAAAAAATCAACACTAAACCAGACGAAAGCTTCTTCGTAACTGGCGCATAAAGGGTGCTCGTTTATGTGGGACGGGTCTTCGACCCGTCCGGACCGAGCGACGCTCGGCTGCTCTCCGATTCTGCCGGGGTACCCTTCTTTAGACTTGCGCGCCGCCATACGCATGGCAATCTGGGAGATCACCAGTCGAAGATTCCCGGAGAGACAGAATGTTGACCAATGACTTCCGTATTGCCAAGGTGCAACGAACGCTGCGCTGGTTCGAACAGGATATTCCTCTACTCAACATGCGAGTGAAGGAGCTTTCGAAAGAGAGGCAGGAATCCGCCCGAAAGTTTGCCGCGGCCGTGATCGACGAGACCCGCGCTGAGCTGGAAAGACTGCTGCAAGCGCAGCCGCGCGACGTGCACGATTCCAGCGAAATGCCTTGCGAGCCAGCGGACTAAGCTGGCTCCCTGCAATTCCTATATCAGAAGGAAGATCCCGCGGCCGCTTCGGCCTCGGAGTGGTGGCTGCCGGTTCTGTCTTCGTCAGGGAAGGTGACTTCCTCCCACAGAGTCTTATCGCGCAGAATGCGCGATACCAGCGCGGTGTGCATGGCGTGACCTGCGCGGTCGGCGACAACGTTACCCAGAATCTGCTTTCCCAAAAGCGCCAGGTCGCCGACCAAGTCGAGCACCTTGTGGCGCACGAATTCATCGGGGAAGCGCAGCGGCCCGTTCTCAACCCCGTCACGTGTGAGCACGATGCAGTTCTCGCTGGAAGCCCCGCGAATCAGTCCCATGTTGCGCATGGCCTGCTCGTCTTCCCGCGATCCAAAGGTGCGCGCGCCCGCGATGTACTTCAGATAACTTCCGTTGGTCAGTTCCACCTGAAACGTTTCTTTCCCGATCAGCGGGTGCGGGAAATTGATCGCGTAAGAAACCGAATAGGTGTCGGAGGGATAGACCGCGATGAACTTGTTTCCCTCGCGCATCTCGACCTCGCGGCGAATCTTCAGATACTTGCGGAGACGCCGTTGCTTGCGGATTCCCGCCTTGCGAATCATCTCGACAAAGGGACGCGCGCTGCCGTCGAGGATCGGCAACTCCAGGTTGTCGAGCTCGACGATCGCATTATCAATGCCCATCCCGATGAAGGCGGACAGCACGTGCTCGGTGGTGGAGATGAGCACGCCTTTCTTCATCAGGCTGGTGGCGTAACTGACGCGGGCGACATTTCGGCTCACGGCCTCGATTTCAAACCCGTCGAGATCGGTGCGGCGAAACACAATTCCGGTGTCGGACGGCGCCGGCAGGATGCGCATGGAGACGGGCGCGCCGCTATGAAGGCCAACCCCACTGCACTCCACGGCGGAGCGGATTGTTTGCTCGTGCGTCAAGAATGACTCAAGGATGATCTAGTGAATGCAGTAGATTACGCCGCGAGGAGAAAAACCGTCTGTGGCAAAACTGCCACAGTTCGTGGCGTTGTCGTGCAAGCGACGATGACGCTCGCCGTCACTGCTTCCAGCCGTAACTATATTCATAACAATAAATTACGTTGGGATCCAGTCAGGCGTCGACGTTGGATTGGGATTGCTTAGAAGGGAAACAGGATGCCCTTATCTTTCAGCTTCTCAAAGTTCGCGGCCACGAATTCATAGAGGCGGGCGGGTCGGCGGCCACCGTGGCGGTACTCCCGTGTGGGTCGCAGCACCTTCAGCAGTGCCAGTTTGCGCCGGAAGTTTCTCTTGTCGAGGTTCTTTCCCAGAATCGCCTCGTAAACTTCCTGCAACTCGGTCAGGCTGAACCTCGAAGGAAGCAACTGGAACCCGACTGTGGTGTATTCCAGCTTGTTGCGAAGACGTTCGAGCGCGTAGTCCAGAATCTTGCGGTGATCGAAAGCCAAGTTAGGCAATTCACGAACCGCGCACCACTGGGCATCGGCCGCATCCGTGCCGGCTACCAGTGGAGAGCGATCCGCGGAGATCAGCGCGTAGTAAGCGATGGTGATCACGCGGCCGCGTGGGTCCCTGCCGGGGTCGCCGAAGGAATACAGTTGCTCCAGGTAAACATCCCCAACGCCCGTCTCTTCCTTCAACTCGCGCAGTGCGGCTTGGTCCAGACTTTCATTCTCAAGAACAAAGCCTCCGGGAATCGCGAACTGGCCGGCGAAGGGAGCGATGCCCCGCTTAACCAGCAGGACCCGCAACTCCCCCGAGTGAATCGTGAAGATAACAATGTCGACCGCGACTTGCATGTTTTCGATCCTATCCTAGCGGGAGTGGCCTAGCTTGAGTAGCCAGGGCCGCCAGCCACGAGATGCGCCCGCTGATCGGCCGCATGCACCTGAGCGCTGGCTCCGGAATTGAAGTTGAGGAAGTCGGCCTCCATGCCGTCGCTGAAGATGACGCCACCGGAGGGCATCAACGATTGCAGGGAAAGCTTTTCACCCGGACCTAGCATGCCAGCGACGATGGCCGCTTGGGAATGGCGGCTGAGAAACGGTTCACGCACCACGTAGAGCAGTCGGCGGTCGTCCCATGGCAGGCGAATCGCGGGCCCCGATTTTCCTCCACAGAACTTCGCGAGTCCGGCCGCCATGTTGAACGCGGACGAGATCCATCCGGTCGAGCCCGCGCCGGTGGAGACGAGAACTCCACTCGAGGACTGCGTTTCCGATTGATGGCCGCACGCGATCCGGTAGAGGGCGGAGACATGGCTGCGTGCGCCGATGAACAGATCGTTGAAGGCCAGCAAGCGTTGCCCATCGTTCAGGATCACCTCCGCCAGAGTGACCTCGCGGATGATCGCTTTTTCCTCCATGACATTTGCCGCGACGCCGCGGGCCTGATCCGGTGCGAAGGGCAATAGCACGCCATCAAACCGCGAGGGCTCAGGATTCACGGCGACAATCGGCTGGTTGCCCACGTACTTCGCTGTGTTCGCGACCAGACCATCTTGTCCGAGCGTGATAACGAGATCGTCTTTCTGGAAGTGAATCGTCGGAACCAAGCCACGATCCACCAGTTGCTGGGGGATCTCGAACTCCAGCGACCTTCGCAGCGTGTCGAGCGAGCGTTGGTACGCGTCCTCTTCGCGCTCGTAGTCGGCAAAATCCCCGCCCGCGTGCTCGATGTAAAACTTGGCCTGCGAGCGCGTATTGAATCGCTCGACGAGCGCCTGCAGGCGGGTCTTCCGGGTTACAATGATCAGCTTTTTGTACATGGCTCACTTCCCGGTGCTGGAGATCAGGGACTTCAACAGATCCGGTGACACATTCAGCTCGCCGATTTTCTGCGCATTGTCAGCCATTCCCTGAAATGCCATCGCGATCATGGCCTTCGGGTCAGCGCCTTTCCCACCGAGCATCATCAGGGTCTTCCAATCCAGATCGCGAAGGGGCTTCAACGTCTCGGTGATCACATAAGCGCGGCTGTCCGCGTCCTTGCGCTCGTTCTCTACTCGGCGGTCGATCAACTGAGCTCGCTGCTGTTCGACCGCGATTTCAGCAGCCATCTGGGTTTCGCGGATCTGCCGCTTCTTCGTCTCAACCGCGATTTCTGTATTCAGCTCGCTTTCCTTGATCAGCCGTTCCTGTTCCACCGCGGCATTGCGGCGCGCGTAGATCGCTTCGTCGGCACGCTGCTGCAGTGCTTCGCGGGCGTCAGCCTCCAGGGCGCGCGCTGTCTCGGGAGTAGGCTCGATTCCCAGCAGGGACAGTCCCAGAATATCGATGCCCAGCGTCGTTACCACTTCCGAGGACTTCAGCTTGGATAGGACCTCGTCGACGATCGCGTCGGAGCTGACCAGTACGTCGCGCAGCAGCATTCTCTGCGTCACGGCGCGGGTGAGCGTCTGCATGGTGTGTACCAGGCGCTCTGGCAGCTTGCGCGGATCATCGGAGCAGTAGACGCGGCGGGTGTTGACGCTGAAATCCAGCAGGGTGGCCAGGCGCTTCGGGTCGGCAACGCGGTACGTGAGTTGCCCCCGCAGAGTCACCGACTGAAAGTCGGCGGTTGCCTCCTGGAACACGAAGGGCACGTCCGCGCTGGCGATCGGGATTGTAAAGATGGTCGAGGTGAGCACAGAGTAGATGAACGAGAGTCCCACGCCTTCCCGCTTGACCTTCCCGCGTTTGAATTGGAGGACGTAGGTGGTGGGCACTTTCATAAAGTTCAGCATGGCGCCTCCTATAAGTGTCTTATTGACACATATACTAGTGTTCCTAAGACACTAACGTCAAACGAAATCTGGAGACTGCGGAAGCGCCCGCACAATCAACGACTTAGTGCTTGTTCTTGCTGGGAACCTTATTGGGGTTGTAGCCGGAATGGGGATCGAACATCGCCTCATCCAGTCCCAGGTTGATGGTCACAGAATTCAGGAAGCGCTGGTTCGACATGTCCCCGTTGAAGAAGCGGGTGACATTGTAGGGCGCCATGATGCCCGACACCTGGCGGTAGTTCTCGTAGACTTCCTCTTCCAGATTCTTCTGCCGGTCGACAGGGTCGCGCCAAGTGAAGGACTTCTTGACGGGGAGGTGCGTGTCGGTGTCGAAGTACAGCGTGACGCTCTCATCCTGAGAGTTGATCAGGGTCACCTGGTCGGAAGAATGTTGCGCCGCGATCGCGGGGCCGTCGTACAAAAAAATCACACCCGGATCGGTGACCCAGGTGCGAAGAACGGTTTCAAGCGAAAACTTGCGTCGACGCATGTAATCGGCACGATCCTTTTCCTCGATGGCCCGCGCGCCTTTGTAGGTAAGCTCAAACGCCTTGTCGCCGACATACAGCTCCGCGATGTCGCGCTCCTTGGTAATCTCGACCCTTTCCTTGTCGGGAAATTCGGTGAAGCTCCAAAATGGGTAGCCGTCCCCGCTGGACCGCCCATGGTGGAATCCATAGGCGCGGCCTTGCTGTTCACGGTCACGAATGGTGAGGAAGGTCTGCCCGCCTAGCGCTTGAATTCCCTGATGGATGATCGCTTTGGCCTTCTGCGCATTTTTCTGGTCCGCGGGCACCGCGGCCTGAGATTGCGATCCGCCGGGTGGCGCCCCTTGCGCCGCGCCGGGATGAGGCTCTCCGCCCACCTGCGCCCAGGCCGAGCACACCAAAATCAGAATCGGGAGAAACTGTTTCATTCCACTTGAGGGAGTGATCGCGTGCAATCAGGATTGTAGCGTTTCTTGGGGACTTTCCGCCCGCAGCAATGACAGCTCCTCTCACCCCTTGGATGCAGGAAGTGGCGCAATTGCAAGCCGTCAGTGCGCGTTTTTTGCGACGGTTTTCAGGACCTCTAACCGGCCAGGACCGCGCCGCCGTTCACGTTGAATACTTCTCCATTGATGAAACCGGCGTGTTCGGTACATAGGAACAGCACCGGAGCGGCAATTTCTTCGGGCCGTCCGACGCGACCCATGGGAATCGTGCGGCGGATTTCGTCCCCGCTCTTCGGGTCGGCCAGGGCGCCGGCGCTCATGTCGGTATCGACCCAGCCGGGGGCAACGCAGTTTACATAGATTCCGGCGGCAGCCAGCTCAGTCGCCAGACTTTTGGTTAGGCTGATAATCGCGCCCTTGGTCGCGGAGTAGTCACAATGAAAGGCCTCGCCCCGCTGGCCGCTGGTGGAGCTGATCAGCACGATGTGGCCCGCAGGTGCGTTCGAGCGAGGCTGCGACTTTATCTGCGCCACTGCATGTTTGACCAGGCCGAACACTCCGTCCAGATTGATGGACAAAGTGGAGCGCCATTGCTCATCGGACATGCTCTCGACAGGCACGTCCTCTTCCGGCCACACGCCGTGGTTGGCGACGAGGATATCGAGCCGGCCGAGATGCCGCACCGTTTCAGCCACCAACTCACGTGCAGCTTCGGGCGTATTTAGATCGGCAGCGATGGGATAGCAGACACTCGCGCCGCATTCTTTGGCCAGCGCTTCCGCTTGGGCTCGGGCACTGCGATAACTGAACGCCACTTTGGCGCCTGCCGCGGCGAACATGCGAACCGTCGAAGCGCCAATGCCGCGCGAACCACCAGAAATGAGAGCGACTTTACCGGGCAGTGACAGAGGGATGGACATAGCAAACTAGTGTCCAGTTTCCCGTCTGCCGTTGCAAGTGGCGTGAATCAATCTCCGGTGCCGGACGACATGCGTTCCGACTTCAGTCCGCGCAGCAGCAGGCGTACCAGCATGCCGTCGTAGCGCGTGCCGCTCATTTTGGAAAGCTCGTCGAGGGCCTGCTCGGGCGTTCGCGCCGCGGCAAACGACTGTTCCGTCACCATATTGGCATACGCGTCGGTCAGGGCAATGATGCGAGCCCACAGCGGAATTTCTTCGCCTCGCAACCCATCGGGATAGCCCGAGCCGTCGAAGCGCTGATGATGATGTTCGATGGCTTCCCGCATCATGTCGGCGTGAGGGATCGTGCCAACGATCGCCGCGCCGACATGGGCGTGCATTCTTACCTGCTGGAATTCGTCTTCGCCCAGCGGACCCGGTTTGTTGAGCACGCGCTCGGGCACAAAAATCTTGCCCACATCGTGCACGCGGGCAGCGTACACCAAATCGGCAGTTTCCTCGGACGACAGGCCCAGCGCGCGAGCGATCACTTCGGTATAGCGGGCCACTAAATCGCCATGGCCGGCGCTCTGCAACTCGCGCGACTCCGCCGCGCGGCTCAGAGATTCGAGGGCTTCCTTCAACAGCGGCACGTTGATCCCTTCATCGCCACCGCAGAGTTTGAATAGGGTTGAAGTCAGTTCCTCGAGATGATCAGGCCCGGAATTCTCGCGCTGCAGAAAGCCCTCGATGTACGCCGAGATCTGCTGGCGCTGGCGGGCAAAGTCCTGACCCTCGACAAATTCCTGCGCGGTTGAGACCGAGTTCCCGCCAGAGCGCTTCGAAACGTACATGCCCGCATCGGCCACACGGATGATGTCTTCAATCGAGAAGCCATGCATGGGGAAGCAAGCGACGCCGAAGCTACCGGTGATGTGGTGTTCGCTGAGCATGGGATCGCCGGCCAGCCACTGGCGCAGGCGCTCGGCCAGTACTTGAGCTTGTTCGGCGCCCGTCTCCGGCATCAGTACGATGAACTCGTCTCCGCCGTAGCGAGCCACAACGTTCGATTGCCGCGACTTTTGCTCGAGCAGGCGGCCTACACGCGCGAGCACAAGATCGCCCTCGAAATGGCCCATCGTGTCGTTGACCTCTTTGAATTTGTCGAGATCGATCAACACCACGGAGAATGGACGCCCGGACCGAGAGGCTCGTTTCCATTCCGCCGACAAGGCCTCCCAGAAAAAGCGGCGGGTCTTGATGCCGGTCAGGCCGTCGGTGATGGACTGCTGCTGCAGTTTTTGGAAGACGAATGCGTTGTGCAGCGCCGTGGCCAGCAAGTCGGCGAGCGTATTGAGAATCAAGACGTCCTGGGGAGCGAAGGCGTTTTCGTTGCGGCTCTCAATGTTGAGCACGCCCAGCAGCGATTCACCGTAAGTGATGGGAATGCACAGCACCGCGCGGGAATCGGGCAGGATGCCAGTCAGATGGCCGGGAAATGCATTCTGCACCAGCGCGCGTTCCCCTGTGCGGGCCACTCGCCCCAGAATGCCCGTACCCAGCGGGATCCGCTTACCCATGGCGTGTGCCGTCGCGCCCGCCTCGGCCTTGATCTCGATCTCCTTGGTGCCGTAGTCCAATAAGCCGACGCCGATATGATCGAAGCTGAAGTTTTTCTGGATCTCGCTGGCAATCTCGCCCAGCATGTGCACCGGATCGTCACTGGAGATCGCAGTGCGCGAAACATTGTTGAGGAATGCTAGTTGCCGGGAACGTCGTTGCTCTTCGGCGAACAGGCGGGCGTTCTCGACGGCAACCGAGACTTGTCCCGCGGCGGTTACAAGCACGTCCAGATCGCGCTGCTCGAAGACGAATTCCCGGTCCGGGTGCATGGCGACCATGATCCCCGACGCCTTGTTCCCCATGAAGACGGGAGCAGCGATGAGGCATTTCGCCGGGCGTTGCGGAACGTGCGAGATTCCCAAACTCTTGCGCGTGTTTTCCAAATCAGAGCGAATGAGTAGAGGTACACCATTGCGGATGACGTGCTCGGTGAACGCGTTTCGCAGTTCGCGAGTGCGCTTGGGCAGCACCCGATTGTCTCGAATTTCGAGTTCGAAGCGGATCTGGTCGGTGTCCTGGAATGCGATATAGAAGTGGCTGGTGTCGAAGATCTGGCCCAGTTCGACCTGAATGGTCCGAAGGATCTCATCCTGGTCGAGGCGTGAACTAATCGCCTTGCCGATCTCTGTGAGTAGTTCGTATTCTTTCGTCCGGCGATGGGCATCGTGACTCACCACGTAGTTTTCGAGGGTAAGGCCCAACTGCAGCGCCAGGCCCACCATCAGCCGCGGGCCGGAAGAACCGAACGCTCGGCGTTCGGCATGGGGAAAAAGGATCACGCCGAAATTGTGCTCTCGCGTCTGAAGGTTGACCGCGGTCAGGTTGCGGACATGCGCTTCGGTGAGAATCCGCTTGAAGGCCGCGAAAGTTCCCATCGGAGCAACCGGCAAGGGTTCGGTCATCTCCGCTAAATCCTGCACCGTGAAGATTCCGCTCTGCCGGTACGCTAGTTCGCAAACGTAATCGCCAGCTCCACTCTTTTCCAGGGCCTCCAGGAATCCCCGTGAGAAGCCGTGTTGCACGGAAGGCAAAAGACCGCGCCAGCGTTCCGTGATGACGATTGCGGCGCGCTGCATCGGCAGAGCACTCCGCAGACGTTCCAGCGCGGCTTGCATGCTGGGTACCAGATCCTCGGCGAATAGAAGGCGTCGGGGATCCACACCCAGAGTCGATAGAGCCAGCGTATTTTCCTGCACGGCGTTGCGCTGGTTTTCAAACAGCACCATCACCATCGCGATGCCCAGCAGCATCTGCGGCACCGGGCCAAACAGGCGGCTGGCATTGCCAAACATCTGCATCCAGGGATGCTGCAGTTGTCCCACGCCCATCAGCACCGCCCAGAGCGCGAGCGAGATGGCGAGCACCTGGAAGGCCAGCGATCCGCGCTTATGGCCGTTCAGGTAAAAGACCGCGGAGCAATAGAGCAGGACGGCGGCCAACCCAATACCGAGCCGGAATGTTGGCTGGACATCGGGTCGAAACATGCCGTTCAGCATGTGCTCTTGAAGAGTCAGGCTGGCGAGAATCACTCCGGCAGCCGCAACCGCGGCGTCATACCAGCGAAAACGATACGCCGCTCGCATCAGCCGCGTCGAAATGAAGATGCACAATGCCATTCCGACCAGGAACAGTTCGCCGACAAAGAAGGCAAAGGGAGAAGACGGAAGGGAATCGAGCACATAGTGCAATGAGTAAAAAGCCCAAGCCCATTTCCACGCGCGAAAGTATGGCTGGCGGCTCTGCTCGTGCAGATATGTAAAGACGAGGAACAGCAGAACCGAGACGAATCCTGGAATTAAAACCGTCGTGATGACGACACTGTTCATAGGGTCAGCGAAGACACCTCTGGCCAAACGGGCTGGCACAGTTTCGGGGGGAAACAGTACCTTAATGTTTTCATATCGCCCCCCCGAACACAACAGGTTTTAAGTACATGTCCATCTTCGATGTCTTTTTGGAATCAAAGAGTTGCGTGCCAAATCGTTATGGTGCCGGCCCTTGACCGATGCTTTCGGCTGCCCGTACCATCGGAAGTCGACCAATCCACCGTTCGACCGTCTCTACACTCGCGGCACAAATCATTCCTGTACCTTTATGCCCGAAGCGATTCATTCCTCTTCTTCGAACCAGCCCCGAGTACGTTTTGCGCCGTCGCCTACCGGATTTCTTCACGTGGGAAGTGCGCGTACTTTCATTTTCAACTGGCTGTACGCCCGCCGGAACCACGGGACCATGATCCTGCGACTCGACGATACCGACGTAGAACGCAATACGGATGCTTCGGTCAATTCGATCTTCGAAGGATTGAAATGGTTGGGCCTGAGTTGGGACGAAGAATACAAGCAGTCCGAACGCGGCGAACTGCACCGGCAGATGGCGCAGACCATTTTCGAAAAGGGGCTTGCCTATCGCGATTTCACTCCAGCGCACACGGGCGACAGCGAACGGTCTGGAGCGCAGGGGACATGGTTGTTCAACCCGGGGATGCGGGAACTTTCGCGCGAGGAAAGCGATCGACGCGCCGCCGCGGGAGAGCCGTTCGCCCTGCGCTTTCGCGTGCCGCGCGACGGGGGAGTGGTGCGCTTCACCGATGCCGTGTATGGCGAGCAGATGAAGGCTGGCGCCGACATCGAAGACTTTGCGTTGTTACGTTCCGACGGCATGCCGACTTATCACCTGGCATCGTGCGCCGATGACGCCGACCTGCGCATCAGCCACATCATCCGCGGCCAGGACCATCTTTCGAACACTTACAAGCATGTGCTGATCTTCGAGGCTGCGGGCTTCGCGCCACCGCAATTTGCACACCTTCCGCTGCTGGTCGCGCCGGACGGAACCAAGCTCTCGAAGCGTCGCCACGGGCCAGTGGTAAGCGTAACCACCTACCGCGACGCAGGATTCCTGCCCGAGGCGTTCATCAACTTTCTGTGCCTGCTGGGCTGGTCGCCAAAAAACGATCGCGAGCAGATGAGCCGCCAGGAACTCGTCGACGCCTTCTCGCTCGAAGGGATCAACCGCGCCAACGCCGTGGTGAACTTTAAAGAGCCGGCCACAACGCCGGAGGAAACGTTCGATCCCAAGGCGGTATGGCTCAACGCGGAGCATATTCGTGGCATGGCGATCGAAGAACTGAGCCAGCGCCTGCTGCCGATCGTTCACGAAGCCGGCTTCAACATCACGGCGGAAAAGATGCTGCGCATCACGCCACTGATCCGCGAGCGAATCAAACTGCTGCGCGACGTTCTCACCGCGGCGGACTTCTTCTTCGTCGACCAACTGCCGCCCTACGATCCTGCCGAACTCATCCCGCAAAAGGGAGACGCGGCTATGGCGTTGAAAGCTCTGCAGCTTGCGAAAGATGTGCTGGCCGGCGTCGAATTCAAGCACGACCCGCTGGATCAAGCTTTGCGCGCAGCAGCGCAAGAGCTCGGCATCAAGGCTGGACAGATGTTTCAACCGATCCGCGTCGCCGTGTGCGGGCGAAAGAATGCTCCACCGCTGTTTGAGACGCTGGAAGTGTTGGGACGGGAAACGACGTTGGCGAGGATCGAGCTAGCGATTCAGAAACTCGGCTGAAGGCTTACCAGAAAAGTCAAAACCCCGAACCGTTTCCAGTTCGGGGCCGTCAACCTGTCCAGTTCAAGTTAATGATCGAAGAGTCGCAAATTGCAGTCAATGTTTCCTTGTGGAGTTGGGATTTTGCGTCCGCATGGCCCTCTCCCCCATCTCTTACCTTGCACTAAGTTTCTAATGTTCGACCTCAGCGGGGGTATCCGATATGAAAGCAGTCCAAATCAGCACGCCCGGTGGAAATTTCGAAGTGGTCGAGCGTCCCCTCCCTGAGCCGGGTCGAGGCCAGGTCCGCATCAAAGTCGAGGCCTGCGGCATCTGCCACAGCGATGCGCTGGTGAAAGAGGGACACTGGCCGGGAATGCAGTATCCGCGGGTGCCGGGCCACGAAATCGCCGGCCGCGTCGACGCGGTCGGCGCCGACGTAACCTTGTGGAAGGTCGGCCAGCGAGTCGGCGTCGGATGGCATGGCGGTCACTGCTTCCAATGCGATCCCTGCCGCCGCGGCGACTTCATCAACTGCAAGTTCGAGAAGATTACCGCTATCCACTTCGACGGCGGATACGCCGAGTACATGGTCGCTCCGGCCGAAGCAGTCGCGCTCATGCCAGACGACCTGCCAGCCGACGAAGCCGCACCGCTGATGTGCGCCGGCATCACGGTGTTCAACGCATTGCGTAACTCAGGAGCTCGCGCCGGAGACCTCGTCGCGGTGCAGGGTATTGGCGGCCTCGGACATCTGGGCATTCAGTATGCCCGCCAAATGGGTTTTCGCACGGTCGCAATCGGCCGCGGCGGCGACAAACAGGCGCTTGCCAAGAAACTCGGCGCTCATCAGTACGTCGACACGAGCGCGGGTGATCCCTCGGAAGCTCTACAGAAATTGGGCGGCGCCGACATCGTGCTGGCGACTGCCCCCGATTCAAAATCCATGTCGGCGCTCGTGAACGGATTGGGACCGAATGGAACGCTGATCGTCGTCGGGGCTGGGATGGACTCTCTGAACGTAACCCCGCTTCAACTCATTATGGGGAGCAAGACTGTGCGCGGTTGGGCCTCGGGCACCGCGCGCGACTCGCAGGATACGTTGGAGTTCAGCGTGATCAGCGGGGTTCGCCCCATGATCGAACGCTACCCGCTGGAAAAAGCTGCCGATGCTTACCAGCAAATGATCAGCGGGAAGGCGCGATTCCGGGTGGTGCTTACGATGAGCTAGCCGGCGAAAAATCCTTAACCACCAAGGACACGAAGTATCACGAAGGACCTCGCCCGCGAAAGACTTCCTTCGTGCATCTTCGTGTTCTTTGTGGTTAAGGCCCTTGAATCAACGGGGACTCGAGCCTTGACTTGAAGTACTTTGTAATATAAAGTACTCCCATGATCGCACCCGCCGAACCTTTCCTTCGCCCGATTCCGAAGCGCTGGATCCCCCGTGAGATGACTGCCGCCCCAGTGCTCGATCCCAATCAGCCTCGGGGATTCCTTGAGCGGCGCTACGCGCTGCTGATCAATCCCTTCTACCCTAAAGACGCGAATGCCAGCTTCGGCAAGCACGTCCTCACGCCGTCGCTAGCCCTGACGAGCTTTGCCGCGACCACGCCCGCGCGCTGGCGCGTCGAATACTGGGACGAAAACCTGCTCGACGGAAGGCCGCCATTCCAGCCGCTGCCGCATGTGGTCGGTATCACGGTGCATCTGACCTTCGCAAGGCGGGCCTACGAACTCGCCGACTGGTATCGCGCACGGGGATCGAAAGTGATCTTCGGAGGTCTGCACGTGTTGTCGTGCCCCGACGAATGTGCGCCACACGCTGACGCGCTCGCTCTGGGCGACGGCGTGCAACTCTGGCCCCGCATCTTGCACGACGTTGAATCCAACAGCCTGCAGCCTCGCTATGTCGCCACCTACGAAAACGACTACTGCGACGATCCCTCGCCCCGGCGCAGCATTCTTCCCCGCAAGAGCTTTCTCACCACGACGAGCCTGATCGCCACCCGCGGATGCCACAATCGCTGCGGCTTCTGCTATCTCGCCACCGATGGTTTGCGTATGCGTTATCGGATGAAGCACCCGCAACAAGTGGTCGACGAGTTCAAAGCCGACGACCAGCCCTACGCGGTCTTCATCGACAATAATCTGGGTTCGCGCCGCGACTACCTGCACCAGCTCTGCGCCGCGTTGCGTCCGCTCAACAAAATATGGAGCGCCGCCGTCACCATCGACGTTACCGACGATCCCAGCCTGATCCGCAACATGGCGCTGGCGGGATGCACCGGCGTGTTTATCGGCTTCGAATCGCTCTCCGACGACAATCTTGCCGACTCGCATAAGAAGACGCCCAAGACCAGCGACTACGCGCGCCGCGTGCGGATTCTGCACGACTACGGCATCCAGGTGAACGGCTCATTCGTCCTCGGCTTCGATCACGACCGCAAAGACGTGTTCGCCCACACCGCGGAATGGATCGAAGAGAACCGTCTGGAGTGCTGCACGTTTCACATCCTGACGCCGTACCCGGCCACGCCGCTGTTCCGCCAGATGGAAGAGCAAGGCCGCATCCTGCATCGCGACTGGACCCAGTACGACACCGGCCACGCCGTCTTCCAGCCGAAGCACATGAGCCCCGAAGAACTGGAGCAGGGATATGCGTGGATCTACCAGCGCCTCTTCTCGCACGCGTCGATCTGGCATCGCCGTCCCGAAGACTGGCAGGCGATTCCGCTCTATATCGCGATGTCGTATCTCTATAAACGCTCCAACCGCTTCTGGCACCTGCTCATCAAGCACCACCTCGTGAACCCAGTCTGGAAGCCGTTGGTCGAGATGACCCGATGGCGGCATGTTCACTACCGGCGTCGCCTCGCGCAGCGCGAGAAAGCGGTAGGTGCCCCGGGGCAGGTCGTCTCGGCCGGAGTGTGAATCTGCCTTTCGCAAGCGACGAGGCCCCTGGAAAGAATCCCCCAGGAAAATCGTCAATCGGCATAGGGGGAGTGGTCGCCCACTCTCCCCTGCCACACCACCGTACATGCGGGTCCGCATACGGCGGTTCAGTTCGGTTGAGCTAGAGCGACATCCAGCAACCGAGGGAGACCGAGCGAATCGAAGTAAGCAATCGGAAGTGCGGCGTGCAGACCCGGGCTGTCGGCCAAGCGCCACGGCCCATGGGGACTGCCGGCGGTTTGTGCCGCGAGGGCATGTCCGATGTTCCGCTGGCGTAGCCGAACATGCCGCACCTTGCTGCGCTTCCATTGCTTCCAGATCACGGATCGCAACCTGCGTCGGATCCATTCCTCTAGCTTTCGCAGCACCGAGGGCGTCTGACCGAATCCGAAGTAACCCTTCCAGCCTCGTAGATAGGAGGCCAGTTCCTTCGTCATCTGTTCCAGACTCGTGCCCCGCGTCCCTCGCGTCAGTTCCCGGACTCTTTGCTTACACCGCAGCAGAGCCTTGGGCGCGATGCGCCGTTTCGGTTCTCTCCTGCCGGTAAAGCGGAAGCCCAGGAACTTGCGCTCCTGCGGTCGTGCCACCGCGCTCTTCGCCTCGTTCACCTTGAGCTTGAGTCGCCGCCGGATGAAACTCGTCACGCTTTGCATGACTCGTTTCCCTGCCCGCTCGCTGGCCACGTAGATATTGCAATCATCCGCGTAGCGCACGAAACGGTGTTTACGTCGCTCCAACTCGCGGTCGAGTTCGTCGAGCACGAGATTCGACAGCAGCGGAGACAAAGGCCCGCCTTGCGGAGTTCCTTCTTCCACCGGACTCACCAGCCCGTTCTCCATCCCGCCCGACTCCAGGAAAGCTCGAATCAACTTGAGCATCCTCTTGTCGTTCACCCGCCGCGCCACCGCCGCCATCAGCTTGTCGTGATTCACTCGATCGAAAAACTTTTCCAGATCGAGATCCACCACCCAGCGTTGCCCGTCGGCAATATACTGCTGCGCCTTGGCCACCGCCTGATGCGCCGAGCGTTGCGGACGAAACCCGTGACTGTGTTCGGAAAACGTCGGCTCCCATCTGCCTTGCAGAACCTGCATCGCCGCCTGCTGGACAAACCGATCCAGCACCGTGGGAATGCCCAGCTTGCGCATCCCCCCGTCCGGCTTGGCGATTTCTACTCGCCGCACCGCTTGCGGTTGGTAAGTCCCGCTCAACAGCTGTTCCCGAATCGCTGGCCAGTGCTGCTTCAGGTAGCCCGGCAACTCCGACACTTTCATGCCGTCGATTCCCGCGCTCCCTTTGTTGGCCTTCACCCGTCGTAAAGCCTGCTGGCAGTTCTCCCGCCCCCAGACCTCTTCCATCCACTGCTCTTCTCCAGCCGGACTTTCGGTTTCGCACTTCGCCGTCAACGATTCGGTCCCTTCCCGCGGAGTCCTTGGAGCTTCACTCCTCCCCTCCCCGGTAAAGGCCAGTAACATCTGTAACTGGTTCTTCTGCCGCTTGTCGTTCATCGAGTCCTGCGTCCTACTCGCCGCTCCTTGCTGTTTGGGCCTTGGGCCTCGCGGCCTACTATGCCCGCTGCTGACTCCCGCCCCACGGTCAGGATGGATTGCTCCATCCTCAGTCACGACTCCGTGACATGCGGCGGGTCTCCCGAAGTAAGTTCGACCGCCTTCGACGCTCAACCGCCGGATTTACCACCAGTGTGCTTGGTGGACACGGGCTTCGCTGTCACTTGCCAGCTCGCCCCACACCGTAGGCCTCCTCATCCGGTTCTTGTTCATCGGCTCGCGCCTTTGATCCACGCTTCTTTCAGACCCCGCCTCGCGACGACGCCCTTGCGCTTCTCTAGCCCTTCACCTCCACCAGGCTGGGCAGGGGACTTCCACCCCCTAGCTGTCGTACATGTTCGGCACACAATGAAAAAGGGACACCCGCGATGGGCGTCCCTTCTTCGTTGAACCCGGTTGCTTGCCGGTTTACTTGCGGTGTCCCGACGGGAATTGAACCGCTGGAAGGACCGGCGTTCCCTCCGAGCGAACCGCGTCGAGGGCAGTAGGAGATATTCCTAAGGCTTGCAGGATGGTAGGCGCCACCTGTGCAGTGCCCACTGCGGCTCGAACCGTCTGTGGCTGGAACCACGGATTCGACAGCAGAAGAACCACATTCGTGTCGTCATGTGCGAACCCGCCATGCTCCGCTAGCTTCGAGGTGCTTCCCGAGTAGGTAACGCCGACATTCGGAGTCACGATGATGTCGGGCGTACGCGGATCCACGGTTGGATCGTTGAAGTTCAGGATTAGCGAGGGGCCGTAGTAGATCTGCCCAAGCGCGATTCCGGTGGTGGCGGCAGCGTTCGCTTCGAGGATGCCGACCGAGGCCAAGGTGTCTGCGGAGTTCGACAGCCAGATCAGCGAGACATCATCTTCTGTCGGTCCGATGCCGGTGGGGTTGTTGGTGGATTCTGAGTAAGGAATGTGTAGCCCGAATTGGAGAGCAGTGTGACGGGAGAGGTTCCGTTGATGAGCTGAGAAACGTAACGGCTGGGATCGATCGGAGACTGTCCGTGCTTGGCGGTGAGCACGATCAGAGTCGAATCGTAGAGGCCCTGTTTCTTCAGTTCGCTCACAAACGCGGCAATCGAGGCGTCCACGAACTGGAATTCGCCCAGTAGCGCCGCGCCCGGAGTGCCCGCGGCATCGAGATATCCGCCAGTCGTGCTGTTGCTCGATTCGATTAGCTTCTGGCCGACGCTGGCGGCCTGGAAGTTCATCCCGAAGAGAGTGGGAACCTGGGCGTCTTTGTAGCCAAGGTGGTTCTTCCCACGGATCCAGTTGAGGACCGCTTTGACCTTCAGCGTGTCATAGCACTGAATGTTCTGGAAGCTGTTGGTCCATGCGGTCAGGTCTGAACCTGGATCACGGATCGGATCGCAGGCTGCGTTGGTCGGCGTCACGATGCCCGGAAGTGCGACTACTGTCGAGTTGATTTCAGGCGCGTAGAAATCGTCGAGCGCGCCTGGCCCCAGACCAGAAGCCACCGAGGCATAAGCCGGGTGCTTGTCGGACCATGCCGCGAATCCGCCATTTTGATGAACCACGCTGAAAATGCTGTTGGCGCGGACGAATTCCCACGGGTAAACGGGGGCGCAGCCATTGGCCGGGTCGCGGGGCAGTCGCAGGGGGTCGATAGAGTTGAGGCCACCATCGGTCAGGGTGGCACCCTGCGCGCCGCCATTCAGTTTGGTTTTGTCGAAGTCGATGCCTTCTTCATACTCGGTTGTGGTCCCGGTGGGCGCGCCGCCAGGGGTGCACGGGCCAGCCGCCACGCCGTTGCCCGTGGTTTTCGCCGGGGCGGAGTAATTTCTGGAGTACGCAACGTCGTAGTAGACGCCGGTAAGGGCTGGGCTTCCGCCGGTCACGATCGCCGTCAGTCCGGGGAAAGAATCCGAGGGTTTGGAGGTGCTGGCCGCGACATAATTAACGCCGGTCGTTGCGAGCGCTGCCATAGCCGGGCAATAGGGCTTTCCATTGTCGATTGTGCGAATGCCATTCGCACAGTTCAGGAAATCAACAGCATGCATGCCGTCGACACTAATCAGAAGAACGCGCTTGATCTGGTTTTGATTGGGGTGATGGTCTTGGGCAATTGCGGTGCCCATGGAGCAGACAGCTGCGAGGGAGAGCAGAGCAAGTGTTTTTTTCATGTCAAACCTCGAGCCGTCATCGTAAGAAACGGCTGGCTTGGGGAAGGTTGCGGAGAGTTAAATTCTTCGTGAAAACTCTTTCAGCTTGATCGCGGGGACAGATTTTCTTCCTCGACTTCAGGTCCAAGGTCTGGTTCTGAAGGCGAAGCGGTTCGGACCAGATCAAATAGGCGTCCACTGGCAGACACAAGAAAATGCTTGACAACTTATACTGTGTATCATACAGTGTGCGTCACATACTATATGGCGAACGGTACCCAAGGCGGCCCAGAAGTCCTCGAAAACCTGAAGTTGGAACTGCGTCGCGGATGCCTGATCGTCGCGGTTCTAGCCCAGCTTCGGACCGAGCAATACGGATACACGCTGCGGAAAGCGCTGGCGGACGACGGCTTGGCTATCGATGAAGGCACGCTCTATCCCCTGCTGCGCCGCCTGGAAACTCAGGGCCTCCTAGTCAGCCAGTGGCGCGAAGAGGACAAGCGCAACAAACGTTTTTATCGTTTGTCGCCGGCGGGCGAACAGATCCTCGCTCAACTCCTCGATGAATGGCAAAGCATTAACTCGTCCCTGAACAAAATTCTTCAAGAGGCACCGTTATGAGTAAGACATCCAGCCGCGACTCCGTCGAGCGGATCGCTCTCGAGAGGCAAAGATTATGAACAACCCATCCAGCCGCAACATTGATCTGATCGATCGTTACCTGCAGGCCGTCCGCTTCTGGCTGCCCAAAACGAATCGGCAAGAGGACCTGCTCGCCGAGTTAGGGGAGGACCTCCGTTCTCAGATCGACGACAAGGAAACCGAACTCGGTCATCCTCTCGACAAAGCCGAGATGGCGGCGATCCTGAAACGCTGCGGCAGCCCGATGATGGTCGCGGGCCGCCTCCGCCCGCAGCGCCACCTGATCGGTCCCGCCTTGTTCCCCATCTACGAATTTGTCCTGAAGATGGTGCTCCTTTGGATTCTGGTGCCGGTATTCCTCTTCATCCTGGGTCCGGTGAATGTAGCGAACGCTGGGAGTTGGACCTCCGGTGTCCTCCACACCTTCGGCGACCTCTGGTCCGGCCTCTTTATCGCCGCGGGAATTATCACGCTGGTCTTCGCCATCATCGAGCGCACCAATTCGCATCTCGGAATCGAAACCAAGTGGGATCCTCTCAAGTTGCCCCCGGTGCGCGTGCAGGAACGCAAGCCATCGCCGCTCAAAGCGCTCTGCGAATTTGGGTTTGGATGGTTCGGCCTGGTCTGGCTGTTGCTCGTTCCGCATTCCCCATTCCTGATGCTGGGTCCGGCAGCGGCATTTCTGAAAGCGGGGCCGATCCTCCACCAGTTCTACCCAGCGTTTGTCTTGCTCAGCGTGGTGTCTCTGGTCAGGTCCGGCATCACTTTGGCGCGGCCGCAGTGGTCCTGGTTCCCGCTTCTGAGCGAGCTGCTGCATTCGGTGTTCGTACTGATCGTGCTGAAGTTCATGATCGAAGCGATAGGCAAATCTCCCGCGGCGTTCCAGTTCTTGGTCCCGCAGGACGCGGTGCGCGATTCGCACAAATACATTCTCATCGCCGCAACCGTGAACGTCTCCATCCTGATCAGCGTTATTGGCGCATGGATCGGACTCTCGATTGCCACCGTCGTGCAGACCTGGCAATTCATCCGGTTCCTGCGTAAGCAGGAGTCTGGCCCGCAGCGTCCTGCTTCGATCGCCGCGCAGTAGGGATTCCTGGTTCCAAATCGGTGTGGCGCGCCGGCGGAATCTCCCGCCCGGAGCCTCCTGGTTTTCTTTTGCGGTAAGATCAGATCTTATGAATCCCCCAACCGCCGAGGCCGAGATGAACGAAAATGCAGCCCCGGAACCTCGTCCTTCTAATTTCCTGCGCGACCGCATCGCCGAAGATCTCAAGACCAACAAATACAACGGCCGGGTGCAGACCCGCTTTCCTCCGGAACCTAACGGATACCTCCACATCGGGCATGCCAAAGCGATCTGCCTCGACTTCGGCCTAGCTGACGAGTTCGGCGGGCGCACCAACCTGCGCTTCGACGACACCAATCCCGAGAAGGAAGATGTGGAGTACGTCGAGTCGATCAAGGAAGACATTCAGTGGCTGGGTTTCCATTGGGACGGCCTGTTCTACGCTTCGGATTATTTTGGCCAGCTCTACGAGTGGGCGATCAAGCTGATCAAAGAGGGCAAGGCCTACGTCGACGATCTCACCGCGGATGAAATTCGCAAGCATCGGGGCACGCTGACCGAGCCCGGCAAAGACAGCCCATACCGCAATCGTTCGGTCGAAGAGAATCTGGATCTGTTCGAGCGCATGAAGGCTGGCGAGTTTCCCGACGGCTCGCGCGTCTTGCGCGCCAAGGTCGACATGTCGTCACCCAACCTGAACATGCGCGATCCCGTGATGTACCGCATCCTGCATGCGGAGCATCACCGCACCGGCAATAAATGGTGCATCTATCCGATGTACGACTACGCGCACGGCCAGTCGGATTCGCTGGAAAAAGTGACCCACTCGATGTGCTCGCTCGAGTTTGCCGATCATCAGCCCATTTATCGCTGGTTCATCGAGCAGCTGGGAATCTTCCCCTCGCAGCAGATTGAGTTCGACCGCCTCAGCCTGACCTACACGCTGATGAGCAAACGCAAGCTGCGGCAACTGGTCGAGCAGGGCACGGTGCGCGGTTGGGACGATCCGCGCATGCCGACACTGTCCGGGCTCCGGCGCCGCGGATATACTCCCGAAGCCATTCGCAACTTCGTCACCGCTGCGGGCGTATCGCGCACCAACGGAATCGTCGAACTGGCCATGCTGGAGCATTTCGTCCGCGAGGATTTGAACAAGCGCTCCATCCGCGTGATGGCCGTTCTGCGTCCGCTCAAAGTGGTGATCGACAACTATCCCGAGAATCAGGTCGAAGAGATGGACGCGGTGAACAATCCCGAAGACGCGGCCGCCGGAAGCCGCAAGGTTCCGTTCTCGCGCGTGCTCTACATCGAGCAGGACGACTTCCGCGAAGTCCCGCCGCCGAAATATTTCCGTCTCACGCCGGGACGCGAGGTGCGCCTGCGCTACGGCTACCTGGTCACCTGCACGAGCGTCGTCAAGACCGACAAGGGTGAGGTCGTCGAAGTTCACTGCAGCTACGATCCTGCGACGCGCGGTGGAAACACGCCCGACGGCCGCAAAGTGAAGGCGACCATCCACTGGGTCTCGGCCGCGCATGCCGTCGATGCCGAGGTTCGCATCTACGAGAGCCTGTTCACGAAGGAAAATCTCGGGGACGTGGAAGAAGGCAAAGACGTGCTCGACTACCTGAATCCGAACTCGCTGGAGATCATCGCCGATGCGAAAGTCGAACCGTCGCTAGCCAACGCGACTGCCGCAACTCGATTCCAGTTCGAACGCCTGGGATACTTCTGCGTCGACCCCGACTCGAAACCGGGCAAGCCGGTATTCGACCGCACGGTCGCGTTGAAAGACGCATGGGCGAGAGTCGAGAAGAGGCAAGTCGGCAAATAACCGTCACGGCATTGGCAAGTCTTCCCAGCCCGTTGTCATCCTGAGGCGCAGCTTTTGGCGCCGAAGGATCTATGAACTCGCCAGCAGTGCCCATGCAGCATGCGATTGCATGGAGCCTTCGCGAGACAAAATGCGTCTCGCTCAAATGACAGCGCCATTAAATGGCCGCGAGTAGATGACAACGCTCTGAGAAAGCGTGTCACAACGCCGACCTCCGCGCGATTCACTTGCTCAGATAGCAAGAACGAGTTACAGTTCCCCAACTTTCACTCCGTCACCCAGGAGGATTCGCATGGCACGTCGAGCGTTTCTCACGCGACTCGCGCAAATGGCCGCACTGCCTCTCTTCGCCGCCGCCGGACCGCTGCAGGCCCAGTCGCCCCGCAAGCTGAAGATTCTGATGAAGAGCGCGTGGGGCTCGGACGATCCCACCAAAGCGGCGTTCCCCTTTTCTCACGCATTTGCACTTGCCGAAGCCGGACACGAGGTGCAGATCTACCTGCTCGGCGAGGCAACGGTGCTCATGCGCAAGGTCGTGGCCGACGCGGTTACGCCCGTAGGCTGGCCCACCGTGGGAGATTTCCTGAATAAACTCTCCACGAAGCACGTCCAGATCTATGCCTGCGGAGCCTGCGCTCGCGCGCGTGCGGTCACGGAATCCGACCTGGCCAACTACGGAGCGAAATTTGGCAGCCCTCCAGTTTTTGTGTCTCTGGTGGAATGGGCCGATCATGTGATTACGGAGTAACCACTCTCCTTCGTAGTAACATCCTAAGCGCCGTATTGGCGGGGACGCCGTGCCCTCGGGTGGCATGCGACCTCAGGCTCCGCGCCCACATGCACTCATTCATCCTTGTCGTATTGTTTGAGTTCCCCCGCACGCCGGTCGCGATGTGCGCCGCGGGCCTTCTGCTTTTCCTGATTGCCCTGTGGGCCGCCAGGGCCGACATCGCGCAGGCTCGCGGCCTCGACAAGATCGTAGCCTTGAGCAATTTGTGTTTCGCCGCTCCCTTGGCGGTATTCGGAGCCCTGCATCTTTCGTCCGTAGACTTCGTCCTCCCCATGGTGCCTTCGTACATGCCGTGGCACTTGTTTTGGGCATATTTCTTCGGCTTTGCGCTGCTGGCCGCGTCTTTGAGCATTGCCACAAAAATTCAGGTGCGCTGGTCAGGCCTGCTGTTCGGGGTCGCGATGTTTCTTTTCGTGGCGATGATGGACATCCCGGGATCTCTCGCCAACCCCAGAGACAGGTTTGGATGGACATTGGCCATCCGCGAAATGACATTTGGGGGCGGAGGATGGATTCTTGCGGGAAACGCACTGCGCGAGCAAGGCGGTGGGCAGGGCGGAAGCAAACTTATTACCGTAGGCCGCGTGATCGTCGGAATCGCCGCCATGTTCTATGGTGTGGAGCATTTTCTGCACCCAGTGAACGTACCCGGAGTCCCGCTCGAAAAGCTGATGCCCACGTGGATTCCCAGCCGGTTGCTCATAGGCTATCTGACGGGTGCAATTCTTCTGGCCGCCGGGGCATGCATTCTGCTGGCCAGGAAGACGCGAATAGCGGCAACTTATCTCGGAACCTGGATTGTGCTGCTGGTCTTGTTTGTCTACGGGCCGATTCTGATCGCGGCGCTGGCCGACCCGAGCATCGGTGTCAAAGTGGAAGGGATCAACTACTTTTTCGACACGCTGCTGTTTGCGGGAGCGATTCTTGCTCTGGCGAGCGCATCGCCACCCGGCGATTAAAGTCCCGTCAGTGTTTTAAAACGACGAAACCCCGGGCGTGATTCAACCCGGGGCGTAAGCCTGTCCAGCTACGAAGATCATTATGGCAGAAAGGAATCGCAAGTCAAGGTTACGTGAGGAGCCTCCCTGTCCTGAGACCCCTCGTCAGATTCCCTACCAAAGAGAGGGAACGCTGTGGACCCGACGGGAGTCGAACCCGCACCTTTAAGCTGGACAGGCTTACGTGCTGCCATTACACCACGGGCCCACGTACAGCTTACCTTTCCAGGCACCTCCCAAACGGTGATCCCGGCTTACATATTCGGAGGCAGGTCCAATTTGAGAACCAAGATTTGCTGAGATCAGATGGCTTCGCGCTAGTTGTGTACGTGCGGACTCTGCGCCGGATTCGCGTGGTGCTCGGCGGGTTCTTTGATCACTTTCACATCAAAACTTACCGGCAGCGCTTTCGGGGGGAAGCACTGCGCGTTGTCGCAAGCCTGGTACCGCAGTATGCCGTGCATCACATATTTTCCGGGCGTGACCGAGTGCAGCGGATGCACGTCAACGGCGACGGTGAAATCTCCGCTGTAGACATTCAGCTTCTGGTCCGGAGAAAAAGGGAATGTCAGATCTTTTCCCTCGGGATACTCGATCTTCCCCAGGATGATGTCGGTGGGCAGATCCATCTTCAAGCTGGTGGGAATCAGGAATTCATCCTTCGGCGCATTAGAATTAATGTGGAATCCCGAAGCGACGCGAAAATTCAAATTCACCATTGTCGGCCTGGTGCGCATTGCGGTGACTAGCGGCACCGGAGCGAAAGACACCGAAGGCGCCTTTCCGCCCTGCGCTGCGGCAGTGGCGGCGAGCAAAGCGAGCACCCACATCAGTTTCGAGTTGTGATCGCGCAATCGCAAGGTGGAGACACCCAATCGTAGGCCAATCCCGACCTCATCCCTATTGTCACTTCTGAGCCGTCGAGCCATCCCCGAATGTTAGAACGATCGGCGCCCGGATGCGACGTTACCTCTGAACAGGCCCATTTTCGCGCATTGGCTGGACCGACGCAGCACTCTTCGCGGCATCCGTGTCTAACGCCTTCTTGATCGAATCCTCGATCTCAGCCTTGCCCTTCAGCCCGATGATCTTGTCGACAATCTTCCCATCCCGCCCGATGAAAAAGCTCTCGGGCAGCGCCGGAACGCCGCCGTACGCGTCGCCCACCGCTTCTTTTCCCAGCAGCACCGGATAGTTGACTCCCATGTCTTTAGCGAACTTGGCGATCTCGTCTTTCCCGGAATCATCCATCGCGACGCCGATCACCTGCAGCCCTTGCGATCCGTACTGATTCTGCAACTCCACCAGCCACGGCGTCTCGATCTTGCACGGCCCGCACCAGGTAGCCCAGAAGTTCAGCAGGACCGCTTTGCCGCGCAGGTCCGACAGACGCACGTCCTTACCGTCAAGCGATTCCAGCGTGAAGTCCGGCGCCGCCGTGGCCTTGGTCACAAGCTGTGGCGGCCCTGAGCGACGAGCCGCGTGAAAGCCGAAGAACAGCATCCCCGCGGCGATCACCGCCACCACGAACAGCGTCAGGGGATTGCGGTTTCCTCCAGATGGCTCTGGGATCGGAGCATGGCCCGCGAAATCCGACTGCTGAAAAGTCGTGCCACAAGCTCCGCAAGTGACCACACCGGGCGCATTCACCGGCGTCGTGCCAGCGCTCTGATTCAGCGCCGCTCCGCACTTTGGACAATACAGAAACTCTTCAACCTTCAAAACTAGACCCTCCTACTACAAAGCAAAACGGTTCAGAAACGACAGCCAACTCGAGATCAGCGTAAAGCGACCGATCATGAGAAGAATGCCGAGCGCAATCAGCAGACCGCCGCTGGCGACTTCGAGCGCGTGCATATGCGAGCGGAAGCGGCTGTAAAACTTCAGGAACCGCTCCATCAGCAGCGACGTCAGAAGAAATGGCACCGCCAGTCCCAGCGAATAGACCGCCAGCAGCGTGCCCCCCTTACCCAGTGTGTCTTGCTCGCTAGCCAGCGTAAGAATCGCTGTCAGAATCGGTCCCAGACAGGGGGTCCAGCCGAATGCGAAAGCGAATCCGAGCAGGAACGCGCCGACTAACGTGCTAGTGCCCTTCACGCTGTGCAGACGCGCATCGGTGTAAAGAGCCTTGATCTTGAAGATCCCCGTCAGATGCAACCCGAAAATGATAATGACGACGCCCGCCACTCTGGCCAGCGTGTGTTTGTATAGTCCAAGCGTCGAGCCGAGTTCTGTCGCTGCCAACCCTTCCACAATAAAGACAGCGCTGAAGCCCAGGATGAACGCAACGGAGTTCACCATCACCCGCCGCATTAACTGTGCTTGAGGTGTCTTCAGTTCTTCGACGCCCACTCCAGAGATCATAGAAACGTAACCCGGTACAAGTGGAAGCACGCATGGCGATAGAAAGGAAACCAAGCCTGCGAAGAACGCCCCAATGAGCGAAGGAGATGGAAGGGTCGACATCTCTTATTATTGTACCTTCTGAGGTGCCATGAGAAATAAGACGCGTGGAGCGGGATTTAGTTGCAAGAGCCTCTCAGCGATACCTATCGACCTCACCGTGACTTGGCAGGCCGTACCGGCGCCGGGGTTGCTGGGGGATTCGGCGCCTGGTCCGAAGCTTCCCCCAGTTTGCGGAAGACCCCCGCAGGCAGGATCGCGGAGAGCACTGCCCGGTTGCTCTCTTGCCGCACCTGCAGGCTGTCAAACACGGCCTTTACATCCGCATCGGTTCCGCCGTTTCCAACCGACAACTCCGCACTCCGAAACATGGTCAGGAACGTGTTGGCCTTGTCGGTAATGTTGCGTGCGTCCTCGGCACTTCCCGTCGAGGCCTCGGCGCGCAGATGCAGCACGCCCGCGCGTAGCGGCAGATGCAGGGGGTTGTAGCTGGCGGAAATGACGAGGTCCGCCGCCTTGGGGAAAATCGCGGACCATGCCTCAAACCCAGGCGATGCGGGCTCCACCCGCGCCACCATCCAAACCGGACTGGCCAACTGCACTCGTTTGTAATAGCGCCGCAGAAAAGCCGGACCTCCAAACGGCGACGCCAGCCGCCGCGACCGGTCCACCATGCCGCGGATGACCGCCGGATCGTCATGATTGGAAGCCGCAACGGTGCCTACTCCAAGCAGCGCGATGCGGAACGACCGGCCATAAAGTGGGATTGTAAAAATATCGACCGAGTCGTAATTTTCAACCGACTTGGCGGTCTTCTTCAGATATGCCAGGCACCGGCTGCCATCGAACCTTCCGGTGAAGACTTCCGAAAACCGAGGCTCCGGCGCCGCGCCCCCAGTCCCACCGCCGGGCCAGCTTTGCGGGTAGTGGACAGCAAAAGCTACCGCGTCCAGGTCGCGCTCGAAATCAAATCCTGTCTCCTGGATGAAACGTTCATACTCCGGATCGTGCGCCACGGGCGAATCCGGAAAGAGAGGCTTTCCCCCATTCGCCTTGCGGACCCAGCCAAAATCGCCGTACACAAAGGCATCAGCGGCGGGCAGTAGCCGGGCAGCCTCCGGGGGGGCGGCCTTTCTTAACTCGACGGCAAGCGTCACCGCCGCAGCAACCGCGACGACTGCCAGAGCGATGGGGAGAGTGCGCCTTATTCGCATGAAATGCGGGTCAGGGATCAAATGATAGCATCCCTGGCTGCTACTCACTCAATCCGCAAGGCCGTCATCGGTCGGCCGAGAACCCGTCAAGCCCAGAGCGCGAAACGGGCTGATATCATTTGGACTTCCCAGCCGTCCAAACACACATGTTCCAGAACAGCGCAATCTGGGGAGATATCCGCTACGCGGTTCGCATTATGTTCCGGGCGCCGCTCTTTACGGCCACGGTGGTCCTTACCGTCGCGATTGCGATTGCGGCCAACGCAACCATCTTCACGGTCGTAAATGCGGTGATGATCCGCTCGCTGCCTTTCGCCGAGCCTAACCGGATCCTGCAGGTCGCGGAGAAGAACGACAAGCTCAACCTGCCCACCTTCGCAGCCTCTGTGCTGAACTTTCTTTCCTGGCGGGAGCAGACGCAATCGTTCGAGCAACTCGCCGGAGTGGGTTACGCCACATTCACTCTGAGTGGGAGTGGGGAGCCCGAGCAACTCTCGGGAAATCGCATCAGCCCGAACTTGACCCAGGTTCTTGGTACTCGGCTGATCGCCGGACGAGAGTTCAAGGCGGACGAAGAAAAGCCTGGTGGCGCGGCAGTCGCCATCATTGGCGAAGGCCTATGGAAGCGCCGCTGCGCTTCAGACCCGGCCCTGGTCGGCAAAACGATTTCTCTCGACGGCATTCCAACGACAGTCGTTGGTATCGCCCCAGCCAGCCTGAAGCTGATTGGTGGTGGCGATCTCTATACGCCGCTGGCCATTGATCCCAGCAAGGAACTCCGCCTGAATCACGTGATCTCCGTCTTCGGAAAGCTCAAACCTGGGGTCACGCCGCAACAAGCTCAGGCCGAGATGGACACGATTTCGGCGCGCGTCGGCAAGCAGTATCCCGAAGTCCGTTATTGGGGCATTCATCTTCTCACCCTGTTCGATACCTTTGTGGGCGCGGATCTGAAGACTGGACTCCTTGTTCTGCTGGTCGCGGTTGTGTTCGTACTACTGATTGCCTGCGCCAACATCGCGAACCTTCTGCTGGCGCGTGCCGCGACCAGGCAGAAAGAGATGGCCGTGCGCACGGCATTAGGCGTCACGCGCGGCCGCCTGATTCGCCAGCTTCTGGTGGAGAGCGTTGTCCTTTCGATCCTCGGCGGCGGCGCGGGTCTGCTGGGAGCGGTTGCCGCCGTGCGCGTGCTGACTCGCTCCTCGCCGGATGGCACATTGCCTTTTCCCGACGTCGCAGTCGATTCGACTGTGCTGTGGTTCTGTTTCGCGCTCACGATTGCTACGGGTCTCTTGTTCGGTCTGGCGCCAGCCTGGCGCATTGCAACTGCCAAGGCCAACGACACGCTCAAAGAGGCTGGACGCGGCTCGACCGGCGGCATTCGCAGCTGGTTGCGCGACAGCCTGGCTGCCGGCGAAGTGGCGCTCGCCGCAATTCTTCTGATTGGTGCGGGCCTGCTGATGCAGAGCCTCGCCAACCTGCAGCGCGTGCGCCTGGGATTCGATTCGAGCGGGCTCATGACGTTTCAGCTCGCTCGTCCCGTGCCGCAATATCCGCTTGCCGCCAAGGGTCCCGCTCTCTATCACTCGCTCATCGAGAACCTGCAGTCGATTCCAGGCGTCCGCAGTGCCGCGGTCTGCAGTGGCATTCCCTTTGGCGCCGGAAATTACGCCCGGCATCCGATGATTACGACAGAGTCCTCCGTGCTACCACCCGGCACCGCCGTGCCCATCGACTGGCGGAGCGTCAGCAATGGATACTTCGACACCATGCGCATTCCGCTGCTGCGCGGCCGCACCTTCACCGACGCCGACACACGCACCTCTCAGCTGGTGATGGTCGTCAGCCAGTCGACCGCGCAGAAATTCTTTGGCGACGCCGATCCCATCGGCAAGACTCTTCGGCCCAGCGCCAAACCAGAGATCGCGTACACGATCGTCGGAGTGGTCGGTGACATTCGCGATCAAGCTCTGAACCAGCAGACCCCGACTCTTTATTACGGACTCCAACAGCGCGGCACCTGGCCTCTCATGGATGTTGTCGTCCGCAGCGACGCTGGCACCGACGCTTCCGCGCAGGCGCTGCTGTCCTCGATTCGCCAGAGAGTCCATGACATCGACGCCGGGCTTGCCTTGGCGAACGTGAATACTATGGATCAATGGTTGTCGAACAGCGCAGCTCAGCCCCGGCTCAACACGGTCTTGCTATCGGTTTTCGCCGGCGTGGCGCTACTGATCACGGCGATCGGGATCTACGGTGTGCTCGCCTACTCCGTGAACCAGCGCACCCGCGAGATCGGTCTGCGGATGGCGCTCGGTGCCACGCCCCGCAGCGTGTTGCAACTCATCGTCGGTCAGGGAATGAAGGTGGTGCTGATCGGCGTCGGCATCGGCTTGGCCGGCGGGCTCGCCCTCGGCCGCGCGGTGTCGAGTCTGGTGTTCGGCGTGCCCGTCCACGATCCGGCTACCTTCAGCTTGGTCGCCGTTGTCCTGACCGCGGTCGCGCTGGCGGCATGTATCATTCCCGCGCGACGGGCTGCGCGTGTCGATCCCATGGTGGCGTTGCGGGAGGAATAGTTGTCAAAAGAACAAATAGCGGTTACCGAGGGAAGGGTAGTTCGGTCGCTTTCACCGGCGGATTCGCGTTGCTATACCAACTCCTCAAGAACGAACGAAATGGAACTGCAACGAGAAGTGGCACAGCAAGGATCACGAGCACAGTGAGCGGCGCGCCCCGGAACGCCCTCCATCCAAACACGATTAGAATTCCGTAGGGAGCCCCTGCATATAGGAGGCCGATGCAGTGGATCAGAAGCTGTCTATTTAAGCGCAGGTGGAAATTGAAAACGCCGCTCCAACCATCGGTGAAGACCCACTTGGCGATCTCGATCAATTCCAGGATTGCGATAAAGATCGCTCCCTGGGTGACAACGCTACGCCATTCGTTCACAGTGGGATTGTACGCCCGCCCCGGCCTCGGAACGATGACAGCACGGAACGATGACAGCCTTGCACGCGTTCTTGCCCTTGTGATACCTTAAATAATTGTCCCGGACATCTGGCAGGGATCTGAGGGATAAGTTTGCGCGAGAGCGCGTCTTTCCCCCGAATTTGCTGGCGTAGCTCAGTTGGTAGAGCATCTGATTTGTAATCAGAGGGTCGGGGGTTCAAATCCCTTCGCCAGCTCCAGTAAATGAACGAAGAGACGTTTTTCCGGCTGTTCGGCGGACTCGGTTAGCGGCGCAACAGGTTTTTCCAACGCACTCCATTCGGTACTTTTCCGGTGTGCAGTGATCAGGCAGTCTAGTGATCTTCGCGGCGTCTTCTAGCGCGAGCCTTGGTTTCCCTGTGTTGCGAAAAAAGAAAGCTGTTCTGCGTTGGTCTGCGGGTTTCGCGTGTGCTTTCGAGCGGCCCTTGTAGCGTAGTCTGCCGGACGGAGCGCAACAGCCGCATCGCCCGAAAGTTTTTGCACAGGTGGGTGAGTGGTTAAAGCCAACAGACTGTAAATCTGTCCCTCCTAGCGAGGTACGAAGGTTCGAATCCTTCCCTGTGCACCAGAATTCTGTGAGCCGCTGATTTGTGAATCGCCTGTCCATCGCGCTGATCTGTTACGGAGTGCTGGGAGCGCTGGCGTGGACCACACTCCCCGACCCAAGGTTTCGGGCCGGAACGCTGGCGATTTTAGCTTTCCTGGCCGTGAAGTCGGTGTTGCGCCGGAATGAAGTGCTGCACCCGGATAAGGATGCGGAGTAGATTTCGCTGAGAGCTGAAGGCTGATAGCTGACAGCTGGTTTTTTGGGCCGATGTAGCTCAGTTGGTAGAGCACTCCCTTGGTAAGGGAGAGGTCATCAGTTCAATCCTGATCATCGGCTCCAGATGTTTTGTGGAAGGGCACGGCTTCAGCCGTGCTGTTAGCGGTGGAAAGTGGAGCGGCTTTCGCCGCTGAGGTTTGCTGACGGCTGAGAGTTGACGCAGGGCGGGAGTAACTCAGTGGTAGAGTCACAGCCTTCCAAGCTGTTGGTCGCGGGTTCGATTCCCGTCTCCCGCTCCAGAAAACTGTTTGAGGAATTGAGAGTGTTCGCCGATGACAGTGGTTTTCCAGAAGGCTGCCATCAAGATTGAGAAGGCGGAAGAGTTCGGTAAACTGCAGCGCGCCATTGAAGAGGCGTTTTCACCCGAAAAGGTCCAGCGCTTTCTGAAGGGACTGCAGCGTGCCCGAGTTCGAATTCGCGATTTCGATGCTGTGGTCATACTCCACGCGCTGGAAGCTGCGACGGGGAGAGCGGATCTGAAGGCGAGGCAGTTGTACGGGGAGCTGACCCTTTCCGATCAAGGCCAGATGCGCGAGTTCTACCTGTCGAAGCTCGAGAGCGTCGACATCGCGCTGCGGCACAAGTTTAAGAAGCTGTATCAGTATTACTAGAAGACGCAGAAGAAGTTGCAGAAGTCCTTCGGCGCCAAAGAACGGCGCCTCAGGATGACAAGGGTGTGGGCGGAAGGGTTTTAGGCTAGAAGCTAAGAGCTAGGAGCTAGAGGCTGGTTATGGCGAAAGAAAAATTTGATCGCAATAAGCCGCACTGCAACGTAGGGACGATTGGTCACATCGATCATGGCAAGACCACGTTGACGGCGGCGATCACCAAAGTTCTGTCGAAGCACAATCCGAAGAACACGTTTCGGTCGTTTGATTCGATCGACAACGCTCCAGAAGAAAAGGCACGCGGCATAACCATTGCCACGGCGCACGTGGAGTATGAGACGGCGAACCGGCACTACGCGCACGTGGATTGCCCAGGCCACGCCGACTACATCAAGAATATGATCACGGGCGCGGCGCAGATGGATGGCGGCATTCTGGTGGTGGCGGCGACGGACGGTCCGATGCCGCAGACGCGGGAGCACGTGCTGCTGGCGCGGCAGGTCGGTGTGCCGTACTTGGTAGTCGCGCTGAATAAGGTTGACGCGGTGGACGATCCGGAGTTGTTGGAACTGGTTGAACTCGAAGTGCGCGAGTTGCTGAAGTCGTACAAGTTTCCGGGCGACGATGTCCCGGTGGTGCGGGTTTCGGCACTGGGCGCGCTGAATGGGGAAGCCAAGGCCGAGGCGCAGGTCGACGAGTTGATGGCGGCGGTGGACAAGTATATTCCGCAGCCGGCGCGCGAACTGGACAAGCCGTTCCTGATGCCGATTGAAGACATCTTCTCGATCTCCGGACGCGGCACCGTTGTGACGGGCCGTATTGAGCGTGGCAAGGTGAAGGTGGGCGAGGAAGTAGAAATCGTCGGCTTCCGCGAGACGCGCAAGACGGTGGTGACGGGCGTCGAAATGTTCAAGAAGCAATTGGACGAAGGCATGGCGGGCGACAACGCCGGTCTGCTGCTGCGCGGCATCGGCAAGGATGATGTCGAGCGCGGCATGGTGTTGGCCAAGACGGGATCGATCACGCCGCACACCAAGTTCAAGGCCGAGGTCTATATCCTGACGAAGGAAGAAGGTGGAAGACATACGCCGTTCTTCAAGGGATATCGTCCGCAGTTCTATCTGCGCACGACGGACGTGACGGGCGTGGCGGAGTTGCCGGCGGGCACCGAGATGGTGATGCCGGGAGACAACGTCAGTCTGGTGATTGAGTTGATCACGCCGGTGGCCATGGAAAAGGGCTTGCGGTTCGCGATTCGTGAAGGCGGGCATACGGTAGGCGCCGGCACGATTGCGGAGATTATTCAGTAAGGCAAGGCAGAAGTAAGAAAGAAGAATGCAGAAGTAAGAGCAAGATCAGTTCTGCATTCTGAATTCTCATTTCTGACTTAGTAAAAGGTTTGAGCTAGAAGCGAAGAGCTAGGAGCTGTTTTATGCCCCGAGAAATTGTGACGTTACAATGCGGTGATTGCAAAGAGCGGAACTACTCGACGACCAAGAATCGGAAGACGACGACCGAACGGTTGGAATTCAAGAAATTCTGCAACCGTTGCCGCAAGCACACGCCGCATAAAGAAGTTAAATAATTGTTGACTGATGATTTTTGATTGCCGATTGCCGAACGTCCGGTTTTTCAATCAACAATCAGCAATCACGAAATCAGCAATGATGTAGGGGCGTAAGCTCAACGGTTAAACTGTCGGTCTCCAAAACCGAACTTGGGGGTTCGAATCCCTCCGCCCCTGCCACAGAGTTTACGCACAGGCGCAGCAGACAGAGCGAAGAGAGAGAAGCAGAAGATGGCGACCATGACGGAACAAAACGCACTTGTCGAGACGGTGAAGTCCTGGCCCGAGCGGACCAAGACTTTTTACAACGATGTGCGCACGGAAATGCGCAAGGTGACCGCGCCTTCGTGGAAAGAAGTTCAAGCCACGACCACGGTGGTCGTGATTACGGTCTTTATTTTCGCGTTGTACTTTGCCGTGATCGACTTCGTCATTCAGCACGGCGTAACGGCTCTGTTCGGCGCGTTCAAGGTCCACTAGTCATTGATGATTTGCAGCCGAGCGCTGCTTAGAAAGTAACAGCTGGCCGAGAAGAACCACCCCTATGCAGGACGAAGAAAAAAACGAAGCAGTAGCGAGCGCAACGGGCGAGGCGCAGCCTCCCGCAGCGGACGGAGCCACGGCCACGACTGAGGCGCCCAAGAACCCGAACATGAAGTGGTACATCATCCACTCCTACTCGGGCTTTGAGCGCAAGGTGAAAGAGTCTCTGGAGTCGCGCGTCGCGGCCTTCGGGCTGCAGGAGAAGATCGGCAAAGTGCTGATCCCGACCGAGTCGGTCACCGAAGTGCGCGGCGGCAAAAAATACACCTCCGAGCGCATGTTCTATCCCGGCTACGTGCTGGTTGAAATGGACATGGACGATCACGTCTGGCATGTGGTGAAGTCCACGCCGCGCGTCACCGGATTCGTCGGCACCGGGCAACAGCCCACGCCGCTGTCCGAAGAGGAAGTCCAGCACATCGTCTACAAGGTCGCCGACAGCCGCGAGAAGCCCAAGCTTAAGGTCAAGTTCGAAAAGCAGGAATCGGTCCGCATCACCGAGGGCCCGTTCGCCAGCTTCACTGGCATCGTCGACGAAGTGAACGAAGACCGCGAGACGTTGAAAGTGATGGTCACAATTTTCGGCCGCTCCACCCCGGTGGAACTCGAGTTCAACCAGGTAGAGAAGGTCGCGTAGTTTGCAAGAAGCGCATGGCGTAAGCCATGCGGGGTTCGAAGAAGGACGCGGCTCGAGCCGCGAGGTTTTGCGGAAGGGTGCGGCTTTAGCCTACGCGTCGGTTGACGCAAGGGCTGGCTTTAGCCAGAAGGTTTGTGGAAGGGCACGGCTTTAGCTGTGCCGTTAAGAGCCCGAACGAAACCGGGCTTTATAGCCCCTGAGGGCAGTTTCGAGAAACAATAAGTCCGCAGATTGTTGAGCCGAAAATCCTAGACTCACGCTGCCGACAGAAGAGAGATTATGGCAAAGAAAGTTACAGGTTATGTGAAGCTGCAGATCGCCGCCGGCAAGGCGACTCCGGCCCCCCCCGTGGGCCCGGCGCTCGGCCAGGCGCAGATCAATATCATGGAGTTCTGCAAGCAGTTCAACGCCAGAACCAACCAGAAAGAGATGGAGGGACTGATCATCCCGGTCGTCGTGTCCGTCTACAGCGACCGCTCGTTCACCTTCATCACCAAGACGCCTCCGGCTTCGATCCTGTTGAAGCGCGCCGCGGGTATCGCCAAGGGATCCGGTGTGCCCAACAAAGATAAAGTCGGCAAAGTCACCGCCAAGCAGGTCGAGGACATCGCAAAGCAAAAGATGCCCGACCTGAACGCCGCCTCGGTCGAGACTGCCATCAAGAGCATCCGCGGCACGGCGCGTTCGATGGGCATTGAAGTCGTTGGGTAAGTTGAATGGATGACGTTACCGTTCGCACGGTTCATTGTCAGCGGCATGGCGATAACCGCGAAGCATTTATGTGCGAACACCTTTTGCGCGGTTGTGGGTTGGGTTTTTGTTGGGATATTGAAGATACGTCGAATCCTTATCCCGATGCATGGTGCCCAAGCTGTGAACGGATGAGAGGTCCAACGGGTGATTTCGATAGCGCCTATGCCCGGGCAACATTCAAGCTTGTGTGCGGGGCATGTTATGAGGAGATCAAGGCTAAGAACTTAGCTGGATCTGATCGGTCCTCGCGAGTGCAGTGAAGTTTGTAGTCAATATAACCACGGCTCCTCGATTCAACGACGAGCGGTGGGAGACAAGGAAGAGCAATGAAAAAAGAAGGAAAGAACATCGCCAAGGCGCACTCCGCAGTCGAGAAGCGCCCCTATATTCTTCAGGACGCAGTTCCTCTCCTGCAGAAAGTGAAGTTCGCCAAGTTCGACGAGACCGTCGAAGTCACGCTGCGCCTGGGAGTCGATCCCAAGCACGCCGACCAGATGGTACGCGGCACAGTCGTTCTGCCGCACGGTCTCGGCAAGTCGAAGAAAGTCCTAGTCATCGCGACCGGTGACAAGATTAAGGAAGCCGAAGCGGCCGGAGCCGATTTCGCCGGCGGCGAAGAGATGGTCGAGAAGATCACCAAGGAGAATTGGACCGACTTCGACGCCCTCATCGCCACTCCTGACGTGATGAAGTCTGTCGGACGACTGGGCAAAATTCTCGGTCCCAAGGGCCTGATGCCCAATCCAAAGACCGGAACGGTCACCTTCGACGTGGGCAAGGCCGTACAGGAAGTGAAGGCCGGCAAGGTCGAATTCCGTACCGACAAGACGGCGCTCGTGCACTGCCCGGTCGGCAAGATTTCGTTCTCGCCCGACAAGTTGATCGAGAACGCGACGGTGCTGATCACCAGCGTGATCAAAGCCAAGCCGTCGGTCGCCAAGGGCAAGTACATCAAGGGGTGCTTTCTGAGTTCGACGATGGGTCCTGGGATTTCTCTGGACGTGACCCCGATCGAGACGGCTGCGAAGGCTTAACTCGGCGCTGAAGCGCCTGGACAGCCGAAGGCGGCTGTCCCCACAAAGATCATTTACGAGGGATTGATTATGGCGGTTACCAAGGCAAAAAAAACAGAGCAGGTTGAAAAGCTTAGCAAAGACCTGAAGAACGTTTCGAACGTGGTCGTCGCGACCTACACCAAGATGACCGTTCCCCAGGACTACGAGCTGCGTAAAGTGCTGCGTGCGGCGGGCGCGAAGTATCAGGTCGTCAAGAACACATTGGCCGAGAAGGCCGCCAAGGGCACCAAAGTCGAAGGCGCCCTGAAGGATCTGGCAGGCGTGACCTCGATCGCCTACACTACCGGCGATCCCGTCGCCATGGCCAAGGCGCTGACCAAGTACGCCAAAGATACGCCGGAGTTTACCTTCAAGATCGGCGTGGTCGAAGGCAAGGTCATCAACATTAAAGAGATCGAAGCCCTGGCCAGCATGCCGTCGAAGGAAGAGCTGTATTCCAAGCTCCTGTTCCTGATCAATGCCCCGGCGCAGCGTTTGGTCACCGTGATGAATGCGGTAGGCCGCAACCTGGCCGTGGTGGTCGATCAAGGCGTGCAGCAGAAGAAGTTCAAAGAAGCATAACGGCTCATGTGGGGACGGCCGCCTTCGGCCGTCCAGCAAGCGCAGCGAGCGAAGGTTTTAGCCGGCTGCGTCGATGACAAGTTCTGGATGGCGCAAGCCATCCGAAGAGATTTGGTTACCGGCAAGTCGGGGGTTGCGCGGTTCGTTCCAAGCGTTGTCTGGCGCGAGGAAATCGGACCTGGACGCACTGGAACCCCGGCCGACGGATAACGAAATCAACAAAACTGAAACAAGTGGAGAACTAATATGGCGGATCTGCAACAGTTGGAAGAGTCAATCGTAGGGTTGTCGCTGCTCGACGCGGCGCAGCTCGTAAAGAAGCTCGAAGAGCGTCTCGGCGTGTCGGCGGCGGCAGCGGCCCCGGTCATGGTCGCGGGCGGCGGCGGTGCGGCAGCAGCGGCTCCGGCGGAAGAGAAGACCGAGTTCACGGTCGTCCTGAAGGAAGTCGGCGCCAACAAGATCAACGTGATCAAGGCCGTCCGCGAAGTCACCAGCCTGGGCCTGAAAGAAGCCAAGGAATTGGTCGACGGAGCCCCCAAGAGCGTGAAAGAGGGCGTCTCCAAGGACGAAGCCGAGACCATCAAGAAGAAGTTCACCGAGGCAGGCGCGGTTGTCGAAGTAAAGTAAGCCGGTCGTTGCGGGGAAGGGCCGCTTCGGCCGTTCGCGGCCCGGTATGCTGGTCCCCGCATCGCACTAAGATCGGTGCAAAATCGATTATGTTGCACGTTCCTACTTGTGAACCGTGGGCGGCGATGTTAGCATCTATATAACGTCGCCTCCCAGGGCTTCACTCGAGCGCGGGCTATGTCTCGCGCGGGTAGTTTTGGGCAGGCTGCTCCGCGGGCAGGCGGGGCGGAAACAGGCCGACGAACTGGCGCGAAAGAGTTCAAATCTAGAATGGCGAAACGCCTTGGTTGGCGTCTGCGGGAACGACTGTCCCTGCGGGCGCCCCGCTGTCTTTTAGGTTCCTCAGGTTTTGAAACACAAGCTTTTCCGGTTCCACACACGTACGTCCCGCGGCGCGACAACAATGACGCGCCCCACATTCCGCGGTATAAGCGTGGCCCTCGGCTGCGCGTGAGATTGGGAGTTTCTGAAGATGAAAAATGCCTTCCGTAAACGATTCGATTTTTCCAAAATTCCGGCCACCATCCAGATCCCGAACCTGATCGAGGTTCAGAAGCGTTCTTACGACCGCTTCCTGCAGATGGACAAACTGCCCAGCGAGCGCGAAGACGGCGGCTTGCAGGCGGTGTTTCAGTCTGTCTTTCCGATCACCGACTTCCGCAACGTATCACAACTTGAGTTTGTGGATTACGCCATTGGTAACTGGGAGTGCAAGTGCGGCCACCTGAAAGGCCTGCATCACCTCCGGACCACTTGTAAGAATTGCGGATCCACCGTCATCACCGATCCGTTCCATCCCGGCGAAGTTCTATGCGGCAAGTGCGGCACCTACAACGCCAACACGCCCGACTTCTGCAACAAGTGCGGCGACCCCGTCGGCCTGCAGCTGAAGTACGACGTGGCTGAGTGCGAAGAGCGCGGCATGACCTACTCCGCGCCGCTCAAGGTCACGATGCGTCTGACGATTTTCGACAAGGACGCCGAGACCGGCAACCGCTCCATCCGCGACATTAAAGAGCAGGAAGTCTTCTTCGGCGACGTTCCGCTGATGACGCAGAACGGCACCTTCATCATCAACGGCACCGAGCGCGTCATTGTCAGCCAGTTGCACCGTTCGCCCGGCGTGTTCTTCGAGACTGCGAACAACCGCACCTACTTCCTCGGCAAGATCATTCCCTACCGCGGATCGTGGGTGGAATTCGAATACGACCAGAAGAACGTGCTTTACGTCCGCATCGACCGCAAGCGCAAATTCCTGGGCACGATCTTCCTGCGCGCCCTCGGCCTGCGAACCGGCGAAGACATTCTGAAGTCGTTCTACACCGTCGATCGTCTGGCCGTCCGCGACAAAAAGCTTTTCTGGACCCTCGACCCGACCAGCGAGAAGCCAACCAACCTTCTCGGCATGAAGCTCGCCCACAGCATCAAGAACAAGTCGGGCGACGAAATCGCGCACTCCGGCCGCAAGATCAACGCCCAGATTCTGAAGGAAATTCAGAAGGCGAAGATCACCGAAATCGAAGTCGACATCACCGACCTCGAAGGCGCGTGGACCGCCGGCGACATCGTCGACACCACCACCGGCGAAGTCATGCTCGAAGCCAACTCCGAGCTGACGGCCGACAAGGTTTCGAAGATTCTCGATTCCGGCGTCGTGGAAATGTCGCTGTTCTTCCCCGAGCGCGACGACGTGGGCACGGTCATCAGCCAGACCCTGAAGCGCGATGCGGTGAAGACTCCGCAGGAAGCGCTGATCGAGATCTACCGCAAGCTGCGTCCCGGCGATCCGCCGACGCTCGACACGGCGACCGCGCTGTTCCATGGCATGTTCTTCGACCCGCGCAAGTATGACTTCTCGCGCGTGGGCCGCTTGAAGTTCAACATCAAGCTGTTCGAGAACCAGGAAGCTACCAGTCTCGACAAGCGCACGCTCGATCCGGACGACTTCTACGCGACCATCGCGTACCTGCTGAAGCTGCGCAAGAGCATCGGCGCGGTCGACGACATCGATCACCTCGGCAACCGCCGCGTTCGCGCGGTCGGCGAGTTGATGGAGAACCAGTTCCGCATCGGCCTGGTCCGCATGGAACGCGCCATCAAGGAAAAAATGTCCGTGTACCAGGAAATGTCGACGGCCATGCCGCACGACCTGGTTAACGCCAAGCCGGTGATGGCTGCGATCCGCGAATTCTTCGGATCGTCGCAGCTCTCGCAGTTCATGGATCAGACCAACCCGCTCTCCGAGATCACGCACAAGCGGCGTCTCTCGGCCCTTGGGCCGGGCGGTCTGTCACGTGAACGCGCAGGATTCGAAGTCCGCGACGTTCACCCTACGCACTACGGACGTATCTGCCCGATTGAGACGCCGGAAGGTCCGAACATCGGCCTGATCTCGTCATTGAGCTGCTATGCCCGCATCAACGACTACGGCTTCATCGAGTCGCCCTATCGCAAGATCAAGGGTGGACGCGTCATCGACTACTCGACCATCGTCAACGTCGGCGATAGCGATTTCAAAGTCGGCGACCACATCGAGAAGCACGAGATCGAGAAGATCAACAACGACTTGAAAGAGAAGCGGAAGAAGCCGGCGACGATCGAGCCGTTCTCCTTCTACCTCTCCGCCTGGGAAGAAGATCGTCACACGATCGCGCAGGCCAACGTGGAACTCGACGACAAAGGCAAGATCGTCGCCGAACTGGTCAACGCCCGTAAGGCCGGCAACTTCGTCCTGGTCAGCCGTGACGAAGTCGACTACGTCGACGTCAGCCCGAAGCAGCTCGTGTCCGTCGCCGCCTCGCTGGTTCCGTTCCTCGAGCACGACGACGCGAACCGCGCGCTGATGGGCGCCAACATGCAACGCCAGTCCGTGCCCCTGCTCCGCGCGCAAGCGCCGATCGTCGGCACCGGAATGGAAGGCGTCACCGCTCGCGACTCGGGCGCAGTCGTTCTCGCCCGCCGCAACGGCATCATCGATTCGGTCGACTCCGAGCGCATCATCGTGCGCGTCGAAGGCGAACACCATCCCACGCAGCTGTCGCGTGAGGTGGGCAGCGACATCTACCAGCTCACGAAGTTCAAGCGCTCGAACCAGAACACTTGCATCAACCAGAAGCCGGTGGTCAAGAAAGGTCAGCGCGTTCTGAAGGGCGAGATTATCGCTGACGGTCCTTGCACCGATCACGGCGAGTTGGCGCTGGGACGAAACGTCCTCGTCGCCTTCATGCCATGGCGCGGTTACAACTTCGAAGACGCAATTCTCGTTTCCGAGAAGATGGTGAAAGAGGATTACTACACCTCGCTTCACATCGAGGAGTACGAGATCGAAGCCCGCGACACCAAGCTCGGTCCGGAAGAAGTTACGCGCGACATTCCAAACGTCAGCGAGTCTATGCTGCGCAATCTGGACGAAGCGGGCGTGATTCGCATCGGCGCCAGCATCAAGCAGGGCGACATCCTCGTCGGCAAAGTTACGCCGAAGGGTGAAACCCAGCTCACGCCGGAAGAAAAACTGCTCCGCGCGATCTTCGGCGAAAAGGCCGGCGACGTGCGCGATGCTTCCCTCTACTGCCCGCCGGGCATCGAGGGCGTCATCGTCGATGTGAAGATCTTCTCGCGCAAAGGCCAGGAAAAGGACGAGCGCGCCAAGTCCATCGAAGCCACGCAGATCGCGAAGTTGGAAAAGAACCTTTCGGACGAAATCCGAATTCTGACCGACGAGCGCCTCAAGCGCCTGGAAAACATCCTGGGCGGCAAGGAAGTGCAGGCCGACTTGCACGACGAGCGCACCAACAAGCGCCTTCTGACCAAGGGCAACCTGCTCACGCGTGACGAGATCGAGCGCATCTCCACCCGCAACCTGAAGCGCATCAAGTATGCGGATAAAGATCCGCGGGTGAACGAGCAAATCGACGAGATCGAAGAAATGACTTCTCGCCAGATCGACGTGCTCAAGAAGATCGTCAACGAGAAGAAAGAGAAGCTCACCAAGGGCGACGAACTGCCACCGGGCGTCATCAAGCTGGTCAAGGTCTACATCGCCATGAAGCGCAAGTTGAGTGTCGGTGACAAGATGGCCGGCCGCCATGGCAACAAGGGCGTCATCGCCCGCATTCTGCCGGAAGAGGATATGCCGTACCTCGAAGACGGAACTCCCGTGGAAATCGTGCTCAATCCGCTCGGCGTCCCCAGTCGTATGAATGTCGGGCAGATTCTCGAAACCCACTTGGGATGGGCTGGCTTCGTGCTCGGCGAAAAGATCACGAACCTGCTCAAGGAAAATACGCGGACCGAAGCCATCCGGCGCGAGTTGAAGGCGCTGTTCAAAGACTCGCAGCTGGCCGACATCATTTCCGACATGTGCGACGAAGAACTGGAATCCGTGGCCCCGACCCTGACCAAGGGCGTGTTCATGGGATCGCCCGGTATTCGACGGATCGAAGGAAGGCGAGATCAAGGCGCTGCTCGAACACGCCGGTTTGCCGACCTCCGGGAAGACGACTCTTCACGACGGCATGACAGGCGACAAGTTCGAACAGCCCGTCACCGTCGGGTACATCTACATGCTGAAGCTGTCGCACCTGGTGGACGACAAGATACATGCTCGCTCCATCGGGCCATATTCTCTAATAACCCAGCAACCGCTGGGCGGTAAGGCGCAGTTCGGCGGACAGCGCTTCGGAGAAATGGAAGTCTGGGCGCTCGAAGCTTACGGTGCAGCGTTCATCCTGCAGGAGCTGCTGACGGCGAAGTCCGACGACGTATACGGCCGCACCAAGATTTACGAGGCCATCGTCAAAGGCGAAGCTGCCATGGAGCCCGGCGTACCCGAATCGTTCAACGTGCTGATCCGCGAGTTGCAGTCGCTTTGCCTCGATGTCGAATTGATTAAGGCAGGCGAGAAGAAGCCCACGGCCAGCGCAGCAGCAGATTGAAGTCGGTCGCTGGTCGTTAGTCGTTAGCGGCCAGCGCACCTTATCGAAGCTTCGGAAGACAAGACTCGCGATCTCGCTCTTGGATCCCCGGGTCAATAGATTTCGCTAGCGACTAACGACCGTTTAGCGTACTGAGACGGGAACGACTAGCGACCTTTCAAGAGCCGCGAGCGGCGGCGCAACAGCCGAGGAAAGCGGAGGACCACCTTGTTTCGTTCGAGCCCTTTCGAAATGGCAAATGTGATTGCAGACTTCGACGCCATCCGTATCAGCCTGGCGTCTCCGGAAAAAATCCGGAGCTGGTCGCACGGCGAAGTCACCAAACCCGAGACCATTAACTACCGCACCTTCAAGCCGGAGCGCGACGGGTTGTTCTGCGCGCGCATCTTTGGCCCGGTGACGGACTGGGAGTGCTTGTGCGGCAAGTACAAGCGCATGAAGCACCGCGGCGTAATCTGCGACAAGTGCGGCGTGGAAGTCACGCTGTCCAAAGTTCGCCGCGAACGCCTCGGCCACATCGAGCTGGCTTCGCCCTGCTCGCACGTGTGGTTCTTCAAGGGACTGCCCAGCCGCATCGGTCACCTGCTCGACATTTCTTTGCGCGACCTTGAGTCCGTGCTCTATTTCGAAGCCTACGTCGTGGTCGAACCCGGCGATGCTCCGGTCAAAGAGCGCGAAGTAATTAAGGACGAAGCCAAGTTCCGCGAACTCGACCAGCAATATCGTCCCGCCGGTTTCAAGGCCATGATGGGCGCTGAGGCGATCAAAGAACTGCTCAAGCGCGTCGACACCGACGGGCTTTCCGTCGAACTGCGCGAGAAGATGAAGAACGAGAGCTCGCTGCAGAAGCGGCTCAAGTACGCCAAGCGCTTGAAAGTCGTCGAGGCCTTCCGCAAGAGCGGCAACAAGCCGCACTGGATGATCCTCGACGTCATCCCGGTCATTCCGCCGGAGCTTCGCCCCCTCGTTCCACTCGATGGCGGTCGCTTCGCGACGTCTGACTTGAACGACCTGTACCGCCGCGTCATCAACCGTAACAACCGGTTGAAGAAGCTGATGGATCTGCACGCTCCTGAAGTCATCGTGCGCAACGAAAAGCGCATGCTGCAGGAAGCCGTCGACGCCCTGTTCGATAACGGACGCCGTGGCCGCGTGCTGCGTGGCGCCAACAACCGCCCGCTGAAGTCGCTCTCCGACACGCTGAAAGGCAAGCAGGGACGCTTCCGCCAGAACCTGCTCGGCAAGCGCGTCGACTACTCCGGACGTTCTGTCATCGTGGTCGGTCCCGAACTCAAGCTGCACCAGTGCGGTCTGCCCAAGAAGATGGCGCTCGAACTGTTCAAGCCGTTCATTTATCACCGCCTCGAGCAGACGGGCAACGTCACCACCATCAAGCAAGCCAAAGAGATGGTCGAGCAGCAGGAACCGATTGTTTGGGACATCCTCGAAGAAGTCATCAAGGATCACCCTGTCCTGCTGAACCGCGCTCCTACGCTTCACCGCCTCGGCATTCAGGCGTTCGAGCCGGTGCTGGTAGAAGGCAAGGCCATCAAGATTCACCCGCTGGTCTGCACGGCGTTCAACGCCGACTTCGACGGCGACCAGATGGCGGTTCACATTCCGCTGTCCCCGGAAGCCCAGGTCGAAGCCAGCGTGCTGATGCTGGCCTCGCACAACATTCTTTCGCCCGCTTCGGGTCAGCCGATTACCGTCCCCACACAGGACATGGTCCTCGGCCTCTACTACCTGACCAAAGCGAAGCCGGGTGCGAAGGGTGAAGGCCGCGCCTTTGCCAACATTGAAGAAGTGCTGATGGCGCTGGACGCGGGCGCAGTCGAAACTCTGAGCCCGATCCGCCTCCGGTACTCGGGCGAACTGATCGACCTGACCACTGCATACGACGATCAGGACATCATTCACACCGAGCCGGTACGAGTCGAGCGCGCCTTCATCAACACGACGGTGGGCCGCGCGATT
>CAVPVE010000033.1:0-98726 GCA_963709025.1 uncultured Acidobacteriaceae bacterium
GCAATCTTGAACAGTCGCCGAAAGCTTCGCTGCCAATTGCCTACTACGGACTTCGGCGAGCCATTGCCAGACCAGAAGAAGTACCGCGGATTTGGACTGGGGCCTGGTGGAATATTTCTCAATGCCTCCGCCACATCCGGAGGCAGCGGAACGTAAACAGGACTGCCGGTTTTGGCACGATACAGAAACAATTCGCCATGTTCATTTAGCCGGCGCCGTTCCAGGGTGACGGCGTCCCTGATCGCCAGTCCACTCCAGCGCATGAGCAACGTCAGAATCCGCAGCCGTGTTGCTTGGTTCCGGCATTCGACCCAGCCTTTGGGCTGATAAATGTACGTTGCGTCCATGATCTTGTCGAACTCGGACGCAGGAAAGTAATCCGTGGGAGGACCATCTGCTCTGATTCGACCTAGCAGAACAGCGGGATTCGACTTGATCCAGCCCAGTCGTAGGCAGTAGTAAAAGAATCCGATTAACCGTTCCTGTTTCTTTTTCTTTGCGAGGGGGCCATCGGTCCAAGTGTCACGAAAGCCTTCCAGGTCGGCAGTCGTGATCTCAGTGATGTGTACGAATCCGTAGGAAGTGGCCCACGCGAGGAACTGCTTCTCGAAAATCGTAGTCAGCTTATCGAGAGTCGAGTCGGCCAGATTCTCGTTCCGCTTGCTGTTCAGAAAACGCGACACGGCCTCTTTGACGGTTACGAGAGCAGGCTTCGGCCGGGAGGCCTCTTCTAGTCCTTGCTGCTTCGCCTCATATTCCTCTTCCAGTTTGCGTTTGAAATCCTCAGCCTTTTCCCAACTGCGGGTCTTGGCGCTGCGACGGATGAAAGGGCCATCCGATCCGAGAATGCCATTGATCCACTTGGGGCAGCGGCAACGCTTGTAATTGATGTCGTCGGAAGGGCAGGGAGGGATAGTGGCGGGAGTAGACAGAGAGCATGGAATCAGCACCTTTGCCGAATCCATTGTACGTTTATTGTACGATTTTTTCTATCGTTTTATAACTACGTTTATTATCAATAGTTTATAGTGGTGGAGGCGGCGGGAGTCGAACCCGCGTCCGAAAATGTTACTGGTCAAGAGAACTACATGCTTAGTCGTGTTCATGCCCCAGGCATTACCCTGGGACGTTCGCGGCCCGCGCTCAGAACCGACAAGAAACGCGTTCCGCTAGCCTGTGATCTTAGCCTCCCGCCCCAGACGTAGACGAGAAGAGCAGCCCGCTGTGTGACGTCCTTCGGAGGCCCACGGGCGAAGCCTCCTCGAACGGCTGCCTAAACTAGTTAGGCTGCGTATGCCATCTGTTGATTGGCAATTATCATTTTGCCCACGATTACGGGTGTGTGCACCCCGGCATGCCTCTTGGCCGCAAGCATCTCCGTCGAAGCCGTGACGCCCCCACTGGTGGGATGGCCTTGCAAAAGAACTACTTCCAGACTAGGTCGCCCGAGAAGGGAAGTCAATTCATTAGATGTCGGGCAGCCTCCGGCGGGTTCCGGCTGAGCCGCTTGGGGGTACCCCCCTCCCCCCCCCCTCGAATCTTTAGAGTCATCTGTTTAGCGGGAAATTCCCGGCAAAAGCGGTATTTCAAAGAACTTAGATATTAAAATCCGTGAAAAAAGGACTTAGAGCGCGACGATTTGCGTTGCGCTGGGCGAACCGTCACGGATCGTCCATAATTTCAGACTTGAATTGTGGAACGCAAGGTCAGATGTCACAAGATCGGTCTGTGGAAAAGCGGGGATCGGGCGGCCCGGCGGATTCCTCACTCAAGCCAAAAGACGGCTTGACTGGGCCACCCGCCGGCCGACTTTGGTTGCATTTCACGCATGAATATGCAAGAATAGCATGCATGAGGAGCAATCCTACGTTGGGAACGAAACCCGACTCTAACGCGGTTCGACGCCATGCCTACGAGAAATACGTTTCGGCTGCGCGCCGCCGGAGAGATAAAACCGTATCGATTAACGTGGGGGAAGTACACCGGGCCCTGGCGCTCAACAATCGGGTCCCATTGGTGTGTGCGGCCCTGGGATCCAAAAAGTTCCTGACTGAGCACGGACTGCGCATCGTGTCGAAGACTGGACCTCCGTCCGGACAAAGCACCACGGTCACATTCACCTACGAGATCGTGAGGTCTGAGTCACGAGAGCCTTCCGCGGACGAAGCATGGCGGTCGCTCCGCGGAATTGCGAAGGATATTTACGCATCGTTTGGGGGTGGAGAAGCTTATCTGAGGCAGGAGCGCGCCAATTTCTATGGGCCCGGCCAGGACCCCTTGAAGCGGAAACCATGAGCCGGATCTATTGGGATACGATGCTGTTCATTTACTGGCTGGAAGATCACCCGCGGTACGGCGAGCGGGTCGAGCGAATCTTCGAGCGCATGAGAGACCGCCAAGACCAACTTTGTACGAGTACCTTTGCGGTGGGAGAGACGCTTGTCGGCTTCCACAAGAGAGGAGCTATGGAGACGGCTGCCCGTGTGCGAAACTTCTTCCGGGGGGACTCCGTCGAAGTAATTCCTTATACGTTGGACACGTCAGATTTGTATGCGGATATCCGCTCCAGGATCGGGGTCTCTTCCGCAGATGCGATTCACCTGGCCTGTGCCGCCAGCGTAGGCACAGACTTATTTCTGACCAATGATAAGAATCTCGTTGGCAAGGTGATCCCCGGGATCCAATTCATCGCGGGACTGGACTCCAACATCATTTGATGAGCGGGGTGCCCCATTTCTCGCGCGTCTTTTGCGCGAGAAGTGGGGACTCCTCCGAGGTAGCGCATCATGGGCCCGGATTCGCCATCTTCTGCCCAATCAGCACGGCATCCTGCATCTGCCTATAAAGATCGCTGACCGCTCCCGGCGAATGGGACATCAGGATGGTGTTGCTCCTGTCGTTACTTCCAATCTCTTTCATGGTGTCCAGATACTGCGTGACCAGCACCAGCATCATCACGTCCTTCGGCGTCGATCCCTCCACCGCCTTGGAGAACGCCTCGACCGAATCTTTCAGCCCTTCGATAATCGCCTTACGCTGGTTGGCGATGCCCTGGCCCTGCAGTGCCTTGCTCTCCGCCTCGGCCTCGGCCTGCTTCACCTTCAGGATCTTTTCTGCCTCGCCGCGCGCTGTTGCCGCGACCTGCTCCCGCTGCGCCGCGTTGATCTCGTTCATCGCCGCTTTCACTTTGTCGTCCGGCTGAATGTCGGTGACCAGCGCCTGGTCGATGGCATAGCCGTAGGTCTTCATCACGTCGTCGAGGCCCTGCTTGATTGCCACCGCAATGTCCGATTGCTGTAGAAACGCGTCGTCCAGATTCATCTTGGGCACGTGCCCAAGGATGACGTTGAACACGTACGACGATATCTGCTGCCGCGGGTTGGCCAGCTTGTAGAATGCCTCATACACATGGTCGGGAATCACGTGATACTGCACCGACACGGGAATCTTCACGAACACGTTGTCTTTGGTTTTCGTTTCCACATCGAGCGCCAACTGCTGCACCCGCAAATCGATGCGTCCTGCAATCTGGTCCAGCCACGGCAGTTTGAAATTGATGCCCGCGCTGGCGACTCGCTCGAACTTGCCCATGCGCTGCACCACTACGGCCTCCGCGGTGTGCACCTGAAAAAAACCGCTCAGGATGGTCCCAAGCACGAAAATGCCAACGATCACCGCGATCATTAACGACATAACCTGCGTGCCCTCCATGAGTCCTCCGTCGATTTCAGGTTGCGTCCGGCATGTTCCTGTGCGGCAATCGTGCGCACAGGAATCGCACGCATCATAACGTTTCGAACGGCTGACCACAACGGAAGATATGGAGACAGTCGTGACCATCTCGCTTCACCGTGGCGTGCGCATCGCCTCCAGCCTTGCCTTCACTTCCGGCCACTCGTTGTCGAGAATGCTGAAGTAGACGGTGTCGCGCACGCGTCCGGTGCAGGTGAGCAGATGCCTGCGCAGCGTGCCTTCTTCTTTGGCTCCGATGCGCAGAATCGCATTGCGGGATTTCTGGTTCAGAGCATCGGTCTTCAGTTCCACCCGCATGCACGTCCACACTTCAAACGCATGCCGCAGCATCAGGTACTTCGCTACGGTATTCACGCCCGTGCGCTGCCATGCGGGTGCGATCCAGGTCGACCCGATCTCAACCCTGCGATTCACTCGGTCAATGTTCATGTAGCGCGTGCTGCCGATCACGCGCCCGGAGCTTTGTTCGACCGTGGCAAACACCACCGATTCGCCCCGCTCTTGTTCCTCAAATGCCTTATCGATGAGGCGTTGAAAATCTTCGGGCGTTTTCATGGAGTAAGGAATCCACCGGAATACGTCTTCGAGATCGTTCTTTGCTACCTCCCAGAACAGTTTCGCGTGCTCGCGGCGAACCGGTTCCAGCCGAACGACGGAGCCTTCCAGGGTGAGGGGCAAAACTATCTTCAGTGGGCCCGCGTTCATCGAATCGGCGTTCATGCTTTCCTTTCGTAGTGCGGATTCTCATCATTATCTTGCATCTTGCAGCCTATTCAGGCATCTCTATTAAGGCGCGGGACTGGGGGACTTCTTCGTTCTCGCGGTTGTGTTCGATAATGGAAAGCGCCAATTAGCAGTGTTGACTTGAAATGATCTCATACGTCCAACCAGCGGCCATGCGAACGGCAATCCATCGATCGGCGCCCCATCCATGTTGTCAGGAGAACTCTTAGTGAAGGCGCACTGTCTCCCGTTCTCCCAGATCCCTCACACCACGCCGCTGTTTGCTGACTTCCTTTCCTTTGCGCCAAAAGTTCAAGCGTTCTATCCAAGGTCTCCACATTTTTCAGAATGGCTGAAAGAGGAAGCTTCCAAGATCTCCTATGATCCGTCTCGCCGCGAGCGTGTCACCTCGATTCTTGAGCGCCAAAATAGATCATGGGACGCATCCCCGAAGACTCTCGCGAATCTCGATCGCTTACGGAAAGGCGCCGCCGCTGTCGTCACCGGGCAGCAGGTTGGCCTTTTCGGCGGACCCGTGTTCGCCATTTATAAAGCTTTGACCGCAGTCAAACTCGCGGAAGAAGCTACTGCCACCGGAGTCGATGCCGTTCCCGTTTTTTGGCTCGCTACCTATGATCACGACCTGGCCGAGGTGAACCACACTTCACTCCCCGGACCGGACGGCGCTTTGCAAGTGCTCACCACGTCGAGCCACGATGTTCCCGGAGCCCCTGTCAGCGCCGTGCGCCTCGGCGACGAGATCGGACCTGTCGTTGAAGACGCCGCAAAATTGCTCGGCGATTCCGAGGCTGCACAATTCCTGCGCGAGACGTACCGCCCCGGCGAAACTCTGGGCACGGCATTCGCCCGCTTCTACGCCCGTGTATTTGGCGAATGGGGCGTGATCCTGCTCGACGCCTCTGACGCTGAACTCGATCGCGTCGCCGAGCCAGTCTATCGTTCGGCCGTTGAGTGTTCCGGTGAGCTCGCCAATGCACTTCTGAAGCGCGGCGAGGCACTCGAAGCCGCAGGCTATCACCAACAAGTAAAGGTCACCGCTTCTTCGGTTCTCCTCTTTATGCTGCAGCGTGGAGCACGTACCCCGATTCATCGCCGCGATGCTGGTGGTACGGCAGAATTTGTAATCGGCTCCGATGCCGGGGCAGAGAAGCTTTCACAAACCCAGCTGCTCGATCGCATCAGTTCGAACCCGGAACTTTTCAGTCCGAATGTTCTCCTGCGTCCGATTGTCGAAGATTACTTGCTGCCAACGTTGGCCTACACCGGCGGCGCGGCCGAGGCGGCCTATTTCGCCCAGGCAGGTGTGGTCTACGAGGCTCTGCTCGGCCGCGTGACGTCGATCCTTCCACGGTTTTCAGCCACCATCGTGGAACCGAAGATCGAGCGCCTCATCGAGCGACATGGAATCCTCGTGACCGATGTGTTCGCTGGCCCAGAGGCGCTGCGCCGTCAACTGGCGGAGCGCGGATTGCCCGAAGAGCTGCAAGCGGCCTTCGACGCTGCCAGGAAATCCTTGGATTCTCACCTGTCCACCGTCAAAGAGAAGCTGGAGAAACTCGATCGCACGCTGATCGACGCCGCGGATACTGCTCGCTCGAAAATTGAATACCAACTGGAACGTCTATATACTCAGGCCGCTCGCGCCGAGGCCCTCAAGAGCGAACTCGTGACTCGCCATGCGGAGACGCTGAGTCAGGCGCTCTATCCCGACAAAGGCCTGCAGGAGCGCGGCGTCGGCGGTGTCTACTTCCTCGCCCGCTACGGCCGCGAATTCTTGCGGCAACTGCATGACGCCATCCAGCCCGACTGCCACGACCATCAAGTGCTGGAGTTATAGCCGGCCGGTGCCCGGTCCTTTCTGATTCAACACAGATTCGATGGTTGATTTCACTTGCGCGTAGTTCGGATCGTTAGGCGCGCCGTGGACTTGCTGGACGATACTGCCATCACGGCCGAGGATCATCAGGTACGCATCGTCCGGCTCCTTGTAGCGAACAAGCTTCTTAAGTTCTGCTTCGCCCTGCAGAATCGGAACGAAATGATCCCGCTTGTTCTCCGCCACGCCTTTCTTGATTCCGGAAATCACCATGCTTCGGAAAAGTCTCGGAACATCTTCCAACACCGGAAGTTGATAAAGCTCCAAGTCCGAGCGGGACCCAAGACCAGCCTGCAGCTTTTCGGCCCAGGCGCTCGTTGGAACCTTGGAAGCCTTGGTAAACCCGAAGATAAGAATCGCGGCCTTACCTGCGGCCGCGTTGGGCAAGACCACGGTATGGCCTGCCAGGCTCTCTCCCTGGATTCTCGGCATCGGCGTGGTGCTTTGCGCCATCGACGAACCCAGGCAAGCCAGAGAGCAGAAGACGCCCAAAACTGCGAAGGCGCTGTTTCGGACAATCGACGTGGCGATTCGACACAGCATGCTACTTGCTCTCACTGATTGCCAGATAAGTCCCCAGCCCAATCATGATCGCGCCGGTGACAGTTCTCTGCCGGCGACGGAATGTCGCTGAGCTACGAATCCGCTCGCCGAGGGGTCCAGCCATCGCGATCACGATTAAATCTGCACTCGTGTTCATCACTACCGACACTGTCCCCAAAGCCACGAACTGCAGGAAGACATGCCCGCCGGAGCGGTTCACGAACTGCGGGATGAACGAGAGAAAGAACAAGGCAGTCTTGGGATTCAAGACTTCGGTCGCCACGCCCTGCCTGAGTGGATTACGGGCTGGTTTGACGGCTGGTGTGATTTCCGGCGCGATTTCCGGCGCGATTGCGTTCTCTTTCCGGGCGTCGAGAATCATCCGCACACCTAGAAAGCATAGATACGCGGCGCCGACATATTTCACCGTGGCAAACGCCACCGCCGACCTCGCTAGCACAATCGACACTCCCAGCGCTGCCGCGAACACATGCACCATCCCGCCAAGGAATGTGCCGAATGCCGACAGCACTCCCTCGCGCTTTCCGCCAGCCAAGCTGCGTGCCAGAACGTAAAGCATCCCGGGCCCAGGCGCGATTGCCAGCAACACGGCAGCCGTTAAGAAGAGAAGAAATCTTGTCGAATCGAACATAGTTACTCCTGAACTCTTCTAAAGTTCCTGTCATGCTGAGCGAGGATTGAGCTTAGCGAAAGCGAAGCTCGACCGCAGTCGAAGCATCCCTACACATCGAACGGTCCAGTCACGCAAACGATTCGCACACCCATCAAGACTGTTTGAGCCAGCCTTCCAGCCCCGCAAGCGATTCGACCCGCGGAAACTCGCTCTCGCGATACGCTCCCGCCACATCGAACAGCACAGCCTGCATTCCCGCTTGCCGCGCGCCCACGTAGTCGACCGAATATACGTCGCCCACATACAAGCTCTCCGCGGGCGAAGCCTTCATCTCGCGTAAGGCGGCTTCGAAGATGGCCGGATGCGGCTTCTCGTGCCCCACATTCCCCGAGTCGGTGATGCTGGCGAAGCAGTCCACAATTCCAGTGCGCCGCAGAACGGCGTCAATCTTGCCATCGGCATTCGAGATCACAGCAATCGCGTATTCTCTCCGGATGCGATCCAGCGCCTCCCGCGTTCCGGGCAGGATATGGTCCCAGTTGGCCGAATTCTGGGTATTCTCGACCAGCGAATTCCGAACCCCATCATCGAGGGCATTGATTCCCTCTAGCAGATAGGTGTGAAACGTCCACCAGAAGCCGTGATCGACCTTGCCCTCCATCAGGCCCTGATCAAACTCCTGTTTCGTGCGGCGCTCCAGCGCTTGCCAGGTTGCCAGTGTCGGATGGCGGTCTTCCGGCAACGGCGCGAGCATGCACGCGCGGTTAGGAAACAGCAGAGTATTGCCTACGTCGAAGAAAATGAACCGGCATTTTGCCATGAGTCCATATTACCCAACGGGCGCATATCCAGCTCGAGCCTTAACTAGAAGGTTGCCGAACTCGTCTTTCCGCCGTGAACTGGACTGGGAAAAGATGTACTATTCCAATTCTCGGCTGGGGCCGCGGTAGGCTTTCTGGCCCTTGTTTCGTCCCATGGCGCTGCCTGTTGCTGTGTCGTTGATCGCCGGCTTTACCCGCACTACGCGGGCGGCAGTGGCCGCCTATGCGATGGCGCGACTCTACGCCGCCGTTCTATTCGGCATGGCTGTTGCCGTCTTCTACCGTGCGACGCGGCAGGACGTCTACAACATCCTCTGGGCCGTGGTCTTCGGTTTTGCCACCCTCAACATTCTCAGCCTGGCCGCGCGGCGCCTCGAGCCCACCAAGCGCGGCCTTTCCTTCGGAGAATTGATGGCCGTGATGGTCGTGCTGCTTTCGATCTTTTTGCTGGGATGGGAAATGCTCAACCTGTTCCACGTCTTCCCAATCAAGCTGAGACGTTAAGTGACGGCGGCGCCACTCCCCGGTCGGTTTTGCGGTATGATTCGCTTAGATGGCGAAAAAGCCTGCCAATTTCGAAGTAACCTGCCCTTGCTGTAGCGCGGTGCTCAAGATCGATACCGAGGAGCACGCGGTCATCGCCCATACCGCGGCCGTCAAGCCGAAGACTTTCAGCGACATGGAAGCCGCAGCCAAAGCCATGCGCGAGCAGGACAGCCGCCGCGAGTCGATCTTCCAGCAGTCGGTGGAAGCTCAGAAGAACGCCTCCTCGCTCCTCGAAAAGAAGTTTCAGGAGGCCTTGAAGAAGGCCAAAGAGTCTCCCGACACCGGCAAGCCGATCCGGGATTTTGACCTTGATTGATTCGCCACGACTGATTCACCCTCGTTTGATGTCCAGCTTATGAGCCGTCCTCTTCTTCTCGGCCACCGCGGCGCCCGCGCCGTTCAATCGATTCCTGAAAATACAGTCGCCTCTTTTGACCGAGCTTTGGCTGATGGCTGCGATGGCTTCGAATTCGACGTGCGCCTCACCGAGGACGAAGAGGCCGTGATCTGCCACGACGCGAAGGTCTCCGGCTATGACGTTTCCCGAACTCTCGCGAAGCAGGCCACCCAACTGCCCCGTTTGCGGGATGTCCTCCAGCGCTATCGCGATTCATTCCTCGACATTGAACTGAAGGTCAAAGGCATGGAGAGAATCCTGCTCGATCTCTTCCTTCGCCACAAGCCGCGGCATGGCTTCGTGGTTTCCTCCTTTCAACCGGGGGCGCTGAAGTCCGTGCGCGCACTGGACGCCACGATTCCGCTCGGCCTGATCTGCGAATCGAAGACCCAGCTTCGCCTCTGGAGCGAACTTCCCATCCAGTATGTAATCCCGCACTACGACCTGGCCGAGCCAGATCTGATCCGCAAAATCAAGGGAGCAGGGAAGAAAGTCTTCGTCTGGACGGTCAACGATCCGACCGCTATGCAACAGTTCGCAGAATACGGCGTCGATGGCATCATCTCCGATGACACCGCCCTGCTCTGCGGCTCGCTCGCTTCATCAAAATAGCTCTCTGCAAATATTATGTAGACTGCGTATACATAACCGTGTATAAACGAATGACTGCGTCTTTGTAGCGGCTTCTCGGGAAGTTGCAATATACGGCGCAGTTTCGGTAACGACCCTATACCGGCCCTCTTGAACCATTTCAGCGCACATCTCCCCTGCAGAAGCATCGCTGCCAGGCCGCCTTTCCTCGAGTTCCGGCAAGGGTCTCTCATCGCCATTACCGTCCGTGCCAGGTTTCGCTTCGCGGCTGTGCATGTCCCCATGCACTAAGTTTCACTGCAGTTCCGGACCGTTCCATCCCAGTTTCTTATCAATCCAGTTCCACCATTTCGAAGGAGATCTCCTTGGGCCCAAGAAAGTCGTTCGGCTGTATTGCTGGACTCGTGTGCGTGCTGCTGACCCTGTTGTCTGGCCACGCCTTGTCGCAAACCCGTATTACAAGCATGATTAACAACAATGAGCGCGTGGTTGTGCGGGGCACGACTCCAGCGCTAATCGCGAAGAGTATCGATACAGGCCGCATGACTGCCGGTGAGAATCTGGGCCGGATGATCCTGCACTTGGCGCCATCCGCGGAGCAGGATCAAGCGGCGGCGAAGTTCGTGAAGGCCTTGCACGATCCCTCCTCGCCTTCGTACCACAAATGGCTGACCCCGGCTCAATTCGGCCAGTTGTATGGCGTGTCCGACTACGATGCGGCGCAGGTCCAGCACTGGCTCCAGGGCCGAGGCTTCACCGTGCATGAGATCTCTCAGAGCCACCGCTTTATCGTCTTCAGCGGCACCGTGTCGCAGGTCGAAGAGGCCTTCGCGACCCAGATGCATACCTACAGCTACAAGAACACCACCTTCATCTCCAATTCCACCGACATTCAGATTCCTGCTGCGCTGCAACCCGTCGTGAAGGGCGTGGTGCGGCTGCACAGTGACCCCCACACACCGAACGCGTTCATGGGCGGCAAAGTCTATTTCAAGAAGAGTCCCGGATTGTTCAGTTTCAGCGACGGCTCTCACTACTTGACTCCAGCCGATTTCGCAAAGATCTATAACCTGCAACCGCTGTACGACGCCGGAATCGACGGCACCGGACAGACCATCGCTATCGTAGGCCGCAGCAACATCGATCCGCAAGACGTGAGCGACTTCCGTTCGATCCTGGGACTTCCCGCGAACCCTCCTCAAGTCATCGTCAACGGGGACGACCCGGGCATGACTTTTGACGACTTGCCCGAAGCCACCCTCGACGTCACCTGGTCGGGCGCAGTCGCCCCCATGGCGACCGTCAAGTTTGTGGTCTCTCAAAGTAACTTCGCCGACGGTGTCGATGTCTCTGCCGCTTACATTGTGGATCACAACGTCGCCCCGGTGATGAGCACCAGTTACGGCTCCTGCGAGCAAAACATGGGTACGGTAGCGACTGGTTTTTACAACGCGCTCTGGCAGCAGGCGGCGGCCGAGGGCATCACCTCATTCGTCTCCGCCGGCGACGGCGGCGGTGCCGGATGTGACTCGCCGGGTGCCGGACTCTATGCCACTGGCGTGGCCGTGAACGGAATCGCGTCGACTCCATATAACGTCGCGGTGGGCGGCACGCAGTTCGACGATACGGACAACCCGTCCGCGTACTGGTCCGACACGAACGACCCGACCACGGGGCTATCCGCGCTGGGTTACATCCCCGAGAAAGTGTGGAACGAGAGCAGTGCCGATCCAAATTACCCGCTACTTTGGGCAGCCGGGGGTGGTGTCAGTACTCTGTATGCGAAGCCCGATTGGCAATCCGCACCCGGAGTTCCCAACGACGGCATGCGCGACCTTCCCGATCTATCGCTAACCGCCGCCGGTCATGATGGCTATCTGCTCTGTCTCTACCGCGAGTGCGACTACGGTGCGTACTTCTACAGTTTTGGAGGCACGTCGGCGTCGAGTCCCGCGGTTGCCGGCATCATGGCCCTCGTCAACCAGAAGCTGGGACAACCTCAAGGCATGGCGAACTATGTGTTTTACCGGCTAGCCTCTACTCCCGGGGTCTACCACGACACCGTCAACGGCGACAACAAAGTGCCCGATCAGTTTGGCCAATACACCGTCGGCTACGCAGCTGGGACTGGTTATGACCAGGCCTCTGGTTTGGGTTCTTTCGACGCCAATGCCCTGGTGAACAGTTGGCAGGCAGCTACCGCAACCCTGGGCTCTACCATCACTCTCAAACTCGTCGCGGGACAAACTTTCCCCGTGACTCATGGCACTCCGATCAGCTTCGTAGCCACGGTCAAATGCACAGGCACAAGCTGCGCGGTTCCCACCGGAACCGTTTCGCTCACCGCGACCTCCTCGACTGGCAGCGACTGGATCATCGCCGGCGCGAATCGTCTGAACCTGGGCTCAGCCTCCAGTTCCACTACCATTAAGACCGGGAAGGTGCCAGGAGGCACCTACAACGTGACCGCCCGCTATAGCGGAGACGGAACGTACTATTCAAGCTCGTCCACTCCGTTGCAAGTCACCGTGACCCCTGAAACAAGTCAGATGTATCTCGGCGCCCTGGGCGGCGGATCGTTCAACATCACTCCCGCGACGGTGACCTACGACGAGCCCTTATTTTTGGGTTTCGTGGTGGCCGGGAATTCTGGCTATGGCTATCCTAGCGGCACAGTCTCTCTTCGCGAAGATGGGCAATCCGTGTCCACCTACTTGGCCGATGGACTCACCGTGAGTCCAATGACCTTGAACTACGGCGAGAACTCGACTCTGCTCACCGGTACGACCACCACCGCGAGCGAATCGAGCACTTTCTCCTATCTGCGGCCAGGATCCGCGGCAGGCGTGCATCAGGTGGTCGCGAGCTATCCCGGCGACAACAGTTTCGGCAGTAGTACCTCCAACACCTACACCTTTACGATTACCAAGGCAAATTCAGTGATCGGGGACTTTTTCCCATACGGCACTCCAGTGGTGAACGTTCCGGTGACGGTGGCCGGAGAAATTGCCCTGGCCAATTTTTGCGCGCCTTACACAGGCACTGTCACGGTAACCGACATTACGTCTGGCACTCCGGTCGTTATCGGTTCCGGGATTCCAGACTCAACTCAGTGTTGGGAACCTTACGCCTTCCCCGTAACCTTCAAAGCGGCGGGCACTCGCATTGTCAGAGTCGACTACAGCGGTGACAGCAACGTGAACCCATCGTTCGCGATCTACAATCAATTTCCGGTCGCCAGCAACGTGCCGGCAGGAGTCTCCCTCAGCGCCGACTCCACAGCTGCCGTCGCAGGTAGTCCCGTCACTCTGACCGCGGTCGTAACCTCGGATGCTCAACTCCACGTGGCGACTGGATCGGTCACTTTCCTCGACGGCTCCGCAATCCTGGGCACGGCCGTGCTGGATGCTACAGGTACCGCAGTCTTCGTCAGCACGACGCTGGCCGGCGGTTCCCACACGCTCACAGCAAGTTATCCCGGCGATGGCGTCACCACCGCTGGGGTCTCAAGCCCGATTACCGAAGCCATCTCCGACTATGTCTTCCAGGCACTGCCGACGACCTTAAACATCCAGTCCGGACAGTCTGGAACGGCAACTTTGAACCTCATTCCGCTCGGTGGCTTTGCGCAGACCGTGCAGTTCTCCTGCGGAACTCTGCCCACGAATGTAACCTGCGCCTTCAGTCCATCGAGTGTTACGCCGGATGGAGTGAATCCTTCGGTGACCACATTGACGGTGAAAACCGGCGGTGCACTCTTGAGCAACGCGGGAAACAGCGCCATCTGGTCGGTTAGCGGGACTGCCCTGGTAGGCGGCATGTTGCTGCTGCCGTTCGGCCGGCGCAAGCGCATCAATGGAATGTTGGCTGCGTTTGTCCTGATGATCCTGCTGCTGGTCGGAGTCGGTTGCGGAGGTGGTAGCACCATGCAAACGAACACGACACCGCAAACCTTCACACTCAATGTCATATCGAGCGGGGCTGCGGGAAGCAAGACCGTTCCGCTGGTGGTGAACGTCACGAAGTAAGCCTCAACGTTCAACTCTGCTTCCGCGCAACAGAACAGGCCCGACAAGTTCAGTCGGGCCTGTTTCGTATTTCTGGAAACCCTGAGTGGTTATTGCGCCCCGGCCGCCGCCGCATTCCCCGACGACATCGCGGCCTTCGCTTCCTTGATGCCGGCCTGGATATGCTGATCCCAGTCGAGATGGGGAATCGGAGACGCAGCCACAGTTTGGTATATCGCCAGTGCATCCTGCGGGCGATTCAGCTTCTTCAAGCAAAGCCTGGCCGCACTGAGCTGAGCCGTCAGCGCCTGCCGCTCCCCGGGATACGACTGCGCAAGGCTCTGATACTCGTCCAGCGCTCGATCCCACTCCTGCAGTTCTTCAGCTCCTTTGCACACTTCGAGCCAGGCCGCAGCCGGCAACTTGCCGCCACCAGAATCGATGAACTCCGCATAGTCCTGAAACGCTGCCTCGATCTCGTGCGCCCGCACATGCAGGGTACAAGTCTGAACCGTCGCTGCGAGATATTCCTTGGTATTGTTCTGCCGCGTGTGGATCTGTCGCAGCATATTCCAGGCATCCAGCGAATTTGGTTTTACCGCAACAAAATCGGTCAAGAGTGCGATCGCATCCGGAAGTTGGCCGTGGTCCATCAGGTTGCTGGCTTGTTCGAGCTCCTGATCGTTGGTCCAGCCAACTTTTTCTTCGATGGCCTTGTTGGCTGTGTGTTCCAGTCCGGAGTGCTGGATCGCGAGCGCCGCCAGTGCTCCAAACACGAACCCGCCCACGTGCGCCCAGTGCGCTACGCCGCTCATGTTGCCAAACAGAGTTCCGTAAAAGATTTCAGCGAAAAGCCAAAGAGGCAGCAGCCAGTACGCCGCCGCCGAGAAGCGGTACAAGCGAAACCCGAGCAGCCACGCCATCTCAACCTTCATCTTCGGGAAGCGAACCAGGAACGCTCCCATCAGCGCCGCCACCGCACCCGATGCGCCCAGCGTAGGCGTGATGCTTCCCGGGTTCGACCAGGCATAAAACTGCAGCGCCGCCACGCCCGCAATCAAATAGAACGCCGAATATATCCAGCGTCCCCATACGTCTTCCAGCACAAATCCCGCCAGCCACAGGAACCACATATTGCCGATCAGGTGCATCCAGCCGCCGTGCAGAAAATTCGCCGTCAGGTAGCTGATCGCCGTGGGGTTCGCCGGCACAAACGCATACTGCTCGGTCAACGACACCTTCGCCAGGCTCGTGAACTGCGCGTTCAGCGAATCCATCTCATCCTGCAACTTCGCCGGATACTCCTCCATCATCTTGATCTTCGCGTCGTAGGCGTCGATGATGTCGCGATAGGGGCTCTGTACATGCTTCCACTGGTCGGGATGGCTCTGCTTGAAGTTGTCGACCAGATGCTGCGACTCGGTCTGCAGCTTTAACTCAGGATGCTCCGCCGCGAGCAGGATAATATGCGACTTCACCTCGCCGAGTTGCGGCGATTCATCCTCGATTGCGGACATGGTAAACAGAAACACCACCACATTGACGGCAATCAATGCGATTGTCACCACGGGCCAGCGCCGGGCTTCCATGTTCTCGTGCTTGATGGGAATCAACATCGATGAACGCACCTGCAGCCGGAAAATGCGACACCACTCGCGCTAGTTTAGATTTCGGACATAGCGATTCAAAGATGACTCGGGACCGTGCGCAATCTTTAGTAACCCCTGGCGTAGCGCCGGCATCCTGCCCTCGCTCCGGAGTTCCCTCCGACGGATTCGAACACTGCCAGCACCTTGCGCTATACTTCCGAAACTCTAGCTTCTCTCCGATTGGGGATATTGCCGCATGGCCGTTGGAGTTCGCGCTCAAGATCTGCGTAAGGTCTATAACTCCGCCCCTCCGCTGGGCGCCGCCGGAGGCTTTATTGCCCGCGGCGATGCCAAGGGCTCGAAACAGCCAAAAGCTCAAATCCCAGCGCTCGACGGCCTTTCGCTGGAGATTCAGCCAGGAGAGATCTTTGGCCTGCTCGGTCCCAACGGCGCGGGCAAATCGACCACCGTCGGCGTCGTGACTACGCGCGTGCGACCAACCTCTGGCCAGGCCTGGATCGGCGACCACGATGTCTGGAAGGAACAAGCCCAAGTCAAGCGTCTGATCGGAGTGGTGCCGCAGCGTCCGAACCTTGATTTCTCTTTGACCGCCCGCGAGATCCTCGTTTTTCATGGCGCCTACTTTGGCCTTGACTCCAAACAGAGAAACGACCGCGCCGACGCCTTGCTCGAGAAGTTCAAACTCACCGAGCGTGGCAACCAGATGGTGCGCGGATTTTCCGGCGGCATGATGCAGCGACTTTCCATCGCTCGCGCCATGATGCACGACCCGCAAGTCTTATTTCTTGACGAACCCAGCGCAGGCCTCGATCCGCAAACCCGGATTCTGTTGTGGGAGATCATTCGCGAATACCACCAGGCAGGGAAGACCGTTCTGTTAACCACTCACAACATGGAGGAGGCTGACGCCTTGTGCCAGCGCCTCGCCATTGTCGACCACGGGCATGTCATTGCCGTCGGTACGCCGGGAGAGTTGAAGGCGTCGATCCCGGGAGGATTCCTGCTGCGCCTTCGCTTCGGAAAGCAAACTCCGGAACTGCTGCAGCGCCTGCAGTCGTTAGTGGGAGTGCGCGAAGTGCGAGCCGCGGACGGCTCGGGTACTGACGTCTATGCCGACCGCGGCGGCTCGCTCATCCCAGAGATCGCGACGCTGGCCGCAAACGCCGGCGCCGAGCTGTCGGACGTTCACATCTCCGAGCCGAGTCTGGAAAATCTGTTCCTGCACCATACCGGAAGGAGCCTGCGCGATTGAACTGGAAAACCTTTTTCGCGATGCTGGCGCGCGACGCGCACGTGGCGCGGCGCAATGCCATTCAACTCTTCATGCAGACATTTCTGCAGCCCTTGCTGTTTGTTTTCATCTTCGGCAAGGTGATGGTGGGCAGCGGATATATGCCCGCCGCGTACAAAAGCCTTCTGCTCCCCGGCATCATCGCCATCAGCATGACCTTCACCGGAGTCTGGGCGGTCGCCATGCCGCTCATCGCCGAGTTTCAATGGACGCGCGAAATCGAAGACCGCCTGCTTGCCCCCATCAGCGTCGGCTGGATTGCGGTCGAGAAGGTCATCGCCGGGATGCTGCAGGCCTTGGTCGCCGGCCTGGTTGTACTCCCGCTGGCATGGCTCGTACTTCGCCCAGGTGTTGAGATCAACATTGGCTCTCCACTGACCTTCGCGCTGATCATCCTGCTGGTAGCCGGCTTTTCATCCTGCGGAGGCCTGGCTTTGGGATGCAGCATGAATCAGCAGCACATTGGCCTGATGTTTAGCATGGTGATGACGCCGATGATCTTTTTCGGGTGCACGTACTATCCGTGGAGCGCGCTGAAGACTTTTCCCATTCTGCAAAAGGCCGTGCTCATCAATCCGTTGGTGTACGCCAGTGAGGGATTGCGCGCCACCCTGGTTCCGCAGTTCCCGCATCTGTCGACGACGGCTGTGATTCTCGCTCTGCTCTTTTTTGACGCGTTGCTGCTCGTGCTAGGCCTGCGACAGTTCGAGAAGAAGTCGGTCACCTAGATGTTCGCTAACGTAAGTCCTACGGCGTGATCTTGAACACCACGCCGCACCCCAAACTGCAACTGAAGCTGCCACCCCCGGATGTTGTGCCGTACAGATTGCCCGCGTTGTCGCGGACAAGCCCGGCTACAGGAAACTCACCATCGTTATCGTCAAATGAGTGAAGCATGGTGTATGCACCTTGGCTGCTCACTTCGAAGACAGTTCCAAGCGACAAAGATCCGCCGTAGAGAGTCGTGCCATAGAGGTTCCCGGCGGGATCCAGAAGCAGGCTCGATGCGGATAAGGCAGGCCCGACCTCAGCCTCCGTGAAGGAATGGAGCACAGTCTCGTTCCCGCTCAGATCGATTTTGAACACTAAGCCGCAGTTGCGGCAGTTGCCTCCGGAGGTCACTGTGCCATAGAGGTTGCCGTTCGAGTCGCGGACAACGCCTGTGCTAGGACCGCTGCCGTCAGTGCCCCCGGTAAACGCGTGCAGAACAGTCTCCTTGCCAGTCGGGTCGATTTTGAACACCACGCCACAGCCTGAACTGTGCCCACTGCACGTGAGGTCGCCACCGCCTCCCGTGGTGCCGTAGAGGTTACCCGCAGGGTCGATGACCAAATCCACGTATTCTGGATTGGAACCATCCGCGCCCCCGGTGAAGCTATAGAGGATGGACTCGGTGCCAGTCGGAGTAATCTTGTACACCGTTCCGCAACCCTGGCCGTTGCACCCAATCCCGCCCAGCTCGGTGGTGCCGTAAAGATTGCCTGCTGAGTCCGCTATCAAGCCCGCCAGCGGATATGAGCCATCCGTCGGCCCGCCGGAAAAGCTATGCAAGATCGTCTCTTTTCCTCCGGCACTCAGCTTGAAGACCGTCCCACAGCCAGCGTTAGTGGTGAAAGCAACACAATGCAGATCGCCGCCGTTCTGCGTGGTGCCGTAAAGGTTGCCGGCCCGATCTCGGATTAACGGACCGATGGTTGGATTTCTGCCATCGGCCCGGTTGAAGCTGTACAGACTAATCAGCTTGCCTTGGCTGGTTAATTCAAAGACGGTTCCTTCATTCGACATCCCGCCCAGCGCGGTTGTGCCATAGAAATTCCCGTTCACTCCCATCAAGCCCGACGGAGTATTGCCGGTCTTTCGGAGAGGAAACTCGTAGAGCATCTGAAAGCTCTGCGCTTGTGCAGGAAGAGCTAGCATCACCGCAAACAGAACTGATAAAGGGATCGCATCGCTATACCACCGCTTCGCAATTTTCTGAACGCATTCCGCGAACGTGGGCACATACCTTGGCACCTGCGGCAACTGGGCTATCATGATGACCTCAAGGCGAGGAGATTGAGCTGTGCCCGGGGGAAGGCACGCGCGCGACTCCGAGAGTATCCGCCCACCGCTCGGGGCGGTCAAGTGTGCAAGGTTTTGCAAGGAAGTGATTGAGTGAAGAGTTGCGCCTTTGGAAGCGATCTTTTAGTCCGCCGCTAGCTCCAGGGCGGCGCCGCCGCGCGACGGTTTCTTCAGGAACGCGGTACGCTCCGTTTCAAACGATTCCAGATTCGCACCCAGATCCTGTTCGCTCCAGCCCATCACGGCGCCGATACGCAATGCCGCCTCACGACTGCAGGATTCCGACCAGCAGGCTCCCAGCGCCACCGGCACCCGCCGGAGCAGTACGTCGCCCAGCGAAACGGCAAACTCTTTTCGATAAGCCTCCACCACCTCAGCGACAATGTGCGACGAATGAGGACAGACCGGCGCCCGCAGTTCGGCACTCACCAGCGCCATGCGAGCAATGTCCATGGCACGCGGCCCGTGCCACTCCATCAATCCGCGTGCGGTTTCTTCGCTCACCGACCCGGCGCGCGCGATCTCGATAATTTCCTGATCGAGCATGGGATCGAGCGAACTTCCCGGCCCCATCGCCATCGTGGTGGGCTCCGGAACCGGAATCCCAATCTTGCGCGCACACTCCCGCGCCAGCGCAGCGGCGGTCGTAAGCTTTCCGCCAATCACCGAAATCAGCCGCGCCGCGCCGTCCGCCGTATGGTCGTGCAGAAAATGCCGTCGGGTCATCGCCGACGCTGCATTCCCGGGCGAGTTCGGCAACGGACGAATTCCCGCAAAGGCGTACTTGACGTCCTGCGCGGAAATCTTCGCTTTGGGGAACAACTTGCTCACCGTGCGCAGCAGATATTCAATTTCCTCATTCGAAGGCGCAGTCTTTCCCGGATCGCCCGTGTCCTCCACTTCCGTAGTGCCCACGAGCATCTGATCGTTCCAAGGCAAAACGAAGATGGGCCGACCATCCGCAGCCTCGGTATAGAGCCCCACGCTCGGAGCACCCGAGAATCTCGGCAGAACGATGTGCGATCCCCGCACCCCGCCCAGCATGGGCTTGCCCGTGCGGATCGATGACCGCTGGCAAATGCGGTCGGCCCACGGTCCCGTACAATTCACGATCCATCCTGCCTCGACTCGCTCATCTTTGCCCGTGATGCGGTCGCGCAACAGCACTCCCCGGGCCCGGCCCTGCGTCACGTTCACCGCCAGCACTTCACAATGATTGCGGACGACAGCCCCGGCCTCCGCCGCTTCCATCACCCACTCGGCGACCAGACGCTCGGGAAACTCACACTGCGCGTCTTCGTAATTGAAAATCGTCCACTTGTGGCCCGCATCCAGCGCCCGCTCTACCCGCTTCAGTTCCATCTCGCTCAGGTCGGCAGACCTTCGCGCTGCGAACCGCTGGTAGAGCCACAGGCCGGCGCGCACTTTCATGGCGCTCCGTTGGCTTTGCTCGTTCAGCAGAAACAAAAAGTGAACCGGATGCACCAGGTGGGACCGTTCCCGCAGCAGACGTTCGCGCTCGCGCACCGATTCCCGCACCAGGTCGATCTCCCCATGTTCCAGGTAGCGCAGGCCGCCATGAATGATGCGGGTCGAGCGGCTGGTTGTTCCCGAGGCAAAATCGTTCTGCTCGACCAGCAGCGTGCGCTTGCCCGCGCGGGCACATTCACGCGCCAGCGCCACGCCGTTAATGCCCCCGCCCAGGATCACGACCTGAAAGTGCTGTGATTCCAATGACGGTCGAGGTTTAGTCGCTAAGCTCATGTATTCAAATCAGATGCAATGGCGCCGGAAGAGGTCTCGGAGGGCCGCATCCCGAGAGCGGACACCTCCACCTCCGCTTATTGTGCTCCCATCCGCGATAAACATGAAGGTAACGTTAGTCCACGTGGTACTGGGCCACTTCCCAGCCTTCATCGAAACGGGAAGTTCCGAAGGTAACCGGCATGGTCTGAATTCACCCCAACCTGGAGTCGTGCTCGCCCAGGTCGGAGTGAAATGAGGACGATCATTCGATTATGCCGTCTTTCGTAGCGCTTCCGACTCACTGGCCTCGGCGAACAGACGAATCATCTCACGGTTGAATTCAGGAAGATCGTCGGGCTTCCGACTAGTGACCAGGCCCTTGTCGTTCACAACTTCTCTGTCGACCCAGGTTGCCCCGGCGTTCTTCAGATCAGTCTTGAGCGAAGGCCACGATGTCATCGTACGACCGCGAGCTGCGCCCGCTTCGATAAGAGTCCATGGGCCGTGACAAATCGCCGCCACCGGCTTGCCTGCATCCGTGAAGTGTTTCACAAACTCGACCGCCTTCGGATTCATGCGCAACTGGTCAGGATTCATGACCCCGCCCGGCAGCACCAGTGCATCGAATTCTTCCGCTTTCGCAGACTCAAGGGAAATATCCACGGGAACTTCGTTGCCCCATTCCTTATGGTTCCACCCCTTCACTTTTGCGCCTGCCGGAGAGACCACCTGAGTGGTCGCGCCTGCTTCATCGAGCGCCTTTCTCGGTTCCAGCAATTCAGATTGCTCAAATCCGTCGGTCGCAAGAATCGCCACTTTCTTTCCCTGAAGAGCATGAGTCGTCATTTTCGTTCTCCTTTACATAGTTTTTGCTTTGGATGAAATACGCCTTTTCAAAATGAGCGGGGAATTGATATGGTCAAGCTAGGATGCCATCTGCTAATCCGCGGTTGGCATTGGCGCCGTGCCCCGCGGCTGCCGGGGCCTTTCCCTTAGCTTGCCGAAGGCGGGTCCCGCCCACGCGCTCGAAAGCCACGACGTCCCGCCTCCGTTCTCTCAACGTGCTTCCGCGCATTGCCTCCCACCTCGGCGCTCATTTACATTGGTTCCCGCATGTCCTCTACAGGAGAACGGTTCGAGCGTGCCGTCGCCATCATGGAGCGCCTCCGCGCCCCCGGCGGCTGTCCTTGGGACCGCGAGCAGACTTTCGATTCCATCAAGCCCTACACCCTCGAAGAGACCTACGAAGTTCTCGAAGCCATCGACAACCGCGACTGGCCCGAACTCGCCGGCGAACTTGGCGACTTGCTGCTGCAGGTGCTCTTCTACGCCGAGATGGCCAAGGAGCAGTCGTCGTTCTCCATCGACGACGTCCTCGATCGCCTCTCCGCCAAGCTCATCAACCGCCATCCGCACGTGTTCGGCGACGCCAAGGCCGACACTTCTGCCGACGTCAAACGCAATTGGGAAGCGCTCAAAGTGGAAGAGAGGAAAAAGCGGCAAGCGGTTGGCGCTGAAGAAGATAGCTCCGTCGACAAGATGCAGTCCATCCTTGCCGGCGTCTCCTCCGCCATGCCTTCGATGCTGGAGGCACACAAGCTCAGTTCTCGCGCCGCGCAAGCCGGATTCGACTGGCCCAACGTCGAAGGCTTGTTTGACAAACTGACCGAAGAGACCAACGAACTGCGCGTGGAACTCAAAGAATTTCCCGCGCCCGGTCCGCGGCCTCAGGGTCGCGGCATGGCTGGATCGGGACGCACTCCCGTACCGGAAGATCTTCAAGCGCGACTTGAAGATGAAGTCGGCGACCTCTTCTTCGTGCTGGTCAACATTGCTCGCTATCTATCGGTTGATCCAGAATCCGCTCTGCGCAAATCCAACCGAAAGTTCAAGCGACGCTTTCAGTGGGTAGAAGCCCGACTCCAGGAGTCGGGACGCTCCGCCGATCAGGCTCCCATGGAAGAACTGGAGTCGCTCTGGCAGAAAGCCAAGGCTCACGAAAGGGACAAATCAGCCCAGGAGCGCTCTGCGTGAGCTCCGACTCCGTCATCCTGCGCCGCTGCCACAGCATCGAGGACTTCCACGCCTGCGTCGCTCTGCAGAAGGAAGTCTGGAACTTTACCGACGCCGAGCTGGTCCCCCTGCGCATGTTCGTGGTGGCCGACAAGGTCGGCGGCCAGGTCATGGGCGCCTTCGACGGTGACATCATGGTCGGCTTCGCGCTCTCGGTTCCCGGCACTCGCACCGGCCATGTCTACCTCCATTCGCACATGCTGGCGGTTCGTAAAGACCATCGCAACGGCGGCCTGGGCCGTCGCCTCAAACTCATGCAACGCGAAGACGCTCTCGCCCGCGGCATCGAACTGATCGAGTGGACCTTCGATCCGCTGGAAATTAAGAACGCCTATCTGAACCTCGAAAAGCTGGGCGCCATCGCGAGACGCTATAACATCAATCAGTACGGGATTACCTCGTCGCCCCTGCAGGGAGGCCTGCCCAGCGACCGGCTGATTGCCGAGTGGTGGCTGAAGTCAAAGCGGGTGGAAACCCTGTTGGCCACGGGAAAAAATCCGCCGATTGTGAGTGAATCCAGCATCGAAGTACCAGCGCAGATCTACGACTGGAAAGGCGCGCCCGAGACTCGTAGCAAAGCGCAGCACGTGCAGGAGCGCAACCGCGAACAATTCCTGAGGGCGTTCTCGCACGGACTCGCCGTCCTGGGATACGAGCGCGACGCCCAAAGCAATGGCAAGTTCCTGCTGGGACACTGGGACGAAAAGTGGTCGTACGCATCAGAAGAGTAAAGTTTCAAGGTTTCAGGTTTTCAAGGTAAGAGCGTCTGAAACGTGACCTCTGAAACCTTGAAACTCTGAAACCTTGAAACCTTGAATATTGAAACCTTGAACCATGAAAATTGAAGCCATCACACTCCGCCAAATTCACATGCCGCTCGTCCATTTTTTCGAGACGAGCTTCGGGCGCACTTACAGCCGCCGCATTCTGCTGGTCACCGTTCACAGCGAGGGTGCTGACGGATGGGGCGAGAGCGTCGTCGGCGAGGATCCCTTTTACAGCAGCGAGTGGATCGAGAGCGCCTGGCCCACGTTGAAGGAGTACCTGATCCCTGCGTTACTGGGAAAGCGCGTCGAGTCCGGACGGGAATGCCCAGCACTCTTCGCCAAGGTCCGCGCCCACCGCATGGCTAAGGCAGCGCTGGAAAATGCGATCTGGGACGCGGAGGCCGCGCAAAAGCAACTGCCTTTATGGAAACTTCTGGGTGGCACGCGCCGCGAAATTCCTTGCGGCGTCTCCATTGGTATTCAGGATTCCATCGAGCAGTTGCTGGAGAAAATTCAGATCGAACTGGCCGCCGGCTACCGCCGCATCAAAGTCAAAGTTAAACCCGGCTGGGACGTCAACGTGCTCGAACGCATCCGCTCCCGCTGGGCCGATATCACACTCAGCTGCGACGCCAATTCGGCCTACACGCTCGACCAGGTCGAGCACTTGCGCAAGTTCGACCAGTTCAATCTGCTGATGATCGAGCAGCCTCTATGGAATGACGACATCTACTACCACGCGCGCTTGCAGAAAGAACTGCGCACATCGATCTGCCTCGACGAATCCATTGTCAGCGTCCGCAGCGCGGCCTTCGCCGCGGAAACCAACGCCTGCCGCATCATCAACGTCAAGGTCGGCCGCGTCGGCGGATTCTCCGAGGCTCTGAAGATTCACGATCTCTGCCAGGCCCACAACATTCCTGTCTGGTGCGGCGGGATGCTCGAAACCGGCATTGGACGCGCCCAGAACATCGCACTTTCGACGCTGGAAAATTTCAGCCTGCCGGGCGATGTTTCCGCTTCCAAGCGATATTGGAAGGAAGACATTATCGAGCCTGAAGTGGAAGTCTCGCCGCAGGGAATGATCGGCATCAGCGACAACGCGGGTACCGGCTACCGGGTGAAAGAAGATCTGATCGAGAAGTTGACCGTGCGGAAAGAAACCTTACGAGCCTGAACGGCCAGCCATCAGCGGTGGCTGGCGCCTCGATTAGTTTCCCAGATCTTTCCCGACCAGGGAACTCTCGATCGGGTGATGGTTGCGTGCAAGGCTTACTTGCTCGCTCTTCAACAGTTCCACCCCTTCGGCGAACGGAACATTGTCCGGCAGTCGATGGAAATCGCTGAACACTTCGTCGGATACGATGCTGAGGCTTTTGATCAATAGGATCTTCCCGTTGAAATTTAGACTCATTTCGGTAATCTCCCAGAAACCGTCTCCGACATCGGCTTTCTGAACCCGGAAATGCCCTCCCTTGTCGAGACGTCCGAAAATTCCCCACCCGAACGTCACATCTTTGAAAAGGGTTCCATCAACTCTCGCCAATCGCTCTGTCCTCGGGTCAATCAGTAAATATCCCTCCATGCCCTGGAGCACCTGCTCGACCCGAGTCGGAGGTGAATATGAGGGATTCGGCGTGAACTTCAATCGGACCAGCTTGTCTCCCGCCTTGCCCAGCCCACTTACGCTATCCTCCGTGCCTGCGTACTCGAAGTGGAAGGCATCGGGAAGAGCCTTCAAAATGCATAGTGTGTGTTCCACCTCTTGCCGGTCACGGGCCTGTTTCTTGCGGAGCTGGTCAGGATCGTTTGCCAACGCTGCCAACTGGTCGGCCTCGGCGCGTTCTTCCTGTGGGCCCAAAGGGTGATCGTTCTGGCCGACGATCCTGGTTGCGAGGGTCTCGTTCGCTTCGACATAGATCCTGTTTTCCAACCCTTTTGGAGTCTGCTTGCGAGACCGGAACATGAACTTGATGGCCGTATCGTTGGCTGCCGAAACTTCATTCGCGATGGCAGCCCGCACGAGTTCGGCGGTTTTAGGAGTGGGGACGCTCGAGGTTTGCGCTGAAACGCTCACGCATGAGGCAATCCAGATCACGATTGCACAAGCTCCCGGCAAACTCACTATTCCGCAGGTGGGCTCGAAGCGCTTCATCGTATGGTTAGTTCGAAATCGACGCAGGAAGGTTGCAGGAAAGCGAAGAAAGCCGCGACTTAAGGCTATTCTCTACTGTGTTTGCTGCAGAAAGAGCGGGCGGTTCCAGGTTAGCGAAAAGAGAATTATTGTGGAGTCTTCTTCGGGTCAGCCGGCTCGGATGTGTGGCCGCTGTGGGCAAGCTTTTCCTGCTCCGTCTTCAGCAGATTCACTGCCTGGGAAAATGTCAGATCGTTGGAAACGTCGCGGAAGTCGCTCAGCTTTTCGTCCGACACCATGCTCAGGCTCTTGAACAGCAGAATCTTCCCTGTGATATCCAAGCTTATCTCGGTGATGCCCCACGCGCCGTCGCCCAGGCCTAAGTCCGCTTGCCTCACAAGGAAATGCCCACCCTTGTTGAGGTGGCCAATGATCCCCCAACCAAACGTCACTTCCCGAAAAAGAGTTCCATCGATGCGTGCCAGGCGGTGCACGTCAACATCGATGAGCAAGTCACCTTGCATGCCCGCCAATACTTCCTCCACACGCGACGGTGGGACGTAACCTGGATTCGGCTTAAAGGTGAGCCGCACTAACTCATCTCCGGGTTTGCCTATGCCTGGCTCGCTGTTTTGTTTACCTGCGTACTCGTAGAGAAACGCGTCGGGCAAAGCTTTTACGATGCGCAAGCTTCGCTCTTCGTCTTCCTTTTCGCGTGCACCTTTCTTTCGAAGTTGATCGGGATTGTCGGTCAACCACGTCAGGTGACCGATCTCTTTCTGTTCCTCTTCGGGAGTTAACGCCTGGTCATTCCTGGCGATCATCATCGCTGCGAGAGCCTGGTTGGTTTCCACATAGAGTCTGGTTTGCGATCCCCGCGGAGTCTCTCGGCGAGAGCGAAACATGTGTTTCGTCTTGGTGTCGTTCGCGGCCGCAACTTCGTTGGCAATGGTGGACCGCACCAGTTCTGCGGCCGACATCTCAGGAGGCTTCGGAGACTGGCCCCACAGCATCGGAGCAACCGCGATCGCAGCCATCACCCACAATTTGCGCAATCGAACTGCAGTCACTCGCATTTGGCCCGTGCGACCCATCTGGAATTCAGTGTAGCAACAGGGCCGGAGGATCGGCGCGCAGTCAGTCCATCTTTTCCGTGCTTCGCTTGCCGCATGCTCTTGTAGTTGGGTATAGTCGAGACAGCGACGCGGCCGTTTCGGAACCTGCCTTCCCAGTAAACTTGGTATTGCAGCATCCCGCTTCCCTAAGGAGAACATCCATGAGTGCTCCGTTGTCGGCAGATTTGGCGCAGATTGGCAAATCCGTAGTCATCAAGGGCGAATTGTCGGGCAGCGAAGATCTTTATGTAGATGGTCAGGTCGAGGGCAGCATCGCCCTCAAGAACAATAGCTTGACGGTCGGTCCCAACGGCTCGGTGAAGGCCACCGTTGATGCCAAGGGAGTAGTAGTGCAGGGCAAGCTCGAGGGCAACGTGCAGGCCAGCGACCGCGTCGAATTGCGCAAGTCCGCAGTGGTTACCGGGGACATTTCGACCCAGCGGATTTCGATCGAGGAAGGTGCCTACCTGAAAGGCAAGGTCGATATTCAGGGCAAGGCAGACAAGGCGGCAGGAAAGTAACTCCCACGGGCCCCATGCCTTGAGTTAAAGTGTTGCTTTTAGATGTCGATTCAAGTCTGAGGGGATCAGTCCTCTTGGACGACGACTGCAGGTCTGATGGCTACGACCCAGAATTTCATGAAGCTCTTTCGCGGCTCATCGGGTGGGACAGAGGCGGCGACTCCACAGGCCGCTCAGAAACTCACGCGCCGTTCCAGCGGCCTCGGCGAACTCGCCCGCGCCTGGGAATCCGATGATCCGCTATGTGTTCTCGATCTCGGCTCGACCTCGGCGACGAACATCCGGTTCTTCACCGAACGCAGCCACAAGATCTACAGCGAAGATCTTCTCGTCGCCTCGACTGATCCCGGTCTGGTCACCAAAGACGAACAAGGCAACGTGATCCTCGACAGCCGGCGCTTTCTAGCCGACAACCTCGTTTATCCCGCGGCGCATTTCGATGTCGTGCTGTGCTGGAACCTGCCCGACTACCTGGACGAAAGCCTGGTGCGTCCGGTGATGGGACGGTTGTGGTCCGTGTTGAAGCCGGGAGGAATGCTGCTGGCCTTCTTCCACACCAAGGACGCCGGGCCCGATTCGCCCTGCTACCGCTTCCACATCATGGGAAAAGACGTGCTCGAAATGCAGCGCATCGTGCTGAAGCGCGAGGCGCGCCGCGGACCGACCGGTGCGGTCCATACCGCGATCAATGAAGGCTTCCGCTTGCAGCGCGTCTTCAATAATCGCCACATCGAAACCCTCTTCCGCGACTTCGCCTCCATCAAGTTCTTCCTCGCCAGAGATAACGTCAGAGAAGTACTCGTCGTTCGCTGACATTTTCAAGGAGAGACTGGTTCGATGTGGGGACAGCGGCCCTCGGCGGTCCGTCGAGCGAAGCTCGACGAGGAGAACGTCTACGCGGTTCGAATGTCCTTGCACTGACTTGCCTTCCACGCAATCACTCCCATGCGAAACAGAAAGTGGCGTGAGATCTCAACGCGCCCGTCGTGCTGCGTACCCGAGTTGAGAATCCGGCGCATCTCGTCGGGAGTGTAGGCGCGGCGCACCGACGCGACTCCGTCGAGACGCGACACGTAGCTGCGCATCAAGGGGAAGCCGGCGTACACCAGCGCCACATGCAGCGGATGGCGGACGAGATCGTTGATCAGGACAGCGCAGCGGCTCACGCGCAATGCCTCGCGGGTGAAGCGCGCCAGTTCATCGGGTTCGAGGTGATGCGCGAACAGGCTGCAGCTGACCAGGTCGAAGCTCGAGTCCTGGAAGGGAAGCGCGAGCGCATCGGCGACGACAGCCCGGTTCCCACGCAGCAGGTGAGTCTGAACGCGGTCGAGGTCCGTGACGTCTAGCGTGATCCCTTTATGCGCAAGTTGCCGGCCGGCGATCTTTGAGACCTCGCCGAATCCCGCGGCTACTTCGAGCACGGTGAAGCGCCGATGTCCGGTGGCGGACGAGACGCGCTCGATCAGGCTGCGCGTGGTGGCGACTCCGCCGAACCAGCGGTTAATGCGGCACAGATCGCGCAGTGAGGCTTCGACTTCGACCGGCGGACAAGCGTCCGAATCGAGAATCTCCTGTGTGTTCACCCGCTGCATGAAGATCAGTGTAGACGACCTTGTTCTCCGCATTGTCTGGAGAAGGTAACGGCTGAAGTCTCAGTTTGGCGGTGCACCGAAACATACCGTCGAGCTGCGCTCGACGGACAGCCGAAGGCGGCTGTCCCCACATTGGCTCCCGCGGCGTCAGACTTCGGCCAGCTCTTCTTCCAGCAGTTGCTTGTTATACAGGTCGCTGTAGTAGCCGTTCAAGGCCAGAAGTTCGTCGTGAGTGCCGAGTTCGACGATGCGTCCGCTGTGGAGAACGGCGATGCGGTCAGCGTTGCGAACCGTGGAGACGCGGTGAGAAATGAAGATGGTGGTGCGGCCTCGCATCACATCACGCAGGTGGTTGAGGATCTTGTCTTCGGCGTGGGTGTCGACGCTGGAGAGGGCGTCGTCGAGGATCAGGATTTTGGGATTGCGAATGAGAGCGCGGGCAATGGCGGTGCGTTGCTTCTGTCCGCCGGAGAGCGTGATGCCGCGTTCGCCGACCATCGTGTCGTAGCCTTCGGGGAAGCCTTCAATGTCGGTCGCAATGTTGGCTGCGTCAGCGGCATTGTGGATCTCCTGATCGGTTGCGGATTCGACTCCCAGCGCGATGTTCTCGCGAATGCGGTCACTGAATAGGAACGTCTCTTGCGGCACGAAGCCGATACTCTTGCGCAGCGACGCGATGGAATAGTCGCGAATCGGACGGCCATCGATCAGAACGGTCCCTGGCTCGGCATCGTAGATGCGCGGGATCAGACTTACGAGCGTCGTCTTCCCTGAGCCTGTTGGACCAACAATCGCGAGGCTGCTGCCGGCAGGAACCTCGAGGTTCAGGTCGTGCAGAACCGGCTTGCCGTCGTAACTGAAGTTGAGTCCGCGGAATTCGATGTCGCCCTCGATCTCGCGATCTTGGGCTCCGGGAGCATCTTTGATTGCGGGCTCTTCGTGCATGATTTCGTTGATGCGAACCAGGGACGCGGTGCCTCGCTGGAAAATGTTGATGACCCATCCCAAGGCGATGATCGGCCAGGTGAGTTGCATCATGTAAGTGCTGAACGAAACGAATTGCCCGACAGTCATCGATCCGGAGAGAGACAGCGTGGTGGTGACGGCGGGATGTGAGTTTCCCAGGTTCGTGGTTAGCGTGACATGCGACAGTCCGTGGATGACTTCGCGTCCTCCGAGCCACAGCACCAGCACGACGGCGCAACCCAGCATGAGTTCGAGCGTGGGCCAGAGCATGCCCATGAGGCGAACGAGCTTCAAGCTGCGGCGGATGTATTCCTGGTTCTCGGTTTCAAAGGCGCGAACTTCGGCTTCCTCCTGGACGTAGGCGCGGATCAGGCGCGCTCCTGAAAAGTTCTCCTGCGCGCGCGCCGAGATGTCGGAGAACATGGCCTGAATTCTTTCGAAGCGTTCGTGGATGCGGCGACCGAAAGTCTGGATCACGATGCTGACGGCAGGCAGCGGCAGGAACGTGTAGAGCGTGAGCCATGGACTGATCGAGATCATGAAGGCGAGCGCGCCCGCGGTGTAGACCATGGTGTTGGCCGAATACATGATCGCGGGGCCGAGCAGCATGCGGACCGCGTTCAGGTCGTTGGTGGCGCGCGCCATAATGTCGCCGGTGCGATGGCGCTGGTAGTAGGAATATGACAGGCTTTCGAGGCGCCGGAAAAGATCGTTGCGCAGGTCGAACTCAATGTCGCGGGAGACGCCGATCACGATCCAGCGCGTGAGGAACTGAAAGATTCCCTTGGTGGTCGCGATGGCCAGCAGGATTCCGGCGTAGAGCAGAAGCTTGTGACGAGTGACGCCGCTGTTGAGATCGTCGGCCGCTTTGCCGAGGACAAGGGGAAAGAGGATCCAAATTCCATTGGTCAGGAAGACACAGAGCGTGCCCGCTACGTAGCCCCAGCGATAGCGTTTCAGGTATGGCAGCAGTGGGCGCAAACTCTTAGGCAGCATGCAGGTTTAGTAGATGAAAGTTTAACAGTCCGGGTTCAGGTTCTGAGGATGGGCGACGGGCAAGGCAGAAGGCCTTGAGCCAGATCGCATTTTTTTCGCGTCTTCGGCCAAAACCCTGATTCTGTTGTAGTTAGCCAGGGGGTATCTGGTTCTTTCTTCGTAAAATCTTGGATCAAAAGGGCTTATGGCTAAAATCCTGCGGAATAAGGAGTTAGGGGCACGAAATTGCTGCTTTGCCTCGGTTTCGAATCGGTTTTGCTGTGGGCGGCGCATAGTTTGATTGTCCGCTTTCTATTTTGTCGGTCAAAGGTTGTTCGTCACAAAGCTGAAGATTTTTTCTGTGGAAAACCCTGGAAAGTCGGAAGGCGCAACGGGGAGATTTCTCCAACCGGGCCTGGCGGTGGAAGTCGATTATGCACGCTGCGCCCTTTGCCCACACTCTCTTTCGGGGATTTTGAGCGCTATCGGGGATTTTACGTCAACTAGGCCTCGCAACCCCGGCCGTGTGCGGGTCATTCGTGACGCTCGTCGATGTCGGTTCCTGCGCACCTTTTCGCGCGTCGCGATCCAGTCTAATGTGACAGCCGGGCGACCCGCGCTCTGTCATTGCTTCGAGCCGGTTAAGTCGCGGATGAGTCGGTCCATACTCCGCTGCTCGATCCGGATGAGGCCCGTTCGAGGGCTGTCGAGGTCAGCGAGCAAAGCCATCACTACACCAATCACCAGCGGCGTCATCACAAGAGAGAACCAGAACCTTCGCTTCAGGCTGAATCCGGTCACAAAAGCCTGGAAGATTGCGACAACGAAGATGATCAGCCAAACGGACTCTGGAACACGGCTTTCAAACGCAGCCAGTCGTTTCTCTGAAACATCAATCGTATCGTTAAGAGCCCCCAAATATGTCGCAACAACCGCCGTTTGGTTCACTTGCGTGACTGCAATGAGCTGCTGCCAGAGTTGTTCCTGAAGGTCCTTGGTGCGACTCATTTCACGATTCAGATCAGAGACATCAAGAAGTGTTGCATTTGCAAAATCGTGCCGCACGACCGCATATTGGCGCAGCATTTCTAGAGTCCTGCCACGCTGCGGTTCAGGCAGGATTTCCGCCCTCAAAACGGTCGTTCCGATTGCGTCTGCCTCCTCGACGACGAGGTGTCGTCTTTCGTCGAACCTGGGCAATACAATGGCAATCGTGAATCCCAGCAGAAGGCCTAACAGTACGAACAGGCCTTCGCGCAAACCGGTAATGTGTTCATGAAGGTGGCTGTCTTCATTGATGCCCGTGGACAGGGCTAACCGGTGCCCGAGCACCGATGATGCGAACAGGGCGATGCTAACGCCGATAAACACGAGCCACGGTTCGTTGAGAAAAAATCTCATATGATCTTGGAACGTCCTTGTTCAATGCACTTGTAGCAAACCATTCCTGTTCGGCGGTCCAACGGCGCAAACGAAATTTGGCGCGCGAGGGTTGCGCGAGCTTAAAACCACCGTCGGGGAGCGGCAACTGTCAATAGTGACAGGAATTGCGATGAAACCTTGTGCCGTGAACCCAGGGGATAGCACTCATGGAGGGGTTTTGAGTGCTATTGATTCCATGACAATGTCGGCTCCCGCACCCGGGTTAAAGTTGGTGGTGGCAAAACCAACCAACAGGCTCGGGAGAAAGGAGCCGAACGATGATCATTATAGGAGTAGATTTCCATCCCGAGTTCCAACAAATCGCTTTGCTCAACACCACGACCGGAGAGGTCGAGGAGAAACGGCTGGCACATCCCGACGAGGCGGAGAAGTACTACCGTGCTCTCGCGAGTGCGGGCGAAACAGTGCGCATCGGCATGGAGGCCAGTGGGCACGCGCGCTGGTTCGAGCGTCTCGTAGCCGAGTTGCAGTTTGATTTGTGGATCGGCGACGCGGCCGAGATCCGTGCCCGGCGGGGGCGGAAGCAGAAGACGGATCGCCAGGATGCGCAGCATATTCTGAAGCTGATGCTCAAGGATGACTTTCCGAAGATCTGGGTGCCGAGCTGGGAGAACCGGGATCTGCGGCAATTGTTGTGGCATCGGCATCGCATGGTGCAGGCGCGCACGCGCGTCATGAATCAACTGCAAGCGGTGGCGTTGAACGAAGGTTTGCACTGCAAGAAAAAGTTGTGGCGCGAGCGTGGACGACAGCAACTGGAATCGTTCGCGCTGGCTCCCTGGGCGAGCCGGCGACGGTGTGATCTGCTGGAGTTGCTGGATCGCCTGAATCCGGCGATTGCGGAGCTGACGCAGGCCATCGAACGCGAAGTGGAGAACTACCCTGCGGCGCAGCGGCTGAGAACACACCCTGGAGTGGGCGTGCTAACGGCGCTGGCGTTTGTGCTGATCCTCGGCGACGCGGAACGCTTTCACTGCGGCAAACAGGTGGCGAGTTATCTGGGACTAGTGCCGCTGGAAGACTCCAGCGGCAATCGCCGGCGCCTGGGACACATCACCAAGCAAGGCAGTTCGATCGTGCGTTTTCTGCTGGTGGAGGCGGCGCAGGTGACGGTACGCAGCCTGCCGGAGTGGCGCAGCAAGTACTTTCATCTGGTGCTGCGGCGCGGACGGAAGATTGCGAAAGTCGCCATGGCCCGCCGCCTGGCCGTGCAGTTGTTCTGGATGATGCGCAAGGAATGGAATTACGAGCAGTTGAAAAAGTTCGGTTCGCACGCGGGACAGCCCGGAAATCGCCATGGTGTGCAGTCGAACACCGAGTAATTGATTGGGCGTCCCGCTCCTCTTCAGTGAGGAGTTCGAAGTAGTAATCATGATCGCAGTAAGTGACCGAAGAGATGCATGGGTCGGACCGAGAGTCTGAACCTGAAAAACGATTACGAGCGAGCCTGTGGTTGGTACGGCCATTTCAACAAGAGCGAAATGGCGCTCTTCTCTGAGTGCACGGAGAGGTATGCTCAAAAGTTGCTTGACACCGCCGACATTGTCATCGCGCTGGGAAAAGCTTGGAAGAGGAGGAACCGAGAATGAGACGGTGAAACTTCTTGATGGAATCCAGCGGGTGTAAGTCCCGCCCGGTCACAGTCGAGCAGACAGGCCGGAAGCGAGTGTTGCCATTCACCGGGCGACTGGTGGGTGCGAAGCGTACACAGTAAGGAAGCAGGCCGTGAAGATTCAGCTCCGAAAACTCGGCTGGTTGCGATGCTGACGCCGTTAACAAGGCGGAAGGCAGCACTCGGACGACCGATAATGCGAGGTCGTGCCGGGGTCGCCGGAGTCCCTAGCTCGGGGCATGCTTCCAAAGGGATTTCCCAGGAACCCAGGAGAGCTCCCCCATCGCCTCCTCATCATGGGAGGTACCGATCGTCAAGGGAAACCGGAGGCGGCCGGGACTGATGGACGAGCAGTCTTACGGCCCTATAGTACCTGTGAAGGTGGGGAACCGCAGGGCTTCCGCAAGGAGCGGCCACGGCACCCACTGGAGGGAAGGGGTGAACAAGCGGACGTATTTGCCGACGGAAACATAGGCGAGACTCAGAACTCGAACTGCTATGTCCACAAAACTCGACAGACTGACTGAACTAGGTCTCTGACCGCATAATCTGTTTCTTCTGTAACCGAACTTCAAGCGTGCCTTTTTGCGGGTGAAGCGCCAGTCGATGGTGACCCGATTACGATTCATTCTCCGACCCCAGGCCCTGGCTTCCCGCCTCAGATCGCCCAGCGATGGGATTCTTCGCCGTCCCAGGCACTGTCGGGAGAACAGGCTGATTTCGATTTCCGCCTGGTTCAGCCAGCTTCCGTGCTTCGGTGTGTAGTGTACCCTGAACCGGTCCCACAGCCAGCCTCCCGCCTTCTCGCCGTACCGCTCCACCACTGCCTTGCGGGTGTGCGAACTCAGATTGTCCATGACCAGATGAATGGCGTCGGCGGCCGGATAATGTTCCGCGATCTCCAGCAGATAATCGGCAAACTCGGGCGAGGAACGGTCCGGAGTCACGCGAAGATAATGCCGTCCCGCCTTGGGCTCCACTCCGCAAAATGCGTTGGCCGTGCCGCGGCGTTCGTACTCGCAGTCGCGCCGCAGAACTTGTCCCGGATGCAGCGGCCGGGAGGGGCGGAGATCGGCATGCAGGACCACCGGCTTCTCATCGATACAAACCACCGGTTCCGCCTCTGAGAGCGGCTTCTCATACAAGGCCAGCACGTCTTCCATGCGTCCGAGATAGTCCCGGTCCAGTTCCGCCACACACCACATTTTTTTCCCGCCACGGCTTCAGGTCATGACTCTGGAGCAAGATGCGGATCGTTTCCCGGCCCACCCGCCGTGCCAACTTCCGCTTCACCGCTTCCTGGGCGAGGAGCCGCACACTCCACCGCGCCCTGCCTTCCGGCGGCGGGCCGCACACCAGGGCGATGATGCGCTGACTCTGGCCCGCGTCCAGCACCCGCCGCTGGCCCGGACGCGGCTTCTCGTACCATGCCGACTCCAGCCCTTCCTCCTCGTAGCGCCGGGCAATGGCCCGCACCGTCTTGGAGGCTACACCCACATTGCGGGCTACCTGCCCGGCCGTCTGCCCCTGGCCGAGTTCCCGCAGGATCACAGCCCGCCGCAGCACCCGCGCCGATTCCCACCCCTTGTTCAACATGGCGGCGATCTGTTTACGATCCTTCTTGGTCAGCTGGACATGCACCCGATGATAGGCTCGCATGCCTGCACTATGCCGCTCTTTTGCTCCTTCCACGAGTATCTATAGATATACATCTCCATACGGTCGTAGACCTAGCCAAGGAGGAACCGAAGCGACAGTTCTTCTCGATCGCTCACTTGATCACGCCCGAGGCGTTGTACGCGGCATTCCGAGGTCTACGAAAGGAAGCCAGCGCAGGGGTGGATGGCGTCACGTATCAGGAGTACCAAGAGGACGCCGAGAGAAAGATCCAAGAGCTTTATCAGAGGCTCAAAGACGGCAAGTACCACGCCCAACCGCTCCGCAGGGTCTACATACCGAAGGAGAACGGGAAGCAGAGACCGATCTCGATTCCCGCACTGGAGGACAAGATCGTGCAGAAGGCGATGGTGGAAGTACTGAACGCCATCTACGAGCAGGATTTTCTCGATTGCTCCTATGGGTTCCGGCCCGGACGGGGGCAGCACCAGGCACTGGATGAAGTGAAGCGAGTCATCTGCACTCGCTCCACGGGATGGATCCTGGAGTTAGACATCACCGCCTACTTCGACTCGATCGTGCGAGAGCAACTCATGGAGTTGATCGAGAAACGCGTGAGCGATGGCAGCGTGCTTCGCTTGATAAGGAAGTGGATCCAGGTTGGAGTCATCGATCAAGGACAGTTTCTCGTGAGTGACAAGGGGACGGGGCAAGGGCAGACGATTAGTCCGCTTCTGGCCAACATCTACCTTCACTACGTGCTCGACGAATGGTTCGAGGAAGTGGTGAGGCCCCGACTCCGGGGTGAAGCCCATGAGATCCGTTTTGCCGATGATGCCATACTTTGCTTTCACTACAGGGAAGACGCCGAGAAGGTGAAGACCGTCTTATCGAAGCGATTCGCAAAGTACGGTATGACGCTTCACCCGGAGAAGACGCGGCTGCTGGAATTTGGGCGTTACGCCGAAGAACGTGCGAAGAAGCAGGGTAGGAAGAAACCCGGCACCTTCGACTTTCTCGGTTTGACGCACATTTGCGCACGCAGCCGGAGAGGAAAGTTCACCGTGCATGTGCGAACGATGCGCAAACGGCTCCGCAGGAGCCTCACGGCGGTCGGCGAATGGTGCCAGAAGCACCGACATGCACCGGTGGACGAGCAGCAGAAGACCCTCAACGCCAAGCTCCGAGGCCACTACCAGTACTACGGCCGCCCGACAAACTCTCAGAGCCTTCTGAAGTTCTATCGGGGTGTCGTTAGGATCTGGAGAAAGTGGCTGAATCGTCGCACGCGCGGGAACCGGATGACGTGGGAGAGATATACCGCGCTCCTGCGACGTCATCCGTTGCTGCCGCCTCGGATCTGCCATGTCTGGATGTAACCGGTGAGTCCAGCTTGAGGAACCCGCTGCGGGAAATCTGCACGGTGGGGTCTGTGAGGGAGGAGATATCCCGGTGGTGCCATGGTGGACCTAAACGGGCACGAAGCTGGAAACGGCGGACACAGCCAAGGCAAGCCTACAGCCTATCGGGACTCCTCTACTCGGAGAGAGGCGATTTTGCAACAGAAAGCAACAGTTGGGAGCATAATCTGTCATAGAGGAAGCGATCTTCTCAGCGCTGCTGAGGCTCTAGATGCCGTCTTGGGTGAGCAGTTCAGGCTGTGCGATTACCTCGGACGGGAAGAGGAGTGCACCATCTACGAGGGCAACGAACCGGCCGAGCAAGGTATCTTCAGCCTTGTAAACCACACCCATTCCACCGCTACCGAGTTTCTCCAGCACGCGATAGTGCAAGATGGTTCGCCCGCTCGTGGAAAGCGCATCGGTCACACTCGATGGTGAGACGATTAGGTCTTCCACGGATACTGGCAGAACTGCCATTTGCGCAGCGAAGTCAGAGCCAGGATTAGAAGTGGCAAGGTCTTCGAAAAAGCTACGCTTAGTGGCCAAGGTGTGCAAGAGCCGAGCGGTGCGGGGCACTTGAGATTTTGATCAGTCCCCCGAAAGGCTCATACATCTCCAAGATCAAGAAGATCGCGCCAGAAACTGACAACCCGCCAACGAATAAGGCAGTGATGACGGCTGGGTTGCGGGGCGCGAAGAGCCCGAAGCTCGTAAAGATCGTCACGAGCCAGAAGACCAAGATCGCTAGCATGGGCCCGGAAACCGAGTCCGCTCCCTGTTCGTACATCAACCAGTGGGTTTGGATGAGATCAACCAACATACTCAAGGCCTGAGCCTTAAGCCAGCTCTGCCTGTCATCTTTCGGTGACAGTGCCTGAATTTTGTTAAGGAGAGCTTCCGAGCTGGTGGACGGCGCTGCCAGCTTTGAAGATTGTGTGTGTTCCTGCGGCCACATTCTGTCGATACTGTCGGCAACTCTGCTGTGCAGCAGATCGCGGCTTCTTTCGCTTCCGGCCCATAGTGGGCTAGTATGCGGTCCAGAAGGATGACCCTCGCAGACATTTGCGTCAATGCCCCACTCTGCGCGTCATAGAAACCTTTTGCCGAAGAGATTAGGAGGCCCAGGACAAGAGCGGCCATGGTGGCGACCAACCCCATGCTCAGCGTCACCACCGTTTTCGAGTCGGCGCTTAGATAATCTTGGGGCAAAGCGGGGCGAACAAGGATGGCGCATACGGCGCCTCCGAGCACTAACGCGAACACAATCAAGCTTACTTTGAGGGAGCTCAGGGTCTAGTCTCCTTGCAGCGAGTGCTGTCAAGGGCCGCACTCAAAACTTCCCCCGGAAGGAACTTCAACGCTACGAAGCGATGCAGCCGCGTGTCCTCGGCCTTATAGACGACAGCCATCCCGCCACCCCCGAGTTTCTCGAGGATGCGGTAGTGCGAGATGATCTGGCCGATCATCGTTGACCGCCCCGATACGACTCGACTCGACACCTACAGGTGACATATCTTACTCGACATTCCAAATCGGGGGTGTAGCATTTTCCCCTCGGTAAGTATAACCCCGTGACCGGTTTGACGGGCCCCGAGCGGGGAAACGATAAAAACCCGCGCCGTCATCCCTCCTTACATCTTAGCCTGCATGACGACTCCCACGATCCGCAAAGAGTGATATGGGGAGTGGGTGTTGAAAAAGTCACGTCGATTAGCAGGATGAGATTGGGCAGAAGCATGTTAGAAGGAAGCATTCGCCCATGCTCTGTTGGATTCTGATCGTCGGAGGCCTGCTGATCATGATGGGGCAACACGACCGCTCCGAAGCTCTGTTCTATTACTTCCGCCTGGAAGATCAGGTTCCTGAGACTCATCTGCTGCGGCTGATCGAAAAGCACATCAGCTTTGCCTTTGTGCGGGAGAAGCTGAAGGCCAGTTACAGCGATACCGGCCGTCCTTCGATTGATCCCGAACTTCTGCTGCGCATCCTGTTGATCGGCTATTTGTACGGCATCACCAGCGAACGGAAACTGGTGGAGGAACTGCGCATGCACCTGGCGTGGCGCTGGTTCACCGGTCTGGGCTTCGATCAGGAGATTCCGCATCATTCCACGTTCTCGAAAGACCGGCATGGACGATTTCAGGAATCGAAGCTGTTCGAGGAGTTGTTTGAGCAGATCGTGCGGCAGTGTGTGGAAGTAGGATTGGTGCAGGGCAAACACCTGTCCGTGGATGGCAGCTTCGTGGAGGCGAATGCAGCGAAGGAAAGCCGCATTCCGCGCGAGCAGTTAGCGGAAGCGGCACAAGTGAAGCAAACCGTGCGCCAGTACTTGGTCGAACTGGAGCAGCAGAATCCCACCGAAGAACCGGTGCATCAGCAGGATCAGGTATCGACCACGGATCCCGATGCGACCTACGCCACCAAGGGCGGGATACCGGCCCGGATGGGTTACTACGACAACTATCTGATCGACAATGACAGTTGCGTGATCGTCGGGGTGCAAGCGACGGCAGCACGGATGAGTCAGGAAACGGTAGCCGCGCAGGACATGCTCACGCGTTTCGCGCATTGGCAAGGACGAGAGCCAGAATCGGTGGCGGCCGACACGACCTACGGGAACGGGGAGTTCTTGCACTGGTTGGCGGATCGGAGCATCACGCCCTATATGCGAACCCGCGACAGTATCCACAGAAAGAACAGCCCGTTCTACGGTCCCGAGCAGTTCACCTATGAACCCGAAAGCAGCAGCTATCGCTGTCCGGCGGGAGAGCAACTGAACTATGGTGGTCGCAGCATGCGGAACCGCACCTATGCCTACATCGGGACTCGCAAAAAGTGCGGCGCGTGTGCGCTAAAAGCCCAATGCACCAGCGGAGTGTTCCGCTTTCTTGCCATCCACATGGATGAACCAGCCCGGCAACGCGCACGGAAGTTGGTCAACACACCGGAGTTTGCGAAGGCGCAGCGGGAAAGAAAAAAGGTGGAAGCCTTGTTCGCGGAACTCAAGAATCAGATCGGATTGCGTCGCTTGCGCTTGCGGAGATTACGGTTTGTGCGGGAGCAGTTCTTCCTGGCAGCGGTAGCTCAGAACATCAAGCGACTGGTGCGCTTCCTCAGTCAGCCGACAACATCGGTTCTGCCGGCCACCACTTAGTCGAACGGACACAAGAAACCCGGCGACGGCATCCCCTAGATGAAAAGGCGTTCTGTCGAGGGACTTTTTCAACACCCACGGGATTTCTCGCCAATTATCCGAGTCCGCTGTGCAAAATTGAGGTTACGCCGGAGACAGCACGATGCAAGTCGCCGGTTAGTCTTCAGGTTGGGACGTTTTCCTCTTAGAAGAGCGACGGGGAAATTTGACGCACTCGTGCTTGTCGAAGGCTTCTTTGATGTGCGGGAATAGCTTGCCCGTGGGAGGGCCAGGATTGGGTATTATCCAATCGCACGCCGCACATCCCCAAGCCGCGAAACTGCTATTCTCAAGCCAAACCAACTCTCTTGCCGAAATCTGCTCTCGAAGGTCTGCGCAACGCGGCAGCCAATGGCACAGACCACGACTATCTAAGCGTAAACGGGCGCGGAGTCGCTGGGTATCGTTGGTCAGGATACGTGTTGGCCACCTTGCTCCCGTACTTGGAGGAGAAGCATCAAATTGATCTGATGAAATCCGAGTACGACGAGCTTGCAGCATTCCTAACAAACACAACGGGCGCGACACACTTCATCTTCACTCCCCGTCAACGCATTGCGTTTTTGAATAGACTTGATCCAAAGTCATTTTCCGAAGGGTTGATGCGGCAATACTTCAACGAATTTAATGCGACAAATGAGCAGGAGATTGGACGGGCAATGTTAGATGGTGTCAGTGCTCTGCACGAAAGCCTCGGTCAGATCGAAGACACTTCTGTCGTGGTCTTCAGCATCACCTAGCCTCCCCAACTACCGCAACTGTTGAAACCAGGCATGATCGCGCATTGCGGGGTTTTGGGGGCAGTGGGGATGTCATTCCCACCGACCAAAAGGCCCACACTGAGCAATCGTCCGCGATCTGACGTAGGAGGCTATAATTGCGCGTCATATGGCTTTTGCTGCCGGTACAAAACTGGGGCCCTACGAGATCGTTGGGTTGCTGGGATCGGGCGGCATGGGCGAGGTGTATCGGGCAAAAGATCCGCGGCTGAGCCGCGAGGTTGCAGTTAAGGTTTTACCCACCTACTTCTGTCGCGACCCAGACCGGATGCGACGCTTCGAGCGGGAAGCGCGAACCGCGGGTGCGCTGAATCATCCCAACATTGTTGCCGTTTACGACGTCGGCACGCATGACGGGGCTCCCTACCTGGTGACCGAGTTGCTGGAGGGTGCGACCCTGCGCGAGCGGTTGAGCGGTGGAGTTGTGTCTCCTCGCAAGGCCGTCGAGTACGCGGCGCAGATTGCGCATGGGTTGGCGGCGGCGCACGAGAAGGGGATTGTTCATCGCGACCTGAAGCCGGAAAACATCTTCATTTGCCGTGACGGGCGCGTCAAGATCCTGGACTTCGGCCTGGCGAAGCTGACCGCGCCCGAAGCAGGGGATGCCACCGTCACAGGCCTGGAGACACTGGACCAGACCGGGGAGGGCGTGGTGCTGGGGACTGCGGGCTACATGTCGCCCGAGCAGGTGCGCGGTGAGAAAGCCGATGAACGATCCGATATTTTCAGCTTTGGGTCCGTTCTGTATGAAGCGCTCTCGGGGCAGCGAGCGTTCGGGGGAAACAGCACAGCCGACCGGGCGAGCGCCATTCTGAAGGACGATCCTGCTGATCTGCGGGCTATCCGACCAAACATTTCAGGAGGCCTGGAGCGCATCGTGCGCCACTGCCTGGAGAAGAATCCCGAAGGACGGTTTCAGTCGGCGCGCGATCTGGCATTCCACCTGGAAACGGCATTGTCGGATTCGGAGTCCTCTGCAGCGATCCCGATTCAGAGAAGAAGAGTGGTTCCGATCGGGTGGCTGCTCGCAGGTCTGGCGATCGTGGCGGCGTTGGGAGCAACATGGTGGAATCGGGGACATTCGCAAGCGCATCAGCCGGTGTCGTTTCTTCGGCTGACGGACTTCGCCGGCTTGCAACAGAGTCCGGCGTTTTCGCCCGATGGCAGGTCGTTGGCGTTCGTCAGCGATTCGACGGGTTCCTCGCAGATTTGGATTCGTCTGGTAGCGGGTGGACCACCGCTGCAGATAACCCACGATCCGGGGGAACACCTGGAGCCCAGGTGGTCGCAGGATTCTGCGTCGCTCATCTACTACACGCCACCGCCAGAAGGGAATGCGCAAGGAGTTCTTTGGGAGGTGCCAGCCCTGGGTGGAGCACCCCGCCGCCTGGTCTCGAGCATGAGCGGCGCGGATGTGAGCCACGATGGCAAGCGACTGACATTTTTCCGCCTCAACGGGGCGCGGATGGAACTTGTTGCCAGCGATCGCAACGGATCCAATGAGCGAGTCGTGACCCCAGTGGAGATCAGGTTTGGGTATCGGCGGCCGCGCTGGTCGCCGGACGACGGCTCCATCGCCTATCTGCACAATCGCGATGCCTGGGCGGACGACATCTACGTCGTATCGTCGTCGGGAGGAGCGGTCAGGCGGCTCACGAATGACAACACGCTGATGAGCGGATTGGCGTGGCTGGCAGATGGGTCCAGTCTCCTCTACAGCTCTGCCCGCGGCAGCACCGTGCTTTACCTTCCCGTAATGCATTTGTGGACCATCTCGTCCACTGGCCAGAATCTGCAGCAGTTGACATTCGGGGAAGCCGGAGACGAGGACCCGGACGTCGATCGAGACGGAAGAATCGTCGTCAGTCGCAAGCACATGCAGTTTGACATCTGGAAGTATCCGGTCGGCGGAGATCCCGCGGAGAACGTGCAGCGGGCGGTACGAATCACTCACCAAACCGGACAAGTACAGACCCCGGCGCTCAGCCCTGACGACCGCCAGATGGTGTATCTATCGGACAATGGCGGTCACGGCAACTTATGGATCATGGATTTGGCCAGCGGCGAGACCCACCAGATCACGTACGAAACGGCGGCCAGCGTGATCATGGGGGTTCCGGTGTGGTCCCCGGACGGAAATTTCATCACGTTTGCCACTAACCGGCCGTCTGAATTGAGTCACGGAGTGGGATACTGGCTGATCCATCCGGATGGCAGCGATCTTCATGCCGGGATTGCAGAAGGTTCATGGGCGGCGTGGTCAGGCGACAGCAAATGGTTGTATTACACGGAAGTTTCGCCGGTGCGGGACACCGGGAGTTCGAGAATGATGAAGGCTCCGGTCGATGGTGGCCCCAGCGTGCCAGTGCGAACCGACGACGCACGCGGACCGGCTGCGGCCCCGGATGGTTCCGCGTTGTATTACATCGTAACTTTGCAGAACCTGAACGGCTTGTTGGATTACGAACTACGCGTGGCCCGACCGGAAGACGGCCCGTCGAAACTGTTGGCGAGAATTTCCGGTGAGCGCATACCGATCTGGCAGGGCCTGCAGCCAGTGATTTCGAAAGATGGGAACTGGCTCGCGGTCCCCCTGTATGACGGTCTAGGAACCAACCTGTGGGTCATATCGACCGAAGATGGAAAGCTACGGAGGATCACCGACTTTGGCCAGAGACGAACCTTCATTGCGCGTCGCGTCGCCTGGTCGTCGGATGGGAAGTGGCTCTTTGCGGCCGTAGGCGAGGGCGATTCCGACATCGTGCAATTAGATGGACTTTTGAAGTAGTGGGTTATGCGGTGTCGCAGCCCGAAATACACATCCACCGACGCCAATTGTCGATCGATTTTAATCTCTAGCAATGCCGGATGCAGTTTCAGCCGGATAGTTGAAGAAGAGCTGATTGCCGTCGGGATCGTCGACGACCAAAAGCCGGTAGCCCCACGAACCATCCTTGACCGGAACACCCTTGGCCTCGAGTTCCGCGCGCAGTGCGTCCACTGCGGCGGTCCCGGCCTCGCACGTGGCCGGCTCGACGTTCAAGGAAATGAAGATCAGCCCCTTGCCGACCTTCGGCGGCCACTGGGAGGACAGAATAAGCGCACAGCCCTGCCGATCGACCTGTGCGACAAACACCTTGCCGTCGTCGTCGAAGCGCCAGGGACTCGTGAAGCCGAGCCGGTCAACGTAAAATCGGAGCGAGGCCTCAACGTCAGTCACGTGCAGGACGGGGCGCGCGAACCAGTCTGTCATGGGCTGGGTATCCTCGAATGAAGACTAACTCTTCCCAGAACAGGTTCCAAGCCGAGGGTCACGTGCTGACTGAACGGCGGTAGTGCACTCTCCGCCAACCGCACTTTCAGGTAGTCTTCATGTTCATTCCCTAAGGTTGTGCGGACAATCGGCGCACTACTCATTGGAGGATCTCAATGTACTCTCGGAACATACTTGGCGGCTTCTTGATCGCTGTAGTATCGTTCGCACTTTGCGGCCGCATGGCAGCGCAGGGGACCTGGGCGGTAGAAAACACTTTTCACATCGGCGGTGAGGGCGGCATGGACTACATCACCCTGGATGCCAAGAATCACCGACTCTACGTTCCCCGAAGCACTCACACAATGGTCATCGATGCCGATTCCGGCAAGACACTCGGCGATATTCCCGGGCAGAAGCACAACCATGGAGTTGCGCTGGTTCCTGAGGCCGGGCGAGGGTTCATCAGCGACGGGGAGGGCGCCGTGGTGATTTTCGATCTCAAGACGAATGCTGTGCTGGGAACGCTCAAAGCGCGGCCCGACGCGGACGGCATCATTTTCGACAAGGCCAGTGGGCTTGTGCTGGTGGTTTCGGGCGACGACGGAGTGCTGATGACCATCAAGCCCGACGTCGATCCGAAGACGGGGTCCATCGATGCGCCCATCGATTTGGGCGGTAAGCCCGAGTTTCTTGCCGCCGACGGCGCTGGGAAGGTCTACGTCAATTTGGAAGACAAGGACCAGATCGCTGTCGTCGACCTGAAGGAGAGGAAAGTATTGGCCCACTGGCCGGTCGCTCCCGGTGGTTCGCCGGTGGGACTGTCGATCGATACCGAGAAGCACCGGTTATTTATCGGATGTCGAAAACCGCAGAAGCTGGTTGTGATGAGTACAGACGACGGCAAGGTGCTTGCTGATCTGCCGATCACTGCCGGCGTCGATGCTACGAAGTCCGATGGTCATCAGGCGTTCGCGAGTTGCAGGGACGGCAAGCTTCACATTGCAGGCGAGACTGCGCCGGGCAAATTCGAGATTCAGCAAACCGTGACGACTCCGGTCGGGGCGAAGACAATGGACGTTGATTCCGAGACGCACAAGGCGTATTTGCCTACGTTCGAATTCGAGGAACAGAAGCCGGGAGCGACGGGTCGTCCGACGGCGAAGCCTGGGAGCTTTATGATCGTGGTTGTAGCGCGACATTAAAGCGTCCAGCATCAAGTCGGTCGCGAAGACTAGCTGGCTTCTTGTAATTTCGCCGCGGCGGTCCGCTGCAGAGGCGGTTGCTTCCACTGGCCGTTTAATGCTTCGGCTTTGGGCCAGTACAACCGCATCACCGCGAAGAACGGTCCACTGGGAGCGGGCAGCCAGTTGGCTTCTTTGTCTTGGCCCGGCGAATCATGTTGCACATAGAGGGTGAGTCCGCCATCGGCGTCCCGCTTCAGGCTGGGCAACATGGGCGAGTTGATCAGGTAGCGATTCAGCGGATTAGCGCTGAGGAGGCTCGAAGGAAGTTCATACATCGTCAGCGACCAGAAGGCATGGACTGGCGGCAACTGGCCGGGCGCGAAACGAAGAGTGTAGGGATTGATTCCGCTGAGCTTTTGCTTGTCTGCATCAACGAAATAGGCGGGATACATTGCCTCTTCCTTTGCGTTTCCATAGATTCCGAGGACGGCCGCGCTCATGCGATCGAGGTAGCTTCCGTTCAGGAATTCGCGGGTTCCAAAGCTGTCTGCGCTCCTCTTCGTTCCGGTATCGATCTGCGTCGTCTTGTACTGGTTGAATTCAGCCCACGCATCGCTCATGCCGCTCTCCAATGCTTTCCGCAGGTCAGGGGTGAGGGACTTGACGTCAAGCGTCTTGCCGGCGCCGACTCCGATCTTCGCAAAGCGCGCCATCAGCGCGATCTCGGAAGGTGCGTTGGGCAGAATTGGAGGACGAAATTGAGCACGTTGAAGAACTCGAGGGACGTGCGCTCCTGGCCTGCGCTGATCGGCTTTAGAAAGTCAACCGGGGGCGCCGGCGGTGGAGCGGGCTTACCGAGAAACTGCGATAGCGGTTGAACTTTATATCCCGCCTGGATCTTCTTTACGTTCTCGATATCGTCCGGCGCAAAAAGCTGTGTCCGGTAGAGCACGAGTACGAATTCGGTCTCTGACCGGATTACTTGCTGGACGTTCTTCGGGCTCTCACCTTTCCAGTCCGGGCCGGCCAGCAAAAAGTTGCCTGCGCCGTTGCCGGTCGTCCGGCTGCCGACGTACGCAAAGTCGAGAGTGTACATATCGACGAACTGCAGGGAATAGTATCAGTCCTGGTCGACCTCTGGCACCGTCAGTAGTAGAGGCTCCGCGCGCAGATCCGCGCCGACAAATGAATAAGGTGTGTCCGAGTTGGGAGTCTGAATCGCCGTGTCCGCAGGTGTGTAGACCCGCGCATTGTTGTAGATCTGATTCCAGGATGACTTGTACTCCGGGCCGCCGCGGTCGACGAAGTAGGAATATTGGATTCGATAGCTATCGACGAGCGGAAACCCGTAAACATAACCTTCCTTCGCAATTATGCGAGCTTCTTCGGGTGAGAGCGTCATGAAAGTTCTCCTTTTCCACGGACATCCTATGTCGGCCAGCGTTAACTAACCGGAATACGACACCAACGGCTCAATCGCGATCAACTCACCGGTTTGGCCTCGGGAAACGTCCACTCGCCGTTCAAGATCTCCGGGCGCGGTCGATAGAGGCGGACAATGTAATTCCAGCCCGGCACGACTGGCAGGCAGTTGGGGATCTTGCCGTCACAGCCACCGAATTGGACGGTCACTGAGCCATCCGTGGCTTTCGCCGCGACGATGTTGTTGAGGGAGTACGCATTTTGCGCGTTAGCCTCGAAGTAGCCCTCCGCGTTGTAGACGTTGATCGACCAGAAGCCGTCCACTGGAACTTTCCCAACGGTGAGCCGGTGAACGGTCTTGCCGTCGTTTTGTGCGGGCGTGACATTCAGGTATGTTGCCTCGGCCGTGGGATTGCCTCCCCATGCGATCGCCGATCCGATCAAGTGCCGGACCGGTTCAACCTGCTCCTTCGTGCCAAACATGTTTTTCGAATCGGGCACCGTCGATCCCAGCACGATCAACGCTTCGCGAATTTTCTTCTGGCTCGCAGCGTCCCAGGCCGGCACTTCGAAGCGGCCACTGCTGGATTGAGTCACTTTGACTCCGTCCTGGAGCGCATGCACCTGATCGAGGTCCTTGGGATCCGAGGGATCCACCAGCGTCCGAATCGCCATACATACATAACGTGTCCCGATCCCTTCTTTCGTGTAGGTGTAGCTGCCCGGTTTGTAAAGCACTTCCGGGCAATAGTGATCTTCGGTAATGATCTGCATCGACATGAAACGCGTTCCCGCATCGGGGAGTGTGATCGTGACCGGACTCGCATCCAGATCGAAAATTGCCGCGGAGTAGAGGGTGTCGCGGTTCATACGAATGACTGTCTGCTTATCGATTGGCGTCGGCAGGCGGTTGTGGGTGAATTGGCCGAAAGATCCGTCTCGGACGATATTGCTGAAATAAAGATCGGACTCGGCGCGGATGAAGTTGTCGGCAGTGACCGGTACTGCCTTCCCAGCAGAGATGAGTATGACCGGTTTTCTCTCAGGCGGCGTTTTCGGAGCCGTTGCCATGGTGATCGTCCTCAGTGTTCAGAAGGACGTTAATGAGCCCGGGTTTTGTTCGCCACTGTTAGAAGTGATAGGAGCGCTTGGGGAGCATTGATGGAAGGTTTCGATCAATCCGCATCGAGGTCAATGAGGGCACTCGCGTTGTTCCGTCGAGGAACGGGAGAAGCTCGCTAACTGGCATTAATGCCAGTATGCGTTCGAGCGGTTCTCGTCCTAGCCTTGAGTGTGTCTGCAGCGAATTCCGCAAGCGGTCGGAGTGTGTCGCGCTATCAAGTTCTGGAGAAGCTTGGGAGCGGCGGCATGGGTGTGGTTTATAAGGCTCGCGACTCCGAACTCGGCCGATTTGTTGCTCTCAAGTTTCTGCCCGATGAAGTGGCGCACGATCAGAGCGCCCTCGAACGTTTTCGCAGGGAGGCGCGGCGGGCCTCAGCGCTCAACCATCCGAACATCTGCACGATTTACGAAATTGGAGAGTCCGACGGGCAGGCATTCATCGCCATGGAGTACATGGATGGCGTGACGTTGAAGGACTTGATCGGATCATGTCCGCTGGAGACGGACAGGACGCTGTCACTGGCGGTCCAGATTGCCGAGGCGCTGGACGCGGCCCACGCCGAAGGGATCATTCATCGGGACATCAAGCCAGCCAACATTTTCGTCACGAAGCGAGGGCATGCCAAGATTCTCGACTTCGGTTTAGCCAAGGTCACGCTTCCCCCCAGCACGGCCAGCCAGATTGCAGCGCAGTCGACGCAGAGTCTCTCCAATATCACGAGTCCCGGATCGAGTTCGGGGACGGTTGCTTACATGTCGCCGGAACAGGCGCGGGCCAAAGAGTTGGACGCGCGCACCGATCTATTTTCGTTTGGCGCGGTGCTGTACGAAATGACGACGGGCAAAATGCCCTTCCGCGGAGAAAGCACGGCAGCGATTTTCGATGCCATTCTGAACCGCATCCCGGTCGCTCCGATCCGATTGAATCCAGACGTGCCAGACAAACTGGAAGCGATTATTCACAAAGCGCTGGAGAAAGACCGCAATCTGCGTTACCAGAGTGCGACCGAGATGAGAGCCGACCTGAAACGGCTCAAGCGAGACACCGAGACGGCCCGCGCGGCGGTGGCGGCAGACGATCCCTCGGGCTTGATCACACTTCCGAATCGCTCGTCGGGGAGCAGCAAATCGAAGGCGATCCCGACGGTTCGAGTGGACGAGCGAAAGCAGAAACAGCGGGGAAAGATTTGGATTTCCGCCGGAATGCTAGTAGTCGTCGCTATGATCGCTGGCGGTCTGTATTTCCGTTCGCGCCTTGCAAGGCCGGCGGCGGAGAAGGGGACAATCGTGCTCGCCGATTTTACGAATTCGACCGGCGAAGGGGTGTTTGATGATGCCTTGAAGGAAGGAGTGGCGAGTCAGCTCGAACAATCCCCGGTTCTGAGTCTTGTTCCGGAAGCGCGACTTCGCCAGACTCTGCGATTGATGGGTGAGTCGCCCGGCGCACGACTGACACCGCAGATCGCCCGAGAAGTTTGTCAAAGGGTGGCGGGAGGCGCGGTACTGGAGGGCTCGATCGCAACTCTGGGGAGTGACTACGTGCTATCCCTCAAGGCGACAGACTGCAGCACGGGCAGTTCCCTGGCGCAGGAGTTAGTGACCGCCGACAGCAAGGAGCACGTGCTGAAAGCTCTGGATCAGGGAGTGAGCCGGCTGCGTGGGAAGCTGGGCGAGTCGTTGAGCACCCTGCAGAAGTTCGATACGCCGGTGGAGCAGGCTACGACACCATCCCTCGAAGCGTTGCAGGCCTACAGCCTGGGACGGAGACTGATGGTGGCGAAAGGGGACTATCTGGGAGCTGTGCCGCTCTACGAGAAGGCGATCGCCGCGGACAAGAATTTCGCGATGGCGTATGCCTCGCTGGGAACGGCCTATCACAATCTCGGAGAGAAAACGCTGGCAGCCGAGAGCACGAAAAAGAGTTTTGCGCTGCGGAACCCGGTCAGCGAACTCGAAAAATACTATATCGAGTCTCACTACTATCATTTTGTGACCGGGAATCTGGAGAAAGCGCGACAAGTGTATGAACTTTGGGCGCAGACGTATCCCCGAGAAATGGTACCCGTCGCAAATATGGGAGTGGTGCAGCAGAATCTGGGGCAATATGACAATGCGTTGGAAGATTTTCGGGAAGCGTTGCGGCGTGCCCCTGACGATGCTCTGACGTACAGCAATCTTGTTATTTCCAACATCCTTCTGAACCGGTTGAAGGATGCCGCGGCCCTTGCGGAGGAAGCGCAGGGGAAGAAGTTCGATTCGCCCGACTTACGAATCTATTTGTACCTGCTCGGTTTCTTGCAGCACGATGAGGCGGCGATGGCGCAGCAGGTAGCCGGAGCGCAGGACAAGCCAGGAGAAAAAAGCCTTCTGTTGTACTTCCAAGCCAACACGGCCGCTTATGCAGGCCAGCTCAATCAGTCGCGAGAGTTCTCGCGCCAGGCGATCGAGTACGCCGAACGGGCGGGAGAAAAGGATCGGGCGGGGAGCGACGAAGCCACTGCGGCGTTGTATGAAGCGCTCCTTGGAAATCCCGCGGAGGGGCGCAAACACGCACTGTCTGCCGGCGCGCGGCCAATTGGCATCGATGGTCAATACGCCGCGGCGTTGGCGCTGGCAATGGCCGGCGACGGCGCGGGCGCTCAGAAAATTGCCGATGAACTGGCCAAGCGCTTCCCTGAAAATACCATCGTGCAATTCAACTATCTGCCAACGATCCGTGCCCAGGTTGCTCTGGCGCGGAACGACCCGGAAAAGGCGGTGGAGGCGCTCAATGCAGCGGCGCCTTATGAACTCGGTGCGGCCGGCGGCACCACATTCTCGAACAACTTGTATCCAGTCTATGTGCGCGGGAAGGCGTATTTGGCCGAGAACAAGGGAGAGCGGGCTGCGGCGGAATTCCAGAAAATCGTCGATCGGCCCGGGGTCGTGGCCAACGAACCCATCGGCGCGCTAGCCCATCTCGGTCTTGCACAGGCTTACGCGATGCAGGGTGAGGCCTTTCAGGAGCGAGCCGCTTATGAAAACTTCTTCAAGCTGTGGAAAGCTGCCGATCCGGACATCCCCATTCTGAAGCAAGCGAAAGCGGAATACGCGAAGCTTTAACAGCTGCTGGCAGGACCTGAATTACACTTCTAGCGATCCGTACGGTGCAACCGAAGCATCGGTCGACGGCGCGGAGGAAGGCTTTTGCGTCATTGCGCCCGCTCGATTGTGGGGAGGCAGGTACTCGGTCGGGGTACGGTGTTGTTGGGCTCTTGCGATCCATTCCCCGAGCCACTGCGTGAACTCTTTGTTTTCCTTGACCACTGCTGTTGGCTGCTCCTTCGTCGTAGGTCGTCTTTATCAATGGTCAGGTGAAATCAGTAAAACGAGAACTGTCACTAGTGACAGGATCTGCGGAATTGATTTCCACAAGGAAGAATGGTGGGAAGGTTCTTCGACGATCAGCAAGGGTCCAGCAGGAGCAGAAGGCGAAAACCGCCGCCGCATCGCCTACGGGATTTCTGGCTTAGCGCAACGATTTGCGCCTCTCCAGGGATGTCCAGTCTCTCAGATAGCGCGAAACGTCCACTGACCAGGGTTCCTGCGGTGCGGTCTTGATGAGCGCGATCTCTTCGGGCGATCCGTAGCCGCGATCGTAGGCATCTTTCGAGACTTCGCACATTTTGGCCTCACTCGATCGCCATCGGCTCATTCCCGTTCCTGGGCTGCAGGAACAATACAGGGTGTATTCGTCCAACGAGCCTTCGATGGTGGGGACGAGATAGGACCCATTGCGGTAGGGAGTGCAGGGAATGAGGTAGCGGGTGAGGCACTTCGGACATTCCACGCAATGGCGAATGCGCTGCATAAGAGTTCCCACACTCAGGTTGGCATGCAAAGTGGTCGGCAGCAATACCCACTTGACGAGTTTTAGGCATGACCATTATGATGCGCGGAAATGAAGCGAGTCCCCTCCGGAATCCTCCCGGTGATTGCAGTGGACCGGAAGTCTGCAAAGCCGCTGCACCGGCAGATTTACGACTCCTATCGCGCGGCGATCGCCAACGGTCGCCTGCATCCCGGGCAACGGGTTCCGTCCACGCGGGTGCTGGCTTCGGAGATTGGTGTATCGCGTTTTCCCGTACTGAATGCCTACGCTCAACTTCTGGCGGAAGGCTACCTCGAGAGCCGTGTGGGAGCAGGGACGGTCGTTACCTCTTCACTGCCGGAACAACTGACGACGAGCGCGCCAACGGGTGAGAAAGGCGCCCTCACTCGAAGCGGGCCGCGGCCGGTAGCAAGGCGCTGTTCGCGGTTGCCTCGATGGGAAGCGTTCCCCTGGCTGATGAGCTGCGGAGCGTTCCGGGTGGGGCAAGTGGCGTTCGATCAATTTCCAATGCGGATCTGGTCCAAGCTGGTCGCACGCCATTGCCGAAGCATGAACATGCAGTCGGCTACCTACGGCAACCTGATGGGGTCCGAGCGCCTTCGGCGAGCCATCGCCAACTATTTGAAGACCGCGCGATCGGTGTGGTGCGAGGCGGAACAGGTGCTGATCGTCAATGGCTCGCAGCAAGCGATCGAAATTTCAGCCAGAGTATTACTCAATACGGGGAGCCGGGTGTGGATCGAAGAGCCCAGTTACCGGCTCGCGCAAGATGTCTTCACACTGAACGGGTGTGAACTGGTTCCGGTTCCAGTGGATCGAGAAGGTCTGGATGTGACTGCGGGAATCAGGAAGAGTCGAAGGGCGCGAGCCGCCTTTGTTTCGCCCTCTCACCAGTTTCCGCTGGGTGTGACTATGAGCGCATCGCGCCGTATGCAGCTGGTGGATTGGGCGCAGAACGCTGGAGCCTGGATCATCGAAGACGACTATGACAGCGAGTACCGGTACGAGAGTTTGCCGATCGCGTCCTTGCAGGGGCTCGACTCGAACTCTCGCGTCATTTATGTGGGAACGTTCAGCAAGGTTCTGTTTCCATCCCTACGACTGGGATATATGGTGATTCCGCCGGATCTGGTAGACCGTTTTTGCACGATGCGCCGGGTGGTGGATCTCGGATTGCCCAACTTCTCGCAGGAAGTGGTCGCAGACTTTATCAGCGAAGGCCATTTTGCACGTCACATTCGACGGATGCGCGTTCTCTATGGCGAACTCAGGCGCGTGCTGGTCGACGCACTCGGCAAGACTTTCGGAGACTCCCTTGAAGTAGTCGGGGATGAGGCGGGCATGCACCTGACGGTAATGTTCAAAGACGGAGATAGCGATGAGGAAATCGCCCGACGAGCGGCGCGGCACAACATTTCCGTATGGCCGTTGTCCCGCTGCTATCGTGGTCCGGCGCGACGGGGATTCATCCTGGGTTTTGGGGGAACCACGGTGAAGAGCATTCCGGCAGCTGTGCGGAAGCTCCGTGGGCTGATGGAAATGCGATAGGAGAGTGCTATTCCGACCTCAGGGAGTGCACTTGAGGCTAGCGTACTCGGGCGCGTGCGGAAGTGGCTGGCTGTGCCGGACGAGATCCTGGCTGCGAATCGAGACGTGCCTTGGTGGGGAGCAGGTCGCGGCCGAAAGCCTTGACGGTGACGACGCCGACAATCACGCTCCAGGCGGTGAAGAACAGCCATCCAGCGTTCGAGAGAAATACTTCACCCAAGGTCATGAGGATTGCTCCGGCGTCCGTACTTCTGCCGGCGCGGGATCCAGCCACTTCAGCTCGCGCCGGCAGTCACGAACGAATCGAGACACGGAATTCCGCGTTCGCGTTATTCCGAGGGCGGAGGGGGCGGCGCGTCCTGCATGTGGCGTTGCATGCGGGCCTGGTGATTCGCCTCCATCTCCTTCAACTGCGCGCGCTGGTCCGTGGTCAACACCTGGTAGAGCTCGTTGTGAACCCGAGTCTCGTTAACGGTGAGCTGGGCCTGGAGTTGCGCCTTCTGCGCGGCCAGGGCCTGAACCTTAACGGGATCGAATGTGCCTTCGACGTACTGGCGAAGCTGCAGATCGATCTGGTGTTGCTGCTCCATCAGGGGCTTCATGGCGGGATGCTCTTTTTGCAGGATGGTTTTCATCTCCGCCTTCTGCTCATCGGTCAAGTTCAGACCTCTGGCGAAGAATCCCATCTCGTGGTCTCCCATGCCGAATCCATGGCCGTGCATGGGTGGCGGCGGAGGTGCGTCGGCGGCTGTCTGCGACTTCGCGATCGCGCTCCCCAACAAAACGGCCATGGCGGCGACGAATAGACGGAAACGAATCGATTTCATTTGTGACTCCTGAAATTCTCCGGGATGTCCCGGGACTGTGTGTACATAGATAGGAACACGGGATGGGGGGGGAAGGCGGTAAAAAGACGGTCAACCAGAGTAAAGTTTTGTCAAAGGGGAGCAGTTCACAGGGACCAGCGTTGACCGTTGTGAGTGAAAAATCCCACGACGCAATAAGCGCGCCATTAGAATGGGGTACGCAGCCCGGATTTGACAATTCTTTACTACCGGTGAAGGTTTGCGGGTGCACAATAATAATCGTGATGGAACGCATATTAGTGATTGATGACGATGTGGAACTTTGCCACCTAGTGGGGGAATATCTGCGGGCGGAGGGTTTCGCCATTGAATGTGTGCACGACGGCGAAAGCGGACTCAAGAAGGCGATGGCCGGCGAATATCTGCTGGCGGTACTCGATGTGATGCTGCCGGGGATTAATGGATTTGAAGTGCTGCGCAGGATTCGCGCGACTTCGCGGCTGCCAGTATTGTTGCTTACGGCGCGAGGCGAAGATGTGGACCGGATCGTGGGGCTGGAGATTGGAGCGGACGATTATCTGCCGAAGCCGTTTAATCCGCGGGAACTGGTGGCGCGCATTCGAGCGGTATTGCGGCGGACGCGGGCGGATGGCAGTGGCGCCGCAGCCGCGCCCGATATGGTCAGCGTGGGCGATGTGGAACTGGATCCAGCCACGCGGACGGTGCGGCTTGAGGGCAAGCCCGTCGATCTGACTTCGGTGGAGTTCAATTTGCTGGAAGTGCTGTTGCGAGAGGCTGGACGCGTCGTGCCGCGAGAGCGGCTGGTGAACGCGGTCCTGAGCCGGAAGTTTTCGCCGTTCGACCGGAGCATTGATATGCACGTCAGCAAGGTGCGGAAGAAGTTGGGCGATACCGACAACGACGAGCACATCAAGACGGTGCGTGGTGTCGGGTATATTTTTGCCAGGCCGCGGGAGAAGGCGAAGGCCTAGAGCTCTTCCGATATAGCATCGTGCTGCCTCCATCGGTAAAGGGCGAGATTTGTTTGGTCAGCGTGGGGCACGGCTAAGGTCGTGCCCTTCCCGTTCGTGCCCGCGCGACAGATTCGACGAGCATGGGAGATTGAAGAGTCCAGCATGAAAAGTCTATTTCTGCGAATTTTTCTGTCGTTCTGGATGGCCCAGGCGCTGTTTCTGGTGCTGGCCGTTCTGGTGACACTCGCGTTTCGCCCTCGCACATCGACCTGGGAAAGCTTACGCACCACGGTGCTGAACGAGTCGGTCAGCGCCTACGAAGAGGGCAACGAGGCGCAGCTGCGGCAGTACATGGAGAACATTGAAGCGACGCAACATGTGCGGGCGTATCTGTTCGACGAGCGTGGGAATGAGCTTTCGGGCCGCGGCGCGCCGGATTGGGCCATGCGCGTGGCAGCCGGCGGACCGCGGAATCCGAGGGATGGATTCATAATTCCGGCGCCACCGATTCAGCGGGACTCGCGCGCGTCTTCCGATGGCAAGCACCGCTACACGGTGGTGTTGGGTTTGCCGCCGGGGCCGAGGGTATTTTTTGGTCCACGCGGACTGCCGATTCCCGGATTGATCATCGCCATCATCTCGTCCGGACTGGTGTGCTATTTCCTGTCGTGGTACATGACGAAGCCGATCGTGCGGCTACGGGCGGCGACACGACAGCTGGCGGCCGGGGACCTAACGGCGCGGAGCGGAGCTCCGGCCAGCAAGGCGCGGGACGAAATCGCCGGTCTGATGCGCGATTTTGATGCCATGGCCGAGCGGCTTGAGATGCTGGTCAAGGCGCAGTCGCGCCTGCTCAACGACATTTCCCATGAATTGCGGTCGCCGCTCGCGCGGTTGAATGTTGCGCTGGGGCTGGCGCGGCAGCGCGCGGGCGTGGAGAGCGCGGACATGCTCGATCGCATTGAACTCGAAGCCAGCCGGTTGAATGAACTGATCGGCAGGATTCTGACGCTGGCGCGGCTGGAGGACGGAGAGCAGCGTGTGCCGCAGACTCCAGTGCCGCTGGGCGAGTTAGTGGCGAACGTCGCGGAAGACGCTGAGTTTGAGGCGCAGGAGCGGCGTTGCCACGTGCACACCTCGATCCCTGAGAGCGATTGGGGAGTGCGAGGGAACGATTCGCTGCTCCACAGCGCGGTCGAGAACGTGGTGCGCAATGCCATCCGGTATACGGCGGAGGGTTCGTCGGTTGAGATTGGCCTGACGTGCGAGGAACGGAGCGGCGGAGCGGAGGCGGTCCTCAGGGTGAGCGATGCGGGGCCGGGAGTTCCTGAGGGTTCTCTGGCAAAACTCTTTGAGCCTTTCTACCGGCTGGACGATGCGCGGGGACGTCTGACGGGAGGAGTTGGACTGGGCTTGGCCATCACGGAAAGAGCGGTGCGCTTCCACGGTGGGAAGGTGTCGGCTTTCAATCGTGCTGAAGGCGGACTGATGGTGGAGATTCGGCTTCCGCTGATTTCGCGATTGGCGGGGACGAAGGAGCGGGTGCAAGCGGTGGCTTCGCGGCAGGAAGCTTAAAGAACCACTGCAGACCTTGGACCTCAGACCGCGACGCTGCCCTAATCGGCAAGCGCCCGACGTCCAAAGTCCGGCAGGTTCTCCGAACCTTTCGTATACTTAGAACTGCTGGGGATCGCGGGCAACTCCGTGGCGTTCCCAGGGTTCCAATAGCGGTTGTGGGGGTTTGCTCTTCCCGCGCATACCTGATACACAAATGGGTTGAGATTTTCCCGCGTTTTCCAGAGTGCAGGCCCGGCCGGCGGGGCGCAGGGGTGGTGTGCACCCTTAAACCTCACATACATATGGAGATCAACCAGAGAATGTCGAAACGATTTGCGTGGCTGCTCGGGGCGGTGGTGCTGATTTCAATAGGAGTGCTGGTGGCGTGCGGGAGCAACTATAACGCTTCGTCCGACGGGTTGTTGCTGGTGGGGAGTCAAGGCTCGGGGCTGATCGAGACATTCAGTTTCAATCTGAATAATGGCGGCAGTTCCGCCATCAGCAACACGCCGGCGGACACGTCGGGTCAGGTGTGCGTTCTGAAGGGCGTCCCTTCGTCGGTTGTGGTAGACCCGAAGGGAGCTTACGCGTACACGATCATCAATGCGAATTCATCGTGTGACAGCGCTGCGTTCAAGAGCACCACAGGCATTCTAGCCTTCAAGATCAACTCCGACGGGACGACATCGCAGGTCGGGCAGCAGGTGCCGTTTAAGAAAGTGCCGGTTAATCCAGCGGTGGATGTGAGTCCGTGGACGATGGTGATGGATCCGGCCGGAAAGTTTCTGTTCGTGGCAGACCGAGCGAGGGGGAACGTGTCAGGCTCGGTTTCTGTGTTTATCATCGGGAGCGGAGGGACGTTGACGGAAGTGGCGGGTTCGCCTTTCTTTCCCACTCCTCAGATCACTCTCCCGCAGTCGGGCATAGACATCATCGGCGTCGCGCCCACACCTACCGTGTTTCCGCCAATCGGTCTCAACGGAATACAGAGCTCGGTGTGTTCGGCGGTGGGATTGAATCCTCCGACTACGCAATACCTATATGCGGTCGACAATCTAGGCAGCCAGGTGTTTGAATTCGCGGTGAACACAACGACGGGCGTTCTGACAAATCCAACCGCGTTGACTCAGGAACCAGCGTTTGTCACCGATGCATTGCCGGCGGCAGTTGCTATAGATCCGTGCAACCGATTCGTCTACGTGAGTGGCAACCAATACGGCAAGGTGAACGCGTACACGATCTGCAATGGCGGCCCGAACCAGTCGTCAACCAATTGTCCGCAGACTCCGGACGGCAGTCTGGTGGAAGTGGCAGGATCGCCCTTCAACCTAGCGGGGACAAACATCCTGGCGGGGCCTCTGGTGGTCGATCCGTATGGGAACTACGTATACGTTCTGGGCACCGGCTCAAACACGATTAACATTCTGAAGATCAGCCCGGTTTCGGGGGCCCTGGCTTCGGCGAATCCGCCGACGGTGGCGACTGGACTTGGACCGGCGTCGATCGTGATTCGCGGCGATGACAACTGGCTTTTCGTTTCGAACTATGGCTCCCCAGCTAATGGGGGCCTCGGCGGTACCACCGTGTCTCAGTATTTGATCACGCCGGCGACCGGAGCACTCACGGTCCTGCCCGCGATTCAGACTGACAACTATCCGTATGGCATCGCGGTAAAGTGAGACAGTGTTCATTCGCTCAAGGTTGATGTGGGGACGGCCGCCTCGGCTGTCCCGCCAAGCGCAGCGGCGTGTCTTGATCGGAAACATATCTTCTGCGGGCTTCTGAGTAGACGACGGTACCGTCGAGCTTCGCTCGACCGGACAGCCGAGGGCGGCTGTCCCCACATAAACCTCAAGCTCGGGTGTCCCCACAGAAACCTCGGCTGTTCCACATAAATCTGGCAGGCATTTACCGCTGGCCCTCTACGTTGGCACCTTCAAAATCAGATAACCTCCGGCCATCATGAAGATGAGGTCTGGGGACCAGGCCGCCAGGGCTGCGGGCAGCAGGCTCTGATTGCCCATCGCCTCGAAGAATCGGGTCACCACGATGTAGAAGACTGCAATTAAGACTGCGACCGCGACTCCGGTGATCGCTCCTCGTTTTCCTGTAGTGAGAGAAAAAGGAATCGCAAGGATCGCCATAATGAAGGTGATCAGAGGGTACGAGAGCTTCTCGTGCAGCTGCATGCGCAGGCGAACCACGTCGAATCCGCTTTGCTGCAAGTCCCGGATATAACGTCGCAGCTCTTCGTAATTCATTTCGTTGTACTGTTTTACCTCCTTTTTAAAATAAGACGGCGTTTCGCTGATCTCCGGGAAAGTCGAGACCTCGAAGGTGTGATATCCGTTGTCTGCGATGGCGGAGCCGTGCAGCGAGCGGACCCAGCCTTGTTCGTAGACCCAGCGATTCAGGTTTTCGGCCCAGTGGGCGCGGTCGGCGTGGATGCGGCGCGTGATGGTAAAGCTGGCGCGGTCGAGTTCAAAGACGGTGACGTTGCCGAATTGGTCGCGGTCGGTATCGAAGAACTGGTAGTAGTAGATGTCGTTGTGCTGGCCGAAAATCCAACTGCGGTCGGGGCGCAAGTAGGTTTGCGGAGGCTTGCCCTTGATCTGGTTGTGGAGCGCTTCCTGACGCTTGTTGGTGTGGGGCAGGTAGAACTGGTCGGCGAAAAACAATCCCACGGCAAGTACGCCGGCGGCCGCGATAACAGGAGCGACGATGCGGTAGATGCTGGTCCCCGTAGCTTTGATGGCTGTAATCTCGTTGGACCGCTGCATCAAGCCAAAGGTGACCAGAACGGCGAGCAGCATGACTAGCGGGGCCACGCTGTAGAGCAGATAGGGCGCGACGTTGAGCAGGTACTCCGCGACGACGGTGGCGGGAACCTGGTTGCGCAGGATGTCGCTCAGCAACTCGAAGAGAGTGAAGACGAGGACGAGCATGAGAAATGTGGAAAGAATCATCCCCAGGTAGACGAAGAAGTCGCGCAGCACGTAATCGTCGAGCAGCGTGGGAAAGCTGGCGCTGAACATGCGGCGCCGGGTAGAGGCGCGCTCGAAAGCATTCTCGCGGCGGCTACGGGACGTGGTTGGCTGTGGGCCGGATGGATCTCGCTTCCAGACCGCGCGGAACGATGCCAGTTCAAACGGACGCTTCTCGGCGCGCGAAAATAGAAAAATTGCCAGGGCAAGAAAGACGAAGTCGGCGAGCCAGGCTCCGAACCAGGGTGAGACGCGGCCCTGCCGGGCCATGGAAACTCCTACCAGCGAAATCACGTAATAGACAAAGACCAGAAGGATGGTGAGCACAAATCCGCCCGACTTGCCGCTTTTCTTCGACGACAGGCCCAGCGGGATGCCTACCAGCGCCAGCACCAGGCATGCGGTCGGCAGCGCGATGCGCTTGTGGAATGCGATGAGATACCAGCGCGCCGAAATCGGATCGACGAGGGCAGCTTTCTGCCAGAGGGTGCTCGTATCCAGTACCTCGGCAGGCAGCGATTCGTCAGGCTTGCTTTCGGTGGAGGGAAGATCGAGCGGGATGTCGGTCTGCTGGAAGGTCGAAATCGTATAGCGGCTGGCGTCTTTGGGATCGGTCTCGTGCTCGGACCCGTCGACCAGATGCAGGTGCAGGCGATCTTGACCCTCGCTGACCACGATGGCCTCCTTGGCCAAGGTGATCTTGGGGTTGGTGACATCGGTCAGGTCGGCCATGAACACGCCCTTCCACACAGCGGCACCTTGGGCGGTCTTCACGTCCTGCACGTAGAGAACTTTTTTGGGGAATCCTTCGTAGAACACTCGAGGCTGGATTTCGAAGGAGACTTGCGAGCCTTTCAGGCGGTCTTCGAGGTGGCCGAGTGCGGCTTGGGAGCGGGGCGCGATATACAAGCCATTGACAAGCGCCAGGAGCCATGCGGCCATGACGAAGAGCGAGAGCGAGCGCAGGAAGGTCCAGATGCCCATGCCACTGGCGCGCATGGCGGTGATTTCGCTGTCGGCGGCGAGACGACTCAAGCCGATGAGGATGCCGACCAGTACGCTCATGGGCAGCGTATAGGTAAGGGCGAGCGGGACGGTGAAGAAGAAAATCTCGGCGACGCTGGGCAGGGGAGCGCTGGCGCGGACGACCAATTCGAGGATGCGTCCCAGATCGCGAGTGAACAGGACAAAGGTGAAGATCGCCACGCCGATCAGCGCGTGCGCCGTCACTTCGCGTAGGATGTAGCGGGTCAGAATCCGCATGTGAGACGCGCTTTAGCCGAGGATAGCACGGGTGAGCCGAGATGGCCGACTTCGAACCGAAAGAAAACCACAGGGGACACTGAGGACACGGAGGTGGAACCGGAATGCATGGGTGCGCGTACTGGTTTCAGAGGGCTAAACGATGGCATCAGTAGAATCGGAGGTCGACGCCCGCACGCGTCGCGACACGATGGCTTTGGTGGGCATCGCGGCGATCGTCGCGGTTGCCCATCTGCTCACGAACGGGCGGTATGGATTTCATCGCGACGAACTGCAGGTGTTGAGCGACGCACGCCACTTGGACTGGGGATTCGTGCCATATCCGCCGTTCACGCCGTTTGTGGAGCGGATTGCGCTTTCCATTTTCGGATTGTCGCTGGTCGGACTGCGATTATTTTCGGTTATTTCACAAGCGATCATCGTAGTCGTTTCGGGATTGATGGCACGGGAACTCGGAGGAGGGCGGCTTGCCCAGGGGACCGCGGCGCTGGCGGTTGCGCTGTCTCCGCTGCCAATTTTCGAGGGAACGGAATTTCAATACACGACATTTGATTATTTGTGGTGGGTGCTGATTGCTTACTTTGTGATTCGTCTGCTCAAGACGGAGAATCCGCGCTGGTGGCTGGCGATCGGCGCGACTATTGGCATGGGGTTTCAGACGAAGTACACGATGGGATTCTTCCTCTGTGGGGTTTTGGGTGGGCTGTTACTCACCGGCGCCCGGCGGTATTTGACCAGCGGTTGGTTCTGGGGTGGAATGGCTTTGGGATTCCTGATCTGTGCGCCGAACCTGCTCTGGCAAGTGAAGCATGGATTCATTTCGCTGCACTTTCTGCAGCATATTCATGCACGCGACGTGGGCGAAGGACGTGCCGATGGATTTCTGAGCCAGCAGTTCTGGCTGTGCACGAATTTAGTCGCCGTGCCGTTGTGGATTGCAGGGCTGGTGAAGTACATGATGGACCGGCGTTATCGGATGCTGGGATGGATGTACTTGATCCCTCTAGTGTTGTTCGCGGTGGGGAAAGGACGGAGCTATTATCTGGGGGCGGCGTATCCGATGCTGATGGCGATGGGTGCCGTGGTGGGAGAACGCTGGGTGGCATCCTTATCGGCGATGCCGCGCCGCGCCGTGAAGGCGGTGTTTTTTGCCGGAGTGGTAGCGTATGGCCTGTTATTGAGCGCGGTCCTCGTTCCATGGGCGACGGGCGGAGGGTTGATGAAGTTCGCGCTGAAGAGAAACGGCGATTTGCGTGAGGAGATTGGGTGGGATGACATGGTCCGAACGGTAGCGGGAATACGGGACTCGCTGCCACCCGATCAGAGACAGAATGTGGGTATCGTCGTACGGAACTACGGCGAGGCGGGTGCGATCGAGATCCTAGGACCCGCCTACCATTTGCCTCCACCCATCAGCGGAACGAACTCGGCGTGGTTGCGGGGGTATCCCGTGCCGCCGCCGACGACGTTGATCGTGCTGGGAACGTTACTGGAAAATGCAGAACGACGATACACATCGTGCCGGTTGGCGGGACACAATGGGAACTCGATAGGCGTCGAGAATGAGGAGAGCCGGGACCATCCAGACATTTTTGTATGCGGGCCGCCGCGGTTGCCGTGGCCGGAGTTCTGGGCGGATTTCCTGGCGTACGGTTGATGCGTCCTTGAGTTAGCTCGGAGGGCCCCATTTCTCGGATAGAACGCGAGAAATGGGACACCCACTGGGGAATGCTCGAAGCACTTCACGGCAGTTGATTCAGATAGCACGCGCCGCTCGTGCTTTGCGCGGGTGGCGTGGGTGGCGTCATCCACGGCGGGGAGTTGAAGCTGAAGAATTCGGTCATGCTCTTCTGCGCAGCGTCGCGTTTGGTAAGGGCCGGCAGGCCGAAGCGAGCTTCGATCAGCTTGAGGATCGCGGTTGTGTCCATGACGGTATGCGACACGTAGTGTTTCTTTGCGTAGGGTGAGACGACGATCAACGGTAAGCGGTATCCCGTATAGGTGAAATCACAATCCGGACCGGTCGCCGTGGTGCAAATGTCACCGGTCATCAAATCTTTGGGCTTGATGCCGTCGGGGTTGACCGCGGACTGCGGCGGGACGTGGTCGTAGAGTCCGCCGAATTCGTCATAGGTCAGGAAGAATGCCGAGTCTTTCCAGGAGACGCTGGTCATCAAGGCGTTGATGAGCGACTCAACATACTGCGCGCCTAGCTGAATGTTGATGGGATATTGATCGGAATCGGAGCCGTGTTCGTCGAGACCGGCGGCTGACGCGGGTTCAATCTGAGCGACCTGGGGCAGCGTGCCGTTCTGCACATCGGCAAAGAACTGCGTCATCGTCGCGAGGTTGTTTGGATAACTGGTCGGGATGGTCTGCCCCCACGAAAAATTCTGCACGTAGCTCAACGTCAGCAGGCATTGCGGTGTGGGATCGCTGGCGCACGGAGTATTGTCAGTGTTGACGTAAATCTTCCAGGTAATTCCCGCCGTCTGCAACTTCTGAAAAATTGTGGTGGCCGTCACGTGTGCCGCAAAACACGCAACGTACACGTCCAACAACCACTCACGTATGGCCCCTGGATACCGGGAGTACACACGGAGCAGCGTACGACTGGTCGGCGCTGTCGGTGCCGATGGGGTAGACATCGCCTTGTGAGGTGGCGGCGATCAGGTACTCGCGATTCGGGCCCGTGCGCGACATGACGGGCGAGAACCAGCGGTCCGACGTGCTGAACTGAGAGGCCATGTAGTAGTAGAAATTCAGGTCGGTGTCATCGTAGTAGCCCATGGAGCGGATGCCGTTCGTGTCGTAGTAGGGCGGAACGTTGTTGCGGGCATCGTGGGCGTTGGTCCAGACGAAGCCATCGAGCGTGGGCGTGGCGGCGTAGGGGTTGGTAAGGTCCCAGTCGACGTGGCTTTCGTTCCATGAGGGGCTGGGATTTTCGATGCACTGGGTGATCAGCTTGTACGAGGTGATCTGCGGACTGGAACTGTCTTCGGTGCAATCGCTCGGCGGCGGATATGCGGGATCACAGCCAGGGTTGGCAGGCGGCGGTCCGTAGAGCGGGGCCAGGCCGGATGTCGGATTGAACTGGGGTAGGCATCGAAGGATCGGTCGGCGAAGCCGTTGTTCTTCCAATAGCAACGCAGGGCTCCGAAATAGTGATCGAGGCCGCGATTCTCTTGCGCCATGAAGATGATGTGGTTCAGAACTTTGACGGTCTGATTCACGTTGAAGGTTGCGGTGGCGGACTTGTTGGCATTCATCGTGACCGTGCATGGACCGATGACTTTGCAGGCTCCGGACCATCCGGCGAAGTAATCTCCCTTGGCTGCCGTCGCGGTAATTTTCACGATTGTGCCGGAGCTGAACTTTGCGCTGCAGGTGGATGGGCAGCTAATGCCAGCGGGGCTGCTGGTGACTGTGCCGGTGGCGCTGCCGGCGAGTTGGACAGTCAAGGTGTACGTGGTCGCCTGAGCGGAGGCGGAGGGTTGCTCCGGCGCGGATTGGGCCGGCAGCCCCGTGGCCGAGAGACTAAGCACGATCAGAATTACTGCACGCCAGGGACGTGATGACGAATCAACAGGGCCTCCGATGGCTCGAGAAAAGGGCCTGTTTTGGATGGCTGGAGTGAGTGCGGTTGGCAGGGAAATCGGAGCAAACTCGACAGCCGAGGCGATGTCGCTACATGAACCTATTGAGTTCTGAAGGCACAAAACGCTCGGCGGTTCGTTGCCAAGCCCCGAAGGGGCGGCCAGTCGTTAGCCCAGGGCGTAAGCTCTGGGTAGGTGATGGGGGAAACGCCCAAGCTCCGTAGGAAGCGGCACTACCCGAATACGTATTGCGGATCGTAAGCTACTCCTGACTTCTTCAGAAGTAGCCACCTCGAAATTCCTTTTCGCGTGGTGCTCGGCCTGATTGCGGATATATCGTTTGACCGTTTGCACCGCTGAAGGGCTGACGCTGAAAGCGCCGAAGCCTTGCTGCCAGGAGAATTCGTAATGCTTCTCCGACATCCACCGCGAGGAGTTAGCCTTGAGGTCGCGGATTATGTCGGAGAGGGATTCCTTGGCGGGAACGGCAATCAGAATGTGGATGTGATTTTCCGTGCCTCCGAGGGCAAGGATTTCGATGTGGAGGTTTTTGGCAATTCCGAATAGATAGGCGAAGAGTTGTTCGCGAATGTTATCCGCGATCGAGTTTGCGCGTTCCTTGGTACTGAAGACGCAGTGGATGAGATTTGTACAGTATGTGTGCGGCATGAGTGCCGTCCCTCCGGGACTCGTTTCCCTCGGCTCTGGCCTTCCCAGCGCTTACGCGCTGGGCTAATGAATCTCGCCCCTCCGGGGCTGTCCTCATTCTGGCCCTGCAAGTCTCCCCGATCTTGCCCTGTTTCGCTTGACCGATGTGTGTCCGCGATCACAAACTCACGTCAAGATTCGGGGAAAGATCCAGACTTGGACACTACGGAGTGGCTCGGATGGACCAGACAATCATGCTGGGGGCAGCTGCCTTAGTGAGAACGGCTAGATTTCCAGGCAATTCCAGACGCTGCTACGCATACAACGAAGCCTATCAACCCGAACCTGAGATGGTGCTGGATCAGGCTGACTATCAATAATGATGATTCCGCTGAGTAGAAGTCCCACAGGGCGCTTCTTGTGCCATGCCTCGCCGCCTGCTCGGTAAGCGTCCCGAATCGACTTTGGTTCTGATTCTGCTGTAGGTTTATCGGCGTTCAAGATCGTCACATGTCCTCCAACTAGGAAGTACATCCTACGTTGCTTTGAAGAACAGGGCGGCCAGCGGCGGAAGAGTCAGCTTCAGCGAGAATGGACGACCGTGCGTGGGAATCTCTTCCGCATTCACTCCGCCCAGGTTGCCCAGGCCGCTGCCGGCGTATTCGCGGGCATCGCTGTTGAGCATTTCTCGCCAGTATCCGCCATGGGGGACACCGACGCGGTAACCGACGCGGGGCACGGGCGTGAAGTTGCAGACGATGAGTACCGTATCTTGCGGCGACTCGCTCTTGCGCAACAACGAGACCGTGCTGGTGGCGCTGTCGTTGGCGTCGACCCATTCGAATCCGGCAGGATCGTTATCGAGCACATGCATTGCCGGTTCGTTGCGGTAGAAACGGTTTAACTGCTCCATCCAGGCCTGCACGCCGCGATGGACCTGGTACTGCAGCACATGCCATTCCAAGCTGGAGTCGTGCGCCCACTCGCGCACTTGTCCAAATTCGCAACCCATAAAGAGGAGCTTCTTGCCGGACTGCGCGTACATGTAGGCAAATAGGAGACGCAGGTTGGCGAACTTCTGCCACTCGTCACCGGGCATTTTACCGATTAAGGATCCCTTGCCGTGAACGACTTCATCGTGCGAGAGGGGCAGCACGAAATTTTCGTGGAACGAATACAGCATGCGGAAGGTGAGATCGTTGTGATGATACTTGCGATGGATGGGATCGTTCTGGAAATAGCGCAAGGTGTCGTGCATCCATCCCATGTCCCACTTCAGGCCGAAGCCAAGGCCGCCCACATACACAGGCTTTGAGACCATGGGCCAGGAAGTGGATTCCTCTGCGGTGGTCTGTATCTCGGGATGCTCCTTGTAGGCTTCCTGATTGAAGCGGCGCAGGAAGTCGATGGCATCAAGGTTTTCGCGTCCGCCGAATTTGTTCGGGATCCATTCGCCCTGCTTGCGCGAGTAATCGAGATAGAGCATCGACGCGACCGCGTCTACGCGCAGCCCATCGATGTGATATTTGTCGAGCCAGAACATGGCGCTCGACATCAGGAAGCTGCGCACTTCGGGGCGGCCATAGTTGAAGATGTGCGTCTTCCAGTCGGGGTGGAATCCCTGGCGCGAGTCGGCGTGCTCGTACAGATGTGTGCCGTCGAAGTAGGCGAGGCCGTGCGCGTCGGAAGGGAAGTGCGACGGCACCCAGTCGAGGATCACGCCGATGCCGTGCTGGTGCAGGTAATCGACCAGGTACATGAAATCCTGCGGCGTACCGTAGCGCGAGGTGGGCGCGAAGTATCCGGTGGTCTGGTATCCCCAGGAGCCGAAGAAGGGGTGCTCCATCACGGGCAGAAACTCGACGTGAGTGAAGCCCAACTGGCCGACATATTCGGCCAGGCGCGGCGCGGTCTCGCGGTAGGTCAGCGGACGGTTGTGCTCTTCGGGGACGCGCATCCAGGAACCGAGATGGACTTCGTAGACGGCCTGCGGCGCGCGCAGAGAATTGCGGCCCGCGCGCTTCTGCATCCATTCACTGTCGTTCCACTGGTAGTCGAGATCCCAGACGACCGAGGCGGTGCGGGGAGGCTTCTCATGCAGCAGGCCAAGCGGATCGGCTTTGTCGACGCGGTATCCGTGGCGATTCGATTCGATGTGGAACTTGTAGAGAGCGCCTTTCGTCACACCGGGGATGAACCCTTCCCATATACCCGAGGAACCCCGAGAACTGAGGCGATGCGTTTTGGGATCCCATCCGTTAAAGCTGCCGACGACCGAGATGGATCGCGCGTTGGGCGCCCACACGCTGAAGATGGCGCCCGGTTGCCCATTGTGGGTGACGAGGTGGGCTCCCATCTTGTCGTAAAGGCGGTAGTTGCTGCCCTCATTGAAGAGGTAGAGGTCCTGGTCGGTCAGGAGTTGCGGGGCGGCGAGCGTAGAGTCAGGGCTCATGGGGTGCGTTAGATAGTCTACCGGAAGGGCCAAAGGGTTGGCCGTAGTTTATGCGAATCAACAAGTCGGTGGGTCCGCAGGGTAGGTCGGGGAGTCGACTCCGGTATCTATTTCACTAGCGAGCTCCGTTGAGTTCGTGAATAATGTGCGGAACGGTTGGACGGTGCAAGAGAGCCTGGGGGATTTATGTACTCACTCGGACAGGATGTCCGCTTCGCGTTTCGCCAACTCCGAAAGGCCCCCGGCTTTACTCTGACAGTCGTCGTCACTCTGGCTCTCGGCATAGGCGCCACGACCGCCATCTTCTCGCTCGTTGAAGGCATCCTGCTGCGTCCGCTCCCATTCAGCAATCCTGATCGCCTGGTTTTGCTGGGAGATCATCTGGCAGAGGGAATGGGCCTTTCCATGACGGCTCGCGAGATTGGGGATTACGCCAACCAGGCGAGCGCCTTTTCCTCGCTTGGCGGTTATATCTCCACGAACTATGAACTCTCTGGCGGAGCCCTTCCGGAAGAAGTCTATGCTGCCCGGTTCACCGCGCGAGTCTTCCCGACGCTTGGCGTTTCCCCCACGCTAGGGCGCGTATTTACGCAACAGGAAGAAGATGGCCATCAACCTCTCGCGGTGATCAGTTATGCATTGTGGACGAACCGCTACCACCGGGATCCGCGTGTGCTGGGGAGCGCTATCGTTCTCGATCGCAGGGTTTACTCAATCATCGGAGTGATGCCGCGCAGCTTTGAATTTCCCTTGGCTGCAGGGCACCTCGACCAGGCGCAGCTGTGGGTGCCGATGAGCCTCACTCCAGAGGAACTTTCGGACCAGCACATGGGTTTCTGGGGATACCAGATGATCGCTCGCCTCAAGGATGGCGTGGCGCTCACTCAGGCTGCGCAGGATGCCGACCGCGTGAGCCGACAGATCATGCGCACGTTCCCGGCAAGCATGGCTGCGATCCACATCAAAGGGGATGTCGCGCTCCTAAGCGAGTTCGACGTTGCGGATGTTCGACCGCTGTTGCGAACGTTGTTCCTGTCTGTTTCGGTAGTGTTGCTCATTGCTTGCGTCAACATCGCCGGATTGCTTTTGGTGCGGGCCATTCGCCGACGTCGAGAATACGCGGTACGGCTGGCTCTGGGTGCGCGTTCCGGTGCCATCGTTCGCCAATCTGTCTTCGAGGGATTGCTGATCAGCCTGGCAGGAGGAGTGGTGGGGTTGGCATTCGCGGCAGTTGCCATCCGAACCGCCTTGCATCTGTTACCGGAGTCCATGCCGCGCATCGACGCGATCTCCATTGACGCGACTGTGGCGGCGTTTGCCCTTCTTCTGGCTCTCATCACGGGCGCTCTTTGCAGTCTTGCGCCTGCGTTCGCCGCGTTGCGGACGAAGCTGACGGAGAGCTTGAATCAGGGGACTAGGACGGGAACAGGATCGTCAAGCCACACCTGGTTGCGAGCGGGATTGGTGGTGTCGGAGATCGCAATCGCTTTGGTGCTGCTCACCGTGTCAGGAGCTTTCCTGCGCAGCTTCCAGAAAATGCGCGCCGTCGACCCAGGATTTCGTGCCGACCATGTGCTCGTGGCAGAGTATCAGCTGCCCCTGCAGCAATTTGCCACCAGCACTTCCACGGACTCTTTCAATCACGCGGTCATCGAGCGGCTCTCGAGCAAGCCGGGAGTCATCGCTGCCGGGAGTACGAATGGGCTGCCCGCGTCCGATGGCGTCGCGAGGGCCGCATTCACGATCGAAGGCACGCCAGCTGACAGTTGGAAGCTGAAGTTCGCCATGTTCGCGACGGTTTACGGCGACTATTTCCATGCCTTGAACATTCCGCTGATCGATGGCAGGTACTTCACCGCGGACGACCGCTCCAGTTCGGCCCTCGTCGTGATCGTCAATCAGTCGATGGCAGAACATTATTGGCCAGGTCAACGCCCCATAGGCAAGCGGATGCACGTGGGCAATCCGCAAAAGGGATACCCATGGGCGACCGTGGTCGGCGTGGTCGCGGACACGAAAATGGGATCCCGCGATGAGCCCAGCGAAGATCAGTGGTACTCGCCCGCGGAGCAGCCCGCAACGCTCAACGGCTCTGATTTCACGGGAAAGCTGACCAGTCCCGCCAGCGGATACATCACGATCCGCTCGGCGCTGCCTCCCGAACAGATGACGCAAACGTTGCGCTCGACCGTCGCGGAGGTCGATCCGATGCTGGCCTTGCAGCAGGTGCAACCAATGGACGATGCGATCGCCAATGTGGAAGCGCCGCGCCGGTTCAATACCGACCTCATTACCGCATTTGCCGTGGGCGCGCTCCTGCTCGCGATCACGGGCATCTACGCGGTGGTGGCATTCTCGGTCTCACTGCGAACCCAGGAGCTGGCGATCCGCGTTGCGCTGGGCGCACAGCGCATGGGCATTGCGAAGCTGGTATTAATTTCGGCCGTGAATCTGACACTTATCGGATGTGGTCTCGGCGTGCTCGGATCGCTCGCCGTATCACGCCTGGTCAGCTCGTTTCTCTTCGAGGTGAGCGCGACCGATCCGTTCATCTATCTGGGTAGTGTTCTGCTGATGATGATTGTGGCGCTGATTGCGTCCTTGCTTCCCGCGATGCGCGCCGCGCAGGCGGATCCGACGGGCGCGTTGCGTTCGACATAAGGCACATTCACAGTTGCAGGCATCTGCTGTCTGACTGGCGAGAGTTGCGGCAGTCGCTCGCCCACGCTTGCTCGTGATCAACAATTCCTATTTTGGATGATCACTGCGTGCCCGCACAAATAACTGGCGAAATCCCATGCTAGACTGGCTGGTCCAGCCATGCCTGCATTACGCGTCATCCTTCTCTGGCATCAGCACCAGCCGTTCTACAAGGATCTGGTCACGGGAGAATATCGTCTGCCGTGGACGCGCCTGCACGCCCTCAAGGACTACTACGGCATGGTCAAGCTGCTGGACGAATTTCCTAACGTCCACCAGAACTTCAATCTGGTGCCGTCGCTGATGGTGCAGATTCAGGATTACGTGGACGGGACGGCGCAGGATCCGTTTCTGCGGGTGGCGGCTAAGCCAGCAAAAGATCTGACGCTGGAGGAGCGCCGCTTTGCACTGCAATATCTGTTTCAGGCGAATCCGCAGAATGTGATTGGACGCTATCCGCGGTATCGGGAATTGTGGGAGCGGTTTCGCGAGCATGGGGATCATCCGGAGCGCGCCGAGCGCTACTTTCAAGCCCAGGATTTTACCGACCTACAAGTCTTGTCGCAGCTTGCCTGGTTCGACGAATTCTTTCTGGAAGAGAAAGACATCGCGGCGCTGGTGGCCAAGGGGCATAGCTATTCGCTCGATGATCAGAAGTTTGTGATCGCGCGCGAAAGGGAAGTGCTCGGCCGCGTGCTTCCGGCACATGCCGAGGCGGCGAAGAAGGGATCGATCGAGCTGTCGGCCACGCCGTTCTATCACCCGATCATGCCATTGGTATGCGATACCAGCGTGGGAGGAGTGTCATCCCCAGGGTTGCCTTTGCCACAAAATCGATTTCGGCATCCGGAGGACGCACGCGAACAGCTGACGCGCGGTCTCGATCTGCACGAGAAGGTTTTCGGCTTGCGTCCCAAGGGCGTTTGGCCTTCCGAAGGCAGCGTCTCGGAAGAAGTGCTGGCCACCGCGCATAGTGTGGGCGTGCAGTGGATGGCGACCGACGAAGGCGTGCTGGGACGGAGCACTGGATTGTTTTTCGCCCGCGACGGCAACGGGCGTCTTCCCGGTCATCTGGCAGAGAAGCTCTACAACATCCATCGCTACGAGAACGGCTCGGCGACGATGCACATGGTGTTTCGCGACCACACGATTTCCGATCTCATCGGATTTGTGTATTCGGGCATGCCTCCGGCGGACGCGGCGCGACATTTGATCGGCAACATTAAAGAGGCGGCTAAACCCGTATTGGCCAAGGGACGCGACGCGGTGGTGTCGATCATCCTCGACGGGGAGAATGCCTGGGAGTACTACCCGAAGTCGGGGCGCGAATTTCTGCGGCGCTTCTACGACGGATTGCAGCGCGAGCCGGGCGTGGAAGCGGTCACGATCTCCGAGGCGATTGCGCGGCACAAAGACTTTGGCAAGATGACGTCGCTGGTGCCTGGGTCGTGGATCGGGGCGAACTTCAACGTGTGGATCGGCGCGCCGGAGGACAACCGCGCTTGGGACTACCTGTACCACGCGCGCGAGTTTTATGCGCAGAATGCGGCGCGCGCGACAGAAGCCCAGCGCAAGCTGGCGTTTGAAGAGATCCTGATCGCCGAGGGCAGCGATTGGAACTGGTGGTACGGGCCGGAACATCACTCGGCCAATGATCGCGATTTCGACGAACTCTACCGCAAGCATCTTTCGAACGTGTATCAGGCGCTGGGCGCGGTTCCTCCGGACTCCCTGGCGCAGCCGATTACCGGCGCGGAAGTGCGTCCGTCGTTTGTGCCGCAGACGGCGTACATTCATCCGCGAGTCGCGGGCGACAAGGTGCGCTATTTCGAGTGGATGGGCGCAGCCGTCTATACCGCAGATCACCGCGCGGGCGCGATGCACGGCAAACAGTTCCTGCTGGATGCGGTCTATGCGGGAATTGACTCCACGCACGTATACGGGCGGCTGGATTTTGCGGGCAAAGTTCCAGAAGAAGATTTTGATCTGGTGGTGAACCTGGAATCGTGGGCCAGCGGCGAGCCACGGGCACGGCGTACGCTGCGGGTCGAAGCCTCGGTACACGAGCGGAAGTTGAAAGCGTGGAAGATCGAGAACGGATCAGAAGATCGAGTGAAAGCCTCGTCGTCGCAGCCCGACGAGCATGTCAAGTTGGCCTTGGTACGGAATTTTGAATTCAAACTGCCACTGGTATGGCTCTTAGCGACTCCGAGCGCCGCCCCGGCCGATCGTGCGGCGGAACGCAAAGCTGGAGCCGTCGCCGTTGGCGCCACCAACAAGCTGCGGCTGCGGTTCAGCCTGTGGCAGAACCGTCTGCCGGTAGATTCCTTGCCGCTGGAAGGGTGGATCGAGTTGCAGGTACTGAGCGAGGGAGATTTGATCTTCGGGGCATGAGAAGTTCTACGGACGAAGGAGAAGAAGGTTCTCCAGCTTCCCATGAAGCGCGCGATCAAAAGTTACCAGTTGCATGCCTGACACGGCGGCGAATGCTGCAAGATAAGCGTCTGCCCAGTTCTTCGGGTTTGGGCGCTGTTGCCGAGTCAACCCGCGAAAAGCGGATTCAACGTTTGGCGGTTCTTCCAAGAAGAATACGCGGCTATCTTGTCTCCAGCGGTCATATGCATCCCAAGCTTGCGCCTGAGACATGACCTCGTCATCACCCATTAGCGCAGATGTAGTTAGGAGCCTTAACAAGCTGATCTGTGTGAAACGGCAAAAACAAACGTGAGCATCCATCTCCAGGGCTTCAAACCAAGTCTTGGCAACGGAATGGTGCTCGTGCCCGCCATAGGTGAGAGCGACCCAGACATTCACATCAGGGAAAAGGAATGATCTCGAAGATTTTGGCATTGTCGAGCTTGAGAGATCCCGGCCGCTTCGAGGGCACGATGGGCAAGGTCACTCGACCGACCCGACCACGTCGGCCCCTGAGTTCCTGCTCCACACTGCGAAGAATCAACTCCTTGACGGAGCGGCCCTCGCTGGCAGCCTTGCCTTTGAGTTCGCGGTACAGAGGATCCGGGATGTCGACTGTCGTCCGCATATATCTATGCTGCCATATTTATGGCTTAATGTCAAAAGGGTGTGACTTGGGCGAAATTTCAAAGACCGGAGCAACCCGACTCTGGTCTTTGAGATTTGCGGAATTGGGGCTAAAAGCTACTTGCTGCCGCCGCTGGAGGCTGCAGGCGCCGCGGCCGGAGCAGGAACCGGTGCAGCTGACGGGCCCATCGCCATCGGACGATTCAATTCCAACGTGAGTTCGGTTCCGGCAGGCAGTGTCGCGGAACGATGTTTGGCCAACCAGTGCACCGTGGTTGCGCCGGCGCCTACGGCCCCGCCAATCAGAACGCCCGGGCCTCCACCGATCAAACCTCCGACCAGCATGCCACCGGCGGTGCCACCGCCGAGTTCGAGAGTGTCACGCCGGTCGTGGCCCTTCCCTTTGAATTGGCCCTCAGAGCTTACGTCGGTGCCTTTAATGCTGGTGTCAACCAGAGTCGCGTCGAGATAATAGCGCTCGCCAGTGGGAAGAATGACGGCCTCGGGAAGAAGTCCGATCGTCGGTTTACCGGAGATCCGGCGCGGCTCATTCACCTTCGTGACCCGGCCTTCGACGGTCGCTCCCACGGGGATCAACGTGCTGCCATTCACCACGACGGGCTGCGTCACTTTAGCCTGGAAGGGATCGCCAACACGGTTGCTGAATGTTGCCAAGGTGGTGTCGAGCCGGACCATCAGCGTGGTCCCTGCGGGTACGGGGGAACCGGTCTGCGCCGTAAGGACGCTGGCAAGCAGCAGCATGCAAGGTAGAGCGATCCATTTTTTCATCGTGCCTCCTCAAATTCCCGAGCAATATTGTATCTCCTGACTCTAGTCTCTGCGGATGGCTGCGACAACACGCTGACGGGACAGGGGAACCATAGGAGATAAGGGCGTGGCGGGAGTGGCCGAAGGGACGGCCCCGAAGGCGGAAATTGTGCAGAAAAGCGCTCATCCCACGTCACACTGCAATCTTGTCCATCCGATATAATCGTTGGTTCCGCAACACAGCTCTGGTGAGACCTATACGGGCGCGGCCACCTCTTCGAACGCCTGATCGCCGGGAACAGCGACTCTCCCCACCGGGGCGTGTGACCGGGAAGCGGTCTGAAATCATATCTTTTAAGGAAAGAGAATCTACCTATGTCAAATATTGCAGCTATTCATGCGCGAGAAGTTCTGGATTCACGTGGCAATCCCACAGTCGAAGCGGAAGTATTTCTGGCCGACGGCTCGATGGGCCGGGCGATTGTCCCCAGCGGGGCGTCGACCGGCGAGCACGAGGCTGTCGAATTGCGCGACGGTGACTCCAACCGGTTTCTGGGCAAAGGCGTGCTCAAGGCAGTCGAGAATGTGAACGGTGAGATCGCCGAAGCTCTGGCGAATTGGGATGCGTTCGATCAGCGCGGCCTCGATGCCCGAATGATCGAATTGGACGGCACCGAGAACAAAGGGCGGCTCGGCGCAAATGCGTTGTTGTCGGTTTCTATGGCGGCGGCGCGGGCGTCGGCGGTGTCGTTGGATGTGCCGCTTTATCGTTATCTCGGCGGAGCCGGGGCCAACACGCTGCCCACGCCGATGATGAACATCCTGAACGGCGGAGCGCATGCCGACAACAACGTCGACTTCCAGGAATTCATGGTGATGCCCGTGGGCGCGCCGACATTTCATGAGGCGCTGCGTTGGGGGGTGGAAGTTTTCCATACGCTGAAGGGCGTGCTGAAAAAGCGCGGTTATAACACGGCCGTGGGTGACGAAGGCGGATTTGCGCCATCGGTGAAGTCGAACGTGGAAGCCATTGAAGTCGTGCTGGAAGCGATCTCGAAGGCTGGGTACAAGCCGGGAGAAGAGATCGCGATCGCACTCGATCCGGCGGCCAGCGAGTTTTATCAGGACGGCAAGTACGTGTTCAAGAAGTCCGACAAGTCGACCAAAAGTTCCGACGAGATGGTCGCCTTCTGGTCGAAGTGGGTGAAGGATTATCCCGCGATCGTTTCGCTTGAAGACGGTCTGGCCGAGGGCGACTGGGATGGCTGGCAGAAACTCACGAAGGAACTTGGCGGGAAGATTCAACTGGTAGGCGACGATATCTTCGTGACGAATATTCAGTTTCTGCAGGAAGGGATCGACAAGGGCGTGGCCAACTCGATCCTGGTCAAGGTCAATCAGATCGGAACGGTCAGCGAAACGCTGGATGCCATCGACCTGGCGAGGCGCAACGGATATACGTCGGTGATCTCGCACCGGTCGGGCGAGACGGAAGACACGTTCATCGCGGATCTTGCCGTGGCCACTGGGGCGGGACAGATCAAGACCGGTTCGGCGTCGCGCACGGACCGCATTGCGAAGTACAACCAGCTGTTGCGGATTGAGGAAGAGTTGGCGGGGACGTCGCGGTTTTTGGGGTTGGCGGCGCTGAACTACAAAGGGTAGTTGTTGACTTAGCTAAGGACTTAGTCTATATCTCTAGTATGGAAGTGAATATCCATGACGCTAAGACTCACCTCTCAAGGCTGTTGGAGCGGGTCGCCATGGGCGAGGAAGTCATCATCGCCAAGGCAGGAAGACCTGTGGCGAAGTTGGTTGCCATTGTGTCTGAGCGGCCTCGGTTCAAGCTAGGTTCAGCCAAGGGGGAGTTCGTCGTTCCTGAAAGCTTCAACGATCCGCTACCCAAAGAGATCGAAGACCTGTTCTGGCAATGAGAGTTCTCATCGACACTCATGTCTTGCTCTGGGGACTTCAGGACGAGGCGAGGTTATCTGAACGGGTGCGGGCTCTCTTACCGGTCGCGGATGTGTGGATCAGTGTAGCCAGCCTTTGGGAGATCTTAGCGAAGGTGCAGGTTGGCAGACTCGCTTTGCCTTCTCCCGTAGGCGACTACTTGGCTGCGAAACTAGCGGCGAATGGAGTTTCCGTTTTGCCCGTAACGTTTGATCATGTGAGGCGCCTGGAGAACCTTCCGCTCCATCATCGAGATCCCTTTGACCGCATCCTCATTGCCCAGAGCATCAATGAATCGATGCCGCTGGTGAGCGCGGGCCAGCAATTTAAGAGATATGCGGTTGAGCTTATATGGTGAAACCGTGCTCGGCGCGTGGCGGGGCACGGGTTCGCACTCTGGCAGGGGGGTGCGTGACCCAACAGAGTTGGCGGCGTTGAGCAACAAGGGCTGACTGAGCCCATTTGACTCACAACAGTTTCTGATTCGTTCGTTTCCCTTTCCGGCTGCGGCGGAAATGTCATCCTGAGTGCCCGCGGTTTTTGCGGGCCGAAGGATCTGTGCAATTTCGCCGCGCATTGCATAGGTCCTTCGCTTTGCTCAGGATGACAAGGGTTAAGCGCAGGACAAGAGCTAGAAGCTAGGAGCTAGAAGCTGATTTATGTCTCGTCCTAAACCGCTGATTCTTACCATTCTTGACGGCTGGGGTTATCGAGCCGAAACCAAAGCCAACGCCATCGCACTCGCGCGCAAACCAACGTATGACCGGTTGCTGCGGGAGTATCCCAACACACTCATTCATACCAGCGGGCCGTTCGTAGGATTACCCGAGGGACAGATGGGCAATAGCGAGGTTGGGCACCTCAACATTGGTGCCGGGCGCATCGTGCACATGGACATTACGCGCATCGACTTGATGATCCAGAATGGGGAGTTTTTCTCGCATCCCGTGCTGCTCGATGCGATGAAGAATGCCCGCACGGGCGAGCGCAGATTGCATCTGTTCGGGCTGGTTTCCGATGGAGGCGTGCACTCGCAGCAGGCTCATCTGTACGCGCTGCTGAAGATGGCGAAGCAGAATGGGCTGGACCGAGTTTTCGTGCATGCCTTTATGGATGGACGCGATACTCTGCCCACCAACGGCGCAGGATACCTCGAGCAACTGCAGCAGAAGATGCGCGAGTACAACTGCGGCAAGATCGCAACGGTCAACGGGCGCTACTACGCCATGGACCGCGACCGGCGCTGGGAGCGCATTGCCAAGGCCTACAACGCGATGGTTTTCGCCGACGCCGAGGGCGGCAAGTGCGCCGATCCGGTACAGGGGATGAAGGATTCCTACAACCGGGGAGTCACCGACGAATTTGTGATTCCCTTTGTTTGCACTGACAGCCACGGGCAGGCGCTGGCTACGATTCGTGACGACGATTCGTGCATCTGCTTCAACTTCCGCGCCGACCGCGTCCGACAGATTACGCGCGCGCTCACCCGCAACAGCGGACTCAACGACAAGGGTGGCAGCGACTTGCCGGGAACGGACGACCTCGATGCAACGATTCCGCGCGACGGCGTGCCCAAGAATCTGCGCTACGTCTGCATGACGCGGTATGACAAAAACTTCAGCCTGCCGGTGGTGATTCCGGCGGAGTCAATGGCAAACATCCTGGCCAACGTGATGGGCGGGATGAATATGCGGAACCTGCGCGTCGCGGAGACGGAGAAATACGCGCATGTTACGTACTTCTTCAACGGCGGCGTGGAGACTCCGTTCCCGGGCGAAGAGCGCGTGATGGTGCAATCGCCCAAGGTGGCAACTTACGATTTGAAGCCGGAGATGTCCGCTGCGGGTATTGCCGACGCCGTCGTAAAGGCTACCGAGGACGGAACGTTCGATGTGATGATCGTGAACTTCGCCAACGCCGACATGGTCGGGCACTCCGGCAAGATTGAACCCACGATCAAGGCCGTTGAAACCGTGGACGCCTGCCTCGCCCGGATCGAGAGTGCGGTTCGAGCCAAGGGCGGAGCCATGCTGATCACCGCCGACCACGGCAATGCCGAGATGATGATTGATCCCGTGACGGGCGGTCCCCATACGGCGCACACCACCAACCCGGTGCCGTTCATCGTGGTTTCGGAAAATGCCAAACAGTTCACGTTGAAGCCCAACGGATCGTTGCGCGACATTTCTCCGACGATTCTGGGAATGCTCGGCGTCGATGAACCGAAAGAGATGACGGGCATGGATCTGAGGATTTCAGTGAAGGCGAAGTGAGCAGCAGGCAAGACAGAGTTGCTCGAAAAGCGTGCCTATTCGCCCGCCCCGATGTACTGCATCACACGCATGTGTTGGAAATCAAGGCCGTCACGATATTCGAGCAACCTAGTTGATGAATTGTCTTCGCCGATAATAGAAACGATGATTCCGGTTCTCTCTTCCCCAAGGTCGACCACGTTCAGCAACGTTGGAAGCACGCTGTCGAAGTCGTTGTATGGGGAGGTGCGTGTTTGCACAGCGAGAACGTGCAGCGTAGGTTGGGGTGCGATCCAAGCAGCGAGCGCATAAATAGATTCAACGTCTTCGCCCTTCCCCGATTTCCACTCCGCTCGCGCGTAGTAACGCAAAGTTCCATCGGCCAAACGGAACCCCTGCACATTGAAGATCGGCGAAATACCATCAGCCGCACGGTGCTCGGCTTCGGTCGCCATGGTTTTCATACGGTCTGTGAGCAAGTCCACAATCTGAGTCTGGATGTCAAAGCGGACTGGTTCATCTTCAATTCCAGCGCAGACGGGTTGGATTCTTGGGCCCTTCGAGGCATCGTCTGGAAGTTCTCGGTGTCGTCGCACGACGTAGTAGTCTTTGACGATCCTCCGATCACGTTCGTTGTCTATAGTGGCTAGGGCTCCCATGTACGAGTCGTTGTCGACCGGTTCATCCCCCTCGGTGCCTACCGTCGTAGAGAGTGTGACGGGAGCGACTTCTCCGCAATTCAGCAGCACATCGTACCGATCGCCCAACTTGAATCGCTCAGCACCGGGTCTCAGTTGGAGTTTAGCAACGTAGGTCCACGGCAGCTTGACCGGCATGAAGAAGCCAGCCACAACCGGATCGGTCAGTCTTTCCGCAATCGACGGGACGGTTCCGTTGAACTTCACGGCGTCGAAGTAAATGATGAACCGCTTCCCGTCATAACGGCCCGCGATCCAAAAACGTTCGCGCGGGGCCTGGGCAGTCTGACCATCCGCTATCTGCGCTTGTGCTGGAGTTGGAGTCGAATTCGCTTGAGCCGATTGTGTTTGACTGAGCGCCGGAAGACTGTGCAGGATCGCCATTCCTAGAGCAAGAACGGCCAGGCGCGGAAATCTCTGCTTGTACGCGGCTCTCATCGCTCTGCTTTCGGCCTTAGTTCTCCAGCAACGCTGGCGCAGTGGCGAGCAGTCCCGCCGCCAACTCCAGGTCGTGGAGATCTTCGCGGCTGAAGTCTTTCGCGTATTTCGGATCGAGTCCCTTGCGGGAAATCTGAATCACACCCACCACCATTGAATCCTGGGTCAAGATTGGCACGGACATGAGCTTCTGAATCGGAGCCGGCGCGGCCACTTCGTCGGAGTTGCTGCCGTCGGCTTTGATGGTTTCGAAGATGCTCGCGTGCTTGACGCGCGCGAAATTGTTGAAAATCTCAGCTTTTTTGCTGAGTGCCGTATGCGCCGCCACCGCCTTGCTCGACAGTGGAATCGAGCCCGTGGTCCGCAAGTACTCGGGGAACACGAAGCGAAGCAGTCCACCCTCAAGACGCAACAAGGCGACTTCGTTGTACCCTACCTGAAAAATCTTAGCCAGGACCATACACAGGTCCATGGCCGTCACTCCCTGGCCCAGCACAGATCCGAGGGGGATTAGATGTTCGGGGAGGACGACTTCTTCCATCATCCCGTGATCGATATTTTGGGTCATAGGTAAGCCCGCAATCTCCGCTTCTAGCGGAAGAACATAAACTCTATCGCACTTTGGCGGCCATCAGGTACTTCCCAAAGTAATGAGGGAGTTGAATCTAAGTCCTTTGTTTTCATTAAAAAGGAAAACGAAAGTCGGTGTCTTGCACAAGAGTACCCCCGCGATGACAAGCCGCAAACCATCAACCGCATGACAGTTTTTGTCAGTCCCCCTGTTTCCGAAGACTTCCAGCCCTCACATTCACAGAGCCGGTCGTTTCTTCCCGGCCACGTAGTCATTTACACTTCCGGCTATGAGCAATCCGACACAACCTAACGTGAAGCTAATCAACGGCCCCGACTACCGCGAGAACTATGCCAACAGCGTGCAGATGCGCGTCAACATCTGGGACTTTTTTCTGGTTTTCGGCACCCTGCAGCAACAGACCGAAACCCATGTGGAGATCAAGAATTTCCAGGGCATCTATCTAAGCCCACAGCAAGCCAAGGCCCTGCTCGGACTCCTGCAGCAGAACATCGCCGGCTACGAGAGCGCCTTTGGCGAGATCAAGCTCGACCCGCGCATGGGGGCTCAAGGGCCGGTGCACTAAGACCGGCGACCTCGTCATAGAGGCGTAGCTTGCTACGTCGCCGCCGCCGGCATGATCCATGATGGCGAGAGACGTTGCGAGCAACGTGCCTACAGATAGATCTCCGGCAGCGAGTGACGTCCACCGACCGAATGACTTCTCCCAAACGATCTCCGCGCCTGCACCCGGCCCTGGTGTTTGCGGGCATCTTTGTGGGGATTTTTCTGCTGCACTTGCCTCTGCTGCAGCTTCCTTACTTCTGGGATGAAGCCGGATACTATGTTCCCGCCGCGCGCGACCTGCTGCTGACCGGCAGTCTGATTCCGCACACGACCGTATCGAACGCGCACCCGCCGCTGGTCATGGCATGGATTGCTCTATGGTGGAAATGCGTGGGCTTCGCGCCGGTGGTGACGCGATCGGCGATGCTGGTCGTGGCGGCGTTCTCGCTGCTCGGAGTATTTCGGTTGGCCGAGCGCGTATCGAACACGCAGGTGGCGATTGCTTCCACAGTGTGCACGGCGGTCTATCCAGTTTTCTTCGCACAAAGCTCGCTGGCCCAGGTGGACCTGGCGGCAGCAGGACTGATCTTTTGGGGCTTGTGCGCTTATCTGGAAGATCGTCGGGTCGCGACGGCGGTCTGGTTTTCCCTGGCGGTTCTGGCGAAAGAGACCGCGATTCTCGCTCCTGCAGGTTTGGCCTGCTGGGAGCTTTTGCGTTTCGTTGCACCCAAGTGGAAATTGCTGCAAGGGCTATGGTTGGATTCGGGTCCTGAAACAGGCGGCCGCTCGTCGCAACGGATTGTGCCGCTCTTGTTTCCTTTGCTGCCTCTGGGGTTGTGGTACGCCTATCACTACGCCCACACGGGATATGTTTTCGGCAATCCGGAATTCTTCCGCTACAACGTTGCTTCCACTCTGAATCCTCTGCGATTCCTGCTGGCTCTGGTGCTACGGCTGTGGCAGGCGTTCGGGTACATGCATTTGTGGTTGCTGGCGCTGGGCATGCTGCTGGCCATGTTGTGGCCCGCAGTGAAAGATGATGGGGTCGAGCGGTCACGCATTTCGATTCCTGTGCAAATGGTCTTTCTCGTGGTCGTGAAGGTGTACGTGGTGGCCATGGCACTGATCGGCGGTGCAGTGCTGGCGCGCTACATGCTACCGGCAGTGCCGCTCGTGATTATTGTTGGCGTTTCCACCTTGCGCCGGCGCTTGCGTCATTGGACCGCGGCTGTGGCTGTAGTTGCGATTGCCTTCGTGGCCGCATGGTTTTGGAATCCGCCGTACGGATTTTCGCCGGAAGATAATCTCGCGTATCGCGACTACGTTGTTCTGCACCAGGACGGAGAGCGCTTTCTCGAGGCTCGCTATCCCATGGCGCACGCGCTCACCGCGTGGCCAGCCTCGGACGAACTGACGCGTCCGTGGCTCGGATACGTGACGCGTCCGGTGCAGGTGGTGCGGATCGAAGACTTCTCGTTGGACGAGGTGCTGTCGGCCGCCGAGTTCCGGTCGCACTTTGAGGTCGCGCTCGTGTTTTCTACCAAATATGAACCCGCGCGTCCGCTGCTGGAACGCTGGCCGAAATGGAATGAACTGAAGCGCAGATTCTTCGGCTACCACCGCGACTTGCCTCCGGCGGCCGCGGCACAGATTCTCGGCGGGCGAGTCGTGTTCTCGGAAGAGCGCAAGGGGCAGTGGGTGGCGGTGATCGAGATGGATAAGGATGAAATCGTCAACGTTAGGAATATCGGGATTCCTCTTCATTAATGCGAATCAAGATAGCACCATTAACGTTTGGCAGTTGCTTTTCCCGCTAGCTAGAATGATCGTCTATGCAATTGATTGGAGTATTGCTCTCGGCCGTCTTTGCTCTCGGTGGCAGGTGGATTCAGTTCTATCCCGAACGACTCGTGCCGAAAGGACAATTCGTTGGACCGGACACTCGCGGTGCTCGTCTCTATCGAATTCAAGCCGCGGTCCTAGGCACTTTCATGGTCTTCGCGGGTACATGGGGCGCCATCTTCTCACTCCTATCTCTGCTGGGCAGCGGTTCAGTCTTGCTAGCCTGGATCGGACATCTGTTGGGGATGGCTGCTGGCATTTTCGTGGCTGCGCGTGTTCGCGGAGAAGCCAAATTACATCCACCATACGTCAGCAATAGCCCTTATGGATGGTGGCCGTAATTGCCGTGCGAGAGACTCACTTCTGCATCAAGTGGCACGAATGCGTTTTGATGACCAGCCACACTTCGCGGCCGGGGGCGAGTTGGAGGGAATCACGCGCCGCGAGCGTAAGGTGCACCTCCATCTCGACCCGACACTTCACGCGCGCAGTGACGATGACATCGCGCTGTTCGAGCGAGGAGATACGGCCCGGAATCACGTTCCGCGCGCTTAACCCGACCGGCGCCGACGTGGCCAGCAGAATGTCGCCCGCGCGGATTCCTACCCGCAGGGCCGCACCCACGCCTCCGTGCACCAGCGGAGTTTCCAGCACCACGGGGCCGCTATCTCCCGCGATACGGCAGAACATGGTGCCGCGCTCGGGATGTACCGATTCCACGATGGCGTCGAAGATGTTCTCGAAGCCTACCAGTTGCGCGACGGTTTCCTGCAGCGGCGCCGCGATGACTTCGTGCGGTGTGCCTTCAGCGACAATCCGTCCCGCATCGAGGACGATTACGCGGTCACCCAGGGCAAAGACTTCCTCGCGGCTGTGGGTCACATAAAGGATAGGAATGCGGTGGGCCTGGTTCCATTGGCGCAGGTCGTCGATGATCTTTGACTTCGTGGTCGGGTCGAGCGCGGCCAGCGGTTCGTCGAGCAACAGCACGGCGGGATTGGTGACCAGAGTTCGTGCCAAGGCTGCTCGCTGACTCTCTCCACCGGAGATTTCGCGCGGATAGCGCGCCGCGAGATGAGGAATTCGAAATGCCTGGAGAATAGCGGACGCTTGCGCCGCGCGTTCCGCCGTCGGCAAGTGTGCGAGGCCGTACTGGACGTTCTGCTCGACCGTCAGATGCGGGAACAGCGCGAGATGTTGAAATACATATCCAACGCGCCGGTTGGCCACTGGAATGTCGATGTGCTGCGCAGCGTCGAACCAGATATGGTCGCCAATCGCGATGCGTCCTGAGACCGGCTTGGCCAACCCGGAGACGCAATCGAGCAATGTAGTCTTGCCCGCTCCGGAAGGACCGAAGAGAATCGTGATCCCCGGAGCGGCTTGGAAGCCGACTTCCAACACGAAGTCCTGTGACTGGCTTGCGAAGCTCTTGCGGAATCGGATCGCAAGGATCGGGTCAAGGTTGCTGTCGTCGGTAGGCGACGAAGGAAGGGCAACAGCTGCGGCTGCGGCTTCGGCTTCGTCCATGCGCGGATTGCCCATTGCAGTTATTCTACGGGTCCGATGACCCACGCCTTCCGATTCACTCCGTACACGATGGCCAGCACGGCGAAGCTGAAGGCGAGTAGCAACAGCGCAGTCTCATTGGCCGCGGCATAGTCGGAGGCCTGCACGCGGTCGAAAATATCGATGGAGACGGTCCGCGTGACTCCGGGAATGTTTCCTCCGACCATGAGCACCACACCGAATTCTCCCATGGTGTGCGCGAAGCTTAGAGCGGTGCCTGTAACCAAGCCGGGTACGGAGAGGGGCGCGATCACGCGAAAAAAGGTTCGTAGCGGGGAAGCGCCGAGCGTCGCGGACGCCGCGATCAGCTTGCGATCGACGCCGGCGAAGGACGCGGCGAACGGCTGCACCGCGAAGGGCAGGCTATAAAGGATGGAACCAATCACCAGTCCGCTGAAGGTGAAGGCCAGCGTGTGGCCGGTGAGCGCGATCCACCAGCGGCCTAGCGGGCTGCGCGGGCCGAGAGCCACGAGCACGTAGAATCCCAACACGGTCGGGGGAAGAACGATCGGAAGGGCCACGACTGCTTCGACCAGAAACTTCCAACGCCAGCGGGAGAAGGCAATCCAATAGGCGATGGGCAGGCCGAGCACGAGCAGGATGGCCGATACGGTGATCGCCAGTTGCAGCGTGAGCCAGAATGCTTGCCAATCGATGGCCATAATCTCGTGTTCTGCGGGAAATTGCTGGTCTCGCTTTCGCGGCAACAGAGCCGCGAGACGACGTAAGATGCCGCCGCTACTTCGTCTCCTTTTCTGGTGGCAGAGTGAAGCCAAACTTCCGCAATAACTCTGCTGCTTCTTTCGTTTTGACGTACTCCAAAAACTGGGCCGCTTCCTTCTTATGCTGCGAGTGTGACAGCACAACCACTCCCTGGGCCAGCGGAGGATAAAACTCAGCGGGAACTTCCCAATACTTTCCCTTGCTACTCATTCCTGGCGCTAAAGCGTGTGCGAGCGCCACAAACCCCACCTGCGCGTTGCCCGACTCCACAAACTGAGCCGCCTGCGCAACGTTCTCGCCCAACACCAGGCGGTCAGCCACGCGATCGTACACTCCGGCATGCTTCAACACAGCCACCGCGGCCCGGCCATAGGGAGCGTGCTGCGGATTGGCGATGGCAATCTTCTTGATCGAAGGATCCAGCAGAGCATTCATTCCCAGGCGTTGCAGGTCGAGCGCAGAATCCGCCGGAATCCACAGCACGAGTTTGCCAACCGCATACTGATACAGAGTTGCGCCGTCCGCGTCGCCTGCTGCGATCAGTTGATGGGGATAGTCCATGTCCGCCGAGAAGAACAGGTCAAATGGCGCGCCATTCTGAATCTGCTGGGTGAGCGCTCCGGAAGCTCCGAACGAAAGCTTCACCTTCACTCCAGTCTTCTTCTCGTAGCCGTCTCCTACCTCTTTCAGCGCCGAGCTTAAGTCGGCGGCTGCAGCCACGACCAGTTCGGGGGGCGTGGTCTTCTCCTGTGTCCATCCCGAGATCGTACTGAAGAGAACGGTCGCTGCCAGCAGTGCGCACAAGTAAAAGCGCATGTTTCCAGAGTATCCCTTCTCGTCGCGCTGGCATCGACCGCCGCCAACCGACGGAAAGCAGATTGTACAAGCCCAGCCTGGATCGTGGGCAGAGGCGGCGGGAACGAGCTTTCCCAAAGTGGGCCAGATGCCGTCATCCGCAATGCTTTTGCGTTGCTTCGGCCATGCCCTCTTTCGATACTGGCAGGTGAGTTTGATCATGCCAACCTGTTGTCGTTCTTTCTTTCTAGTACCAGTACTCATCCTGATTTTTCTGGCTAACGCCTCGACCGTGCGAGCACAGGGCGCGAAGCAAAGAGTGCCTGACAGTCCTGTATCGGACGCAGATGCTGACCACGTCAAAGAGCGCGCCGAATGGTTCTTTCGTGGACGCCTGATCCGCGGGAAGCCTGCTGCCGAATTTCGCCGGCGGGCGTATCAAGCGAAGCTGCGGCTGCGCGCGCAACGTGCCAGGGCGCTCGGGGTGGTGGGGCAGACGTCGCTCTCGACTGGCTCATGGATACCGCTGGGCCCCATGCCGCTGGCTTCCGATGCGACCGGCAACGGCACACAGGATTACCACCAGGTGGCGGGACGAGCAACCGCCATCGCCATCGATCCCGCGGACCCGACTGGAAACACGATCTACATTGGGGGAGCGCAGAGCGGAATCTGGAAGTCGACGAATGCGGCCAACAACACGGCGAACAGGGTGATCTGGACTCCGGTGACCGACGATTAAGCCACGCTCTCGATCGGCGCGATCGCCATTCAGCCGGGCAACGCAGACCCTGCGAAGACCGTAATTCTTGCGGCCACTGGGGAGGCCGACAACTCCGCAGACTCGTATTTCGGGCTCGGCGTTCTGCGTTCCACCAACGGCGGCAGTTCGTGGACGCTCGTTCCCACGGCCAACAGCGGAGCGCTGTCGTTCAGCGGCCTCGGCGGAACGCGCATAGCATTCAGCACAGCCAGCGGACAAACGAATACAGTGGTCGCGGCGATGGCCACCTCTTCCGAAGGGATTGTGGACGGAGCGGTAACAACGAGCACCACGCGCGGTCTCTACACATCGCTTGATGCCGGGCAGACATGGATCTACAACGCGCTGGTCGATCTTGGCGGTGCCACCGATGCCACGTCTGCCACGTCAGTCGTTTACAACGCCAGCGCTGGGCAGTTCTTCGCGGCGGTTCGCTACCACGGCATTTATTCGTCGGCCGACGGGATTCACTGGACGCGTCTCGCAGTTCAGCCCAGCGGCGCGCTGTTAAGCGCAGCGGCATGCCCAGCCCAATCGACCTCGAACAGTTACGCCTGCCCGATCTATCGCGCGGAGATCACGGTGGTCCCGGGTAGGAACGAGATGTATGTCTGGCTCATTTCACTGTCTTCGACGGGAAGCCCGGTGGATGGCGGCATCTGGCAAAGCGTGAATGGAGGCGCGTCCTGGACTGCAATCTCCGACACCGCGATCACGAATTGCGGAGACTTCGACGGGTGCGGCGTGCAACAGGGCTCCTACAATCTGGAACTGCTGGCTGTGCCAAACGGCGCGGCGACGGACTTGTACGCAGGCGCCGTCAATCTCTACAAGTGCGGCATCACCACACAGAATCCCACATGCGCGGCGACGGGATTCATGAATCTCACCCACGTCTACGGATGTGATCCGATCGCTGCGCCCGCCCACGTGCATCCGGACCAGCACGCCTTGGCTTATGCGATCCCCACTGCGGGCACCGACTCCGGGAATGCCTTGATGTATTTCGCGAATGACGGCGGCATATACCGTGCGCTCAACGGATTTTCCGGGCTCAACACGGGTGCCTGCTCGGGGACCAATCAGTTCGACGACCTGAATCAGAATTTAGGATCGATGACGCAGTTCGTCAGTTTCTCGCAGCATCCCACCGACATGAATACCTTGCTCGGTGGCGCGCAGGACAACGGTTCTCCCGCAACCACACAGGCAACGACGAATCCGAGTTGGTTCAACGCGTTGGACGGCGACGGCGGCTACAACGCGATCGACCCCGGGGCGACCTCTAACTGGTACGCGTCGAATCCAGACGTTCCTCCCGGCGGCCTGGGCGTGCAACTCTGCACGAGCAGCCCGAATTGCGTCGACAGCAGCTTCAGCTTTGTGGCTACGAGCAGCACGCTCGGGGGCGATGACGGCGCCTTCTATTTTCCTTACATCTTCGATCCGAAGACCGCGGCGCCGATGCTGATTGGCACCTGCCGCGTCTGGCGCGGGCCGCGTACCGGTGGCGCTTTCACTGCGCTCAGTCCGAACTTCGATACTCTGGGCTCGGGCACATGCTCGGGCGCGGAAATCAATCAAGTGCGCGCGCTGGCTGCGGGAGGCACGACCGACAGCAACGGTTGCGTCGTTATTTACGCCACCACCAGCGGCTTAGGTCCGATTGATGGCCCTCTGTACACACCGACGGGCGGGCGCGTCTGGGTTACTACGAATGCATCGACTGGAACTGGGGCATTCACGGATGTCACCAACAACGGTCCCGAGGGGAACATCAATCCGAACCAGTTTCCGATCTCCGGCGTCGCGATCGACCCGTCCGATGTTACCGGCAAGACTGCTTATGTAACGGTTATGGGTTTCACCGGGGGCACGGGACACGTCTGGAAGACCACTACCGCCAGGGCGGGCTGGACGGACTTCACGGCGAATCTGCCAGACTCTCCGGTGAACGCGGTGGTGGTGTATCCCGGAATGTCGCAGGTGTATGTCGCGACTGATGTCGGCGTCTTTGGCAGTTCAACCTCTGCCGCGAGTTGGACGGAACTCGGGCCGACCCCGAGGACGGATCAGGCTGGCTTCCTGCCCAACGTTGCCGTCACTGCACTGGGAGTGTTCACCGGCGGCGGCCAGCAGTTGTTGCGGGCTTCCACCTACGGACGCGGCATCTGGCAATTCAATCTCGTGATCACGCCGGACTTCCAAATGTCCGTTTCTAATTCGCCGCAGACTGTATTCGTGGGACAGACCTCCGCGTTCAACGGCACGGCCATCGCGTTGAACGGGTACGCGAGTTCGATGGCGTTGAGTTGTGCTGCAGGGGCGACGGCTCCGCCGAGCACGTGCTCGGTGTCTCCAGCGACGATGACTCCGGGAACGAAGACCCCGTTTGCGGTCACCGTTGTTGGGGCCATCGGTGATTACAGCTTCAATGTGCAGGGGGTTGGATCAGACTCGAAACATGTTACGCACCAGGTTCCAGTCACGCTGCACGTCGTCGGTTTTGGGATGACGACTCCATCCCCGGCGAATGTGACTGTGGCCCGAGGAACTACCTCCTCGCCGGCGAGTTTCCAAATTACCGCTGCTGGATCGTTCAATCAGAGCGTTGCGGTTTCGTGCAGTTCTGGCATTGCGAGCGCGATCTGCACTCTGATGCCCGGCACCAGTGTGAATCCCACCTCAACGACTCCAGTGAACATGACGGCGAGCGTGTCGGTGCCCGCGACCACTGCGCCAGGAACTTATCCCGTTACGATTCAGGCCGCGACCAGTGGAGCTCCCTCAATCCTGACGGCGTCGTTCAACCTCAGTGTCACCACGAATACCGATTTCGTTTTGACTGAGCCGAGCGCATTCCCCGAGATAGACGTTGGGATCGCTGGAACCGCTGGATCCATTGCGATTGCGTCGCAGGATGGCTTTAGCGGCACCGTCACTTTGAGCTGTCCGACGACGTATGGTGCCGGCAGTTGCAGCATCAGCCCTACCACGGTGAGTTCATTTCCGGCGACGACGCTCACTATCAACGGGACCAGCTTCACCGCCGGAAGCTATTCGCTGTCGGTTACCGGCACCAGTGGTTCGCTCGAGCACACGCTGGCGATTCCATTCAACGTTGGCGATTATTCTATTTCGGGGACACAGACCATCGCGCTGGCGCCAGGAGGCTCGGGAACAGCCAGTCTCACTCTAGTCTCGTCCAATTCCTATGGCGGAAAGATTAACGCCACCTGCGATGCCAGCGCTCTCTCAGGAGCGATGTGTGTGCTCTCTCCCGCGAACCCGATCAGCATGGCTAGTGGAGGCACGACGACTCTCACTGTGACCGTCAACGTTCCTAGCACGGCAAGCCCAGGAGCTTACAACATCAACATCAAGACACAGGACGTCACGGGAACGCCGAGCCATTCTTTTACTGTGGCTCTGACGGTGGCACAGGATTTCCACCTTACTTCTTCGACTCCGAGTCAGACGGTGACGGGAGGGCAGACCAGCGGCGGCTATAACCTGACTGTTCTGCCAGTGGGCGCATCGTTCAGCGGCGCTGTGACACTCCGTTGCTCGGCGGGGATGCCAGCCGGTGCGCAGTGCGTATTCAATCCGCCCACAGCAGTGACTCCCGGCAGTTCTGCGGTAGATGTTGTGATGAATATCTCCACCGCCTCTGCGAAAGCTCGCCTACAGTCGCGGACGAGTCACCCTTCGATGCTCTATGCTGTGGCTTTTCTTTTGCCGGGAATCGCGGTGTTTTGGGGTGCGGGTCGGGGCTCCAGTCGAGCAAGGTGTCGTTGGATCGCTGCGATGGCAGCGCTGCTGCTCTTATCATCTCTTATTGCGTGCAGTGGGGTCAGCAGCGGTGGAGGCTCCGGTGGTTCAGGGGGGAATCAACCCGTGGTTTACCAGATCACGATCACCGGTACGTCCCCCGGTACAACTCCTGATGCGGGGCAGAGCGTACAGGTGACTCTCGTCGTAGACTAGAGCCTTGGTAGCGGGCTTGCGAGCTGGGCCCGTTTTGCGCGATGCTGCGGTTTCACCCTCAATGACCGATTCTCGATACGACGTAATCATCATCGGCTGCGGTGTGGTGGGACTCGGGGTCGCGCTCGAGATTACCCGCCGTTTTCCGCATCTGAGGCTTCTCCTGCTCGAAAAAGAGGACCACGTTGCCCGCCATCAAAGCGGACACAATAGCGGGGTGATTCACTCCGGCGTCTACTACAAGCCCGGCTCTTTGAAAGCGCGGCTTTGCGTTACCGGCGCCGCGGCCATGGTCGAGTTCTGCCGCGAGCACGGGGTCGCGCACAATGTCTGCGGCAAGGTCATTGTCGCGACGCACGCGGACGAACTGCCCGGCCTGGAAGAATTGCGGAAGCGCGGCGAAGCCAACGGCCTCATTGGCCTGCGGATGATTGGCCCTGAGGAATTACGTGAGATTGAGCCCCACGCGACGGGACTGCGGGCTCTGGTTGTTCCCTCCACGGGAGTCACCGACTACGCGCGGGTGTGCGAGAAATACGCAGAGTTGATTTCTGCGGCCGGGGGCACGGTTCTTCTTTCCGCCGCTGCAACGGGCATCCGCCGCATGACAGACGAGATCGTCGTGGAAACCTCACGAGGAGCGTTCTCCACCGTTTCGCTGATCAACTGCGCAGGTCTGTTCAGCGACCGCATCAGCTGGATGGCGGGCGACGATCCCGGTGTGATGATCGTTCCATTCCGCGGTGAATACTACGATCTTGTGCCTGAGCGGGCATCACTGGTGAAGGCGTTGATCTATCCCGTACCCGATCCGCGCTTTCCATTTCTCGGCGTACACTTCACCCGCCGCATCACAGGCCGAGTGGATGCCGGCCCGAACGCCGTCTTTGCGTTGGCGCGCGAAGGATATAGTCACACCGACATCAACGTACGCGACCTGGCTTCCGCGTTTTCGTTCCCTGGCTTCTGGCGCATGGCAGGACGACACTGGCGCAATGCTCTGGACGAGTGGCACCGGTCTTTTTCGAAGGCGGCCTTTGTCAAAGCGCTCCAGCGCTTGCTCCCGGAGATCGCCGAGAACGACTTGGTTCCGGGCGGCTCCGGTGTGCGCGCTCAGGCGCTGAAGCCCGACGGAGCCATGGTCGACGATTTCCAGTTCGTGCCGTCCGGCAAAGTGCTGCACGTGCTCAATGTGCCATCACCCGCGGCTACGGCCTCGCTGGCTATCGGCAAGGCCATTGTGGAGACAGCGGCCGTTAATCTGGGTCTCTCTGAACGCGTCTCCTAAAACCGTTCGCTAAAAAATCAGCCGCAACGACATCTGCACCTGACGCGGGCTGCCAATCGTTTTATTGGTGATGCCCAAGCCGCTCAGAGACGGACAGACATAGAGCGCGGTGTAGTCCTGATTGCACGGCGTCGTGGCCCCGGGTTGACCGACCGCAGGGAAACCGTTGAAGTTGATGTTCTGACTGACGTCATCAATCGGGATATCGAAGCTGGCAGTATTCGTCAGATTAAAGACGTCGATGGTGAACTTCAACGACGTGCGCTCCGTGATCTGGGTCATCTTCGACAGCGAGAGATCCCAGCGCTTCTGCCACGTCTGCCGAAAAATATTACGTTGGCCATGATCGATGAAGTTGGTCTCATAGGGATCATTGCTCGGAATCGCACCATTCAAATCACCCGGACTCAGCAAGGGTAAGCCGAAACAGGAGGCTTTCAGCGCAAATGAGTTGGGATCCGAGGAATTGGCATGCGCGCCGGAAGATCCGGTCAGCGCCTGCTTGGGTGAGCAGCCCGAGAGGGGAACGACCGGATTCGTGATGCCGTCATTGACTCCGTAGAAGATGCTGCCGACCGCGCCCGAGTAATCGACCACGCTGTAGGGCTGGCCGCTTTGGATGACGGTCAAACCGGAAATCGACCACCCGTCAGTGAATCTCCCCTTGAGTGAAGTTGCCGAGAAGAACGTAGGCAACTCATAGGTGTAGGTGAAATTGATTACGTGCTCGCGGTCGAAGTCCGAGAGGCCGTAGCCGGAGCGCAAATCCAGAGGGTTGTTACCGTTATAGAAAAGGCCCATCGCGCTTTGCTCGTCGGTCGCGTGCGAGTATGTGTACGAGAAGCCGACCTGAAGGCCGTGACTCATTCGCTTTTCAACGTGCGCCTGCAGGGCGTTGTAAGCGGAGATGCCGGCTGCGGTGTACGACTCGGACTCGGAAGAATAACCAATGTAGGGCACGCGCAGATCCACGTTTCCGCCTTCAAAGGTCTGCAGATAGGGCTGGCCGTTCGGGAGGGGCGCGGGATTGAACGTGCCGGCTTGGGTTACGACTGAGTATCCGTAGGTATAGTCCTGCTCAAAGCCCAGTGGATTTCCCTTCATGATCGGATTCGTCGGCGATGCGATCCGCGCCTGATTGAAAGGCAAGGGAACCACTTCGTGGCGCCCCAGATTGCCGACATATCCAATGTCGATCATCAGGTCGTGGCGCGGCTGCCATTGAATGTCGAGCGTCTGATTCAAAGTGTAGGGAAGCTTGTTGGCGCGATTGTAGTCGGCGAACGAAAACAGCGGCAGACCGGTGGAGATTGCCGTCGCATTCGGAACCACCAGGTCCGCGGGATTGCCCGAAGGCGGTGGACCGAGCGTCGGTCCCCACGGGGCCTCAAAATTACTGCAGTTCGAATAGGCGTACGGGCTGCAAGCCTGAGCATTGACCCACGGTGGAGATTGATTGACGCCGAACGGACCGCCGGCAATTACGCCGGAAGCGAAGCCGGGGGAGAGATATGCGAAGAGTTCCCCTCGATCGTAGTACATTCCCCAGCCCGCTCGAACGACCACTTTGTCACTGAACACTCTCGGACTCCAAGCCAACCCGATCCGGGGTGCCACGCCCCACTGGCGGCCCGTCAGCGTCGAATCGCTTACGCCCTTCGTCGGGAAATCAGGATTGTTTCCCGCCACGATGAAGCCATTCGACGTGATCGTATCGGTGGCTTGGTTGTAGCTATATCGCGACGGATCGAAATTGAAGATGCGGCCGTTCTTCTCCTCGAGACCGCCGTGATAGTCGAAGCGTACGCCGGCGCTGATGCTTAGATTCGGACGGAGCTGAAATTTGTCTTGCAAGTACCAACCAGTTTCGTTCGAGCGGTAGTAGCGGTTCGCATCGCCCTGAAGAAACGTTGTGGCAATGAATCCGTCGGCGGTGTAGGTGATCGGAGATCCCGTGACGAAGTTCTCGAAATTGGTGAAGCCCACCATCCCCGAATTCGTTCTTTGGTCGCGGGCGTTGAGCTGGGTGTAGGAGTAGCTTCCGCCGAAGGTGAAGGTGTGCTTGCCATGGTTCCAAACCGCATTGACGGAGGGCATCCAACGGTTCTGGAAAACGCCGGTGAAGGCGCCTTGCGAGGCCGCCGTCGAACCGATCGTGGTTCCGGCGTTGAACACGAAGTTGGTGTTCAGCGGAGATTCATTTCCCAGATCGTCCACAATCGTGATCCCCGGGAAAACGGAAGATCCAAGATTGTTCATCCCAATGGACTGAGGCGTGAAGGGCTGGCCAATCGTGCTGTAAACCTTCTCGCGGATGAAGCCAAAGACTTCGGCAACACTGAGATTCGGAGTGATGGATTGCGTGTTCGTGATCGAGGCAACCTGACTTCCTGCATCCAGATGCTGGGGAAATCCCTCGACCGCGGAATATCCAAAAGGCGCAGTGGTCGGATCATGCTGGTAGTAATACTTCAACGAGAGAGTGTCTTTCGAAGTAGCCAGGTAATCGAGATCGCTGACGGCCTGATCGGAAATGAAATACGCCGGCTGCGTCAGAAACACATTCTCCGGGAAGTTCAACGTCGCCGTGTAATTTGGATTGGCGGAGGGGAACAGATACTGGCCGCTGGGCAGTTTAGCAGTCAACAATGCGTAGGCGACGGGATCAATGTTGGGGGTTCCGGTTCCGCCTGGCGCGTTTGCTGCGACCACCGGATTCACCACCGTGCCCCAGTTGTTCAGGACAACGGCGGCCAACGCTCCTGGACTGCGGTCGTCGCTCAGCCCTGAGGGCACGGCAGTACGCGAAGTCCCAATCTCCAGGTCGGAAACATGAATGTGCTGGTAGCTGACAAAACCGAATAGCTTATCTTTGATCAGAGCCCCGCCGAGGGCCCCACCCGCCGTGTAGCGGTGCAACTGTGGCACCTTCTCGTTGGCGGGAATATTCGGATCCTGATTGTAGAAATATGGCGCGGCGTTCAGCCAGTCGCTTCCCCGATGAAAGTAGGCTTGGCCGTGAAGCGTGTTGGTCCCGGAGGCTGTGCTCATGTCGATGTGGGCGCCGCTGGTGGATCCTTGCTGGGCGTCATACATCGAAGTGTTCACGCGGAACTCCTGGACAGTCTCGGGCGCAGGTGTCGGCAACGCCTGGCCGATTGCCAGATAGGGCGACGCCGTGCTCTGAATGACTTGCGCCGTGGTGCTGCCGGCTCCGGACACGCCAGTATTGTTTACGATGCGGGCGGATGCCACTTGGCTGGTGCTCTTGCCGTTGAATAGATTGCTGGCGTCGACGCCGTTCAGAAGAAATGTGTTGCTGGTGTCGCGCTGGCCGTTGGCCCAAATGGGCTGATTCCCCAAACCGGCATTGGCGCCGGTGCCGTTCGGTAGCTCTGCGTTTACGCCCGGCGAAAGAATGGCCAGGCCCGTGAAACTGCCCGTCGGCAGCGGGATCTGGTCGATCTGATCTTTCTCCAGGATATAGCCATTGGTCGTGTCGACCGCGTTCATAACAGGCGCAGCCTCGACGTCGATGGTCGTACCCACTTGGCCGACTTTCAAGGAGACATTCAAGGTGGCAGTTCGATTCGCCTGCACGAGGATGGCGGGCAGCCTCTCCGCCTGAAATCCATCGTGACTGACGGTGACGGTATACGTGCCGATCGGCAGGTTGACGAAATCGTAGGCGCCGCTTCCATTCGTCTTCAGGGTGCGCGTCAGTTTGGTCTGATCGCCGACAATGGTGACCGTGGTATCGGGCAGCACGCTGCCGCTCCTGTCGCTGACCGTTCCCGTAATGCCGCCCAGCGTCTGCTGCGCCCAAGACGGCAGACAGAATTGCGATACGACCGCCAACAAGAGAATGACCAGCTTTGTATGCTTCGTCATGAATGTGCACCTCGTCAGGTAGAAACACAAATCCAAAGCAGCCGCCAACGGCCGCGCGCTACGAGTCACTTTGTACGACGTGGTCTCAGAGCTGGTTCGCTCCGCACTTGCTCTGCTCTGCCCCGGCTGGAAAACTATGCCGCCAAATGTACGCGAACTCCGGCGAAAGGGAAAGGCACAGGCTCAATGAAAATTCTTTTGACTGGAATCAGTAATTTTTATGGCTCGGATACCTCGACGCTTTCCGGTAGGGCCACTTTCTTGTTGCGAGCGCGAACGGCGAACCACCCAAGCCCTGCAATCAAGTAAGTGAGATAGATGAATGGGAGCTTGCCGTAAGGCCCTTCGGGAACGGGGTAGAGGTTCCCGATCAAGGCCAGCAGCATGGCCGCTGCGGCCAGCCAGGGAAGGACCTGTTCGCCAGCTTTGAATGTGCCATGCCGATGCAAATACCGCGGCAGGGCGATGCACACCAGCGCATACGCCACGATGAAGCCGTAAGTCGCCAGCGAGCCCAGCCAGCCGTAGACATCGAGTCCGCTGGCGCCGCGGTAGGCCAGTACCGCCACGGGTAGCACCGCGGCAATGCCGGTGATGACGACCGCGCGGCTCGGAGTATGGTTGTGGGCGTGCGTCGAGCCCAAGGATTCGTGAGCGAGTCCGTCGTGGGCCATCCGCAAAAGGACGCGAGCCGCGGCTGTGATGCAGGCCAGCGTTCCGGCAAACATACTCACCAGCGCGCCGATGTCGATCAGGATTCCCAGCACCGGCACGCCGCCGACTCGGGCGAGCACGTGCATCTGATCCGGTGTGGTTCCCAGATCCTGACCCACGATATGGAAGCCGAGCACCTCGGTATACGCACAAATCGTGAAGAATGCTCCCGCCAGAACGGCGCTTTGAATCACCGCGCGGGGAATTGTTTTTAGCGGATTGCGTGCCTCCGCGCCGAGCGTGGTCGCGCTCTCAAAGCCCACAAAACTGAAAAGCGCCAGGACCAGGCCGAGACGCAGTCCGCTCCCCGTCATGCCGTGGAGATGAAGTTCATCCGCATCCAGGTGCCAGCCGTGGCGAAACAGCACGAGCGCGACAACAATTACGATTACCGAGACCGACGCAGCTTCAATCCACAGCATGAGTCGCGCGGAAATCTTCACGTCGCGATAGGCAATCCAGATGGAAACTCCCGTAACCACAAGCGCCAGCACAACTGCGGAGAAGACGTGCCCGGTCGCATCGTGCAGCAAGAGGTTCGCATAGTAATAGAAACCGCCGATCACGCTCGATCCCGTGGCAACATAGGCCAGCAACAGGCTCCATGCAACGGTCGCAGACAGCCATGGCGGCAAGGTCATCGATGCATAGGTGTAGAGCGATCCCGGAGATGAAGAATGCCGGGCGTAGCGGGCAATGCACAATCCGACCAGAAAGATTGCGACTGTCGCCAGGGCATACGCGAGCCATGTACCGTTCCCTGCGAGCGCGCACACCAGCGGGATGGTTGCCGCCGGTGTGGTTGTGGGTGCCATGGTCGACACCGACTGCGCCAAGGTTTCCATGGGAGAAAGAATGCCGCGCCGCAAGCCATAATCTGCGCTTGGGGAAGACTCCGGCGGTGTTGGCTCCGTCAAGTGGGCGACTCCTTCAGTGATCAAGTGTGATTGGGGTGGGATTGTACAACACGAGGCGAGAGACCGATGGCGGGGACTCTCTCGCGGCCTAGAAGAAAAACTGATTTGCCGCAACCAGAAAAGGAGTTCGATCCAAAACCAGCAAGATGCTACTGTAATTTTCCAGGTCGCTGATGTGGAGTCCGAAGATCGATCGTCATCTTCGCGTTGAGCTGGAGCTTGGCATGAGAACTTGTGCTAATACCGAATGCAAGGCGTTCGGCCACATCGTGTACTCGGTGGCGACCCGTTGCCCTTTATGCAGATGGGACCTGAAGAACGCCCTGCCCGCGAGCCAAAGCGCATCCCCTCCAAAACCTAACAGGCATCTTCCCGCCGCGCGCTAACGTCGGACGCCGCGTGCGGCATTACTTCCCAATATCCTCATTCCATAAGTCTGCGTGTGCGTCGATGAAGTCCCTCATCATGCGGATACATTCCTCGTCGTCGAGCACAATCACGCTGGCGCCGTGGTGGCGGAAAAGATCCTCGGCGCCGAGGAAGTTTCGATTTTCGCCAACGACCACGCGGGGAATCCGGAACAACAAGGCCGTGCCGGTGCACATGATGCAAGGACTGAGCGTGCTCACCAGAGTCAACTCCGCCCAGTCACGCCGGCGGCCGGCGTTGCGCAAGCAAACTGTTTCGGCATGTGCCGTCGGGTCGCCGCTTTGAACGCGAAGATTATGGCCCCGGGCGACGATTAGTCCGTGCTTGTCAGCCAACACCGAGCCGATCGGCAGCCCTCCTTCGAGCAATCCCTTCTGAGCCTCTGCCAAAGCTTCTTGCAGTAGCGCCTGGTCGTCCATAGCCCTCCGAAGCGTGGTTAGCGAAGTTTGTAGCGCTGCAATTTGCCGGTCGCGGTCTTCGGCAATTCCGCAAAAAACTCGATTTGGTGCGGGCGCTTGAAAATAGGCAAGCGTTCCACGACGAAGCGCTGCAGTTCCTGTGCGACGTCCGGATTCCCGGTCTTGCCATCCCTCAGAACGACGCAAGCTACCGTCTTCACCAGTCCATCTTCATCCTTCCGTCCGACGACCGCGGCTTCTTGCACGTCCGGATGCTCGAGAAGATGATTCTCGATTTCCACCGGACTCACCCAAGTTCCGCTAACCTTCAACATGTCATCAGACCGCCCGGCGTACCAGAAATATCCGTCGGCGTCCTGGTAATAGCGATCGCCGGTTCGCATCCAATGGCCGCTGATCGTGTCTTTGGTTTTCTCGTGTTGGTTCCAATAACACGCGCAGGCCGCATCGGTCTTGATGAGGAGATCGCCCATCTCGCCGCAGGTCACGGGATGATTGTTTTCGTCGACGATACGCGCATCGAATCCTGGAATGATTGTGCCGCTCGAACCCGGTTTGACAGCGCCCGGCCGGTTCGCGATGAACATATGCAGCGCCTCCGTCGATCCGATTGCGTCGAGAATCTCCACGCCAAAGCGCTCTTCGAAGCGGTGAAAGATGGCGGCAGGCAGGCATTCGCCTGCAGAGATCGCGTGGCGTACCGAAGAAAAATCCGGGTTGTGCGCCGCATCCGTCGGATGAGTCAGCAGCTTCGCGTAGTTGGAAGGCACAGAAAAAAATAGCGTCGGGCGAAACCGCTCCACTATGTCGAAAACACTCTGTGGCCGTGGCGGACCCGGAAGCAGAATGCTGGTCGCTCCAACAGCCAGTGAAAAATACAATCCGTTGCCCAGTCCGTAGGCGAAGA
>CAVPVE010000034.1:0-78490 GCA_963709025.1 uncultured Acidobacteriaceae bacterium
TCCCCATTTCACTCATCGAGATTTTTTGCCGGGAGGATCGATCCTGGGTCCGCCCCAGTCAAATACTGTTAGCCCCAGTTCGCTCGCGGTATTCATGAGGAACGGAAGCACTTCTTGCACGCGTGAAAACACCACCCCAAGCACTGCCGCTCGGTGACTAAAATTGTTCCAGAACGGACCGTCGCTCCAGACACCGTCCTCATCGACACGGTCGTCTGGCAATGAACAGATGCAGGGGTAACGTGAAGTCAATCGGTCGTGCAAAGTCCTGAACACCTCTGGCACAGGACCCTTAGCATCAATAAGGGCATCGAGAGTACTCCATGCCGACTCATCGTCCAATGGCACCGGAGGAGTGCAGACCGCAACGTTGTAGCTCATCTGGATTCGAGATTGTACCGCCGTTTGGAGGCTCTCCCTTGGCGAAACAAACATCCCCACGTCCCTCATCGACAGCTCAATGAGCGGCTAGTCCTGGGGAGTCGGGTTTTTCCGGGAACCCGACCCGTCCTTGGCGAATGAGTTTCGAGAAGTCGTGGGAATCGTCCGCCTCTCTTGCCGCGGCGTTGATGTGAGCTTGTTCCTTCAACGCCGGCAGCGGTAACCCTCCTGTGACCAGGCCACCATGTTCGTACATCATCTCGTCCATTTTGCCGTTGAGCAGGATGCGCCAGTCAAAGCGCGTGCGCACATCGCGGGCCTCGGCCGCGGAGACCGCGATATTGGTCGTGCAGTTGTTGGTCAGCGCGTTGTACCACTCGGGGCTCCGGTGCAGGCTGTCGGCTCGTTGCATATATTCCAAGAAGAGGCTGCGCGCCAGCGGCGGAGTCACGCTGGTGCGAAACAGGTACACTTCTTCGCCCTTGCGATAGTTGGTGCGCAAGCGAATCACATCGCGCTCGTCGCTCGCGATGTAGGTGAGCGCGTACTGGCGGAAGAATCCCCGGATGGCGGAATAGCCCTGGCCAACCACGTCGCGGGTCTCAATGGACATGGCAACATGGCCTTCGTCCCCGAAATCGAAACTCACAATGGGATGCGCGATCCAAGGTGATCCCCACCACGTAATAAAGATGTCGGCGCCCTTGAGCTTCGCCAGGCTGTAGGAACGGGTCTCCCAATTACAGGTGTAGACCGTCTCGGAGCGGTAGTCGCAGCTGCGGAAGTTGTGGATCGTGGCCTCGTCTCCGTTGAGTTCGACGTAGGCGGTGTTGGCGTTGTCGGGCTGCCAGTCGCGATTGTTCGACGGCTTGATCGATAGCCACCACAGGACCACGATCGCGAATCCGGCAAACGCAACCAGGATGCCCATGCGCCCCCTGCGCAGAGACCACATAGTTACCAGCATCACAATGAGGTACAACACGGCGGCAGGCATCCGCAAAGACGGAAACGGTGAGTCGAAGTAGAGCGCCGCGGCCGCCCACACGGTAACGAGGAGAGCCGCGACAATAGCGACCCCGCACGCAATCCTACGAAGCCCCAGCATGCGTGTATCCTTCCTGGACGAGATTCTATTCATTGCACCTCCGCTTGAGTTAGGGAAGGCTTCGTTTGACACTCTGTCAACTGTTACTTAAGACAGGAAGAAAAAGCATCCGCGGTCGCCGACCCTGATCGAGACTGTCGAAATATCGCCCTGGGCATGAGCAGCGCCAGACAACGACGTAGAGATGTCCACGGGCCTTGCCTAGAGCCGCACAGAAGAGTGGACTGTCGACCCCGACAGGATGACGATGACTTTCTACGATAAGGCGGCCACAGAGATACTGGTCGAGCCGATCACCGAAACACTGCTCTGGATCGCGAGAGCAACGAGAGGGCGCTGTAGCGAAAGCGAAAACAAGAGCGCCGCAGAAACCCCTCGCGAGAAGTCTGCTGCGGCGCTGATGTGATCTGATTCTTACTGCTTGTCGTAAACCGCTTCCGAGTGAAAGTCCTTGCCGTCCACAGTCTTCCCTTTTATCTTGATCGTTGCAACCTTTCCGTCCTTGGAAACCTCAGCTTCGGCTTTCGCGACTTCCTTCCCACCCTTTTTCTCTGTCGCTTCAGCTTTGTTGGTCCCGACGAGCTTAATGGCAATAGTGTCGGCTCCTCCGGGCATTCCCGTACCAGTAACGGGGTAATCCTTCCCATCGTAGTTGACCGTAAAGCTGTATGAAAAAGGCTTGCCATCAGCAGCGACTCCATCAAAGCTATATTTCGCTCCGTCACCTTGGGCTACAACTGTCCTCGTCTGACTCTTGGGTGCAGGTCCGGGATCGAATTTTGATTTTGCGACATTGAGTTTCCAGGTGCCCGCGAACGGATTGCCTTGGGCAAGTAGCGGGACAGAAGAGAGCACCAAAAGCGACAGCACGAAAAGCACGCGTTTCATTCGATTCTCCTTAAGTTTCGCCTCGGCTCCACCACTGCTGCCTTCGGCGGTCGCGGATTATAGTGTTCTCCACCCTCGTAAGCAAGCTCTTTATAGCGATCAGATTCCCTGACCGTCACACAGTGCCTCAACCCTTGTTTCGCCCGTTATGCCGAGTCACTCCTCAAGAACGATTGTCGCAACATCCCCGCATCATTCATTCCCCTGACTCAGGATTCTCCTGGCCTTATGGGTGACCTTGCTTCGTCGCAAGATCAATCAGCAGGATGTATGAATTTTCCCGCAACCGGTCGAATACAATTCGGCGGCCATCGGGAGTGATATCAAAGGTCCGCATCGCCGCTGGATTGCTCAGCCGGGTCAAACGCCGTGAGTGCATCGTGCCGAGGTCGAGCAGCCAGAAATCCTGCCCGTTCGTCGTACTGCCAACCATGTAAACCAAGCCACTGCCATCCGGCAGGAACCGCACTCGTTCCCCTTCGCGCTGCAGGTTGATTTCCGGCAGCTTCGCCGGTGTGCCATCCGGATGAATTGCCAGAAGAGGCATGAGCGTGAACACCTGCGTGCCGCCATACACGATCAGATCTCCCCGCGGGGACCACACTGGATCCAGAAATGGTCCGGTTGCAATCCGAACCGGCGAGCCGCCGTCCGCGGGGAATTTGAATAAGCCGGCTCCGTCACGATCGGTGCCTGCCGCGACGATCCATTTGCCATCGGGAGACCAGGAAGCCGCGCCCCGAACATCGACCTCGCTCGCAAGAGGACGGAGTCCCGTTCCATCCGCGGCGATCACGTGCATCTGCCGCTTCCCGTTCCTCCTCAGCGCAAACCCAACACTGCTCCCGTCCGCTGAGACTGCTGCGGGTGCCTGGAGCGCGCCTTCCGAACCCTTCCAGATCTCCAGCGCTTGCCCATCGCGATAACTCCACAGTCCGTCTGCCCCATCGCGCGAGGACAAATAAAATAACGATGCGCCTCCGAAACGCGGCGCCTGCGCACGCATGGTGGGCACGGGGAAGGCTTCAACTTCCTTTTCTTCAATCACGTGACTGGTAACCGGAACGCTCCACAGGTTGACCCGGGAATTCTCGACACTCGCGGCCAGCCGCCGACCATCCGCCGCCCCCACCACAGCGGTGTATTGCTCCAGCCCCGAACTCACGCGCTGCAGGGTTCGAGTTTCCACATCGAACGCCCATAACCACGGGCCAGCTCCATTTTGGTCGTGCGCCACGAACAGAACCGTCCGCTCATCAATCGGAGCCAGGTATGCGATATCTGCATTGACATGAGTAAGCTGCTCCGGTTGTCCCCCGTTCGGGGAGATGCGCCACAGGTCCATCTCATGCGTGGCTGGGCGACCGCGCGCAAAATAGATCCACCGTCCGTCCTTTGACCAGACCTGAAAGTGATTGTGCAATCCAGGCTCGCTTTTCAGGATTTGACGCCCATTGGCTCCGTTGGAATCCGCCACAAATGTGGGGTCGCCAGCTTCCCATGTGTGATAGACCAGCCGCGCGCCGTCGGGCGACCAGGCCACTTCGGCAGTATGTTCATCCAGGAAATTGCGGGGCGCTCCGCTCACCAGTGGGAACAAACGAAGCCTCCGCCCTTGCACAAAAGCCGTGCCTTCCATTCCCGAGCTCCACACCTCCGATCCATCCCCTGTGAATCCGATCGCGCGAAGCGGCCCGCGAGCATCTCCGATTCGGCCCTGGGTGAGGTTGGCGAGGTTGCCCCCGCCGGCTTGAATCAGCCAGACGTCGAACGTGCCGCTCCGGTCGGAGATGAAGGCCACGAATTTCCCGTCGGGAGAGATAGCAGGGTTGGTTTCGGCTCCTTCGAAGTCGGTGAGCCGTGCGAAATGCGCATTGGTCAGCGGATTCTGGACTGTAGGCCGCCCCCGATTGCTAAGAATCCACACACCGGCTCCCGCCACCAGCATCGCCGCTAGCGCCCATGCCAGCCACCCGTAGTGCTTCGACACAGCTACGGCGGGACGCAATAGCGTGGCTTGAGTGAAGTGACCTGTTGCAGCTTGCCCGGAGGATGGGGCTCCGCCAGCTGCAGAGTCTGATGGCACAGCCACCATGTGATCGGAACTAGAGTCGCGCCGGAGCCGCTCGAGATCGGATCGCATCTCGGCGGCAGTTTGGCACCGGAACTTCGGATCTTTTTCCAACGCCTTGTGGATGAGTTCTTCCAGTCGCGGCGGCAAATCAGGATTCAGTCGCACCGGCGGAACAGGAATGCGGTTCAGGATGCCATCGAAGATCACCCCTGAGGTATCGCCGCGAAAAGGCAACGCGCCAGTTCCCATCTCGTAAAGGACGACGCCGAAAGAAAATAGGTCGGTGCGATGGTCAAGTTCCTTGCCCCGCACTTGCTCCGGCGACATGTAGGCAACCGTGCCCAGAGCCGCGCCTGGGCTGGTGAGTTGCTGCTCGTCCACGGTTCGGGTCTGCGTGCCGGGAGAAGCTAGGTGGCCGGATTTGTCAGGCGTCGCAACCTTCGCCAGACCGAAGTCCAGAATCTTGGCATGGCCGCGCTGGGTGATAAAAATGTTCGCAGGCTTGATATCGCGATGGACGATTCCCTTGGCATGCGCGGCGTCCAGCGCCTCGGCGATCTCGATCGCCACCGGCAGCAGGATTTCGAGGTCAAGCGGCCGCCCAGCAATGCGGTGCTTCAGCGTGCTGCCCTCGAGGTATTCCATGGCGATGAACGCCAGACCATCTTCTTCCCCGATGTCATGAATCGTGCAGATGTTTGGATGGTTGAGCGCCGACGCGGCCTGCGCTTCACGCTGGAAACGGCTTAGCGCCTGCTGGTCGCGGGCTACTTCATCAGGCAGAAACTTCAGGGCGACGAAGCGGTGCAGCCGTATGTCTTCCGCTTTGTAGACCACGCCCATGCCACCGCCGCCGAGTTTCTCGATAATGCGGTAGTGCGAGATGGTTCGCCCGATCATTGGCGCGAATCTTACGTGGCTCTAACAGGCAAGTCAATGAAAGTGGCTGAGTTCGCAGCGTCTCAAGAGGACAGTTTGCCTTACATCGCCTGAGCACCAACCTCGTTGCGCCGATTCATTTCTCCTTCGGCGGCTCCCACAATTCAATTCGGTTTCCGTCGGGATCCATGATCCAGGCAAAGCGCCCGTAATCGGCGTCCTCGCGATGCGGATCAATCTCGACTCCCGCCTTCTTCAACTCCTCCAGCAAGCCGTCCAGATCATCCACACGATAGTTCACCATGAAGCTGGCCTTGCTCGCCCCAAAATACTTCGTGCTTCGCGGAAAGATCGACCAGGCCGTCGCCCCCTTTGCACCCGGCTCGCTTCCGTCCGCCGCCTGCAGCTCGCGCCATTCAAACGTTGCGCCCTGCCCGTCCGCCTCGCGCTTAATGCCAAGATGCTTCTCATACCAGTCATACAAATTCGCTGGGGCCTCAGACTGAAAAAAGATTCCGCCAATGCCTGTCACGCGTTTCATAAGTAAGTCTCCCCGCCAAGTGTTTTTGCCGAGATCAATCGCTCAAAAGAGCCTCGCACAAATTCCGACTCTAGCCAAGCGTCTTGAACCCTGTGTTTCCCCCGATTCGAGCAAAATAGGACTTGCAGCGTGCTGGCATTCACGAGCGGTCTGTAATCGAGTGCAGACGACTGGACGCTCGGGTCATAAGTTTTAACCGTCGTCCTGCCCGAATGACCAATTTTGATCAGTTTCACGCACTGGAATGTGCCACCATCCTGGTGGAATCTGCGGAGGCTGATTATGACGCTGACAATCGTTGCGATGATCTTCGGGGTTTTTGCTATTGGTCTGATAGTCCTCCTGATCTACAAGAGCACACTCACCATGCACAGGGATGACCAGTTGTTTCTGGATGACGCGAGTTCGCACATGCACGAGGAGCAGACGGAATTGTTGGCCAAGGTCAATCGGCTTACCATCCCGATGCGCGTGTTCAGCATAGGATCTGGGGTATTTCTGGTGGCCCTAACGGCAATGTGGCTCTACCAGAAACTGAACGAAATACAGTAGCGCCGACTCCCGGGACGGCACACCTCCATTCGAATTGAGGCTCGCCCAGACCTTTTTTCCACAGCCTCCACACAAAAATTCCCGGTTCTTGTGACGAACAACCTTTACTGAGAAATCCAGGAAGAGCATGCTCGCTCTATGCGCGAGATCTCCTCTCACACCCTGTCGATCGCTCATCCTTCGAGCGAACTCCACTCCGCGGCTAAGTCCTTATTCCAGAAGATTTTACCCCTAAGTCCTTGCGGCTCAGGATTTTACCTGGATCCCGCCGGATATACCCACGATAAGTTATTTCGAATGAGGATTTTACGGGATACGAAAGAAAAAAATGTAAGCGATATTTCACGCCGCATTCTCGTTCCTCGGCTCAAGCAATTTCCGGAGCAGACTTTGAATGCCAGAAGTCCGTTCACAGAGCGCCTGAGTTCTTCCGCGCACGACGCAGTTTGTACTGGCCAGCACAGAGAAGTACCATCTGACTATGCCCGTTGAAACTGAAATTCAGGCACCTGCCTCCATTCGCGCGCCGCGCGGCAACGCCATCTCCTGCAAAGGCTGGCAGCAGGAAGCCGCCATGCGCATGCTCATGAACAACCTCGACGAAGAGGTCGCCGAGCGCCCCAAAGACCTCGTCGTCTATGGCGGGACGGGCCGCGCCGCGCGTAGTTGGGAAGCTTACCGCGCCATCGTCGCGACCCTGAAGACTCTTGCTAACGACGAAACTTTACTCGTTCAGTCCGGCAAACCCGTTGGCGTTTTCAAGACCCACGACCACGCCCCGCGAGTTCTCATCGCCAATTCCAATCTCGTCGGACATTGGTCCAACTGGGAAAAGTTCAACGAACTCGAACGCGCCGGACTGATGATGTACGGCCAGATGACCGCCGGTTCGTGGATTTACATCGGCTCGCAAGGAATTGTCCAAGGCACCTTCGAGACGTTTTCCGCGGCGGGCGAAAAGCATTTCGGCGGCGACCTCGCGGGCAAGCTGATTGTCAGCGGCGGCATGGGCGGCATGGGCGGAGCCCAGCCGCTCGCGGCAACCATGACCGGCGCAGCTTTTCTCGGCATCGACGTCGATCCCGAGCGCATCAAGAAGCGCCTGAAGACCGGATACTGCGACTTCATGGTCACCACTCTCGATGAGGCGCTGCGCATCCTGAAGAATGCCATTCGCAAGAAAGAAAACGTCTCCGTCGGACTGGTCGGCAATTGCGCGGACGTGATTCCAGAACTCGCCGAGCGCGGCGTCGTGCCCGACATTTTGACGGACCAGACTTCGGCCCACGATCCCCTGAATGGATATGTGCCGAACGGCATGACTCTGGAAGCGGCGCTGGAGTTGCGCCAACGCGATCCAAAGGCATATCAGGAGAAGTCGCTCGATGCCATGGCGCGCCACGTCGAAGGCATGTTGCGCCTGCAGAAGATGGGCTCCGTCACCTTCGACTACGGCAACAACATCCGCACCTTCGCCTTCCAGCGCGGCGTCAAGAATGCCTACGACTTCCCCGGATTCGTGCCTGCATATATTCGTCCCCTATTCTGCGAAGGCCGCGGCCCATTCCGCTGGGTCGCGCTGTCGGGCGAACCGTCCGACATTCACGTCACGGACGATTTAGTTTTGGAATTGTTCCCGGAGAACCGCATTCTCCGCCGCTGGATTGACCTCGCGAAGAAGCGCATCAAGTTCCAAGGCCTGCCCGCGCGCATCTGCTGGCTGGGATACGGCGAGCGCGCGCAGTTCGGCCTCGCCATGAACGACCTCGTAAAGAAGGGCAAGATCAAAGCCCCCATCGTGATCGGCCGCGATCATCTCGACTGCGGTTCGGTGGCGTCCCCATTCCGCGAGACCGAAAGCATGAAAGATGGATCCGACGCGGTCGCCGACTGGCCGCTGTTGAATGCTCTGTTGAATACAGCCGCGGGCGCGTCGTGGGTCTCGATCCACAACGGCGGAGGAGTCGGTATCGGCTACTCACTGCACGCCGGACAGGTCACCGTCGCCGACGGAACCGATGAGATGGCAAAGCGCATCGAGCGCGTCCTCACTACGGACCCAGGCATGGGCGTAATCCGCCACGTAGACGCTGGCTACGACGAAGCCAAGGAGTTTGCCAAAAAGACGGGAGTGAAAGCCCCGATGGAGTCTTAGGTAGATCCTTGATCGCCGCACTGATTTCAGGCTCCCACGTTTTGGGAGCGGAGGTATTCGCCCGGCAGCATGATGCGAATCCCTTCGATCCTCTTATCGAAGTACGATCCGAAGTGGCGAATATCGCCCGTCAAGAGATGTGTCGCTCGCGCTTCGATCGCGGCGAGCAAGATTGGCGCATCTTTTTCAGGAAGGGATATCCCTCGCGGAAGCGTCCTTTGGCCAGCTTCAATCAGACGAATCACTTCGGACAATTTGTCCAGCCGAGCCCATTGGGCTTCTTCGTCCAGATTGATCCTTGCTTCTTCCACGGCGTAACGGGAACTGTAGAGGACCGTATTCTTGAGTTTCCAGAGCCGAAGAAGACCGGCAGCAGTCCTGTACGCCGCGGAAAACAGAACGTTGGCATCCAGAAACAGCCGGTCCATTTTAAGAAGGTCGCCTGTGCGGAACAGAGTCGGGATCAACGCCTAACTTTCGGACAGCTTTTCTCGCTTTCCGATAATCTGCCTCGTCGATCGTATTGGATAACAGGAACTCTGCCTTGCGTTCGGCGCTGTACCTTTCTACCGGAACCACGATCGCGGGGCGGATCAGGATGCCGTCATCCTTCTCTTCGGCAATGACGATGCTGCCCTCTTCTATGCCAAAGCGCTTGCGCAGACTTGCAGGTACCACGATCGCGCCCCGTTTCCCGACTCTCGCCGATTGCGTCATTCAACGCTCCCTATCTCTGAATGTCTGATTATATCATGTGCCCGATATTCAGACATACAGGCATTCGGACTTTGGCAGACCGCGTTGGCATGGATCTCGCTACTTGGCCAGCGCGTCCTGGACGGCCACATACGCCGGCTTCTTCTGATACTTGTCATCCCATAGCAGCGCCCATCCCTGGCCTTTGTAAAACCTGGGAATCCACGAGTGCTTGTCGGTGAAACCCCAGGTTTGCAGCACTTTGCAGGCTGGCTGCTGTACACAAAGAGTCGTTATCTCGCCGTACAGCTTTGCTTGCGCGGCCAGCGATGCCGGACTCGAATCGTCCAACCGAACATCGAGTTCCGTGATGTGCAGTTCAAGTCCAAGCCTGGCGAAGCGGCCCAGGTTCTTCGCGAACGACTCCAGCTTTCCCGGATCGTCGAACTTCAGGCTGACGTGTGCTTGAAAGCCGATGCCATCGAGCGGCACGCCTCGCGCCTTGAAGTCTTTCGCCATGGCATAGATCGCGTCGGACTTCGCGTTCATCTCCTCCGCGTCGTAATCGTTGTAGAAGAGCTTGGCGCCCGGATCCGCTTCCCTCGCCCAGCGCAGCGCTTGCTCAATGTACTTCGTGCCCTCGCCGGCGCCGATTCCTGGCTGGTCGTACCAGATGGTATGCCTCATCGCGCCATCGTCCTCGAACGCTTCATTGACCACATCCCACGCGTAGACTCTCGCAGCGTAGTGTGTCATCACAGTCTTGATGTGGCTGTGCAGAATGTCGGCAAGCTGCGGCGCAGAGAACCCTCCCTTTTCGACCCACTGCGGAACCTGTCTGTGCCACACCAGTGTGTGCCCGCGGACGACCATGTTATGGCTTTGGGCAAAGGCAACCAGTGCGTCGGCGCCTTTGAAGTCGTAGGGATTCGGATCGGTGTCTGGCCGGGGATGAATCGGACCGAACTTCATCTCATTCTCCGCTTGCAGTTGGCTGAACTCCGACCCGAGGATAGCCGAGTAATCCGTTTCAGCCAGATGTCTGGAAGCAGCAGCCGTGCCGATGATCGCGTGGTGACCCTCGGCAGCCTGACGCAATGTCCCAGTGGGAAATTGAGCGGACCGCCGTTCCGGCGACGCGGAACTTGGCAGAAGCATCAACCCGCATAGCAGAGCCGCGCCAGCTGCACGATGCCAGAAGTGCCGCAGACGATCGAATGGAAGTGCATGCCGAAGCGAACCGTTACTCATGATTGGGTCCTTCCGTCCGATGGTAGGCTGATTCCGCAATTCCGCACAACCGGACGAATCCAATTAGTCGACGGCATCTGCGTGTCCGCGGAATCAAAAGGACTGCTAGACTAAATTAAGCGTGATTGCCAAGCCAAGACCTCCACAACCAGCCGCGCTGCTGCTGATTAATGTCGATCAGCTTGTCACTTTGCAAGCCGCGTCGGCCCAGCCCGGCCCGCGACGCGGCCCAGTACTGCAGGATCTCGCGATCATCAAGAACGGCGCAGTCTTTTGCCTGGGCGGCAAGATCGTCTCCGTTGGAACTACGAAAGACGCCCTCCGCGATCCCTGGCTGAAGAAGAACCGCCACAAAGTCACCGAGATCGACTGCGCCGGCAAGGTTGTCCTGCCCGGGTTCGTCGATTCTCACACGCACCCGGTCTTCGTCAGCCCGCGGCTGGTGGATTTTGAGAAGCGGATCGAGGGCGCTTCTTACGAAGAGATTGCGGCATCGGGCGGCGGCATCCGGTCAAGCCTGGAAGGGGTTCGCAAGACTGGCAGGAGTGTCTTGGCTTCGAAAGTCCTGACCGCGCTGGAAGAGATGGCCTCCTACGGTACCACCACGGTCGAAGCCAAATCCGGGTACGGACTGACCCTCGAGTCGGAACTCAAGTCCCTGGAGGCGATCCGCGAAGCGGCCTCCGGCTGGCCCGGCACGGTGGTCGCTACCCTGCTCGGCGCGCATGTCGTCCCAAAAGAATTTCAAGATTGCTCACAAAAGTACGTTGAGATCGTCTGTAAAGAGATGATTCCTCGCGCAGCGAAGCGCAAGCTCGCTCAATTCGTGGACGTGTTCTGCGACAAAGGGGCGTTTACTCCGGAAGACACCGAGCAGATTTTTGCCGCCGCGGAGCAGAATGGATTGAGCGTACGCGCCCACATGGGCCAACTATCAGAAACCACGTTGACGCCCTTTCTGCGCTTCAATCCCGCATCTCTCGACCACATGGATCACGTAAACGAAAACGACATCGCGCAGCTCGCGAAGCGGAATACCGTGGCCACGCTGGTGCCGGGAGCGAATTATTTTCTGGGCTTGAAGGACTATCCGGACGCGCGCCGTTTAATCGATGCCGGCGTCCCGGTCGCACTGGCAAGCGACTACAATCCCGGCACATCGCCGACCGTCAGCATGCCCATGGCAATGTCCCTGGCCTGCACGCACATGAAGATGTTGCCCGCGGAAACAATCGCGGCAGCAACGATCAACGGAGCTTGGGCGCTCCGAGTTGCCGATCGAAAGGGCAGCATCGAACCTGGAAAAGACGCAGACTTGGCAGTGTTCGAGGTGAAGGACTATCGAGAAATTCCATACTGGTTCGGAGCCAACCACTGCACCACAACCGTTCTGAATGGAGTGGCCACATCGCGCGAATGAACTTTCGCGAAGCATTATCCGTATCAATCTGGAGTGGCAGAGCTGTGTTTGGAACACTCCAGAAAACGCTATTAGGGAAGCAATCCGATTCAATCTCCTGAGGATAAAACAATGAAGCGCATCTTTGCGGTTATGACCTTTCTTGTGCTGACACTCTCGCTCGCTGCTGCCCAGCGCCTGCCCGAGGTGGCCCGGCCGGAGAATTACAAGCTCACCTTCACGCCCGATCTGGAGAAGGCAAAGTTCGAAGGCGATGAAACCATCACGATCCGCGTATTGAAGCCGACCGCGGAAATCACTCTAAATGCGGTCGACATCGACTTCCACGACATCACCATTACCAGCGGCGGAACCACGCAGAAGGCTAAAGTCACGCCCGAGAAAGAAAAAGAGATGGTTGTGCTGACCGTCGAGAAGCCTCTGGCGGCGGGCTCGGCCACGATCCACATCGATTACACAGGCATTCTCAACGACGAAATGCGCGGGTTATACCTGGGCAAGGACGACCAGGGACGCAAATATGCCGCATCGCAGTTTGAAGCGACCGACGCGCGGCGCGCGTTTCCCTCATTCGATGAGCCCGATTACAAAGCCACCTTCGACATCACGGCAGTTGCCGACCAGGACGAGGTTGCAATCTCCAACCAGAAAGTCGTTTCTGACACGGCCGGCCCCGGCGGCAAGCACACGGTGCGCTTCGCCACGACCGCGAAGATGTCGTCGTATCTGGCTGCACTCGTCGTTGGACACTTCGAGTACATCGAAGGCCAGGCCGACGGCATTCCGATCCGCGTCTACAGCACCCCGGGCAAGAAAGAAATGGGCAAGTTCGCGCTGGAATCGGCGGAATACATCCTCAGCTACTACGACAAGTATTTTGGGATCAAGTATCCCTACGGGAAGCTGGACCTGATCGGTCTGCCCGATTTCTCGGCGGGCGCGATGGAGAATACGGGCTGCATCACCTTCCGCGAAGTCATTCTCCTGATTGACGAGAAGCAAGGTTCCGTAGGCCTGAAGAAAACGATCGCCAGCGTAGTGGCGCACGAAATGGCGCACCAGTGGTTCGGCGACTTGGTTACGATGAAGTGGTGGGACGACATCTGGCTCAACGAAGGCTTTGCCACGTGGATGGAAAGCAAGCCCGTCGCCAAATGGAAGCCCGAATGGAACTATCCGCTGGACGATGTGAGCAGCACCAGCGGAACTTTGAACACCGATTCGCTGGCCAATACGCGTCCGATTCACCAGGCCGCTGAGACTCCGGACCAGATTCAGGAATTGTTTGACGGAATCGCCTACGGCAAGGCGGCATCAGTGCTGCGCATGCTGGAATCCTATCTCGGCGAAGAAACGTTTCGCGCAGGCGTAAACGCATACATCAAAGAGCACCAGTACGCCAATGCGACCGCAGACGATTTCTGGGACGCCCAGGCGAAAACGTCGAAGAAGCCCGTCGACAAGATTATGCCGACATGGGTCAAGCAGCCGGGCGCGCCCATCCTCAATGTAAAAGCGCAATGCGCGGGTAATTCCACTAGCGTGACTGTCACCCAGCGGCGGTATTACATCGACCGTGCGAAATTCGAGGAACCCAACGATCAACTCTGGCAGATTCCTCTGTGCATGCGCGGCTCGGCGAGTGGTGACGCCGCGAAGTGCGAATTGATGACCAAGAAGGAGGAGACGTTCACGCTGCCGGGTTGCTCGAACTGGGTTCTCGCGAACGCGGGCGCTACCGGCTATTACCGCACGGGCTATTCCGCAGAGGCAGTGCGGGCGCTGGCGAGCGATGCCGAAACCAAGCTGACTCCTGCCGAGCGCATTACGGTGCAAGGCGACATCTGGGCCTCGGTGCGCGTGGGACGCGAACCGGTGGGCGACTATCTCGCCTTCGCGCAAGGCCTGCAGTCGGACCGTAATCGCGCGGTTGTGGATGATGTTCTAGGGCACCTCAACTACATCGGCCAGTACCTGGTGAGCGACGGCGATCGCGACTCCTATCGCATGTGGCTGCGCCAGTATCTGGCTCCGGCCATGAAGCAGGTTGGCTACGAACCGAAGCCGGGCGAGAGCGATGAACAGCGAACCATGCGGTCGCGCTTAATCGGAACGCTGGGTTACGACGCGCGCGATCCGGAGGCTCTGGCGGAAGCGAGGAAGACTGCGGACAAGGCTCTGTCTGACCCCTCGTCAGTCGATCACGAGCTGGCCGGTGGCGCGCTGGGACTCGCGGCTTTGAATGGAGACTCCGCGTTTTACGACCGCGTGCTGGCAGCCACGAAGAATACAAAATCGCCAGAAGAGTACTACATGTATCTCTTCACCCTGCCGAACTTCAGCGATCCGAAGTTGCTGGAGCGGACGTTGAATTTCGCGATTTCTTCCGATGTGCGCTCGCAAGATGCGCTGAGCCTGGTCACCAATGTGATGTCCAATCCGGAAGGTCAGCAACTGGCTTGGGATTTCATCCGCCAGCACTGGACGGAAATTGAGAAAGCCGGCGGCCCCTTCGCCAGCGCCCAGGTCGTTGGAGCCACCAGCGTTTTCTGCGACGCGGGCATGCGCGATCAAGTGACAGAATTCTTTTCCGCTCACAAAGTCGCGGCTGCGGAACGTACCTACAAACAGTCCATTGAACGCATCAACAATTGCGTCGATTTGAAGTCACATCAGGAACCGCAGTTGGCGTCGTGGCTGGGAACGCACGGCAACGCTGGCGGAAAGTAGAGCTTGTCTGGATAATGCGGCCCGGGACATTCCCGGGCCGTTTTTTTATTGCACGATCAAGGCACGACGGGCAGCACCAGGTGTGACGGCAGATCGGGCGAGCAGTAGATCCGCTGGGTCGCCGGCACGAAATCAGTCGCCGCCGCTTTGTAGATGCTGGGCACGAACTTCTGCGGATTACGGTCGATCACGGGAAACCACGTCGATTGAATCTGCACCATGATGCGGTGTCCTTTCAAAAAGACGTGGTCGTGATCGCGCAACGCGACAGTCCACTCCACCGGTTTGTTCGGCGTCAGCGCAGACGGCTTCTCGTAGCTCGTGAGATAGCGGCCCCGGCGTACTTCCATCGCGACCGGCAGTTCGTATCCATTCAACGATTGAGCGTACTGGCCGGGCTTGGGTCCGTCGTCCGGGCTCCAGGCATTCTTCTGCGCGTCTTGGGGATACACGTCGATCAGTTTAACCACGAAATCACTGTCGGTTCCGGAAGTTGAAGCGTATAGATGAGCCGCGAGCGGACCAGTGACGGTGAGATCGTGATCGAGCGGCTCGCTGGTGAACGAGAGGACATCGGGCCGGTGATCGACAAAGCGCTGGTCGGCAACCTCCCACGTTCGCCAGTCCCCTGCCGGATAGGTGGGCGAAATGGGACGCTGGCGGTACGGCACGGGATTCGCGGGATCGGAGACATACTCGCGGTACGCAGTCTTCTCCGCAGCGGGCGCGCTGAAGGAGAGCGTGCCGTCCGCGTGCAGATATAGCTTGGTCGCCTTCACTTCCTTCGGAGGCCATGCCGGATAGGTACGCCACGTGTTCGATCCGCTTTGAAACGTGCTCGCCTGCCACGCTGGCTTGTCGCCCTGTCCGTGCAGGTAATAGCGGAAGAATGGCGCTTGAATATTCTCGCGGAACTCCCGTGCAGTCTCGTGTCCTCCAAACGGGATGATGCCGATTTGATCGCCTTTCGGAGTCTGCCATTCGCCGTGGAACCACGGACCAGCCACCATGAAGTTCGTATGCTGGGGATCGTTCTCTTCCGCGTGGCGAAAAATCTGCCACGGCCCCCACGGATCTTCCTGATCCCAGAATCCCGCAACATTCAGATTCGGCACAGTGGAGGCGTGAAGTTGGTTCACCCACGCTTCTTTCTTCCAGAACTCGTCGTAGTCAGGATGATCCACGCTCGAGTTCCAGTACGGAATCGAGCCGTGCAGATACTTCGCGTTGATGTTCGAAAGCGGTCCAAGGTCGAGATACCACTCGTAGGTGTCATAAGTCTCGAAATCGAAGTGCGTATTTTTGTTCTTGTCAGCCTGCTCCATCACCGCGTATTCAAAGTCGTAGCTTTCGCGCAAAGCACCGTAGCGATGGTCGTCGTCGTTCATCCACTGGTCGACGGGCGAGGCCTGCTCACTGATGGCCTTGAGCGCCGGGTGCGGATGTAGGAGCGTGAGAGCGGTCGTGAGGCCATCGTAGGAGACGCCGAACATTCCGACTTTCCCGTTGTTGTTGGGAACGTTCTTCAGCAGCCATTCGATCGAATCGTAGGCGTCGGTGGTCTCGTTGGTCGCCTTGGGATCCTTTAAATCGACCCAGGAGGAAAGGTTGAAGACTCCCTCGGACTTGAAGCGTCCCCGCAGATTCTGGAAGACGAAGATGTAGCCGTCTTGCATGAGTTCTTTCAGGGAGGAAGGAATCTGTTCGGGCGCTTTCTCGGGAACACCATAGGGCGTGCGGCGAAACAGGATGGGCAACGGACCTTTCTGGTCGACAGGAGTGAGGATCGCGGTCTGCAGGTGAACTCCGTCGCGCACCGGAATCATCATTTCCTGAATCGTAAATAGCGGCTTCGCCGTCGGCTGTTCGGAGGGCTGTTGCGCAGCCTGTTGCGCCGATACCGGAATCCCGACTGACAAGACAAGGACCAAACGCAGCATGTACGAGCGCACCCTTTTCCTCCGTGCAGGTCGTGAGATGAACCGAGGGGCGCAGTATATCAATCTGCGCCAGCATCAGGAAACTGCTTCGGGAGTCGCCCGATATTGGTCGAGTTTGAGAAACTAATTGTCGAAGCGATCATCTATCGAACATCCATCGGTCTAAGATCCTCTGGAAAGCGAGAGCACTCATGAGCAAGAGCAAAGGCTATGCCGCACTGACCGCAAGAGCACCCTTGGCGCCGTATTCGTTCGAGCGCCGCGAACCGCGCGAGCATGATGTCGTCATCGAGATCAAATATCGCGGAGTCTGTCACTCGGACATTCACCAGACTCGCGACGAGTGGAGCGACTACCAGGAAGAATCGATCTTCCCCATGGTGCCCGGGCACGAAATCGCCGGAGTCGTGAGCGCCGTGGGCAGCAACGTCACAAAACACAAGGTCGGCGACAAAGTAGGCGTCGGCTGCTTCGTCGATTCCTGCCGAACTTGCGCCGAGTGTAAGCGCGGCCTTGAGCAGTATTGCAGCGTGCTGACAGTCTGGACGTATAACGCTCGCGACAAGGAAGGAGTACCGACCTATGGCGGCTACTCCGACAGAATCGTCGTCGACGAAAATTATGTGCTGCGCATGCCCAACAATCTTCCACTCGATGCCTGCGCGCCCCTGCTCTGCGCGGGAATCACGCTCTATTCTCCGCTTCGCCATTGGAAGGCAGGTCCGGGGAAGAAAGTCGCAATCGTTGGCCTGGGCGGCTTGGGGCACATGGGCGTCAAACTGGCGCACGCTTTGGGCGCTGAAGTCACTGTGCTCAGCCAGTCTCTGAAAAAGCAAGCGGATGGCAAGCGCCTTGGCGCCGATCACTTCTTCGCTACTTCAGACCCAGAAACGTTCAACAAGCTGGCAAGCTCCTTTGACCTGATCATCAACACGGTCTCGGCAAAGATGGATTGGAATCAATACCTATCGCTGCTAAAGGTCGATGGAACCCTCGTCGTGGTGGGCCTTCCAAAGAAAGACATCCCGATCTCAGCGTTTTCGCTGACTGCCGGCCGGCGCAGTCTCGCGGGATCGCAGATCGGCGGAATTCGCGAGACACAGGAGATGCTGGATTTCTGCAGCCAGCATGGTCTGACCTGCGACATTGAGGTCGTCCCGATCCAAAAGGTCAACAAGGCTTACGAGCGAGTGCTGAAGAGCGACGTGCGTTATCGCTTCGTGATCGACATGGCATCGCTCGCTAAGGACTAACACTGGGCGGCACGATGTGTCACAAGGCTCGCCATCAAAAGATTCGCCCCATGGAGAAGTTCACCCGACTCTGACCCGTTGGGCTGACACTGCCCGCGAGCGCGATTGGACCGACGATCGTGTCTGCGATGACTCCCAGATTGAATGTGCCGCGCACCACTACCGGTCCGGGATCCTCGGTTGCCGTGCCGAAAGCCGTGCCGGCCTCATACCATCCGCCCCAGTAGATTTTCTTTCCTACCAGCGCGGGCAGGCGGTAGAGTTCGCGGCGAAATCCGAGCGATGCGTACGCGTAGTTGTTTCCCACGAACTCATAAGGAAGGTCGGCGCCCAGCCGAAATGGTCCGCCCAGCGCGAACACTTGAAAGGGCCCAGCGGAACCGTGGAAGGTTGTGCCACCCGAAATGTCAAAGAAGAGCGAAGCCTTCGGGCTGATGGGGACAAAGCTGGCAGTTTGCACGTCGAGTTGCCCAATCGGGTGCGCAAGGCCGGGACTTTGCAGAACTCGCGAGGCCGTGACCACCAATCGCGTACCTCGGCTGGGCACCGAAGGACTGTCTTCGCCGTCCATCACGTAACGAGCACGAAACTCTCCTGTGCTGCCGTCAACGATGGGGAGTCCCGAAGCGCCGATCAGCGGGCTCAGCTTTCCGTCGAAGATCTCGTAGCCGACACGCAGTTCGCTGCGGCGTCCGAAGTTATAGCCGATGTCCAAGCCGCCTCCGGCGCGCTCTTCTCCAAACACGGCCACACGAGTCAATCCGCTGAAGGAGTTTCGTGCAAACTTGGATGCAAACGCGTAGGGCGCAACGAAGAAAGGCGATTGGCCCACAGGCTGGTAGAACTCGCTGGCTGCCAGGTTGCTCGATCCGAAGAGTAAATCGTTGCGCCATTCGCCACCGTGGTGGGCCACGTCCATGAAAGTCACACGCGCCCCCGCTGAAAAATCGAATGCCGCCACGCCAGAGCCGTTGACGTTGACCGCCAGATCGATAAACGGCGGCCCGTAAGACTTCTCGTGTGTCGTCACGCGCAAGGCGGGAACGCCATTCTGCAGAAAACCCTCGTATCCCAAGCGATCGAACTGACCCTCGCCGGCGATACGGGTCAGGTGCGTATCGACCTTGGAGAGATCCAGTGGTCCCCGAAACGCCTTGGTGAGCCTCTTCTGGATCCGACGATCCGTGTCGGTATCGGCGCCAACGACTTCGACTGCTTCTACCTTGTCAGGCGGCCGGTGTTTGCGAGCGGCACGCGCGGCCAAATACTCCTGCCACTCTGCTGGATCCTTGATCGCATAGGGCAGAAGAGCGGCAGACTGGTCGGCCGCAGTCCGATACCCGAGGTCCACGAGTTCTTTCACTCGCGAGTAGTCGGTCGCATCAAACCCAGCCATGCTGATGCTGACACTAGCGTTGGCGAGAAGGAGCGAACGCTGTTCATTCTGTGTGATCATCACGCCGACAGCGCGCGTCAGCACGCCCGTAAGACTTTCCAGTTCCTTGACGTTGCCGGGCGGAAGGCGCAACTCGACCGCGATCACAGCGTCCGCATCCATGGCGAGAACGGTCTCCACTGGAATGTTCTGCACCATGCCGCCATCTGCCAGCACGCGGCCATTGATCTCCACCGGAGTGAACACGCCAGGGATCGCCATGGAAGCGCGCACCGCCTGGGCCAACGGACCATTGTGCAGCACCACGCCTTCACCGCTCAGCATGTCGGTGGCGACGCAGCGGAATGGAATGGGCAGGTCATCAAAGCTGGCGACTCCAGATTCGGGGAACGCGATGCGGTCCAGCAGCAATCCGACGCCTTGGCCGGAATTGAAGCCGTTCGGCCCGTTGAGACCGTGCTTCAGACCCAAGGGAGCCGCAATCAAGAAATCACGCCGATCCTGCTTCCTGCGATAGGAGAGCTGCCGGTAAGCCGGCTCCGGTAAGAAAGCTTCGTCCCAATCAATTTTTTCGGCGAACTTCTGGATCTCGTCCGGCGACATGCCCGTGGCGTACATCGCTCCAATGATGCTGCCCATGCTGGTTCCGGCAATCCGGTCCACAGGAATATGATTCTCTTCCATCCATCGGATCACCCCAATCTCGGCCAGGGCCAGCGCGCCACCACCGCTGAGCGCGAGGCCAATTCGCGGACGACCCGCGGGAATCGGTGGTTGAGTAATGCTTGGGGAATCCTGGGCAATTGAAATAAGCGGCAGAAAGATACACAGCAAAAAGACGAGCGCAATCGGGGAAACTGCAGTCCGATTCGGTGATTTCATCCTGTGCTCCTAAGGGTGCGGAAGACGAGCAGCATGCGAGCGCGATTTCAGAGTGAGGAAAAAGGTTAGCAGGTTTGAATGGGCAGATCAGCTATGGCGCGTTCCAGCCGGATTAATTGGATTTAGATGCCGCGCTTTGTGGCGCCGCGCGCGCCTGCTCCACCACACTGCGAACCGCATCAATAACCAGGTCAGGCCGATCGATTTGAATATAGTGCGAGCTGTTCTTGGCAATCTGCTGCGTCCCGCGGGTCGAAAGATGCGCCAATTCCTCCTGCATCTTCTCCCATGCTTCATTGGTGGGTTTGGCAACATCGACCGGAAGATCGGCAGACGGTTTATCGGGATCGTGCGAGAGCACGATCAGGGGCATGTTGCCCAGCGATCCGGTGGCTGCCGTCTGGGCCGCACTTTCCGCAAACGCTTTCAGCTCTGCGACGCCCTCGCGCGCGCTGTGAAAATTGCATTCCGCGGCCCGTTGCACGGGATCCTGATCGCACAGTCCGATCAGTCGCGGAATACCGAACGGCGTAGTGTATTGCAGGAATTCTGCCTCTCGCAGCCAGCTGCCTTCCATATTCTTGAGTTCTGGCGGAAATCGATTCTCCTGGTCGGGATGAGACGCATCGACCAACACCATGCCTGTCACTTCACTGGGATATAAGCTGGCGTAGAGCCGCACATTGAATCCGCCCATCGAATGGCCGACCAGCACATAGGGCGGCGCAATTCCCGCTGCCTTGAGCAATGTGTGCAACTCCCCGGCAATCACTTTGCTGGTGCGAGGTTGCGAACTCGGTTCGCTGTAGCCGAGCCCCGCGCGGTCGTAGGAACAGACGCGCGTGAATTTCGCGATCTGCGGTTGCACCTTGCGCCAGGAAAGATAGCTATCTCCGAGACCAGATTCGAGAATGACGGTCGGACTTCCCGCCCCCGCGCAATCCATGTGCATCTTGATCCCGCCGGCGTCGTAGAGCCGGCCGACTTCGGGATTGAATCGACGGTCGCGAGCCTCGAAGATGTTCTCATAGATCATTCCGACGATGGCGAGCACGAGCCCAAAGGACAACAAGCCGAGGATGATGCGGCGGGGCCACGAGTGGGACGGCGTGATCGGGGAGGCAGGGGCTGACATGAGTAGACGAAAACATCCAGCGCGACCGCCCGCGCCGGAGTGCCACGTATTCTACATGACCGGCGGGACCGTGATGCCCATGACTGCCAGGCATCGAATTAGCTCGCGGCGCACGACAGCCACCGTAGCCAATAGGAATTGCTTCCGCTTCTCATCCGTTTCGCTGAGGATGGGATGCGAGTGATAAAAGTGATTGAAGAGCTGCCCCAATTGGAACACATGTTTGGCCAGATACGCAGGTTCGGTAGTGACGATGGACTGGTCGATCACCGAGGAAGTCTTGGACGAAGCCAGCCACAGCTCCCAGATCTCGTCGGCAGATTCCCCCGCCAGAAAATTCGCCAGATTCGCGGCCTTGCCACCGGCGTCTGCCCAGAAAGTTTCGGGATCAAAGCCTGCCTTTCGAAAGATGCTGGTCGCGCGCACGACCGCATACTGCGCGTAGGGCCCGGTTTCGCCTTCGAAGCTGAGAGCCTCTTTGAAATCGAAAGCGATCACCGACTGCTTGGTGTACTTCAACATGAAGTATCGCAAAGCGCCGATGGCGATCTGCGCGGCAATCTGCAAGCGTTCCGCCTCGCTCACTTCCGGATGGCGCGAATCGACTTCCTTTTTCGCTGAGGCGATGAGCGTGTCGAGCAGATCGTCGGCCTTCACGCCAAAACCCTTGCGCCCGCTAACCTCGATGTAGGAGCGAGCCCTGTCTTCCTCGCTCAGCTTGTACCCCAGTTCCGCGGCGCAGCGCGGAGTCAGCGCAACCATCTCGTACGAGAAATGCGTATAGTGGTCCGCCGCTTCTCCGTGGCCAAGTCCGCGGAGCGCTTCGATCACCGTGTTTTGCGCTTCGGATTGCCGGGCATCGATCACGTTGTAGATTTCCGCCACGTCGCCGAAGTGAGGATGCTCCTTCTCACCATCCGCCGTGGAAATCCAGCAGTCGTGGCCGTTCGGATAACGATAGAATTTGCGATATCCGAAGTCGCGCCCCAGCAGCCCGAACTTCCACATGTGATACGCAATGTCCTTGCCCACATATCCGACAGTTCCGTTGGAACGAACAATCACCTTCTGATCTTCCTCAGTGATCTTGTCTCCCTCTGCGTCCCCAGTGTCCTCTGTGGTGGAGCTTGGTTTTGCAGTCCCAGCACGCCGCATGACCCAGCACCCTTTGTTCTTGCCCTCTTTCTCGAACGTGAGCACGCCCGCTTCCTTCAATTTGGCAAAAGCCGCATCCCAAAAATGCAGGTGCAGGATTTCGCTCTCCCTGGGCAAGAAATCATATTCGATGTCGAGTCGGTCCATCGTCTCCAGATGCCGGCCGAGCACGGCCACTGATATCAACTCGGCGATTTTGGAATACTGATTTCCACCCGTCTCCATGGCATGCAGGACCTCACCACGAAGGCGTCGCCCCTCTTCAGCATTAGATTCATACCATCGCGATGTGGCCGCATAGACATCCCAACAGAGGTAATCAAACCGCGCGGGCAGCCACGAGATGGGAGTAGGCCAAGGAATACTCTTTGGGGATTGAAAAAGCGGAAAACTCAAAGCGACCCCTGGCCCATCAATCACCTGCTGTAGTTGATCCGCGGTCACTCCGTTCAAGGTAAAACCCACCACCACATCGGCCACCTGCACGCCGGTGTTGTCGATGTAGTTCTGAATGTCGACTTCCCTGCCCTCAAAGCGCAGCAACCGGACAAACGTGTCGCCGAGAATGGCGTTGCGCAGGTGCCCGATATGCGCCGCTTTGTTGGGATTGATGCTCGAGTGCTCGACCAGAATCTTTCCAGCTGGAATCTCGACGGGCGCCTTCTCGTCGGCGGCCAGGGAGGCAGCCATCCATCCGCGGTCGATGCTGACGTTCAAGTAGCCGGGAGGCGCCACCTGCATTCCGGCGATGCCTTCGATCGGACCGATCTCGGCCCGGATGGCTTCGGCAATCTTCAGCGGCGCCGAGCGCAAAGGCTTGGCAAAGGGAAAAATCGGGATGGCGAAGTCCCCAAGCTCGACCTTCGGAGGCTGTTCTACGACCACGCCAGGCAAGGCCGCGCTAGGATATTTGCGCTGCAGACACTCCAGCACGCGCTGGGCTAAACGATGTTCCAGATGACGGTACAAGAAGTCCCTCTAAGTGATTGAAGAAACAGTGATTTTATCAGAGGGCGCGGCCGGCGCGCGTTTGACGGAGATAGAAGCGTTCCCTATGATGAAAGCTCCGTCGTGGGTCGCTGGTCGTTCGTCGTTAGCCGCTCCGCTGTGGGCCGGGGCGATGGTGTTCGCCAACGACCAAGGACTAACGGCCAGCGACGGTTTTCCATATGCGCATTGCCTATTTAGAGTGCTTTTCCGGCATCAGCGGCGACATGTTCCTGGGCGCGCTCGTTGACGCCGGAGTATCGCCTCGGGTGCTGGAAGAGACCGTCGCGGCTCTGGGCGTGGGTGCGCGGCTGGAAATTTCGCGAGTCGTCCGCAGCGGCATCTCGGCAACCAAGGTCGACGTCTGGGTGGATGGCGAGAAGGACATGCCGCGGGAAGAATACTGGGCAAAGCAGAGTCAAAATGCGGCTTCCGCGCAGCCGCACGCTCACGACGCGCACCAGCAGCATCACGACCACGAGCATCACCATGGGGACGAGGGCCATCACGATCACGAAGCCTCGGAGGCCGGGGCACCGGCGGCGCATGGTCATTCCCACGAGCACTCTCACGCGCACGGACGAGGGTTGACCGAAATTCGCGAGATCATCGGCAAAGCGAGAATTAGTGATACGGCTAAGAAGACCGCCATCGCCATCTTTGAAGCCCTCGGAACGGCGGAAGCGAAGATTCACGCCACGTCGGTCGAGAAAGTACACTTTCACGAAGTAGGCGCGGTCGATGCGATGGTCGACATCGTGTGCGCGGCCGTCGGAGCCGAGGCGCTGGGTGTCGATGAGATCGTCTGCTCTCCCCTCAACGTCGGCGGCGGATCAGTGCAGTGTGCCCATGGCACGTTTCCCGTCCCGGCCCCGGCCACAGTCGAATTATTGAAAGACGCGCCCGTGTACTCGTCGGGCGTGCAGGCGGAGTTAGTGACTCCCACCGGAGCCGCGATCGTGAAGACTTTGGCCAAGCGTTTCGCTGCGTTTCCCGAGATGAAAATCGAGAAGTCGGGCTACGGCGCTGGGACTCGCGAGTTCCCCGGCCTACCGAACGTCCTGCGATTGACGATCGGCGAGTCCGTGCCAACCCTCGCGGCGAAAACTGCCTCCGAAACTGTAACCGTTCTGGAAGCGAATCTCGATGATCTGAATCCGCAGGTCTTCGGATACGTCATGGACCGTCTGCTCGAAGAAGGCGCGCTGGACGTATTCGGCGTGCCGGTGCAGATGAAGAAGAACCGTCCGGGCACGCTACTCACGGTGCTGTGCAAGCCCGAGGATGCGAGCAAGCTGACGCAATTGATCTTCACCGAGACCACAACGCTGGGCGTGCGGCGCCGCGACGAAATTCGACAAACGCTGGCGCGACGCTGGGAAAATGTCCGCACCCAATGGGGCGAGGTGCGCATCAAGATTGCCAGCATGAACGGAACCGTCACCAATTACTCGCCTGAATATGAAGACTGCCGCCGCATCGCGGCCGAGCACCATGTGCCGCTGAAGACGGTGATGCAGGAAGCCTCGCGGGAGTACCTCGGGAAAGGCGAAAAGCTCTAACCACAGAGGACACGGAGGACGCAGAGACATCGTGGTTTCCTTCGTGTTCCTTCGTGTCCTTCGTGGTTGAACAAGAATCTATGACTCGAAAGTTCTACATCACGACTCCGATTTACTACGTGAACGCGCGGCCGCACATTGGGCACGCCTACACCACCATTGCCTGCGACACGATTGCGCGGCGGCAGCGACTGCTGGGCGCCGATACGTTCTTCCTCACGGGCACCGATGAGCACGGGCAGAAGATTGAACGCGCCGCGCAAGCCGCCGGCAAGACTCCGCAGCAGTACGCCGATCAGATTTCGGCCGAGTTCCGCAACCTCTGGAAGCGGATGGGAATCTCGAACGACGACTTCATCCGCACCACCGAAGAGCGCCATAAGAAGCGCGTTCAGGAGTTGTTCCGCCGCATTCGCGATAATGGCTACATCTATAAGGGGACGTATACCGGCCAGTACTGCGTATCCGACGAACTCTATGTCGATGGTGCGCAGCCCGGCGATCCCTGCCCAACCTGCGGACGCGTCACCGAGACCGTGCACGAAGAGAATTACTTCTTCAAGCTCTCAGCCTTTCAGGACAAACTGCTTGAGCTTTATGCCAGCCCGGATTTCATTCGTCCCGAGACCCGCCGCAATGAAGTGATTTCGTTTGTGCGATCAGGGCTGCGCGATCTTTCGATCAGCCGCTCGACCTTCTCGTGGGGCATCCCTGTGCCGGATGATCCGAAGCACGTGATCTACGTTTGGCTCGACGCGCTGGCCAACTACCTCACCGCCATTGGCTATGGATCGTCGCACGCGGGTGCGCAGGAGGCCTTCAAGAAGTACTGGCCGGCCGACGTCCACATGATCGGCAAGGAAATCGTTCGCTTCCATTGCGTCTACTGGCCGGCATTCCTGCTGGCGGCAGGCCTGCCCTTGCCGAAAGCGATTGTGGCGCACGGCTGGCTGCTCTTCGAGGAGAGCAAGATGTCGAAGTCGCGCGGCAACATCGTTCGCACTGAAACGATTCTCGACGTGCTGGGCGCCGACGCCTTGCGATACTTCCTGTTGCGCGAGGTTGTGTTCGGGCAGGATGGATCGTTCTCCTTCGACGCTCTGGTGCAGCGCTATAACTCCGACCTCGCGAACGGCCTGGGCAATCTGGCCAGCCGCACGCTGACTATGATTAATCGGTACTTCAAGGGCGAGGTGCCTTACCCGTCGCCTTCGGCATCGAAACTTCCGGGCGATGAGGCAATTGCTGAGGCGGCCCGCAAAACAATTCGCGAGTTTGGCGTGTTGTTCGATCAGTTCCATTTTTCGCGCGCGCTGGAAACCGCGTGGGGACTCGTCGCGGCGGTCGACAAATACATCGTCGAGAACGAACCGTGGTCGCTCGGCGAGAAACAAGACGACGAAAGCCGAGCGCGACTGGCCACGGTGCTTTACACTTCGGCGGAGGCTTTGCGCATTGCGACCGCGCTGGCGTATCCGGTCATGCCCGATGCAACGGCGAAAATCTGGCAGCAGATGGGACTCGGCGACATCAAGAAGCTTGCTCTCGCCGATCTCGCTTGGGGACAGTTGCCGCTGGGCACGAAACTCGGCGACGTCCACCCGGTTTTTCCGCGCGCCGACAAGAGCGCGATCGAAAGGATGCAACAAATGGAAGATCAGCAAAGAGGTCCAGCGGTGGAAGAATCCAAGGAACCTCCGGCACAGACAGCGGCAGCCCCAGCGTCCGCGAAGTCTCTCTCAGGTGTCGCCACACCTGCGGCTCCATTAGCGGCATCAGGTGACGGGAAAATCACGATCGATGACTTCGCCAAGATCGAGTTGCGAGTGGGCGTCGTAAAGGTTGCCGAGCGCGTGCCCAAGGCGGACAAACTCTTGCGGCTGGAAATCGACATCGGCACCGAAGTGCGGCAGGTGCTGGCGGGGATCGCCGAGGCCTACGCGCCTGAGACTCTCGTGGGACGCAAGGTCGTGATCGTCGCCAATCTGGCGCCGCGCAAACTCCGCGGCCTGGAATCGAACGGCATGATCGTCGCCGCATCGCTGGAGGGAGGGAAGCCGGTGCTGGCCGGCTTTTTGGAAGATGTACCGGTCGGCGCGCGCCTTAAGTAAAGATCCAAACCTGGCCTCGCTCGGCCGGACGGGCGAAGGCGCCCGTCCCCACACAAACCACGGACCGTCGCTTTTGCCAACGACCAGCGACCAACGACTAACGACCATGTTCGTAGATTCTCACGCTCATCTCGACGGCAAGCAGTTCGATTCCGATCGCGAGCAGGTCATTGCTCGCGCTCGCGAGGCCGGAGTGCAAACGATGGTCGCAATCGGCAACGGCGACGGTCCGCCCACGCTCGATGCCGGAATTCAACTGGCGGAGAAGCATCCGTTCATGTACGCGACTATCGGGATTCATCCGCACGAAGCGCGTCTCGCCGATGACACCGCTTATCAAACCATGGAACAACTGGCGCGGCATCCCAAGGTGATCGCATGGGGTGAGATCGGGCTGGACTACCACTATGACCACTCGCTGCGGGATACGCAGAAGCAGGTCTTTGCGCGACAGATGGAACTCGCAGCTGCGGCGAAACTGCCCATCGTCATTCACTGCCGGCCCTCGGATGGCAGCGACAACGCCTGGGAAGATTGCCTCGGCATGATTCATGATCAATGGGCTCCGCACGGGCTGGGCGGGATTCTGCACTGCTTCACCGGCAACTGGGCTCAGGCCAAGCGAGCGCTCGACATGGGCTTCATGATTTCGTTCGCGGGCAATCTAACATTCCCCAAGGCACAGCAGATTCGCGATGCGGCGCTCGAAGTCCCGCCCGACCGCATGCTGATCGAGACCGACTGCCCGTATCTTGCACCCGTTCCGCACCGCGGCAAGCGCAACGAGCCCGCATTTGTTAAGGAAACGGCTCGAAAACTGGGCGAATTGCGCGGACTCTCGATGGAAGAAGTAGGCGAACGCACCTCCCATAATTTCTACAATTTTTTCAAATTGGCTGAAATGGCTGAAAGCAAAGTTCCGGCGCGCTAAACCGCCTCTTCTGTTAATCTCAGGTAAAGATTCCCTTATTTCAGAAAGATTAGAAATGTATGCCCGATAACAGCTTCGACGTCGTGAGCAAGATCGACCTGAACGAGGTCTCAAACGCCATCCAACAGGCGCTCAAGGAGATTCACACGCGTTTCGACCTGAAGGATTCGAAGTCGAATATCGAACTGGAAAAGGATGCGATCGTGCTGCACTCGGCGGACGAGTACAAACTGAAGGCCGTGAACGACGTCCTGCAACAGAAACTGGTGAAGCGCGGAGTTTCGCTGAAAGGACTGACCTACGGCGCAGTCGAAGCGGCGGCAGGAGGAACGGCCAAACGCAAAGTCACCATGCAGCAAGGCATCGCCATTGAGAAAGCACGCGAGATCGTGAAGCTCGTAAAAGACTCCAAGAAAAAGGCGCAGGCCTCGATTCAGGGTGACCTGGTGCGCATCAGCAGTAAGGATCGCGACACTCTGCAGGAGACGATCGCCCTGCTGAAGGGCCACGATTTCGGCATCGACTTGCAATTTACGAACTACCGAACGAACTAAAGCCTGACCTCAGACCTGGACCTCGGGCCTCAAGCCTGAGTTCGAGCCCTGAGGTCCAAGGTCTGAAGTCAGAGGTCTGATTCACTTGAGCGCACCGGCCGCCATTAACGGGAAAGAAGTATTCGATCTGCTGCGGGACGACCTCGTCGCGTTGGAGAACGAGTTCGGCCGCGACACGGTCTCGCGCGTGCAGGCCATTACCGAGATTGGCGAGTATCTGCGCGCGGGCGGCGGCAAGCGAATCCGCCCCGCATTGTTGCTGCTTTCCGCGAAATTGCTCGACTATCAGGGGCAAGGTGCGGTCCGCCTGGGTGCGGTGGTCGAGATTATCCATACCGCGACCCTGGTGCACGACGACATTATTGACGAAGCCAAGACACGGCGCGGGCGTCCCGCGGCCAATACCCAGTGGGGCAATTCGAAGTGCGTGCTCGCCGGGGACTGGCTCTACATGCAGGCCTTCAAGATCGCGGTGCAGGAGCGCAACTTCCGCATTCTCGACACCCTGATCGAACTCACCCAGCAGATGGTCGAGGGCGAACTGCTGCAGATGGAAAAGCTGGGCAAGCTCATCAGCCTGGAAGAGCATTTCGACCTCATCTTCCGCAAGACGGCGTGCCTGTTTTCGGTCTGCATGCGTCTAGGCGCGATTCTCGCCGGAGCGACGACCGAACAGGAAGCGGCTCTCGGTCAGTACGGACATGACCTAGGGATGGCATTTCAAATCGTCGATGATGTCCTCGACCTTACGGCTTCCGAAGACGTGCTGGGCAAGCCCGTGGCCAGCGATCTTCGCGAAGGCAAGGCAACGATGGCGGTCATCCATTCTCTAGAGCGCTGTACCCCCGAAGAGCGCTCCAAAATCGAGACGGTGTTACTCCACGGAGCTTTCAATGGCGTGACGCATGCCGAGATTCTCGAAATCCTGCGGCGCTACGGATCACTGGAAGCCGCCACCGCTCGTGCCGCGCAATACGCGGAATCGGCGCAGAAAGCGATCTGCACTTTCCCGGATACCGAGATCAAGCGCGCCCTGCTCTGGGCGCCGGAATTTGTGGTCGCAAGAGAAAAGTAACAAGCGCATCCGTTGGCCCGCCTGTATCGATCCATTATCCGACCTGTGAGTGGAAGCACAAACCACCTGTCGCAGCCGATTTGACGGCAGTCACCAACAAACGTGACCGGTGCTACAGACATTCTTTCTACGTCGCTGCAAAATGCGGCCAGTTGCTGGGATTGTCCGCCAGAGCGGAAGGCTAATGAGACGCACTGGCATGCGATGAGGCGCGGATCTCGCGACCTCCAGCCTCCCCCCGGCACCTGAGAAAGGCAGGTCGCTGAGGGTCCTGTCCGTAGCGGACGAACCATCAACGAGAGACGGCGGCTTCAGTCGAAGCTTTAGACGAAAGGCGCCTAGGTTTTTCGACGCGCCGGCCCGGACAGGGCCGGAAGAGTCTTCGAGTGCAAGCCGCTGTCTTGCTCACCCTGAACGGGGAAAGTCCTCCTGAGAGACTCGCTCCTCGTGCAGCAAAGCCGGGCGATGGTCCTTCGGACCCGCCCGGCTTTGTTTATACTGAACCCTTTCCGGGGGCTGCCGAATCAAAACCCTGCAATCCACAGTTCTGCAAGGCCCGTTGATCCACAACTTTCGATGACTGACCTGCTCTCCATGATGGCGCGCCACGGCTATGCCCTGACGTTCCTCCTTCTGTTTGCCGAAGCGATTGGCCTGCCCTTCCCAGCCGCGATTGCGCTGGTGGCGGCGGGCGCCGCGGTGGCCTCTCACACTCTCTCGGGAGCGGGAGTACTTCTTGCCGCGATGGTCGCCCTCATCATCGGCGACACGGCGCAGTTCTGGCTGGGTCGCTACACCGGCTGGGCTCTGCTCGGGATTCTTTGCCGCCTCTCGATGAACCCGGAAACCTGCATCCTGCGCTCGGCAGAATCGTTCTACAAACGCGGCAAATTGACGCTGGTGATCGCCAAATTCATCCCCGGGATCAACACCATGGCGGCGCCCCTCGCGGGCAGTATGAAGATGCGCTTCGGCCAGTTCATGCGCCTCGACATGGCCGGAGCCATGCTTTATTCCGGCACCTACCTGCTAATTGGATACCTGTCGCGCGATTTCCTTGCCGCCACCTTGAACAGCTTCCACGCTGCGGGGCGCGCCATGGAGGTGATCGTCACCGCCACTCTCCTTGTCTATGCTATTTATCGGACTGCGCAATTCATTCGGTACAAGAAATACCGGGTCATGCCCCGGGTGCAGGCCGCGGAACTCGCTGCCCGACTGGCTTCGACCGAGAAAGACCGCGTGCTGATTGTTGATGTACGCAGCCACGGCTACTACGACATCGGAGCCGAGCGCATCGCCGGCTCCATCCGCATCGAGCCCAACAATCTAGACGAGGAGATTAAGCATCTCCCCAAAGATAGGGACATTTATCTCTACTGTACTTGAGCGCGCGAAGGGACTAGCGCCCGGGTGGCGCATCTACTGCAGGAAAGAGGATTCAACACGTTCGTGATCGTCGGCGGATTGGCCGCCTGGCGCAAAGCCGGAGGCCATTTGGAGTCAATCCCGAAGGACGATTTGGTCAAGCTGCCCACTTTCTCATAGCGTGAATAGAAGCCTGCCGGGCGTCACGCACCAAACTGCCGCAGAATAATGTAGGTTCTTGATGTCACCCAGTGTGGCGCGGTGAGCGCCCGAACATAATAGCGTCGCTAAGGGCTCGTGCTCACCTCCCGTAATCCTAGAAATTCCCGATCAAGTAGCAGAGAGTGGTGTACGATTGTCGGGCTTTTGCGATGACGGCCACGACAACTCACGAAGCTCCCAGCAACGCCCGGATGAACGGCGTTCTGTTCCTGCTCAGCCTGTCCGTCCTCATCAACTACATTGACCGCAGCAATCTCTCGATCACTGCGGAGCTGATCAAGCACGAAATTCATATCTCAGATTTTCAACTGGGCACGCTGCTGTCGGCATTCTTCTGGACGTACGCCCTGATGCAGATTCCAGCCGGCTGGCTGGTGGACCGCTTTGATGTGAAGTGGGTCTTTGCCGCCGGGTTCTTGCTGTGGTCAGCTTCAACGGCAGTTACCGGCCTTTTGCACGGGTTCATCGCTCTGTTAATCATCCGTGTGATTCTGGGCCTCGGGGAATCGGTCGCGTTTCCCTCATACGGAAAAGTTCTGGGCAGCTATTTCAAAGAGCGGCATCGCGGATTTGCCAACGCCATGATCATGGTGGGCTTGGCCCTGGGCCCTGCACTCGGAATGTGGGTGGGGGGACGAGCCGTCGGACGTTTTGGCTGGCGACCGTTTTTCCTCTTGCTCGGCCTCGCAGGTTTGCTCTGGCTCCCGCTATGGGCGGCGTGGATGCCGCGTCGAACCGACGCGCCCTCCCATTCCCAACCGCGCACTGCGGGCTTTCTCGACATACTGCGGCGACGGTCTTCGTGGGGCACCTGCATCGGGCAGGCATCCATCAATTACTTCCTCTATTTCCTCGTGACGTGGCTGCCCTCGTACCTGCAGCGGGGACGCCACCTTACCCTGCACGACGTGGCCAACGCAGGCGGCCTGCTCTTTCTAGCGTCCGCGATTTCCTCAGCAGTCACTGGAAAGCTATCGGACCGCTGGATCCACGCAGGCGCCTCTCCCACTCTGGTGCGCAAAGGCTTGATGCTGTTCGGTCACGTGGGCATCGGCATTTGTCTCGCCATCACAGTACTGGCATCCGGCGGGGTCTTCACAGCGATGCTCGTTGCGACCGGGGCGTTTCTGGGAATTAGCGTCTGCAACAGCTGGGCGATCTCGCAAATGCTGGCCGGACCCCGAATCGTCGGGCGCTGGATCGGCGTGCAGAATTTCGTGGGCAATCTCGGCGGCGCCATCGCTCCCGCACTCACCGGTTTCCTTCTGGATCGAACCGGCTCCTTCTATTGGCCATTCTTTATCACTGCAGTCGTCGCCTGGATTGGCGGGCTCAGTTGGTGGTTCGTGGTCGGGCCTCTCGACGAAATAAACTGGGACAAGGATCCTCGCCCGCGTTTCCGGATCAATGCCACTCCCGCAGCAGGTGCGGCGCATCCGTAATACACTCTTCTTCATGCAGCGGGAAATCGAAATCAAATTTCGCGTAGGGGATCTGCGGGCGCTGGCTCGCAAGCTGCGCGCCGCGGGATTCCGGCTGGTCACCCCGCGGACCAACGAGATGAATACGCTCTACGACCTGCCCGGTGAAATCCTGCGGGCGCGAAGGCAACTGCTTCGGCTGCGCAAGTACGGATCGACTTGGACGCTGACTCACAAGAGCGGAGGCATCAAAGGCCGCCACAGCAGCCGGGTGGAATTGGAGACTGGCGTCGTCGACGGGAAAAAGATGGACGCGATCCTGCGAGGCCTGGGGTATGCGCCGACATTTCGCTACGAGAAGTTTCGCGCAGAGTGGACCGACGGCAAAGGGAAGGTCGTCGTGGACGAGACGCCAATCGGAAACTTCTGCGAGATCGAAGGCCCGCCACGCTGGATCGACGCGACTGCGAAAAAGCTGGAAGTTACGCCCGCGCATTACATCACGAAGAACTACGCGACGCTCTTCACGGACTGGAAACAAGAAACGGGAAGCCCCGCCAACGAAATGACATTCAAAGCCGTCAAGTAGTGGGTGCCCCATCCTTGTCCCTCGGTTTTTTTGGAAGGACAGGGTGGGGATTTTGAATTTGAGATTTTGACTCAGAGATTTTGACTTGCAGATTCTTCCGACAACATTACCCACCAAACTCAGAGGCCCCATCCGGTCGCAAAAAACTGCGACACGGATGGGGCACCCGATTCTCAGATTACGCGCCGTGGCACTTCTTATATTTCTTCCCCGACCCGCAGGGGCAAGGATCATTCCGCCCCACTTTTTCCTGCCCGCGGACAACTTGCTGCACCTGCGGCGCGTCACCCGCTCCCGCCATGCGCGCCTGTTCGAGTTCGCGGCGCTTCCGGCGCATGAAAGCTTCTTCCAGTTCGTCGGCTGACGTCGAGACCATCCGCGGAGGTCGCCTTCCGTTGCCGTCTCCCCCATGCTGAGCCGGAACCCCGGACTCCGGTCCTTGCCCACTGGGCGCACTCGGCGGCGGAGCCGCGTCCGGTGGACGCTCCAGAATCTGCATGAGGTACAGATACCGCACCGTATCTTCCTGGAAGCGCTGCATCATCGCTTCGAACATGTCGAAGGATTCTCTCTTGTATTCCACCAGCGGATCGTGCTGCCCATAGCCGCGCAGCCCGATGCCTTCCTTCAGATGGTCCATGCTGAGCAGGTGATCTTTCCACTGCTGGTCGATCACGCTCAGCATGATCATGCGCTCGTGATGGCGCATCGCATCGGGGCCGATGAGCTTTTCTTTCGCGTCGTAGCGTTCTTTCAGCTTTTCGAAAATCGCGTCCCCGAGTTCTTGGCGATTCAGCGTATCGGCCTTCACGCCCTCAGCCAGGAAATCGACGCCGAAGCGCGTGAATACCGCGTCTTTCAACCCCTTCATATTCCAGTCCGCGACATGAGCCTTAGCCGGACAGTATTGCTCGATCAGTTCGCCAAGAATCGCCGAGACGTAATCCTCGAGGATGAGATCCTTCTGATCCGTCCCTTCGAGCAGCCGACGACGCAAGCCGTATACCGCCTCGCGCTGCTTATTCATCACATCGTCGTATTCGATCAGGTGTTTGCGGGACTCGAAGTGCTGACCTTCCACGGCCTTTTGCGCCGTCTCGATGCGGCGCGTAATCATCTTCGATTCGATCGGCACGCCCTCTTCCATTCCCAACTTTTGCAGCAAGGTCGAAATCCACTCTTTGGCGAAGATGCGCATCAGGTCGTCTTCGAGCGCCAGATAGAAGCGCGAGGAACCGGGGTCACCCTGGCGTCCGGCGCGCCCGCGGAGCTGGTTATCAATGCGCCGCGACTCGTGCCGTTCGGTGCCCAGGATGTGCAACCCGCCCACCGCGGTCACTTCGTCGTGTTCGACATCAGTCTGCGCCTTGTAGCGGGCCAGCGCTTCGTTCCACTTATCGGTCGGGACCGTGTACTCGTTGCCGTTGTAGTAGAAAATGGAAGTGATCCCATCTTCCTGCGGACCTTCGATCCTTCCCTGGGCCACGCGCAACTGCTGCGCGATTCCCTTCTTCACCAGTTCCTGCTTGACCATGAACTCCGGATTGCCGCCCAGCAGGATGTCCGTGCCGCGGCCGGCCATGTTGGTCGCGATGGTGATCATGCCCTTGCGGCCGGCCTGGGCAACGATCTCGGCTTCACGCTCGTGAAACTTGGCATTCAGGACGACGTGCCTGATGCCCTTCTTCTTAAGCAGGTCTGACAGCCGCTCCGATTTTTCGACCGACGTCGTGCCTACCAGCACCGGCTGGCCCTTCGCCGCCAGTTGCTGGATTTCATCTGCCGCCGCGAAATACTTCTCTTTCTCCGTGCGGTAGACGATGTCTGGATTCTCGATCCGTAACATCTGTTTATTGGTCGGAATTACCACGACATCCAGCTTGTAGATACTGTCGAACTCAGCCGCTTCCGTTTCCGCCGTTCCGGTCATGCCCGCCAGCTTCTTGAACATGCGGAAGTAATTCTGGAAGGTAATCGTCGCGAGCGTCTGGTTCTCGCGCTCGATCTTCACGCCTTCCTTGGCTTCAATTGCCTGGTGCAAGCCATCGGACCAGCGCCGCCCCGGCATCATGCGCCCGGTAAATTCGTCGACGATGATGACTTCGCCGTCTTTGATGACGTATTCCACATCCTTGCGATAGAGTGCATGCGCCTTGATCGCCGTCTCGACGTGATGCTTCAGAGGCCAGTTCTCCGGATCGGCAATGTTCCCAATGCCGAGCAAGCCCTCGACCTTCACCCAGCCTTCATCGGTCACCGTGATGTTGCGGTGCTTTTCGTCGACCACAAAGTCGCCAGTCAACTGCGCTGGTTCGCCGGGCGCGACGTCAATTTCTTCTCCCTTTTCCAGCTTAGGGATGATGCGGTTGACTTTGTAATACTTGTCGGTCGACTCCTCGCTGGCGCCGGAGATGATTAGCGGCGTGCGGGCTTCGTCAATCAGGATGGAATCGACTTCGTCGACGATCGCGTAATTGTGTCCACGCTGCACACAATCCTTGATGTCGAACTTCATGTTGTCGCGCAGGTAGTCGAAGCCGAACTCGTTGTTTGTGCCGTAGGTGACGTCGGCGGCGTAGGCGGCGCGCCGCTCCTCGTCATCCAGATCGTGCACGATTACGCCGACCGTCAGGCCGAGAAACCGGTACAGCCGTCCCATCCATTCCGAGTCGCGTTTGGCGAGGTAGTCGTTGACCGTGACTACGTGCACACCGCGCCCGCTGAGCGCGTTGAGATAGACGGGAAGCGTGGCGACCAGCGTCTTGCCTTCGCCAGTCTTCATCTCCGAAATCGTTCCCTGGTGCAGCACCATGCCACCGATGAGTTGCACGTCGAAGTGGCGCATGTTGAGCACCCGGCGCCCGGCCTCGCGGACCACCGCAAAAGCCTCTACCAAGATTTCGTCGAGCACTTCCTGGAGCGCCTCGTACTCGCGCTTTTCGAACTCTTTCTGCTCGTCAAAGTCGGGTTCATCCTCGGACCCGGCGTCGGGAGGCGCGGCCTGGGGAGCCCGCGTGACCTGGCTCAGCCGTTCCTGAATGCGCTTCCGGAATTCATCCGTTTTGGCGCGCAGTTCGGCGTCGGTGAGCGTCTGGATCTGCGGCTCTAGCGCGTTGATTGCCCGGACCTTGGGCGTCAGCGCCTTCACCACACGCTCGTTCTTGGTCCCAAAAACCTTGCCTAATAGCTGATTGATCAAACTCGAGTCCTTCAGAGGGCAGCACGCCCAAAACTACCTTTAAAGCCTAGCACATTCGATGCTGGCCGAGGCCGCAGTGACACACGCTTGGGATTACTTTCAGTATAATGGCGCAGTCAGTTGACCGGTCACGGAGCCTCCCATGACTGCACGCCTTCCCGCGCTGATCCTCCTAGCTGTCCTGGCACTTCCCGCAAACGCCAAGGACAAGAAGAAAACGACTCTTCCTGAATACGTTCTAAAAGCCACGACTGTGCTGGTCGTCGTGAACCCGGACGCAGGAGAGCCTCTCGACCAACCCATGGCCAACGCCACCGCTCGCGACAATGTGGAGAAAGCTCTGATGGAATGGGGCCGCTTCCGCGTGGTCATGGACGGAGCGGAATCGGATCTGGTGATCGCAGTCCGCACCGGCTCCGGCAAAATGATGCAACCGACCATCAAGGGCGGCCCGATCGATAGTCGCCCCGGCGTCGGGCAATCCACCAACAGCACCATTCGCATCGGTGGACAACAGGGTACTCCCCCTCCGCTGAGCGATCCGGGAATGGGCGGGCCGCAGAGCGGGCCACACGTCAGCAATGAAGTCGGCCCCTCCGAAGATGCGTTCGAAGTGTATCGCGGTGGTGTGCAGACTCCGCTGGACTCGCCGGCAGTCTGGCGCTACATCGCCAAGGATTGTTTGCGCCCGCCCAAGGTTTCCGCTGTGGACGAGTTCCGCAAAGCCATCGCGGATGCGGAAAAGCCGCAACCGCCCAAGAAGCCCTAGCCGAACGCGATCGACCGGCACTAGCGGTTTGTATGCCGTTGCAAGAGTTGGCAACCGCCTTATCCCATCACTGCGTTTCGAGCTACATTTCGTGTATATTCGCCACGACGAATGCCCACCTTCTACGACCGCTTTGTCGATTGCGCCCAGCGCTGGCCGGACAATGTCGCGCTCGAACTCCAGCGCCACGATCACATCGAAAGTTGCACCTACGCCGAACTTCACCGCATGGCGGAATCCGTCGGCCGCTGGATCACCGAGAACGGATACGCCCACGGATCACGGCTGGCGATCCTGGCCGATAACCACCCGCGCTGGGTCGCGGCCTACCTGGGAATCATTGCCTCGGGTTGCGCCGCGGTTCCTCTCGATACCGCCCTGCACGCCGATCAGGTCGCCAAGCTTCTCAAAGACAGCGGCGCCTCGGCCGTATTCTGTGACGCCAAACATGTCCCGGTCGCACGGCCCGCGGTCACCGAACTGAACCTGGGCCTGATCCTCATGGATCCCGACCGCATGGCCAACCATTCCGTCGAGGATCATTGGCTGGGTAATCTACCCGCAATCTTCGACGCCGGCCCGGGCAAATTCAAACCTGCCCCGGCCAAGGACGACGACCTCGCTTCCCTGCTCTACACTTCCGGCACCACCGCCGATCCTAAGGGCGTGATGCTGACCCACGCCAATTTTCTGGGCGAGGTCGAAGCCGTGTTTAACTGGGTCGATCTCGGGCCCACCGATACGCTCCTCGGCGTGCTCCCGCTCTTTCACGTACTGGCGCAGATGGCCAATCTGCTGCTCCCGCTGGTGAAGGGATCGCGCGTCGTCTATCTGGAGACGCTCAACACCACCGAACTCATGCGTGCTCTGGGCGAGCGCAACATCACCGCGTTCGCGGTGGTGCCTCAGTTCTACTATCTGATCCATGAACGCGTCTTCCAGGAAATCAAGAAGCGCGGCGCGGTAACGCAGAAGGTCTTCTCCCTGCTGGTCGCGATCAACCGAACTCTGCGCAAGCTGGGAATCAATGCGGGGCGCATCTTCTTCCGCAAAATCCACGACACCCTCGGGCCGAAGATGCGCTACTTCGCCACCGGCGGATCGCGCTTCGATCCCGAGATCATGCGTGATTTTCACGACCTTGGCATCGACATATTGCAGGCTCTGGGCCTGACGGAAACGACCGCAGCCATCTTCGTAACCTCACCTCACGACAACGTAATTGGCTCTTGCGGCAAGGCGATGAAAGGCGTCGAGGGCAAGATCGTAGACCCGCAACCGCAGGAGGACGGCGGTCCGCCCGTTGGGGAACTCGCGGTGCGCGGCGCAGTGGTCATGAAGGGATACTGGAACCGCCCCGACGCCACGGCAGCGGTCTTCCGCGACGGCTGGTTCCTGACCGGCGACCTCGGCTATTTCGACTCGAAGGGCAACCTCTTCCTCACCGGCCGAAAAAAGGAAGTCATCGTTCTCAGCAACGGAAAGAACGTGTATCCCGAAGAGATCGAAGCGCACTATCTGAAGTCGCCGATCATCAAGGAAATCGCCGTGATGGGCCTCGAAGGCAAGCCTGGTGAAGGCGGCGACCGGCTGCACGCCGTCATCGTCCCCGACTTCGATGTCCTTCGGCAGCGCAAGATCGTAAACGTGAAGGAGGCAATCCGGTTCGAAGTGGAAGGCCTTTCGCCAAAGATTCCCACGACCAAGCGGATTGGAAGCTACGAGATCTGGCAGGAGGATCTGCCGCGCACCACGACCCGCAAGATCAAGCGCTTCGAAGTCACGAAGCGGGTAAAAGCGAATCAGGCGAAGAAACTTGCGGACGATTCCGACGTTCCCGCGGAAAAACCGCTGACCGCCGACGAGGCTGCGTGGCTCGACCAGCCCAACGTGCAGCGCGCCCTGAAGATTGTCCGCGATGCCTCGCGCTCCGCTCCTCCCAGCCTGCGGCCTACGCTCAGCCTCGATCTCGATCTCGGCCTTGACTCCATGCAGCGCGTCGAACTTCTCAGCCGCCTGGAAGAAGAACTTGGCGGTGACGTCGGAGAGTCCCAACTCACTGAGATCTATACCGTGCGCGATCTCATCGACGCGGTGCTGGGAAGCGCGGCGAGCGGCGCTGGCGGCCCGGGATCGCGTGTCACCTTTGCCGGATGGAAATCCATCCTCGCCGAAGATCCCGACGATCCCGATGTGATTCGTCTGGCCCATCCCAGTCGAATCAACGACACCTTCTGGTACCTGGTCAACAGAGTGATGCAGATGTTCGTCCTCGACCGCTTTCATCTGAAGGTGAGCGGACTGGAGAAGCTGCCTAAGACGGGCGCCTACATCCTTTCGTCAAATCACCAGAGCTATCTCGATCCGCTGATCCTGGCGTGTCTGCTGCCGCCGGAAGTTTTCTTTCGAGCTTTTGCGGTTGGCACCAGCGACATCTTCGGCCAGGGATTCATGCGCAAACTGGCGCGCTCCATCAAAGTGGTGGTGCTCGATCCCGATGCGAATCTCGTTCCCGCCATGCGCGCCGGAGCCTTCGGCCTGCGGCACGGACTGGCGCTCGTTCTCTACCCCGAGGGTGAACGCTCGATGGACGGCACGCCCAAAGTCTTCAAGAAAGGCGCCGCCATTCTTTCGATAAACCTGCAGGTGCCGATTATTCCGGTGGCCATCGAGGGCTTCTACGACGTCTGGCCGCGCAATCGGGCTTTTCAGGGATTCAAGCCGCTGAAGATGGTTTTCGGCGATCCCATGCTTCCGCCGCCGGAGTCCGAGGCTTCAGAAGCTGCCTACGAAAAGCTTACCGCTGATTTAAAGAAACGCATCGTGGAGATGTGGGAAGGCCTGCGAAAGTCCTAGCGGTTCGGTCGACTCAGGCGCCCGCGGCCGCGGCCTGTTCGCCGAAGGACTTCGTGAATCCGTCCACCACCAGCGAATCGTAACGCTCCCCAGCACGCTTGATCACTTCCTGCTCTGCCTGTGAGGGCGACATCTTCGCGCCCCTCTCCCCGCTGGTTAAAGCTTCATACTCCTCCGCCAGCACCAGAATCTGCACTTCCAGAGAGGAATCCTCAGGCTTGCCGCCGTTTTGCCGCAACACTCGCTCCGCCAGGAAAATCGGGATCGCGCGCTGCAGCGAGCCGGTGGTTGCGCCCGTTTTCGCCGCAGCCTTTCCGCGATTCTGCATCGCATGGTCCAAGTCCTCGCGCGAGACTTGCGCCGCTTTGCACAGAACTTCGTTCGAGATGCCCATCTCCTTCATGTTGAAAAGGAGTGCCGCCATGCGAATGTCTTCCACGCTGCCCGCATCCAATCCGACGCCTTCCGCAATCCTGGTGGCGCACATCGCAATGCGATAGGCGTGCGTTTCGCTGTATTTCTGGTTGGCCAGAAAATTCTGCAGGATCACCAGCATCCCGTCGTAGCCGTCTTCCATCTCACGCAGCGTCTTCTGGTTCCGCTCGTAAAGAGTGCCAGTCGCGTATCCCGAGACCATCAGGACTCCGCCCCACACTGCGATGTCGAACCACTTTGCGAAGGGCATGTCGACGCGCCGGTTGAACATTGCCGGATTCATCCCCGCCAGCAAAACTACGAGTACCACGCTGGCCAGCGCAGTGAGCGTGGCATGCCGCCGTCCCAGGTGATATGCGGAATAAAGTACGGGCAGGAAATAGAAAACCAGCGCCATCTTCTGCGATGCCACCAGAAAATTCAGCATCCCAGCGATCAGCACTAAGAACAGCAATAGCCAGAGTTCTGGATTGATCTTGCGCACAGTGCCCTCCGGGGGTCAGAGGTACCGGACCCGAAGCCGTACAAACAGGAGCGCCAGGTCCCAAGCTTTCCCGTCCGTATATTTTCAAGGTGAAGCTGGAGAATCCCAAATTACTGAGGTAATCGCGGGATGTCGCTACTTTGCGCGGGGATGCGTCTGATCGTACACCTGCAACACGTGCTTCATCGAAAGCTGCGTGTAGCGCTGGGTTGTGGCCAGGCGCTCGTGCCCCAACAACTCCTGAATAGCGCGGAGGTCGGCGCCCTCCTCCAGCATGTGCGTGCCGAAGGCATGGCGCAAGGTGTGCGGATGCACATCCGCGGAAAGCCCTCTGGCGACGGCAATCTTCTTGATGATTCGGCCCACGCTGCGCGTAGTCAGGCGCCCGCCGCGCTGGTTGATGAGCAACGCTGAGGAGTTCTTGCGCGTCTCCGCAAGCATGGCCTGTCGTGCGGGAAGATAAGCGGCAAGCGCGCTCTTCGCCGATCCGCCAAACGGGACGTAGCGCTCCTTCTTGCCTTTGCCGCGAATCAGGATCGCTTCCGCGCTCAAGCGAATGTCGTCGAGATTGATTCCGGTCAGCTCCGAGTTGCGGATGCCGCACCCGTAGAGCAGTTCCAGCATCAGCAGATCGCGCTCGGGAAAGGCTGCAACCTCCGGCATTTTTCCGTCGAGCACCGAATTCATTTCTTCAATGGTGGGAACGCGCGGAAGTTTCTTTGGCAGCCGCGGCGTTGCCACCAGCTTCGCCGGATTCTGCTCGACCACGCCTTCCCGCGCCAGCCAGCGATACAACGACCGTACCGCCGCCAGTGACCGCGCCACAGAAGTCTTACCCAGTCCCTTTTCGTAAAGCTGCGACAGAAATCCGCGAATCGCAATATGATCGATCGATTTCCATCCGCGCGAACCCGCATAGGCAGCAAAGTTCGCCAGATCGCCGGTGTAGGCCTTGATGGTGTGAGGAGAAGCGTTGCGCTCCCGCAAGTGGAGAAGGAAATCGGCGACAGCCTTTTGAACGATCGCGTTGGTCTTCGGCATGGATGACTTCAAAATTTGAGATCTCAGATTGAAGATTTGAGATTGCAGATTGAAGATTGCAGATTCTCTGGGTCTTTAAATCTGCAATCTGAAATCTTCAATCAGGGCATTACCGCCCCTTCGCCCGCGGATGATGGTTCTGATATACGGTCCGCAACCGATCGAGCGCGAGGTGCGTGTACACCTGTGTCGTGGAAATATCCGCGTGCCCCAGAATTGTCTGTACCGTCCGCAGATCCGCTCCGTTTTCCACCATGTGCGTGGCGCACGAATGCCGCAGCATGTGCGGCGACGCGTGCCGTCCGGAGGCCACCGACGCCTCCCCCACCATCTGCCACACTCGTTGCCGCGTCAATTTGCGCCCACCTCGTGCAATAAACAAGAGAGGCGAGTTCTTCATTGAAATCGAGGACGGCCGTGCAGCATTCTTTGGCGGCTTGGGTGCGCGCATCCCAGCCAGTGCGCTCCGCCCCTGGGCCAGATACTCCGACAACGCATCTTGCGCAGGCTTTCCCAGCGGCACGATCCGTTCCTTGTCCCCCTTGCCGCGTACCAGCATGTATCCCGATTCGAGTTTCAAATCTTCCAGCCGGGCGTTAACCATCTCCGAAACCCGCAATGCGCCGGCATATAACAGTTCGAGCATGGCCCGATCACGAGCCGCCAAGGGCGCCGCATCTTTCGTGTCACGATGCCCCAACCGCTTCGCAGGAGAGGCCAGCGTCGACTCCACCTCATCGCGGGCTAACGACTTCGGCAGCACCTTCCATTGCCGGGGCGACTCAATATCCAAAGTCGGGTCGTGATCGATTCTCTTATCGAGCAGCAGATAACGATACAGATGCCGCAATGCCGAAAGCTTGCGCCCCACGCTGCGCCCGTCCACCTGATGAGAAAAAAGTTGCTGCAGGAATTCGCGCACATCGCTCCGCTGAGCGGTGAGCAGAAGCCGCTTATGCGTCTCTAAGAATTCGGCAAATTGCAGGATGTCAGTCGTGTACGCGCTGATCGAATTCGCCGCCAGCCCCTTCTCGATGCGCAGGTAGTCGAGAAAGCCAGAGAGCACGCCCGCGTTCGCCTCGGTAGCCATAGCAGAAGAGATTCAGTATGCCCGTTATCGGACGCGGAGAAAAGTAATGAGGAGGATGCACGCCCGGCCTCAGCCTGTTCAAGCCCCCTCCGCGCCGCTCACTTCCCGCAGCAACTCCACGGCATACAGCGCGCCTTCCGGCGTTTCCTCATGCTTGAAATACGCAAAGACATCGCGCCCCGCAGCCATATGCTGCCGGATGCGCTCGATCATCGACCGCCGTTCTTCTTCCGTATAACTCGGCTTCCGAAAGCGGTAATACACAAAGCCGGCAGTCGCAACTTCGGGTGTGGTCAGCGTTTCGGTCTCGGCCACGCACAGCACCACGTTGCTCGCCTTCAACAAATTCCACGTCGAGTCGGCAAACCATGAAGCATGCCGAAACTCAAACGCGGCAGGCACCGTGCGCGGCAGGATCGCCAGAAAGTCCTTCAGCAGCGTCGCGTCCGCCTTCAAGTTCGGAGGCAGTTGGAACAGCACCGGTCCGAGCTTGCCCGCGGCAGCCAGCGGCTCAATGGTCGCCAGAAATCGCAGCACAAACTCTTCCGTCGCCTGCAGTCGCTTGATATGCGTGATGACCTGGTGCGCCTTGATGCCGAAACGAAAATGTGCAGGCGTATCCCGCAGCCAGTTCTGGATGGTCGTCTCTTTGACTAGTTGTCGAAAGGTGAAATTCACTTCGACAGTATTGAGCTTCGTCGAATAGTGCTTGAGAAACTTCTTCTGCGCAAGCTTGGCCGGATAAAAGTCAGGCTTCCATGTTGGATAAGCCCATCCCGACGTTCCTGCAAAGAATTGAGGCATTTCTCGTTCCTTCGTGAACCGGAGCCTGCCCTGAGTTAAGTCGAAGGGTATCCTTAATGGTTAACGCTTTTTGCTTTTCTTCGGCGCACGTTTACTGCGCCCTCGCGCTGAAGACGCCTCATCCGCCTGAGCTGCAATCTCGATTGCTTCCGACGCCGGTACAGCCGCGCCCGCCTTCTTCAAATCCGGCAACCGTTGTTTCAACTCCAATACCGGCTCAAACAAATCCCCCATCTTCTCCACTCGCGCCACCACCTGCGGCGCCTCGAACACCAGCAGTCCCGCATCTTTCTTCTTGAAAGCGCGCTCGACTTCCTCCCACCTCACCGGCGTCGAAACCGTGGGATGCTCCCGCGCCCGCAGCGAGTACACCGCCACCGTCGTCTTGTGCTCGTCGTTTTGACTCCAGTCAACGAACACTTTGCCGGTGCGCGCCTGCTTGCTCATTTCCGAGAGCACCAGATCCCAATGATCGTGCTCCATCAACTGCGCCAGCGCGTGCGAAAACATTTTCGTGGCGTCGTAAGTTGTCGGCGTATTCAGCGGAACGTAAATCTGCAACCCTTTCGAACCGGACGTCTTCGGAAAACTCTGCAACCCGAAGTGCTCGAAGATCTCGCGCAGCCACAGCCCCACCTGGCAGCATTGCACAATGTTCGCCGGAGGCCCGGGATCGAGGTCAAACACCATCTCCGTCGGACACGTAATATCCTTGGCCAGCGCCAGCGACGGATGCAGTTCCAGCGCCGCCAGATTGGCGAGCCAAACCAGCGTGGCCAGATCGTCCGCCACCACATAGTTGACGGTGCGCCGGTTGCGCCCGCTCCAGATCGGAGCCGTCTTCACCCATTCCGGCTTGTGCATGGGCGCGTTCTTCTCGAAGAACGGTTCGCCGTCCACGCCATCGGGATACCGCTTGCGGGTCAGCGCTCGCCCCGCCAGATGCGGAATCATCGCCGGCGCGATCCGGGCGTAGTAATCGATGACGTCCTTCTTGGTGAATCCGGTAGCCGGATACAGCACTTTCTCCAGGTTTGATAGCTTCAGGTGCCTGCCCTGAATGTCGACGGCCGAGTCTGTCACGTGCGCGCTCCGCCTGCCATTGTGCCTGAAAGACCCTCGCACGCAAAATAGAGAAAAACCTGGACGACGAAGGGCACGAAGGTTCACTAAGGAAACCAAAAGCATGAATTACGATAGACACACAGTGCACCTAGGTCTCTGACCGCATAATCTGTTTCTTCTGTAACCGAACTTCAAGCGTGCCTTTTTGCGGGTGAAGCGCCAGTCGATGGTGACCCGATTACGATTCATTCTCCGACCCCAGGCCCTGGCTTCCCGCCTCAGATCGCCCAGCGATGGGATTCTTCGCCGTCCCAGGCACTGTCGGGAGAACAGGCTGATTTCGATTTCCGCCTGGTTCAGCCAGCTTCCGTGCTTCGGTGTGTAGTGTACCCTGAACCGGTCCCACAGCCAGCCTCCCGCCTTCTCGCCGTACCGCTCCACCACTGCCTTGCGGGTGTGCGAACTCAGATTGTCCATGACCAGATGAATGGCGTCGGCGGCCGGATAATGTTCCGCGATCTCCAGCAGATAATCGGCAAACTCGGGCGAGGAACGGTCCGGAGTCACGCGAAGATAATGCCGTCCCGCCTTGGGCTCCACTCCGCAAAATGCGTTGGCCGTGCCGCGGCGTTCGTACTCGCAGTCGCGCCGCAGAACTTGTCCCGGATGCAGCGGCCGGGAGGGGCGGAGATCGGCATGCAGGACCACCGGCTTCTCATCGATACAAACCACCGGTTCCGCCTCTGAGAGCGGCTTCTCATACAAGGCCAGCACGTCTTCCATGCGTCCGAGATAGTCCCGGTCCAGTTCCGCCACACACCACATTTTTTTCCCGCCACGGCTTCAGGTCATGACTCTGGAGCAAGATGCGGATCGTTTCCCGGCCCACCCGCCGTGCCAACTTCCGCTTCACCGCTTCCTGGGCGAGGAGCCGCACACTCCACCGCGCCCTGCCTTCCGGCGGCGGGCCGCACACCAGGGCGATGATGCGCTGACTCTGGCCCGCGTCCAGCACCCGCCGCTGGCCCGGACGCGGCTTCTCGTACCATGCCGACTCCAGCCCTTCCTCCTCGTAGCGCCGGGCAATGGCCCGCACCGTCTTGGAGGCTACACCCACATTGCGGGCTACCTGCCCGGCCGTCTGCCCCTGGCCGAGTTCCCGCAGGATCACAGCCCGCCGCAGCACCCGCGCCGATTCCCACCCCTTGTTCAACATGGCGGCGATCTGTTTACGATCCTTCTTGGTCAGCTGGACATGCACCCGATGATAGGCTCGCATGCCTGCACTATGCCGCTCTTTTGCTCCTTCCACGAGTATCTATAGATATACATCTCCATACGGTCGTAGACCTAGGTCTCCTTCGTGTACCTTCGTGTCCTTCGTGGTACAGCCTTGGAATTGGGCCCCCCAGCCGCGTCCGGTTTGACAACTTCCCTCCCCGCCACGTACTTTCAAACTTCTGCCCTGCTGGCCCGTCCAACAAATGTGTATCGCAGAAGGTTTGTCGAAAAAGATGCTCGCCATATTCGCCCCACCGTCGGAGGTCCGATGAAGCACCGCACGCTGAAAACGGCTATTTTCCTGATTCTTGTCTCGGTCATCGCTCTGGCCCAGAACGTCGCGTCCTTCGAGAAACGCATCACGGTCAAGCAACTGCCCAACGGCCTGACCGTCATCATTTGTGAGCGCCCCGAGGCTCCCGTCTTCTCCTTCTTCACGATGGTCGATGCTGGCTCCGTGCAGGACCCCATGGGCGCCACCGGCCTCGCCCACATGTTCGAGCACATGGCATTCAAGGGTACCGACAAGATCGGCACGAAGGATTACGCCGCCGAAAAGCCAGCGCTTGAAAATGTCGAACTTACCTATGAGGCGTACCTCAACGAGCGCGACAAGACCGTCGGCCGTGACGAAGTGAAGTTGAAGCAACTGGAAAAAGCCTGGAAGGACGCCATCGTAGAGGCCAATCAATACGTCGTCCCCAACGCCTTCGGCAAACTCGTCGAACAGAATGGCGGAGAGGACATGAACGCCTCCACCAGCTACGACTTCACGGAATATCACTACTCTTTGCCCGTGAACCGACTCGAACTGTGGGCTTATCTCGAGTCCGAGCGTTTCCTGCACCCCGTGATGCGCGAGTTCTATAAGGAACGCGATGTGGTCATCGAAGAGCGCCGCATGCGCACCGACAGCAGCCCGTTCGGCCGCCTGCTCGAGCAGTTCACCGAGGCGTCGTTCACGGCGCATCCCTATCACCGCCCCACCGTGGGCTGGATGTCCGACCTCAATCATTTCTCCGCCACCGACGCCCAGAAATTCTTCGACAAGTACTACGTTCCCTCCAACATGGTGGTCGCCGTCGCCGGTGACATCAAGGCCGCCGAGGCCATGCCCATCCTCGAGAAATATTTCGGCCGTTTGCCTACGCGTCCGCAACCCGACGAGATCACCACCACCGAACCGCCGCAGAACTCCGAACGCAAGGTCATCCTCAAAGATCGCTCGCAACCGATCTATATCGAGGGCTACCATCGCCCCGATTACCGCAGCAAAGACGATGCCGTGTTCGACGCCATCAGCGATCTCATGTCCGAAGGCCGCACCTCGCGCCTTTATCGCTCTCTGGTGCGCGACAAGAAAATCGCGTCCTTCTCCGAGGGGCTGACGGGCTACCCCGGCATCAAGTACCCGCACCTGTTCGCCTTTCTTGCTGTACCGTTGCCCGGGCACACGACGCAGGAAATGGCCGATGCTATCCACGCGGAAATCGAAAAGCTGAAGAAGGAAGACATCACCGACGACGAATTAAAGATGATCAAGACTCGCAGCAAAGCCAATCTGATTCGCGGTCTCGCCGACAACGAAGGCCTGGCGACGCAACTCGCCACCTACCAGGCGCGCTACGGCGATTGGCGCGAGTTATTTAAATCTGTTGACCGCATCGACCAGGTCACCAAGGCCGACATTCGCCGCGTCGCAAACGAAGTCTTCGTCGACACCAACCGAACCGTGGGCGTGATTGAGAACTCGGGTGGAGGTGGCGCCCCCAGCGGCGAAGACGTGGGCTCTGGCGGCTCCGATCAGGGAGGTGCGCAATGAAGCGAACTCTCCTCCTCATCGTTCTCGCGACCGTTGCAACCTTCGCAACCTCTCCGCAAGCCAAGGCTCACGCCACAAGTTGGCAGCAGGTTCCTATTCCTTCTCTGCCAGCTTTCAAGCCGCAACAGCCCAAACGAATCCAGCTTTCGAACGGCATGGTGATCTTCCTGCAGGAAGATCACGAACTCCCGTTGATCGATGGCACTGCTCGCATCCGCGGCGGCTCCGTCAACGAGCCGGCTAACAAAACCGGCCTCACGGATATTTACGGCGAAGTCTGGCGCACCGGCGGCACCAAGACTCAGACGGGCGATCAGCTCGACGACTTCCTCGAAGTCCGCGCCGCCAAGGTGGAAACCGGTAGCAGTTCTGACTCCACTTCGATCAACTTCTCGTGCCTCAAAGGCGATCTCGACGACGTCTTCAAAGCCTTTGTCGACGTGTTGCAGAATCCCGAATTCCGCGCCGAAAAAATCGACATCGCCCAGAAAGAAGAGGGCGACGGCATCTCCCGCCGTAATGACCAGATCGGCGAAATTGCCCAGCGCGAATCCATCAAACTAGCCTATGGCCCCGACAATCCCTACGCTCGCGTCCCTGAATACGCCACCATTGCCGCCATCACGCGCCAGGACTTGATCGACTGGCACAAGAAGTACGTACATCCCAACAACATCATTCTCGGCATCAGCGGAGATTTTGACTCCGCCGCCATGGAAGCCAGGCTGCGCAAGGCTTTCGACGCGTGGCCGAAAGGTCCTGCCGCGCCGAAAAATGACATCAAGTACGATCCCGCGAAGCCCGGTTACTATCTCGTCCCGAAAGATGACGTGAACCAGAGCACCATTCAGATGGTGGCGCTCGGCACCACGCGCGACAATCCCGACTACTACGCCATCAGCGTATTCAACGAAGCGTTCGGCGGCGGCTTCTCTTCGCGCCTGTTCAACGATATCCGCACCAAGCGCGGTCTGGCCTACAGCGTCGGTGGAGGTATCGGCACCAACTTCGGACATCCCGGCATTTTGCAGGTCTCGATCGGCACTAAGAGCGGCAGTACCATCGAAGCGATTCAAGCCGCCGGCGAGGACATCGACAACCTGACGAAGCAGCCCATCACCGACGATGAGATACAGCGCGCGAAAGACGCGATCCTCAACGCCTTCATCTTCCGTCTCGACTCGCCCGACAAGATTCTCGGCGAGCGCATGACCTACGAGTATTACGGATATCCTCCCGACTGGCTCAACAAGTATCAGGCGGAAATCAAGACGGTCTCGGCCGCTGACGTCAACCGTGTCGCCGCCAAGTACATGCACAAAGATCAACTCGCGGTTCTGGTCGTCGGCAACACAAAAGAATTTGACAAACCTCTGTCATCGCTCGGCAGCGTGAAGCAAATCGACATCGCGATTCCGCCTCCACCCGCCGAAAAGGCTGAGAAGGACGACTCCGCCAAACCCGCCGCCTCGAACGCCGAAGGCAAAGCCCTGGCCGCGAAGGTCGCCGCCGCCATGGGAGGCCTGTCGAAGCTGCAATCCATCAAAACCATTCATGTGAACATCGCCGAGAGTGACAACGGTGGTCCGCCGAATCCGGTCAATGTGACCCTTGCCTTTCCCGACCGCATGCACGTCGATGTGCAAACTCCGCAGGGAGCGCTCACCATCGTCGCGACTCCCGAGGACGCCTTCATGAGCATGGCCGGCATGGGCACGCGAAGTATGCCGCCAGCACAGAAAAATGAAATGTTGGCGCAATTGCATCACGATCTGGTCTATGTCGCCCAGCACATCGATGATCCTGCGTTCACGTTTACCGCGGCCGGCACCGAGAAGATCGGCGACGTCGACGCCGCCATCCTTGATATAGGTGGCGCCATTCCGTGGGTGCGCTGGTACATCGATCCCAAGACCGGCTACATTCTCCGCGAGAAATACAAAGCCATGGGACAATCCGGCACCTTCGATGGTGAGTCGAATCTCTCCGACTGGCGCACCGTCGACGGCCTGACCATGCCCTACAAACATCAGAACAAGCAGAACGGCCAGGAAACCAGCAACGCCGAGGTCAAGAAGATCGAAATCAATCCCGCAGTCGATCCCAAGCTTTTCGCCAAGCCCGCAGAGGCTTCGGCCGATAAGCAATAGCGGAGGCTTCATGAAGCCGCTTACCATCTGTGGCGCGGTCGTCGCGTTCACGCTCGTCGCGCTCGCCGCTCTCGCCCAGGTCACCACCTCGCAATACGACAACGCCCGCACCGGCGCGACGCTCTCCGAGAAACAACTGACTCCCCAGAACGTCAATGTCAAAGCCTTCGGCAAACTGGGCACATTCAAAGTTGACGGCGCGGTGTACGCACAACCCTTGTTTCTTCCGAATGTGGAGATCCCCGGCAAAGGCACGCACGACGTTCTCTTCATCGCCACCGAGCACGACAGCGTCTACGCCTTCGACGCCGCCAGGCCCGGTGATCCGCCGCTATGGCAGGTCAGCTTCCTCGATAAAGCTCGCGGCACCGTGCCCGTATCGGAAGACGACGCGCAGTGTCCCTTCATCCGCCCTGAAATCGGCATCACATCCACTCCCGTCATCGACTTGAAAACCGGCACGCTTTACGTACTGGCTCGTACCAGGATTCGCCATACAGTCGGCGCCAACGAATACTTCCAGCATCTGCACGCGCTCGCCATCACTACTGGCGTGGAAAAGTTCGGTGGCCCGAAACTCATCTCCGCGGCTGTGCCTGGCAAAGGCGCTGGCTCTGTCCAGGGACAAATCGCCTTCGATGCTCTCCACGAAAACCCGCGCGCGGCGCTCCTGCTTGCCAACAACTCCGTCTATCTCACATGGGCATCCTCCTGCGACGTGGACCCTTACCACGGCTGGGTAATGGCGTACGATCCGCAAACTCTAGCGCAGAAAGCTGTGCTCAACGTGAATCCCGACGGCAGCGAAGCCGGAATCTGGCTCAGCGATACCGGCCCCGCTGCCGACGCCGAGGGCAATATCTACGTCCCCACCGGCAATGGCACATTTGACGCCGGTTCTGGCGGTCGCGACTATGGCGACTCGGTTCTGAAGCTCGACGGCTCATCGCTCGCCATCCGCGATTACTTCACACCCCACGATCAGGAGCGCATCAGCAACGCCGATTCTGACGTTGGCTCCAGCGGTCCGCTGCTCCTTCCCGATCAACCCGGCAAGTATCGCCACCTGCTCCTGCAGCCCACGAAGGATTCCACCATTTACGTGATCGACCGCGACCAGATGGGCAAGTTCCACCGCGACACCGACGATCTGGTGGAGATCATTCACCTCGGAGGCGGCGGTTACGGCGCCATGGCCTACTGGAACGGTCGCGCGTATTTCGCCGCCAGCGACGACTACCTCCGCGCCTACGCCATCAGGGACGGACAACTCACGCCCGCCGAATCTTCTGCCAGAAAGTTTGCCAACCCCGGCGCCACTCCGACTGTCTCCGCGGATGGCAACAAGAACGGAATCGTCTGGGCCATCTCTACCAAGGTCTGGAACGGTGCCGACAACAGACCTGCAGTCCTCTACGCTTTCGATGCCACAAAGCTCGGACAGCCGATCTACACGTCGGAAGAGAACAGCCAGCGCGATCGCGCCGCCATGGCCACGCGCTTCGTCATCCCTGTCGTCGTCAATGGACGCGTCTACTTCGGAGCCCGCGGCGAAGTCGAAGTCTACGGACTCTTGAAGTAGCGATCCCTATTCTCATCGGGGACTACGCGAGGCTAACGTCGATCCCCTGCCGCCGTCTATACTCGCAGCCGTGTGCACCGGAGGATCCATGTCATCCCGCCCATCCGCGCGTTTCGTCCTCGCTTCTGTGGCCGTTCTATCGCTGGTCGGCTCTGCGCTCGCTCAATCGAAACCGCAGAGCGATGACAAGCATTCAGCTCTCTCCGCACGCATCCAGCGCGTAGAAAACGGCATCGCGCCCATTCCTCTGAGCGCTTCTGAACCGGCGGCGCCACTCAATATTGAAAAGCTGATGGAGCTCTACAAGTGCCCCGGCCTGAGCGTTGCCGTAATCGACAATTTCGAGATCGCCTGGGCCAAGGCCTACGGAGTCACAGACGCCAGCACCCACACGCCGGTGACGGTTCACACTCTTTTTCAGGCGGGCTCAATCAGCAAGCCCGTATCCGCAACCGGTACGCTCTCATTGGTCGAGCACGGAAAGCTTTCCCTTGACGAGAACGTCAACCTGAAACTCAAGTCGTGGCAAGTGCCGGATAACAAATTCACGAAGGAGCAGAAAGTCACGTTGCGCCGCATCCTGAGCCACAGCGCTGGACTCACCGTGCATGGTTTCCCTGGCTACGAAGTGGGCACACCGATCCCCACGCTCGTGCAGATCTTCAACGGCGAACCTCCCGCCGATACCGAGGCGATCCGCGTAGATTTCGTTCCCGGAACCAAGTTTCGCTACTCCGGCGGTGGAGTCACCATCGAACAGCAACTCGTGATCGACGTGACCGGCAAGCCCTTCCCCCAGTTCATGCGCGAAACCGTCCTCGAAAAAATCGGCATGGCCGACAGCACTTATGAACAACCTCTTCCTGCAGCGCGTGCCGCGATGACCGCCGCCGGCACACGCGCCGACGGCACGCTCATTCCCGGCAAATGGCATATCTACCCGGAAATGGCCGCCGCCGGATTGTGGACCACCGCCACCGACCTGGCAAAATTCGGCATCGAGATCGCACTCTCGAAACAAGGCAAGGCCAATCACGTCCTCTCGCAGGCCACAACTCAAGAAATGTTGAAGCCGCAGATCGAGCAGGTCGGTCTGGGATTTTTTCTGGCCAGTCACAAGAATCCGGAGGAGTTCGGCCACAATGGCGCCGACGAAGGCTTTCAAGCGCTCCTCATCATGTTTGCCGATACGGGCAAAGGCGTGGCCATCATGGCCAACTCCGACAATGGCATCAGCGTCGCGAATGCCGTCACGCAAAGCGTCGCCAAGGAATACGGCTGGCACTACACTCCCGAGCAGGTCTCCGCAACCGAACTGCTCATGTTGGTTGCCAACAACAAGGGATCGGAGGCCGTCATCACTCGTTATTCGGAGCTGAAAAAGTCAGGATCCTCTTCCGGCTATCCTGTCGACGAAAATACTCTCATCGCCCTCGGCTACCACTTTCTTTTCTCCGGACAGACCGATGCAGCCATCCAGATATTCCAGTTAGAAGTGCAGGACTACCCAAAATATTGGAACGCCTACGACAGCCTGGGCGAAGCCTATTTGAAGGCCGGGAAAAAAGACTTGGCCATCCAGAACTATCAGAGGTCCGTGGAGCTAAACCCGGACAACCACGGCGGCATCAACGCGCTGAAGAAACTGCGCGAGCAACAATAACTACCCGATGGAAAATGCCTCGGGCAGCGTGTACAGTGGTTCGCCAGGTACCAGCCATGACATCCCCCAGCGAAATCGATTCCGATCTGCTGCCCGCCCTGCCCTTCGACAGTTGGAAGGACACTCTCGCCACCCTGCACATGTGGACGCAGGTCGTCGGCAAAGTCCGCCTTAAACTCTGCCCACTGGTAAATCATTACTGGAATGTGGCCTTCTACCTGACCCCGCGGGGGATGACGACTTCCGCAATGCCGTGTGCACATGGCACAGTCGAGGTGCGCTTCGATTTCATCGACCACAAACTGATCATCGAAACCAGTGAAGGCCGCACGGTGGCTTTCCCGCTCAAGCCGCAGAGTGTCGCTGAATTCTACAAGGAGTTCATGGCGGCGCTCGCCGATCTCGGTGCCACCGTAAAGATATGGACGACGCCCTGCGAGATTCCCGATCCGATTCCATTCGAGAAAGACTACGCGCACGCCTCCTACGATGCCGACGCCGTTCACAGATTCTGGCGAATCACGTCCTGGGTCGATCAGATCCTCAAGGAATTCCGCGCGGGGTTTCTAGGCAAAGTAAGCCCGGTACATTTTTTCTGGGGCAGTTTCGATCTTGCCGTAACGCGCTTCTCTGGCCGACGCGCTCCCGAACGTCCCGGTGCTGACCCCATCACACGAGAGGCGTACTCCCACGAAGTAAGCAGCGCCGGATTCTGGCCGGGCGGCGGCGATCTCAAAGGCCCGGCATTCTACTCCTACGCGGCGCCCGAGCCCTCCGGCTTTGCCGATCGTAAGATTCGCCCAGCGGCGGCTTTCTACCATCCACAATTGAAAGAGTTCCTCCTGATGTACGACGATGTGCGCACCGCCGCGTCCCCGAAAGCAGCGCTGATGGAATTCCTGCAGAGCACCTACGATGCAGCCGCCAACACGGGGCACTGGGACCGTAAAGCGTTGGAACGCTAGCGACCACAACGACGTAAAACATCCGCCCACGCGGTTCAAACACGCTGCCGACCGCGTTGCGGAAAATTTAGAGTACGGTCGAAGGAAAAAGCCGGGGCCGTTTTGGCGGAGCCACTACGGAAGCGTCACGTTCGCGACTGGTGCCGGGAGCAATGGATCCTCAACCTGTGCGCGTGCGTTTGATAGCGTCACGGGCATTCGACCGGACATCGGGATTTCCCCGAACAGCGCCCGGGCGGCGCTGACCTCAGAAACAGTTACGTTCGAGAAGGTGCAGATGTAGTTCTGAATTGCCGGAAAATCGTCCGTCAGATAAGGATTCCCCATCGCCAGCACCGCAGTCTTCTCGCCGGCGCGACCGAGAATTTTCTCCAACAGCGCGCTCGTCGAATCTGGCAGAGACGCAGGATGCTTCCCACTGCGTCCTAGCTTCCTTGATCGTGCGGCCGAGGGAACGATATACACCGCAACCACAACCGCCCGCGCCTGGTCCACCGCCTTCAGCACAGCGGCTGTCCTGCCCGGCGCGACACGCGGATCGACATAGACTACTTTCGCATCGGCCATGCGGGCGTGGACCTCACGCTCCAGAACACGGCCATCCTCGGCGCGAACGCTGTCGCACAGAACAACCACCAGCACCGGGCGAGTGTCGGGCGCTCCTCCCTGAGTCAGGGCCACGTTCTTCAACGACGCCGACTCTCTGAGCGGTAGCAGCTTCCGGTTATCGCGCACCAGGGTGATCGATGCGTCAGAAATGCGCTGCCCGGTGGCCACGTTTGCCGGACTCCCCACCAGCTTCGGAATCGCCGCCACGTCCACCAGACGAGCCTTCTGCAACCCCAGCGACGCTTTAGCCTGCAATATTTTCAAGACGGATGCATCCAGCCGCTGCCGCGAAATCTCGCCGCTCTCGACCGCATCGAGAACCGCATGATAACTGGCGTCCAGATCGGCCGGCATGGTCAGCACATCGTTTCCCGCCTTGAAGGCATCCACCGCGGCGCGTCCAACGTGTCCTGCATAGAGGCGCGTGAGGCCCGCCATGTCGAGACCATCGGTAACAATGATTCCCTTGAAACCCAGTTCGTTTCGCAGCAGGCCCGTGACAATCGCCGGTGAGGTTGTCGCCACAAGGTTCGGATCCGGATCAAGCGCCGGAACCCGAATGTGCGCCGTCATCACCGCATCGACTCCAGCGTCAATCGCTTTGCGAAATGGAGGCAGATCGACCGCGCGCAGCACCTTCGCATTCTCGTCCACGCGAGCGAGCGCCAGGTGAGAATCGGTCCCCGTATTGCCGTGCCCCGGAAAGTGCTTGGCCGTGGTTAGCATTCCATTCGCTCGCGCCCCACGGATGTAGGCGGCCACCAGCGTCCCAACTTGCTCTGGATTGGCGCCGAAGGCGCGCGTGCCGATGATCGGATTCGCCGGATTGGAATTCACGTCGGCGACCGGAAACAGATTCCAGTGCACACCGATCGCCCGGCTTTCCTGGGCCGTAATGCGGCCGAACTCTTCCGCGTAGGCTGCCTTGCCCGCGGCGCCAAACGCCATCGCATGCGGAAACACGGTGGTCCCAAAAAGACGCGCCGGAAGCACGCCCTGCTCGAAATCTCCGGCAATCAGCAAGGGCAGTTTCGATTCCGTCTGCAGCCGGTTCAGCATGACCACGGTTTCGTAGCGATGGTCGCTGGGTAGGAGTCGCGCTCCTGGCGGAGCCGACATAGCCACAGAGCCTATGTGGTATTTACGAATGTCGTTCGAGAGCCGCTCGTACTCAGGATTGCGCACGCCTGACAATCCCACGCGCAGGCGGACCATGAATAGTTGGCCGACCTTCTCCTCCAGCGAAAGGCTGGCCAAGCTCTTCTCCGCCCAGGCCTGATCTTCGCTCGGCAGGTGCAGCGCGGCCGGATCCCGGTGCTTCTCCCGCGGAACCGTCGAGGAGCCAACCAGGCTGACCAGCAACACCGCCACCAGGATTCGAACTGTCTGCACATCATGAGCATACTTGGAAAAATGCAGTCCCGCGCGTTTTGAGTGGAGCCCGATTCCCAATCGAAGGTACATGATCAGTCGGAATCAATGCCGCCGGAAGGTTACTTCTCCAAGTCGCGGATCAGCACCACATCGGCTTCCCGGTGGCCTCGGATGATGGCGAGCTGTTTGCCGTCGAAGGAGTAGTCGAAGTCGCGAATGAATTCAGACTTGAAGCCGGTAATCTGCCTTCCCGGAGAACCATCCAGGTGCTGCGGCCACTGCCCATATTCCACCCCCCATCAACCGGCGTCGTTTCACCCAAAATATCTCCACATGTTTATCATCTAGACAGCAGAGGTGTGTCGTTTCATTTTCTCTATCTCCTTATCCCCCGAGGCGCTTGACAACCCACTCCCGGGCGGGATATCATAGGCGAACAAACGGCGAATCGTCATGTCTTCCCTGCCCTTGCTCCCTCTTCCCGACAAGCCCCGCCTGATCGGCATCGCGCGCCTCGCATCCGAGGGAGAATCCCTGCGCGAGGGGCACAACGTCGAATACTTCACGCTTCCAGCCAAGTCGCTGCTGAATCGCTGCGTCAGCAACCGGCAGATGCCTTTCACCTGGACCATCAACCCTTACCGCGGCTGCGAGTTCGGATGCCGCTATTGCTACGCCCGATACACCCACGAGTTCATGGAAATGCGCGATGGCATGGAGTTCGAACAGAAAATCTACGTCAAGCAGCACGCCGCCGGACTGCTTCGCCACGACCTGCATCGCGTGAAGCCTGACGAGGCCATCGCGCTCGGCACCGCGACCGATCCCTACCAGCCCGCCGAACGCCGCTACGAAATCACGCGCGGAATTCTGGAAGAGTTCGCGCGCCATCGCGGCTTCGAACTGGGCATCGTCACCAAATCGAACCTCATCGTCCGCGACCTCGAGCTTCTGAAAGAAGTGGCGAAAACAAATCGCCTCTCCGTCCACATCACGGTCACCACGCTCGATGTGGAATTGGCACGGATTCTCGAACCGCGCGCCCCGCGTCCCGATCTTCGCATCGACGCCGTCCGCGCTTTGAGCCAGGCAGGATTGCGCGTTGGAGTGAGTTGCTCGCCCGTCGTCCCCGGAATCACCGATTCTCCGAAAGATCTGGAAAGTGTCATCCGCACCGCCGCCGAAGCCGGAGCCGACTATGTTTTCGCCAACCCGCTCTTTCTGAAGCCATGCTCCGCGGCCGTCTTCCTGCCCTTTCTCGAGCAGAACTTCCCGCATCTCGCCGAGAATTATCGCCAGCGCTACCAGGACCGCGCCTTTCTTCCGCCCGCATATGGCAAACGCTTGTCGCAGCTGGTCACGCACCTGCGAGAGAAATACAAAATGCCCCGTGCTCATCGCCGCGAGCGGCCCGCCTTCGCGACCAAATGGCCGGTGCAGGCCTTCGACGAGCAGTTAAACCTCTTCTGAAGAAACACTCCCGAATGAATTATCATCCTGTCTCTAACGACGCTGGACCGTGTCAAGCGAATTGTGGCGACACTCCGGCGTCGACGCCGAAAGCAGCGCCATTTCGCTCTCGTAGAACGTTTTCGATGTCCAGACCAAGCTCGTCACTGATTGAATCCTGCAGCGGGACTTCAGGTCCCACCATCCATCTCATCGGGACTTGCACCCATGATTCTCACTTCGAACTCCCCGCTTCTCGGGGAGGCAGGCTGCCCACTCAAGCGCTCGGCTCTGACTCGCCGGCCACAGAATGACTCGGGCTCCCCTGCATGACGGCCTGACACAGTTGCGCGTACGTCCAGTCCTCGCGCAACATCAGGTACAACCGCGTGGCCAACTTCCTGGCCACCGCCACCTTGGCGACGCTGCGATTCTTGCGCGCCGCCAAACGGCGATAGAAGCGTTTCAGTTGCGGATCCAACCGCGCCGCCGTCTGTCCCGCTTCCACCAGCAAAAAGCGCAGAAACGAACTGCCCTGTTTGCTGATCCTGCCCAGCCGCTGTTTTCCGCCGCTGGAATCTTCGCTCGGAATCAGGCCAAAATAACTGCCCACTTGCTTCGCCGATCCGAATCTGTCGGCCGGTCCCAGCGTCACACCATGGCCAACGCCGTCACCGGACCCACTCCCGGATGCGTCATTAACCGCACCGCTTCCGGCCGCTGGCGCGCTTCTTCGGCCACTCGCCGATCCAGTTCGCCGATCTCCGCCTGGAGCCCGTCAAGCGTTTCCAGCAACCGCTTCCGTCGCTGGGCCGCATACGGCAGCAAGGGCAACTGCTCCAACTCCTGGCGCCCCGCCTGCGTCCACAGCTTCCGCTTTTTCTGTACTCCGCAGCTCAGCGCCATGGCCTGCAGCTGATTCTTGGTGCGGGTCCGCGCCTGCACCCGCTTGTGCCGATGCACCAGCAACTGCCGCACATCCCGCACTTCCAGACTCGGCACCCAGATCCGGGGAAAACGATCCTGCCGCAGCAGATCCAGCAGATGCTCCGCGTCCCGCCGGTCCGTCTTCTGCTTCCGCACCACCGCCGCCCGGATCTTCGCCGCATCCCCGAACCACAGCTCGAACCCCAACTCCGACAGCAACCGCTCGAACCACGGATAGTGCCCGCAAGCCTCCATTCCCACCAGAACTTCCTGGCCCTCCAGCGACCGATAAAACTCCTCTGCTTCGGCGCGGTGCTGCAACCGTTTCTCTTCTATTTCTCCCGTTCGGTTGTCAAAGATCGCGACCTGCTGAAACCCAGGATGGAAATCGCATCCTATAATCAACATGACGTTGGCTCCTCTCACGAGCCTTGGTCTTGTTCATCGCATACCAATCTACTCGCGACGGGCCAACGTCGTTATGCAATCAAGCGACGTTCTTGGCCGCGAAGGATCTATGCAATGTGCCGAGGAGTGCAGAGATCCTTCGCTTCGCTCAGGATGACAAACAGCCGATCCTCTATAATCAACTGCTCCTATAATCAACTGCTCCCATGGTCGCCTCGCCACCCGCGCCACAACCCGGCCAGCCCAACACTTTCGGCGTGCGGATGCACCGCTTCTGGCGCCGCGTCACCGACGGTCTCGAGGTCAGCCAACTCTGGTCGCAGTTCGAATCCGAAGCCCGCACTAGCTACCGGCTGTATTCCAGAGATGTTGAAGCGAAAACGCCCGATGACCTGACTCACGGCGGCCGCAACCTGCACATCGCCAAGGAATTCTTCTGGGCCGTATTCGAAAAACTCTCGCCCGCGCGCCGCGTGCTGATGCTGCTGGCGCTGATTCTGCTGATCCTTCCTCATACGGCAATCGAATACACCGGCCGGGGCGGCAACGTCGAGTCCGTTGAATTCGATCTTCACTTCTGGGCGGCGCTGCTGCTTCTGTTGCTGCTCATGCTCGAAATCGCCGATCGGGTCGTGATGAAGCGTGATCTGCAGATCGCGCGAGAGATCCAGACCTGGCTGCTGCCCGGCGTTCCTCCGCAGATTCCCGGACTCGCCATCGCCTACGCCACGCGCCCCGCCAACACCGTTGCCGGAGACTACTACGACGTCTTCCCGCGCCCCGGACGCACGAATGACGACAACCGCGTCGTGCTCGCCGTTGCCGATGTTGCCGGCAAGAGCATCCCCGCGGCCATGCTGATGGCTACTTTTCAGGCCAGCCTCAAAACGCTTTCGACCGCGCAGGTCGCGTTGCCCGAACTCGCATCAAACATGAATCGCTACGCCTGCGGCAACAGCCAGGGCGGATTGCGTTTCACGACCGCGTTCCTCGCGGAATACGATCCGGTTCGGCGCACCGTGGATTACATCAACGCCGGCCACAACAATCCCATCCTGCGCCGCGCCAGCGGACAGATCGAGCGCCTCGACGTCGGCGGCTTACCCTTCGGCATTCAGCCCGAGGCGAAATACGAATCCGCGACGGTCACGCTGGCGCCCGGCGACTGGCTGATCATCTTCACCGATGGATTAGTGGAAGCCGAAAATGCACTCCAGGACGAATACGGCGAGACGCGATTGCTGGCCGCGATCGAAGCCGGCAAATCGGTCGAACCCGCTGAAATGCTCAAACGCCTCATGGCCGAAGTCGACCTGTTCGTCGGCAACACTCCTCAACACGACGACGTCACCTGCCTGCTGCTGAAATCCGAGAGCTTCTAGAAGCAATTTTCCCGAACGAATTGCTGAGCACAGCCGTTCTCTGTAAGTCATTGAGAATCGGCGTAAGTCGTTGACGCTTCGTGCAAGTGATTGATTATTCGCAGGACGGCTCTGCGGGGCGCAAGGACGCACAATTTTCCGAACGACGACCTTCGACTCACCCTCGAATGAGATCGGCCACGAGAGGGCCGTTTCCGGCCCGGGAAAGACCATTCTCGTCACCGTCCCGAATCGCTAATCCAGCGCGGGCGACACAATATTGCCTTTGTACGTACATCTTTGTACAACTTACTTCCCGAAATCACTCGCGCATCAGCTCAGCATACATCCGGTGGAAGGCGTGCACGCCTTTTTCCTGCGTCACGCTGTAGCGCCCGCGGGAATAACTGCGCGACCGCAGGTTCTTCTGCACGATCTCACAGATGCCGACATCCTCTATCTGAATCTGATCGCTGAACTCCACCGAAGCCTTCGCCGCCGGAGCGCCGTGATCCTTCTCCGGCAGGTACCATTCGAAGATCGCCAGCGAACGCTCGGCATCAATCGGCAGCACGATATTCAGAGAAACGTTGTCTGGATAGCAGTTCAACATCCAGTTGGGAAAGACCCAGAAGTAGTCGGTGGTCAAATCTTCCCTCGCTTCCGGGTAGCGCCGCGGCGTGGTATCGCCGGCCTGCGCTCCGCGGATCGGGCTGAACTGACGCACGTATCCGGCACGACCCCGCGCGTAAGGCTCGACCACGTAGGCGTTGTAGTCCAACTCACGATTCAGTCCCGGATGGACGCTGGGCAGATGGTATCCCTCAAGATAGTTGTCCACATACGTCTTCCAATTGCACTGCATCTCATAGGTGCGGCGCTCAAACAACTTCATCTGCCGGAATGGAAACTTCTCCGCCTGTTGCGGCAACTCGCCGAGGCTCTCCCGCAAAGGCCGCGCTTCAGGATCGAGGTTCACGAACACCAGGTTGAACCATTCCTCGGTGTGGACCGGCTTCAGCGCGAAATCTTCCGGACGAAATCCCTCCACGCCTTCGATTTCTGTGGCGCTGATCAACCAGCCGTCGAGATCGTAGGTCCATCCATGGTATCCGCAGCGAAACAACTTGCGGGAGCCACAGCCTTCCGCCGGAGGACCGGCACGGTGCCGGCACACGTTGTAAAAACCGTGCAAGGTTCCGTCGATGCCGCGCACCAGCAGCAGCGGTTCCCCGATAAGACTGGTCGTGAAGAAGTCACCGGGATTCGCCACCTGGCTGACGTGACCAACGACCTGCCACGTTCGGGCGAAGATCTTTTCCTTTTCGGCGAGGAGAATGCTCGCGTCGGTATAGAGATGAGCGGGCAGAGTCCAGGCCCGCGCGATCTCGGCGTCGATTTGCAGCGTCAGATTGGAATTGTCCATGGATGCATCACGACTTCGCCGGATCATTCTACCCAGCCGCTGGCGTGCGCGACGAAGGCGGAGTGTCCTTGTGTGTCAGACTTTCAAAAAGCCGACGGCTCGGGCGCGCAACCTTACGATAGGCGGATGCGTCCCAATATGAAACGAGTTCAGTTCCAGACTGACACGAATTGTCAGGGCAAGCGCCGAATTTTGCCAGCATTTACGGGATTTGGCACGTTATCCGGGGAGCGAGAGGTTACCCTCTCACTGAAAATAAAGCTCTTCCCGCAAGCCACCCAAGAACTTAGGTAACTAACTGATTTGGCGAGGCAAGTGCAAATATCGTAAGCGACTGCGTCATCCGTGACCAGCAGTTGTGAATACCAAAAACAGTTCAAAACGAGAGGATAAAAAAGAGATGCGGAAACAAAAGGGTTTCTCACTGATCGAGCTGCTGATCGTGGTGGCAATCATCCTGATCATCGCAGCGATCGCTATTCCGAACCTGCTGCGCGCTCGCATGGCGGCTAACGAGTCGTCTGCTGTCGCGTCCATCCGTACCGTCACCACTGGCGAAGTAACGTATCAGACGGCGTATCCGACGGTTGGCTATTCGAAGGATCTGCTTTCCTTGGGCGGTGCGTTGGGCGCGGCTTGCGTCCCATCCTCGACCTCGGCTTGCTTGATTGACTCCGTGCTCGCCAACAACGGCAACCCGGCTGGCAGCGGCAAGAGCGGATACTCGTTCACCACCGCCCCGGGCACCATCGTGGCCGGCGTTTACTCCGGCTATGGCGTCCAGGCGACTCCGCTTTCGATCAACCAGACCGGCATTCGCGCTTTCTGCGCGGAAGAAGATGCTGTGGTTCGCGTCGATCCAGCGGGCGCTTGCTCCACGGCCGAAGCGACCATCCTCACCTTCAACCCGCTTAACCAGTAACGTTTGATCTGGCGAGTACCTGGGGAGGGTACGAGCCAAAAAGGCAGCGAGCTTCGGCTCGCTGCCTTTTGTTTTGACCCTTCACACTCGGGGCGTTCCCCTTCTCACCGCGGCATCGCCAGTCCCAGCACTTCGTCACCCCTCAGAACCGGGCTGCGCTGCCCTACGTCATGGTTCCCTTACGCTCTTGTAGTTTAAGAACTTCCCGGAATGACAAAAGATTGTGGTCGCGCGCCATTAATTGGCAGCCCAAGCTGGATCAGGAGTCAAGAAAGAACCTCGAATCCACGTTGGCATTGCAAACAAGCACCTTCCGCACCCAGCAGCACCAGTGACTGGTATGGCCGGGCAAGTGCAAGGATTGTAACGACTGGTCATAAATGTGACCAGCGGCTTCAAAAATTAAAGGCTTGGGGAGAAATAAAGAGATGCGGAAACAAAAGGGTTTTTCACTGATTGAGCTGCTGATCGTGGTGGCTATCATCCTGATCATCGCGGCGATCGCGATTCCGAACCTGCTTCGCGCCCGCATGGCGGCCAATGAGTCGTCTGCTGTCGCGTCCATCCGTACCGTCACCACTGGCGAAGTAACATACCAGACCGCGTATCCGACGGTCGGCTATTCGAAGGATCTGCTTTCCCTGGGCGGTGCGTTGGGCGCAGCTTGCGTCCCATCCTCGACCTCGGCTTGCTTGATTGACTCCGTGCTCGCCAACAACGGCAACCCGGCTGGCAGCGGCAAGAGTGGATACTCCTTCACCACCGCCCCGGGCACCATCGTAGCCGGCGTTTACTCCGGCTATGGCGTCCAGGCGACTCCGCTTGCGAAAAACCAGACCGGCATCCGCGCTTTCTGCGCGGAAGAAGATGCTGTGGTTCGCGTCGATCCCGCGGGCGCTTGCTCCACGGCCGAAGCGACCATCCTCACCTTCAACCCGCTTAACCAGTAACGCACGTTTAACTCTGGCCAATACCCGGGGAAGGGTGTAAGCCAAAGGGCGGCGAGCTTCACGCTCGCTGCCCTTTGGCCTTTTCCGGGCCTCGCTGGGAAATTCCGAGTCTTTATCGCCGCAAGGCAGCCACGGCCTGCTGAGCGTCAGTGAGGTCGGGAGAGATCTTCAGCGCTAGTTCAAAGGCGGCGAGCGCCGCAGCGTTGTGCCCGGTCTGGGCGAGAGTGCGGCCCAGGCCCATATAGCCCTGCGCGCTGGGTTGGATTTCCACAGAAATAGCATAATCACGGATCGCTTCTTGCAGCTTGCTATCTCGTTCCGTAAGCAGCCCCATTCCCAGCCAGGTGTTGGCGCGGTTGGGATTCAGTCGAATCGACTGCTCGAAACTGGCGCGCGACTTGCCATAATCTCCCAGATCGCAATAAGCCCAGCCGAGATCGGCATAGGTGGTCGCCCGCAGGCGGGCATCGGGGGTCAAACCGATGGAAATCTTGTAGTGTGTTACGGCCTCGGCCGCGTGCCCGTGCTGGTAAAGATAATAGCCAATATTTGTTTGCGAAACCGCGTCGGCCGGCTCCAGTTGCGCCGCTCGCACAAAATGCGGATAGGCTTCGTCAGTGCGACCGGACTGAGCGAGTGCGCTGCCAAACTGGTCTTCCGCAACAAAATTGCTGCTGGTCACTTCGAGAGTGTGCCCCCACAAATCCAAACTGGTGCGCCAGTAGCCGATCTGCCGCGAGGTAAGAAGCGAGAGCGCTGCTAGCACGCAAACAGCCGTTACCACCTTCCAGGGGAACACTAGCTTTGTACGCTCGGCAATGTCCGCCGTACCCCAAACAATCATCACCAACAGGCCGATATACGGAATGTAAGCGTAGCGATCGGCCATGGCCTGGTTGCCCATCTGCACAATTCCAATCACCGGTACAAGCGTTCCCAGGAACCACAGCCATCCCACCAACAGATACCCGCGTGAACGGAATTTCACCGCGACTGCGCTGGTCGCCACGAGGAACAGCAGGGCCAGGATGACCTTCCAAATGGGCAGGGAATAACCGGGATGCGGATACAGCGGTGCCAGTTTGGCTGGCCATATTGCCTTCCACGCGTACAGCTCGTAGCAGTAGAGTGCGTTTTTCAGGCGGACGGCGAGAGGAAATGTCGATGCAGGGATCGCTCCCGCTGCCCGCTGCGCATACATAGTGATCACGGCGCTGGCGGCCGAGAGCGCAGCGAGGGGCAGTTTCTCAACCACAAGCTTTCCAGGTCCAGTTTGCGATGGTGCGAGCTCCCTGATTTCGCTCCAGCCGCGGATTCGGCAAAGAGGCCAGTAGTCGAGAAGTAGCAATACCAGTGGCAAGGTCACCACCATCGGCTTCGAGGCCAGGGCACAGGCAAACAGACCCACGACTGCGAAATACCGCTTCCAGTCCGGCTTTTGTGTGTACCAGCCATAAGCGCCCAAGGTCAGCAGAAAGAACATGGTGCTCAGCACGTTCTTGCGTTCTGCAATCCATACTACCGATTCGACATTGATCGGATGCAACGCGAACACCATGGCAACGAAGAAGCTCGCCCAAAGCCGCCGCGTGGCACGCCACAACAAAAGAAAGAGCAACACCGCGCTCATCGTATGCAGAAGAATGCTGGTGAGGTGATGTCCGGCGGGATTAAGCCGAAACCATTGGCAGTCGAGTGCGTGCGACATCCAGGTCAAGGGGTGCCAGTTCGCTTCGCCAGTGGAAGTCAGCGCCCATTTCACGGTGTCCCAAGTGAGTCCAGCCAGCACGTGGGGGTTCTCGGTCACATAGCGGTCATCGTCGAAATTGACAAAGGAAAGGTGTGTCGCCTGGTTGTAAATTGCCAAGGTGAATACGACGAGCAGCAGAGACAGAAGAAACCCTTGCTTCCCAGGCGCAGCAAACAACGGCTTGGACGAAGCGGCGTTGTCAGTTTCAGTCTGTGCCGGTTCTGATTGTTTGGCCTTTGCGGGCGCAGTCGACAAGTGAGGGATCCTCCGGTTGTGCCGATTATATGAGGACGTTCAACTGCACCACACTCAGGTACTCAGCCAGAGCATTACGCAAGTAATAATCGTTTCACGGTCAGCACTCCCGCGCCGCCGGCGATCTTCCCAAATTTTGCGCATGCCCGTGCAAAACGCAGCCACCGCTGCGTTCTCGACTTAGAAGGTGAAACAGAGTGTCACGAGTCGACACGGCATTTGCACTCACGCCGCCTGGCCAAGGGTTACAATGAGGTTCGAATGTTTGTCGGACGCTGAAAACAAAGCTCCTGCACTGAATGTCTTGGCCCTCGCGGCTTTTGGCCGCACAAGTGCTACCATCGGTTGTGAACAAGTCATTCCTGAACTCAATGGATCATCAGAAGGTTAGGGTAAAAATTACAATGCGGAAACAAAGAGGTTTCTCACTGATCGAGTTGCTGATCGTAGTCGCGATCATCCTGATCATCGCAGCTATCGCAATTCCAAACTTGTTGCGGGCCCGTATGGCTGCGAATGAATCATCTGCTGTGGCTTCCGTTCGTACGGTTACGACTGGAGAAATCACCTACCAGAGTGCTTATCCGACGGTCGGGTATTCGAAGGATCTGCTCTCCTTGGGAGGGGCGTTGGGTGCAGCTTGCGTCCCATCCTCAACCTCAGCGTGCTTGATTGACTCTGTGCTCGCCAACAACGGTAATCCAGCGGGCAGCGGCAAGAGCGGATACTCGTTCACCACGGGCGCCGGCGCCGTCTCGGGCGGCGTCTACATAGGCTATACCATCAAGGGGGTCCCGCTCTCGATTAACCAAACGGGAATCCGCGGCTTCTGCGCCGAGGAAGATGCAGTACTTCGCGTCGATCCGGCGGGCGTTTGCTCCAACACCGAAGCGGGCATCGCGGTTTTCAATCCGTTGAACCAGTAAGGCATGTTCGACTCGGTACCTGGGTTACAACCAAAAGCAGCGAACACCTGTTCGCTGCTTTTGGTCTTTCGGAATGACACTTTTTGACAGCATTTTCCAAGCGAGACTTGCGGTACTGCTTCTTTCGCTTGCAGTCCGGCGACTAACTCATTGATTTACTAGAATATAAAGACTTACGAAGGTTTCGGACAAAGGAAGCAGGATTGGTACTAAAACTGCTCCCTTCCCAGTGACCTTCCTCCCCGAATGCTGATTACTATCTGAGAGACGATCTTATGCGTTCAAACAGAGGATTCTCACTGATCGAGTTGCTGATTGTAGTGGCGATCATACTTGTGATCGCCGCCATCGCGATCCCCAGCCTGCTGCAGGCGAGGATTGCGGCGAATGAAGCTTCCGCAGTCGGTTCCCTCAGCGCCATCAAGAGCTCGGAGATTACTTACGACACCGCTTATCCGACGGTGGGCTATTCGCCCGATATAGCATCTCTCGGAGGCCCGTCCCCTTGCACTCCGGCTTCCACCACCGCATGTCTGCTCGACAGCGTCCTGTCCGCGGCCACACCCGGCAGTAACGGCAAGAGCGGCTTCGTTTTCCTGGCTACTGGCATTATGCCCGCTGGCGCCGTCAACAACGCGGCGTACGTCGCTGCCGCCGCGCCCGCGCTCGCCCACTCAACGGGGAACCACGATTACTGCTCCGCGAACGATGGCGTTCTGCGCTCTCAAATGGCCAACCCCGGCGACTCTCCGGTCACCACCCTGGCGCCGTGTCTGGCTTTTCCTGTGGCCCAGTAGTCATCGGAATCTCATATCAGGTTGAGAATCGTCGCGCACGCTCTTCTCTCTGCAAGGCTAATCTCCCCTCGATGCCCTCAGAGAGACGTGACCGTCGTAACCGGCGTAGCGATCTTTTCTCGACCTATCTCGCTTATACTTTTCTCCGAAATACTTTTTAGGAACCCTGCTGCAACATGGCCGCAATTGAAATCCTCGGGCTGGAAAAGACCTACCAGGTGGGCTTCTGGCGCAAGCGTCCCAAGCGGGCCTTGCAGCCGTTGCACCTCACCGTGGAAGAGGGAGAAATCTTCGGCTTCCTCGGTCCCAATGGCGCGGGTAAAACGACAACCTTGAAAATATTGATGGGGCTGGTGTTCCCGACGTCAGGCACGGCGCGCATTCTGGGCCGTGAGTGGACCGATCCCGAGATCAAGGCGCAGATCGGCTTTCTGCCCGAGCAGCCCTACTTCTACGACTACCTGACCGCTCATGAACTGCTCGATTACTACGGACAACTTTCGGGAGTTCCGGCAAAGGATCGCGCGCGCCGGGTGGAAGAAGTCCTGCAGAAGGTGGGTCTCACCGACATTAGGGGAGTGCAGTTGCGCAAGTTTTCCAAAGGCATGCTGCAGCGGGCCGGGATCGCGCAGGCGATCCTGCACAATCCCAAGCTGGTGTTCTTCGACGAGCCGATGTCGGGACTGGATCCGCTGGGCCGGCGCGAAGTTCGTGACTTGATGGAGCAATTGAAGCAGGAAGGCAAGACGGTATTTTTCTCGACGCACATTCTTTCAGACGCGGAAGCACTCTGCGACCGCGTGGCCATTATCTACAAGGGCGAATTGCGCGGCGTGGGCGCGGTGGAAGATCTGACCTCGACGGTTCAGGGAAAAGTGGAAGTCATCTGGCAAGGCACGCAAATTCCAGCCTCGATGAAAGCCCTGGGCGCGGAGTGCCACGTCACCGGAGATACAGTTCGCGCGGTGCTCCCAGAGAATCAGCAGGATGCGGCCATTGACGCCTTGCGGCGTGAGCGCATCCGCCTGATTGCGATCACTCCGCTGCGCACTTCGCTCGAAGCCTACTTCGTCGAGAAACTTCAGCAACCTCAAGCCTCGGCGGGAAAGACACTGGGGACCGCGGTATGAACGCGCGCATCCTTCACATCGCCCACAATACGTTTCGCGAGGCGGTCCGCGACCGTGTGCTGTACAACCTGATCGCGTTCGCGCTGCTGCTTTCGGGCGCGGCCATTTTCGTAGGCCAGATCTCGATCGACATCGAGCGCCTGGTGGTCATCAACCTGGGGCTCACTGCAGTATCGCTATTCGGCGTCGTCATCGCCATCTTCATCGGCATCGGACTGGTTTCGAAGGAGATCGAGAAGCGCACGCTGTATACCGTTTTGTCACGGCCCGTCCGCCGCTGGGAGTTTATTGTCGGCAAGTTTTTCGGGCTGGCGGGAACGCTGGTGGTGAATGCGTTCTTCATGGCGATTGGAGTATTTGGTGCGCTGCTCTACGTGACGCATAAGTTCTCCAAGCCGGACGAGCTGATCCTGGTGGCACTCTATTTCATCATCCTCGAATTCCTGATCATCTGTTCGCTGTCGCTGCTGTTTTCGTCGTTCTCTTCTCCGCTGTTGTCGGCGGTTTTCGCGTTCTCGCTGTTCGTGATTGGGAGCTTCGCCGACGACCTGCGCGGATTCGCCGGGCTGGCGCATGGAGTGACGCGCTGGTTTACCACCGCGGCGGCTTACATGGTGCCCAATTTTTCGGCGCTCAATGTAATCAGCGCGGTCGCTCACCAGCAACCGATGAGCGCGCAATTGATCCTGCACAACACGCTCTATGCGTTGTTCTATACGGCGATGGCACTGAGCGGAGCAGTGCTGATCTTCGAGCGCAGGAACCTGAAATGATCGCGCGAACGTCGAGGTCATTTGGATTCATGTGGGGACAGCCGCCCTCGGCTGTCCAGCCGGGCATAGCCCGGCTAGCCGTTGATTTGGGAGTGTCAGCAAAACCACCGTCGAGCTTCGCTCGACTGGACAGCCGGGGGCGGCTGTCCCCACATAACCCTCTCTTCCGCAACGCGGGAGGAAATCGGTGACCGCTCGGCAGCGCACCACTGTGATCGCCGCCTCATGCCTGGTGATCTCGGCGGTCGCTTGCGTTCTCCTGTTACGGCATCTCGACAAGATTCGCCCGCAGGCAACTCTCGAAGACGCGCTCTATATCAGCTCCCCAAAGATCGTGAAGCGCGCCAGCCTGGGCTTCGACGGCCTGATGGCCTGCATCTATTGGACGCGCACCGTGCAGTATTTCGGACATCGCCACTTCGACCGCGCGCACACCTACAACGAACTGGCGCCGCTGCTGGAGATCACCACGACTCTGGATCCGCATATGCTTCCCGCCTACCAGTTTGGCGCCAGCTTTCTGGCGCCCAAGCCGCCGAACGGAGCGGGCGAACCGGAGCGCGCTATTCAACTGATGCAGTATGGCATCGAGCATAATCCTGACAACTGGCAGCTTTACTACAATCTGGGATTCGTCTACTACACCGAATTGAAGGACTACCGCAACGCTGCCGCGGTGTTCGAGCAAGGCTCAAAAGTTCCGAATGCGCATCCGTTCATGAAGATTCTGGCCGCGCAGATGGCCGCGCACGCCGGCGATTTCGCCACTGCCCGGATGTTGTGGAGCGCCACCTACGAAACCGCGCAGGAAGAAAACATTCGCCAAAACGCAGTCGAGCATCTCCGGGCGATCCGGGTGGACGAAGATGTCACCCACCTGGAAGCCGTTGTCACGCAGTTCGGTGAGCGGACGGGACACCTGCCCAGCAACATGCAGGAACTGGTTGCGGACCAACATTGGCGCGGCGTCCCAGTGGATCCAGACGGCAAGCCTTATAAACTCACGGCACAAGGCCGCATCGAAGTCGAGAATCCGGACGATTTCCCGTTCATCACCAAGGGCACGCCTCCCGGTTACAAGCCCGGGCCGCCGAAGTTCCACACCAAGAGCTAGCGGCGGCGCTTCCCCGTATCATGTCTGTGCGCTTGTCGTTTGCATCCGCATGGACCAAACTCCACAAATCAGCGTGCTGGAAACCGCGTGGCAGTGGTGGACCTACGCCGCCCGGTACGAAGGCTCGGTTGCCGCGACCCGGCGGTTACTGGGCGTGCTCTGGGAGTTCGCCCGCGATTCGACTCCAGATCGTCTGCGGGCGCGCTTCGGCGACGCTGAGTACGACTGGGACTATCGCGTCAACACCACCAGCGGCGCCGTCGGATGGCGCGACCGGCTGCTGGGCATGTTTCACTCCGCGTATCAGCCGACGGAGCCGGCAGCGTTTCACGAGATGCTCGACGATCTGCAGCAGAGGCTGCAACAGTCGCAGCAGGAAACGCCAGGGGCCGTGCACATCACTGTCGGCTCTGCGCTGAACCTCCGCGATTTTACCTTTATCGATCTCGGCTCGGGCAAGGGACGCACGCTGCTGATGGCTTCGGACTATCCGTTTCGCCGGATTATCGGAGTGGAACTTCTGCCCTCGTTGCATGAGATCGCGGTGGAAAACCTGCGCCAGTACAAGAGCGAGGCGCAGAAATGCTTCGCGCTGGAATCGATCTGCGCCGACGCGACTGCCTTCCTTCTTCCCGACGATCCGCTGGTGATTTTTCTTTTCAATCCATTCTCGGAATCAGGGATGCGGCAAGTCGTCGCGAATCTGGATCAGTCCCTGCGCGCACATCCCCGGCCGGTGTTCGTCCTCTATCACAATCCGCTGCTGGAACACACGCTCGCCGAAAGCTGGCGGCTGAGGCAGATCGCAGGCGAGCCGCAGTACTCCGTGTTTCGAGGTTAGTGTCACCGACCGAAGCGTTTGGCGTCGTATTGAAAGTCGACCAGCGCATCGCGATAGTCGATTTTGATATCGAGGACACGGAGCGTGGCGAAGCCAAGGAAACCGGAGACCTCCGTCCCGATGTTGTCGCTGAGTGTCTTGGTGTCGAACGAAGTCATGTCCTGATTTTCCTGCCGCAAGCGACCGAACACCAGGACTGCTTTGTTGGCAGTAAAAACGTCGTTCACCTTGCCGCTGATGCCTTTCACAATCGTGTCGGAGTCACCGTGGACTTTTGTCACCTCGCGCGCCGCCGCGGGTGAGATCACATTCATGGCGGCTCCAGTGTCCATGAGGAACAGTTTGGAGGGCACATTGCCGATGCTGGTGGGAATCAAGAGATCGTGACCGAAACGAAACAGGCGCGTGTATGACTGCATCTCAGGAGCGATGTAGCGGTCCTGCGGGCCTGCGGCGCTCGCCGGAATCTTGGTGTCCCTAAGTCTTGCCATCCCCAGGCTTGGCATCGTCCTTTGATTCCCCAGCATCAGAAGCCGGAGAGTCATCATCATCACTGTTGAGCGCAAGCTTTTGCCCGGTATCGCCAGGGCGCTGCGGGAGTTGGTCCAGCTTGAGTTTCTGGTTGGGGAAGTCGATCTCCACCAGAAATTTTTCGAACACATCAGCGCCGATCAAACCATCGTCTCCCGCGACTGACCTCTGCTCAATCACTTCCACCGAGCAGTTCTGGAATTCGAGGTCGCCAATCTTGATGGAATCGGCGACCCCCACGTACCCGTTGCGGCGTCCCTTGTCGCCGATGCCTCCGATCTTGCTCTGGCTGATCCTGGAGATGCCGGCGTGCTCTGCGATGGAGCGCGTCACGAGAATCCCGCTGGCTCCGGTGTCGAGCAATAACTTGCTCTTGTGACCGTTGAGAGCCACAGAAAGACCATAGCCACTGATGTGGTTCCGATCGATCAGCAGCGGTTGCAAAGGAGCCTGGGTGGTGGTCACGTTGCTCACCAAATGGCACGGAGCCTTGTCTTGTTTTGCGCGCTGTTTCAAATACTCCAGATAGTTCGGTACGCCTTCGCGCTCGTCTGCGTCCCAGTTGTTTCCCCCGGCGAGCGACTCTTTGAGGTACTGGATGCGTTTGGCGAAGGAGAGTGTGCCGATCCATGCTTCCTGAATGTCGCTGTCATTCGGGTCGAGGGCATGGGCCTTGTCGATCATGGCCGTCGCGGTCTTGTACATGGCGATCGCGTCGCGTATGCGCGCTAACCCAAGATAGGCGTGGGCTTCGGGATATCCAGAGTTGACAATCGCAACCCATTCTTTTTCGGCGTCCAGAATCTTGCCCTGGCGGAACCACACCTCGGCGCGGGCCGAGCGCATGCGGGGAGAATCGTTTTGAGCGATTCCCTCTTCCGCGGTTTGCGCCGACTGTTCCACATTCTTCTGCTTGAGATAGACTCGCACTAGTCCTGCGTAGCCGTCCGGCAACTGCGGGTGCTGCTGCACATATCGTTCGTAATAGGTAATGGCTGCCTCGAAATTGCCCTGGCGATAGGAAACCCGGCCTTCGCCCAGCACATTTTCAGGTAGCGCAACGGGCGCAACTGCGTTGGGTACAGACGGTTCCGGGGAGGCAGTCGCCGTCTTTGCGGGCGACACCGCTGCAGGCACCGAAGTCGAGGCCGAGGCCTGCCCTTGCGGAGTGGTCGATTGCGCAAGGCTAAACGTTGAGATCACTGCGAACGGCCAGACGAAACGCAGGAGTCGGAACATGCACAATCCAATGTGCCAGCCGGGAATTGGGGAAGACCGGCACGGAGACGCCGATTCTCACATAACAGGCGGCGCTGGGCAACGGAAACCTGATGTGCGGGTCGTGGCATGTGGGCCCTGCGGGTAAGCGAAGTGCAAGGAAAATCACTACAATCAGATTCGACTCTTTTCCTCCCAGCCGGCTTTCCGCGAGGATGATGTATGCCTTCGCCAAGTGGTTCCTAGAAACCAGGTCTCGGCTGGCAGGAGAGATAACACCTGTGCAAGTTTTCAAGTTCATTTTCACGCTCTCGCTGCTGGCTTGCCCCATAGCTGGGCTGCCAGCCCCCGGTGTCGATGTCAAGAGCGAAGCGGCCGCGGTCGATGCGCATTACAACCACCTGCGGACGCTCGAAGCGGAGTTTACCGAGGTCTATCGTGGCTCAGGGATGGAGCGGACCGAAACTGGGACCCTCTGGCTGAAAACCCCTGGCAAGATGCGGTGGGAGTACCGTTCTCCCAGGGAGAAGTTGTTTGTCAGCGACGGGAAGGATGCGTGGTTTTATGTCCCGGCAGACCGGCAGGCGCGCAAGACGGCAGCGAAGAAGCTGGAAGATATTCGCTCCCCTCTGGCATTCTTGTTAGGTAAAACCAAGCTGGAGAAAGAGTTGCAGGGATTATCTCTGGCTCCAGATGTAGAGCCGCTGGCCTCGGGAAATGTGGTTCTGCGTGGGGTGCCACAGGCTCTGGCGGATCGGGTGAGCGAAATTCTGCTGGAAATTACCCCTGACCACCAGATTGCGCGGATCATCATCCAGGAAGTGGATGGGGCGGCCACGGAATACCGTTTTGGCGGGATGAAGGAAGACGTGGCGATTGCGGATGGCCGTTTCGAGTTCAAGCCTCCGGCGGGAACTGAGACGGTGGAGGGGGGGCTGGAACCGTAGGGTTCGGCTCGCCGGGGCAGCAGAACGTGCCTCCTTTCGCTTGGCGGACAGCCGAAGGCGGCTGTCCCCACATAGACCTTTTACAGGGGGTTACTTGCGGTACTGGCTAGAGGGCTCTTCCGGGTGGTTGGCGGCTTAGAATAGGAATGAGAATGTTAGACTGAGCGATAAGGCGAATCTCCGGCAAAACCGTAGAAAAGTCGTCAAATGGCTGAATTTGTAGTAAAAATCGCGGATGATCGCGGGCGGGTCCAGCAGCACATCGAGCAGGGCTACTCGGAAGCCGAAGTGCGCGACCGCTTCTCGCAGCAGGGCTATCTCGTCTACTGGGTGAAGCCCCAGGGCATGCTGACTTCGGGCGTCTCGATGCACCGGCGGCGGAAGCTGAAACAGAGCACCTTTCTGGTGTTTAACCAGCAGTTTCTGACGCTGATCCGGGCTGGGTTGCCCATCCTGAACTCGCTGGAACTGCTGATCAAGCGGCAGAAAGACGCGCAACTGAAACAGATTCTGGAGAACGTACGGGATCGCGTCAAGGGCGGAGAGTTGCTTTCCGACTCGTTTGCGGCCCAGGGCATTGTGCCCAAGATCTACACCACGACCCTGATGGCGGGTGAGAAGAGCGGCAACATCGACGAGGTTCTGACGCGTTATATCGGCTTCCAGCGGCTGGCGATGACGTTCCGCAAAAAGCTTTTCGTGTCGCTGATTTATCCGACATTGCTGGTCACCGTGGTGCTGATCATGGTGACGTTCCTGTTTACTTACGTCGTGCCCAAGTTCGGGGAGCTGTTCGAGAGTCTGGATCAGAAGTTGCCGGCCATCACGCTGTTCATGCTGGCAGTTGGGCAGAATGCGCAGAAGTACGCTCCGTATGTATTGGTCGGGCTGGTAGTCTTCGGATTCGTGATGTGGCGCTGGAAAGACACCGATCGCGGCGCGGACCGGATTGATCGCGTGATTTTGGCCACGCCGCTGTTAGGTGATATCCGGCTGAAACATCAGGTGGCAAGTTTTTCTCGAATGCTCGCGACCCTGCTGCAAGGCGGGTTGCCGCTGGTACCGGCGATGGAAACCGCAGGCGCTTCCATGACCAGCCGGCGCATCTTAAAGGGTGTGATGCGCGCGGGAGTCCGGGTGCGCGAGGGGCAAGGACTGGCGGGCAGCCTGGAGGAGCAGAAGATTTTTCCGGAGCTGGCGGTGGAGATGATCGAAGTGGGCGAATCCACCGGAGCACTGCCGGCCATGCTGAACTCGGTCGCAGAATTCTACGAGGAAGATGTGCAGACGGCGCTGGGCGCGTCGATGGCTTTGATTGAGCCGATTATTCTGATGATCATGGCGGTTTTTGTAGGTGGAGTGCTGATCTCGCTGTATTTGCCGATTTTCAGCATGGGCGTGCACTAGAGGAAGGGTCGTTGGTCGCTCGTCATTGGTCGTTGGCCGAGGACTAACGACCAACCACCAACGACAGGTTAAAAATGGCAACAGCCGATAAAAAATCATTGTTCGTGAACGGTGGGAACGGCGGGCCGATCAGCCCGACGGGTAATCCCATCACCGACCTGGAGCGCGCGCAGGATGTGGCGCGGCGCTACCGCTGCGAATTCATCGACCTCTCGGGCTTCGAACTGCATCACGAGCTGTTCAAGAAAATTCCAGTCGAGCTGATGTTCCGCTACAACTTTGTGCCGCTCGAAGAGACGGGCGACGGCAAGCTTGCCATCGCGATTGCCGACCCCAGCCAGCTGATGATGATCGACGAGATCAGCCTGCTGCTGAAGCAGCGCATCATCACCAAGGTTTCTACGCTCAAGCAGATCTCGGACATTCTCAAGAAGACCGAGCAGTCGCAGCGCGTGCTGGAGGAAGCCAGCGAAGGCTTCCAGATTGTCCGCGAAGACGAGAACACGGGCATGGAAGAGACGCTCACCATCGACAAGCTGACGGCGACGGGCGATACCAGCCCGATTATCCGGCTGGTCGATACCACGATTTTCACCGCGCTGCAGCGGCGCGCTTCCGACATTCACATTGAGACTCGCGACGATTCCGTGGTCATCAAGTTCCGCATCGACGGCGTACTGACGCAGGCCATGCCGCCCATCGGCAAAGAGCACCACTCGACGGTGATTTCGCGTATCAAGGTCATGAGCGAACTCGATATTTCCGAGCGGCGCGTGCCCCAGGACGGCCGCTTCCGCGTGAAATACAACGGGCGCGCCATCGACTTCCGCGTGTCGATCATGCCGTCGATTCACGGCGAGGACGCCGTGCTTCGCGTGCTCGACAAAGAATCGATGAGCGAGAAGTTCCGCACCCTGACGCTGGATGTGGTTGGGTTTGACGAAGATGACCTGCGCCGCTTCCGCCGCTATATCAAAGAGCCCTACGGCATGGTGCTGGTGACGGGGCCGACGGGCAGCGGCAAAACGACTACCCTGTACGCCGCGGTCAACGAGATCAAGACCGACGAAGACAAGATCATCACGATTGAAGATCCGGTCGAATATCAACTGCGCGGCATCACGCAAATTCCGGTCAACGAGAAAAAGGGATTGACGTTCGCTCGCGGGCTACGATCGATTCTGCGTCATGATCCGGACAAGATCATGGTGGGCGAAATCCGCGACGCGGAAACCGCGCAGATCGCCATCCAGTCGGCGCTTACCGGACACCTTGTATTCACCACGGTTCACGCCAACAACGTAGTCGACGTGATCGGGCGCTTCCTGAATATGGGCGTCGAGCCTTACAACTTTGTTTCGGCGTTGAACTGCATTCTGGCGCAACGGTTGGTGCGTTTGATTTGCGAATCGTGCCGCACGGAAGTGCATTACGCGCCTGACGTTCTCGAAGCCAGCGGCCTGGATCCGGCGCAGTGGGGCAGCGTTCCTCTCTATGAAGGGCCGGGCTGCATTGAGTGCGCGGGCACGGGATTCCGCGGGCGAACCGCGATTCACGAACTGCTGGATTTGAGCGACCGCATTCGCGAAATGATTCTGGCCAAGAAGCCGACGTCGGAGATCCGGCGCGCGGCGCGCGATGAGGGCATGCGCTTCCTGCGCGAGTCGGCGCTGGATAAAGTCCGGCTGGGCATGACCACGCTGAAAGAGATCAACAAGGTCACGTTCATCGAGGCCATGCGGTAGGAGCAAGGCTTCAAGGCTTCAAGGTTTCAGAGTTTCAAGGTTTCGGAGTTTCAAAGTGTCCCGCCCGAGTTCGCAACTTTGAAACCATGAAACTTTGACAACTTGAAACCTTCCCAAGTGCCCTTTCAGCTATTGCATTTGCGCATGATTCGGGTTCTGATTTATAGAGGAGTTTCTGTCAGGGGCATTCTCGGGAAATGAGTACAACTTCCAACACACCCAAGCCGAAACTGGCCTGCGAAATCGCAGCGGACCGCGTTCTCGCGGGGCGCTTCTCTGACCATGGAAACGGCCTGGAAGCATCGGCGGCGCGGGAACTGGCGCCGGGCAGCGTGATCCCTGACCTGGTGGAAAACAATCTGCGGCAGCGCGCCGCGGTGCGCGAAGGCATTGAAGCGGCGCTGGGCGGCGTCGCGCAACGCTCGAAAGACGTCATTGCGATCGTCCCCGATGCTGCCGTGCGCGTGATACTGGTGGAATTCGACACCCTGCCCTCCGATCACGAAGAGGCGCTGGGCGTGGTGCGCTTCCGGCTGAAGAAATCTCTGCCGTTTGACGTCGACAAAGCCAAAGTCTCGTATCACGCGCAGAAGGTCAATAATGAAGTGCGAGTGGTGGCGGCCGTGGCCATGGCCAGCGTCATCGACGATTACGAGGCCGCGTTCCGCGAAGCCGGATTCAATCCGGGCGTGGTGTTGCCTTCCACTCTCGCAGCGATTGGCGCTGCCGACGCCAAGAAGCCGACGCTCGTGATCAAGGTGGATGCGCACACCACCAGCATCGCCATTCTCAACGAAGATCAATTGCAACTGTTCCGCACGCTGGAAAACACGCGCGGAGTCACGATCACAGGAGAGCAATTGGCGGAAGAGGTATATCCGTCGGTGGTGTTTTTCCAGGACACGTACCATCTGAATATCGAGCGAATTTTTGTTGCGGGACTTCCCGAAGCAGGCGGCGCGGCGCCGGCACTACGCGCGCAGACCGGAGCCGAAGTACAGGAGTTGGTATCTTCGGCGCAACTGGGAGCGAGCATGGGAGGTTCCGTGCCGCGCTGGAGAATGGCCGGAGTGGTCGGAGCGTTGATCGCTTAACCGCAGCCGCCGGTTACCAGTTGCCAGCAAAAACCTACTGGCGGCTGGCAACTGGCAGCTGACAACTGGTTCAC
>CAVPVE010000035.1:0-52609 GCA_963709025.1 uncultured Acidobacteriaceae bacterium
GGTGCATTTCCGCGAGACCCTGCCGGGAGTTCCCATAGCGGCGTCTCTCCGTCGGCAAGACAGGGATGTGATCTTGCCGGCGATCTTCAAAGTAGGACTTCCTGAGCTGGTGGAATGGCTAGAGACAATACGCCAACTCCAAAAAGCTGGCCGATTCGCATAGCCGAGAATCCGGTAAATATCCTGCAGAATCGTACAACCAACGTGTACGGCACGATACTCTAACCGCAGTGCTCCCCTATGATTACTGTCGTCACGTCTATCCTCTTGCTTGCGACAGTCTAATTTTATATGGTACAAGGAAAGAGGGTCTTGAACCGCTTGTGATATGCAACCTCTGAGCCATTTCGAAGGTCAACGGCGCAAGAATTGGCGTGCAGTGGTGGTCTTGCTTGCGGTCTTCTCATTAGCGCTGAGCGTGGCGACGCGCTACTCCTCTACGGGTGTCGCTTCGTCCGCCACGATAAAAGTCTTCCAGGTTCACGCATCGCCTGAGGCGAAACGGCAACGTCTCGCCAAGGATGCAGCCGACTGGATGCCTCCCGTGATATCTGTCAGCCTTTTGCAGTCTCCCAGCAGTTATCCCCTAATTGCGCCCGCCGGCCCCCCGATGCCGGGTCTTCGTTTTGAAGAAAGCCTTTACAATCGCCCCCCTCCATCTTCCGAACTCTTTTCGTAGGTACCTTCGCAGCTCGCATCGCGTCCTCGCTCACAAGATTTGTTGAGGAGCCGTTTCCGCTTTTCGGCCTATGCCGCCGGCGGAGCAGGTCCGAATCAGAACTTTAGATTCCAGCGCAGCGGCTTGCTAGTCCTGCTTACAGACCTGCACACCAACCGGCCGCCATTTTGGGAGTGCGGCAAAGTATTCGGCTTCTGAAAAAGTAAAGACGCGTCCGAAAGGATATGGGCATGCCCGTCGCACCTTTGTTGACCGAAGAAGAGCTTGATGCCCTTCGCAAGTTCGACACGTGCATGATCGCAAACGCGATCGAATCGTTTAGCATCAGGCTGCGAAACGCTGGGTACGCCGATGCCAGCGTCCACTGCATGTTCGAAGACGCCCCTCCCATGGTGGGCTATGCGGCCACGGCCCGCCTTCGCAGCGGTGCGCCGCCGATTGCCGGAGGCACCTTCCATGACCGCGCGGACTTCTGGAACACGATTCTCACCGTTCCCGCACCACGGATTCTCGCACTCGAGGACATGGACGACCCACCGGGCCGGGGAGCCTTTGTCGGCGATATGCACGCCGCAATTCTGAAGGGTTTGGGGTGCGTCGGCTACGTAACGAACGGCTCCGTGCGTGAATTGCCGTCCGTGCGCAAGATGGGGATTCAGTTATTCGCTGGAAGTGTGGCTGTGTCCCACGCCTACGCCCACATCTTCGAGGTCGGAGCCGCCATCAGCGTGGGTGGCATGGAAGTGCGACCTGGAGACTTGCTGCATGGGGATCGCCACGGTGTATTGACGGTTCCGGCAGGGATTGCGGCCAGCGTTCCCGGCGTTGCGGACCGATTGCAACAGGCGGAGCAAAGGGTCATTGATTTTTGTCGATCAAAGGATTTCTCGGTGGCGAAGCTGCGCGAGGTGATGGAAACGCTGAGTTAGAAACAGTCAGCGAACGCTGGTCAAGGGAAACACGATGACTCAAAGTTGCAATGGATCCCGCAAGATGCGAGCACGCAAATCGAATACGCTGCTCTCTTATTCGCTCACGACCCTTGTGGTCACCATGGCTCTAGCCGCGTCGTCCTGTTCAGGGAGTGGCAACGGACGGGTTCAAGCGGGAGGCCCGATGATCACCGTCGGCGTAACGAAGGTAGTGAACAAATCGCTCGGGCGGCAAATCACTCTGTCTTCCGAACTGGTGCCCTTCCAGGAGATCGACGTTTACGCCAAGGAATCCGGCTTCGTCAAGCAACTGCTGGTCGACTACGGTACACACGTCAAGACTGGCCAAGTCATGGCGGTTCTGGAGATTCCTGAGTTGGAGGCGCAGCTCCAGGAAGATCAGGCGGAAATCAAGAATGCAACGAACCAGGTGAGCCGGGCGCAGCACGAACTATATCGCTACCAGGCACAGTACAAGGCGCTTCACCTGCAATATACGCGTCTAAACGGAGTCTTTGAGAGTCAACCCGGAATTGTCGCGCAGCAGGAAGTAGACGACGCTCAGGGGAAGGACATGGCGGCATCCTCTCAAGTAGATGCCGGTCAGGCTGCACTAGAGGCCTCCCAGAGCCAGCTGTCGGTGGTCAGAGCGAAACTTGCGCACGATCAGAGTCTGTTCGATTATGCGAGGATCACTGCTCCGTTTGCCGGTATCGTCACCGAGCGCTACGCGAACCTGGGAACTCTGGTGCAAGCGGGCACGAACTCACAAGCGGCACCGATCGTCAAGCTTTCCGAGGATGACCTGTTCCGGCTCGTGATACCCGTTCCCGAATCGTATGTGCGCTACATTCACGTCGGCGATCCCGTGGATGTTCGCGTGCCCTCGCTGAACAAGACGTTCCCAGGGAAAGTTGCGCGATTCTCGGTGGACGTGAAGGAGTCGACGCGCACCATGCACACCGAAGTTGATGTTCAAAATCGAGATCGCATCCTGATGCCAGGTCTCTATGCCGAAGCTGACGTGGCTCTCGAACATCGAGACGACATCCCGACAATACCCTTGCAGGCCGTGAATCATGAGGGGAACAAGACCACAGTTTTTGTCGTGGACAGGAAAAATGAAATTGAAGACCGGCCGATCACGCTCGGCCTTCAGACCGCCAACGACGCGGAGGTGGTTTCAGGTCTGGTGGAAGGTGAGCAGGTCGTCGTTAGCGACCGAAGCGGCCTGAAGCCGGGTGACAAGATTCATCCCCAGGTGGTGCAGATCATGCAATACCAAGAGGGCAGCCAACCATAATCCGTTCCTTTGCGCGCGCATTTAAGAGTGAAATGAAATGACTCGTTTTTCAATTCGGAATCCTTACTTCGTCGTCGTCGTTTGTCTTCTACTAACCGTGATTGGCGTGACCAGTCTGGCACGCATGCCAATCGACCTGTTCCCGACGATTAACTTGCCGGAAGTCGTAGTGGCCACGTTCTATTCCGGGATGCCCCCGGAGGACATCGAAACCGACATCACCGACCCTCTCGAACGATTCTTTACGCTCGCCAGCGGAATCGATCACATGGAATCTCGCTCTCTGCTGGGGGTGAGCATCATCAAGGTTTACTTTCAGCCGGGAACCAATGCTGATGCCGATGTCACGGAGCTATCGAACCTCGCTATGGCGGATCTAAAGCGTCTGCCCCCGGGAACTTTGCCGCCGGTGGTACTGAAGTTTGATGCTTCCAGCTTGCCGGTCTGCCTGGTCACGCTCAAGGGAGAGGGGCTGAACCAGACTGAACTCCACGATATCGGCCAATTCACGATTCGCAACCAGATTGCGGTGGTCCAGGGCGCGGAGATCCCGCCCCCGTTCGGGGGCAAGTATCGACAGATCATGGTTTATGTCGATCCTTATAAGCTCGCATCCCGGCAATTGAGCCCGATGGATGTGGTGAACGCGGTGAATAACTCCAACCTTATTCTCCCTGCCGGCGATGTGAAGATGGGGCCCTTCGACTACTACGTTTATTCCAACAGTTTGGTCGACGACATGGACCAACTGTCGAAAGTGCCCGTCAAGACGGTCGGCAACTCTTGGGTTACTGTAGACGACATCGGCAAAGCCGAGGATGCCAATCAGATTCAGTACAACGTCGTGCGCGTAGATGGACAGAGGTCAGTCTATCTGCCGATCATGAAGCAAGGCGGCGACACCAACACTATCGCGGTTGTGCAGGGCATTCGCGACGCGATCGAGCATCTGTACGACATTCCAAAACAATTGAAGTCCGCGGTCGTTTTCGATCAGTCGGCGTTCGTGAAAGAGGCCATCAATACGCTGCTTCATGAAGGCGTCATCGGACTCGCGCTCACCAGTCTGATGATTCTCATCTTTCTGGGAAGTTTCCGTGCCACGTCGGCAGTTTTTCTCTCGATTCCTCTATCCGCGCTGGCTACCTTCGTGGTGCTGTACATGATGGGCAGCACGATCAACACCATGATCCTGGGGGGGCTGGCGCTGGCCTTCTCGCGCATCATTGACAATTCCGTCATTTCGCTGGAGAACATCTACCGCCATCTGGAACACGGCGCCGCGCCCATGGCTGCTGCGGAATTGGGAGGCTCGGAAGTGAGCCTTGCGGTGCTGGCCGCAACTCTGACCACGGTTGTCGTCTTCTTCCCGGTGACCTTTCTCTACGGCGTCAGTAAATTCTTGTTCTCGGCGCTGGCGCTCGCGGTGGTGATCTCGCTATTCGCGTCGTATGTCGTAGCGATGACCGTGATTCCGTTGTTCTGCTCCAGGTTTCTTCAAGCTGTGCCTCACTCCAGCGGCGATCCGGGCCACGAATACGAGATCGAACCTACGTCGGCCGTTGGTAAATCCTCGTGGGAAAGATTCACTGCAGGATTCAATCGGCACTTCAACCGGATGCTGGACGCCTACGAGTATTGGGTGAATCGAGCCCTGGTACGACCCGGCCTGACAGTAGCGATGCTTAGCGGCGTGTTCTTGGTGAGTCTGGCGATCTATCCATTTCTGGGTCTGGCATTCTTCCCGAGCACCGATGCCGGGCAATTCACGATCAACATGAAAGTTCCCACAGGAACGCGTCTGGAAGTCACCGAACAGTATGCTGCCAAAGTCGAGGACCTGATCCGCAATGTTGTGGGCGCGAAAGATCTGAAGATGGTGGTGTCGAACATCGGAGTGGTTCCCGACTTTTCCTCGCTATATACGACCAATGCTGGGCCGTATACGGCGACGATCCAAGTAGCGCTCCAGGACGAGCATCGGGTGAGCAGTGCCGAGTATATGGACCGGGTCCGGAAAGAAATGGCGATCCAATATCCGGATGTCCGCACCTTCTTCTCGAGCGGTTCCATGGTGGACGCAATCCTGAACTCAGGAATGCCGGCCCCCATTGACGTGCAAGTGAGCAGTCGCAGCTTGAAGCAGTCGTACGGCGTGGCACAGGACCTGGCGAGTCGCATCCGGCAACTGCCCGGGGTGGGCGAGGTCTATATTCCGCAGGACATGAACTATCCTGGACTGCGTCTGAACGTTGACCGGGTGCATGCTGGTGAGTTGGGTCTGACGCAGAAGGAAGTGGTCGATAATGTCATCACCGCGCTCAATTCCAATTCGATGATTGCTCCCAATTATTGGGTCGATCGGAAGAGCGGCAACGACTATTTCTTGACGGTTCAATATTTCGAGAAGGGCCGTGCCGCGATCCACAACTTCGCCGATCTCACCAATATTCCGATCCGCGCTCCCAATCTGAAGCAACCCACGACCCTGGATGCGGTGGTGAAGCTCGAAGACATCCGAACTCCAACAGAAGTCGATCACTACCAAATTCAACGAGTCACTGACGTGTACGTGACCCCGGTCGGCGAAGGACTGGGTAAGATCGCGAGCGAGGTGCAACGGGCTGTCGACGAGACGAAACTCCCAGAGAACGTTCGCGTCGATCTTCGGGGAATGGTGAAGGGCATGAATGCCTCGTTCCGCAGCTTTGCGATCGGGTTATCGCTGTCTGTGATTCTTCTTTATCTCATTCTCGTCGCGCAGTTTAAGTCTTTCAAGGATCCCTTGCTCATCATGTTGGCGATCCCGATGGGGTTCATTGGGGTTCTGATCATTCTGCCCCTGACGGGGACAACCCTGAACGTGATGTCTCTGATGGGGGTGCTTATGCTGGTCGGTATCTCCGCGTCGAACAGCATTTTGATTGTGGAATTCGCTCATCGACTTGAGGACCAGGGAAGCTCGGTCAAGGACGCCATTGTTACTTCGTGTCGGGTGCGGTTGCGCCCGATTCTCATGACGTCGCTTGCCACCATCATCGGAATGGTACCCATGGCATTGAAGCTCGGCACCGGAAGCGAACAATATGCGCCTCTCGCACGGGCGATCATTGGCGGGCTGACTTCCTCGGTGCTCTTTACCATCTTTATTGTGCCGGCTGCTTACCTGCTGGTCTATGGCAAGCCAGGTTTGAATGCTGCGCAGGAGCCAACTCCCGGTGATGTGGCTTGAGGAGTCAGAGCCCGGATGTCAGAAAGGTCGGGAGATTACAGCGAGATGAGAAACCTACTGCAAATTTGTTTGATTCTGCTACTACCCGGGTGCAGCTTCGCGCAGGGCGGATTGAACGCGGCGGCGCCGTCGACTCTGCCTTCGGCTCCGGCGCCACAGGCTCCGTCCCAGTCGACTAGGGCCACTGCAACTCCTATGGGGCCGCAAGCCACTGTGCCGCAAAATCTTCCTGGCACGCCTACGACGCTGTCGTTGAAGGACGCTCATGCGCTTGCCCTGAAAAACAATCCTCAGATTTCGGTTGCACGCCTGACCGCGTTAGCCTCGGTCCAGGTCACGCGGGAGGTTCGATCGAATCTGTGGCCGACCGCGTCGATTGATTTGACGGGGGTCTATGCCAATCCCGGTACGCGCCTCACAGCCGGCGCGCTGAACAATCCGATCCTGTACCAGCGAGCTGCTGCGGGAGCCATGGTGACCCAGCTAATCACAGATTTCGGACGCACCACGAACCTAGCCTCGAGCGCCAACCTCGCGGCTAAAGCCGAGAACCAGAACGCGCTGGCCACGAAGGAACAGATCCTGCTGGCGGTAGACCAAGCCTTCTACAACTCCCTTCAGGCTCATGCGGTCTTAACCGTTGCCCAGCAGACGGTGAAAGAGCGCCAAACCGTTTCCAGCCAGGTGGATGCTTTATTCCAGAGTAAGCTCAAGTCTCAACTGGACCTCAGCTTTGCCAACGTGAATCTGGCGCAGGCCAAGCTGCTGCTCCTGGATGCGCAGAACAACGAAAACGCGGCGCTGGCCAGCCTTTCCGCTGTGCTCGGATTCTCCAACCTCCAGAGTTTTCAGCTCGTAGAGGACTCCGCTCCCAGTGCTCCGCCTCCTGGCAACGTAGATGATCTGATTTCGGCCGCTTTTACCATGCGGCCGGAAATCCTTGCTCTCGAGTTCCAGTCGGAGTCCACCAGAAAATTTCAGACGGCCGAACGAGACTTGCTGTTTCCCGATATCCGCGCGCTCGGAGTCGTGGGCGATACTCCGGTACGCAATCCCATTATTTCCAGCTGGTATGGAGCGGTGGGCGTCAACGTGAATATTCCGGTTTTCAATGGTTTCCTCTACCCCGCGAGGTCACGAGAAGCCTCGCTTCGTGCCCAAGCAGCCCAGGAGAGGTTGCGGGACCTCCGTGATCGAATTTCCCGCGATGTACGCACCAGTTGGTTGAATGCTACGACCGCTTATGACCGGCTCGCGGTGACTCAACAGCTTCTCGACCAGGCCAACCTCGCACTCAACCTTGCTCAGTCACGATACAACCTAGGTTTAGGTTCAATCGTAGAACTGAGTCAGGCACAGCTTCAGTTGACGCAAGCCCAAATCAGCGATGCGCAGGCCGGCTACGACTATCGGCTGTCAATGGCTGTCTTGCAGTATCAGACGAGCGGAATCTAAGAGAAGTTGTCGGTCGCGAGAAAGCTTGAATATTGATGCGCGGTCGCGCTTGAGACCGGTGAGCCTTCAGCAGAGTATTATATGACCACATTCATAAAGGTAAAGAAAAGGAAGAAGAAGCAATCATCGTTCACAACCCTGCACGGCATTCTGCTTTCGTTGGCCATTGCAGCATTCGTTGGTGTTATCTTTATTTTGGTGGTGATCTACTATCACCCACCGCCCGACTAATAAGTGGCGGAGGAGGCCCGATAGCGTGATGCTAGGCTATCGAGCAGTTTTGAGCAGCATTATGTCTGTCGTCGTGGTAGGTTTGCCAATCGCGATGAACTGAAAGTGGTGCTCTCTCTTTTTCCCCTACGTGACGCTCTACAGTCTCTACTCTAGACCCGCCCACATGGCGAGCGCTAACCAGGGGAAGCCGACGCAAAACCACGCAGGAAGGATCGGAGAACATCTGTTCTGAGAGCGGTATTATTGTTGATATGTTCCCCTTTTGCCTCTATTTCGTCGCGAGTGTGATCACCGGATTCCATGTCTGCACATTGCTGACCATTGCGGTTTATGGGGCCCCGTGGAATCCATTGGAACTGGTCTCCTTACTAGGATCGTTGTGTCTCTTGATTGCCGCGTATATCAGTCTTTTCAAGCCGTATGCTGCCGCAAGACTGGCACTGATCGCTTGCCTGGCGATTTGGTGTTTCTATGGTCCGGCCATCGCGAAATCCGTCCGGGCCAGAACTCACAGGGCAGAGTTCCGTGCTACCGGGTTCACTGTTGATTACGCATCCCGAATTCTTGAGAGCACCGGTCACGACGGTGTTCTCAGTCGCGCCTGACGGGGGCTTTACGCTGGAGTTGGAGTTTTGCGCCGAACGACAGGCCTATGTTTTGAAGCCAAATGATATTGCCATACGCAGCCGCTGCCCTTTTAGTAGTCGCCACGCTATATTCCGCAGTCGTTAGCTTCAGGCAAGCCGAAGCCGGCAAACGGACTTGGATTTTTCCGGAGACTACAAACCGGTCTGCGCGAATCGTCATTGGCGTTCTTACTTTTGTGCTGTTGACTGGCCTTGGGTTGTGGCTAAACGTGAGTGCTCGAAATTCGAGTCGGCCTGCATCTCGGTTTCTGATTCCCGAAGGATACACCGGCTGGATACGAATTGAGTTTGAGGTGCAAGGAGCGCCGCCTTTGACGATGGAAGCCGGCGAATACATTCTCAAGATTCCTCCAGACGGAGTGCTTCGAACCTCTTCCGCTGAGCAGCTTGGATGGGCCAGAGATCACTACTATTACTATTCTGCTCAGGGCATGCGCCGACTCTCAGATTCAGGATCGGCTGCGCTTATTTGGGGCAAGATCCACGGGCAAGGATCTGGTGCCTCGGGGAAGCGAAAATACGAGGAGTTGTTTGTGGGAAGCGCGCAACAGTTCAAGAACCAAGTGCCTGTGAAGTAAAGACAATTGCTCCTACTGCAGCATCGCTCATTCCCTTTTCCACGACCAGTCTGCGACCTTGATGCCCGATCCCCTTTTCGGCACGATTGACGAAAAGTTCCTAGTTCACGCAATATAAAAGGCGCCCACTTTTGCGGTAGGTTGTGATTGTTCGGACCACCACTTACCGAAAAGGAGCGCCGTTATGAACCAGGAAAAGTATATTGGCATGGACGTTCACCAGGCAACGATCTCCGTTGCTGTCATGGACAGCTCGGGCAAGCTGATCATGGAATGCATCCTTGAGACGAAAGCGGCTACGATTCTAGAGTTCATCGCTGGGCTACGCGGAACTTTATCGGTAACCTTCGAAGAAGGAACTCCTGCCGCCTGGTTGCATGACCTGCTGAAGCCTCATGTCAGCCATCTTGTAGTCTGCGATCCACGGAGAAACGCCCTGTTGAAGGATGGCAGCAAGAGTGATCGGATCGATGCACGGAAACTGGCCGAGTTGTTACACGCCAACAAGCTCCATGCCGTGTACCACGGAGAGCATGGGGTGCGTACCTTAAAGGAGTTGGGTCGCAGCTATCTGACCATCACGAAAGATCTCGCGCGCGTCATGAGTCGGATCAAAGCGCTGTATCGCGGCTGGGCCATACCCTGTAGCGGTGCCACGGTCTATGCCCCGCGGCATCGCGCCGAATGGCTGGCCAAGATTCCACACCCTGGGGTTCGTCTGCGGGCGGAACGGTTGTATCAGCAACTGGATCTGCTGCAGCCGGTGCGCCAGGGAGCGCGACGCGACCTGATAGTAGAGAGCCACAAACACCATGCCGTGGAATTACTGCGCCAGATTCCTGCGATCGGTCCGATTCGTTCCGCCTTGCTGGTGGCGTTACTGCAAACGCCACACCGTTTCCGTACCAAGCGACAGCTGTGGGCGTACAGCGGTTTCGCAGTCGAGACTCACGACAGCGGCGAGTACCGCTTCGCGAGAGGGAAGCTGGTACGCAACCGGGAGCGCATCACAGTGCGCGGTCTGAATCACAACCATAATCACGATCTGAAGAATCTGTTCAAAGGCGCTGCCCTATCTGCCAGTACTCGGCCTGGACCACTCTGCGATTTCTATGTTGCTCTGGTAGAGAAAGGGATGCGGCCGACGATGGCGCGTCTCACCCTGGCACGAAAGCTGGCCGCCATTACGTTAACCATTTGGAAGAAGGGAGTGGTGTTCGACGCCAAACAATTGAATCGGCAAGCAGCTTGAGTGTCTTGCGGAATGAGGCCTTTCCATCTCCGACGATTCTCTCTGGTGGTGGTCGGTCGGGTTTTCGAGACGCTCGGTTCGAGGTGAGTATCAGTCAATGAGATCGGCCCTGTGTGCTGCGGCACCGAGTCACCCATTTCACGCTATGCCTCCTCGGATAACCAGAAATAGCGATAGGCCACGAGCCTCCGATAGAACTATGGTTACCACTTAAAGTACCGTCCCGCTTGCCAGGTCTCAAGACTCGATTGGCGTGGTCACGACCGGACGATGAAAGCCAGGAATGGAAGACAACTCAGAAGCAAAACCTCTCGCGCTAATCGAGGGGTACTCTTACAGTGAAGTGGGCTGGATCTCGAGACAAAATCCTCTCGCCCTCCGGTCGAGGGGGAACTTTTTTCTTGACATCCCTTTTTTGTAGAACTCATTGAGAAAATTCGGTTGCAGATTCGGCGGTGCGATTCGAGTCTGGTCTGACTGGCTCCCTGTAACTTCTAACAGTTTCGAATCCATCAACGTCCTTCTAGGCTGAGGTCGTCCTCGCGCGACAGACGCATTTTGGGAATCGCCGTAGGGGTCGAGAAAGGACACCGTGAGTGCGCGGGGCTTCGCCCACGCTGGACGGCCGAGGCGGCCCGTCCCCACATGGGCTGCGGCCGCGCGAGGTGGACATCCACCATTCGCTGGCTGAGTTGCTACGCGAGCATCTAAACGGCCGCTGTACGGGGTTTCATCTTCAGAAGTGCAGTAGGTACACCGCTGGCTCGCTCAAACGTGTTGCGGAGGAGCCTACACAAGATCTTGGGAAAGATGGGCCGCGAGAAGTGCGGCTTCCATGCTTTTCGGAGATACCGTGTGACTCACCTTCGCAAGCAACGAGTGCCAGAGGATCTGTTGCGTTTCTGGATCGGGCACGCCGACAAGAGCGTCACTGATGGTTACTCGAAGGTGAAGGAAGATGTCGAGTTCCGCAGATTCACGGCGGAGCAAGCAGGACTCGGTTTCCACACGCCCACTGTGGCACCGAAATTGCCAGTTGCACCCATTGCACCCAAAACGGCGGGTGCTGAAATCGCTCTAACTGCTTGAAGGAATTGGTCGGGGAGAGAGGATTTGAACCTCCGAACACCTCTGGGACGAGATTGCCTTGACCTGCGACGTGGATATTTTGTGCGGGTACGTGTTGGAAAGGTTTCAGCGCGAACAGGAAAGCCACACCTACGAGAGAATCTGTGCAGAACACTCAGTCGTTTGTTCCCAGTGAACGACTGTCAAGCAGCCTTGAGGCGAATCGTAGCTTTCCCCCAACGCTCAGAGCGCAATCCTTTGACGGAGTGCGGCATTGGTCAATACTTCCTTGCGGGTTGAGGCTTTCATTGTAGGAGCATCCCCTGCGAGCAAAGCCCGTTCCCTTTCCGCGATGGTGAACCGCGAAACGCCGCAATCCAAGCAGACCGAAACCTTCGGGAACACTAAAACGCCGGGATTGGCAAGATGTTTCAGACCGGAGAAATGGATCATCATCTCGGCAGTAAATTCCGCCTCGTTGACCGAGGCGCATACCGCGCAGGACATAACACACCTCCACCCAGACAATCTAAGCAGCTGAAGCACGCCTGTCTGGTCAAAATTGAACACTCCCTTGGGCGTGCCCTCTTGGAATGGAGAAAGGATAATGGAGGCTAGTGGCTGCCGATTGTGACTGCGTCCCAATGGACTCAGGGGTGTGTGCAACATTCCAAGGTGCGCGGGTGATACACTGGAACTGAGATGGTTACCACCTTCTCCTCTTTCAGGTTCCCTGAACTAAGTCAGCCCATCTGAAGTTTTCTCTCCTTAGGCTTTCAAAGAAAGCCGCGTACCCCATGCATTCAAATGCGATCCTGCACGAAGTTCAGCAACTCTACAACGTGAGTGACCGTCTTGACACGCTGGCAGAGCAACATCCTCTCGTCTCAGAAGCGCTCATCACCATCTCGGCCAGCGTTCGTAATACCGCCACCTTGTTGGAGGTGCTGGTTGCAACGAAAGTAGCGCCGCTCGCCGGATTAGACCCAGCAAGTGCCTGATTTACTCATCGCTGTCTGGCAGCTTTGCGTGTGGGACCGGAGCCGGACGCTAGGTCTCTGACCGCATAATCTGTTTCTTCTGTAACCGAACTTCAAGCGTGCCTTTTTGCGGGTGAAGCGCCAGTTGATGGTGACCCGATTACGATTCATTCTCCGACCCCAGGCCCTGGCTTCCCGCCTCAGATCGCCCAGCGATGGGATTCTTCGCCGTCCCAGGCACTGTCGGGAGAACAGGCTGATTTCGATTTCCGCCTGGTTCAGCCAGCTTCCGTGCTTCGGTGTGTAGTGTACCCTGAACCGGTCCCACAGCCAGCCTCCCGCCTTCTCGCCGTACCGCTCCACCACTGCCTTGCGGGTGTGCGAACTCAGATTGTCCATGACCAGATGAATGGCGTCGGCGGCCGGATAATGTTCCGCGATCTCCAGCAGATAATCGGCAAACTCGGGCGAGGAACGGTCCGGAGTCACGCGAAGATAATGCCGTCCCGCCTTGGGCTCCACTCCGCAAAATGCGTTGGCCGTGCCGCGGCGTTCGTACTCGCAGTCGCGCCGCAGAACTTGTCCCGGATGCAGCGGCCGGGAGGGGCGGAGATCGGCATGCAGGACCACCGGCTTCTCATCGATACAAACCACCGGTTCCGCCTCTGAGAGCGGCTTCTCATACAAGGCCAGCACGTCTTCCATGCGTCCGAGATAGTCCCGGTCCAGTTCCGCCACACACCACATTTTTTTCCCGCCACGGCTTCAGGTCATGACTCTGGAGCAAGATGCGGATCGTTTCCCGGCCCACCCGCCGTGCCAACTTCCGCTTCACCGCTTCCTGGGCGAGGAGCCGCACACTCCACCGCGCCCTGCCTTCCGGCGGCGGGCCGCACACCAGGGCGATGATGCGCTGACTCTGGCCCGCGTCCAGCACCCGCCGCTGGCCCGGACGCGGCTTCTCGTACCATGCCGACTCCAGCCCTTCCTCCTCGTAGCGCCGGGCAATGGCCCGCACCGTCTTGGAGGCTACACCCACATTGCGGGCTACCTGCCCGGCCGTCTGCCCCTGGCCGAGTTCCCGCAGGATCACAGCCCGCCGCAGCACCCGCGCCGATTCCCACCCCTTGTTCAACATGGCGGCGATCTGTTTACGATCCTTCTTGGTCAGCTGGACATGCACCCGATGATAGGCTCGCATGCCTGCACTATGCCGCTCTTTTGCTCCTTCCACGAGTATCTATAGATATACATCTCCATACGGTCGTAGACCTAGTCGTGGAGCACGACGTTGAGAAGTGAACCGTGAACCTGCAAATCATCTCCGGCGTCATAGTCAATGAATCCCAATTTCCTGAACCTGTTCATGAAAAAGCTAACCCGCGGGCGAGTTGTGCCCACCATCTCTGCTAGAGTTTCTTGACTGATTCTTGGAATTACAGTTTCGGGCTTTCCATCCTTGCCGAAATGAGCAAGCAGGAGAAGAATGCGAGCAAGTCGCTTCTCACTAGAATTGAAGAGTTGGTCAACCAAATCCTCTTCATATCGGATGTTCCGTGCCAGCAAATATGCCACGAACATATCGGAAAACGCGTGTTCCCGGTGAAGCACTTCCATCATGGACTTCTTCTCGATTCGCATCACAGAGCAATCGGTCATTGCGGTTGCGGTGCATAGGCGGAGAGGCTGCCCCGTGAGGCAACCTTCTCCAAAGGAATCGCCCTCGTTCAGAATGCCGATTGTTGCTTCCCTTCCGGTCTTCGCCACAACCGTGAGTTTTACCTTTCCTTTCTGTATATAGAAAACAGCATCGGACGAGTCGCCCTGAACAAAGATTGTCTGCTTCTTGGGAAAAGCTTCGATCTTCCTGCCGCCGTCGATGGTCGAGAGGAATGCCTTCGTATCGAATTTGCCGAGTTTCTTGGCTGCTACCACCAGTGTTATGACCTCTCAAGCTTCCTGAATGCGCAGAAGGCAATTTCCCACGATGAATGATGAATAAATGCGTTAGAAGGTGGGAACAACGTCAACTTTGCGGGCAACGCTGCTCCGCACCCGACAAAATAACGATTTCATCCTTGGTGTTGAATGTCAACGTCTGCTGGGCGTCAGTGCACCTAGACCAAGGTCGACCGCTAATCCTTGTGGTCGAAAAGCTTCTAGACCGCCTCGAAGGCCCTCAATAAGTTCGACAACAGACGCACGCGGGGGCTCAGAAATCCGGCGGAAAACTGTTGCAATTGACAGTCGACAGGGTCCCTCACGGGGATGAAACTGCTGGAGAAGAAGTGTTCCTTAACGTTGATGTATGTCGAACCTCAGGATTTTATTCGCCGGTATTTCTGCGATCGTATTGTTCCTGTACGGCCTAGAGGCGTTCAGTCGCGAGATCCAAGCGGTTGGCGGTGAGTCGCTCCAGAAATGGCTAGGCAGCCTCACCGGAAGTCGCTGGCGGGGGGTGTTGCTTGGTGCTGTTGCCACCGCCATCATTCAATCCAGCAGTGCCGTTTCGTCACTGACGGTGGCGCTGGTGGACGCCGGCAGTATGACGTTCCGCTCCAGTCTGGGCATCCTGCTTGGCGCAAACATTGGAACGACTTCCACGGCATGGCTGGTTTCGCTGAAGTTGACCGGGATCGGACCGTTCTTCATCGTTCTCGGCACTGTGCTGAGCGCGATTCCGACGCGGTTCAAGGTGCTGGGCAAAGCTGCCTTCTATTTTGGGTTCATCTTTTTCAGTCTCGATTTAGTGAGCTTCACACTGAAGCCGCTGGCTCAAAGTCCGCTATTCGCAGAGGTACTGAGTCGATCGAGCACACCGCTGATGGGAGTGTTGGCAGGGATGGTGGTTACAGGGATCGTTCAGTCTAGTGGCCTGTCGCAGTGAATTCGTTAGTACGTAGGCGCCGAGAAGGGTCGGAGTATTTCCACTGGATCGGGCGAGCGTTGGCAGAGTAGGCGTTGATGTAACGACGGAGTTTGCGAGCCAGGTCAGGTACAGAGGTGAAGATGCCGCGGGCAATGACCTCACGTTCGATCTTGGCGAACCAGAGCTCGACTTGGTTGAGCCAAGAGGAATACGTAGGGGTGAAGTGAAGCTGCACGCGAGGATGCTGTTGCAGGAAGTCGCGAACGAGCTGGGTTTTGTGGGCGGAGAGGTTGTCGAGGATGATATGAATCTGCTGCCGAGGCGAACACAGCGATACCACTTCTGCGAGGAAGGCAACGAAGTCGCGACTGGTATGGCGGGCCGTGGTTCTTCCGTGCACGCGGCCGGTCTTGGTGTCCAGCGCGGCATACAGAGAAAGCGTTCCATGCCGATAGTAAGCCCCCTCTCAAAGCAGCCAGCATGGCGCCAAAAATCGTTTAATAATAGTGAGGACGATCAACCTGCCCAAAACACTACGCCGCGGCGCCTTCTTCCAGCACAGGCAACGCAGATTCTTCAAGGGTGAATTCACTAAAGCCGCAGCCTAAGCAGACCGCGAGCTTTGGGAATGTCAACACACCCGGCTTGTCCAGATTTCTGAGCCCGGAGAAATGGATCATGATTTCAGTGGGGAAATGTATTTTCTTTTCTGATCCACAGGATCTGCAAGTCACAATTGCCTCCTCAAGGCTATAGAGTCGTTTTGCTGCTTTCGTTTCGGAAATAGGATCGCTACCTGACATCCAGATGAATGGTGGGACCGTGCTGAATCGTTCTTCGTTTTCACGGGTCTCGCGCAGAACCGCGTCTAATACTTTCAGCCCTTCCTTGTGACGACGATCGGTCGCGTCACGAATTGCGGCGACAACAAAAGTTCCTGCTTCGTTGGTTAAGGGGCTGAGGCTGATGTCTACGGGACGTTTTGTGCCATCCTTATCCGAGGCGAACAGCTCCAAGATGCCAGTAGGTTGCACAGGTAGATCGTCGAAGAAGTCTTTCCAGCCTTGAGGATGCTCGGTGCCAAGCTGTCTGGGGATTAGCGACTCGACCGACCGTCCGATCAACTCCTCACGTTGGTATCCGAAGAGCTTTTCCGCTTGCAGATTGGCAACAACAATTTCCCCGGCTCGGCTAATGACCAGCATGGCGTCGGGGGCAGCATCGAGCAGCGGTTGGGCACTCACGTCAACCCACTTGGTTGGGTGGATGTTGGTAGGTTCGGCGTCATGAGCCTCCGGCAGTAACTTCTCAGTTGAACGGTCTGGGCAAGTATTCATAAGGCCTCTGCACAAACTGGCTTCTATCTAGTAAGACGGAAAATGATGGTCAAAACCGTAACGGAGTGAGAAGAAGGAATTGATGGAAGCAGGCACTGCTGCTCTAAAGCGAGCAGATACACTGCTGGGCTTCTGCCTGCCAGACGTATAATCTATTGATCCTGAGAGGTTTAAATGGCGGTCCCTTCGACCCACGACGTCACCCAGTTGCTCAAAGCCTGGACTGGCGGAGACGAACAGGCTCTGGAAAAGCTCACTCCGCTGGTCTATGAGCAGTTGCATCGAATAGCGCGGCATTGCATGGCGGGACAACGATCCCGCAACGTCCTGCAAACAACTGCTCTTGTCAACGAGGTCTACTTGCAGCTTGTGGATTGCAGCCAAATGAATTGGCAGGACCGTGCGCATTTTTTCGCCATGTCAGCACACTTGATGCGGCGCATTTTGATCGACTTTGCCCGCTCCCGCGGTTCCCAGAAAAGAGGCGGTGGTGCGCTTCTGATTTCCTTGGACGAGGCGCCGTCGGTGTGCAAGGAACCCGATCCAAACCTGGTTGCCCTGGATGATGCGTTGAAGGCGTTGGCCGCTGTGGATGAGAGGGAAAGCAAAGTTGTAGAACTGAGATTCTTTGGCGGATTGAGCATAAAAGAAACTGCCGAAGTATTGAAAGTTTCGGTCGAAACTGTGCAGCGGGACTGGAGATTGGCAAAGATTTGGCTTCTGCGGGAGTTGAACGAGGGCAATCAACGTGGAGCCTGAACTCTGGCATCGAGTAAAAGAGCTTTGTAACCGTGCCTTGGAACTCGACGAGAGCCGCCGCGCTGAATTCCTCGAACAGTCTTGTGGAGACGACGAAGAACTTCGACGGGAAGTTGAGTCGTTGCTCGCTCATGAGAAAGCAGCCGAGCATTTCATTGAGTCGCCTGCGCTGGAAGTTGTCGGCAAACTGGTCGCCCACGATCCAGGGACAATGCACAATGAAATCAAACCGGTCGGCAGCAAGGTTTCCCATTATCGCGTCCTGGAGAGACTCGGCGCCGGCGGCATGGGGGTGGTATACAAGGCCCAGGACACCTCGCTCGGTCGCTTCGTCGCCCTTAAGTTCTTGTCGGAACACGTTTCCCGTGACCCGCAAGTTCTCGAACGCTTCCGTCGTGAGGCCCGTGCCACCTCAGCCCTGAATCATCCGAACATTTGCACGCTCTATGAGATCGCGCAGCATGACGGCCAATGGTTCATCGTCATGGAGTTTCTGGACGGCGTGACGCTGAAGGAGCACATCGGCGAAGAGCCCGTCGAGAATGACGCCTTGCTCAGTATGGCCATTGAGATTGCCGACGCGCTTGATGCCGCGCACAGCGAGGGGATTGTCCATCGCGACATCAAACCCGCGAATATTTTTGTGACCAAGCGCGGCCACGCCAAGATTCTGGATTTCGGCCTCGCCAAAGTTACTGTTCCGGCCAGCACCGCAAGCCAGTTGGCCGCCCAGGACACGCAAATTCTCTCCTATCTCGACAAACAGCAACTGACCAACCCAGGAACGGCGATGGGAACGATCGCCTACATGTCGCCGGAGCAGGCGCGAGGCAAGGAGTTGGACGCCCGCACCGATTTGTTTTCATTTGGAGCCGTGCTCTATGAGATGGCGACCGGAGAGTTGCCGTTTCGTGGGGAAACGAGCGCGATTCTTTTCGATGCGATTCTGAACCGCGCTCCAGTGGCTCCGGTGCGCTTCAATCCTGGCCTGCCGCCCGATCTGGAGCGGGTGATCAACCGGGCGCTGGAGAAAGACAGGGAGTTGCGTTATCAGAGCGCGGCGGAAATGCGTTCCGAGCTATTGCGCTTGAAGCGGGACACAGATACGGGGCGAGTTGCCGCCGCGAGTTCCGGAACGGCACCTGTGGCACGGGATACCGGTTCTCAGGCAGCCCACCAGCCGCCATCATCCTCCAGTTCTTCGCCTGCGCTGAGTCAGCGTTCGTCATCGAGCGCGGTGAAAGTGGTCGCCACTCCGGCAGTGGGAAGGAGACTCTGGACGGTTCTGGTTCCCGCCGCCGCGTTACTTGTCGCTGCTGTAATCGGAGGAGCACTCTATTTCCGTTCGCGCGCGGCCACGGCTGTTCTGACTGACAAAGACACCATTGTTCTCGCCGACTTCGCCAACAGCACAGGCGATGCGGTCTTCGACGACACGCTCAAACAGGCGTTGACAACCGACTTCCAGCAATCGCCATTCCTCAGCGTTCTGTCGGACCGGAGAGTGCGCAATACGCTCAAGCTTATGGGGCACTCTCTCGAAGAGCGCTTGACACCGGAGGTGGCACAAGAAGTCTGCCAGCGGACGGAAAGCAAACTCGCGGTGACGGGTTCGATTGCAAGTCTTGGCAGCAAGTACTTACTCGGCATCAACGCGGCAAATTGCCAGACCGGAGATTCGATTGCGAGTCAACAGGTGCAGGTCACGAAGAAAGAAGACGTGCTGGATGCCCTCGACGACCTGGCGACGACTTTGCGCAAGAAAGTCGGCGAATCGCTCGGCACGATTGCCAAATACGATACCCCGATTAAGGAAGCCACCACACCTTCTCTGGAGGCGTTGAAGGCGTACTCTTTGGGAATCAAGACCCGGTCATTGCAAGGCGATGCTGCCGCAATCCCGCTTTTCAAACGTGCCATTGAACTCGATCCCAGTTTCGCCATGGCCTTCGCCCGTTTGGGAGTCTCTTATTTGAACTTAGCTCAGTTCGGCTTGGCCAGCGACAACTTTCAAACCGCATACGGCTTGCGCGAGCGCGTGAGCGAGCGAGAGAGGCTGACTATCTCCGCTTACTACTTTACTTGGGTAACGGGGGAACTGGACAAGGCCAACCAGACCTACGAACTGTGGACGCAGGCTTATCCCCGGGATGACGTACCGCACAATAATCTGGGGCTAAACTACGAGTACCTGGGACAATACGACAAGGCGCTTGCGGAAACGGCAGAAAGTATTCGGCTGAACCCGGAGGAAAGCACCATATCCCGCAGCAATCTTGTAGGTTTCTATTGCCTCACGAATCGCCTTGAAGAAGCCAAGCTCACCTACCAGCAGACGCTTGCGCGCAAAGCGGAAACCGGGTACCTGCACGAGTGCCGATTTGCGGTCGCCTTCATGGAGGGCGACACCGCAGAGATGGATCGCCAGTTGAGCTGGGCGGCTGGCAAGCCCGGCATGGAGGATGCTCTTCTCGCCCATCAAGCCGATGTCGAGGCCTTTTCCGGGCATCTCGTAAAAGCGCGGGAATTCTCGCGACGCGCGGTCGATTCCGCCCAGCATGCTGACGAGGTGGAAGATGCAGCCAAGAACCAAATGAACGCGGCCCTTCGGGAGGTGGAATTCGGAAATGGCGCACAGGTTCGCAGCGAGGCGCTTTCAGCACTTGCCAGGTCGTCGACTACAGACATCCGCGTGCTGGTGGCGCTAGCTCTAGCGAGAGCCGGTGATTCAGACCGTGCGCAAAAGATGGCCGACGAGTTGCAAAAGGAAAATCCACTCAACACAATGATCAACGGCTACTGGGTCCCGACCATCCGCGCCGCGGTTGCGATCAACAGCAAGAACCCCGGGAAGGCCATCCAGATTCTCGAGACTGCAGCTCCCTACGAACTGGGCGATCCGGCCCCCACCGGATTTGGGAGCTCGCTTTACCCTGTCTACCTGCGGGGTCAGGCGTATCTGCTGATGCGACAGGGCAGCGCGGCAGGCGCCGAGTTCCAGAAGTACGTGGACCATAGGAGCGTGGTGAACAGCTGCCCGCTGGGTGCGCTCGCCCATCTGGGACTTGCGCGTGCTTACGCGATGCAAAAGGACACGGTCAAAGCCCGTGCCGCGTATCAAGATTTCCTCACGCTCTGGAAAGACGCCGACCCCGACATTCCCATCCTGAAGGAAGCCAAAGCGGAGTACGCGAAGCTGCAATAAAACTCGTCCAGACTTCGTTACTGCGGTTGCGATCTTGCGCGTTCCACAAGGTATACCCGACTGACCAGCACATTCGCGAATTTGTCGGGCATTAGATTCACTCACTTTGCGGCTGCTGCGGACGAACCCTTTTGAACCACTGGGTGAAGAGCTGATTTCCGTAGCCGCGGCAAGGAGAACTTCAGGTTTGCGCGTGATCCAGGCGCAATCCATAAACGGGCGCCAAATGTCGATTAGTAAACCCTTGCCGACTTATCGTTACCGATCTGGCCAACTTCCTGGAAGCCCGTTTATGGATAACTTCCTGTACTCTGACCATCCGTTCATAACGAAATATTGGGTCTTTGAGCTCAGTAGTGCAACCCGAACCCGAAGGGGAACAGCGGGGATTGCGAGTCGTGCGGCAGATCGCTTTTTTGTTGTTGGACCGCCTCCAGTGAAGACGGTAATTCGAAGGGGAGATGCCCGCTGGGCAACACTTTACCGACAATCAGAGCGAGTAGGGGCTCGTCCGAGATGCCGAAGTCGCCCAATAGCACCGTCGCGTGCGGCCTTACGTTGGTCAGGATCAGCGGCCTCTCAAGCGTGGTCAGGAACACGGTTGGAACCATCGGACTCACTCGCAGCAGGTCAGCGTAAGCCGCATCTTTTTCGGTAAACCTAAGTCTCCCCTCGTGCTGCCTTGATCCAAAAAAGAAGTTTGGATGCTCACTCTCGTAGGGCGCGGGCGCTCGAATGATCGCTAGATCCGCCTGCGCGGGATCAGTGACCACGAGGAATCCAACGGCCTCCGCGGCCTTGGCAGCTACGCCATACAGGTAGATCTTTTTACCCTTTGGAGCGAAGGGTAGCAATGGCCGACCCGTTGCGGCGACGGACTTGTTCTCCAGCAGAACAATGGCGCGGGCCTGGGCAGCCTGTCCCTCGGCTGCAAAGTCTTTGTTGCCGACGATCGCCGCGGCCTTTGCCTCGTCCACATAGGGCTGCTCGAAGAGACCCAGCTCGATCTTCTGCAGCAGAATACGGGCCGCCGCTTCACGCACCCGCGCTTCCGAGATCGATCCATTGTGAACATTCTCCACGATAAGACTTGATTGCTCGGTTCCGCCGATCTGATCTACGCCGGCATTGATGGCCTTTGCGAACCGTTGTGCCTTGGGGAGTTCTTCGACTCCCCACGGCATGCCGATTTCCGCAGGAGTGGGTTTGACGCCTGCGGCCGTTCCATTGCGGCAGGGCTCTGTGCAATCATTCGTAATCGCCCAGTCGCTTACGATGACGCCCCGAAATCCGTATTGCCCACGCAGTAACTCACTCAGCAGTTGATGATTGAATCCGGCCCCCACCTGCTCCAGCGGCTTGCCATCGATGGCGACGTTTTGTAAGACCGAGTAGGTCGGCATCACGCTGCCTGCGTGCGCCGCGAAGGCCCCAGTAAACGGAATGAGATGTTGCGGGAAGTTGTGTCCGGAAAAATCGGCGAAGCGGCCGTAGTAATTATGACCATCCCAACCGTCCTTTGCCGCCCCATATCCCACCCAATGTTTCACTACTGCGACGACACTACCCTCGTTCAAGCCATCCGCACCATTTTGGATTCCGGCGACATAGGCTTCCACCATGCGTTTCGCAGTGTCGACATCTTCACCAAAGGTTCCGTTGGCCCGCGCCCAGCGCGGTTCCGTGGCCAGGTCGGCCTGCGGGGCGAGCGACTCGCGAATGCCCACCGCTTCATATTCCTGGCGGACGACATCTCCGAAGTGACGAGTAAGCTCAGGGTCGTTCGCTGCCGCAAAGCCCAGCGGCTCCGGCCACATGGAGAATGCTCTGTCCTGTACCGCGGCTCCGAGCACTTGCTCAAAATGGTGCCGGGGATCTGAGGAGATCGTAACCGGGATACCCCATCGCGATGATTCTGCAATCGCCTGAACTTCGTTGTTCTGTTTGGCAAAAAGCTCGGCGCTTCCATTTAGTCGCGTGATGAACGTGTTTACATGATCTTCCTCGATGAAATGACGGACCTTCACCAAGTCATACTCTTTGCCCACGCCGAGCGGTGCTAACGGGCCGGAGCTCGGCAGCGTGCCGTGCACCATCAGTCCGGCCAACTCTTCGAGACTCATGCGCTGGACCAAGTCAGCAGCTCGGGCGTTTGCAGGGAGTCGCCAGTCCTCGTACGGATCAAGCCTCCCGTTCTTGTTGAGATCCTTGAACGTCAGGCCATCCACGGTGAGCAAAGGCGCGGAACGATGACCGAGGACGGCTTGCTTGGGCGCGCCCCCAACCGCAGCACTTGAGCAAAGGAGCAGAACTACGGCGAAGAATATTGAATGCATTGGCGAAAGCTCCTTCCTTTTCACATGGCACCCGGACGACAGGACGTCAGTACTCAATGCAGATTTTGCCAAAATGCCTGCCACTCTCCTGAAACTGGAAAGCCTCGACGATTTTTGCGAAGGAATACGTCACGTCAATCACTGGACGCAGGTCCATCGTGTTCAAGGCTTGGATCATTTCAAGCTGATGAGTCCTGCTGCCCACCGTGATTCCGTGCAACGTTTGCTGTCTCCCCATCAGGGCGACAGTAGGAACTTGGCCGGCGATCCCCGTCAAGACTCCGACCATCACAATATGACCACCAATGCGCGTGGCCTTCATTGATTGCGGTAACGTGCCGGGACCGCTGGTTTCAACGACAAGATCAACCCCGCGACCTCTTGTGAGTTCCAGAATCGCTTCAGACCAGTTTTCGTTTCGACGGTAATTCACACCAAAGTCGGCTCCAAGGCCGCGCGCTCGTTCCAGCTTTTCATCGGATGAAGAGGTTACGATGACCCTCGCACCCATCTGCTTCGCGAATTGAAGTGCGAAAATCGACACACCGCCGGTGCCAAGCAGCAATACGTCCTGGCCAGCCTTTAGCTGCCCCCCGACTGCGAGGGCACGCCACGCAGTTAAGCCGGCCGTGGGCAGCGTCGCCGCTTCAGTAAAACTCCAGTCGTGAGGCATGTGGGTGAACCAGAGGGCCGGTCGGACCACCATCTCGACCCCATAACCGTCGAGACCGTCTCCCGGAGTTCGGGCGAATGTTGCTAGCGGTGCATCGCCTTGCTGCCAATCCGGAAAGAATGTGGAAACGACGCGGTCGCCTGCAGCAAAATCGCTAACTCCGTTCCCGACTGCTTCGACGATGCCGGTGCCGTCCGACATCAGAATCCTCCCATCTTCGACCGGCAGAATCCCTAGAGCTACGTTGTAATCATGACGGTTCAAAGAAGAAGCATGCATCCTGACACGAACCTCATCGGCTGCAGGTCGTCCGGGGTCTTCGGTTTCAACAATATTGAGGTTCGAGAGCCCTCCTGGTGAGCGGTACTTAATTGCCTTCATCGTGTTCGCACCCGATCCTAAGAATGACTGCTTCCAATCAGAGACGTATCAACTCAGCGTCTTCATGGCGCTATTCACCACGGCAAACAATTCTTTGCGAGTCACGCCCGTCTTTCCGACAACGCGAAGCCCTTGAAACAGAAATAGCATCAGCCAGGCCGTGGCCGAGGGATCAACATGTCGCCCGATCGACCCGTCTTCTTGCCCTTGCAGGATTAGAGTTGCTAGGAACTCCTGGCGCCGTCGGAACGAAGCTCGGACGCGTTTTGCTATGTCCAAGTCGGTGGACGCCAGCTCCACTGCGGTACTGACTACGAGACACCCCTGCAGCCCCTCCGCGCCGTGCGACAATTCCACATAGAACAACAATGCAGCGTGTAATTTTTGGTGTCCCGACTCAGTCTTGTCGATAGCTTTCCGAAGCTTCGCGCCATATAAGGCTTCCTGGCGATCCAGAGCTGCCAGGAATACTCCTCGCTTGTCCTTGAAAGCCTTATAAATGCTGCCTTGAGTCAACTGCATGCCATCGGCAAGATCATTTAGGGATGCGCCATGAAAGCCACGCTCGCAGAACACGGGGATCGCCCTATCCAAGGCGTTGTCGATATTGAACTCTCGCGGACGCCCGCGGGGGGTTGACTGAGAACGAACAGCCATGAGAGTAGCTTCCATGGCTCTATATTGGAAGCAATCACTTCCTAAGTCAAGGAGGACTACATTTGTTGTGGCTGCTTCAGTCGCGACTCTCTCAATCCACACAAACGGTCAATTCGGGGTTTTCTCTGTCAGCGGGTCATTTATGGGCAATCGGGGAGGGTATTCCGGGCCCGAAAGTCGCCTTCTGGGGGGCGCCAGATTAAGTAACAACAAACGCGCTTGTATCAACAAATGTAGCGGCTCATTTGGCTGTTGCTTTTTCGCCTGTCTCGACACTTGCGCTCGGGCTTGTTTCCCAGCGCCTGTTCTGTTCGTCCCACCCAATGTACTTTCGGGCGATCCTTAATGTACATTTGTTCAACACGACCGCCTGAATCCATTCACTGTTAACGTGCTTGACCACGGCAGTCCCGCGGCCGAGCACCGCCACGCGGTCGCCCTTCCTTACCACTCTGTCTCGCTGCGGCGAACAATGAGACTCCTTCCTCGTCTCGATGAGGTAATCGAGACCAGCTGGGTCAAAGCCCGACCTCTTGCTCCATAGGGAAATAGTCTCCCCGTTGCCGAGGACGAAGATGTCGCTACCAAAGAGAGTCAGAGCTTGGAGCCGAGGCCAGGTTTCCGCCAGCGTGAACGGCAGGTCGTCTGGCATCAGGACGAAGGTCTTGGGGTAAGCGAATTGAGCCCGGTACCCGAGTTCGTGCTCCACGACCGTTCCCCAGAGATAGACCTGACCGTGGATTGCGAACCGCTCGTAGCCCGCGCTGCTGGAGTGGTGGAGCATTTTGCGTGCGTATATGCCGCACGTGCATTTCGCTTGTGGGGCATCGTGCTCTCCATCCGCCGCCGCGGCGCGACCAATGATTACAGCGGCCCTGCATCTCGCCACAAGCGACTGGTTCGGATGCCACCGATCCCCGCAGAGCGACTTCAACCCCAGGACGTTCCACGTCCAAACGCGGTATCCAACAATGGGCGAAATGTAATCCGGGATGCTCATGGCTTGGCTGGCACCTGCTCGGGCTCAGGAGCGGGCTCGGGCTGGGGCTCTCGCGGATCAATGGGCTTGCCCGTGGGATCGCTCACCGGAAGCTCCAGAGGTTCGACAACGACGATTCGAAGCGGTTTACCGATTTGCATGAGTAAGATTCAGTTTTCCTGTGAATGGGTGAAGTTATATGTGCGGCGAGCGATCCAGACAACAATGAAGCCAACGAACAGGATACAGCCGAGGCTGGCAATTTTGACCTCCTCGGCAGACTCTTCCGCAGGCGTCTCCGTGTGCCTGAGATAATCAGCAAGCTGAGCCGCCTGCTTCGCGGCGTAATCGGCAAACTCCGAATCATGCCCGTAGATGCCATTGGCATGAGCTGTGGCGATCCAGAACTCAGGGGCTCCCGTAGCTTCTAAAGCCTTCAAAGCCGCACCCTGATTCTTCGTCACTTGTGGGCTGATCGCATCCACATAGATCGAATCATTGCGAGGCACGAAATCCACGTCCGTGCATGGAGACGACGCCAAGCAAATACCGGTAAACCAGTTGTACTTGGCATTTGCGGAATCCATGATTGATTGATCCGTGCGATGCAGGAACGACACGTAGACGACAGGGGCATTTGGGATCACAACGGACGACTTCCAGTCCATTGAATCGGTGCAGGCATAGTGGAACGAATATACGGACTCACCGATCTTCGCCCTGTGCAATGCAAGACTCAGGGCCGCCAGATTACGGGTAGACGCGATGTATGCCGACTGGAACATGTCGCTCTTCTCAGCCAGCCAGTTGTGGTCAAACCACATCGGATTCTTGAGTTGGTTGCCTGTTCCCATACAGCCGTTAAATGTTGCATCGAAGACATCCTTGTCCACGGTGTAGCCCGGCTTCTGAGTGGTGACCCCATTGGTCGCGAGATTGATGCGGTAGATCGTCTCTTCCGTGACGAAGTCCTTGGTCAATTCTGCACGGTTGTCATGGGCGGTCATCATCCAGACAATCATGTACACGATGACAGCAGAGATGAGGAAAAGAAAACAGACGAGGTCTTTGATGATGCCCACGGCTAGGTGCAATGGGTAAGTGCGGCTGTATCTGCTGCAATGTATTGCCTTGAACGACCAAAAGTGCTCGGAGTGCAAATATGGTTCCCATAAGCCCGCACAGCAAGGGCGCGTATGAGAAGTAACGGATAGCAGCCTGGGTCATGTCTCGGGTGGCCGTCTCCAGCTTGTGCACGATCACGTGCTCGTTACCGTCTTCGACGGTCGGCACCAAGAGTTCCAGACGGTCAATCAGGTCTACCCAGAGTGTCTTCTTTTTTTCTTTCGGCTCAGCGAGAAGCCGCTTGATCGTGGATAAGGAGCCAATTGCCTTCTTCTTGCTCTCGACCCACTTCTGCCACGTCAGGCCTTTCGGTGTGTCGGGAAGATCCGTACGCTTACCCTGACGGGAAAGACGTTCACGCATCTCGGCGACGAATACACGGAGGCGTTCCTTGTTCTTCAGCATCGCTCCGTAGTCCTCTTTGTAGGCGTCGATTCCACTAGTAATCATCGTGTCGAGCTCGGTGAATGACATTGCAGCCGCGATACCGGCGAACTTCGGCTCAACGTGAGCTGAAGTCTCGGGCGGGTCTTTAATGGCGGTGCTTAGCATCGAGTCTCCTTCGGGCCTAGCCTCCATAAGTTCCTAATACGAGGTTTTTGGACTAAGCCAGTCACTAATCAAAATTTTCTTCTGCTGGGCACACGTCCGCCTTCTTTCGGGCACACGTATGTCCTCGTGGTTCAGTGCACAGATTGTTTGGGGATGTTCGCTCTCAGCCAAGCCTCAACTTGCGGGCTGGAAGGGACGCGTCTTGCCGCACGCATTGCGGGTTCAGAGAGTGCCGAACCACCACTACTGCCTTGGGCAGAGACCCTTTAGGAAGGACGGGCGTTGCACCCGCTGTTGATCTCTATCCGTATCCCTATTCTACCAATCGCATCAGCGGAATCGCTAGAAACGCCAAAACCGGATTTGCCACTGAATCAAAGACTTCCGGACTTTTTCAAAAAGACCAATTTTCGAAAAAGTGCTCCAGGTCTGACAGCCACAATCCGACCAACATTCCCACAGATTTTGGAAGGGAACATTTGAATTCGCCTGGACAGAAAAAAGACCCCGTGCCTCGCTGCCAAAATCCCGTATTAATACTCAGCAGCGAGCGTGGGTATTGATAGCCACCGCTATGTGTCGATCTCTAAGACGCCCGATGCGAACCAGCATGGACACCTAACGTCAGGATCAACGAGGACAATGGGGAGCCAGTTGAACAATGTGAGGCATGATGTTTGAATCCCTTCAGGTCGCAGTCAGATTGCAATGAACCGATCCACGAGCATGCACCCTGCTCCCAACGTGCCCCCGACCCCTTCCTCAATGCCACCCTTGCCCCTGCGACCGCCTTCTCGGTCTGTTCCAGCAAACAATCCCTCTACCCTAACCACCTCGGGCAAATTCCTGACGTCCACACTTCCGGGTCGATACCCCCACCCAGCGTGGGCATCCTTCTTTCCTCTGCCATGCCGCTCGGGGTCTATGGAGAGGTCTGCTCCGAGGGATTGCTCGGCCTGATTGCGATCGGCGGACCACAGCCCGGCCTGTTGCAATTTCCTATCCGCGATACTAAGGTTCTTACCGCGATACCAGACCAGAGACGGAGGAAATGCATGTCTCGCAGGTCTGGTCAGAATGGCCGAATTGAAAGAAAAGGAAACGTACTATGTGCCCGGTTTTGGTTGGACGTTCCAGGTCAGGCGAACCGCGTCTATAAGAGCGTCCGCATCTGTCCTGTGCACGGGCCGGGGAGCCTCAACAAATTCGAACAGAAGCGACGATTGAAAGAGATCATCGCTGAGTTCGGAGCAAACTCCGAGGAGGTATTCCGCGAAGCGGAAGCCGCGAATCTCGGAACTACGTTCAAGGAGCAAGCTGAGAGATGGTTCAAAGCAGTGCAAACACGGAAGCGGAGACCAATCAAGCCGCGTACCGCAGATGCGTGGGCGACCTATCTCTCTTACATCAACGTACAGATCGGGGAAATGCCGCTTACATCGGTGAACAACCTCGCTGTGAAGGAACTCATTGCGAAGATGGCCTCCGAATTGAAGAAAGATAAGCCACGTTTCTCTGCGAAGTCGATCACAAACTACGTCCAGGTTGTGAAGATGGTGGTGGCGTCCGCGGTCAACGACAAGGGGGAGGAGATCTATCCAGTGCCGTGGAACCATACCTTCATGGATCTGCCCGAGGTCAAAGACCAGAGGACTCCTGTTTTCTCGGCCGAGGAGATCAGCACGATCATCTCGAAGGCTGAGGGGCAGTATCAAGTCCTTTATACCTTGCTGGCGGGAACAGGTCTTCGGATCGAGGAAGCTTTTGCTCTCCAGATAGAGGACATCGAAGGCTCTGTGATCCGTGTTCGCCACAGCATGTGGAACGGCAAACGGTACTCCCCAAAAACGACGGCTGGGCTCCGCGAGGTGGACATCCATCATTCACTGGCCGAGTTGCTACACAATCATCTAAACGGACGTTGTACGGGGTTCGTCTTCAGAAGTGCAGTAGGAACACCGCTGGCTCGATCAAACGTGTTGCGGAGGAGCCTACACAAGATCTTGGGAAAGATGGGCCGCGAGAAGTGCGGCTTCCATGCTTTTCGGAGATACCGTGTGACTCACCTTCGCAAGCAACGAGTGCCAGAGGATCTGTTGCGTTTCTGGATCGGGCACGCCGACAAGAGCGTCACTGATGGTTACTCGAAGGTGAAGGAAGATGTCGAGTTCCGCAGATTCACGGCGGAGCAAGCAGGACTCGGTTTCCACACGCCCATTGTGGCACCGAAATTGCCAGTTGCACCCATTGCACCCAAAACGGCGGGTGCTGAAATCGCTCTAACTGCTTGAAGGAATTGGTCGGGGAGAGAGGATTTGAACCTCCGACCCCCTGGTCCCGAACCAGGTGCTCTACCAGGCTGAGCCACTCCCCGACGTGTGCAGGGGCGCTGGAGGAAGTGCGGGCGCCCTTAGCAGGAATTACTGGAGTACTTGCAAATTATAACACTCCAGCGATTTCCGAGCGTCCGCAACCACACCGTGTGCGGCGACTCATCGCCCAAACCCACGGCATTCGTGGCCGCGATTTTGGTGAGCCTGTCGAGGGCGCGTGTTGTCTGAATCCTGACGGACGACTACGATAGGTTTTCACTACCTCTCTTCACTACACATTCATGAGAACCGCATTCACCGCCCGCCGCTTGTTCACACCTACTGAGGAGATTGATCACCCGCTACTCATCGTCGAAGATGGGCGAATTGCTGAACTCTCGTCCATCTCGGGAAAATCCGTTCCCGTCAATGCGGCGCTGGTAGATTTCGGCGACGCCACCCTGGCGCCCGGCTTTCTCGATATTCACATACACGGCGGAGCGGGGCTCGATGTGATGCGGGCATCGCCATCCGAACTGCCGCGCCTCGGTAAGTTTCTCAGCGCCCACGGTGTAACGGGATATTTTGCAACCACCGTCGCCGCCCCTCTGGACACGACTTGCGCCGCCCTCGGACGATTGGCGGATGCGATCGAGGCGGCCGCCGCCACTTCAAACGGCGATCCCATACAGGCAAGGCCCCTGGGCATTCATCTGGAGGGCCCATTTCTCAGTCACAAGCGGCGGGGCGTACACCCTCCGGAGAATCTGGTTACGCCGACCATCCAGATCTTCGATCGTCTCTGGCAGGCAGCACGCGGGCATGTGAAGATGCTGACGATTGCGCCGGAAATTCCTGGGGCGATGGACGTCATCGCGGAGGCAGCCAAGCGGAAGGTCTGCGTGAGCATCGGGCACTCGGACGCTGAGATGCCTGTCGCCAAGGACGCAGTGAAAGCCGGAGCGCGCCATGCGACGCACACATTTAATGCCATGCGTCCACTCGACCATCGCGAACCCGGCATCATCGGCGAAGTGCTCAGCGATGACCACTTGACCGCCGACATTATTGTTGACGGAATCCATGTGGCGCCCGAGGTTGTGAAACTTTTTCTGCGGGCGAAAGGGCGCGAGCGCGCGGTGCTCATCACCGACGCCATTTCCGCGACCGGCATGCCCGACGGTCGCTACCAACTCGGTCCAATCGAGGTCGACGTGAAGGACGGCAAGTGTACGTCAGGGGGAAGCCTCGCCGGAAGTGTGCTCACGATGGATCGCGCGGTTCGAAATGTAACGGAGTTTTCCGACTGGAGTTTGCGGGATGCGGTGCAGGCAGCCACGCTGAATCCGGCGCGCGCCGTGGGATTATCAAATCATCATGGAATTCTGGCGCCAGGGGCTGATGCAGATTTCACGGTGCTAAGTCCGACGGGTGAAGTGCTCAAGACGATTGGTCGCGGGCGGGGATTCTAAGACAGAAACAGTTCGGCGGAACTAGTTGGGCTTGCGGCGTCGCGCGTCCGCCAGATGATGCAGCAGCATGACTTCATCGGCCCGCGAAAGCTGATCGAGGAACGCGCTTCCGGTCTTGGGAGACTCATCAGTTGCGGTTTTCGAAGCTCCAGCCTGGCGCAATTTGTCTCCGAGCTCGGGCTCATTGCTCATCACCTGCGAATAGAACCAGAGGAAGTGGCGCATCTGGTCGAGAGCGGAACGCAGCGTCTCGATCGGTTCGGTCTCCGAAAGCGAGTTGAGCGCTTCCATGAGCTCGGGGTCACTCGGAGCCTGCATAGCAGCACAGTTCAGTTCCTGCTGGATCGTTCGCAGATCCTCAGTGACGCGTGCGATTCGGAGATGAAGGTCGTCCATGTCGTCGATGGCCATTCTGTTTGCCTTCTCAACATCTCATCGGCAAAGCGCAGCGAATAGATGTCTCACGGGCATGCGCCTTTCGTAATTCTGACATTACTTTGGAGCCGGAAAAGGTCACTACTGCGAAAGGCCACGATTGGCGCGGCTTTTCACGTTGTGGAGCATATCGAAGCCGAACCCGGGTGCAGGCTCTGCATTCCCTGAGAGCTCTTTTCAGCATCCACCGTTAGTGCACTCATCCTCTGTCGAAAGTCACTAGGATCATTCGGTGACGGCTGCCTCCGGCCGTCGAAGCCTAGACGGGGTCCGACGTCGACGATTGCTGATGCCCGACTGTCGTCCATATGTGATAAAACCACGCGATGCCGGAAACATTTCCAGAGGACACGCCTAGTGGCCAACTCGTTCGCGCCATCGGCCGCTGGAGTCTCACTGCGCTGGTCGTGAATTCAGTCATCGGCAGCGGCGTGTTCGGACTGCCGTCTACCGTGGCCGGACTTCTGGGAAAGTTCAGCCCACTGGCCGTACTACTGGCCGGCCTTGGCATGGGCATCATTTTCGCCTGTTTTGCCGAGGTGTCTTCACAATTCCATCAGGCCGGGGGACCCTATCTCTACGCCCGCGCAGCCTTTGGACGCGGCATGGGGATTCAGATGGGATGGATGCTCTTACTCGGGCAGGCGGCCGCGCCGGCCGCGAACGCCAACCTGTTCGTCATTTATCTCGGCGAGTTCTGGCCGCATGCCACGGACCGACTGCCTCGCGCGCTCATCCTCACACTCCTGGTGGGGGTGCTCGCGTTCATCAATATGCGCGGCGTGCGAGCCGGAACGCTGGTAAGCAACCTCTCAACGACGGCGAAACTGGTGCCACTCTTCGCCGTCATCGGAATGGGATTATTCGTGTTGCACGCGCATCCCGCAGAAGGAGGTAGCGCGATTGCTGTCGTGACCACGAAACAGTGGTTGAAGGCGGTACTGCTGCTCGTGTTTGCCTACGGAGGCTTCGAAACCGCGCTGGCTCCGATGGGCGAAGCCAAGAACCCGCGCCGTGATGCGCCCTTTGCGCTGTTTGCAGCCCTGATTGTCTGTACGGTGCTTTATGCGCTGATTCAATGGGTGGTGGTCGGAGTTCTTCCCGACGCGGCGCAGAGCACGCGACCGCTGGCCGACGTCGCGCGGGTTGCAGTTGGTTCCTTCGGTGCGGCCCTGGTCGCGATAGGAGCTCTCATTTCTTTTTATGGATATCTGAGCGCGAAGATTCTGGGCATGCCGAGGGTTACATACGCTCTGGCCGAGCAGGGAGATTTTCCGAAAGCCTTCGCGGCGATCCATCCGCGCTTTCATACGCCGTACGTTTCGATTCTGGTGTTTGCTGCGCTGGTGTGGGCCTTCGCGCTGAGCGGCGAATTCAAATGGAATGTAACTCTCTCTGCCGTCGCCCGCCTGCTCTATTATGGCGTGTGCTGCGCCGCGCTGCCTGTGCTGCGTCGAAAGCAAGCGGGATCTGCCGGATTTCGCTTGCCTGCGGGGAATCTGCTCGCAGCGCTTGCGGTCGTGATGTGCGCCGCTTTGCTGACTCAGGTCGACCGCAGCCAGTCTTTGATCGTGGCGGCGACCATTGCCGTGGGTTTCCTGAATTGGTTGGCGGTTCGAAACCGCAACACCATCAGCCGCGTTTAATTCGCGTAGATGCGTACGTAGTCGACCAGCATCTCGGAGGGAAACGGCGTGGAGGAATCGGGCGCTCCGGGCCAGCTTCCGCCGATCGCCAGATTCAGGATGATGAAAGTGCTCTGCCCCGCGTCGAACGGCCAAACCGCGCTGTCATTTAGCGGAATCAGGCTCGAAGCGGTGTAGGTCGCATACACGTTCGTAGGCGTGTCGATGTAATACTGGACGCTTCCCGACGACCAGATCATGCCATAGGTATGCCACTGCGCCGCGGTCTGACCGCTCGGAAATAGATACTGTGTGCCCAGCCCCGTCCCGCCTGTGAAACCAGTGCCGTGAACGGAGCCTTCATTCCAATCCGGCGAGCCCGCCGCGTTAACGCGTTCCAGTACATCCTGTTCCCCGCAGGCTGGCCAGTTTACGTTGGGTATGTTGTTGCCTAGTAGCCATGCCGCCGGCCAAAATCCCTGCGCCTCTGGGACCATGGCGCGCACTTCAAACCGGCCATACTGGAAGCTGAACAGACCTTGCGTCTTCAACCTCGCCGATGTGTACACCCCGGGCGACGGCTGCTGTGCTTTGATATGTAAATAGCCATCGGTGCCCACGTACTCACTCGGAGTCGCGGGGTTGCACGGAGGGACGGACGAATTCCAAGCACAGTAGTCCTCCAGTTCGTTGTTCCCACAGCAGTCAGTGCCGATGTCGTAGGTCCACACGGTGGGGTCGGGCTGCGCTGGGGCGCCGGTGGTGTTCGCGAACTCGTCGCTCCAAACCAGCGTCCCCGACGGAATGTTCGGCGAGAAGGTCTGGCTCGTAACTGAACTGAGCATCAGGACAGGGGCGCCGCCTACGGCGATCGCCTTGACGGTGAGATTCGACGCCACAAGGAATGGCGCCTGGTACTGTGGCGAAGCTGGAGTGGGCGTGCTCCCATCGATGGTGTAGTAGATGACTACGCCCGCGGTGCCCATCAGGGAGACGATCACCGCCCCGTTTTGCGCGGCAGTCGATGAAATGCTCGGCGCTGCGGGCGGGGTCTCGCCGCCTCCCCCAAAGGTCGTCCCGCCGCCACTCCCTCCGCCGCATCCGCACATCCAACCGCTTGCCAGAAAAACTGCCGTAAGAATGATTGCCTGTGCCCGCATGATCGGCCTCCGCGAAAGAGTGAAACAATTCTCCCGCTGTTCCTTATTTAAGCGCCGGCAAATCCCCCGGTCAACGGATAGCACCATGAATGCAATGATTCATGGAGTGCCGATTCCGTTCCGGCACGTCGCCTTGCGGGCTCCGCAGCGAACGCCGCGGACTAGGCTTCCGCTGCAGTTTGTTCCATCTCCAGCAGCGTCTTCTTCCGTTCAATGCCCCACCGGTAGCCGCCCATGCTGCCGTCCTGGCGAACGACTCGATGGCACGGGATGGCGACCGCGACGGGATTCGTAGCGCAGGCGCGCGCGACAGCACGCGTGGCGCTGGGACGTCCGATCGCCTCGGCGACCTGGCTATAGGACTGCGTTGCCCCAAACGGAATCGATTGCAAATACGTCCACACGCGCCGTTGAAAAGCAGTCGCGCGAATGTCGAGCGGCAAAGACGTGTCACTATCCTTGCCGCGCATATGTCGGAGTAGAGCGCTCGCCCAAGACTGCAGACCGCCTTCATCCGCTTTGCGCGCGGCGAAAGGAAATTCGCGCTTCAGCCCCGCCATCAGTTCGCCATCTGAGCGCCCAAACTGGATGGAGCAGATTCCCCGTTCGGTCGCAGCGATCAGCATCCGTCCCAGAGGCGAGTCGGCGCACGTGTAGCGAATGGCCGCGGCAATCGCGCCCCGCCGGTACTTGTCGGGAGTCATGCCCAGCTGCGAAGCGGTCTTCTCGTAAAGCCGGCTGCTGGAACCGTATCCTGCGTCGTACATGGCACGTGTAACCGAATCCCCCGCCTGCAGATTCCGCTTGAGCAGGCGTAGCCGGGACGTGTCGGCATACTCTCGTGGAGTGATGCCAAGCACTGCCTTGAAGCGCCGCTGCAAATGAAACGGACTCTGGTGAAATTCCTTCCCCAGCCGATCCAGAGTCAGCGGCTCGTCCAGATGCTGCTCGATGAAGCGGCAAATCGCTTTCACGGCATCGGACTTCGCGTTCCCGCTGAATGACTTCGGCCGGCAACGCAGGCACGCACGGTATCCCGCGTGCTCGGCCGCTTCGGTGCTGCTGAAGAACTGAACGTTCTCCCGGCGCGGCCGGCGCGCCGCACATGACGGGCGGCAAAATACGCCCGTGCTGGAAACTGCGAACACGAATTCTCCATCGCAGGCAGCATCGCGCGCGACTACGGCCTTCCAGCGTGGATCGTCGGCTGTCTGCGCCGGGCGAGTCGTCGGCTTGGGTTGACGGGCTGACATCGTTTCCTGACTTTCCGCTGTGAGTATGGCATTGGTTGTCATAGTAAGGAAAGCTTAGAGCGAGGCGTCAGTAGCGGACTATCCGAATCTTGCGTCCAAAGCAAATTCGATGTCGCCACATGTGAGGCGTGAGGCTCCATTTGCGCCTGACTCTGCAAACAGTTACAGTTCCCGAGAGCACTTTTCAACAGACGATCGAGGACTCACAATCATGAAGACCAAATGGACGGCGATAGGCGCGCTCACTCTTGTCATGCTCGCGGCTGCTGTAGCGCAGCAGGCTGCGAAACATGTGCTCAGCAGCGACGAAGTTAAGAAGGCGGTCCCGACCGAATATTTCTTTCGCGGCCAGAAAGCGCCGGTGCAAGTGCGCAATGCCGTGGGATTTCAGTCGGCTGACGGCAAAATGATGTTAGCTGCTTTGGTCGACGCATCCGGATACTCCACTGCGATCCAGCAGAAGTATCAGGGTCTGCTGATCACGGAAACGAAGCTCAACGTTGGCGGATCCGAGCTGGCTCCTGGCCAGTATGGCTTCGGATTTACGGCAGAAGGTAAATTTATGGTGATGGACGTGGCCAATAACGACGTGCTCAGCACGGCGTCGCAGACTGACTCGGCTCTGCAGCATGCCGTCCCGCTTAAGCTGGTCGAGGATGGCTCGGGCTACAAGCTCTACGCCGGGAAAAAGTGGGTTGGAATCAAGGCAGAGTAAAGCCAGCTGAAGACCTACGAGCTCACAGCGGAATCTAGTGCGCCAGTGGCTGAAAAGGCCCCAGAACGGTCGTCATCCCCGCCCGCTTGCGCAACTCGCTCAGAAGCGCGCTGGCGGCATTCTGATAGGTCTTGCTGGGATCGGAAGGATCCGCCCAAACGGCGTCATAAATGATCTGCGCCGCCTCTTTCAGTTCCAGGTGCAACGCGGCTTCAAATACATCCAGCCGCTCCTGCAGGCGCTCGTAACAGCCCTGGCAGATCTCTGCGCTCGCCGGCTCCCCGGCATGGTGCTCGCCAAACTTACAGACCGCCTCAGGCGCGTCGACTACTCCAGCGTGCGCTTCCATTAGTTGTGACTTGAATTGGCGTAGAAACTCTTCGCGCTCCTGTTCTACTACGGAGGTATCGGGAATTGTTTCGGCCACGGCCTGCGCGGTTCTGGGCGGTATTTTCGGCACAACCGGCGACACCCGCTCGTGATGCTTGCAAGTCGGACACACGTCAAGGTCGGCGGGATAGTACAAATGGCATTTGGCGCAGGGTAGCCCATATCCCATGGGTTTGCGAGGAGCATCCCCCGGAGATCCTGCTCCCGTCGCAGCGTCCTTGCGGCGGGTGCTTCCTTCCTTCGCCATGGCCGCTTGCACGACTGCGTTGACAGTGTCCTGCTGGGTTCGGGTTGCGTTCGTCGCCATCGGAAATCTCCCCTATCGCTAGGTTCCTGCCACCCGCTGGGGTTCGGGCTCGACTCTAGTGTAAGGACAGCTCGCAGCTTCGCCTACGCACCGTAGTACATCGGGGATATTGGCCGAGCGGTCAAACGCCGATCAATTCGAGGCTCAGCCAGCGTCGCCTGCCTTACCGTGAGTTAGTCCCCTTCATCAGCTTCAGTAATTCTTCGCGGCGGGCACGGTAAAGTGTGCGCTCCGGATCGAGTCGCGACGCTGTCTCCAACTCCGACAGAGCTTCGTCATTTCGGTCCATGCTCATCAGGCACGCGGCCAGCGAATAGTGATTGTCCGCCGAGCCATTCAGCCGCAACGCCTCGCGGAACTCCTTCTCCGCCGCATGCAACTCCTGCTGCTGGAAAAGCAGCGTGCCCAGCAGGTGATGTGCAATGTCAGAATCGGGATTGAGCGAAACTGCCAGCCGCAGTTCACGCAAAGCCTCTTCCGGTTTGTTATCGAGCAGCAGAGCCTGGCCCAGGATGCGGTGCTCGGTCGATCCGGTCGGATTTTGCTGGACCGCCAGCTTCAGTTCGTTCACGGCTGCATCGTAGTTCTTCTTCGCCATGTAGGCGCTGGCCATACACGCGTGTCCCTGCTGCCACTCCGGATGCTCGCGGTAAAGCGCGTGCAGTTCCTCAATCGCAGAATCAAAGTTCCCTTGATCGCAGTACGTATTCCCCAGATTGTTGCGGACCGATGCTTCGCCGGGAGCAATCCGCTTGGCCTCGCGGTATTCCGCTACAGCCTGGGCAAGGTTGCCTTCTTCGTGCAGGACGAGCGCGAGATTCGAATGTGCCTCCCAGAACGCAGGTCTCAGGCGAATGGCTTTCCCGTACGCATTAATCGCGCCGGGCAGGTTTCCGGCGGCGTGCAAGGCAATTCCCATGTCGTAGTAAGTGTCCGCGTTATCGTGGTCACGGTCCAAAGACTCAGCATAGGCATGCACTGCCGCTTGATACTGACCGGTCGAATACAAGCCCAGGCCCAGGAACTGATACGCCTCTGCGTTCTTGGGATCGAGGCTAAGAGCGGTCCGCGCTTCGGCAATCGCATTGGGCCCGTCGTCCAAACGATAGAAGAGGTAAGCCAGGGCGCCGTGGTTCTCGGGAAGACTCGGCAGGAGCCGTGTTGCCTCGGCAAGCTCGTCGTACGCCTCGTCCCATTTCTCCTGCTGGCGGTAGATCGCACCGAGAGCAAAATGCAGTGCGGAATTCTGTGGATCCGCGGTCAGGACTTCTCGAACCCTCGCCTCTGCCTCGTGAAACTGCGCCTTGCGAACCTCGGCAGCCGCCTTCAACAGACTGTCAGGAACAGGATCGCCGATCTTCGCAGACAGCGCGTTTCCCGAACTCAGGACGCGCATCAAGTCTTTATCGGCACCCGCTGACTCCATCTGGCGAAGTTCGTTCTTTGTGGGCAAGGTGGCGAGTCCGCGCTCCACGACCAGGCGGGCGAGACGGGTGCTCGGAACTCCGCCCGTCAACCAGGCGGCCAGTTGCGTCGTGTCCACGGGTTGCTGGGTTGTCGGCCGGTTCTCGATGGCTTGGGCGACCGCGGCGGCCGTCAGATTGAGCAGCAATAAAGATAAGAAAGCCTTGACTCTCACCGGACTCCCCAATGCATGGACTGGCTTGCTGGTGGCGGCTTTTCAGGGAATGCGAATGGCAAACGCCTTCAGAAGCGCCTTAAGAAACATAGTCCGCCGGGGAACCTGCGGGTAAGGTCACGGAGGTAACCCGCGGGATGACGTTGTCGGCTGTTTTGCATTGGCCGCCAACCCCGATTTGTGATTGAAATCACACGTCACCGTGGCGCGGTTCACCGAGAATCAAAGGCCGGTAAGATAAAACATTGAAAAGGCTCAAGAAGGCTTGCAGAGTAAGGCGTTGGTTTGACTTCCCCTGTGGCCTCCCGTAACCTATATTTTGGTAGTTGGCTAGAGGCCTTTGGAGGTTCTTATGGGTGAGTTTTCACCGTGGCATTGGCTACTCGTCGCGATCATTGCGCTGTTGTTGTTCGGGCCCAAGAAACTGCCGGAGTTGGGGAAGGGTCTGGCCGAGGGCATCCGCAGCTTTAAGGACGGCATGAAGGAACAGCCTCCGGCGCAGGCATCGACCGATCCCAACAAGAAAACTGAAACGAAGAGCTAATATCGCCCGCGGCTGAGCACTTGCGAGGCGATCTTCTGGCGCACCATTCCTGATTTACGGCTCCGCTCCTTTGTCCTGTTTATAGGTATTCCGGTTTCGAGGGTATACCCGGTTTCCAATTGCACTTGTATCCCCATAACTCTGAAATCTGGAGGTAGGTCGTCTTGCGTAGACTTGAAGCATTCACCCTAATCGCACTGCTCGGATTGTCCTCGGCACTGTTCGCGGACCAGGTCACATTGAAAAACGGAGATCGCTTCACCGGCACGGTTGTGAAGTCCGACGACAAAACCCTGGTGCTGCACACCGAGGCCGCCGGAGACATTACGATTCAGTTTTCCGCGATTCAGGATATCAAGACCGATCAGGAACTCCACGTCAGCCTGAAAGGCGGAAAGACGGTGGTCGGCCCCGTAACTACCAGCGACGGCAAGATTGAGATCGCCACCAAGACGGCAGGGACCGTTGAGGCTCCGAAAGACGATGTGACTCTCATCCGCAACGACGCTGAGCAGCAGGCTTACGATAAGTCGCTGCATCCCGGACTGTGGCATGGATGGAACGGCGGCGCCAACGTGGGCTTCTCGATCGCCCGTGGAAACAGCGAGTCGGAAAACCTGGCGCTGGCCTTCAATGCTGCCCATCCAACGCTGAACGACAAGATCACGCTCTACGTAAATTCGATCAACACCCAGAACAACCTTGCTACACCCAGTACAGTCGCGAACCTGGTCCAAGGCGGACTTCGCTATGACCGCAACCTCACTCCCCGGTTGTTCGCCTTCGTCTCGGCAGACTTTACCAGCAACGCCCTGCAGTTCCTGGATTTGCGCCAGGTGTACACCGGAGGTCTCGGCTTCCACGCCATCGCCTCTGACGCGACGACACTCGATTTTCTGGGCGGCGTCAACTATACGCACGAAACGTATTCCAACGGCACAGAGGTTCCACCCACCCCGCCTTCAACCATCCCCACCGGAGTCTACGAGTCGTACGGCGTGACGAACAAGTTCGTCGCTCTTACGCTCGGCGATGAACTGTCGCACAAGATCGGCAAGAGCACGGTGATCACCCAGAATATGTATTTTTATCCGAACCTACAGGATACGGGCGAGTACCGGTGGACATTCAACGTGGGCACGGTTACCAAGATCAGTAAATGGCTCGGCTGGCAAAACCAGTTCGGCGACATTTACGTTAGCAACCCGCCGACAGGAACCAAGAATAATGACGTGGTCTTCACGACAGGCCTGAACTTCGCGTTCGCCCAATAAAGTGCAGGGGCGAAATCGTCGAGCCCGGCATTTTGGCGGCAGCCGTCGCGCGCCTATCCCCGCCGGAGTCACTCGTCCAGATCGAAGCCGAGGGAACGCCTAAAGGGCGGTTTTCAACAATCCACTAAAGATCATCCATTCTTGCACTCAGTCGATCCCGTGGATCCTCATGCTCACCAACTGATCGATGCTGAGGTCATGAATCCCTCGCGAGCGCATATCGCTGATGTATTCCGGCGTCACGTTGTGAATGCGCATGGCAATGAGTTCATCTGGATCGGGATGCGCGTACCCCATGCTCTGCAACTTTTGAATAAACTCCGGTGAAACTCCGTGAATGCGAAACGCGATCAACTTCTCCAGGTCGACATGATCGTAGCCGCGCTGCTTGAGTTCCGCCATCCACTCCGGCGTCGCGCCGTGGATTCTCATGGCAATCAGGGTATCTTCATCCGGCGAATAGCCAGCCTGATGGAGGCTGCGCATCATCTGCGGACTGACGCCGTGAATGCGGAATGCGACCAGTTTATCGGCATCAGAAATCTTCAGTCCTTCCGCCCGCAGAGCTTCGATGAAGGCTGAGTCAACGCCAAAGATGCGAAAGGCGATGAGCTTCTCAGTATCGAGATTGCTGAGATGCTCGTTCTTCATTTGCCTGGCGAACTCCAGGCTGACGTCCTGCACTGCCATGGCGAACGGCTTCTCGTCGTCCACCGAAAAGCCCAGCGCCCGCATCTCCCGCGGATAATTCGTATCCGGCTGAAAGTGAAACAATCCCGCACCTTCACCGTTATTGAGAAACCCTTCGCAGTCGATCTTGCCCGCGGCGCGCGTGATGGTGAAGTGCACGTCCTGCCGTCCGGGCTTGGAAAAATCCACGCCCACAAACGCACTCGCGGACCAGTCCGACTCGTGGCTTGATGTCCCGCCGTGATGGTGCTCGATCAGCGAGAACTCCACCTTGCCGGGCGCCTCGGACTTGCTGATCGTCCAGTCGCCGCTGCGCACTTCCGCCGCTCGATTCTTGACGACGAATAGCAGAACACAGCACGCGAAAACCAGGTAGGCGAGCGTTCGGCGCATTCTCATAGGTCATCTCCTTAAGATGTGATTGTGGCCCAATTAGACGATGTGTGGCCCAACTTACGTGGGAACGGCCGCTGCCCATGTGGGGACGGGCTGCCTCGGCCGTCCAAGCGTGGGCGATGCCCCACGCACTCACCACGGCTGCGGGTCTAGAGGTCGGCCTTGGAATCCAGAATTCCCAACTCTCGAAGCTGAATCAGTTTCTGCAGAGTCAGATCTTTGAAGCCATGCGCTTTGGCCCGCTCGATGAACTCTGGCGTCACATCCTGCACCTTGGCCCCTATGATGTCGCCGACGTCGACCTTGAATCCCGCCGATTGCAGCGCCTTAATGTACTCGGGAGTGACCTCTTGCACCCGCAGGGCAATCAACTCGCCAGCCGACGGCTTGAGGCCGAGTGCCTGAATGCCACGCACGTACTCAGGGGTTACGTCCTGGACCTTCATCCCGATCACATCATCGGTACGAAGCTCAATCCCCAGGTCGTGCATCGCTTTCAGGTACGACGGCGCAACATCCTGTACCTTCATGCCGATCACTTGATTTGCGTTTACCGCGAGGCCGGCAGCGCGAATCTCGCGAACGTATTCAGGAGTCACATCCTGCACCTTCAGCGCGATGAGCGTGTTCACGTCGGGCTGCAAGCCGGCTTCTTTCATGGCGCGGTAGTAGGCGCCGTCCGCGCCCTGTACCTTGAGGCCAATGAGTTGGTTCTGATCGGGATTAAGGCCTGCGTCGCGCAGTTCCTTTACATATTCTGGAGAGATGTCCTGCACCCGCATCGCAATCAAGGTGTTCGCGTCAGGCTGCAAGCCTTGGTCGCGAAGTTCTTTGACGTATTCGGGAGTCACGTCTTGCGTCTTCAGCGCAATCAACTGGTCGATGGTCAGATCGGTAAGCCCTGCAGCCTTCATTTCGTCGATGTAAGACGACGCCGTTGAACTGGCTGTTGCCGGCCCGCTGGTTTGCGGATGCGCCGCCGAAGGCTTTGCGACAGCGCTGCTGCTAGGAGTGGCCTGCGTGGAAGCACCTGCAGGTTTCGCCGCTTGCCAGATCGCGGCCACGGACGGCGGATGCGCGATTCTCCGCAAGGCATTTCCAGCAATGAGTGCAGCGGCCAGGCACAGGATGCTACCCGTAAGTCCAATGCCGCGCATTCCCGCGCCCAGGGTCTTCAGTCCGAGCACGCGCACAATGCGCTCGGTCAGTGGACCACGGTTCGCGGCCATGGCAAAGACCGGTGCGCTGCGCCATTCTTCCATGAGCGTAAGAGCCCGCGCGTACTCGACGGCGTTCCCGCAGAGTTCCACGGCCATGTCGTCGCAGCAGTGCTCGCGTTCAGCCCGAATTCGTCTATTCAGCCACCACACCGCAGGATGGTAGAAGAGCAGAGTTTCGACGCACACCTGGAATACATTGACAAAAGGATCGAAGCGCTGGATATGAGCCAGTTCGTGGGCAATGACCACCTGAAGCTGCTCTTGCGAAAGGCCAGTCAGAGCCGTTACAGGCAGGAACACGACCGGACGAAACCATCCGATCACGGCTGGCGCTTGCAGCCATTTGCACTCGCAGTAGGCGATAGTGCGATCCAACCCCAGTTGGTCTTGCAGCGTGTAGCAGATCTCGAGCACACGCTTGCTCACCACACTCGACTGTCTGCGGCGTTCCCGCTCGAGCAGTAGAAATCCTCCGGCGGAACGCAGGCTGAAGAAAGCCACCCCGAGAAGCCAGGCTTCAACCAGCCAGGGGAGCGCATCGAGCGAAGGCGCGATAGCCGATCGTCCAAAGGATGACGTCCGCGTCGATCCGCTCGCCGCGTCTCTGTCCCTCGCAGTTGGTTGGGCCGCGGCGAGCGGCGACGACTTCGCGGTGTCTGCCACACCGGAATGTTGCTGCGAATACACGAGGAAAGTCGCCAGCGGAGCCAATAGCATGAGCCCGAGCGCGCTCACTCCCAGCAGGTAGCGGGTCGATGCGCGACGGCACACAGCCATCGCTGCCGCCGCAAGAGCCGCGAACGCAGTTCCCTGCCAGAGGAAATGCAACAGCGCCCAACCTAAAGTCTGCATTGCGCTCGGGGAGAGCCAATTCATTAGAGTGTTCACTTGCGGCTCCTTTCATATTCGTCCAGCAAACGGCGCAGCTCTTCAATCTCGTGCGGCGAAGACTTGCTTCCTGCGAGCGCGTGCATCATCAACTGGCTCGCGGAACCTTCGAAGACCCGCTGCAACATATCCCCAGCCAGCTGGCGCTTGGTCTGCTCGGCGGGGAGGCATGCTTCATAGACGTGCGCGCGCTGGGTTTCGTTTCGCTTCACGGTGCCTTTTGTGGTCATAATTTGCAGAAGCTTCAGCACCGTGGTGTAACCCAGCTCTTTTTTCTCTCTGAGAGATTCATGCACCTCGCGTACCGTCGAAGGCCCGCGAGTCCAAAGTACGCGCAGAATTTCAAGCTCCGAAGCGGTCGGTTTGTGCGGCGTCTGCTTCATGGACAGGAACTTACTACGAAGATATTCGTAGTGTCAACGAAAATCTTCGTAGATCCTGAAGAAAGATAGTCGGTTTTCACTATTGCGTCTCCGGGCGAGTCTGGTACCTTAGGCTCCCACCGTGGGAATCTGAACGGAATTCAAACGCTCGTGAGGCGAGGAATTACATATGAGCATCCGAAAAACAGCCACTGTGGGGATCACGATCTGCGTATTCACGGCCCTGCTGTTCGCAGGCAGCGACGCCGGCAAGTCCGTCTCAATCAATGGATATGTGCTCGACTCAGCTTGCGCGTTTACTAAGGGTCTGCAGAAGCCCATCAGTGCGCAGTGCGCTCAGGCCTGCGCGAAAGCCGGATCGCCCCTGGTCATCCTGGCGGACAATGGAACCATCTACTGGCCGATCGCCGATACCACGCCCTCCGCGGGCCAAAATGACAAGCTGATGCCTTTCGCCGGTCAGAGAGTTACGGCCAGCGGGAAGGTCTACGCGCGTGGCGGGTCTTCCGCGATCGTGATCGAGAAGATCGCCGCCGAAGCCGGGAAGTAGGCGATCCCAAACGCACAGCACGGCTTGGTCTCACCTCTCGCCGAGCGACTCGGACAGTTCCGCCAGCCCGTCTCCAGCGGCGGACGAATGCGTCCGTCGCTCCAAGCACATCTCCGCTAACCAAGGCTTGGCAAGCACGTCTACTACCCGGTACAGTACTGTTCGTCTCGTTTCCCGAGTCTAAGTTCCGAGTCCCACACAACAGGAGTCCTCATGCGTCACGCAGTGATCGTGCTGGCGGCAATTTCATGCCTGAGTGTTTTCTGTCTCTCGCAGACGGCCGAAGAACTCGTCAACAAAAATATTCAGGCCAAAGGTGGCATCGACAAGATCAAGGCCATCCATTCGGTGCGCATTACGGGCAAGCTCAACGGCGGTGGAGGTTTCACCGCCGCCACGATACAGGAAAACCAGCGCCCGGACCTGGTACGCGAGACTTTCACATTGCAGGGCATGACCGCCGTGTCGGCGTACGACGGCACGACCGGCTGGCAGATCCAGCCCTTTGGCGGGCATAAAGATCCCGAGTTCATGGGTGAAGACGACTTGAAGGACCTGCTGCTGGACGCCGATTTCGACGGCCCGCTGGTTGACTACAAGGAGAAGGGCAACACGGTGGAGTTTCTGGGACATGACGTGGTCGATGGAGATGACGCACTGCGCCTGAAAGTCACTCTGAAGAATGGCGACATCGTCTATTACTACCTCGACCCCGACACCTTCCTGGAGATTCGCAAGGAAGTGCAGGAATTCGTCCGCGGCTCGGTGCGTGAAAGCGTGACGGAGCTGGGATCGTACAAGCCAGTGGCTGGCGTGATGTTTCCATTCTCGATTTCGCAAGGGTCCAAGGCGAATCCCGGGGCGCAGACGACGACCGTTGAGAAGATTGAAGTGAATGTGAATATCAATCCCGCCGACTTTGCCGTTCCCGCGTCACTGAAACCTGAAGAGAAGAAGTCCGGGATGGTTGGGATTCATTAATTCCGGTCAACGATTCGGTTGGATGAAGACCACGTGGTGCACTGCTGTAGGCGAAATCTTGAATCGCAACGAGGAAACAAATTGATGAATACGAGACGCTATCATTTCCCCCTTCTGGCGAAGTTGAGCATGTTCCTTTGCGTGGTCTCTTTCATGCTTCCAGCCAACGCGGCCTACTCGCAGACGGGTTATAAGTTCGATGCGGCCACGGTGTCGGGGCTTCCGGCGCGCAATATCGGCTCGGCGACGATGAGTGGGCGCGTTGCGGCGGTTGACGCCATCGAGCAGGACGGCCGCATCACCGTCTATGTGGGAGCTGCCAGCGGCGGCGTGTGGAAGTCGGTGAATGGCGGCACGACCTACAAGTCTGTGTTCGACCGCGAAAGCGTGCAGTCGATTGGCGCAGTGGCCATTGATCCGTCGAACCCGAAAACGGTCTGGGTGGGCAGCGGCGAAGCCTGGATGCGCAACAGCGTCTCGGTCGGGGATGGCGTTTACAAGTCCACCGATAGCGGCGAGAACTGGACGAACGTCGGCCTGAAAGACAGCGAGCACATCGCGAAGATTCTGGTCGACCCTGGGAATGGAAACAATGTGCTGATCTGCGCCACTGGGCATCTCTGGGATGACAACGACGAACGCGGAGTCTACAAGACGACTGACGGCGGCAAGACATGGAAGAAAGTTCTGGCCGGCGCCAACGGATCGACGGGTTGCGGCCTGTTGGCCATGAGCCGTGAGGAACCCAACACGATCTATGCCTCGATGTGGGACTTCCGCCGTCAGGGCTGGACGTTTCGGTCAGGGAACGTTCCTACCTCGGGCAGCGGGTTGTTCAAGTCCACCGATGGCGGCGACCACTGGACCGAACTCACTGATAGCAACGCGAAGGGATTGCCCGCGAAGCCCTGGGGCCGGACTGCAATCGCGGTCGCGCCCTCAAAGCCGCAAGTCGTCTACGCCAACGTCGAAGCGGAAAAAGGGCGAGGACTGTATCGTTCGGACGACAGCGGCGCGACCTGGAAGAAACTCGACGCCAGCAATTACATGGTGTGGCGCCCGTTTTATTTCGGCAACCTGATTGTCGATCCTAAGGACGAAAACAAGATTTTCAAACCAGACCTCATCCTGCTGTATAGCACCGACGGCGGCAAGACGTTCAACATTGTGTCGGGCGGCGCGCACGGCGACTTTCACGATGTATGGATCAATCCCAAGAATCCGAACGTGGTGATTGCCGGCGATGACGGCGGCCTCTGGCGAAGTGAAGACGGCGGCAACCGATGGAAGCATCAGATGAACCTTCCGATTTCGCAGTTCTACCACGTGAGCACTGACAACTCCGATCCGTATCACGTGTACGGCGGATTGCAGGACAACAGTTCGTGGGTGGGCGATTCGTCCTACCCAGGCGGCGTCTCGAATTCGCGGTGGGAGAACATGTTCGGTGGAGACGGCTTCTGGATGTTCGAAGATCCCTCGGACCCGAACTACATTTACGCCGAAGCGCAAGGCGGCGAACTCGGCCGCGTAAATCGCTACACGCACGAAATACGCGGGCTCAAGCCGCTGCCGAACTATGGTGAGAAGAAGCTGCGCTTCAACTGGAACACCCCGATTCACATGAGCCCCAACGAGAAAGGGACGATTTACATCGGGGCGCAGTTCCTGTTCCGCTCCCGCGATCACGGCCAGACGTGGGATCGCATTTCGCCGGACCTCACGACGAACGATCCGGAGAAGCAGAAGCAGGAAGAATCCGGTGGCGTGACGGTCGATAACTCGTCGGCGGAAATGCACACCACGATTTATTCGATCTCCGAATCTCCGAAAAACGGCCAGATCATCTGGGTCGGAACCGACGATGGCAACCTGCAGATCACGCGGGATGGCGGCAAAACGTGGACCAACGTGGTCGGCAACGTCGCGGGCCTGGGAAAACATTCATGGGTCTCGACGGTTGAGGCCAGCCGATTCGACGAGGCCACCGCCTACGCGACCTTCGATCGACATAGCTTTGGCGACATGAAGCCCTACGTTTACAAGACTACCGACTATGGCAAGACGTGGACGGCTCTCCCGGCGCAGGAGAGTGGCGCACGCGGGTTTGCTCACGTGATCAAGGAAGATTCCGTGGACGCGAATCTGCTGTTCCTGGGCACGGAATTCGGGCTCTGGATCTCGGTCGATGGCGGCCAGCATTGGGCGCAATACAAGGGGAGCAACTTCCCTGCCGTTGCCGTGGACGACATCGCCGTACAGGCGCGAGAGAGCGACCTGGTGCTGGCCACGCATGGCCGCGGCATCTGGATCATCGACGACATTTCGGCTCTGCGAGCATTGACTCCGGAACTCATGTCGAAGGAAGCGGCGCTGATTCCGAACAAGGCGGTGCAGTACTTCGACGCGTTCGGCGGTTGGCCCGAAGGAGATGAAAGCTTCACTGGCCGCAACCGGCCCAGCGAGGCGCAGATCACCTACTACCAGAAGAGCCGGCACATCTTTGGCGATCTGAAGATTGAGATTCTCGATCAAAATGGTAAGCAGGTCGACACCGTGGCAGGCAGTAAGCACCGGGGATTGAACCGCGCCAACTGGTCGATGCGGGTAAAGGCGCCGGCGGTGCCGCCAGCGGCGACGGCGCTGTTTGAGGCGGCGCAAGGTCCGCGCGTGCTGCCGGGCACGTACACCGTAAAAATGACGAAAGGCGACAACGTTTATACCGAGCAGTTGAATGTGGTGCTCGATCCGCGGGCGAAATATTCGCTGGAGGATCGCAAGGCCCAGTTCGATTTGACGATGAAGGTCTACCACACCATCGAACACATGACCTACGCAGTCGAAGCGATCGAAGTGGTTCGGAATGCCGCCAACGAGAGGGCTGCGAAACTGCCGGAGAAGGATCCATTGCGCAAGCAACTGCAGGATCTGGCCGCTAAGTGCGACGAACTTCGGGGCAAGATCGTCGCCACGAAGGAAGGCGGTATGATCACTGGAGAAGAACGCATCCGCGAACTTCTTGGACAGCTCTATGGCACGGTGAATGGTTATGAGGGCCGTCCAGCTGACTACCAGGCGGCCCGCGCGGAGTCTCTGGCGCACGAACTGGAAGACGTGATCGCCGACTTCCAGAAACTGACGCAGAAGGAACTCCCCGGCATCAATGCGGCCTTGAAGAAGAAGAAAGCGGAGACGATTTCCGTACTCACTGAAGCCGAGTGGCAGAAGAAGCGCGACGCTGAGGGCAGTTCGGGAGCCGGGGCGGGCATGCTTGGCCGAGAAGGGTTCGTGCGCGAAATGGACTAGAGTCAAAACCACCGCCCGCTTTCCGATTCTGGCGTCTCATCCTCGGGATGAGGCGCCTCTTTCTTTGTGCTCAAAACTGAAAATGTTGCTCTCTCCCGATTGATTCCGGACGTGGGTGCGAGTATGGTGGTCTGTCTCAACAAGCTAGCTGAGAAATCTCAGGAGATTCCCCATGCTGAAACGATTTACTGTCTGCATTTTTGTGCTCGCCGGTCTGGTCACATGCGCCTTCGCCGCCGATGAGAATCAGAACGTTTGCAAAGGCGATCCCGACAAGTGGCAACAGCTTTTCAATGGCAAAGATTTGAACGGATGGAAGCACGTCGGTCCAGGCGGCGACACCGTGGAAGACGGACTGATCCGCACCCACGGCGGCATGGGCCTGCTTTACTGGACCGCCGGGACGATTGGCAATTGCGAGATCCATGTCGTCTATAAGATGCGCGACGAGAATGACAACTCCGGCGTGTTCATCCGCATTCCCATTGAGCCCCGCGAAGAATGGATGCCGGTGAACTACGGATTCGAAGTGCAGATCGACAACCATCCCGAGACCTCAAAAGAGGACGAATACCATTCCACAGGTATGCTTTACTCGCTCACCAAGCCGTTGGCGAAGGCGTGGAAGCCCGGCCCGGAGTGGAACACGATGGACATCACGCTCGACGGTTCGCGCACAATCGTCGTTCTGAATGGTGTGAAGGTAACGGATTACAAAGATGGAGATCCGGTTCCGGAGCGGAAGTTTGATTTCGAACCGCAGCGTGGCCCACGGCCGGATTTCGGATACATGGGTTTGCAGAATCACAGCGACAATGACATCGTGTTTTTCAAGGAAGTAGCGATCAAGCCGCTGAAAAAGTAACGGATCGCAGGAGCAGGTCGAAGTCAAATTATTCGGAGGGATTCGCATGAAACGTATTCTTTCGCGACGCGCATTCTTGCAAGGCAGTGTTGCCACCGCGGGTGGCGTGCTGGCATCGAAGACGGTTTTCCTCAACGCTCAACCATTCCCGCGCGCGGTGGCGCCGAGCGATCGGGTTCGCTTTGGCATGATTGGCATCGGCATGCAGGGTTCAGGCTTATTGGGTGGGGCCATTACGATTCCTGGCATAGAGTGCGTCGGTGCCGCTGATTTGTATGACGGACGGCATACGCTGGCGAAAGAAATCACCGGCAACACAAGCCTGCCGACCACGCGCCACTACCAGGAATTGCTTGACCGCAAAGATATCGACTGCATCGTGGCTGCGGTACCGGATCACTGGCACCGACGCGTCGTGGTCGACGCCTGTAACGCAGGCAAAGACATCTACTGCGAGAAGCCGATGTCGCACAATGTAGCCGACGGATTGGCGATGGTCGAGGCTGCGCAAAAGAACAATCGCATCGTGCAGATCGGCTCGCAGCGCGTCAGTTCGGTACTCTGCGCCAAAGCCAATGAGCTCTACAAAGGCGGGGCCATCGGCGATATCGAGATGGTGGAACTCACGCTGGGAAGAAACGATCCGACTGGTGCGTGGGAGTATCCGCCTCCGACCGATCTTTCTCCGCAAACCCTGGACTGGGATACATGGCTCAACGATGCTCCGAAGATTCCGTTCAACAACCTGCATTTCGCGCGATGGCGCTGTTGGCGCGCCTATGGTACCGGCGTGGCGGGAGACTTGATGGTCCACCTGATCAGCGGCATGCTCGTAACTCTGGGATGGAATGAAATACCGAAGTCGGCGACGGCGATGGGTGGCATCTTCCGCTTCAAAGACGGACGCGACATGCCCGATTTCCACACCGTCCTCTTCGATTATCACGGCATTCCGGTTTACGTGCGTCTCGACTTGGGCTGCGAAACGCCAGAACTGGCGCGGTTCATGGGGCCGAAGGGGCTTCTCGATGCCGGTGAGTTCGAGTTGCGGCACTCTTCGCAATCGGGCGTGGACACCGATCCCAGCTACTACAGCTTCAGCTTCCCGGCGAAAATGCGGGAAGAGTATATGAAGGAATGGCACGCCGAGCATGACCCGCCGCTCGGCAAAGAACCTCTGCACGAAGATACCGTCTACAAAGGACACGACTGGGACGACATGCGTCCGCACTTGAACGTTTTCTTCCAGTCGGTCAAATCGCGCAAAGCCGGTCACGGAGGATGTGGTCTTCGGCAATAACGCCGCCATTGCCTGCCACATGGCGAACGAATCGTATTTCCGCCAGAAGCCTGTCACCTGGGACGCGGCTTCGAAAACCATCAAGTCCTAGCGGAGAAGGAGAACTCGGAGGAAGCCTTCGTCACAATTCCTTCGCCGGGCGGAACCGGAAGATCATTCCGGTTCTGCCCGGTTTGTTTCCTCGCGTGTTTTGCTGGGGCCTTCAACCGCTGTCCCGCTGGGTATATGATTTTGTAAAGGACCTCCGCTCACAACTCTACCCGTACTCCACGATTAGGGAGCTTAGAAATGGCTACCATTCGTCTCACGGTTAACGGAAAACCTTACACGGTTGACGCCGACCCACAAACCAGCTTGCTGAGCGCATTGCGCGAGCAACTCGATTTGACCGGAAGCAAATACGGATGCGGAGAGGGCCAATGTGGCGCCTGCACCGTCCTGATTGACGGGAAGGCGCAGCGGTCGTGCATCACTAAGGTCGTCAACGTTTCCGCGAAGCAGATCACAACTATTGAAGGGCTCGCAAGCGGCGAGCGATTGCATCCGGTGCAGGCGGCGTTCCTTGAAGCCGACGCAATGCAATGCGGGTACTGCACGTCCGGGATGATTATGTCGGCAGTTGCGCTGCTGCAGCGCAATGCGTCGCCGAGCGAGAGCGAGATCGTCCAATTCATGGACGGCAACGTTTGCCGCTGCGGCACATATCCGCGGATCGTGAACGCCATTCAGAAGGCGGCAAAGTCCGGGACGGCATCCTCAGCCGCGAAGGGAGCGAGCCGATGATCGCGAAAACTCACGCACACCTTCCATGGGAACCCGAACGTTACGAACTCAGCGCGGCGGCTCCGTATCGCTTCGATCTCGACCGGCGGGAGTTTTTCAAGTTTCTCGGCGCGGGGCTTCTGGTGGTTTCGATCTTGAAATCAGCTGTGGTCGCGCAGGAATCGGGCGGCGGAAGGCGGCGCGGCGATTCCCTTCCCAAAGAGATTGACGCATGGCTTCACATCGGCGAAAACGGCAAAGTCACCGTCTACACCGGGAAAGCCGAGATGGGCCAGAATATCCGCACCTCTCTAAGCCAGGCGGTCTCAGAAGAACTTCACGTACCCATCGAACAAATCGAAATGGTGATGGGCGACACTCAACTCACGCCGTTTGACATGGGCACATTCGGCAGCCGCACGACTCCGACCATGAACCTGCAACTGCGAAAAGTCGCTGCGGCGGCGCGTGAAATGCTAATCGGCCTGGCGGCAGCGCAGTGGCAGACGGATCGTCAGCACCTGATCGCTGCCGATGGCAAGATCTCCGATCCCCAGAGCAAACGATCGGTGGAATACGCGGCTCTTATGAAAGGCCAGCAGTTGACCCAGACCGTCACTGCCGAGACTCCTCTGATTCCGGCAGCGAACTGGAAAGTGGCGGGGCAATCAGCACTGAAAGTCGAAGGCCGTGATTTCGTCACGGGCAAGCACCGCTATCCGTCAGACCAGAAGCTGCCCGACATGCTCTACGGCAAGGTGTTGCGGCCAACAGCTTTCAACGCGACGCTGACTTCGGTCGACACTCAAAAGGCAGAGCAGATGGGCGCCACCGTAGTCCATGATGGCAACTTCGTCGGCGTTGCAGCGGCGAGCACCGAGGCAGCCTCGAGTGCGCTGGCCGCGATTC
>CAVPVE010000036.1:0-203037 GCA_963709025.1 uncultured Acidobacteriaceae bacterium
GGCTGCAAGCGATCGAGATAGCGCAAAGTGTTCCTCCGGATTGACGAAATAGATTACAGCAGCGGAAGCCGGTTGTGAGGACGAGGGAGAAATTCCAGAAAACGATTGCGCCTCACGCTGCGTTTTGGTAACGTTGCTCCGCCGCAACGGTGCCAGCAGACAGTTCCGATGTGCCTCGCTTGCATCTTGCCGGTCTACTCCCCCAGGGCCCCAGAAAACTGATTCCGAACGTAGCTCGTCCACGGACTAGCGATGCGCGTTTGTCCGTCAGCCGTGGGATAAGACTATCAACTTGAGGAGTGCCTGATGAACTTCAGATGGAATGGAAGTGCCCTGCGCGTATCAGTTCTTTGCCTGCTCGTGATGACGGTTCCGGCCCTTGCCTGGGGCCAGAAAAAAACATCAAGCGCTCCTGCTCCGAAGCCGAGCGCCCCCGCACCGCACGCCAGCGCGCCGGCCCACACCTCGGCGCCGACCCATACGAATAGCCCGAGCAGCCATCCGAGCACGGGAGCACAGGGACGGCCTGCAAGCAGCAACACGACCCACACGGGTACGACGACGAACGGCCACCCGAGCACGACAACGAATGGCCGATCAGGCACCAGCGCGAACAGTCGCCCCAACACGAGCACGAATGGACACCCGGGAACCACAAATACGGCAGGTAAACCGGGCGCAACAAACAACAGCCACCCCAATGGCGCTCCCTCGAACAAAACTGCGATGAGCCATACGGCTCCTGGTCGACAGGTTTCACTAAAAGGTGGCGGGTCGGCGAATATTCGTCCGAACGGCCAAATCCGCTCCGTCAACCGGAATGGAATGCAGATTCAGCATGGAATGCACGGTGGGCGTACGGTTGTCAGCACGCATAACGGTGCTCGCGTCGTGACCACGGGGCGCCATGGTGGTTACGTGCAGCGCGCTTATGTGACGCGTGGTGGCCACTCTTACTATTCGCGCACGTACTATTATCACGGGGCTTATCGCAGCGGTGTCTATCGCGGCTACTACTATGGCGGACGCCCGTACTACGGCTATTACCCTGCGTATTACTACCATCCGGTGTATTACGGCTGGGCTTATAACCCGTGGCCGGCTCCAGCCCCGTACGCATGGGGATGGGGAGGAGCGCCATGGTACGGCTACTATGGTCCCGCCTATTACCAACCGTACCCGGTATATCCTTCCGCCGCTTTCTGGCTGACTGATTTCATGATCTCTGCCAGTCTGCAGGCTGCCTACGAAGCGCAGAATAATGCCTGGCTCCGCCCCGATGCAGGCGACGGAATGCTATGGGCCAGTCTCGGTCCCATGGGCGCACCGGCAGAAACGGCGAAGCTCAGTCCCGAAGTCAAGGAGCAGATCGCCGACGAGGTGAAACTGACGCTAGCCGCGGAACAGGCTGAAGCCGCGAAACCGAAGAGTACATCTTCCGGCGCCGCACCGGCGAATTCCAATGAAGCACCGCCGGCTCTGGATCCCAAGTTCAAAGTGTTCGTGATTTCCTCGGATATGACGCTGGTGGCAGACGGGGAAGAATGTCCGCTTTCTCAGGGAGACGTGATTTCGCGGACCACGGAAACTCCGGATGGCGACGGAAACGTGAATGTGAAAGTCGTCGGCAGCACGAAACAGGATTGCGCCGTAGGCAAAGAAGGACCGGTCTCCACGGACGATCTGCAGGAAATGTACAACCAATTCCGCGAGCAACTGAAAGACGGGATGGGTGAACTGGCCAAGAAGCAGGGTACGGGAGGACTGCCGAAGGCGCCGGATACTTCGACGTCGGAGGGAGATGTCCCCGCGCCTCCGCCGGACAAGAATGTGGAGAAGACGCTGCAGGACCAGCAAACGGCGGCCGACCAAACTGAGACGGAAGTCAAGCAGGAGGCGGGTTCTTCGGGTGGTGGCGGCGCGCAGTAAATGCGCGCGAGCTACAGAGGGGAGCGTCGCCGTTCCGCGATGCTCCCTTCGTCAACTCTTAACGATTCTCGCAATATCGATGCGATCACATTTCAGAGAGAGCTGCAGGAGGGTTTCGTGATGTCGACGAGGTTCAAGGTTCTTTTTCCGGCGTTCGCTTTGGTTCTGATGACGGCTGTGCTAGCTCACGCCCAGGCGCCGACGCTGCAGGAGCAGCTGACAGCGCAGTACAAGGTAGTGAAGATGGGATCGGACACGAGCGGATACTCGGTGGTCGATGCGGGAATACTGCTGGAGATTAAGAAGGGCGGAATTCTGGGCGTGCCCTATTCCGACTCGAGCATTCTTTCCACGAAGTACGAAGGTGGCACCGTGCACGCTCCCAATGCCCTTTTGACGAAGGGCATCGGCTTCGGCATGAAGAAATTTGGGAAGGAGCAGACCACACACTTGTTCGCTGCGGGCGACAAAGTGTATCCGTCGAAAATCGAAGTCGATGTGAACAAGGACGACGTCTCCATGACGATTGTCGCGTGCGATACCTGCAACAAGACGGACCCTCCCACGTACAACAAGGCGAAGGTTGTTTTCCAGTTCCCCAAGGGATCATTGGCAAAGGCGAGCGCAGGTGACGTCGAGGATACGATTGGACAATTGCTCTCGATCACCGAAGACACGCAGCAGGATCAGGGACAGCAGCAAGGGGATCAAGGCGGTCAGCAGCAGGCACAACAACAGGCGCCGCCCCAGCAGCAACAGCAGGCCGAACCGCAGACCATCGAAAAGGGGCAGAGTACTGACCAAGTGCAGGCCGCGCTGGGCAAGCCCGACAAGATCGTGAATCTCGGGTCCAAACAGATCTATGTGTACAAAGATCTGAAGGTGACGTTTGTGAATGGCAAGGTGTCGGACGTTCAGTAGAGTTTGTCGCGTCCGTGAAACCGCGCCAGTTGCATCGCGATCGCACGGTAAATGATGCGGGGAAGTAGGCAGTCAAATGGAATTGTATGCGCGGTAACTTTACCTCTTCTCGATTAAGGCCCTGCGAATACAGCACTTTGAGCGAGCGATATAGTACCTCCGTACCGTGCCTAGTACTTCAGTTACCGGTCCGCAAGTGACCGGGTACCTTCTGCACGAGAACCACCTCTAATAGTATCTTAACGGCCGAAATCCACAATATGTGGTTTGATCGCTAGGCGCCCCTATCACCGAATTCCAAGAAACAGGCCAAAAACCCAAAGAAACGCGGAGATTCGCTTCGAGCCGGGGTTTTTCAGGGTTGAGATATGCTCGGAACACCGAAAGCCCTCTGAGCCGATATTGAGGGTGAGGCATTGTTCGGAAGGAAAGCCCGCAGGCCCGGGGAGCCGGATCGGGCAGCACGCAGCGGAAAAGGTAAAGGGAACCATGGCTGACTCGCGAGAAGTGATGAACATCCGGCAAGCGTCGCAGTATCTGGGCGTGAGTCCGGACACGCTTTACAAGTACGTAGGCGAGCAGAAGATTCCCGCATTCAAGTTAGGCAACCGCTGGCGCTTCAAGAAATCGCGTTTGGACCAGTGGATGGAAGAGAAGTCGAGCGAGATGGAACCGCAGGCGAAACGCAAACCACGGGCGGCAGGAAAAGCTGCCGGACAGATTTAGGCAAGCAAGTTAGACAAAAACGTCGCGGGCAACAGTGCCCGCGCCACACAAAAGGTGGGCACATGTTTGGATTGGGATCGAAGTCCATTGTTGGCCTGGATGTAGGCTCTTCAAGCATCAAGGCAGTCGAGCTGAAGAAAAAGGGTGGGCAGATTGAAGTGGCGCACCTCGGACTGGAGCCGCTGTCTTCCGACATCGTGGTCGATTCGATGATCGTGGACTCGGGCACGGTTTCGAGCGCGATTTCGAAACTGTTCCTCGACAACGAGATCAAGACCAAGGCCGTGGCCACCGCGGTCAGCGGTCACTCGGTGATCGTGAAAAAGATCTCGCTGCCCTCGATGAGCGACCAGGAACTGGCCGAGACCATCGAAAAGGAAGCGGCGCAGCACATTCCCTTCGATCTGGCCGACGTCAGCCTGGACTACCAGATTCTTTCCGACGAAGTGGGCAGTCCGCAGATGGACGTTCTTCTCGTCGCAGTCAAGAAGGACAAGATTCTGAACTACACCAACGTACTCTCGATGTCAGGGCGCACCCCGGCTATCGTCGACATTGACGCGCTGGCGTTGCAGAACTGCTACGAGTACAACTACCAGCCGGCGCCGGGCCAGGTGGTCGCGCTTTTGAACCTGGGCGCGAGCGTGATGAACATCAACATCGTGAAGGGCACGACGCCCCTGTTCCCGCGCGACGTCAGCGTGGGCGGCCATCAGTACACCGACTCGTTGCAGAAGGAACTGGATTTGAGCTTTGAAGACGCTGAGTCGCTGAAGCTGGGCAACAAGGTGGGCACGGTGAGCGAGGACGCGAAGCACCCGATCCTGCAGCAGGTCACCGAGATCATCGTGTTGGAAATTCAGAAGACGTTCGATTTCTTCCGGGCCAGCGCGGCCGGCGAGCACATCGAAAAGATCTACCTGGCGGGCGGTTCCTCGAAGGTGCCCGGCCTGGTCGAAGCGTTGCGGCAGGAGTTCTCGATGCCGGTGGAACTGCTGAATCCGTTTCAGCGGGTCACGCCTCCGGTCGAAGGACACGGAGCCGAGCTGGTGGAACAGAATCCCGGCCAGATGGCAGTCGCTGTGGGCTTGGCCCTGAGGAGCTTTGAATCCCTATGATCAAAATCAACCTGCTGGAAAATTCCAAGGGGAAGAGCAAGCGCGGTGGCGGCGGACCGTCAATGCCCACGATGGAAATGGGCGACATGGGCTCGCCCAAACTGAAAGTCCTGGCGGTGTTGGTGGTAGCTGGGTTGTTCAACCTGGGCTACTGGTACCGGCTGGACCATCAGGCGAAGGCGATCGAAGTGCACATGAAGGTCGCCGAGCAGAAGAACCGCGAGCTGGCCGACGTGAAGGCGCGCTTTCTGGAGCGCCAGACGCAGGCTAACAACTATAAGCGGCGCGTGGATGTGATCGACGGGCTGCGCGCGGCACAGAATGGTGGTCCGGTCAACCTGATGGCGATGCTGGGCGAGACCGTCAACAACACCGAAGCGGTGTGGCTCAGCAAGATGGACGATTCAGGGCCGAGTGTGAACCTGGAAGGAACGGCGCTGAGCACGGATGCAGTCGCCAATCTGATCGCGAACCTGCAGAAGACCGGCTTCTTCAGGACCGTCGAGATCAAGGAAACCTTTCAGGACGACACGATCAAGGACATGCAGGCATTCCAGTTCACGCTGACTTGCGAGAAGGGAAAGTCGTAAAGGCGGACCTATGGCGAATTTTAGCGAAATGTCGGGCATTAAGCAGTGGGCAACCGTGGTGGTTGGGGGAGTTGTGGTGACGGCAGCGCTGTATTTCACGTTGTTCAAAGCCCAGAACGACCACAACGTGGCCGCGCAACATGCCCTCGAAGACAAGATTCGGGAAAACAACGAACTCGAGTCCTACCGGCCCAAGCTGAAGCAGATTGAGCAGCAGCTGGCCGAACTCAAACAGCAGCTGGAAATCGAGCAGCGCATCGTTCCCGATGACAAGCAGGTCGATGGTTTCATCACCATGCTCGACGCAGAGGCCCAGAAGGCGGGCGTAGAACTGCGGCGCTACATGGCGAAGGATACGAGGGCGCAACAGTACTACACCGAAGTGCCCTTCGACATCGAACTGGACGGTCCGTACTATTCGACGCTGAATTTCTTTGACCGGGTCAGCAAGCTGGAGCGGATTGTCAACATCAGCGGATTGCTGGTGGCGACGACAAAGAATCCGAGCGCGGCGAAAGCCAAGCATACGTACCAGTACGCGCCCAACGAAAGCATCATCGCGACTTTTACCGCGACCACATACTTCAGTCACGATCTACAACCTTCAGCGGCAGGCGCCGGGACGAAACCGGGAATGCCTGCGGCGAAGTAGGGATGGCTATGAAGCTGACGATCCAGTTAACGACAGGCATTTTGGCAATGGCAATGATGGCGGGCGCGGCATGGGCTCAGAGCCCGGACGCCATCGACAACGCTCGCAGCACAGCAAAAACGCTGCAGCAGACGCAGGCCAACCCGGCTCCGAAGGCCGCCACAGTTCCGGCGGCAGCCAAGCCGAAATCGGGCGCTCCGGCTTCCGCGGCGAAATCCGCGGCGGTCGCCGCGAAACCGGCATCCTCGTCGCACAACCAGCTCCAGCGGGTCAATGTGGTTCCCGCGGCGGGCGGTCTCCAGATCGAAATCAGTTCCACCCAGGCGGTGACGCCCCAGGTGACCAAACTGACTTCGCCGGACCGACTCCTCGTCGAACTGCCGGAGACGGTGGTGGCTACCGCCCAGAACAAGATTCCCGTGGGCACTGCCGGAGTAAAGGGCGTGCGCATTGGCATGGACGGCAAGACTCCTCCAACGACCAGCGTCGTGGTGGATCTCACGCAGCCCTTGTCTTATGAGTTGACTCCGGGAGCTGCCGGGAAAGTAGTCCTGACTCTGCATTCGCAGGGAGCCGCGCCGAGCGTTGCTAAGAATGTTCCAGCACCCGCCAAGGCTGCTCCAGTAAAGGCTTCTGCGCCAGCGACCCAGTCGCAGGCTGCAGCGAAACCGGCCCCGGCAATGACGAAGGTGGCCGCTGTGAAGGAGCCCGCTACGAAGCCTGCTGCTCAAGCCTCGAAGGCCGACCCGAAACAGCCCGCCAAGCAGGCTGCACCGGTTACGGCAAAGACCGCTGCGCCGGCAAAGACCACGGCTCCAGCGGTGAGCGCGCCTACGGCTGCGACCCAGACTGCGACCGCACCCAAGGCGCCCAAGCCGGAAGAGAAGAAGTGGGCGATGAATGGGAAACGCGATCCGTTCTTCAGCCCCGTCGTGCAGACGAACGGCTCCGGTTGTTCGACCGGAAAGAAGTGCCTGGAGATTGGCGCAATCAATCTGCGGGGCGTTGTGAAGTCTGACACGGGCTTCATCGCGGTGGTCACCAACAACCTGAACAAGGCTTATTTTTTGCGGGAGAACGATCCCGTGTTCAACGGCTACGTAGTGAAGATCACGGGTGATTCGGTGGTGTTCCAGGAAACGATTCAGGACAAGCTGGGCAAGCCGTTCACGCGCGAAATAGTGAAGAGAATCTTTACACCGGCGGTTTAGTGCAGGGCGGCGCAACCGGAAACCGGGAACGCCGAAATCAAGTTGCGGAAGGACACGCGGGCCAGGCCCGCGGGTGGGGAGAGGCGAAATGCGAAAGCAACAATTGACAATGTTCGTATCGGCGCTGGCCTTGACGGTGGCTGCGGTGGCGCAGACCCCGAACCAGCTCGATCGAGTCAACGTAGTCCGGAGCACGGACGACATCCGGGTCGAGATGAGCTCCCACGGCACACTGACGCCGAAGCTCAGCACTCTGGACTCGCCCGCTCGCGTGGTGGTGGACCTGCCGGAAACCGTTATGGCGACCGGAAAGACCCGCATCGCGGTGGGCGCGGCTGGGGTCAAGGGCGTGCGCATTGGCATGGACGGCCAGGCACACCCGACCACACGCATCGTTGTCGACCTCGACAAGGCTTGCGCTTACGAGTTGACGCCGGGCCCCGCAGGGAAATTGGTGCTGACCCTGCACGCCAACGCGGTGGCCAAGGCCGCCCCGGAAGCACAGATCAAGACGGTTGCCGCCAGCTCGCCAGTTTCGGCCAGCCCGGCATCGTCGCCCTCGGCGCCGGTGGCTAAGGCCACGGACTCCAAGCCCACGGACTTTGTATTTGTCGAGCCTTCCTACCAGGCAAAGAACCAGGTTGCGAGCGACGTGAAGAAAGACGACGCCGAGCCTACGGTTCGCTCCCAGGAAGCGGCCGCGCGGTTTTCTGACAAGACTGCCGCGGAACTGCTTCCGGTGAGTGCCCATGCAGCCCAGGCTCAGAGTTCGACGGGGATTACTCCCGCGGTGAACCTGGCGGCGGAGCAAAAAGCTCAAGCCGGACAGCAACCCGCTTCCACCGGGCCGAAGTATACGGGTGAGCCGATCTCGGTCAACCTGAAAGACGTCGACCTGAAGGACTTCTTCCGCCTCATCCACGAAATCAGCGGTCTGAACGTCGTGCTCGATCCTAACGTGCACGGAACGCTGACTGTGGTGCTCGATGACGTGCCGTGGGATCAGGCGCTCGACATCGTGCTCAAGAACAACGACCTGGCGCGCGAACTGGAAGGCAACGTCCTGCGCATCGCCACGGTAGAAACTCTGAAGCATGAAGCCGACGCTCGCCGGGCGCAAATCGAATCCGAATCGCTGGCCGTCGAAAAGGTCTCGGTCACGCGCTTCCTGAGCTATGCCAAGGCGAAAGACGTCATCGTCACGGTAAAGAAATTCCTCTCGCAGCGCGGTGATGTGGTGGCGGATGACCGCACCAACGCCGTGATCATCAACGACATTCCGAAGACGATTCCAACCATCGACCGCCTGCTGACGCAACTGGACCGCAAGACGCAGGAAGTTGAGATCGAAGCTCGAGTAGTGGCGGCGACCCGGCAGTTTGCCCGCGATATCGGCACACAGCTGGGCTTTGGCTGGGGCAATGGTGCCAGCGCAATCGGCGGCAACGCCGGCGCGGGTAGCTCTCCGACCACCGTCAACGGCCTGACTCCTGGCTACATCACGGTACCGGGAACCGGCGGCGCCTCCACCGGATCGTCGATTCCCTTATTCTCGAACTTGGGGGTCACATCGCCTTCGAGCGGTCTGACCTTCATCAATGCCAGCAACACCGTGCGGATTGACGCTGTCCTGTCGATGGCCGAGTCGCGCGGCTTGCTCAAAGTGCTTTCTCGTCCGCGAGTCGTAACCCAGAACAACATTCAAGCGCTGGTCAAGCAGGGCGTGCGCGTGCCGATCGTGACGCAGGCGCAGTTGGGTGGTCCTCCGACCGTTACCTACGTCGACGCGTTCCTGCGATTGACGGTGACTCCGCAGATCACGTCGGAGAACACCATCTTCCTGAACGTGGACGTGGAAAACACCACGCCGAACTTCGGTCAGGAAGTACAGGGCAACCCGGAACTGATCACGCAGCAGGCCACAACGCAGGTGCTGGTGACCGATGGCGGCACGGTGGTGATCGGCGGCGTCATCCAGACGCAGAACTCGATCAACATCACGCAAGTTCCGCTGCTCGGCAACCTGCCCTACCTGGGCAACCTCTTCAAGCATACCCAGGTCAACACCTCGAACCAGGAGCTGATTTTCTTCATCACGCCGCGAATCATTCAGACATAGCAGCGCAGCGTAGTTCGAAGATTGAAGCCGCCGTCCTGAAGAACCTGTCAGGACGGCGGTTTTGTTTTTGGGAGCACTCGGAGCTTCCTCCCCCCTGATAAACTCACCAGCAATGAACTTCCCGGCGCGCCAAAAGAAACTGCGGGAACACCTTGCCACCACCCGGTTCGATGCCCTGCTCATCAACCATCTTCCCAACATCCGATACCTCTGCGGTTTTACCGGCAGCGCCGGCCTGCTGCTTGTCGAAGAGGCCGGCAGCGTGTTCTTCACCGATGTCCGCTATGACACGCAGGCGCATGAAGAGGTGAAAGATGCGAAGGTAGTGATCGCGACGAAAGCTGTGCTGACCGCTCTGGGCGAGTTCCTCAAGGCGCGGCGCAAGCGGGCCCGGGGATGGACCATCGGCCTCGAGGCCGAGCATTTCACGATCGCTGAAAAGAAGCGCCTGACGCAGGTAACGCCCGCGGGAATCCGGTTGAAGGACGCGCCTTTCATGGTCGAGCGGGCGCGCATGATCAAGGATGCGGATGAGTTGCAGCGAATCCGTTCCGCTGTGGCCTTGGGCGCGAAGTTGTTTGACCGGGCCGTCGAAGTCATCGGCCCAGGAGTGAAAGAAACCGAGGTCGCCGCGGAGATGGAGTTGGCTGCTCGCCGGGGAGGGGCGGAGGAGATGTCGTTCCCGACCATTATCGCCTCAGGCGCGAGGTCCGCGCTGCCCCACGGGCGCGCTTCTGATCAGACGATTGCACGCGGAGGGTTCGTGGTCTGCGACTTCGGTGTTATACTTTCAGGTTATTGTTCCGACCAGACGCGTACCGTGTGGGTAGGGCCTGTTCCCAAGGACGCCCGCGAGGCGTATGAGGCGGTCCGAGAGGCGCAGCAGGCAGGGATCGCTGCCGTAAGACCTGGCATTCCGGTCGGCGAGGTCGATGCTGCTGCCCGTAAGGTATTGCGTAAAGCCGGGTTAGCGCGCTATTTTACACATTCGACTGGGCACGGAGTCGGGCTCGAGATTCACGAAATCCCGCGAGTCGCGAACGGACAGCGGGAGATTCTGCAGCCCGGTATGGTCATCACGATCGAGCCGGGAGTATACTTCCCCGGCAAATGGGGCGTGAGGATCGAGGACATGGTAGCGGTTACCGCCGGCGGTTGTGAAGTGATGACGCCGACGAGCAAGGATTTTCTGGCAGTCTAGTCTTCTTAAACTTCAGCCGGGCACGATCCAAGCCCGGCTTCTTCGCGTGAGCCAGAACTCGGCTCGCGAGAGGTAGGCGAAGGGTCCCACCCTACACGAATGAATCAAAAAGAGCTGAAAGAACTCATCGAGTTTCTAATCGAAAAGGACATTGCCGAGTTCGAATTGGAGCGCGGCGATGTCAAGGTCCGGATCAAGCGCGCCGGGGAGCATACGTTTGTCCACTCCCAGGCAGAGCCGCGCTTTTATGCGGTGCCACCCGCGCCAGCGGCCGCGCCGGAATTGGGTGCCGTAGCCACTCCCGCAGCCGCAGTCGCTCCGCCGGCCGCGCCCGAAGAGGGGCTTCACATGGTGAAGTCTCCCATCGTTGGGACGTTCTACGAAGCTCCTTCGCCGGGCGCTCCTCCGTTCGTGAAGCCCGGGGACATGGTGGAAGTGGGGCAAGTGCTCTGCATCGTTGAGGCGATGAAGCTGCTGAACGAGATTGAGTCGGATTTTGCCGGCGAGATCGTCAAGAAGCTGGCGGTCAACGGCCAGCCAATCGAATATGGCCAGGAATTGTTCGTGATCCGGCCGAAGAAGTGAATCCGGGATTTCCTGCTGGGGTGCGCCGAGCCGCGCCTTTTTGTGTTCGAAGCTACGAGCCGCGAGCTGTGAGCCTTGATCTCGTAGCTCAAAGCTCATAGCTCGTGGTTTTTTCCTCATGTTCAAAAAGATCCTGATTGCCAACCGCGGAGAGATTGCACTGCGCGTGATTTGCGCGTGCAAGGAACTTGGTATCCGCACGGTCGCCATCTACAGCGAGGCCGACCGTAACTCGCTGCACGTCCGCTTTGCCGATGAGGCGATCTGCATCGGGCCGCCGCAACTCGCGCTCAGCTACCTGAACATTCCAGCGGTCATCAGCGCGGCCGAGATCGCCAATGTCGAGGCGGTGCATCCGGGCTACGGATTGCTCGCGGAAAACGCCAACTTTGCCGAAGTGTGCGAGACCAGCGGGATCAAGTTTATTGGGCCGCGGCCCGAAGTCACGCGGCTGATGGGCGAGAAGGAAAAGGCTCGCGCCGCGATGAAGAGAGCAGGAGTGCCGATTCTGCCCGGCTCGGACGGTATTATCGCTTCCGATGGCGAGGCGATCGAGTGGGCGCGGCAAGTCGGCTTTCCAGTGATCGTCAAGGCCTCGGCCGGAGGCGGCGGGCGGGGCATGCGCATCGTCCGCAACGAAGAGGAACTGCCTGGGCTGTTCAGGGCGGCGCAGGCCGAGGCTGCGGGTGCCTTCGGAAACGGCGATCTGTACATGGAGAAGTACGTCGAGCATCCCCGGCACATCGAATTTCAAGTCTTAGCCGATGAGCACGGCAACGTGGTCAGCCTGGGCGAGCGCGAATGTTCCATCCAGCGGAGGCACCAGAAGCTGCTCGAAGAATCACCTTCTACACAGGTCACGCCCCAACTGCGCGATGAGATCGGGGCCGTGCTCTGCAAGTCGCTGGCGGAGATCGGATACAGCAACGCGGGCACGATTGAGTTTCTGATGGACCAGGACCGACGCCTCCATTTCATCGAAATGAACACCCGCATCCAGGTCGAACACCCGGTGACGGAAATGGTGACGGATGTCGATCTGGTGAAGAGCCAGATCATGATTGCGGCCGGAGCACACATGCGGGATGTGCTGCAGGGGCCGATCGTCCACCGCGGACACGCCATCGAATGCCGCATCAATGCTGAGCATCCGGAGAAGTTCACGCCTTCGGCAGGGAAGATTACCGCGTTCCATCCACCGGGAGGAACCGGAGTGCGCGTGGATACGGCAGCGTACGCCGAGGGCGTGATTCCGCCGTATTACGATTCGCTGATTGCCAAGCTGATCGTGCGCGGCAAGGACCGCAGCGAGGCGGTTTCGCGCATGGCACGGGCATTGGAGATGTTTATCGTCGAGGGCGTGTATACCACCATTCCGCTGCATCGCAAGATTCTGGCCGATGAAGATTTTCGGGCAGGGAAGATCGATACCGGATTTATCGAGCGCTTCCTGAAGAAAAACGGCAAGTGACGGCTGAAGCCGGGCCGGGATGAACCCGGTATTCAATCATGTCTTGGTCGAACCAAACGACCTCAAAATCGATTCCTCGCGTGGGATTTTAGCGGATATATATTTAAGATAAACTGACTGAATACTCGTGCCTCGTCCGCATTCCTGCGATAGCCATCCACAGGATGAAACGCTATGAGTTTTCGCAAACTTAGTGCTCTGACCGCGCTCGTTCTAGGCCTTATCCTCGGCACGGTCCTCGCTGGTCCGCTGCAAGCCCAAACGATTCCCGATCCCGCGAACCTGCCTCAGCGCGACGGTTCACACGACTTTGACTTCCTGATCGGCGACTGGAAAGCGCACGTTCGCCGGCTCCCGGATCGGCTCAACAATTCCAATTTCTGGGTTGAATATGACGGCATCTCGAATCACAAGAAGATCCTCGACAGCAACTCGAACTTCGAAGAGTTCGATGTGACCAGCACCGACAAAAAGTTGCACATTAAAGCGCAGACGCTGCGCCTCTACAATCCTACTTCGCGTCAGTGGAGTATTTATCTCGTCGATGTCGATAAGGGAACGATTGGCTTGCCTCCCGTAGTCGGCGGATTTAGCGGGAATCGCGGCGAGTTTTTCGATCAGGAAGAATACAAGGGCCGCGCCATTCTTGTACGCTACATGTGGCTCAATATTTCGCCGAAGTCTGCGCGCATGGAACAGTCGTTCTCGCCGGACGGCGGCAAGACCTGGGAAGTCAACTGGATTTGTGAGCTTTCGCGATAAGGCTCCCACCCCTCGCAACTAATGATTGTCATTCCTCGCCTGTATCCCATCCTCGATGCCGGTTGTTTTCCTGACGCTGTCGCCTTGATGGCTGCGGCGGAGGAACTCGCGGCAGCTGGCGCGACTCTGATTCAATACCGCAACAAGTCTAGGGGTGCCAGGGGGATGCTGGAGCAGGCGCGGGAGCTGCGCAGGCTCTTTCCAGCCCACGTCGAAGTGGAATCCCACTCTAACGCGGCACAAAACGCGACGTTAGAAGGGGGCACCCAGCGTTCTATTCGCCTGATCATGAATGACAGGGCGGATCTGTGCCTGGCCGCCGATTTTGACGGAGTGCACGTGGGGCAAGAAGATCTGTGCCCAGAGTCTGTCCGCAGAATCATCGGTCCCGAGCTCTGGGTCGGCGTTTCGACTCACAATCCCGACCAACTGACTGAGGCGGACCTCACATCTGCCGACTATCTTGCTATCGGACCCGTGTTCGCCACCTCCAGCAAAGACAAGCCGGATCCGGTAGTGGGGTTCGATGGCGTGCGGAGAGCGCGGGCTTTGACGCGCAAGCCACTGGTGGCGATTGGAGGGATTACCCGCCAGAATGCAGCTTCCGTGATTGACGCTGGGGCCGATTCGGTCGCCGTAATATCCGACCTGTTACGGGGGCCACGCAAATCAGCAGAGGAATTTTTCCGTGTATTGCGGTAGAGTTCTCAAGCATCGCGAAGGCGTTAGTTTTCAATCACCGTCTGCGCGTGTCATCCTGAGCGTAGCGAAGGACCCATGCACTCTGCCCGCGCCGGAAACTGCATAGATCCTTCGTCGGGCAAAGATCGCCCTCCTCAGGATGACAAAGCGAATCGCTGACAACCGAATGCCAGACCGACGACCAGCGACTAACGACTTACGGCAAGGAGTGAGCCACTGAGTACACCGACAACGCAGCCGTCTGCAGGCAGCGACTGGGAAATTCACAGTCATCAGGATCAAGAACTGGTCAAAGGGCTAGGGCTGACCAGCGCCACCATGCTGGTCATGGGGTCGATGATTGGCTCCGGCATCTTCATCGTCTCGGCGGAAATCAGCCGCGAGGTCGACTCGCCGGCTTTGCTGATCGGGGCATGGGCAGTGGCTGGGTTCATGACGATTGTAGCCGCTCTGAGCTACGGCGAACTGGCCGCCATGATGCCCCGGGCTGGCGGACAGTACGTGTATCTGCGCGAGGCGCTCGGGCCGCTTTGGGGATTTCTCTACGGATGGACACTGTTTCTGGTTATTCAGACTGGGACCATCGCCGCCGTCGGCGTGGCGTTTGGCAAGTTTCTGGGCGTTTTCTGGCCATCGATTTCTTCGACGCACTGGCTTCTTCACATTTGGAAAGTCCCGCCCATCCATGTGGGCCCGATGGTGCTCGGCAACATGGACGTCGGCATCAACACACAAAACCTGGTTGCCATCCTGCTGGTGATCTTCCTTTCAGTCGTAAATATCTTTGGAGTGAAGACGGGCGCGGCGATTCAGAATGTCTTCACCGCCGCGAAGGTTTCTGCTCTGCTGGGTCTGGCGGTGTTCGGATTCGCGCTCGGACGCAACCCACAGGCTTTTTCGGCAAACTTCGGCAACTTCTGGCACAACGCGGGATTGGGCGCGGAACATGCGGTGCAGGTCGGTGTCGGTGGACCGATCGTGATGGTGGGTACGCTAACGATTCTTGCGGTGGCGCAGGTCGGTTCGCTGTTTTCCGCCGACGCGTGGAACAATGTAACTTTCACCGCTGGCGAAGTAAAGAATCCCAGCCGCAATCTGCCACTTTCTCTGGCCCTGGGCACCGGCGTGGTCATTGCCCTCTACATCGCCTGCAACTTTATTTATTTGAGCGCACTGCCGCTCGATGGAGCCTCCGGCGCGACCACAATTTTAGCGCGTGGCATCAAGTACGCCTCGGAAGATCGCGTCGGCACGGCGGTCATGACGCAGATGTTCGGTGCGGCGGGCGGACTGCTGATGGCGGCCGCAATCATGATTTCCGGGTTTGGGTGCGCGAATGGGCTGATCCTCTCCGGCGCAAGAGTGTACTATGCCATGGCCAAAGACGGCCTGTTCTTCCGCAACGTGGCTAAGTTGCTTCCTACGTATAAGACGCCGGCGGTTTCGCTGATGGTACAGATGATATGGGCCTGCCTGCTCTGCGTCTCGGGCAGCTATGGACAACTTCTGGACTATATTATTTTTGCTGTGCTGGTGTTCTACATCCTGACGATCGTGGGACTGTTTGTGTTGCGGCGCACGCGTCCCGACGCAGTGCGGCCCTACAAGGCCGTGGGATATCCGGTTCTGCCGATCATTTATATTGTGATGGCTTTATTCATTGATGTCGTACTATTGCGCTACAAACCGCAGTTTACGTGGCCAGGACTGATCGTGGTGCTGCTGGGAATTCCGGTTTACTACGCGTGGTCGAGGGGGTCGCGACGTGGCAACACAAGTGAGTCCGCCTAAGAGCCAAGGAGAACCCAAACGGATGGCAAATCTGCTGGCAACCAAGCCGCTGAACCTGCTTATGGAAGAAGCCCGCGAAACGGGCGAGCACAGCCTGAAACGCACTCTGGGAGTCTTTCAGCTCACCGCGCTGGGCGTGGGCGCGATCATCGGCGCCGGAATTTTTGTCATGGTGGGATTGGGCGCGCAATATGCCGGACCCGGCCTCTCTCTCTCGTTCGTTCTGTCGGGTTTGGGTTGCGCATTTGCGGGTCTGTGTTACGCAGAGTTCGCGGCCATGATTCCATTGGCAGGCAGCGCTTACACCTACGCCTACGCCACGCTGGGCGAGTTGCTGGCCTGGATCATCGGATGGGACCTCACGCTGGAATATGCGATGGGCGCGAGCACGGTCTCTTCGGGTTGGTCGAATCACTTCATCGAATTGCTGAATATCTTCCACATCAAGATGCCGCTCTGGCTGGCCTACGATCACTGGACCGCTCTGAAGACTGCCGAAACCATGGTTGCGCGCCAGATGGCGGTTGCGTCGGATTCATCCCTGGTTCCGGGTACGCAAGCCTTTCTAGACAAAGTGAGTGCGCTTACGAGCGCGGCCTCTCCTGAATTATTGCAGCGGGCGCATGCATTGCTCGGCGCACCGCATTTGTTTGGGATGGAATTCGGTTTCAACCTTCCAGCTTTCCTGATTGCGCTTGTCATCACCGCCATTCTGGTGGTTGGCATTAAAGAGAGCGCGAGGTTTAACGCTACGATCGTCGTGATTAAGGTGGCGGTGGTGCTCTTTGTGATCGCGCTCGGCTCTCACTACATCAATCGCGCCAACTGGGGTATGGACTGGCACTCGTACGCACCCCATGGCTTGGGCGGAATCTGGCAGGGCGCTGCCTACATATTCTTTGCCTACATTGGATTCGATGCGGTATCCACCACGGCGCAGGAAGCCAAGAACCCGCAGCGCGACCTCCCCATCGGAATGATCGCGTCGTTGGCGATCTGTACGGTGTTGTATATCGCCGTTGCCGGTGTGCTGACTGGCATGGTGCACTGGCAGCAGATCAACATCGAAGCGCCGGTCGCCGTCGCATTCCTGGATCGGGGTCTTACTACGGCGGCGAACATTATTACGTTGGGCGCTCTTGCCGGTCTCACCAGCGTGATGCTGGTGATGCTGCTTGGCCAGACCCGGGTACTCTATTCAATGGCGAATGACGGCCTCTTACCTCGAAAGTTCTTTGCAGATATCCATCCAAAATTCCGCACGCCGTGGAAGAACACGATCCTCGTGGGCTTGTTGGCGGCGATTGTCGGGAGCGTAACGCCGATCGACGACATTGGGAAAATGGTGAACATCGGCACGCTTCTTGCGTTTGTGATTGTCTCGATTGCAGTACTGGTCTTGCGTCGGACCAACCCTAGCCAGCCGCGGCCCTTCCGCACACCGTGGGTGCCGCTGATCCCCATCCTCGGTGTAATCTCGAACGGATACATGATGTACAACCTGGGCTGGGTGAACTGGGCTCGATTGATCATCTGGCTGGCGATTGGGCTGGTAGTGTACTTCAGCTATGGGGTGAAGCATAGTCGAGTGCAGGCGCTGGCTGCCGGACGTACGCCAGAGGCGTAATCGCTTAGGACTTCAAGCCCTCCGCACAGCGCGGAGGGCTTTTTTGTTCTATAGTCGTTGGTCGTTAGTCGTTGGCAAAGACGGAATCATGCACGATTTCTAGTCAACGACCAACGACCGCCATGAAAGCCTTCCGCAATCTTCGAACCATCGGCGCACTTCTCCTGCTCGTCATGGTGGTTGGCACGGCTGGCTATCACTACCTCGAGGGCTGGCCATGGTTCGACGGCTTCTACATGGTGGTGACCACGCTGACCACCATCGGATACCAAGAGGTGCATCCGCTCTCGCATGCCGGGCGCGTCTTCAATGTGTTCGTGATTCTGTCGGGCGTGTCCTTGTTGGCGTTGGGTGTGGGGGCACTCAGTCAGGCTTTGCTAGAATTCGAGCTGCAAAGCTTCTTCGGAAGGCGGCGCATGGAGCGCGAAATCGGCCGACTCGACGGACACTACATCATCTGCGGTTTGGGGCGCGTTGGACGCAGCGTGGCCCGTGAATTGGGACGCAAGCCCGTCCCCTTCGTGATCCTTGAGAGCAACGAAGCCAAGCGCCAGCGCTTCGCCTCGGAAAACTGGCTGGTTCTGGCTGGAGACGCAACGCAGGAGCAGACCCTGCGGCAGGCGCAGATCGAGCGTGCCCGCGGATTAATCGCGGCCACGACTACCGACGCCACGAATTTATACATCGTGCTCACCGCGCGGGGATTGAATCCGCACCTGAAGATTATTGCGCGAGCCAGCGAAGATGCCGCGGAAAAACATCTGCTCACTGCGAGAGCGGACGCTGTGGTTTCTCCGTATTCGTTTGCGGGACAACGAATCGCGCAGTCGCTGCTTCGGCCGCATGTGGTCAGCTTCCTCGATACCGCAACCACGCACCTCGGGATCGATCTGGAGATCGGCGAGATTCATATCACGTCCACGTCGGCCTTTGCGGGCAAGACGATTGAGAGTTCCCGCATCCGGCAGGAGCGCGGAGTGATCGTACTAGCGATCAAGAGGCACGAAGGCATGCGCTTCAATCCCGCGCCCGATGAGCGCATCGAAGCGGATGATTTTTTGATTGCCATGGGCGAACCTGCGCAGTTGCGTCAGCTGGAACTGACCGCTTCCTCTTCGTCATGAGGATCAGAATCGAATGAAAATCGTAACTGCAGCAGAAATGCGCGCCATCGACCGCGCAACCAGCGAACGCTTCGGCGTCCCGTCGCTGACGCTGATGGAAAACGCCGGAACCGCGGTGGCCGACCACGTTCTGGCGCAGCACGGCGACGCGCAGAAGATTCTGGTGATCTGCGGTAATGGCAACAATGGCGGCGATGGATTCGTTGCCGCCCGCAGGTTAAGTGAGGCAGGGAAGTCTGTGCAGGTGATCTTGCTGGCCGATCGGGAGGATCTGCATGGCGACGCTGCGGCCATGTTCGTGAAGTTGCCGGAGCCTCCCTTCGTGGTCCGCTCCAGCGAAGATTTGAAGGACGAGCGCGTGCAGCGGGCGCTGGCTGCGGATCTGTATCTCGATGCGATTCTTGGCACGGGGTTCAAGCCGCCCGTGAGCGGTCTATATGCCGACGCGATCGCGTTGCTGAACACGAGTAAGGTACCGGTGATCGCGGTCGACATCCCGTCCGGCGTGGATGCGGATGCGAGGAGTCCGCAGAAGGGCACCATTGCGCAAGCGGGCTCAATCGTGACTTTTACCGCGGCGCGCCCGGCCCATGTCTTCGGCGCGCTGACTACGGGCCCGACCTACGTCGCCGACATCGGCTCGCCGCCAGAGGCGATCGTTTCCTCGCTGCAACTCAATGTGATCACGGCTCAAGATTTTGCGCAGCTAATCGGGCCGCGTCCGGCAGAGTCGAATAAAGGCCTCAATGGGCATGTGCTCGTCATTGGAGGCTCGGTGGGCAAGGCTGGATCGGTTGCGATGGCGGGGATGGCTGCTCTGCGAGCCGGAGCCGGGCTGGCGACGGTCGCGACGCCGAAGTCTGTGCTTCCCACCGTTGCCGGATTTCATCCGGAGTTGATGACCGAGCCTTTGCGGGAAACACGCGAAGGCACGATTTCGGAGGGCGCAGCGGCGCGACTCGATGCTTTGGCGAAAGGGAAGAGCGTGCTAGCAATCGGCCCAGGGATTTCACGCCACGCGGCGACGGCTGAGTTCGTGCGATCGCGTGTTGCTGGCGCCGAGATTCCCCTAGTCCTCGATGCCGATGGTTTGAATGCGTTCGAGGGTGTGACAGACGACTTGAGCGGCAAGGGACGGGTGCTGGTGATCACTCCTCATCCCGGCGAAATGGCGCGGCTGGCCGGATGTTCGACAGCCGACGTGCAGAAAGACCGCCTTGGCATGGCACGGAAGTTTGCCCGGGAGCATGAACTGATCGTCGTGCTCAAAGGGCACCGGACGCTGGTGGTTCAGCCCGATGGCAAGGCCTGGGTCAACACCACGGGGAATCCGGGAATGTCCACCGGGGGGACGGGGGATATTCTGACCGGCATGGTCGCGGCCATGATCGCGCAACATCCGAAAGATGTGACGATGGCGGTCTGTGCCGCGGTGCATCTGCATGGCCTTGCGGGGGATGTCATGCGTGAGATCGTCGGGGAACATTCGATGGTGGCAACCGACTTGCTGCGAGGCCTGCCGGATGCTTTCTTGCGCGCGCAGAGAACCTCACGGGAGAAGTTCGTGGGTTGGAACGGCTGAATGGAGTCTGCGATGCCGTGGAAGAACGGCCCTTTCAAGGCCGCGTGAGGAGTTGGATACACCGAGGCCTTTCAGCCCCGGTGGTCGCCTTTCATCATATCGCCGGTGTAACTGCACCCGAGCTAAAGGCCGATACAGTAAACGTGCCTTTCGCGGCCCTAAAGAGCTGTTCTTACACAGAAAGCTTCACCTCGTCGCAGGCAGCGCGATTGTTTTTCCTAACGCTGCTGAGCGCCGCGCTGCGTCGAGGATCTCCGTCACCGTTACATTCGTTTCCAGGGATGACAGCGCGTCGGGCTTCGCTCCGTCGAAGATGACAGCTCGCAGATAGGACAGTTCATTGTCGTATGGCGCCGGCACTGGCTTGGCCGCTGACTGTTCTTCACGTGTGTTGTCTCCGCCGCGCCGCACGCGAATGTCGGTGCCTTGAACGGTGATGGCGTATCCGGTCTGGCCATACACTTCCATGTCTTTGCGTCCGAAGGGCCAGTTCCACGAAGCCTGCACGATGGCCTGCGCCTTCGGATAGGTCAGTATGATCGTGGCCTCGTCGTCCACGCGCGAATAGATCTCCGGTTTGATTTGCTGCGTGACGGCGGTAACGGTCAGCGGGCGCTGGCCGTCCATCAGCCAGGTCATCAAGTCGGCGCCGTAACATCCGAAATCGAACAGGGCGCCGCCACCGTTGAGTTTGGGATCAGTCAGCCAGGCGAGGAACTCCGGTTCGACGTTAATTTCCTTCGGGCCATTGTGGCCGTCGTGAATCACCACCTTGCGAATCTCACCCAAGGCTCCTTCATGCACGAGGTCGAAGGCTGCGTGATTGCTGCGATACCACGAAGTCTCGTAGTTGACCAGGACCTGAATTTTACCGACGTGCGCCGCCTTCTCGATGGCGAGCGCATCTTCGAGGCTGACCGCGAGTGGCTTTTCCATCATCACGTGCACGCCGTGCCGGGCGCAGACCTCGACCACCCGCCGGTGATCATAAGTGTTGGTGTAAACCAGCACCGCCTGCGGATGGGCCTTGGCCAGCATTTCCTCGAGATCGGTGAACAGCATCGAACGCTGAAAGCCATATCGAGCTGCGGCCTGCGAGAGCAGACTCAAATCAGGTTCAGCGACACCTACGATCTGAATCTCGGGGCTGTGCAAAGATGCACCCAGGAATCCATGCACGTGTCCGTGAACCAGGCCGACAATACCAACGCGGAGTGGCTGGTGCGCCGCCGAGTCCTGACCGAACGACACGGTGGCGACTAACAATGAGAGCAATGCGAGATGCGAAATTCGGACCATGAGGTTCCTTTCCGAGGTCAGTCCCAGATAGTAAATCGGCCAGTCCTCACAGGGCTTAAAATCCGACAATTGAAAATCCTCACATTGTCCCATAGGACATTGACTGAATGGTTAACATCCGCTAACTTCTTCATACGGCAGGGCTACCGTGCTCGCGATTCAGGCTCCCAGAGCGGAATCCGGACGAGGGGCTTCAGTAATCTATTACGCAATAGGAACTGGTGCGATAGTGCAAACAGCCTATGACTCACTTCCCCCAACCGCACCCATCGCGGCGCGCAGCCCGAGTCCAGCTAGGAGATTCAGTCCTGGCTGCGATCCGTTTAGAAGACGGCCGCCGCACCAAAGCTAAACTCCAAAGCATTTCCATTACCGGCGGCTTGCTGCAATTAGCCCAATCTCTGGCGCAGGGCGACTTTGTCGAAGTGGCCTTCCAGACTCAAGCTGGCCCGGTGCATGGAATGGCAGAAGTTCTCAGCCCCACACAGAAGATGTCGAACGGCGTGTTGCAGCCGTTCCGCTTCGTGGCGCTGGAGGATGACGACCACCGCCGCCTGCGCACCTCGCTCGATCATGTCGTGGACCGGAAGTTGCTGGGCATGAAGACCAGCACGTTCTCCACGTACTGAGCGCTGCTGTGGGTTCCGCCGCGATAGGGGATTGGGCACTCTCGCTATACTGGACGTGTGGACGGCCAGACGAAAGCGAAGCCCGTGCTCCGGGAAATCACCACGCAATCTGCTGAGGAAACGATCGCCTTCGGGCGCACGCTGGCCGCGTTGCTTACGCCGCCGAAATTGGTGCTCCTCCGCGGAGATCTCGGCGCAGGTAAGACCACGTTGGTCAAAGGAATCGCAGCAGCGTTCGAAGCGGCCGCCGAGGAAGACGTCACCAGTCCCACCTTCACTCTGGTGCACGAGTATCGCGGCCTGCGCGCCAGCCTCTACCACATCGATCTCTACCGCATCGACACGCCGCGTGAATTGGAAACGCTCGGGCTGGATGATCTGCGTTCCGACAACAGTATTCTGCTGATTGAGTGGGGAGAGAAATTTCCGCGGCTGGTACGGGAGCGGGATGCGGAGATCGCCTTGGAGCGGACGAGTGAAACCGGACGGCGGATCCGGATAGCTGGATAGAGCTTGTTCGGCACTAGCCGCAGTGCTGGGGGCTACTCCAAAATCGACCTTTCCTGCATCAATTCCGGCCTAGACCCCTCGATATGTTGCAGACGATTGCATACTTCCAGAAACACTGCAGCAGATCATGCTCGTACCGAAGAAAACCATGTCTAGGCAAAAGTGATCTGTGCTTAAATAGCAAGGCCGTAGGCGCCGAACAGAGAGTCAACAATGAAAAGGACGAGGTTGTCACCACCTGCCCATGCAGGACGCGGGCCGAACCAAAGTAGAAGAAATCTGATCACAATCCCCGTCCTTTTCACTTGCCTGCTATGTGCTCTGGGGATGCTCGCGCAAGGTGTGCTGTCTGGAACCGGAGTTGGCAAGCCGTTCTTTACGACATTCGATGTCCCGGCCGCCGGCAAGAATCGCGGCCAAGGAACTTTGCCGAGCGGTATTAGCACGGTAGGGACCATCTCGGGCACCTACGCAGATTCGAGCAGTGTGTATCACGGTTTCCTGCGCGCCGCCGATGGCGCCGTACAAACCTTCGACGCGTCGGGCGCAGGGACGGCGGCAAATCAAGGAACCTTCCCTAACGGGGCGAATTCCTCGGGGGTTATTACGGGGTTCTATGAGGATGCGAGCTTTACGATTCATGCCTTCGTACGTACCACGGATGAAACGATAACGACTTTTGACGCTCCGGGTGCTGGAACTGGAAGCTTCGAGGGGACCAGCGCAAACGCCATCAACACGTCCGGGACTATTACCGGATGGTGCCTGGACTCGAGCGATGTATATCACGGCTTCGTGCGCTCTCCTAACGGCACCATCATAACCTTCGATGTTCCTGGCGCGGGTACGAGCGCAGGTCAGGGAACAAGTGGTTATGGTATCGATACAGCTGGAGCGGTGGTCGGAAACTATATCGATGCAAGTAACGTGTCTCATGGGTTCGTACGCGCGTCGAATGGCGCGATCATAACCTTTGACGTCGCGGGCGCAGGTACCAGCGCTGGTCAGGGCACCTTCCCCTTCGGCTCTAACTCAGTCGGAAATGTCACAGGAAACTACGTAGATGCGAGCAACGTATTTCATGGTTTCATGCGCGCCACCAATGGCAAGATAGCCGCTTTCAGTGCTTCGGGTGCAGGTACCGCCTCCGCGCAGGGAACTGTCGGCACCAGCATCAACCCGGCAGGAGCGATTGCAGGAGCCTACACCGACAAAAGCAACGTGTACCACGGATACGTGCGTGCTCCTAATGGAGCGATGACAGCTTTCCGTGCTCCAGATGCGGGTACCGGCAGCCGTCAGGGGACGATTCCTTCCTGCATCAACGGAGCTGGGAGTGTCGTGGGAGCCTACGCCGATGACACCGGTGTTTATCACGGGTTCCTGCGGACTCCGTGACGCTTCGATTCGAACGACCCTCTCGAGAAAGAAGAAGGACACGAACGTTAGCGGAATGTCAGCGCCTGAGGGCCGTTGACGGCAAAGAGGCAGAAATCGTCCGCAGACACTGTGCGGGAGCGCTCCATTCCCGCACCATGCAGAACAGGATTGCAGCCGCAAATAGAGCGAACGTCAGGCGCCGGTTTCGCATGCCTCCATTATCCCACTGAGCCGTGGGGGCTAGTCGAGCTTCGCTCGACCGAACAGCTGATCGCGGCTATTCCCACATACCGCCTCAAAATCCCATAATGTTGAATCCGCAGTCGACGTAGATGACTTCGCCCGTGATTCCTGAACTCGCATCCGAGGCAAGGAAGACTCCGGTGCTTCCGACTTCTTCGACTTCCACGCGGCGGCCGAGCGGGGCGCGCTCTTCGTGACCCTTAAGCATGTCGCCAAAGCCAGCGATGCCCCGCGCGGCGAGAGTCTTGATCGGACCGGCGGAGATGGCGTTCACCCGAATTCTTTCTTTCCCCAGCTCAAAGGCGAGATAGCGGACAGAGCATTCAAGTCCAGCTTTGGCCACGGCCATCACGTTGTAGCGAGGCACGACCTTCTCCGAAGCATAATAGGTCATCGTGATGATCGATCCGCCATCAGTCATGAGCGGGACGGCGGCGCGGGCCACGGCGATCAGCGAGTACACACTCACATCCATGGCGATGCGAAAGCCTTCCCGCGTGGTGTTGACGAAATCGCCCTTCAATTCGTCGGCGGGAGCGTAAGCGACGGAGTGGACCAGCGTGTGCAGCTTACCATGGCGCTCTTTCAGCGTCGCAAAGAGGCGGTCGATTTCCTCGTTCTTGGAGACGTCGCACATGTAGGCTTCGGCACCGGGCAGCGAAAGGATGAGATCCTTAGCTTCCTGCTCGAGGCGCTCGTTCTGGTATGTGATGGCCAACTTCATACCGGCGGCGTGCAGTCCCTGGGCGATGGACCACGCGATCGAACGCTTGTTGGCGACTCCGAATACCACGGCATTCCGGCCTTGCAAGTCAGCTGACATGAGTGCTCCTTACGAATGGGATAGATTAACAGCCGGAGGCAGTGGTTGACCACGGAGACGCCATGCCTCTGCGGCCGCTCAATCGACCGCCACTTCCTCGTGCACGCGCGCGGCCACTGGCCAGCTTGCGGCCACGAATGACATGCCGTACACACACGCCAGGATCGCGAACGCGGCTACCAGGCTGACTTTATGCGCGACTACGCCTACACCAATAGCCAACACGAGCTGCAGAAACGTTCCAGCGAAGTAGAACGCGTTCTGCACCCGGCCCATCAGGTGTTTCGGCACCATCTCCATCAAACTGGTATTCATGGCCACACCGCCTAAGCCGCGAGCCGAGCCCATCAGGAAATAGATCGAGATAGCAATGAAGAGAAACGGAGCGATGGGAGCGCAGACCACGCATACCGAAAGCAATGCCATGGAGTACGCAATGGCACGGCGTCCGCCAAGCCACGCGATCGCCTGCGGAGCATATAGCGCACTAACGAAGGCACCGGTGCCCCATCCGGCGTTGAGCCATCCATAGCCCTTGGCGCCAGCGTGAAAGATGCGATCGCTCAACGAAGGAGTGACCACGACGCCTGTAATCATGGCTCCCAGAAACAGCGCCCAACTAACGCCGAGCATGACGACAGCGCGATGATCGCGGAGAAAGTGCAGGCCCTCGCGCATCTCTCGCCAGAAGCGCTCAAATTGGCTTTCCGCGGCCAGAATGTCAGCCTTCAGTTCCTGCGGACTCAGCACTACATGCCGTCCCTTGCGTACCGCGAGGTAGCAAAGAAATGAGACCACATAGGTCGACACGTCGATGGTGAGCACACCACCCAAGCCGATGTGGTCGTACATGAAGCCGACAATGGCGCCGGCGATGAGCCACCCGCCCTGCACGCCCGCGAGCAGGAATGTATTGGACTGCACGAACTGGCCCTCGGGCGTCAGTTCCTGGATCAGAGCTGTGATGGTCGGCCAAAACATCCAGAATCCGGCGGCAACCAGTGTGTTCATCAGGTAGAGTTGCCAGACTTGCGCGCGGTGCTGGAAGGCAAGAACGGCGACCACAGCAATGACGACGCCGCGCACGGCATCGAGCCACATGACCAGGCGTCGGCGGTCCTCGCGGTCAATAATGACGCCCGTGAAGGGAAGCATGAGCATGGCCGGGACCGTTTGCAGAACGGCGAAGGTCCCCAATGCCATTTCGGAGTGCGTGGCCTGCAAGATGTACCAGGCGACCGCGGCCGAGTTCATCCCGCTGCCCAACATCGAGATCACGTTGGCGGCAAAGACGAAACGCAACGGACGCTGGCCGAGGATGGCACGCATCTTTCTACTCTAGCGAGGGAAGGCGAGGATGCGCAAAAAATGGCGAACCACTAAGAACACGAAGTATCACCAAGAAGCCCAAACCGTGTGAGCTTTCCTTCGTGAACCCTAGTGTCCTTAGTGGTTGAGGCCTGGCTTCTTCGGAGCCGGAGTGACCTCGGCCCTTGCACACCGTCGAGTTCGGCGCTACGATTCGCCTGCTGCTCTAAGTTTGCAGTCCTAATTACTCGCGTACACCGGAGGCGGGCTATGAGACGCTGCAGCGGTTCGGCACTGCTGGTTGTTCTTTTCCTCTCACTCTCGGTTCTTCTTCCTCACGCGATTGCTCAGGTGGATCACATCACAATTGGGGCCGGTACGGATGAAGATCATGCGCTCCAAGCCATCACCAGTGAGCAAGACCCACAAAAGAAGATTGCCATGTACGAAGAGTTCGTACAGAAGTTCTCGGCGAACCCCGCGGCCGTGGCCTATGGTGATTGGCAACTCGCGCAAGCCTACCAGGCGGCGGGCGACCTGCAAAAAGCGCTCGATTCTGGTGACAAGGCGCTGGCGGCGTCTCCCCATAACCTCGATATTCTCGTGACCGATGCTGGCATCGCGCTGCAGGCCAAGAACAACGTCAAGCTCATGGACTATGCGGCAAAAGGCGGCGAGATCTGCGCCTCCGTTGCCAAGCAGATCAAGCCTGAAGGCATGAGCGACGGGGACTTTGCCAGCAAAGTGAAAGAAGAGAAGGAGCCTGTGCAGAACAGCTGCGATTTTCTGGAGAGCTCCGGGTTGAGCGCAATTGCCAATGAAACGGATCCGAAGAATCGGATGGCGGAGATCGAAAAGTTTTCGGCGGCTTTTCCTGACTCAAAATATGGAGACCAGGTGTCGAACTATGCTATGTACACCCTCGGCCCCGACCAGTTGAACGATAAAGCGCGCCTGGTTTCGTTCGGGGAAAAGACGCTGGCTTCAAACCCCAATTCGCTGGCGGCGCTGCTGTTGCTTGCGAATTATTACGGAGACGACACTAAGCCCGGCAGTGCAGCGAAGGCGATCAGCTATTCGCAAAAGGCGATCGATGTCGCCAAACCAGACGCTCCCGACGCCGACAAATCGCACAAAATTGCGGCAGGCGTCGCTTACAACACGATCGGATGGGCTTACCTGAAGCAGGAAAAAACCGCTTCCGCCATTCCTGAACTCAAGACGGCTTCGATGCTTCTCAAAGGGCAGGATGAGCAGCAATATGCGCGCGCTCTTTACGGTCTCGGGTTTGCTTACGCGAAGTTGAACAAACTGACCGAAGCTCGAGAAGTGTTGACCGAGGTCACGAAGATGTCGGGACCCTTCCAGGCGATGTCGCAAGATTTGCTGACGAAAGTCAATAGCGCGCGGGCCAAGGGGAAGTAGGAAGGACTATTTTGCTTCCGGCTTGACCAGTTCTTCGGAAAGCACCTGAGCCTTCCATGCGAGAGTGTGCGCGCGTTCAAGGTCTCCGGTGTCGATGGCCGTCTTGGACTGGGCCATGAACTGGCGGATCTGATTCACCATGTCTTGCTGGTCTGCGCTCAGCTGGCGCCCCGAGACTTTCTTGAGATTCGTATCGGCCGACTGCAATATTTGGTTCGCTGCGTCCCGCTGTTGCGCCGTCTGGTCGGCGTGACCTCCCGCCAACTGAATGCTGGGTTCGGACGTTCCTCCCTGTCGCACAACCACCTTCGAAGGAGTGCACGGACTCGTCGCTTTCGAGGTCGCAGCGCCTCCCGAAGTGGCCGCATCTGAAGGCGCAGGGTTAGAGCCAGCGGCGACCGGGCCTGCCGCGGGATTGCTGTCGCAGGGTGGAAGCACTCTCTTCTTATGGTGGGACTTCGTCGTGGTGGCGGAGTGCGTTTGCGTGGCGGTGGGCTTCGCGTTCTTTGCACCCGCCGGCGGTGCCTGGGACGGCGCAGGTGGACTCTGCGCAGCTGGCGCCGTGTTTTGATCTTGCTTCGCCGGAGCGTCGGCTGGCGCGGCCGCAGGCGCTGGCTGCGGCGCATCCTGCCGACTCGTCGTCCCAGGCGGAAGCGCGAAGATCATGCCAGCGAGAAAGATTGCGGCCAGAGTCATTCCCAGGTCCTTGGTCCAATACAGAAGTATCCCAATTCTACCTCTATCGGAAACGCCGCAGACTGATACACAGGCAAAATCTCCTGCGGTTGCGGCCACGATCCATCAATCGCCTCGGTGGGCCGTCGCTGTGTCTTCCGCATACGCACGGCCATGCTCCGTCGTCGTTCCGATTGCGGGAATGTGGAAGCGGAAAACGGTGCCTTTCGCCTCGATCGATTCAAAATCCACTGATCCGTAATGCCATTGCAAAACCTGGTAGGTCTGGGCCAAGCCAATGCCGCTGCCGTCTTTCTTTGTCGTGAAGTAGAGTTCAAAAACCTTGTCGTGCATTTCCTTTGGGATCCCACCACCCTGGTCTTGCACCTCGGCGATCACGGCACTATTTTCGAGCCGCGCAGAGATGGTGAGAAGCCCGCCCTGGGGCATTGCCTGCACTCCATTGATGACGACGTTCAGGAAGGCCTGCTTCATCAGATCCACGTCGACCTTGATGGGCAGCGTTTGCTCGGGCATGTGGCGCTCGATCGTGACGCCGTGCTGCTCTGCATCGGGAGCAGCAAGTTGAGCAACGTCTTCCATCAGCCGGCGCAGGTCGATTTCCTCCAGATGCAGATCGCGCGGCCGGGTGAAATCCACCAGGGTCTGCACCACGCGATCGAGGCGGCGGATCTCGCTGTCGATAATATCCATGTGACGGCGCGTATCGGGCTCCTCCTCGGCTAGCTTGTTGCGCAGCAGTTGCAAGTGGAGCACGATCGCGTTGATGGGATTCTTCACTTCGTGGGCCACTCCCCGAGTCAGTCGTCCGCTGGCGGAGAGCCGGCGGGACATCTCAATTTCGTCACCAATGCGGCGCACCGATTCTGGATCGCGCATGATCAGCAGCGCGCCAATCTGCGAATTCTTCTCCTGCACGAAGTCGAGCGAAACCTGGACCCGTTTTCCGTCCGCGGCATCAAACTCGCGCTGATTTAAAGGCCGCCGGCGCTCGAAGGCCTCGAGCAGCGCCGAACCAAGAAGGGAATGGCGATCGAAGACTTCGTGAACAGTGTGTCCCAGGAGTTCGGCACGGGGACGCCCAAGGAATCCTTCCACCGGGGCGCTGACCAGCACTACCCGCGAGTCACGGGCAAATAGCATCAGACCATCCTGCAACTTGGACATCAACTGGTCCACGTTGTCCTTCAGGGCGGAGAAGATCTCCCGGCTGTCGCGAATCTGACGTCCCAGGTTGGCGATTTTCAGGCTCACTAACCCGTACTCGTCGTGATTCGACTCGTCCCCGGAAAGGGCGTCCGCGCCGCCTGCGCTCACACTGTCGAGATTGAGGCTAATCTTCTTGAGTGGGCCCAACGCCAAATTGGAGATTCCCGCGGCCAGAAACAAGGACGCAAAGATCAACGCGATCGAGATATAAAACGCCCTCATCAAGCGCGTCTCGACTTCGCTCTTCAGGAAAAGCGTTTGCACGCCAATACGGATCGTACCGAAAGGCTCGCCATTCAATGCCAGCGGATAGGTCACGTCATAGACGGCGGGCGGGCTGAATACCAGTCGGATTTGCTCTCGAAAGCGCGCACCTACAACTTTCTGAAAATCCGGACGCGGAGCAACTACCTTACCTACCATGGCAGCGTTGGTATGCAGCAATGCCTTGCCATTGACATCAACGATCGTCACATCCTGAATGAATCTCCAGTCGCCGGGATCGGACTGAAGCAGGTTGTTGAGAGCGACATCGGTTTGCAAGTAATCGGCTAATGCACGGCGTAGAGCAGCGGCATTGCTCGTGTCGACGGACGTGCTTCCAAAATCCGGTACGGCGTTGAATACTGCGTATGCCAGTTGGTGCGTCAGGTTAGTCGCGGTTTCATTGGCGTTCGTAATCCGCAACCGCAAAATCTGTGAGATGTAGAGGTACGAAAATGCGGTGACCATGGCCGTCACCATAAAAGTGATGACCAGCACGATGATGGTCTTTCGTCGCAGCATGAATGGGAAAGGAAGTGGCTCGCTAAAATAACGTGCCTAGCTACTCGGGACTTCCTCCTTGCCGGGGACCGCCTCCGCGCTGGCGCTGCCGTATTCTTTCAGTTTGTTGTGCAGCGTTTTCAAACTGATGCCGAGGATTTCCGCAGCCCGGGTCTTGTTATTGCTCGTGGCCTCCAGCGTCTTCAGGATCAGCATTTTCTCGGCTTCTTCTACGGTCGTGCCGACACCCAGGCGAACCGCATCGGGATCATTGGCCGCGGTGCGCAACGGAGCCTGTCCAAAGCCAGGCGGCAAGTGCTTGGTCTCGACCACGCCCGCATTGCAAACGATCACCGCACGTTCGATCGTGTTCCGTAGCTCACGCACATTGCCGGGCCAGGAGTAGTTGTTGAACTGGTTCAGCACAGCCTCGCTCACCGCGGCTACCTTGCGCGCGTGCTTCGTGCTCATCTCGGCCAGCAAGAGTTGTACGAGGCCCGCAATATCTTCCTTATGCTCGCGCAGCGGTGGCATGTGAATGTTGAACACGTTGAGACGGTAAAAAAGATCGCTGCGCAGTTCGCCTCGCGCCACTGCCTCGTCCGGGACCTTATTGGTGGCCGCGAGCACGCGCACATCGACCGAGGTTTCGACCTTGCTGCCTAGGCGCCGCAGTTTCCGGTCCTCGAGAACGCGCAGCAGCTTGGCCTGAGTTCCGATTGGCATCTCGCCGATTTCGTCCAGTAGAAGTGTTCCGCCTTCGGCAAGTTCGAAGCATCCCGTGCGACGTTCCAGAGCGCCAGTGAATGAGCCCTTTTCGTGGCCGAAGATTTCACTCTCCATTAGAGTCTCGGGGATTGCCGCACAGTTGATGGCGACAAATGGCCGGTCCTTGCGCGGGCTGAGTTCATGGATGGTGCGCGCGACCAGTTCCTTGCCTGTACCGCTCGCACCTGTGATCAGCACCGACGCCGTGCTGGGCGCAACCATCTCGATGAGGCGGAAGATCTCCTGCATTTTTCGCGAAGCCCCGTTGAGACGCCCCAGCGAGCCCGTGTCCCGTAGCCGGCGCCGGGTGGCTTCCAACTCCGCGCGCGTGCCCAGCAGCGCCGAAGCGTTGCCCAGCATCGTCCGCAATCGGTTGGTATCGATCGGCTTAGTGATGTAGTCATAAGCACCCATGCGCATGGCCTGCACGGCGCTATCGATCGTGCCCTGTGCTGTGACTAGGATCACGGCAATCGTAGTGGCCTGTTCGGCCAAGTGTCCCAGAAGTTCGATCCCGCCCATACGTGGCATTTTGAGATCGGTGATGACGATTGAGGGGGCCCATTGCGTAGCCTTTTCCAATCCCTCAGCCCCGTCTCGGGCCGTTTCGACTCGAAATCCCCAGGAAGACACCAGTTCGGCCAGTCCTGATCGCTCGTTCTCTTCGTCTTCAACAATCAATATCTTTTCGTGGCTCATCCGATTGCCCTTGCTGCAGGTATTTGCCTCGTCACTCTTCCGTCCAATCCCGGATCGAACCGCCAATCCGATCGAATCCCCACGATACGCGGCTACCTTCCCGCGCGGCAAGGTCTGGGTGGCCACCCATGGCAGGCTCCCATCGCCCGTTCGGAATTTCACTTTGAGACGAAATGCTCCCGGTTGGTTGCTTCCGAGGGCGCAATACTCCGAGTCTACGCTTTCGCTTTAAGCTGGGGTACGGTAGAATTGCCAGTTCCTAGGCAGCGCGACCTCGTCGTATACCCATATTGCTATACCTTTTTCCCCGTAGAGGTCTGGTTGTACAGGCACCCGGGAACCAGTACATCCTTGGAGGATTCGATGAAAGTTAACAATACCCCACGAGCTTGCCGTCCCCTCATGGTCGGCCTGTCAGTCGTGATTGCAGTGGTAATGATCTCTTCATTCGCGCTTGCTCAGAGCGATGCCCCTAACCCGAAATGGGACGCATTTGTCGGGTATCAGTACCTTTATCCCGGGGCCACCGTCCCAGCGCCCGGCGGGGATCCCAACAATCCAACGCCGTTCAAGCTTCCAGGAATGTCGAAAGGGATCGGCGGCGCTTTGACCTATAACTTCGCTCCGCATTTCGGCTTGGAGAGTGACTTCGGCTATAACCGCGATACGAGTTCGGGCTCTTCGGAGTGGACTGCGGGCGGCGGACCAAGGTTTATCGTGCGCACGGACAGCATGGCGGTTTTCATTCACGCCCTCGCTACGTTCAATCGGGCGACCTATAACAACGGATTCATCACCAGCAACGGCATTGGTATGGTTCTGGGCGGCGGTCTCGATGTTCCATTCACAAAGATGTTTTCCTGGCGCGTGTTTGGAGCTGACTACGTCTGGGCTCTGCACAACTTTGCCAATTACGCTGCACCAGAATTCCCGCAGTTGCGCCGTCCTCAGTTCGAGGGCGCAAGATTGCGAACCGGTATTGTCATGAACTGGGGAGGAGCGCCGGAACTGGTTCCTGCCGCTTCCTGCTCCGTGCAGCCCACCGAAGTACTGGTCGGCGAACCGATCACGGCTAGTGTGACGGCCAGCAATTTCAATCCGAAACACACTGTCGCCTACAGTTGGAGCGGTAATGGTGGCACAGTGACCGGGAAGGATACCGCGGCCAGCATCGACACCAACGGCGCGGCTCCGGGCGCTTACACCGTCACGGCGCACGTCACCGACGCGAAAGCCAAGAAGAACAACGAAGCGAGTTGCTCGGCGACCTATACCATCAAGCCGTTGCCGCCGAAGAATCCGCCGACCATGAGTTGCTCGGCGAGTCCGTCCAGCGTCGTCATTGGCGGCTCTGTAAGGATCACCTGCACCTGCACCAGTCCGGATGGCGTTCCCGTGTCCGTGGCGAGTTGGACTTCCACCGGCGGATCCGTTTCGGGCAGTGGCAATTCGGCAACCCTCAGCACCGCTGGAGCTTCAGCGGGCTCGGCGACCGTCGGCGCGACTTGCACCGATTCGCGCGGTTTGACTGGCCAGGCCTCCACGCAAGTTAACGTGGAAAACCCCCCAGTCGACAAGAATCTGGAGACTCGGCTCTCCTTGCACAGCGTCTACTTTATCGTCAACCAACCTCGGCCGACTGATCGCACCGGCGGTCTCCTGCCGAGTCAACAGCAAACGTTGATCGCGCTGGCGACCGACTTCAAGAAATATCTTGAAAACAAGCCGGACGCCCACTTGATTCTCGGGGGACACACTGATCACAGAGGTACCGCCGAGTACAACATGGCGCTCTCCCAGCGTCGTGTCGAAGGGGTCAAGAACTTCCTGGTCGAGCAAGGAGTTCCTGCCGCCAACATCGACGTCAAAGCATTTGGCGAAGACGAAAACCTCACCACTGATCAAGTGAAGGAATCGGTGGATGCAAACCCCGATCTGAGCTCAGAAGAACGGGCGCGGATTCTCAAGAACATCAATGTGGTCAGGATGGCGAGCAATCGCCGGGTTGACATCACATTGAGCACCACCGGGCAATCCTCGGCGAAGGTATTCCCCTTCAACTCCACCGATGCTTTGACACTGATCGGCGGTCGCGAAGGCGCCAAGAAGACCGCTAAGCCAGCACCGAAGAAACCTGCGGCGAAACAGTAACTCGGCGCGGTGCAGTCTTAGCGAAAACTGACCGGGAGGGCGGATCAACCGCCCTCCCATTTTTTGTGCTCGGCTGACTGGCGTGCCGAGCGGAAACTCGAGAAGCCCGGGGGTGAGCGGCAACGATCACGCCGCGCCGCCCATCCAAAGGAAAGCCATGCCTCTCACCAAACTCGACACCACGGTTGCTCTGGTTGTGATTGATCTGCAAAAAGGAATTGTCGGTTTACCAACCGTCCACCCGGTGGGCGAGATCATCAGTCGCGCTGCTCAACTCGCACATGCCTTCCGTGAGAAGGGTCTGCCGGTTGTTCTGGTCCATGTGACGGCCCGAGCCCCAGGACGCACGGATGCCGGCCCTCCCAACTTTTCCCCGCCAGCCAATTGGAGTGAACTGGTGCCTGAACTGGAACCAGGCCCCGCTGACCTCGTCCTGAGCAAGCAGCGATGGGGCGCTTTCCTGGGCACAGATCTGGATGGCTACCTGCGTCAGAAGGGTGTGACTCAAGTTGTGATAGCCGGCATAGCGACAAGTGCCGGGGTGGAATCAACGGCGCGCAGTGCCTACGATCTGGGTTACAACGTTGTGCTGGTCACGGATGCCATGACCGATCGAGATGCGGAAGTGCATCGCCTTAGCGTCGAGAAAGTATTCCCCCGGCTGGCTGAGACCGATACCACCGCCAGGATCCTGCAGCTGTTGAACAGCCGCTGAACAATTTCAGCGCCGCGCCGCAGTCGAAAGGACTGGCAACAAACTCCTCGAATGGAAGAATCTACACGACCTACCCAAAAGTGCCATCGCCAAGTGATTGATTTAGTGAGACTGTGTCTGGTATTCGGGTTGCCACTTCCTTGTCGAAGAGATGCGGGCGAGGATGCCTTTGATGAGTCGGTTACGCAAACCCCACGGTCTGATGATTTGGCCGCTGTTGGTGACCCTCTTGTGGGCCACGGGTTGCGTCCGTCCGGTCGGGCTGCAAGGCAACGATGCTGCCGCGCACGCCGATCCCCCCACCGTTCCCTTTCAGAATGGGGCAGCAGCCACCCGGCCGAGCCAGACGATGGAGTCTTTGGATAACGCCGCGAACTCCGATTCCGAGCTTCCTTTTCATGATTCCCTAAGCCTGCCGGCCGGCACCTTGCTGACCGTACGACTCAAGAACCCCATATCCACCGAGGATCCCAACGCTAATTTGGAGTTCGAGGCGGTCTTGGACGAACCAGTGATCATTGAAGGGAATAAGCTGGTTCCAAGCGGCGTGACCGTTTCTGGTCGGGTCGAGTCGACTCGCGCGTCCAGTCTCAAACGCAATCGTGTCTATGCACGCCTGGCTCTCGATTCGATTCACCTCGTCGGGGCTACTCTGCCGGTTCAAACCGCCAGCCTCTTCGTAAAAGGAAACGCCAGTGACGCCCTTATCCCGCCCGGCAGTGGTCCACGAGGTGATGCCTCTACCGGCGTGATTCGTATCGAAAAAGGCCGCCGGCTTACCTTCAGACTGAGCGAACCAGTCTACGTGGCAGCCGCTCACCGGCTCCAAGCCGACCGCTAGCCGTTTCGGGCTGAGTTTTCCACAGAAAGAATCCCCGTTTTAGTGACATCTGCCCTTTCGCACCTACCCACCACATTCTCTATAGTGGGGCTCGAAACGGGATTGATCGCTGCGATCACCTATCGTCGCTTCCCATTTTGGAAAAACCAAGGTCTCGGTGGGCGGGAAAACCGGTTCCTTCCGGGAATCAACCCGCGCAAAGTAGGGATATGAGCGCTGCTACTGACATCGCGTGGACTTCCAAGGATTCGAGAACGGAACGGAGTCCTCTTTTTGAAAACGCCCCGTTCGCTTTGGTGCAATGCCAGCGCGCTGGCAACATCGTCGGCCTGAATTCAACGCTACAGCAACTGCTGGGCGATCGGTCCCGGCTCGACCAATCTCTCTGCTTCGGAGACCTCATTCATCCAGACGGGCGGGCCGATGCAACCCGGCTGCTCGCGGAGCTGTTCGGGCGCCAACGTGACAGTTTTCAGATCGAATCGCAGACCATGGGCGCAAATATCCGGCAGGTACGCTGGACCGCATGGCGAGTGCCCGGAGTGAACGGTGCAGCCGACTCGGCCCTGATCCTGGGCGAAGACGTTCCGCGAAGCCAAGACGCTGAGCAGCGTCTGCGACAAGCCGAGCGGCTCGAAGCTGTCGGCCGTTGGCCGGAGGCGTGGCTCACGACTTCAACAATCTACTGACTGGAGTGCTGTTGTACTGCGACTTGCTCATGGCTCATCTGGAGCCGTGCCATCGCGTGCGCAAGTATGCGGAAGAGATTAAGGAAGCAGGCTTGCAAGCCACTGGGTTGGTGCGGCAGTTGCTCGCGGTGGCGCGTCCAACCAATGACGAGCCGCGCCTGCTTTCTCTCAACGAAATCGCGGAAGGCATTCGCAACCTGCTGGTCCGTCTGATCGGGGAAAACATTGAGCTGAAACTCCAACTCGACCCCAATCTCGGCTTGGTCAAGATGGACCCTACGCAATGCCAGCAGATCTTGCTCAACCTGGCGCTGAACGCCCGCGACGCGATGCCCGGCGGCGGGCAGATCACGGTGGAAACCACTAACTGCCGGGTGCAGGTGCTGACGGATTCGCGGATTGGAACAGGCACGGCTGCCGCTCTCCCTTGCGCTCTTTTCGTGGTTGCAGATAACGGCGGGGGCATGGATGATGCTACCCGCGCCCATCTGTTTGAAGCTTTCTTTACTACCAAAGCCGACAAGGGTACAGGTCTGGGTCTGGCCACGGTCCACGACATCGTGTCCAAGAATGGCGGTCTGATCCACGTGGACAGCGCGCCGTCCTCCGGCACGCGCGTCAGCGTACTCCTGCCGCTGGTCCCCGAAGCAGTCCTCAATTCCAACCAATTCCAGAACTTCCTTCCCGAGACGAACCGGGAAGCACGAATACCGAAAGCATAGAAAAAGAGGAATGAAACGCCATGACGTCTGCAGCTTTAAGTCCGGTATCGGTCACAACGCAAATCGAAGCCGCTAATTTCCTAAACCTTTTAATCGTGGATGATGAACGTTCGATCCGCGAGGCCTGTCGCGAAGTCGCGCAGTCCCTGGGATACACGGCCTACGCGGCCGATTCTGCAGAGCACGCCTACCGCCTTCTCGACACGCAGGCGTTCGACGCCGTCCTGCTCGACCTGCGCCTGCCCGGCGCAGACGGACTCGATGCACTGCGGCGGATCAAGGAGCGTCGTCCCGAGGCGGTTGTTATCGTGGTCACGGGGTACGGCACCGTGCAGTCGGCCGTGCAGGCGATGAAGAATGGCGCGTATGACTATGTGACCAAGCCCTTCAGCCTCGACGAATTGAGACTGCTGCTGGAGCGCGTTGCCAGCCACTTGAAGCTAAAGTCTGAGAACCGCCTGCTGCGCGAGAAAGTGAAGTCCAAGCAGGGATTCGGCGGCATCGTGGGTCGCGCTCCCGAGATGGAAAAGCTCTACCGCATTATCGCCAAGGCCGCCAACAGCGTGCACCCAGTCTTGATCCTTGGTGAAAGTGGAACCGGGAAGGAAATGGTTGCGCGTTCCATTCACTACTCCGGTCCCTTCCGCGATAAGCCGTTCATCCCGGTGGACTGCGGATCGCTCGTGCCCACCCTGATCGAAAGTGAGCTATTTGGCTACGTGAAAGGCGCGTTCACCGGCGCCAACCAGTCCAAAGACGGGCTCATGGCCATGGCCGAGGGTGGAACTATCTTCCTCGACGAAGTAGGCGAGCTTCCCGTCGACCTGCAGGCCAAGATGCTACGGGCCATCCAGGAAAAGGAGATTCGACCGGTGGGTAGCACGCGACGAGTGCCGATCAACATTCGCATTCTGGCGGCAACCAACCGCGACCTGGAACAAGCCGTCATGCAGGGCGCGTTCCGTCGTGATCTTTATTTTCGTCTGAACGTGCTCAGCCTGCGCATTCCCGCCTTGCGTGAGCGCCGGCAGGACATCCCGCTCTTGATCGGTCATTTCCTGGATCGCATGACGCGAAGCTCCGGTCTGGAAAAAATTCTCAGCGACGAGGCGCTGAAGGCGATGCTGGCCTACGACTGGCCGGGGAACGTCCGCGAACTGGAAAACTGTCTCGAACGGACGTATGCCTTCACCAGTGGTCCGCTCATTCACACCACGGATCTGCCCCGCGAAGTTGCGAACCTCCCGTTGATTGAGCCGACGAATGGCAATGGCAATGGCAACGGCAACGGACGCGGGAAGATTATTCCCATGGCGGAACTTGAAAAGAAGACGATTCTCAGCGCGATCACCGAACTGAATGGCGACAAACTGCAGGCGGCCCGCCTGTTAGGCATCGGAAAGACGACTCTCTATCGCAAGCTGAAGGACTATGCAGCCCACGAATTTCAATCTTGAACTTCCTTATGGTACGGATGTGCCGTTAAGGGAAACCGTTCTGCCGCCGGCACCGTTAAGCGGCGTATTTTCAGCGCGCCGCAGTTGGCGGCAGACTTGCTATCAGGAAGGGCATGATTCTACTCATTACGCCGTCAGCCAATGGCCCCCAATGCGCCGATTCCTTGTACGCCGCCACCGGCCAGGAAACGCGCTGGGCCCAGACCTTGCAGGAGGGCGCCACCCGTCTGCGCGAACAAACCTACTCTGCCGCTGTCATTGACCAGTTCCTGCTCGAGACTGAACCCGAAGAAAGCGACCAGATGATTGAACATCTGGGCACCGCGTTCCCGGTGTACGTGAACTTCGGCGTCACCGGCATGGAACGGCTGGTGCGCGAGGTCCGCTCGGCCTTGCATCGCCGCCGCCGCGAAGAAGGTGTAGCACGTCGCGCGGTTGCGGAACAGATGCACAGTCAATTGAGCGAGACTCTTACCGCCATGCTTCTGTCTTGCGAACTTGCGATGTCTGTCCCGGACAACCCACACCCCGCGGCTGAGAAGATTCGCACCATCGACACGCTCGCTCGCGAACTGCGGCTCCGGTTGGAGGTGAACTGAGCTCGCCTTGTTTCCAGACAGAGGATTGTCGCTCCGTTTTCGGCGAATCCATTCGATAATCTCTGTCCCAATCCAGACTGACGCTACGGTCGCATAAGGCTGTATGTGAGCTTGGGCGACCGTGGCGCTACGACGCTGACGCGCCTGCCCCTCCGCCTCAACTGCAACTGGGCAGAATCCGGTTTCGATTCTTGTTTCGATTCGTGACGCTAAGTCTCTGTTCTCGCGCGTCATAGTATTTTTGCGCTATTGTTTGCAGCCGCAGCCTCCGCTAACGTTTCGCTGCTCGCTCGTTCTGTGGATTGGGGTTCACGAAAAAGTTGAACAGCTCGATTGCCCTGCGCACCTGTGTGCCACGGCAAGCAGGAATTTCTCCGCCTTGGATCACAAATAACGGTCGGTCGACTAGGACGCTGAAGCTTTCTATGACTACTCTCCGAAACTTGATCTTCGCCGCGCTGGCCATGAGTGTGGGATTGAACGCCGCTGCGCAACAAATCTCAGGCAGCATTCGTGGCACCGTCGTGGATCCAACCGGGGCCGCGGTGCAGGGTGCATCCGTGACCGCCACACAGACAGAAACAGGTTTAACCCGAACCGCGAAGACAGACCATTCCGGGGCCTATCTACTTCTGGAACTGCCCGTCGGCCATTACCGGTTTGAAGTCGAAGGCAAAGGGTTTCAGACCTACAACCAGCAGGGCATCACTCTGGACGTAAACGAAACGGCGACGATTCCCGTCCGCCTCGCAATCGGAGCAGAGACCGAGCATGTCGATGTGCAAGCCGATGCTCAACTCATTGAGAGCACGGTGACCAGTCTGGGCAAGACGGTCTCTGAGCGCGAGGTCCTCGACCTGCCGTTGAACGGCCGCAATTTCAGCCAGCTTGGCTTGCTGCAGCCGGGAGTCGTTCCTCTCACTCCGGGCCTGTCGGAAGCGGGAGGATCGCTGCGGTCCGGGCAAGCCTACGCCGTGAATGGCCAGCGTCCCGAGTCCAACAACTTCCTCATCGATGGAGCTAACAATTTTAATGGCGTGGATGGAGGATTCGTTCTCAAGCCGCCGGTCGATGCGATCACCGAATTCAGAATCCTCACGCACAATGCCAATGCCGAATTCGGCGATACCCTGGGCTCCACGACCAACATCATCACCCGTTCGGGCACCAACAGCTACCACGGGGCGTTGTGGGAGTTTCTCCGTAACGATGTTGCCGATGCCACTAACTACTTCGCCACGACGACGGAGCCTCTGAAGCAAAATCAATTCGGAGCGACCATTGGCGGACCCATCCGCAAAGATAAAACCTTCTTCTTCGGATTCTATGAGGGCTATCGCAACCGCCAGGGGAAGACTCAAGGCACGACGGTTCCCTCACTGCCCGAGCGGCAAGGGAACTTTGGCCAATTGTGCGAAGCTTCGCAGGGTGAGACGTTCGATAGCAACGGCCTCTGCAGCAATCCGGCTCATCAGCTTTTCAATATATTTGCGAACCAGCCCATTCCTTATAACGTGCTTCCCTTCATCGACCCGCTCTCGCAGGGACTCTTACCTCTCTTTCCCGAACCGACCAGCGGCACCAACGTGTTTTCATCCACTCAGATTGTGCAGGATGACACCGACGAGTTCGGCGTTCGGTTGGATCATTACCTTTCTACCACCGACACTTTGAATTTCCGCTACATGTTCAGCCAGGGCAACCGGGTCGATCCGCTCTCCACGTCAGGAGCGAGTGTGCCGGGATTTCCTGTCGGAGAGAATCAGCGCGCGCAGAACTTTGTGGCGCAGGAGACTCACACGTTTTCTCCTACCACGATCGGCGTCTTTCGCTTCTCATATTTGCGAAACAAGTTCCTCTTTGATGAACATCTGAACCACACGACTCCTGCGAGCCTCGGATTCCAATACTCACCCAGTCTGGACGCCGCCATCGGACCGCCCTTCATTCAAGTGAACGGCTATACCACAGTCGGCGATCCCATCACCGGGCCGCGCAATACCTATGAAAACGCCTATGACTATTCCGCATCGGTAAGCTGGGTTCGCGGGCGGCACGACTTTAAATTCGGTGGCGGCTACCAGCACCTGAACGTCAACGTGCTGCAGGGCATCGCGACCAATGGATTTTTCGTGTTTGACCCCGGGTTCCCGATCGCTGGAGACGGCTTCGCCGCGTTTCTCTTCGGCCAGCCGGTTTTCTTTCTGCAGGGCCGCGGAGATTTCTCCCGCGGCATCAGAGGCAACTCCCTCAATGGCTATGCGCAGGATACGTATAAAGCCACGCCCCGCCTCACTCTGAATTACGGTTTGCGTTATGAACTCCCATTCCCCTATACCGAGATTCACAATCGGCAAACGCTTTGGATTCCGGGACGACAATCCAGGATCATGCCCAATGCTCCCGCAGGACTGCTGTATCCCGGCGATGCCGGAGTTCCCGCTGGATTGATCCCGACGTTCAAGAAGGGCTTCGCACCGCGCTTCGGTGCCGCCTGGGATCCGACTGGAACCGGGAAGTGGCTGGTGACCTCGTCGTATGGAATCTTCTACGAGCCGTACTACACTGGTCAGGGCGGACCGCTGCAATCGCCAATCAGCGCGCCGCCCTATCTGCAGACCGAGCAAATCAGCGTTCCCAACTTCTCCGATCCCTTCAACGGCAACCCTCCGCCGGCAAACTCATTCGCCACTCCCTTAACCAACCTGACCCTCGCTCCGAATCTGCCCCTTCCGTACTCGCAAGACTGGGATATGAATATCCAACGGTCGGTCGGCGAAAATCTGCTCTTTGAAGTCGGCTATGTCGGGACAAAGGGCACCAAGCTGCCCCGCTTTATTGAAGCAAATCCGGCGATCTACGTGCCGGGCTTTGATAGCAGCGGCCAGCCTTTGTCTACGTCGGGAAATGCGGATCAGCGCCGGCTGTACTCAGGTTGCACTCTGAACGATCCGCCCAACACCTGCATTTATTCCTCCACTGGTTTAATCGGCGGCATCGCGAACTCCTCTTATAACGCGCTCGAGGCGAGTGTGCGCCAGCGTTTCAGCCACGGAATCTCCTTCCTGGCGTCCTATACGTTCTCCAAAACGATTGATGATGCCTCCTCGTTCAACATGACCGGCTCCGCTTCGAAACCGGTGGCCGGGGAGAACGATCTGGCGCAGGATCCTTTCAACCTCGCGGCCGAGCGCGGCCGCTCGCTGTTCGACTCTCGTCATCGGTTCGTCCTCAGCTATCAATGGAGCCTGCCCTTCTGGCGGCAGCCTCACGGCTGGTACCAGCAAGTGCTGGGAGGCTGGCAACTGAACGGAATCGTCACCATCATGAGCGGTACTCCATTCACTGTCTTCGATTCCAATGATGTTTCCGAACAGGGAGGCGCGCCCGAAATCACGGGATTTTCCGCCAATCGGCCAAACCTGGTTGCCGGGCAGAATCCGAATGCTGGGCCGCACCAACCCGGTGCGTGGCTCAACGCCGCAGCCTTTCAACGGAACATCGCGGACCCGAATTCGCCCGTGCAGCAATTTGGAGATACGGGCCGAAACATCGCCCAAGGACCAGGCTATGCCGATTGGGATTTTTCCGCCTTCAAGAACATTCGCGTGACGGAGAGCAAGGAGTTCCAGTTCCGTGCCGAGTTCTTCAATTTCCTGAACCACCCGAATTTCCGCTTGCCCGACAGCGATATCAGCTCGCCCACCTTTAACCAGATTCTTGCCGCCCAACACCCGCGTCTGATCCAGTTGGCGCTGAAGTTTATGTTCTGAGAGGGAAACGAACATGTGGGGACGGCCGCCTCGGCCGTCCAGCCAGGGCAGCCCCGCGAGTAGCGTCACCTCGCGCAGCCATGCAAACTTTTGCACAGTGACTCTACTCAAATCCCTTCCCGTCCAGCCCGATTCAAACTAAAATGAACGCGCCTGCGACGCGGAATCCCGTGTTCTTCGCCGCATTCCGCAGGTCGTCCCGGGAGGTTCTGTGCACGTCCTCGTTACCGCCGATTCGCTCTCCGGATCCTGGACTTATACCCGCGAGCTTGTGACCGGCCTCGTTACCCGCGGAGTGCGCGTCACGCTCATCACATTCGGCGAGATTCCACTGCCGGATCAGACCTCATGGATGGATCATCTGCACGGCCTCGACTACCGCCCTACTGCGTTCCATCTTGAGTGGATGCAAGAGGCGGAGGAGGATCTGCCCGAGTCGTCTGCATTCTTGGCTGCGTTAGTGCGCGAAGTGCGTCCTGACGTTCTGCATCTCAACCAGTTCTGCTACGGGAACCTGGCAGTCGACGTTCCGCGGGTCGTGATGGCGCACGGCGATCTGGTCACCTGGACACAGGCCGTTCACAATCATATTCCGCGCTTCGAGCGCTCATCGACCTGGTACCGCCGTACGGTCCTCGCGGGACTCGCTGGGGCCGATGTGGTCGTCGCCCCTTCTGCGTGGATGCTCGATCGTATTTCTTCCTGCTATGGGCGCCCGCAGCGCGCAGAAGTGATCTACCCAGGACGCAATCCTATTTTCTTCAATCCCTACGTGACCAAAGACGATTGCGTCTTAGCAGTTGGCCGCATGGTTGACGCCAGCAAGCAGGTCTATCTGCTCACGCAGCAGCCATATTCTGTTCCAGTCTGTATCGTCGGTGCCGAGCACACCGTGCCCGTGCCCCGCATTCCGATCCGTGCGGATGTGAAAGTTGCGACCGATCAAACATCGGTTGCGATTCGCGGTCCGCAGACCGAAGCGCAATTGCGCGCCCTCTATAGCCGAGCTTCCATCTTCGCCGCTACAGCGCGCTACGAACCGCTCGGCATGGCAGCTCTCGAAGCCGCGTTCTCGCGATGCGCCATCGTGGCCAATGATATTCCGAGCTTTCGCGAGATCTGGGGAGATGCCGCTCTTTACTTCCGGACCAACGATGCCTCCAGTCTCGCGGAAAACATTCAGATGCTCAACGCGGACCGTCCCATGCGCCGCGCCTACGCCGAGTTGGCATACTCCCGCGCCCGCGAGCGCTTCACCACCAAGCGCATGATCGATGACTACCTGCGCCTTTACCGCAGCCTGAGTTCCGTGCGCGTCGAAGCGGCCTGAATTCGCAAGTCCCCCGCATTCGCGTACTCCTGTCCACCCCGCTTCAGGGTGGCCCAAGACAACGAGCGTTCATTGATGATATCTTCTTAGCCTTACTAGAAACCCGTAAGGTTGGAGGATGGATTCATGGCACAGGTAAAAATCACGGTCAGACCGAATGGCCCATTCCGGGTCGAGGCTCCTGAAGGTTCCATCGAGTTGGTCGATGTGAACGGTGCGCCGTACGACCTGACCGGCAAGACCGCGTTCTCGCTCTGCCGCTGCGGCGGATCGGTCAACAAGCCCTTTTGCGACGGAACGCACAGTCGCATCGGATTCCAGGCCGCGGAATTAGCTGTTAAGAAAGCCGACAGCAGTTCATAGCAGCAGTTCACTAGCTTTGCTGGCGCGCACGCCAAGCCTGGCGTCGGAGCGCAGTGCTCTTGGGTGGCGCAACGCTTCAGTGCTGCGATAGGCGCCCCTCTCTCATGATCCTGCGCTTTAGCGCCTGACGCCACTTGCAACTCGATCTTCGCGGAGGAGATGGTGCACGATTCACGGGACCGGGAACTGGGGATGCAACGCAAGATCACGCGCCGGGATTTTCTCAACGGCGTTGCGGTGACGGCAGGCGCGGCGATGATGCCGTGGGACCTCGACGCCGCCGGGTTTGGCGAAGGCCAGGCCGCGGTTGGCCCCGAAACTTCTCCCAACTATTACCCGCCCGCACTCACCGGCATGCGGGGCAGCCATCCTGGATCATTCGACGCAGCTCACGCCTTGCGCGATGGCACGTTCTGGGATTCGGCCGGCAAGCCAGAAGACACCGGCGAGACTTACGACCTCATCATTGTCGGCGGCGGCATTAGCGGCCTTGCCGCGGCTTACTTCTACCGCAAGGCAACTGGCGGGAAAGTTCGCATCCTCATCCTCGAGAACCACGACGACTTCGGCGGACACGCCAAGCGCAACGAATTCCACGTCGGCAATGCATTCCGCCTGGGATTCGGAGGCACATTCTCGATCGAAAGTCCTGCTCCCTACAGCGCGGTGGCCAAAGGCGTGGTTGCGGAGCTCGGCATCGATGTGTCCTCGTACCCGAAGTATTTCAACAAGAGTCTGTATTCCTCGGCCGGCATGCGCCCCAAAGTGTTCTTCGACAAAGAAACCTGGGGCGTCGACAAACTCGTCATCAATCCGAGCCCGCGCGGCGGAGGCGAGAGCGAAGACGCGACCGCTCCCTCGTCCGAGCTACTGAAGCAATTCCTCGCCGACGCCCCAATGTCCGACGAGGCCAAGCGCGACCTCGTGCGTTTGTATCAGGAACCGAAAGATTATTTCCCAGGCCTCACCTCCGACCAGAAGAAGGCCAAGCTCGCGCGCATGAGTTATGGAAGCTTTCTGAAAGATGTCGCTGGCGTTCATCAGGACATCATCAAGTTCTACCAGACGCTGCCGCATGGTCTATTTGGCGTGGGCATCGACGCGGTCGCCGCCCAGGACGCGTGGGGATTCGACTTGCCCGGTTTCGATGGCCTGAATCTGGACCCGTCGCCCGGCAAGGGCATGAACCGCGACGCCATCCCCAACGAAGAAGCCGAGAAATATTTCTTCCACTTTCCCGACGGCAACGCGACTATCGTGCGCCTGCTGGTTCGCAAACTGATTCCGGATGCGATTCCCGGGAATTCTTCGTCGGACGTCATTCTGGCGAGGGCGAATTACGCGAAACTCGACGACTCCGCTTCACCGGTCCGTATCCGCCTGAACAGCACGGCCGTGCGCGTGAAGCACCTCGGCGACCCCGCCAGCGCCAAGGAGGTGGAAGTCAGCTATGCTCGTGGCGGCAAGGTCTACACCGCCAAGGCAAAGAACTCAATTCTCGCCTGCTGGCACGTTGTGATCCCCTATATCTGCGAAGAGCTCCCCGACAAGCAAAAAGAGGCGCTAGCCTCCGCGCAGAAAGTTCCGCTTCTCTACACGAACGTTGCCTTGCGCAACTGGACGTCATGTCAGAAGCTGGGAGTGAATTCTGTCTACGCTCCGGGGATGTACCATACCGGCGTGAATCTCGATTTGCCCGTAAGCATTGGCGGATACGAGTGCGCTCGCAAGCCGGATGAGACCATCGTCGTCCATATGATGAAGGCGGCGTGCCACCCGGGACTCCCGGCGCGCCAGCAACACATGTATGGCCGCATGGAACTGTACACTACGACCTTCGAGACCATGGAGCGCAAGATTCGCGATCAGTTGGCCCGCACGCTCGGTCCCGGAGGCTTCGATCCGGCCCGCGATATCTCGGCTATCACCGTCAACCGCTGGCCCCATGGCTACGCCTACGAATACAACTCGCTGTTCGATTCCTTCTGGCTGGAGGGCGGCGAGACCCCTTGCGAAGTCGCTCGCAAACCCCACGGACGCATCGCCATCGCCAACTCCGACGCCGGAGCCTACGCCTACACTGATGAAGCCATCAACCAGGCATGGCGAGCCGTCGGCGAAATCACGAAGGGTTAATCTGGGAAGCCGGGTTTATGTGGAAAGGTTTATGTGGGGACAGCCGTCCCCGGCTGTCCGCCGGGCGCAGCTAGGCCGTTGTTTTCGAATGTCAATCCGTGTTCTGGCCGTTGAGTTGTGCCGCCTTATTCCGTGCATCCTGCGCTTGCTGCTGCATGCCCTTGGCCTGATACGCATCTGCCAGCGCTTCCTCTAACCCAGCATCATCGCCGGACCGCTCCCGCTCCTTCAGGTAGGAAGCAATGGCCTCATCATACTTTTTCAACTCGACCTGGGACTCACCCATCCGGTAGTAGACATCCCGAGCCTGGGGATCAAGATGCAGCGCAGTCTGATACTCGTTGATCGCCGCCTCATGATTGCTCTGATCCGCCAGCGCCATACCCAACCCGACATGTGCGTTGGCGTTGTTGGGCTCCTGCGCGACGAGCTTCGTGAACTCGTCCTGTGCCTCTTTCGGTTGATCCTGCGTCAGGTAGGCAGCGCCCAGGTCCATGCGGGCTCGTGCGTTCTGGGGCTGTAGCTCCAGCACGCGCTTCAACTCGTTCTCGCCATCCGGAAATTGTCCCTTGGATAAGTAAGCGTGCGCGAGCGCGTAATGTGCCGATGGATCCTGCGGGTTCTGTTGCACCTTCTTTTGAAACTCGCCAATCATCCGATCGAGGTTCCGTTGCGCGTCCATCGCGCCGAAGCGGACTCCTGCTCCGCGCCAGCGATATACGCCCATGGCACTTCCTGCCAACAGCACAGCCACGAAGAGCAGAATACCAATGCGCGCCACGGGCTTGTCACGTTCCGGCGCGGCAAGGGCAATCAGCGCGCCGAGAATCAATCCGCTGACCAGTCCACCGACGTGACACGCATTGTCGATACCCGGGACAATCTTCCCAAGAAAGAGGGTGAATCCAGCGAAGAATAGAAGGCTGCTCAGCGTTCCCTTGATAGAGATGCCCGCGAGCGAAAACTCGCCGAGATAGAACGAAGCGATCAGCGCCCCAGTCAGTCCAAAGATCGCTCCCGAAGCGCCAACGCTGAGCACGTTAGGGTTCCACCCGACGCTTGCCAGACCTCCAGCCACTCCCGTGATCAGGTAAATAGCTGCATAAGTAAATCGTCCGTACAGAGACTCGCAAAGTGCGCCGATGTTCCACAGACACCACATGTTCATGGCGATATGGAAGAAGCCGCCATGCAGAAACATGTAGGTGAGTAAGCGCCACCACTGGCCGGACAAGGTATAGGGGCCGAAGTTGGCGCCGAAGTGCACCATCACTTGCCCACTGAAGTCCATCGACGGCCCGCTTGCAGCCACCATCGCGATAAAGACCATTACGTTGGCGCCAACGATCACCTTCGTGAGAGAAACGCCAGCTTCCCGCTGGACCCATGGAGCAGCCATGACTGGCTGAATCGCGTCGTCACCCTCTTCGCCGCGCTGCGCGGCCTCGTGCCGCACGCACCACTGGCAGATCTTCTTTCCAAACGTCAGCGCCGGCAGTTGTCGCCCACATCGAATGCAGTTCGCCATGTCTTACAAAAGACTATCAGTACTTGAGAATATTTTGGGAAGGCAGCGGTTCAGTCAACCGTGGAAGAGCGGCGCTTCAGCGCCGCGTAAAAGGGCAACTCGATGTGGCTTTAGCCCCCGAGGGTGGCCAATCAATGAATGGTCTTGGTCTTCCGCGACATGTAATCCATCAGCAGATACTGACCGAGCGTATAAGGCGTCGTGAAGTACGCCTTTCCGCGGCACATCTCGGTGACTTTCTGCACGAACTGCACCAACCCATAATCCGACGCCAGCATGAACGTGTTAATCAACACGCCCGCCCGCTTGCATTTCGAAACTTCTTCCAGCGTCTGGCTCACCACCAGCGGGTCGAGCCCAAAGGCATTCTTATAAATGCGCCCATCTTCGAGCGTCAGCGCCGAGGGCTTGCCGTCGGTGATCATGACGATCTGCTTCATATCTTTGCGCTGCCGCTGCAGGATCCTCTGCGCCAGTCGCAGCCCTTCGCGCGTGTTGGTGTAGTACGGCCCCACTTTCACCCGCGCCAACTGCGACAGCGGAATCTCCTCCGCCGAATCGTGGAACAGCACCAGCGACAGCGAGTCTCCCGGATACTGCGTGCGAATTAAATGCGACAACGCCATCGCCACTTTCTTGGCCGGAGTGAATCGATCTTCCCCGTACAAAATCATCGAGTGCGAGCAGTCGAGCATCAGCACCGTCGCGCACGATGACTGGTACTCACACTGATGCACCTGCAGGTCCGAGTATTCGATGTTCAGCGGTAGCGTCAGCCCTTCGCGCTGGATCGCACTGGAGAGCGTCGCCGTGATGTCGAGATTGAGCGTATCGCCAAATTCGTAAGTCTTCGCCGACCCGCTGGTCTCGATGCCGGTCGCGAGATCGCGCGTGTCATGCCGTCCAAAACTCGACTTGCCCAAGGAGCCGAGAAGATTGCGCAGCGATTTGAACCCAAGAAAGTCGAGACTCTTGTCGGTGATCTCGAACTTGGCCTGCTGCGCCTCTCCAGTCTGCCCGCCGACGCTGGACTGCCGTGCCGGATCGTGCGGTTCATCAATGGAGATGTAATCTTCCTGCTGCATCCGCTCGATGAGCTTCTCGATCAACTCATCGAGTTGTCCGTCAGCGACCATCTGCTCAATCTGCTCGCGCAGGTTTCCGTCAAACATCTCCCCATTCATCAGCGCCTGCTCGATGGCCTGCTTGAGTTCGTCCAGCGTCTGCTCGCCCTCGGGCAACTCGTACCACATGGACTCCTGAAACCCGCTCTGCAGCAGGTAATCCGACAGCGCGCTGAGCAAGTCCTCCATGCTCATCTCTCCCGCCGGGTCAGGCACGTATTTGGAGTAACGAATGCGCTTCATAAAACGGTCGTTGGTCGTCGGTCGTGGGCCGTTGGCGAAGCCTTTTGGCTAACGACCAACGACCAGCGACTAACGACCGCTAGTTAAACTGTCTTCTCTGCCGGTACGGCCTCTCCTCAGGTTCGAACCCCTTCTCTCGCACAGCCTCAGGCTTCTTCTCGCCGCCCTTGAACACGCGCTCCTCACTTCGACCGATGCGCTTGTGCGCGTGCAACCCCTCGAGGATGAATTCCGCCGCCGACACTTGCTGCTCCGGACTGTCTTTCTGCGTAACGCTCAGCGGCCCAAGCTTGTCGACCAGGCCCTGGATCCCCTTCAACTTCTCCAACGCCTCTTCAGCCGGAACAGAATCCGAAAGCTGAATCTCTCCACCCAAGTCGAACCACTGCACGATCTGTTGCACGTTGGCGCCGGTGTAGTACTCGTCGTAGGTCTTCGCAATCGCGGAGCGAATCAACTCGCGACCTACGTGATCCGCACCCTTCATCTCGCCTTCGTATTCCAGTTCCAATTTGCCGGTAATGGCAGGCAGTGCCGCATACACATCGCTAATCCGCGGCACGACGACCTTCTCGTCATTACGAATCGCCCGCCGCTCCGCATTCGAAACCACATTCTCCATTGCCGAGATCGGAAGCCGCTGGCTCACGCCCGAGCGCTTGTCGATCTTCTTGTCCTCACGGGCAGCGAACGCGACGCGCTCGATTACCTCCTGTACGTAGTTCGGCAGGTGCATCGGATGCCCATTGCGCCGCGTCCAAGCTTCCTGCGCCGTGATCGCGATTCCTTCCTCCACGGTGGCCGGATAGTGCGTGCGAATCTCCGAGCCAATGCGATCCTTCAGCGGCGTGATGATCTTGCCGCGCGCCGTATAGTCTTCCGGATTCGCACTGAACACCAGTGCCACATCGAGCGGCAGGCGGATGGGATATCCCTTAATCTGCACATCGCCTTCCTGCATGATGTTGAACAATCCCACCTGAATCTTTCCCGCCAGATCGGGCAGTTCGTTGATGGCGAAGATGCCGCGGTTGGCGCGTGGCAGCAGACCATAGTGCACCGTGAGTTCGCTGGACAGTTCGTGTCCGCCGCGCGCCGCTTTGATAGGATCGATGTCGCCAATCAGATCCGCGATCGTCACGTCAGGCGTAGCGAGTTTCTCCACGTAGCGGTCATCGGGCGAAAGATAAGCAATCGGCGAGTCGTCGCCGAGCCGGGCAATTTCCTCCCGACAGCGCCGGCAGATCGGAGCATAGGGATTGTCATGCACTTCACATCCCGCGAGGTACGGCATATGGGGATCAAGCAGGGTCGTCAAGGCACGCAGGATGCGGCTTTTCGCCTGGCCGCGCAGTCCGAGCAGAATGAAATTATGCCGCGACAGAATGGCATTGACAATCTGCGGCACGACCGTGTCTTCGTAGCCCACGATGCCACGGAACACCGGGGCGTCGCCGCTCTTGCGCAGCCGGGCCGTCAAGTTCTCCCGTAGCTCATCTTTAACGTGGCGTGTGCGCAAACGCTCTTCGGAGAAAATACTGCGGCGCAGTTCACCCAGCGTGCGCGGAAGACTACTCATGAAAGGATCCCCCCACAACCAAACTTTCCCCGATTATACGCGCCGCCGCCGAAGAGCGTTTACCGCCGTAGTCCGCACCTGAGGCCGCAACCCGAACGCCCAAGACCTAGTCCTGATGCCCAAACCCAAAGCCCTACCGCGCATGCCCGTTGCCCCCTGCCTTCTGTCGTGCCCGCGCCGCACGCTGCAGATTGGGCAGGATGCCTTCCAGATACGCCGCCACCGCCTGAATGCGTTCGCTCTCCGACCGCATCCCCAGCAGCTTCTGCTTGAAGTCGAGATCCAACGGCAGCGATCCCGCAAGATAAAACGACAGTGCATTCTGATCGGCAGCCGAAAGATCCTGCACCGCGCCCGCCAATGAGAGAATCTCTAGATGCACTTGGATGGCCCGCGCCTTGTCCTCCTCTGAAGACGCGGCCGGCTCGTCCGGTACCATTAATACCTCAGCACGCAAGAACGATCGATCCTGATTCAGTTCGAGCACCTCGAAGCGGTTCCGTCCCTCGGCGACCAGATCCATGCGCCCGTCGGGATATTCCTTCGTAACAGTCACGATCTCGGCGGTACAACCAATTTCCGCAACGCCTTCCTCCAGCGCGCGCACCACGCCGAAGGGCGTGTTGTTTGCCAGGCATTCTCCAATCATTTCTTTGTATCGTGGCTCAAAGATATGCAACGGCAGTGGAGTGCCGGGGAGCAGTACAACGTCCAGCGGAAACAAAGGAAGGAGTGCCACGAAATCTCCGAAGCGCTAGGGCGCAAGGGTGCGCGAGTCTCGATTGTACATGGGGTTTTCTTCGTGGACCTTCGTGTCCTTTGTGTTTAAGGGTCTTTCAGTTCCGGGCTCGTATCTTGACTTGCCGCGCCGTGGAGCATACAACCCGAGCATGGAACTTGTCGGGAAGGTTGTCGTCGTCACCGGCGCCTCGATGGGCATCGGCGAAGCAATCGCCAAGCTGTTTGCGGAGCAAGGCGCCAACGTCGTTCTGCTCTCGCGCGATTCTGCCCGCGCGGAAGCCGCTCGCGCCCGGATCGGTTTTCCCGATCGAACCGCCGCACTGTCCTGCGACGTCCGCCACTCGGAAGAAATCGATCGCGTCCTCGCCCTGACCTTGCATCACTTCAAGCGAATCGACGTCTGGATCAACAACGCCGGGCACGGCCTGCTCGATTCCGTTGCGCAAACCGACATGCAGGCCTGCCATGAGATGTTCGAAACCAATTTCTTTAGCGCCATGTCGGCCATGCAGGCCGTCATCCCGGTGATGCGCCAGCAGGGCGGCGGATCGATCATCAACATCTCCAGCGTCGCGGGGCACATCCCGATGCCGTTTCACGCCTCTTACAGCGCGACCAAATTCGCGCTCAACGCGATTGGAAAGGCCGCAGGAGTCGAGTTGAAGAACGATAGCATTCACGTGCTCACGGTCTGTCCGGGCTACGTGCGTACCGCGTTCAGCGAGAATGCAATTCGGGGAAACGAACTGAAGAAGGTTCGCCCGGGCTCAGTGCGCGGCATCACCGCCGAGCGCGTCGCCCGCGCTACTCTCAAGGGATACCTGAAGCAGAAAAGGGAAGTGATTGTTCCCTGGACGATGCACGTGCCCGTAAAGCTCTATCAACTCTTCCCGGCTTTGGTGGAGCGAGCCATGGGCAGAATGGCGAAGTAAGAAGGTTTCAGAGTTTCAAGGTTTCGAAAGTTTCAAAGTCTAAAGAACCATATGTTCAGAAGTGCTTGAAACCTTGAAACCTTGAAACCTTGAAACCTTGAAACCTTGAAACCTTGAAACCTTGAAACCTTGAAACCTTGAAACCTTGAAACCTTGAAACCTTGAAACCTTGAAACCTTGAAACCTTGAAACCTTGAAACCTTGTTCTATCCCAGTTCCCCCAGCATGGCTTCCATTTCCGATTGCGCATGCATGTTGCCGGTACGCCGCGCCGAAGCGATGCCATCCTGCAGCATCTTTTTGGCTTCTTCGATGCGCTCAGCCCGCACCAGGGTTTGTGCCGCCATGAAATATCCGGCAGTGTATTCAGGATGGCTCTCCAGCAGTAGGGAGAATTCCGCCAGCGCGCGGTCAAAATCGCCCTGCTTGGAATATTCCATGGCGAGTCCGTAACGCGCGAACGCGTCTTTGGGATTTTCCGTCAAGATTTCGTTCAGTGCAGCTATGCGATCCATATCGTAAGAGAAGAGTCGGAACAGTTCCCGCCCACGAGATTACTACAACCTTCGCACTCGGGCGCAGGAGCTACGCAGAAAACTGGCCAGACCTCCGGCAACTGATTACAATTGCCAGTTCCAACCATTTCTAAATCAGAGAAAAACGAAGTGGCCTGTCCATACTTCATGCCGATGACAAGACTGGAGAACGGCACCTGGCCGCATCCCGCCAGGCTTCCCCTCGGGGCAGGATGGTGCGGGTATTGCACGGCTCCAGGGCACGAAGGTGAAGTCCCGCCGCAAGACATTCTTGAGGCTTTCTGCAATCTGGGATATGCCAGCAGCTGTAGTTGGTCGCCGCTGGCGTGCGTTTTGGATGCGGTACGATTCGCCGTTTCCGCTCGCCGAAACCCGGCTACCCCCGCCGATCAGCAATCTGCCACCCCCTCCCCTGCCCGGGTCCTTCTTCTGCATTTCGTCTGCGAGCAGAATCATCGGCCAGTGGAGCATGGCGACTTGGAATTCGACCTGTCGCATGCGACCTGGCTGGTCCGCCACAAAGATCCGCGTATCCAGAAGATGGCCGAATGTTTCCTGGAGTCGTACCTGAAGAAGAAAGCTTGAGCAATCCCTGCCGCACCTGAAAGGAAGACACGCATGACGCATGACCCTCTGGCGCCACGCCCCGTCCGCGATTCCCAGTCCGAAATGGCAGAAATCGTCCTCCCCAACGACGCCAATCCTCTGGCTGCCCTGCTTGGCGGACGGCTTATGCACTGGATCGACCTAGCGGGCGCCATGGCCGCGCACCGTCACTCCCGCAACTATGTGGTCACCGCCTCCGTCGATCACATTGACTTCCTTGTCCCTGTCCGCGTGGGAGATCTGGTCATCCTGCGCTCCTCCGTCAACCGCGTCTTCCATACATCCATGGAGGTCGGCGTGAAAGTCTTCGTCGAAAACTACATTGCCGATACCGCCCAGCACGTGGGCTCGGCCTACCTAACCTTCGTCGCCATCGACCCTGCGGGACAGCACCTCAAGGTCGCCCCGGTGATTCCCGAGACTGAGGAGCAACAGCGCCGCTACGATGACGCCGGACGGCGCCGCGAAATCAGGCGTTCCGAATTGGAACGCAGACGCAAAATTCGTTAATTTCCACAAGCTGTTGTGATTTGCATCACATCAACTGCATCGGCAAACGGTTAGCCTACCGGGGCGTCGAGGTTTTTCATGGATAGTGCCCTTTTAGTTCATCGCCTGCACTTCGCATTCACCATCACATTCCATTACCTGTTTCCTCAACTCACCATGGGGCTGGCCCCGCTCATCGTAGTACTCAAGACGCTGGGCCTCCGCCGCAACGACGAGACCTATCACCAGGCCGCAAGATTCTGGGCCCGGATCTTCGGCATTAACTTCGTGCTGGGCGTGGTGACTGGCATCCCCATGGAATTTCAGTTCGGCACCAATTGGTCGCACTTCTCCCGCTTTGCCGGAGGCGTGATCGGCCAGACTCTGGGCATGGAAGGCATGTTTGCTTTCTTCCTGGAGTCCGCCTTCCTCGGCCTGTTCCTGTACGGAGAGAAGCGCCTCAGCCCGCGCGCTCACTGGTGGTCGGCAATCGCCGTGTTTCTGGGATCGTGGCTCTCCGGGTTCTTCATCGTTGCGACCGACGCTTGGATGCAGCATCCCGTGGGCTATGCAAAGGCTGCCGATGGATCGGTGCAACTCTCCAGCTTCTGGGCGCTCGTCCTGAATCCGTGGGCATGGTGGCAGTATGCCCACAATATGTCAGGCGCCGTGATTACGGGAGCATTCGTCATGACCTCGGTGGGCGCCTTCTACCTGCTGTGGGGCAAGTTTGAAGAGTACGGCCGCATCTTTGTGCGCGTAGGAGTGGTCGCCGGGCTGATCTTCAGCGTCCTACAGCTGTTTCCTACTGGAGACGGCCAGGGCCGCATGATTGCCCAGAATCAGCCGGTGACACTGGCCGCGATGGAAGCCCTGTTCGAAACGCAGCCGGGCGCTCCGCTCGTGCTGATCGGCCAGCCTAACGTCGAGCAGCACAAGATCGACAATCCGCTGGTAATCCCGAACGCGCTCAGCTTTCTCACCTATCGCGCGTGGAAAGCCGAAGTAAAAGGCCTCAACGCCTTCCCTGAAGATCAATGGCCGTCGAATCTGGCGCTGCTCTACTTCAGCTACCACATCATGGTCGGCCTTGGGACGATCTTCATTGCAATCGCGGTGGTGGCGGCGTTTCTGTTGTGGCGCGGCAAGCTGTTCTCCAGCCATTGGATGCTCTGGATTCTGTTGCTGTCCCTTCCGTTCCCCTACATTGCGAACACGGCCGGATGGATCACGGCAGAGATCGGACGCCAGCCCTGGCTGGTCTACTCCCTGATGCGCACCGCAGACGGTTATTCGAAAACGGTCTCGGCAGGCAACGGCATGTTCACGTTGCTGGGATTCATGGGCATGTACACAGTTCTTGGAATTCTGTTCCTGTTCCTGGTCCGCCGCGAAATCGAACAAGGCCCGGAGGCCGAGACAGGATCGGCGCACTAGAGGTAGCGCGGCCGTGCGTGCATCACCAAACGCGGTGCATCCCGGACACGTCTATGACCGACGTTTGTGATCCGCGGGTTGACCGAGGCGTGCATGACGACGCGCGTGACGGACGCGTGGAACCGTGCGCATGGCCGATGCGAGCATGACCGATGCGAGCGATCGAGCGCATGACCGGCGCGCATGATCGACGCGTGCGTGACCGACGTTTGTGGCCCGTGCGCATGATCGACTCGTGCATCACCGACGCGTGCGTCACCGTGGAAGAGCGGCCCTTCAGGGCCGCGTGAGAATTGGCACGATGCGGGGCTTTAGCCCCTGAGGGACGAGGATTACGATGGCAACCCTTTGGTTCATGATCGTCGCAGTAATGGTGGCAGCGTATGTGGTGCTCGATGGTTTCGACCTCGGCGCCGGTGTGATCTACCTCGGCGCCGCCCGCACTCCCAACGAACGCCGCACCATCATGCGCGCCATCGGCCCGGTCTGGGACGGCAACGAAGTCTGGCTGCTCGCCGCCGGCGGCACGCTCTACTTCGCCTTCCCCCTGCTCTATGCCTCCAGCTTCAGCGGCTTCTACCTGCCGCTGATGATCGTGCTCTGGCTGCTGATGCTGCGCGGCATCGGCATTGAACTGCGCGCGCACATGAAGAATCCCGTCTGGCTGGGATTCTTCGATACTATCTTCTGCGGCTCCAGCCTGCTGCTGACGATTTTCTTCGGCGCTGCCTTGGGAAACGTGGTCCGCGGCGTCCCTCTGGGCCCTGACCAGTATTTCTTCGAGCCGCTCTGGACTAACTTCCGTGTGAACTCTGGAATTGCCGGCACAAACAACGGCATCCTCGACTGGTACACGGTCCTTACCGGAGTGATCGCGCTGGTCACGCTGACCATGCATGGGTCTTTGTACGTCACCGTGAAAACCGAAGGCGACGTGAACCGCCGCGCCCGCACGGTCGCCCTGTGGGCATGGCCAGCGCAACTGCTTCTGACCGTGGTCGGATTAGTGGCAACCGTTTCCATTCGTCCCGGAGTGCTCGATAACTACAAGCACCATGCGATTGGATTCCTGATCCCGGTGCTCGTTTTCGGCAGCCTCGCCGCCATGATGCACGGCATTCTCAAGCATGCCGAGAAGATGGCTTTCGTCGCCTCGGCCTTATACATCGTGGGTATGCTCGTAGGCGCTGCCTTCGGGCTCTTCCCCGTGGTCCTGCCGGCCAGCACCGATCCCGCCCTAAACCTCACTATCTACAACACGGCGGCGGGTCAGCACGGCCTGACCGTCGGCCTCACCTGGTGGACCCTCGGAATGATCCTCGCCCTCGGCTACTTCACCCTGCTCTTCCGCATGTTCAAGGGCAAAGTAAAGCTGGAAGGCGAAGGCTATTGAAAAACGACGCCACGGATCTCACGGATCAAAATCAATCAAGCTATTGATTGATCCGTGATGATCCGTCAAATCCGTGGCGATCTTACGATGGCCAAACTCCGCTCTGGTCAGCCATCGGCTGTATAATCAACCTTTGGGCGTCTGCCAACCCTTCAATTTCGCAATTCTCCTCTGGAGTGTGATCCTTTGAACGCACATATGCCGCATCAGCATGGACAAGGACCGGCGCCGCAGGGCCCGCAGCCGCTGCCGGGTGTCGACGCCATCATCGCCGTCGGATCGGGAAAGGGCGGCGTGGGCAAGACCACGCTGTCGGTGAACCTGGCCGTCGCTCTCGTCAAGATGGGCCACAAAGTCGGCCTGCTTGATGCCGATGTCTACGGCCCCAACGTCCCGCTCATGCTGGGCGTCAACGACCAGCCACGCATGGTCGGCGAGAACCGCATTGAGCCAATCCAGGCGTTCGGCCTGAAAGTAATTTCCGTCGGATTCCTCAATCCCGGCGACAAGCCCATCATCTGGCGCGGCCCCATGTTGCACCAGATCGTGCGCCAGTTCTTGGGCCTCGTCGAGTGGGGACAACTGGACTACCTCATCGTCGATCTGCCGCCGGGTACCGGCGACATCGCGCTCTCGCTGGTGCAGACCGTTCCGCTGACGGGCGCGGTCGTGGTGTCGACTCCTTCCGACGTTTCGCTGCAAGACGCGCGCAAAGCCATCGAGATGTTTCGCCAGATGAAAGTGGACGTCGTCGGCGTAGTCGAGAACATGAGCTACTTCACCTGTCCTCATTGCCAGCACGAAGTGGACATCTTCTCGCGCGGGGGCGCCGAAAAAATGGCAGCTCAGTTCGGCGTGCCGTTCTTGGGGAACATCGCGCTGGACCCGGAAGTGCGCAAATCCGGCGATGGTGGAACGCCGGTCGTGCTGGAAGGCGAGAACTCCCCCCACGCCAAGTCAATCTACGCCTTCGCGCAAAACGTAGTAACGCGCGCCGCGGAGATCAAAGCAAACGCTCCGGCCAGCGTAATTCAAATTCAATGATTTCTCACCGCGACTTGTCATCCTGAGGCGCCGTTGTTTGGCGCCGAAGGACCTATGCAACTTGCTGCCGAGTGCACAGATCCTTCGCCGCCAAAACCGCTGCTCAGGATGACAAAGGTGGGCGTTTGAAGCGCCCCAGCCGCCACGTTGCATCGGCCTCGGCGCCCTTCAAAATCAACTCCGCCACCATCTCCCCGACCGCCGGCCCGTGCTTGAACCCATGCCCCGAGCCGCCCCCGACAATCCACACGTTCTCCGCTACCGGATGCCGGTCGATGATGAAGTGACTGTCCGGAGTCTGCTCATACTGGCAGACGCGAGTCTCAACCAGCGGAGCGTTTCTCAGGGCAGGGAAGCGGAAGCCGACATATTCGCGAATGTCCCTCAATGTTTCTGGACTCACCACGCGCTCGCCGTCGGTAGGATCGAACGCCGGCCCACGCGTGTCATCCGCGATCTTGAACCCGCGGCGGTCACTTCCTGGGATACCGTAAAAGAAGTGATCGCGATGATCGCCCCAGACGGGTAGATGCGCGTCGCTGAACCGATCATCCCCCGGAGGCGTGCCAAAGAAAAAGATGTCCTGCTTGGTGGCCTGCACCAGGTCGCCGACGGCGCGAGGGAACAGCTTGCCAAGCCACGGGCCGCAGGCAAACACGTAGTAGTCGGCTTTAAGCTGGGAGCCATCGGACAGCGCAAGACTGCGCAGAGGCGCATTTTCCAAGCCGTCGGCCAGCGCCGCTGCCTGCCGGTACTTGCCTCCCGCCGCCACGAACGCTTCCACGACCGCCTGGCAACTCGCGCGCGCGTCCAGATATCCGCACTCCGGCTCGAGGATTCCCCACTCGATCCCTTCAAAGTTAATCTGCGGCCAGCGTTTCTTCATCTGCACAGACGACAGTTCGTGAAACTTGATCTTCGCCGCGCGCAGCGCCTCGACCGAACCACTTTCGAACGCGTCGTCCGTCCCGGAAGCCATCCACAGCACCCCGGTGCGATGCAGAAACTGCCGCTTCCACCGCCGCTCATACTTCGCCCAGAGCTGGAGCGCGCGGGCAGCCATCTCGGTATAGGGCTGATCGGGCCCGTAGGTCCCGCGCATCACGCGCGTCTCCCCGCCCGAAGACGCCCGCGAATTCCCCGGCCCCCATGCGTCCAGCAGCGTAACCCGCGCCTCGCGCTCCAGAAGATGCAGGGCCGTCCATCCACCGAACGCCCCGGCACCGATGACCGCTATGTGAGGTTTGGATTTCATGAGAAGAGATAGAGCATACCAGTATCTCGGTTTTCAAGGTCTCAACGTGCGGAGGTTTCATGGCTTGGAGTTGTTAAGATGTTCTCATGGGTAAACTGACAGCCAATCCGAATGCGCGCGAGCTCTTGACAGAGACTTTCGACAAGACGCGTTGGTGGAGCACCCTGCGTTTGATTGTGGAATTCCTTCGCTCCAAACGAGTCGAGGAGGTTCGCGTGGAGTACCGTTTTGTCTTACGTCGGCACCTCAAAGGAGAGCCCCAAGCGCTGAGCCAAATTGTGCGACTCGCCGACTTGGAACCCGTCATCCAGCAAGGTTTCGACGAAGGAACGATTGAGTGGGCCAAAACTTCGGATTTTCTTTTTCACCCGCTTGGCTCAGATTTGACGTTCATGCTCTGTAACGATGCCGACCTGCACTTTTCTTCCGCTGATTCACTACTCCTCATGGAGTTAGGGCACAAAATCCGTTCCAGCGGCCTCAAGGTTTACGATTCCGGAAAACTGATCTAGCGACCAACAGCTTCAACATCGAGGTCACACTCATCCCCTCTCGACCAGTTTGACCCGCTACCCTCGCTTTGACTCTTGCTCCGCCCTCATTCCCAGAATCCGGCCAAACCCCAACTTTGGTCCGAAACCCAACCTTCTGCATCTAAAATAGTTAGGTAGAATGAATCGGAAGCGGTTTCTTCCCCCAACTGCTGCCGTTCGGACTGCGACAACAGACAAGGCTGTCTAAACCTGTTAACTATGCCCGCTGACCCCAATATCGGGAATCGCGAACGCGAAATCCTGACCGCCATCGTGGAGACCTTCATCTCCACCGGTGAGCCCGTCGGATCGCGCACGCTCGCGCGCTCGAACCGCGAAGGGCTCAGCCCCGCCTCCATCCGCAACGTGATGGCTGACCTCTCCGACGCCGGATTCCTCGAGCAACCGCACGCCTCCGCCGGCCGCGTTCCTACGACCGAGGCCTATCGCTATTACGTCGAGCAGATCTCCGGCACCGCCCGCCTGGCTCCGCAGGAAGAGACCATGATCTCCGACTCGCTGGCCGGCATTACCGACGTGCAGGAGTTCATGGAGCGCACCTCGCACGTGCTTTCGCTGATCTCGCGGAACGTGGGCGTGACGGTGGCGACCAGCGGTCCGAAGAACGCGCTGGAACACGTCTATTTTTCGCGCCTCGGCGATCAGAAAGTATTAGCCGTACTCGTCACGCGCTCCGGCCTGGTCCGCGATCGCGTGCTGCGTCTTGATCTGTCTCAATCGGAACTGGACCTGGCTGCCCGTTACATCAACGAAAACTTCCGTGGCTGGACCATGGAGTCGATGCGCGCCGAACTCTCTCGCCGCCTCGAGCAGGAGCGTGGCGAGTACGATCGCCTGATGAATTCGATCGAGCAACTCTACAAGCAAGGCGCGCTCGCTGCCGAGCAAGGCTCGCAAGTCGTCTTCGTCGATGGCACTTCGAACCTGGTTACTGGCGATCAGGACCGGCAGCGCCTCCAGGAGATGCTCAAGACGCTGGAAGAAAAAGAAAAAGTCGTCCAACTCCTGGGCGCGTATCTCGACGTGAAACAGGAAGCCGTTCGCGTTGTCATCGGACTCGACCAGGCTCTCCCGTCGATGCAGAATTTCGTCTTGATCGGTGCCCCGGCCCATGCCGGCAACGAAGTCATGGGATCGCTGGCCGTGATCGGCCCCACTCGCATGGACTACCAGCACACCATCACTGCGGTCTCGTACATCGCGCGCCTGTTCGACAAGATCTTGAATGAATCGGAGTAGAGCAAACGCTGTTATGAAGAAGGCAAACGGAAAATCGGAAAGAGAAATGGCTGGACTGGATCTGGAACACGAACTTCCTCCCGCGGACGGCGACGAGAACTCCCCGTCAGCTGCTCCCAGCGGAGCTGCGGTCAGCGAGACCATAGGCAGCGCAGAACTGGAAAAGCTGAAGACCGAACGCGATTCATTACTCGACCGCTTGGCCCGCGCGCAGGCCGAATTCGAAAACGCCCGCCGCCGCGCCTCCAAAGAGCAGCAGGACTTCCGCGACTATGCTGCGGCCGATGCCATCAAGCCGCTGCTTCCGGTCCTCGACAGCTTCGAGCGCGCCCTGCAAGTCAAGTCGGAGCCTGCCGACTTTCGCAACGGCGTCGAGCTCATCTACAAGCAACTGCAGGACGCGCTCGCAAAAGTTGGAGTAAAAGCCATTTCCGCCAAGGGCGAGCCCTTCGATCCGCACGTGCACGAGGCAATCGAAATGGTGGAAACTTCCGACGCGGCTGACCACGAGGTAATCGAGGAATTGCAGCGCGGCTACAAGATCAAAGACCGCCTCCTTCGTCCCGCGATGGTCAAGGTCGCCAAGAATCCCTGAAATCAGCTTTCGTGTGAGTTGTGTTTGGGTGGCGCAGCGCTGCCGGCGTTGCGATTGCTTGGAACTCAGGATCCGGTTTTAGCCGCCGACGGTACTTAGACTCTTCATTAGCGAAAGGTTTTATTCTGACGACGAACGCAAAACGCGACTACTACGAAGTGCTGGGCGTGACCCGCACCGTCACCGAGATCGAACTCAAGAGCGCCTATCGCAAGCTCGCGCTCCAGTACCATCCCGACCGCAATCCGAATAATCCGGATGCGGAAGACAAATTCAAAGAAGTCAGCGAAGCCTACGCCGTGCTCGCCGACACCGACAAGCGCGCCGTGTACGACCGCTACGGCCACGCCGGACTCGGCGGTGGCTCCGGGGCGAGCGGCTTCGATCCCACGGTCTTTCAGGATTTCAGCGACATCTTCGGGGAGTTCTTCGGCTTCGGCGACATGTTCGGCGGGGGCGGCAGTGGACGCCGTCGCAGCCGCGTGCAGCGCGGCGCTGACCTGCGCGAAGACCTCACCTTGGAATTCGAGGAAGCATTCTTCGGCACCGAATCGCGCCTCACGGTTCGCCGTCACGAAGCTTGCGAAGATTGTCACGGCTCCGGTGCAGCCCCCGGAAAAGGACCGACATCTTGCCGCTCCTGCAACGGTCGGGGCCAGGTTCGCTACCAGCAGGGATTTTTCAGCATCGCGCGAACCTGTCCCACATGCCAGGGCTCAGGCAGCGTTATCGCCGATCCTTGCACTAAGTGCAAAGGCGAGGGCCGCATTCTGCGCCAGCGCACGGTTGATGCCAAAGTTCCTGCAGGCGTCGAAGACGGAACTCGCATCCGCTTCTCCGGCGCAGGTGAAGTTGGCCAGTTCGGCGGCCCGGCTGGCGATCTATATGTCGTTCTGCACGTGAAAGAGCATCCTTTCTTCGCGCGCGAAGGCAATGACCTGCACTGCGTCGTTCCCATCTCGATCGCTCAGGCTGCGATGGGCGCGGAAATTAAGGTGCCCACGATGGAAGGTGAGCACACGCTCAAGATTCCCGACGGCACGCAGCCCGGCGCCACGTTTCGTGTCCGCAACAAAGGCGTACCCGTGTTGAATGGTCACGGCAAGGGCGATTTGTATGTCCAGGTCCTCGTACAGATTCCGACCAAGCTCAATAAGCGCCAGAAGGAATTACTGCAGGAACTCGATGCGCTCGCGAAGGTCGATAACCAGCCCTTGCTGCGGTCGCTTCTCGGCAAGATGAAAGACATCTTCGGATAGCGTTTGATGTTCCCTGTGTCATCGGGAAGATGACGACGTAGAAGGCTGCGGAAGAACTCAGAAATGCGCCGCGTTAGGCGTGGAAGAGGGCGAAAGAGCTCAAAAATGCCCGGTTTTACGCGCGGAAGCGCGGCCCTTTAGGGCCGCCTATTCCGCGAAATCAGTGGGGGCTTTATCCCCTGGATGCTGCCCGTACACTTCCCATGACCCGACGCCGATGGATCGCCGACGAAGTCTCAGGCAACCACGCCGCCCTCACCGGCGAACATGCTGATCGGCTCGTCCGTGTCCTGCGCGCCCGTGTCGGCCAGGAATTCGATATTGCCACGGGCACCGTGGTCCGCCACGGACGCATCGTGACCATCCAAGATGGCCGAGTCGAATTCGAACTTGGAGAAAAAGTTCCCTCGCCGACCGTACCCAACATCACTCTCTTGCTCTCCATCTTCAAATTCGACCGCATGGAATGGGCCCTCGAGAAATGCACCGAGCTTGGAGTCTCTCGCATTGTCCCCGTCATCGCCCGCCGCACCGACGCGCACCTCGCGTCAGCCTCAGGGAAACGCGTCGAGCGCTGGCGCAGGATTGCCCTGCAAGCCTCCGAGCAGTCCCGCCGCCCCGCCCCGCCAGAGATCGCCGCTCCACTTAAACTAAAGGATGCCGCATCCATTCCCGCGGGTTTGCGGATTGTCCTCGCTGAGTCGGAGCAGGAAACCCTGCTGCGCGACCTCCTCACCTCGGCCGCTGCAGGCGAGATCTTTCTGGCCATCGGCCCCGAAGGCGGTTGGGCCGAAGACGAACTGCAACTCTTCCAGGAATCCGGATGGGCCTCCGCCTCACTTGGCTCCGCAATTCTGCGCGCTGAGACCGCCGCCATCGCCGCCACCGCGATCACGATTTCAGAACTTGCCTAATTGCTTTCTGAGCCTTCCCCGCGAGAAAATCGGTCTATGAACAAGGGACACATCTACTTCGAAATCCAGGCCGACGACACCCAGCGCGCGATCAATTTCTATTCTCAGATCTTTGGCTGGAGATTTTCGGAGGTCAAGGGCGCCCCCATTCCTTACTGGACGATCGAGACCGGAGGCTCGCGCGGCGGATTACTGCAGCGTCCCGCCAAAACGCCTCCACCGCAATCAGGCACGAATGCTTTTGTCTGCTCGCTCGAAGTGGAAAATTTTGACGCATCCGCCGCGACAATTCTGAAGCAGGGCGGCCTTGTCGCACTGCCCAAGTTCGCAGTTCCCAAAACCTGCTGGCAAGGCTACTTCATCGATCCCGAAGGCAACACCTTCGGTATTTTTGAAGTCGACGCGAAGGCCGGCAACTAAAGTTCCATCGGTGACCAGGAAGGCGGGCTTGCTTCTCGCCCGCCAGGTGCGCTCTCTTCTTTGCACACCTCCCGCAGGTGGTATCCTGACCCCAGATGCCGCCGTCGAAGTCTAACTCACGCCCCGTTCCGTTCACTGCAGACGACAGCCAGCGCGAAGCCATCGAACACGTCCACGGACCCATGCTAGTCATCGCCGGCGCTGGCACTGGCAAGACTTCGGTCCTGACCCACCGCATCGAGCGTCTGGTCCGCGAGGGCCATGCCCAACCCCATGAGATCCTCGCTCTTACTTACACGGTCAATGCCGCCAAGGAGATGCGCGACCGCGTCGGGAAGTTGATTGGAAGCAGGGAAGTGAACGCGGCCACCTTCCACGATTACTGCCTCGATATGCTCAAGCGCGTCCACAAAGACTTTGGCGTCCTCGACGACAAGGATCTCTGGATCTTTCTCCGCCGCCGCATTCGCGAACTGCGTCTCGAGTACTACATCCGCGCCGCCAATGTCCCCCAGTTTCTGAACGACCTGCTGGAGTTTGTCAGCCGCTGCCACGACGAACTGGTTACGCCAGAAAAATACGCCGCGTACGTGCAGCGCCTTGAGCGCAAAGAGGTCCCGATTCCACGCGTCGTGAAATCCAAAGTCGCTCTCGAAGACGAGGAGGTTTTGGGCCGATGTCGTGAGATCGCCCGCGTCTTCACCACCATGGAGCGCTGGCTGCAAGAGGAGAATCTCGGGACCTTCAGCCACATGATCACGCGCGCCCATGCTTTGCTCCACGGAGACGACACCGTTCTAGCCGAGGCCCGATCCCGCGCCCGCTTCATTTTGGCTGACGAATTTCAGGACGCCAACTTCGCCCAGATTCAGATTCTCGCGCGCCTCGCCGGACCTGGCGGAAATATCTTCGCTGTTGGCGATCCCGATCAGGCGATCTACCGCTTCCGCGGCGCCTCCAGCGCGGCCTTCGATCTTTTCCGTCATCACTTCCCCAACGCCAAGCGGGTTGTTCTGGAACAGAATCGTCGTTCCACCACACCGATCCTGCGCAGCGCCTTCGCCCTGATCGACAAGAATCCACCAGTATTCGCCAAGAATGCTGATGCAAAACTCGCCTACCGCCGAGCCCCGCTCCAATCCGCCCGCGAAGAGGAAGCTCTGAAGGCAGGCACGCAGCTTCTGAGTCCTCAGGTCGAAGTCGTGGTTCTCACCACCAAAGACGCCGAGGGCCCCGACCTGGTTGCCGTCCTCCGCGAGCAGCAGAAAAAGTCGAAGTGCAAGTGGTCCGACTTCGGCATCCTCTACCGCTCCCACTATCAGCGCGATGACGTTGTGCAGGAATTGGCTGAAGCCGGCATCCCCTTCGTCATCGAGAGCATGGACATCTCCGACACTCCCGAGGCTCGCGACCTCTTCGCTTGCCTGAACGCGGTCGTGTCCGCCGGAGACGACGTCAGCCTGTTCCGCGTGGCCGCTCTCCCATGCTTTCACGTCGATCCTGAGCAGCTTCGCACTGTAATGCGCTCCATTGCCCACGACCGTCGGGATGGCCAGGTCGTTCCGCTCTCGTCCGCTCTCGACCGGGTTACCGGTGGCGCCGACGTCCTCGCGGCCGTGCAGGGTACTCGCGAACAGATCCGCCGCAGGCAAGCGAAGGCTCGCATCGCGCTCGACATCATCGTCAAGCAGTTTGCACTCGACGCCTCCTCGCCCATCCTTCAGGCAGCGTTAAAGTTCGTAGAGACTTGGGAAACAAAGAAGGTCAACAAGACGACCGAGCTCGAGGAACTCGTCGACTACCTCGGACTCTTCCGCGAGGCCTATGGCGTGATTCCGATGGAGACTCGGGAGACCGAGAACGCGGTCCGCCTCATGACCGCGCACGGCGTCAAGGGGCTCGAATTCCCCCACGTCTTCATCCTCCGCGCCAATCCCCCGGCGTTCCCCGCGTCGTTCAAGGAGACATTGGTTGCGTTCCCTAAGGAATTGCGCGACCCGGATTCCGTCACCGTGGCCGACGATAAGACTCTCCACGAGCAGGAAGAGCGCCGCTTGTTCTACGTCGCCATGACCCGCGCCCGCGACACTCTGCATATCTATGCCAGGCAGGGAACCGGCAAGATCAACAAGAATCCTTCCGGCTACATGCGGGATTTGATCGAGGACAAGACCCTCACCCGCTGGCTGACCGCGATGCCGGCCCGTGGCACGCAGCAGACGCTCGATATCTTTGGCCAGACCTCGGTCGCCTATCCGGCTGAGTCGCAAACGAATGTGTGGTTTGAAATGCCAGTCCTACCGGGTCTGCATACTCGGCTCAGTGCATCCGCCGTCGACACCTACGAGCGCTGCGGCTTGCAGTTCAAACTCGACCGCGACTGGCGCCTGTCCGACCGGCCCGCGGCTGCGATGCAGTACGGTGCCTCTATCCATCGCGTCCTGAAGGCTTACTTCGATTCCGTGAACCTCGGCCGCCCTAAGACCGACGACGAACTCATCGATCTTTTCCGTCTCGATTTGGCCGAGACGAAGATTCAGGAGGCGTACCAGCACGAGCTCTACGAAAAGCAGGGCACCGAGCAACTGCGCGATTTCCTCGCCAAGGCGCGGGCTCTTCCATCGCCGGAAGTTCTCCACACCGAGCAGTCGTTCGAGATTCGTGTTGGAGAAACCGCGGTGGTCGGACGCATCGATCGCATCGACCGCCGTCCCGACGGCAACGTCGCCATCATCGACTACAAAACCGGCAAAGCCCGCGATCAGGAGGATGCCGACGAGAGCCTGCAGTTGTCCCTCTACGCGATTGCGGCCCGCGAAAAATGGGGATTCACCGTCGGCGCGCTGATTTTCTACAACCTCGAGGAAAATGTCCCAGTCATCACGACCCGGACAGAGGCTCAACTAATCGCCGCGCGCTGCCGCGTGCAAGCTGCTGCCCAGGGAATCGCCGATGGCATCTTCGAAGCGAGAGCCGGGATTCACTGCAATTTCTGCGCGTATCGCAGTCTATGTCCTGAGAAAGAGAAGCGGATTCCGCATCCCGTGGAGAGCACCGCCAAGCGCCCGAATTAGTTGGCCAACGCCGAACGGTTCCTCTATACAAAAACTTAGGGGACGCTCTTGAGCGTCCCCTTTTTACTCGTACTGAATTTTCTTAATGCTTCTTTTTCTTCTTTGCCTTTTTCTTGGTTGCCATTGTTCCTATTCTCCCTTCCATTTTTCATGGAAAATGTCGCAGTGGTCTTTTACTGCAACTAGTTGATGTATAGAGTTAATGAAAAATGAAGTCAAGAAAAAAATGATGATCGATCGGCGTAAGTTGTGACACCAAAGTCATGCTGAGAGAACTTCGCGAGCAAAAGTCAATAAGAATTTTGCCGAGCGCATCGACTCGCGAGCGGTTTTCATCTCGCAAACGTGTTGCGCGTTGCATCCAACGCCGCATGCGCTGTCAACAATTTCACTTTCTCATCCCGACACAACAATCGGGTCGTATTCTCGGCGCATGCGACGCATCCTCACACTCTTGCATCTATAATGAAGTCGCGAAATCTTCGTGGGAGCTTGATTCATGGCCTCTTTTGACGATGTTGTCATCATTTCCGGCTGCCGCACCGCCGTCGGAAAATTTCAAGGCAGCCTTTCCGATTTCTCCGCTCCGAAACTCGGAGCCATCGCTGTTCGCGAAGCCGTCAAACGTGCCGGCATCGATCCGACCCAGGTCGACGAGTGCATCATGGGCAATGTCGTCTCCGCCGGACTCGGTCAGAATCCCGCGCGGCAGGCCGCCACCTACGGCGGACTCTCTCCCGCGACAGGTGCCATGACAATCAACAAGGTTTGCGGCTCCGGATTGAAATCCGTCGCTCTCGCGGCGCAAGCGGTGCAGACCGGCAACAGTTCCATCGTCGTTGCCGGCGGCATGGAATCGATGACCAACGCTCCCTATCTTCTGCCGCAAGCGCGGAAGGGATACCGCCTCGGCAACGCGCAGATCGTCGACTCCATGGTGCACGACGGACTTTGGGATATTTATAACGACTACCACATGGGCATCACCGGCGAAAACGTCGCCGAGAAATTCGGCATCACACGCGAAGAGCAGGATCAGTTCGCGTTGAACTCCCACTGCAAAGCGCTTTCCGCAATCAAAGAATGCCGCTTCAAATCGCAGATCATTCCCATCGAGATTCCCGCGAAGAAGAAAGGCGCGCCTCCAACCATCTTCGAGAAAGACGAAAGCCCCCGCGAAGACACGACCATCGAGGTGCTGCGCGCTCTCAAGCCCGCATTCAAAAAGGATGGCACAGTCACAGCCGGTAACGCTCCCGGGGTCAACGACGGCGCCGCTGCCCTGGTCGTCACGAGTGCCAAGCGCGCGGCCGAACTCGGCGCAAAGCCGATGGTCCGCATCGTTGCGCAAGCCACCAGCGGCGTCGAACCTAAATGGGTCATGATGGCCCCCGTCGGTGCCGTCCGCACTATCTGGGAAAAAACTGGCTGGAAGAATGAAGACGTCGACCTCTACGAACTCAACGAGGCTTTCTCCGTCCAGGCGCTGGGGGTGATGCGGGAGTTAGGCCTAAACCCCGACAAGGTCAACGTGAACGGCGGCGCGGTAGCCATCGGCCATCCCATCGGCGCCAGCGGCGCGCGCGTGCTGGTCACCCTGATCCACGAAATGATCCGCCGCGATGTGAAACGCGGCATCGCCGCCCTCTGTCTCGGCGGAGGCAACGCCGTAGCCATGGCGGTCGAGCGCTAGCAAGATCCAGTTCGCAAGCGCAAGTGGAGAAGCTCGGGTGGAGACAATCCATGTGGTGACGGCCGCCTCGGCCGCCAGGTTTTTCGCTGAGCTAGACAGACGCATCCAATTGTCTGTGATCAGACCTGCGAAGCTTTCCATGCGGTATTCTCTGGCACTCGCGCTGCTGTTGTTGCTGGCGAGTTGTAGCCAAGCCCAGAGTCGCTTCAACGGCACTTGGGAGATGAAGATGGACACACTCCAGTTCTCGGGTCCGCCCGAAGAATATCTGCTCGTCAAAGGCGTCTACCAGTGCGAGACTTGCGTCCCCAAGGTCGACATCGCAATGGACGGCAACGATTACAAGGTGACCGGGCATCCCTACGATTCCCTAGCGGTGCGAATCCTGGACAACCGTTCCGTCAAGTTCACCATGAAGAAAGACGGCAAGACAACATTCGAATGTGTCGAAGCGGTTTCCCCGGACGATCGAACCATGACGGAGGAATTTACCAACACCACGGAAGCAGAAACCGTCACCGGGAAAGCGAGCTTCACCAGACTCGCTCAGGGTCCGGCCGGTTCGCATACGCTCTCCGGAAAGTGGAGCATGCAGACCGTCAAGAACTCGACCACCGCGGGCACTCTGACTACATATCGGAGCATCGCAGGCGGAATGAGGATCTCCGACGGCAGCGAGAGCTACGAGGTGAAGTTTGACGGCAAGGACTATCCCGCAGCCCGAGACACCCACTCCACGGTCTCTCTCAAACTCATCGATGAGTACACACTCGAGGAAACGGATAAGCAGGACGGAAAAATGGTGACAGTTGCTCGCATGACCGTATCCAAAGACGGCAAGTCTATGCGAGTGGAATCCTCAGATAAGCAACGCGGTAGCACGATGAATTACACCGCCGAGAGGCGTCCGTAAGTCTCTACATCGTTGCCGATGAAATTGGCAGCGTTACCGTAAACACCGCTCCCCCCTCGGGAGAATTTGCCGCTTCCACGCTGCCGTTGTGTTCCTTCATCACCGACTTGCAGATGCTCAGTCCCAATCCCGTCCCGCGCCCCGGCCTCTTCGTCGTATAGAACGGATCGAAGATACTAGCCAGGTTTTCCTTCAGAATGCCCGGGCCATCATCGTGAAAGCTTACCCACACGGAGTTGTCCCCTCTTCCCAAACGAATCCGTAGCGTCCCTTTATCCCGAGCCTCGCGGATCGCCTGCTCCGCGTTCACAATCAGATTCAGAAACACCTGCATCAGCTGGTGCGGATCGCCCAATGCGTAAGGCACCCCAGCTTCTTTCAGAAAATCCACCGTAATTCCATTCTTGCGCAACGAGTACGCATGCAGGTTCAAGGTGCGCTCCACCACCTCCACCAGGTTAATCCGGCTCTTGCCCGGAGCCGGAGGCCGCGAGAAATACGTCAGGTTCTGGACGATCTCCGCCGCCTTGCGCGCCTGTTGCTGCAGCATCGCGAGTTGCTTCCGGGACCCTTCATTAGTCTCGGTGTCCTGCAGGAGTTCGCTCACGCCCATGATGGTAGTCAAAGGATTGTTGAGTTCGTGGGCTACACCGCCAATCATCGCTCCCATCGCCGCCAGGCGCTCGCTCTGCACCACTTGCTGCTCGAGCTTTCGTTCCACGGTAATGTCGCGCACGGAAATAATGACCCCGCTGATCTTCGCATCCGCATCCACCAGCTGGCTGCCCGCAGCCCGCATCGTTCGCCAGTTTCCATCGCGGTGCCGTGCCCCATATTCCGCCGCCGCGAAAACCTCTTTGCCGGAGACGACGTCGTGATAAAGAGCGGCGAGTTCCGGCGAATGATCATCCAGTTCCGAGATTTTCTTCCCTAGCATGTTTTGCGGCTCGTAACCCAGCAGGTCGCGCGATCGCGAACTCACGAATGTATATCGTTCTTCGAGATCCACCACCAGAATCAGATCCGGGAAGCTTTCCAGCAACCGCGCCCGGAACTCCTCCTGTTGCGCCAGTTGCCGCTCCATCTTCCGCCGTTCGGTGATGTCGACCAGCGTCCCCTGGTAGCGCACAATGTTCCCCGAGGCATCCCACACCGCTCGCGAGGAATCCAGGAAGACCGCGGCGGTTCCATCTTTGCGCCGAAGTTTGACCTCGCGCGTGCGCACTCCGCCCCGGTCGTCGGCTGCCCGCCCCAGTACCGGCTGTCCAGCTTCGAAATTCAAAGACTCCGGTTCCACTGACAGAAGCTCACGCTTCTCCGTGTATCCCAGCAGGCTCACCAAAGCCGGATTCGCATCCAGTAAATGTCCTTCGGGTGTGCTGAAGTACACGCCTTCCTGCAGAGTCTCGAACAATTCGGTGAAGCGCATCTCCTTCTCGCGCTGCTCGGTGACATCTCGTCCCAGCATGCTCGCGCCCACCACCTCATCGCCTTTCACAATGGCATTCAATACGCATTCGAAATAGAGCGGACGCGTACCGTTTTTCAGCCGGAGCCGCACCGTCCCCGCCCACCGCTTCTTGTCCAGAAATCGGCCGAGCCCGCGTTCCACTTCCTCCCGGGTCGGTTCCTCAATCAGGTCGTAGACCTTGCACCCGATCAGCTCCGAGTAAGTGAGTCCGGTTAGCTCGGCAATCCGTTTGTTCACCGTGCGCAGAGTGCCGTCGAGGGAGACCGCGCACGCCGGATCATCAAAGGAGTCGATCAACTCCTTAAAGTTGCGCTGCGAGCGCATGATGACTTGGCTCAGCTGATCGAGTTGTTCTTCCGAAGGCGCTGCCCCCACGTGCTCCTGCAACCCGTGGAGCAGCTGTTTCAGTTCGCCTACTTCGCGTCGCCGCCCATAGGCATACACCGCGAACAGGATGGAAAGCGCTAAGATCCCAAAGGGAATGGCGCGCAGCTGAAATGGAATATTTTCCAGACGCTCATACAGCAGCCCCGCCAGCGCAACCGACAGCAGGACCATGAACAGCAAGGCCCACCGCCACAATTGAGACTCTTCTCGATCCAGATTTCCGGGAGGGCGTGGCGTACGCGAGCTATTAACCGGGTCCAGGCTCATGAGGGAAGACTGCCAATCCTACTAAAAACCATCTTAATTCTATATGTGCCGCTGCAACCGCGCTTTTCTTAGATGTTCTGGAAACCGAAACCTTACTCATCCGGCTCCGGCGCCGCCCGGGATGGGTCCTCCAGCTTTCCCTGACCAGCGACGATCGCCTGCCAGTTCAGAATCGCGTTCCACAGCAACCGCTGGTCGCCCCGGTTCAAATCGCGATGCATGGGATTGAAATTGAAGCTCACCACGTGCCCCTTACCCAAGGGCATGTCGAGGATCGCGGGACGCCCAATCAGATTTTCTTCTCCCCACGCCTGCCCGCTCACCACGAACGGCGCGTCGGAAGTATCGCCCCATTCCATCACGACACCGCTCCGGTCCTCCGGGCCGTCCAGGCAGGTCGTGCAGTACGCCATCCGCAACCAGCGGTGCGGGATGTTGTACAACGGGAAATTTTGCCGGAAGACGTAAGTGTGCGCAGGATATCCATACGCAATGGGATGATCCGGCCGGTCGAACGTCACCCGGACATGAGCGCCGGGTGTGCGCGTACCCGCTTGTTGCGACGCAGCCGATGATGCCCCTCCGCCCCCCGCCGCGCTTCTCGGCACGCCACCCGACGATCTCCGCACGAAACGCACTAGTCCGCCTTCCAACGCCAACATGCTTCCGCTGCCCAGCGTCACCATCAAGCCTCCCTCGTCGACGAAGCGCTGAATCTGGCCTAGCCCTTCATAGCCGATGCCTCCGGTAATGTCATCCGATTCGGCCGGCGTTCCAAAGCTCGGCGTCTGCGCCGTCTTCTTAAACGGCATCGGCGACCAGGTCTTGGGTAATCCTTCAATCTGCTCCGCCAGTTCCAGATCCACATGACCGTATAGCAGCACGTCGATCCGCGCGCTCAGGTTCCCGGCGCGAATATCCTCATCACGCAGATAGATATAAGGAACCTTCCGCTGATCCAGCGAGTACCGGATCCACCCGATCGAATCGGTATCGGCCCACGGCACCCACAGCCCGATGCGCGGCGCTTTGGCCTGGTGTCGCGGCACTTCCGGCGCCGCAGAAACCTGCACGAAGTCGAGGCCCAATTCCGTCGCCGTCGACGCGATGGCGTCATGCAGCCCATCCTGCCCGGCCACGATCCACGACCCAGCGGCAAATTTCGTGCCGCCCGCCTCGAACTCCTTTTCTGCAATCTGAATCTGGAAATTCGCCAGCCGGTAGCGCGCCGCCAGAAACGATTCCTGCCCCGTGTCCTTCAACAAGTAATCGGAGCCGCTGCCCGTGACGCGCCCCGTAGGATGCGGCACCTCGGTGAGTTGCGTAAGCGCGGCACCACGGATCGACGCATCCGCGGTCGCGATCGCCTGCAAATGGTAGTGCGCCGGAAGCTCCCAGGACACATCATCGTAAGGCGCTTCGCCATCCTTGGGATAATGCTGCGGCGTGAGCAGATCCACCGCGTAGTTTCGGTAGGGTTGGTCGAGGCGCACCACATAGGTTCCCGCGGGGAAGCTTCCTTCCTTGACCTGGATTGTTCTCTGCGACCGCGACACTTCGATGTGCTGACCCATGAGTCGCCCAACCATGGCGGCCACCCGCGCCGGGTCTCCCTGATCCTCTGGAATCAGAAACGCATACGGCGGCTGCGTCAGCCCCTTCTGCCACGAGTCCCACGACTTCTGATAGAAGTTGTGCAGCATTTCTTTCGACTCGCTCGCGGTTTGGTCCAGCGCCGCCAGCGCCCCGGTCTCCTGGTAGTTGAGATTGTCGCGAGCTGACCATGTGACTTCTCGCGCAGCCGGTAGCGGCCGGTACCACTCCATCGTCGCCGCGGACGGAGACACCGACCTCTTCTCGGTCTCCGCGCTGCCGTTGCCGAACGTCTCGTACCCGCGTCCAATGCTGTTGTGGTTCATGGCCACGGAATCCAGATACAAATGCGCAAACGCCTCCCCGAAATTCCACGTCGAAACTCCCGGCATTCCCATCGCCGTCATCGCCTCAACTTCGTGAAAGCTGAGCGCCAGAAACTCGCTATAAGTAATTGGATCGATGTTTGGGTTGTAGGGCCCCGTTCCGTTCCACGTCATCATCAGTGGCGAGCCCTCGTGCAGATCGTGCACCACCGTGGGATGCCACTCATGAAACATCCGGTGGACCGCCTTCGTAGTTTCGTGCGTCTGCTGGTGCGTGTCGCGGTTGATGTCGACAAACGTGTACTTCGACCAGTACGGCGGCGACTGCCGGGGAAGCGTGTTCCGGTCCGTTTTGCCCTTGAGATAGCGGTAAAACCAGTCGACCATCTTGTCGCGCCCGTCGGGATTGGAAATCGGATTAATCAGCACCACCACGCGTTCCCGGATCCGTTGGATCATCGGCTGCTCCGACACCGCGAGCCGGTATGCCAGCTCCAGCATCGCTTCCGTCGAGCCCGTCTCATCGGAGTGCAGCGCCGCATTGAAGTAATAGATTGGCCGCGAGGTTGCGATCAACTTGTCAGCAGCGGCCTGGTCCGTTCGCCGCGGGTCCGCCAATGCCCCAGTCGCCGCCTTTAGACGGTCCAGATCGCGAATGCCCACCTCATCGGCGATCGCCAGCATGATGATGTCGCGCCCTTCTTCGCTCCGCCCAATCGTGTACACGCGAACTCGCGGACTCGCCGCCGCCAAAGCACGTGCATAGGCATAAGTCTTCTCCGTGCCCAGCAGTTCTCCCGGGGCTCCCATGATCCGCCCCAGAAATTTCTCAGGAGACGGCACTGTGCCGGACTGAGGAACATACGAAACCCAGGGCGAAACAAAATGCGGATCGGTCGTAGCCGCCGCGATCGCCTCGATCGACCCGGGCTCGGCGACGTCGGGACTTTGCGCGTTCGCACCGACGCTCAGCCACGCAAGCGACAACATCCACACCAGCACCAGTCGGAACATAGGGCCCCCGAGAGTAGTTTGAACGCGAAAGTTTAGCACGCGCTTTCGCCAAACCAATGGGGAACGCAAGATAGGAAGGCCACGATTTAAAGAGGCTACAGAATAGTCAAAGTCTGGCATTGCAACGGAAAGGTGACAGATGCCGCGTCAATCTCGAGGAGTCAACGATGCCGCCTTGATGCCGAAAGCCATGAATGCCTTTGCGTTACCGTGGAAGAGCGGCCCTTTCAGGGCCGCGCAAGGCGACTGAAATCTGCTTTGGCTTTAGCCCCTGCGGTCCGGTTATCGCGAGTCCTCGTTTTCCACAGCCTTTTGGTGACATCCGTCACAGCCAACGCCCCCGTCGAGCCCGTAAGGTAGGTATCTGGCATATCAGGGCTCCGTGTCTTCCGGGTGCCCCGTTTCTCGCGCTGTTGGCGAGAAGCGTAGATTTCGACCTTATGCTCTACAAAACTCTCAGCGCCGCCGTCTACGGCATCGATGCCAACATCATCCAGGTCGAAGTCGATTGCTCGGGCATCAAGTGCGATCAGGACCACTTCCACACCGTCGGCCTGCCCGACGCCGCCGTCCGCGAAAGCCGTGACCGCGTCCGCGCCGCGCTGAAAAATTGCGGCTACGACATTCCCCCCACGCACATCACCATCAACCTTGCTCCGGCTGACATCAAGAAGGAAGGCTCCGGATTCGACCTACCCATGGCCCTCGGCATCGTCGGCGCCTACGGCGGTCTCACCAAAAAGGAAATGCCAGACTGCCTTTTCGTTGGAGAACTCTCCCTCGACGGCGGTGTCCGCAGCGTTCGCGGAGCCTTGCCCATCGCCATCGAAGCTCGCGGACGAAAAATTTCCCGCATGGTCGTTCCCGAAGCCAACGCGAAGGAAGCCGCCATGGTCGCCGGCGTGGACGTCTACCCCGTGCGCTCGCTCCTCGACGTGATCCACTTCGTGAACACCGGCAATGGCATTCTCCCTGTCAAAGCCGACGGCGACTCGCTCTTGCGCGAATCGCAGCAGTTCTATGTCGACTTCAAAGACGTCCGCGGACAGCAGACCGCCAAACGCGCTATCGAGATCGCTTGCGCCGGTGGCCACAACATCCTCATGATTGGACCCCCAGGTTCCGGCAAGACCATGCTCGCCAAGCGCATGCCCACGATCCTGCCGCCATTCACCTTTGAAGAAGCGCTGGAAACCACGAAGATCCACAGCGTGGCCGGAGTGCTCGACCAAGGGACCGGCCTGGTCGGAACCCGTCCCTACCGCTCACCGCACCACACGATTTCGGATGCTGGCCTGATTGGCGGCGGCGTGATTCCGCGTCCCGGAGAAGTCTCGCTCGCCCACAACGGCTTGCTCTTTCTCGACGAGTTACCTGAGTTCCCTCGCAACGTCCTCGAAGTACTCCGTCAGCCTCTCGAGGACGGCACAGTCAGCATCGCCCGTGCTTCGATGTCACTCACGTTCCCCGCGCGCTTCATGCTCGCCGCCGCGATGAATCCGTGTCCGTGCGGGTAACTTCATTGCTGAAAATAGCGGGGTTAAGCCCCAATGACTCTATCTCGTAGTCCGCTACACGAATGTCGGGCACCAAAGCGGCGAGCAGGTTACGCTTTTGCTCCCGGCTCCAATAGTGCCACTCAGCCAGCGGTGCTAGAGCTTCGGTCAATATGCTCAGGTCTGGCGAGATCGACGGTGTTTCCTGCATCAGCATCTTCTGAGTCATTTGAATGTCCCTGTCGATGGTCACCAACCGTTCGTCTCTCTCGTCCCGAGAAAGTACCCCGTCGAGAAAGCTATCAATGACGCGATTACGTTTCCGCTGCGAATTCGCAATTTCGGAGGTCAGGCGTTGGACTCGGACGACCGACTCGTTGCTCTCAGAGCGGCGTATCAACTCATTAACACCCCGCGCCAAGAATGATGGAGTTGTGAGACGCTCCGATAAAAGGTCATCGAGTAAGGTCTCCAGCTTTTCCCTCGCCATGTATTTTGTAATGCAAGTATGGGCTGTTCGGCGTCCTTTGCAGGCATAGTAGTCACGTCGGGCTAATGCAGTATGGATAGGCTCTCCGCAACGGGAACAGGTCAGGCACCCGTTGTACGTAAAACGGTGCTCGTAATCGACTCGGCTGCGCCAATGCCTCTTCTGCTTCAAGTCCATGATGCGCTGAACGGCGTGAAAATCGGTTTCCGAAATCAGCGGCTCCTGAATAACGCGCACCCGGATTGTCCCGCCTCAGCTGGAAATGGAGAACACGTTCGTCCGTTAAGATAGCGGAGCGAACATATGAGAAAAGAGCGCAAGCACTACACTGCTGAGGAGAAGGTGGCCATTCTGCGGCGCCATCTTTTAGACAAGGTCCCGGTTTCCGACCTGTGTGAAGAGCTGGGACTGCAGCCGACGGTGTTCTACCGCTGGCAAAAAGAGTTCTTCGAGAACGGAGCCGCCGCCTTCCAGACGACGGAACATCCTCGCCGCCAGGCGGAGGAGAAGCAGAAACGGATCGAGTTCTTGGAGAAGAAGGTGCAGACCAAGGACGAGGTCCTGGCCGAGCTGATGGCGGAGCACATCGCGTTAAAAAAAAGCCTTGGGGAACTCTGACCGAGACTTGGGTGCCGCACGATGTGCGGGACCAGGTGGTGGATTTCGTTCGGCGCTGGTCGGAGAAGACCGAGATCGGCGTCGGCCGATTCATTCATTGGCTGGGGGTTACCGTGAGCAAGTTCTACAACTGGCGGCAGCGCTATGGGCGAGTGAATGAGCACAACGGCTGGGTACCCCGAGATTTCTGGTTGGAGCCGTGGGAGAAAGAAGCCATCATCCGCTTCCACCTGGAGAATCGGTTGGAGGGCTACCGTCGGCTCACGTTCATGATGCTGGATCACGACGTGGTAGCGGTGAGTCCGGCGAGCGTATGGCGCGTGCTGAAACAAGCGGGACTGCTGGCGCGCTGGAAAGGTAAGTCGTCGCGCAAGGGCACCGGCTTCGAACAGCCGCTCGAGCCGCACCAGCACTGGCATGTCGATGTTTCCTATATCAACCTGTCGGGCACGTTCTATTACCTATGCAGTGTGCTGGATGGGTGCAGTCGTTTTCTGGTGCATTGGGATTTGCGAGAGTCGATGAAGGAAGCGGACATCGAGAGGATTCTGGAACGAGCCAAGGAGAAGTACCCGGACGCTAAGCCGCGGATCATCTCCGACAACGGACCGCAGTTTATCGCGCGGGACTTCAAGGAGTTCATTCGTATCTCGGGGATGACGCACGTGCGCACCTCGCCGTTTTACCCGCAGTCGAACGGAAAAATCGAACGCTGGCACAAGTCGCTCAAACGGGAGTGCATTCGGCCTCTGACGCCGTTGACCCTGGACGATGCGCGCCGCCTGATTCAAATCTACGTGGATCACTACAACACGGTGCGATTGCACAGCGCGATCGGCTATGTGACGCCGCAGGATCGGCTCACCGGACGACAAGCCGAGATCCACGCGGCTCGCGATCGCAAGTTAGAAGAAGCTCGTAGTCAACGGCAGCTTCGGCGGCAGCAGACGACGTCTTTGATGTTTGCACACTCTTCCACCGCAGCTACAATGACCTCGCCGGGTGAAACGGAAGCAGGCTCTGCAGGGATGCAACCATGCTGAGGGATAACCTGGTGGGGCTCATCGAGCCGATGCTCAACAGCGCGGGAGCCAACCCTCTCGCGCTCTGCACTGCGATGAAAACGTCATCGGACGATAGACCCCCATGCCTTGAAAATCCCCGCCCCGAAGGGGCGGAATCTACACTAACGGAGAACGTCGCTTCTCCATTTCACGCTGAGCCAAGACAGGATCACTTCATCGGGAGAACGCGCAATCTTTCTACGGTCCGCCTGACGACCGTTCTTGCTGGGGTATCTTCCCGCAGCGGATGTGTCTCGCTTCTTGTCTATTACGCGAAGTCCGATCCAAATGGGATTCCTAAGAATCAAGTGCATTCCCCGAGGTGTGACACCAACGAGATTTGCCAGTTGGGAGTAGCTCTGGTTACCTGCCAGAAACTGCCGAAAAGCCTCGCGCACACGCTCAGCTTCTGGCTTGTAAAAGAAACCCCTCTTTTCCTCGTATCCCACGCCCCACGGAAGGACAATTTGGCTCTGCGCCAATTCTCCGCGACGGCGCTTTTCTTCCTTAGCAGCCCGTGGTGGAAGTCTGGGTACGTGCGATGGAAAGATGATGTGATCCACAGGGCAGATGGATAGACTGCAGGCATGGCGATGAGCAAGCGGATTGGCGGGGAGAAGCAGGAAGACATTTGGATTGCGCACAGGGAGTTGGCGCGAGCGCCGGGGCATCCGTTTTATGAGCGGTTGAACGAGTTGTTGGAGGGCGCGGGGTTCGACGAGTTTGTGGAAGGGTTGTGCGCGCGGTTTTATCATGCGCGGCTGGGGCGTCCGTCGCTGCAGCCGGGAGTGTATTTTCGGGCGCTGTTGATCGGGTATTTCGAGGGCATCGGAGCGGAGCGGGGGATTGCGTGGCGGGTGGCGGATTCGCTGGGGTTGCGGCGGTTTTTGCGGATCGGGTTGGAGGAATACACGCCGGATCATTCGACGATTTCGCGGACGCGACGATTGATCGACATTGATACGCATCGCGCGGTGTTCACGTGGGTGTTGGGGCTTTTGGCGGATCGCGGATTGTTGCAGGGACAGCGACTGGGGATCGACGCGACGACGCTGGAGGCCAACGCGGCGATGCGTTCGATTGTGCGGCGCGATACGGGCGAGAGTTACGAAGAGTTTCTACGGGGGCTGGCGAAGGCCTCGGGCATCGCGACGCCGACGCGGGAAGACTTGGCGCGGCTGGATCGAAAGCGCAAGAAACGCACGTCGAATAAGGAGTGGAAGAGTCCGGTGGACGCCGACGCACGCATTGCGAAGATGAAAGATAAGCGCACGCACTTGGCGCACAAGGCCGAGCACGCGGTCGATCTGGACACGGGCGCAGTGATAGCGGTGACCCTGCAAGGCGCCGACCAGGGCGACACGAGCACGCTCGATGAAACGTTGTGCGAAGCCGGGATGGCGGTGGCGGAGCAGGTCGGGCGCGAGGCGGAGTTACGGCCCCATGACCCACCGAAGGTGAACCTGGCCGGGATCGAAGAGACCGTGACGGACAAGGGCTACCACAGTGGCGCGGTGGTGAAGCGAATGAAGGCCTACGGGGTGCGCAGTTACATGCCGGAGAAGAAACCGAAGGGGCAGCGGAATTGGGCGGGCAAGGCGGCGGAGCAGCAAGCGGTGTACGCGAACCGGCGGCGAGTGCGGGGCGAGTACGGCAAGAGCTTATTGCGGCGGCGCGGCGAGTTGGTCGAGCGCAGCTTCGCGCATTGTTACGAAACGGGCGGGCTGCGGCGCTGCCATCTGCGCGGACGCGAAAATATTCTGAAGCGGCAACTGATCCACGTGGGCGGGTTCAACCTGAGCCTGATTCTGAGAAAGATGCTGGGAGCAGGTACGCCGCGGGAGCTGAAAAACCGGGCAGGGCAGTTGTTTTTGCAACTCTTGCGCTTTCTGCTGGGCCCGCGGAAGGCGGTTCCGCGCATCCGACCGCTTCTGCCCGCCACTGAACCGCAGAGGAATCCATCGCGGACTTGCCACACCTCAGTCACTCTTCGCAATCTTTCAGCAGTTCTGCCACGGGCTGTTAGCCGTCCAAATCCTTTCCAGAATTTCTGTTCGTTCCATACCAGCCATTGCTGCGCGGATCGTGCCCATGAAGCGACCGCTCTTGCTGCCAAGGTCTATCGGTCCGTCTGGAAGGTAGAGAACCGTTCTGGAGTCCACAAATGCTTGAAGAAGTACGTAGTCGGAAAAATTCTCGGGTCTCATTAAGCGCGAAAATTCACGTGCTACTACGCCGTGGATGTCCGGCGACTGCATTAGCTCGATCAGTTCTTGAATCTCAGGAGCTTTCAGCACTGACGCGCCTGAAACGTCCGAAATCTCGATTGACCGAACGATTTCCAACTGGTACTGGGCAGCCGTGCGCTTGTTCGTCGCACGTTGCGCCGGGATTGAGGCTCGATCATCGGCAGCTTGACCTTCAGTTGAAACTCGTATGAGTTCTATTGCTTTTTTCATGGGAGTCCACACAATCGTCTTGCGAGGGTCAGAGCTTCTCGGTCCGCGCCCGATTCTAGCTAGCGCAGCACGCAACTGCGCAAGCAATGCACAGCGTTGACGCCCAACGTCAAGAATGGCGTCCACTATACCGGATACTGACTGCCCGTCTTGCGCTAAGTCAAGAGGCGCTTTCTCCGTGAGAGTTCCCGCGTTCCTTTCGGCGAGCGCGTTTGGATGGGCGTGACGCTGCGGCTGCTCTTGCTTGAACGTCGTTTTGTTAGAGCCGGAGGAATCCGGCAGCGAAATGAGGCGGTTCAAACACAACTCCCTTGGTGTCCGCCAGCAATCTGGCGTCACCAAGGGGGAACAAGCCGCCCTAAGAATTTGAAATCTACCAGCTTTGATGCCGTCGAGTGCCCCGGAGTCGCAGTGACGACCTCTCAGGTCTCTATTGGTACATAGAGAAATACGGCGTTTTTGTTTCTCTGAGGCTTTTCTGGCTCTTCGAGACGAGCAAACCGCAGATGTGAATGTCCCACCGCACAACATAGCCTCAAAATAAAGAACGGTGCGACAAACAGTCATCAATTAGCTGCTCGCGTGAAAAGCCTGTCCAGAGCAGCATCCGGGGCGACCTCATCTAGATTTTCTTGCACAAGCGTGGTAGTGTCGAAGTAGTAGTTCAATTCCATAGGGCGGTGTGAGGTTCTTGTTCCCCCTTTGGCGACGCACCAGCGCATTGGCTGGTGTTAGCCGAGGGAGAAACACGTGCAGTCAGGACGAGAGAGCCTTCAGCAGCACCCGAAATCGCCCGATGGAGCCGCACCCGGAGCCTTTCCGGTTGTCGCAGGCGCAGAATCAACGATCACACAGTCGCAGTCCATCACTGCGAACTCAACTCAAGCCAGTTCGATCACGATCATTCCGCCGTCTGGGGCACTTGTCCCAAGCGGCTTCGTGTTCTTGGAAACAAGCTACGAACCGTACCAAGACGTCACCCCTGACGAAGTCGCCAGTCTGTCGGACAACGACCTCCTCACTGGTCTCAAGAAGCAGCGCAAGCGCACGCAGGAGGAATTGGACGCCTTCGTCGTGTTCTTCGAAGAGGCGGTCGCACGATACTCGGACGAACAGCCTCGCACCGCGAGCGGACAGTTCCAGCGCAGCTACAAGCCGACCTTGCCGGAAGCTTTCGCCGCCATCGGGCTGAACTACGAGACGGAACGCAAGCGCAAGCAGCGCTACCTCGCCGCCATGAGCGTGCGGTTCACGATGCCGAAGCCGCTGCAACTTGCCGAGGGCGACACGGTCAAGCTGAAGGACAAGGGAAGCGACGCGGAATACACGGTGGTGAACGTGCATGGGGCAGCCCCCAAGGTGGACGTTGTGCCCAAGGGCGACGGCAACGGTGAGAACATCACCCTCCCGACCGACTCACTCAAGAAGGTTAAGCCCAGCGTTAAAAAGATCAAGGTGGGCGACCTGATCGTATGCGACGACAACGGCACGGAGTAAGCGCGTCGGCGGATTCGTTCCTCGATGTCGCTCGATTGGACAATCTTGCGTGCGCGGGTTTCGCGAGATTTCGGCTTGGCTGTCATGGGTGTTCCTCCTCAATAATGAGCCGAAGTGATTATCTGAGATGTTTATTGAAGAAGGCGATGATACGGCAACGAGCGTCCTTCGCTGATGGATCGTGATAACCGATTCCCACTACCTTCAACATCTTGAATAGGGCGTTCTGGTGATTATTCAGAAATGAATGCCCAGCATCAGGATACTCTTTGACATCGTGCTCGACGTTAAGGACAGTCAGGACGCTCTCCAACTCGGCTGCCGCGCCTCGTGCCCAACGGTCTTTCGCACCGTAGCTGGGGATCGACGCGACGACGCTGGAGGCCAACGCGGCGATGCGTTCGATTGTGCGGCGCGATACGGGCGAGAGTTACGAAGAGTTTCTACGGGGGCTGGCGAAGGCCTCGGGCATCGCGACGCCGACGCGGGAAGACTTGGCGCGGCTGGATCGCAAGCGCAAGAAACGCACGTCGAATAAGGAGTGGAAGAGTCCGGTGGACGCCGACGCACGCATTGCGAAGATGAAAGATAAGCGCACGCACTTGGCGCACAAGGCCGAGCACGCGGTCGATCTGGACACGGGCGCAGTGATAGCGGTGACCCTGCAAGGCGCCGACCAGGGCGACACGAGCACGCTCGATGAAACGTTGTGCGAAGCCGGGATGGCGGTGGCGGAGCAGGTCGGGCGCGAGGCGGAGTTACGGCCCCATGACCCACCGAAGGTGAACCTGGCCGGGATCGAAGAGACCGTGACGGACAAGGGCTACCACAGTGGCGCGGTGGTGAAGCGAATGAAGGCCTACGGGGTGCGCAGTTACATGCCGGAGAAGAAACCGAAGGGGCAGCGGAATTGGGCGGGCAAGGCGGCGGAGCAGCAAGCGGTGTACGCGAACCGGCGGCGAGTGCGGGGCGAGTACGGCAAGAGCTTATTGCGGCGGCGCGGCGAGTTGGTCGAGCGCAGCTTCGCGCATTGTTACGAAACGGGCGGGCTGCGGCGCTGCCATCTGCGCGGACGCGAAAATATTCTGAAGCGGCAACTGATCCACGTGGGCGGGTTCAACCTGAGCCTGATTCTGAGAAAGATGCTGGGAGCAGGTACGCCGCGGGAGCTGAAAAACCGGGCAGGGCAGTTGTTTTTGCAACTCTTGCGCTTTCTGCTGGGCCCGCGGAAGGCGGTTCCGCGCATCCGACCGCTTCTGCCCGCCACTGAACCGCAGAGGAATCCATCGCGGACTTGCCACACCTCAGTCACTCTTCGCAATCTTTCAGCAGTTCTGCCACGGGCTGTTAGGGATTGCACCGCCGTAGTTGACGCTGGAGGCTGAGAACCTACGACCGGGAGCAAGCAACAAAGCGAATGCACCGCCCATGCAGAAACCGATTACCCCAATCTTGCCATTACAACCTTCCTGTTGGCTTAGGAAGATTCGGGCAGCTTCGATGTCGGCGAAGAATTTCCCTTGGCGAGCCACCGCATCGCGCAGAACTGAGACTATGCAGGCAACTTTCCCTCCGGGGTAAAACAAATCGGGCGCGACCGCCAAATACCCCTCACTCGCAAGCCAATCAGCCTGATTCCGCAAGTCTTGGCTTATGCCTGCTGCATCATGTAACACAACCACACCCGCCCAAGGCGCTTTCTTGTCAGGCTTTGCAAACCATGCCGGGATTTCGCCGGATGGACTGCTGATCTTCACGTCGGCCATCGGTCTTCTCCCGCATAAGTAGCAGCGATTGTATCGTCTTTGCACGACGCAGCAGAGTCACGTCCCCAAGGCGCAATGCACGACTGCGCTACCTGCGTCAAGCCAGCCCTTCGCACATTCAGTTCCTTTTCGAAGCTATGGCAGATCGCATCGCTGGTTCGCCGAACGCAACACACTGCGCGATTAGCGCAAACACCCAGATGTACCACGGAATCGAATCATGATAATGAAATTGCAGGATCACGCACACCACGAGGAGTAGTCCTCCCAACATAATTCCCTCCGGACGGACTTGTTTAAGCCGAAGGCGAACCATAGCATAGGGGCTAGAGCGAGTCGGTGAGCAGGAACACGCTTCCTGTGCTTCACATCACCGCATCGCTCTTCCATACACCAATATGCTTGGGCAATCTGGGCAGGTGGGTCAGGCGGGTCGAAAGATCATACTATGCTGACACACCGTGCAGAATTCGCCGTCGTCATTCTTGGGACGATCTTCGTGTTCATCGGGGTTGCCGCCTGCTGTATTGCGGTGGTTCGTCGCGGTAACACGGGACGGATTCTGGCGTGGTTTGGCATCTTCAGCGCATTGTATGGAGTCCGCCTCTTTGCCGCAGTGCCTACCGCCTTTAGCCTGCTGGTCGGTTCCTTTTCGTCGAGCGCCCCGCAAATCGTATGGATCATCACCTACGTCATCATGATTCCCGCACTGTTGTTCTGGGCAGAGCTAACTGTAGGGACTTTGCGCCGTATTGCCCGGATCATGGTCATTCCCGCCTCTGCCATTGCTATCGCAGGCACAGTTTCAGTTTTGCTCCATCAATCTCCTGTCAGATTCATGCCATACAACAATGTGCTTGTCATCGGCTCGCTGCTTGCCGTCGCGATAGCGAATGTCGTTCCACGTATCGGGAAACAGTGCTTGCTTATTCAAAGCCGAGCTTCGGCAGTCGGGACTCTGATTCTGGCGGCTGCGGTTGTTCACGACAATTTGAACGGAAGTTTTCTAAACCTTCGCAGTTATCCTTTTCTTGAGCCGCTGGCGTTTGCGCTGTTTGTGCTCTCGCAGGGGTGGGTCGCAGTAGAAAAAGTGTCAGGGGACGAACGCCGCCTGCTGTCCATCGAAGACGAACTCACGGTTGCCCGTGAGATACAGGCTTCAATCCTCCCCAGTGGCGTCCCCGAAGTTAGGCACCTGCGGATCAGTGCGGCGTATCTTCCGATGACTGCCGTCGCAGGAGATTTTTACTGGTTTATCGCCGTCGATCCTCACCGCGCTGGTTTCTTGGTCGCCGATGTTTCCGGGCATGGTGTTCCAGCGGCTCTGATTGCATCCATGATTAAGGTTGCCATGCAGTCGGTGGTGGCCTGTGCAGACGATCCGCCATCCGTGCTGCGCGGAGTGGAAGGTACTCTTTCCAGTCAGCTTCGTGGTCAGTTCGTCTCCGCAGCGTACTTATGGCTCGACACTGAGAATCGGAAGGCGCTGTACTCGGCTGCCGGACATCCGCCGCTTCTACGCTGGAGCCAAGGCAAGCTGGAGAGCATAGAAAGTAACGGCCTTATCTTTGGCGTGATGTCGGGATGCGAGTATCCGGTTCGTGAGATTTCAATCACCGCTGGTGACCGTTTCCTGCTGTACACAGACGGCTTGATTGAGCCGGAAGACACCAACAGCGAGTCGTTCGGCGACCGCAGGTTGGAAGAGGTCGTGCGTGAGAATCAGTACCGTCCGTCTTCTGAATTGTCTGACCGATTGCTTTCTGAACTACGGCGCTGGCAGCCTGTACCCGCAGCCCAGCAAGACGATATCACTCTTATCGTGATCGACGTGCTTTAGAGAAAATGTCGCTTACCAGAGGAACGGCACAAGCCGAAAGCGCGTGTGGAGGCAGTATTCAGGATAGCCGGGCAGTTCTTGGCGAAGAACCTTTTCCTCATTGAGTAGGCGAACAACGACGAGTGGGATGAGGAGGGCAACAACAGGTAAGGCGAAGTACGAACCGAGCGCCACGGGTGTGGACAACAACCATACGTCCACGCCCAAATACATGGGATGGCGGACGATGCGATAAGGCCCGGTGGAAATAACTCTCTGACCAGCCTCGACTCGAATCGTACTGGCAGCGAAACTGTTGCTCTTCAATGTCCAAAAGATCATCAGGTAGCCGCCGAGAACGAATGCCTCCGCAACCCTCGTCAGCCACAAGGGTGTGTGCGACCAGCCAAACCGGTGATCGAGGCCGGGGAGCAGGAAAGCGATCAGCATAGTCGCGGCGATCAACTTCATGATGAGCTTCTGTTCGCGGACAGTTTCCTGCCTCCACCCCCCTCTCAGCCTGCGCTCGATTAATTGCGGATCGTGCCTATACAAATAACCAAGAATGGAGAGAATGAAGGCAAGCGTAATCATGAAATAGACCCAGCCCTGCCAAAACCTGAAGGTGCCAGCGGGAAGGAACAAAAGAGACCCCCACATAACTGGCATAAATGCCAAGCGGAGGGCCAATCTTGATTTGAGCGTCATCGGAAGAAACTCCCGTCTAGCTCATGTACCAGCCGCCATTGACCGAGACCGTCTGCCCGGTCATGTAGTCATTCATCGCCAGCATCACAGCGACCGATGCGACATCGTCCACCGAGCCAAAATGCCCCATCGGAATAAGATTCGGGTTCGCGTTGGGATTGCTGGTCACCATATCGGTCTCAATCAGCGCAGGAGCGATGGCGTTGACGGTGATCCCCTCTCGTATGAATGCTGAAGCGCAGGAGTGCGTCAGTCCTATGATCCCCGCCTTGGATGCGGCGTAGTGCGCTCCCACTGCCCCGCCCGTCTGTGCGGCGACTGAAGACAAGTTGATGATCCGTCCCCACTTTCTTTGTCGCATACCGCCAACCACAGCCTGTGTCACCAAGAATACAGACTTGAGATCGACGGTGAGAACTTCGTCCCACTCCGCTTCCGTGATCTCCTCCAGTTTGCGCGGATGTGCGATGGCTGCGTTGTTTACGAGAATGTCGATGCCTCCGATGTGCGCCTCGGCTTTCGCGACCATGCGCTTCACGTCGGCGGCGACGGACACGTCAGCCTGAACCGCGATTGCCTTCCGCCCCATCTCGGCGATTTCGCCACAGACCGCATTTGCGGCGTCGGCTCGCTCACGGTAGTTCACTGCGATATCAGCGCCCGCGTTAGCCAACGCGATGGCGACTGCGGCTCCGATTCCTCGACTGCCGCCCGTCACAAGGGCGATTCGATTCTTCAGGTCTTTCATGCCGTCATTGTATGCGCGAGGCAGGACTGCCTGTCCGTCCGCATGGCTGGTGGTCGGCTAGGGGTCGTAGAATCTAAGAAGAGGAGCAACCCATGAGATTAAGCGTAAAGGGTCTGGCAATGGCATCTGGAATCCTTTGGGGCTTTGCGATGCTGGGCACGGGTCTAGCCAACTTGATCTGGGGCAACTATGGTCAGAGCCGAATTCTCAGTCGATCTTCCTGCTCATCATTCCGAAAAAACCCACTGAAACCCACATTCCTGTCAGAATGAAAATTATCGCCTGACAGGAGATGATCCAGTGCAAGTTCCAAAGATGCTTCAACTGCTTAGCAAGCCCGCTGCGTGGGCAAGCGGATGGACGAGTGCAGTTCTTTGCTTCAGTGCGGCTAGTGGGTATTGGTTAGCTGGGGAGCATCGTAGGGCGACATGTTGGGCTGTCCTTGGTGCGGTCGAAGTAGCCGCTATCGTCCTATAGGCGACGATGGGAGGTGAGCTTCTCGTTTGAAGTTGCGGTACACAGGTCACTCAGATGGTCTCCATGCCGAAAGCCATTGCTCAAGACACTCTCCGGCGAGTCCACAGGGTGCAGGTGACCACAATCGCTTGGATGAGCGTGGAGGCTGTGGTGTCCCTCTTCGCAGCTTGGCGGGCACGGAGTCCCGCACTGCTTGCATTCGGTGGAGACAGCGCCGTCGAGTTTTTCTCGGCGGTAGTAGTGCTGTGGAGATTCCGTGCAAGTGATCCACACGAAGAAGCGGAGAAGCGGGCTGCCCGTGTCGCGGGAATTTTGCTCTTCGCGCTGGCTGCCTTTGTTGCCGTCACTTCGGTCACCAGCCTACTGGGGTATAGCGAACCCAAGCCCACTCTTCTTGGGATAGCCATTTTGGTCGCAGCCGCCACCGTGATGCCGTGGCTCGCGAAAGAGAAACGGCGGCTGTCAGGAGCTACAGGCAGTGCTGCGTTGAGGGCGGATGCTGCTCAGTCGGCGCTTTGCGCTTACCTTTCACTGATCGCCTTGGCGGGACTGGCGATCAACGCGATCTGGCACGTTAAGTGGGCAGACCCGCTTGCGGCTTTAGGCGTTCTCCCTCTCATCGTTTGGGAGGGTCGGGAAGCCATGCGCGGGAAGACCTGCGGCTGTTGCTAGTTCCGCCCGCGTCGACCCAGTCTGACGTAATCTCTCTGCTGAGCACCAAACCCACATGAAGATTCAGTAATTGCCGAAACTGTTCAAGATTGACCATCCCCGCAAACGGTTCGGGCGTTATTTTTTTGCCATGAAGAGAGAACTCAGCCCCAAACAGGTACTCGCCGTCCGTTGTCCAACCTGTGGTGCTGCTCCGAAAGAAAAGTGTGAGCTTAGCACTGGTCAGCCCCGCACCGATCCACATCGTGACCGCCGATTGATTGCAGCAGATGCACGAAGCGAGATGGCAAGTGGTATATCGTCGCCGAGCAGATGACCAGACGACCAAGGAATGCTCAGAGCACTATCCTTTGACCAAGTGCGGCATTGGTCGATACTTCCTTGCGCGTTGAGGCTTCAACTGTCGGAGTATCTTGTGCGAGCAAAACCCTTTCCCGTTTTGCGACGGTGAACCGCGAAGCGCCGCAATCCAAGCAGACCGAAACCTTCGGGAATGCTAAAACGCCGGGACGGTCGATATTCCTGAGACCGGAGAAGTGGATCATCATCTCGGTAGTAAATTCCGCCCCGTTGACCGACGCGCATAAGGTGCAGGACATGACACACCTCCACCCACGAAATCTAAGCAGCCAAAGCACGCCTGTCTGTTCAAAATTGACCACTTTCCGTTAGGACGCGTTATGGCGTAGCTCGCGTTGATCGGGAACGGCAACGGAAGGTAGGGGATGTCGATTGTGCCTGCGTCCCAATTAACTTAAGGGTGTGTGCAACGTTCCAAGGTGATCCGTTCAAAAGACGAATTGAGGCAAGGTGTGAGCAATATGGAACATCGTCGCCATTGGTTCGTGTGCTCCAATCAGAGCGTGCTCTTCGTAAGCGGGGCGGCAGACCTATGGCTAAGCAGCGACTCCCTTTCAACCCGAAAACGTTTCTCACAACCATCGGCATAGGTCGGGAGATGATGTCCTTCAAGAAAGGGCAGACAATTTACTCACTGAATGATCCAGCAGACGCCTTGTTTGTCATTCAACAGGGAAAGATAAGGCTCAGCGTTAAGTCCCAAGCTGGGAAGGAAGCAATCCTCGACATATTGAGTGACGGCGATTTTGTCGGCAAAGATTCCGTGGCTGGTCAGTCTTCCCGCACAGCCTCGGCGAGCGCAATGACAGACTGCACTCTCCTGCGAATCAAGAAAAAGGTTATGCTGCTCGCCCTGACAAGGCACGTAAAGTTGGCAAATATGTTTTGGGCTTATGTGCTGGCGAGGAACATCCGATACCAGCAGGATTTGGTTGACCGACATTGCAATTCCAGCGAGAAACGACTAGCGCGTGTGCTTTTGCTGCTCGCCCACTTCGATGGTCATGGAGCAAGCGAGACTATGGTTCCAAAGATGAAACATGAGACGCTGGCAGAGATGGTTGGGACGACCCGTTCGCGCATCAGCTTTTTCATGAATCGGTTCAAGGAATCCGGCTTCATCTACTACGAGAACAAAGGCAAGATGTTGCGCGTTCATCGGACGCTTTTTGCTTTCTGCGACCAATAGTTTCGCTAGTGAGAAGAAGCAACATCACCTGTCTCTTCTTGCTTCGTACTCCGGCTTCTCCCAGCCTTGATCCGCGCCTCCCGCGTCCTGCCGTCAACACCGCCCTTGTTCCACAGGGTTGAGCGGCACTTCTTTGACGGGCAGTTCGGCGGGTTCTATTCATTTTGTTTTTTCAAGCGCCACACGATAGTGAGGGGGTCGCGACCTTTGCCGGGGCTGATGTGTCAGTCAAAGGGAAGCTGGTTCCCATCTCCAAGCATTGCCGCTGCTCGTGACTCGCCCAAGACCGGGGATGCTTGGCGACAAGGACGCTGCCTTCGCGGCATTAGAAAGAGGATTCGCGAACCGAGTGGGTGTTTTCTTCATCAAGGTTGAACCGGATCTGGATAATCTCCGCTCCGACCCGCGCTATGTTGACCTGCTGCGCCGGATGGGGCTGCCGCAAGAGTAATAAGCGAGACTTAACTTTGCACACGCCTCGCGGCGGCGAAGGCGCAGCGGTGAAGTCCTTGGGCACCACTCTGGGCGAACAGCAGTATCATCCATCTGCGGAGGCATTCCGATGGACGGACGCACTTCAGCACGCGCCAAAACAGCCGGAAAACAGACCGCACAGGGTCACGGCGGGACTGTCGAGCAACAAATCAAGGCGCTTCACGCGCAGCTTATGGAGGCGACCCTGAAACACGATCCCAGTTTCTTGGAGAACTACCTAGCCGATGATTACATGGCGATCCGCAATGACGGCAAGCTGACCACAAAGGTTCAGGAGATCGAGAATTACAGGTCGGGAGCAACTAAATACGAATCCATTGAGATTCGCGAAGCAACGGTGCGCATCCACGGAAACACGGCGATCTATAATTCGCTAAATTCCATAAAGGCGACGATCAACGGGAAACCATTCAGCGGCGACGTTCGCAACACTCGGGTTTGGGTAAAACAGAACGGCGACTGGAGAATTGTCGCGTTTCAGGCGACACAAGTTGCCCCACGAGCGAGTAAGCCACGAAATCCCAGCGGGGTACTAACTGCCCAAGTGATCCGCTACTGGTCAAAAGGTATACCGGGCGAACCAGCGAAATCCAAAATTACGGGCTAGTGGATTCAGCCGCTTGCGGGGGTTGCGGCTAAACCCTTTTTGACCAGCGGTTGATTCGCTTGGGTTTATCCAAGGTGACGCTGGTTCGGGCATTCCCACGCCCCCTGACCCCGGTCGTTGACTTCCCCTTCCAGTCACCCCTACCATTTCAGCCTGAGCGCCATGATCGGTCAAACGATCTCTCATTACCGCGTTGTCGAGAAGCTGGGCGGCGGAGGGATGGGTGTCGTCTACAAAGCAGAGGACACCGAGCTTGGTCGCTTCGTTGCTCTGAAATTCCTGCCAGACGACCTAGCCCAAGACCCACAGGCTTTGGAACGCTTTCGCCGCGAAGCACGTGCCGCTTCTGCCCTCAACCACCCGAACATCTGCACCATCTACGAGATCGGCAAGCACGGTGACCAGTCCTTCATCGTCATGGAGTTTCTGGACGGTGTGACCCTGAAGCACCGGATCGCTGGGCGTCCTCTGGAAATGGAAGTGCTTCTCCCGCTCGCCATTGACATCGCCGATGCACTGGATGCGGCTCACTCCGCTGGCATCGTTCACCGCGACATTAAGCCTGCAAACGTCTTCGTCACTAAACGTGGCAATGCCAAAATTCTTGACTTTGGACTGGCGAAAGTGACACCTGTGCATGCCAATGTCGGAACAGATGCGGTGATGGCACAATCCACCCTGTCGCTGGAAGAGCACCTCACCAGTCCGGGTACGACGCTGGGAACGGTCGCCTACATGTCGCCCGAGCAAGTCCGTGCCAAGGAATTGGACGCCCGAACGGATTTGTTCTCCTTTGGCGCAGTGCTGTACGAGGCGGCTACAGGCACACTGCCCTTTCGTGGGGAAAGCTCGGGAGTCATCTTCAACGCGATTCTGGAACGCGACCCAATTCCCGTGGTGCGGCTGAATCCCGACGTGCCGCCGAAGCTGGAAGAGATCGTCTACAAGGCTCTGGAGAAGGATCGCAATCTCCGTTACCAACACGCAGCCGACATGCGAACGGATTTACAACGGCTGAAGCGGGACTCCGAGAGCGGACGGAGTGCGGCGGCAGAAGCTCCTGCGGCTCGGATTGGAAAGCTCTGGAAGATTGCGGTTCCCGTCCTGCTGGTCGCCTTGCTCGTAGCGGGCGGGCTTTACTATCGCTCGCATCAGCAAAGCAATCGCCTGACCGACAAGGACACCATCGTTCTCGCCGACTTTGACAACAAGACGGGCGATGCGGTATTCGACGACACGCTCAAGACGGCGCTCAACGTTTCCCTGCGGCAATCGCCTTTCTTAAGTGTGCTCTCAGATCAGCAAGTCGGGGAGACCTTGAAATTGATGACCCGTCCTGCGGACACGAAACTCACGCCCGCAGTGACCCGCGAGCTTTGCCAGCGGGCGGGCAGCAAGGCTTACATTGCGGGAACAATTGGCAGTCTGGGCAGCGAATATGTGCTGGGGCTGAAGGCGGTGAATTGCCAGAGCGGAGACACGCTGGCGCAGGAGCAGGTCGCGGCGGCGTCGAAGGAGAAGGTGCTGGACGCGCTGGGCGAGGCGGCATCGAAGCTGCGTGGCGAAATGGGCGAATCGCTGGCTACGTTGCAGAAGTTTGACGTTCGCCTCGCACAGGCCACCACGTCTTCGTTGGAAGCCCTGAAGGCGTACAGCCTTGGTATGAAGGCTTTTAACGAGAACGGCGCTGCCGCCCTGCCGCATCATCAACGTGCTATCGAGCTTGACCCGAATTTTGCCATGGGATACCTGTGGGCTGGTTACGACTACTTCAATCTGAACGAGCTGGGGCGGGCCAGCGAGTACTTCACCAAAGCGTTCCAGCTACGGGAACATACCAGTGAAAGGGAAAAGCTGACCATAACGGCCGCCTATTATCTGCTCGCGAGCGGGGAACTGGAAAAAGCAATCGAGATAAACCAAGGACGTATTCAGAGCTACCCGCAGGAATGGGAGGCGTATAGCAATTTGGGGTTTGCGTACGCCGAAATGGGGCAGTATGAGAGGGCTGTTGAGGTGACCAAGCAAGGCGCGGGGTATGCACCGGACGCTGTCGTTCTATACGTCAATCTCATCTCCTACGCGTTAGCCTTGCAGCGCTTCGATGAGGTGCGGCAGATAATCCACGAGGCGCAGATCAGAAGACTGAATCATCCGTTCTTTCAGGAAGTGGAGTATGTTCTTAGTTTTCTCGGGGCAGACTCCTCGGCGATGGCGGAACAGCAAAAGTGGTATGCGGGCAAGCCTGAACATGCGAGCGATGGACTGGCGCTGGCATCGGAAACGGAGGCGTACGGCGGGCATCTTAAGCATGCGCGGGAACTCATAAAGCAAGCGGTGGACTCCGCCGTCCGGGCTGACAACAAGGAAATAGGGGCGATGTGGAACGCGATTGCCTCGCAGCGCGATGCCGCCTATGGCAACCCGCACGAGGCCCGAGAGTTGGCGGCAGAGGCTATGAAGCTCGCTCCGACGAGCAAAGGAACCGAAAGCGAAGCGGGACTCGCATATGCGTTGGCGGGCGACACGGCACGCGCCGAGTCCTTGGCACAAGACTTAGGGAAGCGCTTCCCGCTGGACACGCAGATGCAGTCGCTCTGGCTGCCCGCGATTCAGGCGCAATTAGCGCTAGACAGGAAGAACCCGGCTTCCGCCCTGACTGCCCTGCAAGCTGCCACACCAATTGAGCTAGGACTGATTCCGTTCGTATCCAATGTTTCCTGCCTCTATCCGGTGTATGTGCGAGGAGAGGCATACTTGGCAGCAGGACAGGGCAACGCCGCCGCTGCCGAGTTTCAGAAGATTCTTGATCACAGCGGCATCGTCTGGAACTGCTGGACGGGAGCGTTGGCGCATCTGGGAGTGGCTCGCGCCAACGCCTTGCAGGCGAAGACCTCGCAGGGAGCGGATGCCGACGCCGCTCGCGTCCGGGCGCTCGCCGCCTACAAAGATTTCCTCACCCTCTGGAAAGACGCCGACCCCGACATCCCCATCCTGAAGCAAGCCGAAGCCGAGTACGCGAAGTTGCAGTAGGCACCCACAGCGTGTGCGATCTATGGTTATAATCCGCTGATCAAGCATCGCAGTGCCGGGGGTAAAGTTCATGCAAGAACCAGCCTTCCGCACTCTCGCAATCGGATTGCTTTTGCTCGCTATTGGAAGCCTCCGGGCAAAAGACGCTCCCGGCGCAAAGAAAGTGCAAGACTTCGAGATCGAAGGAGTCGCCCTGTCGGAGTGTCAATGTCCAGCATACGGATGCCTCTGCCAAAGGAATGGACGCCCGACCCACGGGACGTGTCACGGGAGCGACTTCGCGCACATCAGCAAGGGGCATTACGGAGGCGTCAGACTAGACGGCTTGAATGTGGTGATGGTTGGCAATCTCGTTGATGCGAACTCGGATCGGCTTTTCGCCACACTTTACTTGGACGACAAAGCCACAGAACAACAGAGTGACGCGCTCACGCGGATTGTTGAGTACATGAATGGGGCTTACGTGGCTTTGGCAGACCAACCGCCCGTTCCTTTCAACCGAGTAAAGCGTGTGCCCATCAAATTTGTCGAATCCGCTGACCGAACTCATTACGCACTGGAAATTCCCTCGATCTTGCAGGAACAAGCTGTCCTGAAGCGCGACAAGTCAGGGGAGCCGTTGTTCACCATGACCGCCATGGACTTGTGGAGCAACACCGTCCACAACGCGGACAATCTCAAATTCGAGTACCACGACCCGGACGCCGCCAAAAGCTGGGATCACTCAGGCAACTACGCCAACCTGAAATACTTCACCGTGACGAAGCAGATGTATGCCGATCAAAAGATGCTGGGGCAGCACGGTGACATGTCTGGGAAATGGACGCCGAAGCAGCTTGAGATCATTCACGACGAAGGGTTGAAGGAGAAGTAGTCACGGGAAGTACTGAATGGCACGCTACGCTGGCGTGCTTGGCAGCTTCCTTTGGAGTGAACACGCGGTCGCAAATCAGGCATCGCCGAATACCACAAGTCACAACGAAGACTCTGCCAATCATCTCGATCTGCTGTTGTTTATCAACCACGATTAGGCTTCCGCCTTGTGGTGATAGCAAAGGCGCTTCTTGTATTCTTGATAACAGCGAAACAGCAGCCCCTCATCCTTCTTCCAGCCCTTCTTGAACAGCGCAAGCAAGCGACGGTTCCCAGCCTCGGCTGCCTTGGTGGCTTCGTCGTCGCCCGGAGGCGCAAGCTCCATGCGGGCGTTTGCGTTGGCGAAGACGATCTGTGCCTCGTTGAACTCGGCGTCCACTTTGCGCCGTGCGATGTCCTTCCCAAGCTCGATCAAAGCCTCGCGGGCTTCCTTGATCTCCTCTGCGGTCGTGACGAACTGCTCGTCGAGCATCGACTCGTTCATCAGTCCTCCTCGCCGTTCAGCGGGCAGCGCACACCGCGCTTGCCTGCTCCGGCACGCTTGTGGCGACCGCTGGGAATGCGGGGTCGCTCTTCGCTTCCTTCATGAGCCTGCATACCGACGCCCGAGAGATGCCGTGCTTCTTCGCGACCTGCGTCAGTGACAACCCGGAGCGGCGGTCAATAACGATTTGCTCCCGGTTGACATCGAGCCGCGATCTTCCAATCTGCCGTCCTTCCAGTCGTGCCCTGCGCATCCCACTTTTGACACGCTCCACGACGAGCGACCTTTCCAATTCTGCGATGGCGGAGATGATCGTCACGAAAAGACGACCCATCGCGTCTCCCGTCGCCACGCCCTCTCGGCGACTGACAAACTCGATTCCCAGACTGTCCAGTTCGTCCACTACTTGCAGGAAGTTCCGGGTGCTCCTCGCGATACGGTCGAAAGCCGCGACCAGCACGACGGAAAAATTCTTCCTTCGCGCATCCGACATGAGTAGATCAAGCCCCGGACGGCGTGCCTTCTTTCCACAAACACCGCGATCTTCGTATTCGTGAACAATCTCGAAGCCTCTTTGTGCCGCCAATTCCCGAAGATCGTACAACTGGGATTCGACGTGCTGGTCGGGAGTCGAAACGCGGACATACAATGCGGCTCGCTTCATCTGCTCAGTTCCTCCTTGGATATTGTGGGAGTTCAAGTTCTGTTTTCGTAGAGCCGGATCGACCGCCTTGTCTGAATGTCAATGAGAACAGTGGGAGAGCGCGGAGTCTCTCGGAATCCTGCCTGACACAAACACTCTCTTGCCTCGGCAACGCAGGGCACCATGAAGACGTTGCTCGCGAACCTGTTTCTTTGGAAGGGGAGTAGCAGATGCGGAATGCGTGCGTGGTACAACGCGGCTTCCGCATGCAGGACGTGCTCTCCCTCGTCGTCCGATGCTCGCGAGCGCCTGCGTGGGATTAGCTTGATTGCACGATGCCGCAGTAGGCGATCAGCAGCCTCCATCCAAAGGGTCAACTCGGGGGCGAGTACGCTCAAGTTGGAACAGACTTCGTGCTCCAGTAGCCAGCCGAGGCGGAAATCGCTGAGTTGACGTAGCCGTCCTGCGAGCACGCCGGGGATCACCAGAGCCGCCGCGAACCGCTCCGCAACGTTGCCGGAACGCGCCCTCGTCCGCTGCTCTGCAATAAGCTCGCGGATGCCCCACTCTCGCATGCTTCAGTAATACAGTCGGCTTTCGAAATTTGGCTACCTAATCGAGCGTGATTACCAAAGATTTCCGTCCGAAACCAGACGATTTTGTCGGGTGCTCTGTATACCTATGGTGGAGGGAAGGACTCTATGCTCAAAAAGGACTACGTTCGCGACGGAAACCGCAAGATCATCGGGTCGATCACGAGCGGCTACAGCGGCGGCACATCTGATGTCGTCCGCGACGAGCACAACGAAATCAGCGGGCGCACCAGTGACCTGTTTCACACGACACGCGACGGGCGCGGGAATCTCGTCTCCACCAACACGAGCGATCCGGGTCTTTTGATCAACCGTAAGAAGTAGCGCCGACTCAGCACTCCCCTGCGATCTCAGTTCCTCTTCCACTCTGTTAACGAGGAGGAAGCATGCCTAACCTTCTATATGTTCGAAGCAGAAGACCATAGAAACAAGGGCGTGGAGAACGGCTACGACACGTTTGTCGTGCCCGGTGACTGGCGGGAAGCCCTATGAGAGAACTCGCACAAGCATTCCTCGCGCAGGGCAAGACGGTCAGGGCGGCAGCCTTGATGATGAACCTGATTAAGACGGAGCCTACCCCGGAGAACCTCGAACTGCTGGCGGAAATCTACATGCGGCAGGGACTTTTCGATGACGCGGCAGAACTTTATCTGCGCGTCGTGAAGGCGGGGTTGAAATAATGGACGAGGAGGCATTGCGATGAACATGAGAATATCTTTGGTCGCCGAAGCGAAATGCGAATGGTGCGCGAAACCCCTTCTATGAGTTCATGCGGGAGGTAACGCCGGGAGACCTAGTCTTTTCCTTTGTTGATACGCGCATAGTCGCCCTTGGAATCGTGTCCTCCTATTGCTACGAAAGCCCCAAACCTACCGAATTCGGTGGGGTCGGGCTTAATTGGGAGGCAATCGGCTGGCGCGTGCGAGTGAACTTTGTTTCTCTTCATGAGAAGATTCGCCCCAAAGACCATATCGAGCTACTCAAAGGGCTGCTTCCGTCGCGCTATTCCCCATTGCAAGAATCGGGGAACGGAATTCAGTCGATTTACCTGACGGAGTTGCCGCCCGATCTTGCAACCGTGCTGATGGGTCTCATTGGCAAGGAAGCCTCAATGCTGGGCGACCGGAGCGCAGAATCTCTGCTCCAAAGACCTATGCAGGTCGAGAACGCTGATCTGGAAATCTGGGAGCATCACATCGAAGCAAATATCGAATCAGACAACCGAATACCAAACACAGAACGCGAAGCACTGATCGTCGCGAGACGTGGACAGGGTCTTTTCAAACAGCGGGTCATGGAGATCGAAACTCGATGCAGAATCACAGGCGTCATGAATCCGATCCATTTGCGAGCCAGCCATTGCAAACCGTGGCGAGATTCAGATAATCAAGAACGGCTTAACGGTGAGAACGGACTTCTCTTGACCCCCACAATTGACCACCTTTTTGATCGCGGGTTTATCAGCTTCGAAGATTCCGGTGTACTGATCGTCTCACCCGTTGCCCATGTGCCCTCTTTGAATCGAATGGGGGTAGAAACGAACCGAATCGTGAACGTTGGAATCTTCACGCAAGGGCAGAAGCAATTCCTCGATTACCATCGAGAGTCGGTTCTTTTGCAGGCGCGTCACTGAGCCTAGCTCGCCATTTTTGTCCACACTCCCCTTGTACCTCAATTTACCCGCTCACATTGCCGCAGGCTTCCCAAACTGACAAACCTGACCGTCCGCCTGTCCATTGTCAGGATCGTCTGTCCCGTGAACGGAATCTTCCTGAGAATGCCCGCCTTGTGCCGGACTGAGAACTTCCCAAAGCTGCCCAGCTTCAGCGTGTACCCGTCTGTAGCTAGATTGTTGAGCAGCGTGGCTTCCAAGCTCCCGATCACCGCGTCCACGACGTGCTCGGCTTCTTTCTTGGTCGGGAGCGCCAACGCCTGCTGAACCCTCACTGCCAACTCATCGCGACCTCTTAGGCTTGCTCTCATGCAGTTCAAATCCTCTCTGAAAGGAATGTCTTCATGCTGATCAATACCGAACCAGATCAGAATCAACCTCTCAAATTTGCCAATAAACCTGTGGAAAACCCCTCGCCCGACCCGTTCACTCTGGTCGATGGGCACTACATAGGGCACGACGGGTTTGTGGTGCCAAAGAACTTCGATGAGTTCCGCGAGCGGTTTCCCGAATACGTCCGCAACTGGGTTAGAACGCATGTGGACAGATCAACGCGGAAAGAGGACGTCGAGGACTGGACGCAAGACCTGCTGATCCACCTGCGGTACCTGCCCGCGACCTCTAAGCACCGGAAGGCTGGCAAACAGGACGTCGTGCAGACGTTCGACCCGCGCAAGCATCACGGGGCGAACAGCGCCCGGTTCTTCAACTACATCAATCTGTGTCTGGCAAACAAGTTTAGGTCGATGCAGTCAGCCCGGATGAAGAACCCGCTGTGCCGCATAGGGAACGTTTCCCTCTGGGGGCACATTGATGAGAGCGATTCCGGGCAGGTGGGCGACGAGTTCTGTCATGCACATTCGGCGCACCTGCGGGGGAGGTGCCAGCGTGAGGAGAGGCAGAGGGACGCGAGTCATACGCTGACTAAATTTGTAGAGTTCTTACGGCGAGAGGATGGGGATGTTCTCCCTGTCATGAGAGCGATTGCGGCGACCACGACGCCTGCTGCTGCCGCCGAGTTGCTTGGAATTGCGAAACCAGAATTTCGCGGTCTCCATAGCCGCCTTCGCGAGTTTGGGCAGCTCTTCTTGAAGCCAGAACTATAGGAAAATAGATGAGTTGCCTTTCAGCAATGAAGTTACCCGCAGCCTTGTGGCTTCCACAACGACCGCACCCGCGACTGCCAGTGCACCACGCCGATGATCCAGCGCTACGTCTCAAAGATTTCGGGTCCGCTCATGGATCGCATCGACATCCACATCGACGTCCCCGCCGTGAACTACAAAGAAATGCGCTCGACCCACGAACCGGAAAACTCAGCCACGATTCGCGAGCGCGTCGTCCGCGCCCGCCAGAAGCAACTGGACCGCTTCGCCACGTCCCGCCAGAAGCTCTACTGCAATGCGCAGATGTCCTCGCGCCACATCCGCGCATTTTGCGAATTGTCCGCCGACTGCGAACGCCTGCTCGAACGAGCCATGACCCAGCAGGGGCTGAGCGCCCGCGCCCACGACCGCATCCTGAAAGTCGCCCGCACCGTCGCCGACCTGGAAGACTCAGCGAATCTCGAGCCTAAACACATCGCCGAAGCGATTCAGTACCGCAGCCTCGACCGTACCTACTGGGCTTAAATATCAAAAAGAGAGAACTGGAAGGCGATGTGGGTGGTCAACCAATCTTGGCTTGCGCAGCCCGGCCCTGCTGCTCTTCTTCCGCTTGCACAGGCTGTTCTGATGCAACCAGCTTTTTCAATTCGGCGGCAGTGGTCCATGCCAAACTTGTAGCCGGTATGCGATAGATTTCAATCGGCAGCTTCTCGAGATACTCCGCCAACGGCCGGAACGAGCCTCTCCCGCCATAATCGTGCCAGAATACATAGCCGCTGCGAGACATCATGACGGCCATTTTCAGGGTGTCGTTCCGCACGAATTTTTCCGCATGCGCGCCATCGATGAATCCAATATCCACGCTATCCCTAAACGGCTCCGGATCAAAGGCCATGGAATCGCAATAGATCTGCCGGTACCGTTCGCTCAGCCCCGCCCGCTTCAAATAACCTTCCGGACTCCGATCCTGCACCAGACCGATATCGGTCGGAAGATAATCTGACACGCTGCTCGCATTCGGCGGAAGATCAAGCGTAAAGACATCGCAATCAGGCGATGAGTTCAGGATGAACACTGCGGTGGTTCTTCCGTTGTAGGTCCCGATCTCAAAAATCCGCTTCGGCCGCAACAGCTTGGTGACCGCCGCCAGATTCAGAATCTCTCGTGGGTCCGTGCCTCCGCCACTCTGGAAGCGCAAGGGCATCGTTAAGGTGTCAAGATCCGTCGGATTAAGGCTTGGGATGGGGCTTTTCGCGGGCAATCCGTTCCCGAGCAGTTCATCGTACTTTTTTAGACAGAAGGATACGTAGCTGCGTAACAGTGATGGCTTCCGACTGGCCAGGCGAACGGAGCACAGATTCACCGCTTTTGCGGCTTCTATAGCTTCCCGGAAATGCTGACCAACCGCCATAAGACCGGCCCCTGAGAGGTACGAACGTTAGCAGTATTCTTTCATATCGGCCTGCCAGTCCGTCAACGGGAAATCCCACAATGCACTTCTAGCAGCAGGACACACCGGCCACAGACCGCGACGACCGCCGGAGTGCGATTCAGCCGGAGTCATTCACCCTGCAGAAGCAAACTATAATTGCCGTATCTATGCCTATCGAAGTGGAAGTCCGCCACGATGCCATGGGCGTGATTTACCGGTGTAGCGGTGCCATGGTCATCGAAGATTTTTTCACCGCAGGCCAATCGTTTCTGGCGACCCCCGACGAGATCCGCAAGTGGAGATACACGCTCGTCGACCTGACCGCGGTCGAATCCATGGATATCAATTACAACGACATTTCTCGCGTGGTCACGCAGAACGCAACCATCGCCGCCAACGCCCTGCCCGGCGTACTCCTCGCGGTGGCGTCGCCCAGAGATCACGGCTACGCCTTGTCTCGGATGTGGGAAGCGCTCGTCGAGCGCGTGGGGTGGGAGACCATGACGTTTCGCTCCGTTGTCGAGGCTGAGGGTTGGATCCAGACCAGACTCAGACAAAAATTCGGCGTCGATCTCGCCAATTCCGCCTGACCTCCCGTCAACCTCGAAATCTGCGCCTTGTGTGCCGATCCCTCCAATTCTGCTAAGCTTTTTTCCGTAATCATGGCGCATCGAGGACTCAAACCGTGGAAGTCGTAGCTGGGGTCGATCTGGGCGGTACCGCAATCAACTACACGTTAGTGAACGCGAAAGAGCAGTTTCTCATCGAGGAACTCTGCGAACATCCGGCACTCTCCAAACAGGGGCCGGAGGTCTGTCTCCAGCAAATTGCGGACGGTCTGAAGATCGCCGCCGACCTTGCCGGCGTTGCGCTGGATGACATCGTCGCCATTGGCCTCGATACTCCCGGGCCGTCCAGTGCCGCTGGCCGTCTCAGCGCGCGCGGCTCCACGAACTTTGTGCATCCCAAGTGGGCCGGGTTTGATATCCGCGAGGGCCTGGCACACAAGCTCGGCAAGCCCGTCTCCTACCTGAACGATGCGAATGCCGCGGCGCTCTGGGGTCACTACGCTATATTCGGCGCCCACAGCCGTGAAACGTCGATTTCCGATGTCGTCGGCACGGGAAATGGCGGAGGCATCATCCTCGACGGCAACGTCGTGAAGGGCAAGAACGGCTTCGGCGGAGAGCTGGGGCACGTTCTCATCCCTTACCAGAGCATCGCCGGAATCGCAGGCATTGAGCCTCATTGCAATTGCGGACGAATTGGTGACTTGGAGTCGCTGTGCTCTCTCACCGCGATCGAGAGGACTCTCCTGCCCTATCAACTGCAGCGCCATCCGGACCATCCTTTAACGAAGCAGGCACCGCACCAGACGGCTAAAAATGTGCGCGGCCTCGCCGATCAAGGCGATGCCATGTGCAAACAGATTTTTCGGGTTCAAGCCCATGCCCTTGGACTTTTCTTCGACGAGATGGTGAATACTTTTGACCCCGATGCCTTGATCGTAGGCGGCGGTGTCCTAGAAACGAGTCCGGAATTTCAGAAGTGGTTTCTGGCAGAGATCCGTGTGGGAATGCCAACCCAACGCGTCGAGCAGGCAGACATTCCCATCCACGTCATGCCCAATGGCGATACCGCCGGCGCGCGCGGAGCTGCGCTCGAAGCACTGGCTCTTGCCCGGCAGAGTGGCCTCGCATAACTGATCCAGCATCACATCGAGATCCCTGGGATGCAATGTTAGCGCGGATGGCTGGGCGCGCTGGGTGCCCCATTTCTCGCGTCCTTTGCGAGAAGTGGAGGTTTTGACTTGGCCGAGACGGCTGCTAGAATCCCTTTGCCTTCAGCATCACGTCGAGATCCTCCGCATGAATCGCCCGCACCATGGCATCTTCCCGTGCCAGGTCATTCTGAAACACCAACTGCGCCAGCGATTCCTCCAGCGTGAATGACCCCTGTTTGCGCGTGATCGTAATTTCCTGATGTAGATGCTGCAGGGCGTTCTTTCGGATATGCTGTCGTGCCCCGTATCCCACCATCAGCAGTTCCGCCGCCGGCACTCGTCCTCCGTTCCGACGCGGAATCAAAGTCTGCGTCAGCATCGCCGCCAAGGCCATTGCCATCTCGGCGCGCACTGAGTGCTGCCGCTCCTGCGGAAACGAATCCGCGATGCGCGACACCGTTGACGCCGCATCGGTCGTGTGCAACGTCGTAAACACGAGATGCCCCGTCTCTGCCGCAGAAAGCGCAATCCGAGCCGTTTCCGGATCCCGCATCTCGCCCACCACAATCACATCCGGCGCCTGCCGCAGCGCTGCCCGCAGCGCGGTAGGGAAGTCTGGCGCGTCGATTCCAATCTCCACCTGCTCGATGACACTCAAGTTATGCTTGTGCTCGTATTCAATCGGATCTTCGATGGTCACAATATGGCGCGCTTCCCGCTGATTGATCTCGTTCACCAGCGCGGCCAGCGTCGTGGTTTTCCCCGACCCAGTCGCGCCGCCGATAATCACTAACCCGCGCCGCAGCTTGGCCAGCGCCGCAATCCCCGCTGGCAGACGAAGTTCCTCGAGCGCCGGTACTTTCGATGGCAGTGCCCGCACCGTCGCCGCCGCGCGTCCTCGCTCGTGATGCAGGTTGATGCGGAACCGACCCAGTCCTTCTGCTCGATACGACGAGTCCGCGATATGCGTTCGCTCATATTCTTCGCGTGCATGCGCCGCCATCGCTGGCAGCACAGCGGCTTCGATCTCCTCGCCTGTCAGCGGACTGTCGCCGATCACGTGCAGCGTTCCCTCCACGCGGATCGACGCCGGCGCCAGCGGCACCAACAGCAGGTCACTGCCATTTCGCGACACCAGTTCTTCCAGCCACGACCTGAGCGGCACTGACTCCTGTGCCGAGTGAATGACCTGAATGCGTGTGAGATTTCCTTCGGCTGTCATCGTCCTCCCTTAGATGCAATCCCATGAATCTGCGAACCGACTCTGCTGCGGCCCCTCGTAGAACGGGCCTCCGCTTGGATCTTGCACGGCACATCGACTCGTCTCTACTAAACCGCTTGACCGCGGTCCGCCGCAAGAATACCCTCCCGAAGACACTCTGCCATCAACTTAACCAGGAGGCTCCGCATGACCCCGCTCTCCGCTCTCTGGCTCCCGATCGTGCTCTCGGCCGTCATCGTCTTCGTCGCCAGTTCCATCATGCACATGCTCTTGCCCTACCATAAGACCGACTACCGAGGACTTCCCGACGAAGATAAAATCCTCCCCGCTCTCCGCGCCGCAGGTCTCAAGCGTGGACTCTACATCTTCCCCTTCACCACCCACAAAGACATGAAGTCCCCGGCTGTGATCGAAAAATACAAGCAGGGTCCGGTCGGCATGTTAACCGTGTTTCCTAGCGGCCCGCCCGTCATGCCAAAATTCCTCGGCCAGTGGTTCGCCTACTGCCTCATCATCGGATTCTTTGTCGCCTACCTCACCGCGCACACGGTTGCGCCTGGCACATATTATCTCGCGGTCTTTCGCGTTGTTGGGACGGCCGCCTTCCTCGCCTACGGCCTGGGCAACATCAGCAACAGTATCTGGAAAGGGCAGACCTGGAGTATGACCATCAAGGAAGTGATCGATGGCCTCGTCTACGCCCTGCTGACAGCAGGAACGTTCGGCTGGCTCTGGCCGCGCTAAATATGCTACGCCAAAAAACAAGTAGGGACGGACGCACTCGTCCGTCCCCGCGAGCGCAGCAAGCGTGCGCTTCCCGATCTTGAAACCTTGAAACCTTGAAACCTTGCCCCTACTCCTCCCGCGGCAGCATATTCCCGCTCCGCAGATACCGGTTATGCCAGCTCAGCGACTCAGTCAGCAGATGCGGCGTATGTTTTCCATACGACAGCTGCTCCGATCGCGACAAATAATCTTTCAGAAGAGGCTTGTACTCGGCGTTCGCGCACTTTTCGATCACCAGCTTCGCCCGCTCCTTGGGCGAAAGCCCCCGCAGATCAGCCAGCCCGTTCTCGGTGACCAGCACTTGCACATCGTGCTCGGTATGATCCACATGCGAAACCATCGGAACGATCGTCGAAATCGTCCTCTTCTTCGCTGACGACGGAGCCATAAAGATCGACAAGTACCCGTTCCGCGCAAAGTCTCCCGACCCGCCAATCCCGTTCTGAATTCGCGATCCCATCACGTGCGTCGAGTTCACGTTGCCATAAATGTCGGCCTCGATCATGCCATTCATCGCAATCACGCCCAGCCGTCGAATGATCCCGGGATTGTTCGAAATCTCCTGCGGTCGCAACACAATCCGCTCCCGGTAGGACGCCATGTCCGCATTCACTTCGTCGAGCATCTCCGGACTCAGCGAGAACGCCGTCGCCGATGCCGAAGTCACTTTGCCCGACTTCAGCAGCCGAATCATTCCATCCTGAATCACTTCCGTATAGGAAGTCAGCCCCTCAAACGGACCTTCCTCCAGCCCAAACAAAACTGCGTTCGCAATGTTCCCCACGCCCGATTGCAGTGGCAGCAGGTTTGCCGGCATCCGGCCCTTCTTCACTTCCCAGCTCAGGAACTCCAGAATATGACCGGCGATGCGCTTCGAGGCCTCGTCCGGAGCCTTGAACGCGCTATTCCGATCCGGCGAATCGGTCAGCACGATCCCGGCGATCTTCTCGGCGGGAATCTTAAGATACGGCGTCCCGATCCGATCTCCCGGCCTCACCAGCGGAATCGGCCTGCGATTCGGAGGCGCTTCCAGACCGTAGTAAATGTCATGCATCCCCTCGAGCGCCATCGGCTGCCACGAGTTCACTTCAAGAATGATCCGCTCCGCGCAATCGATCCACGTCTTGTTGTTGCCGATCGACGAACTTGGCACCACCCGCCCATCTTCAAGGATCGCCGTGACTTCGATCAGCGCCACATCCATCTTGCCCAGAAATCCATACTCCACAAACTGCGCCACATGGCTCAGGTGAATGTCCATGTAATCCATCTCGCCGGCGTTGATCCGCTTCCGCGTCTCCGGATCCGACTGATACGGCAGCCGCAAATGAATCCCCCCCGCCATCGCGAGCGCCCCGTCAAGCTCCGGCCCGGTCGAAGCCCCCGTGAACACACTCACCTGAAATTTCTGCCCGCGGAAGTGCGCGTCCGCAATGCGGTGCGCCAGTTCAATCGGCACTGTCTTCGGATAGCCCGATCCGGTAAACCCGCTCATGCCAATCTGGTCGCCGGACCGAATCAACGCCGCCGCCTCCGCGGCGCTCATGATCTTGCTTTCAAGTTGGGAGTTCAAAACACGCGAAGTGGTCGGTGAGCTAATACTCATGAAAAAAGCCCTCACAGTCTATGAAACGATCCACCCTAACGGTAGCGGCCCCCTTTTCACTGTGCTGTGATTTCAATCACACCCGACTGTGGCGACTGAACTTGAGGAACATGGGCCTCTGGAAAGCTTACCTTTAGGGGGCGCCCTGCTTTGAGCGCTTCGCTAAAGCCAACGCTCAGGGGTCTTTACAGGCCGTGCGAAACAAGCTGTGTGAGAACACGCGGTTCAAGAACCGGCCCTGCGAGAAAGGCCTGGCGAGAACCGGCCGTGCGAGAACACGCCGTGTGAGAACCAGCCGTGCAAGAACATGCCGCGCAAGAACCGGCCGCGCGGAACATGCCGCACGAGAACAAGCTGTGCGAGAACACGCCGTGCTAGAACCAGCTGCGCGAGAACCAGCCGCGCAGAGTACCGTGGAAGAGCGGCCCTTCAGGGCCGCGTTAGATCTTGAAATGAATCTGGGCTTTAGCCCCTGACTACTTAAATCCGGATAATCGGCGACCCGCCCCGGCAGATACGGGATTTCCTTCCGACGCCTCCCCGATCCAGGACTATCATTTCCCGATGCCACGATACGTTCTCGCGCTGCTCACAACTCTGACCCTGCTAGGTCACGCCCAGCAGAAGACCGCAGCCAAACCAAGCGACCACTCCGACTTAGCAGCAGCTCTGTCCTTTGAAGCCGAACCCGTGGGCGGCATGCCCGGAGGTTGGAGCGGTGGTCCTCCCGGCACCCTCTTCGCGGACAACAAAGTTGTCCACGGTGGTCGATGGTCAGCTCGAATCGAGCGCCATCCCGACAGTCCCGGTACCTTCTCCAGCATCACCAAGTCCATCCCCATCGACTTCTCAGGTAACACGATTGAGTTCCGCGGCTTCCTGCGCACCGCAGACGTGAGCGATTTCGTAGGCCTGTGGATGCGCGAGGACGGAGAATCACCCTCCCTGGCCTTCGACAATATGCAGGCCCGCCAGCTTAAGGGAACGACCGACTGGAAAGAGTATTCGATCACGCTGCCCGTCCATCCCGAAGCCAGGCAACTCTTCTTCGGCCTCCTCGTGGCCGGTACGGGAAAAGCGTGGGCCGACGACCTTCAGCTCCTCGTTGACGGCAAACCCATCTGGGACGCGCCCCGGGTCGATCGTCCAACCACCGTCCTCGACACTGATCATGAGTTCGACGCCGGCTCCGGCATCAGCCTCCGCGCGCTCACCAAAATTCAAATCGACAACCTGGTCACGCTTGGCAAAGTCTGGGGATTTCTCAAGTACTACCATCCCAAAGTGACGTCCGGAGCACGCCACTGGGACTACGATCTCTTCCGCGTGTTACCCAAAATTCTGGCCGCGCCAGATCGCGCCGCCGCAAACGCCGCCCTGCAGCATTGGATCGACGGTCTGGGCCCTGTCTCCCCGTGCCATCCCTGCGCCAAGCTGGATGAGAAGGAACTCTACTTCAAACCAGATCTCGATTGGATCTCAAACAAAATGGTGCTCGGATCACTCAGCCTGACCCTGCAGTCGATTCGCGACAACCACCTCCCGGACAAACACTTCTACGTCTCGAAGGACCCAGAGGTTCGCAATCCCAAGTTCGACCACGAGTTGGGCTACCCAATGTTGAAGTTCCCCGATCCCGGCTTTCAGCTCCTCAGCCTGTATCGCTTCTGGAATATCGTCGAGTATTGGTCCCCCAATCGCGACATCGTGGGCGAGGATTGGAAGGGAGTTCTAGCCGAATTCATACCGCGATTCGCTTTGGCAAAGAGCTCTGAAGACTACCAGCGCGAAGTCATGGCGCTGCTTGCGAAGGCTCACGATGGCCACGCCAATATCTGGAGTTCGCTGCAGGCGCGGCCTCCGGTCGGCAAATGCCAGATTCCGGTCAATGTGCGTTTCGTTGAAAACCAACCCGTCATCGGCGGCTTTCCGGCATCCGAAGCGAACAATGTTGGCGGCTTGCAGCTCGGCGATGTCATCACTGAACTCGATGGCGTTCCGATCGCCAAACTGATTGCACAGTGGTCGCCTTATTACTCAGCTTCCAACGAAGCGGCGCGCCTGCGCGATCTCGGCCGCTACCTGACGCGCGGAGATTGCGGTGAGACCAAAATTGGCATTCGCCGTGGCCCCGACGCTCTCACGATAACGACGAAACGCGTGTCTCTAACAATCAACGACTTCAGCCCCGGCACCCACGACTTGCCTGGCCCCGCTTTCCGCCTGCTCTCGAAAGACGTCGCCTATCTCAAGCTCTCTTCCGTGAAAGACGCCGACGCAGCCAACTACGTCCAGCGGGCCGCCGGTACCAAAGGCCTCGTCATCGACATCCGCAACTACCCTTCCTCCTTTATGGTCTTTGCGCTGGGAAACTTGCTCGTCGACCATGAAACTCCCTTCGCCAGGTTCACCGAAGCCGATCTCGCCAATCCCGGAGCCTTCCACTGGGGCGTCACTGAATCACTGTCTCCACAGCAGCCTCACTACAACGGAAAGATAGTGATCTTGGTCGACGAGACCTCGATGAGCCAAGCCGAGTACACCGCCATGGCCTTTCGAGTCGCCCCCGGCGCAATCGTCGTGGGCGGTACCACCTCCGGAGCCGACGGCAACGTCTCTCCCTTCGCCTTGCCTGGCGGCCTTCACGCCGGAATCAGCGGCATCGGCGTCTTTTATCCCGACAAATCTCCCACCCAGCAGATCGGCATCATCCCCAATGTGAAAGTCATACCGACGATGGCGGGAATCCGTGCTCGAAGAGAGGAAGTGCTGGAGGAAGCCCTGCGTCAGGTTCTAGGCCCTCAAACGCCCGCCGCGGAACTCCAAAAAATGACCAACCCGTGATCTCGTTCGCAGATCGAATTGCCGCTACTAACTCGTTTTAATAGAATGTCTTACGCGGCTGTTCGACGTCGATCACCCCGTCTCTGTCATCGGAACCTTGGCCCGACGTCCGCTTCGGGCGTCTTTACCAGCTTTTACACTTTGCTCTCAAATAATTACTTGACCTCTCCCTCACTTGCAGCTACATTAACGAGTTCTAGGACATCCGGAAGCTTCTGGGCAGTTTTCAAGTGACTCTGCGCCCGCGAAGCCAGCCCAGAAAATCGAGCATCTTCGGAGTCCTGTCACGCATCTATTCAAAGGTGAGTTTTTACGCTAACTCCTTTACAACTTACTAGGAATCAGTGACTTAGGGCGCACTCTGGGGTTCCGGTCACCTCCCTGGCAAAGGACGAATGCGGAAGGCCACAATCATAAAGTAAGGAGAATGAACGCACATGCGCTCTGATCGTGTGTTTGATGCTTTACAGACTCTGCGGAACCGGTATATGCTTTGTCAGCTTGCCTCCAAGGCCACGCGGAAGTTCCACCGGCCCAGCACCAGAATCCAGGAAACAATGAACGGTGTGTTGGACCGTATCGCTGGCTCAGATCGGCAAGAAGTTTTGTCGGAACCAGAGAATTTTGCTGAGGCACAACGGCGGGCTGCTTAACCCAGCCCCGCCTTCCTGCCTGGTGCTATTTGCGTCTTCCCTGCGTCCCCTCCTTTTGAAAAATCTCCCGCTGACACTAACGATTACGTTCGAGTGCACGGGTTCAGGTGAATCATGACCATTGCTGAACTAAAAGAAAAGAACATCACCGAGCTGACCAAGATCGCAAGGACCTTGGATCTGCCCGGTGCCAGCGGTATGCGCAAACAGGATTTGATCTTCAAGATCCTCCAGGCGCAGAGCGAAAAAGAAGGCCACATTTTCGCTGAAGGCGTACTCGAAATCCTGCCCGACGGCTACGGTTTCCTCCGCTCCCCCGATTACAACTACCTTCCCGGCCCCGACGACATCTACGTCTCGCCCTCCCAGATCCGCAAATTCGATCTCAAGACTGGCGACACCATCAGCGGCCAGGTTCGTCCTCCGCACGAGGGTGAAAAGTATTTCGCGCTCGTCAAGATTGAAGCCGTCAACTTCGAATCGCCGGATGAAGCCCGCAACAAGATCCTGTTCGACAACCTGACGCCGCTGTATCCGCAGGAGCGTCTCAAACTCGAGACCACCCGCGAAAACGCCAGCGCCCGCGTCATGGATCTGCTCACTCCCCTCGGCAAGGGACAGCGCGGCCTTATCGTCTCCCCGCCACGTGCCGGCAAAACCATGCTGCTGCAGAACGTCGCCAACTCCATCACCACGAATCATCCCGAAGTTGTTCTGATGGTCCTGCTGATCGACGAGCGCCCGGAAGAAGTCACCGACATGCAGCGCTCCGTCAAGGGCGAAGTCATTTCTTCGACCTTCGACGAGCCCGCCGCACGTCACGTCCAGGTCGCCGAAATGGTGATCGAAAAAGCCAAGCGTCTGGTCGAGCACAAGCGCGACGTCGTGATCCTACTCGACTCTATTACCCGTCTCGCTCGCGCTTACAACACCATCGTTCCGCCCTCCGGCAAAGTCCTCTCCGGCGGCGTCGACTCCAATGCCCTGCAGCGTCCGAAGCGCTTCTTCGGCTCCGCCCGCAACATCGAAGAAGGCGGTTCGCTCACGATCATCGCGACTGCCCTGATCGACACCGGGTCCCGTATGGACGACGTGATCTTCGAAGAATTCAAAGGCACGGGCAACAGCGAAATCATCCTCGAGCGCAAGCTCGTCGACAAACGCGTCTTCCCGGCCATCGACATTCAACGCTCCGGCACCCGTAAAGAAGAACTCCTGATCCCGAAAGAAGACCTCTCGCGCATCTGGGTTCTTCGCAAGGTCCTGAATCCGCTTTCTCCCGTGGAAGCCATGGAACTGCTGATCGACAAGCTCAGCAAAACCAGAGGCAACAGCGAATTCCTCGCCAACATGAGCGCGCTGTAGTTGTCTTTTAGCTCGTAAAAGCCAGGGCCCCGGCTCTGGCTTTTGCTTTCCTTGGCGAACCTCCGTGCCCTTCGTGGTTCAGTCTGGCGGTTCCTCTGTGTCCTCCGCGTCCTCTGTGGTGAATTCTTTTTTCCGCGACGTATAATTTCAAAGAGCAGCACGCATTCGACTCCTCAGCGAGGTTCTCGTGCGATCCAGACTCTACCTAGGGATAGCCTTCCTCCCCCTCCTCTCTCTCCCCGGCACTGCCCAGACCCGCCAGTCGAGCCCGCCGTCAACTCACGACGTCAACCCGCCCATGGCGGACGGAGACGACGCCCGCGCCCGCATCGAAAGCGACATGGCCAAGAAGGCAGCCAAAGAGCGCATCGCCGCCCTCAAGCATGACACCGACAAGTTGCTGAAGCTGTCGGTCGAATTAAAAGATTCCGTGGACAAGTCCGACGAAAATGTTCTCTCCCTCGACGTCATCAAGAAAGCCGAAGAGATCGAAAAGCTGGCTCATAGCGTCAAAGAAAAAATGAAGGGTCCGAACTAACAGCGCGCTGCGAATGCCCGATCGATCCCGTCGAGGTGCGACATGCAATTGAGACCTTTCTTGTTGGACATCTGGCTCGCTGCCTACGAACACGACATCGAATTCAACCTGGCATCGAGCGAAGGACCGCGCTGGACCCTGAATGAGATACTGAGCCTCGCCAGTGAGGACGAACGGCATCGTTTCCTGAATCACACATTGGCCTATAGCCGCCCGGCCGGCTCCGACGGCTTACGCGCAGCCATCGCCGACATGCAGGATGTGGACGTCGACACTGTCCAGGTCGTCACCGGCGCTTCTGAGGCACTTGTCATCCTGATGTGGCTGGCCGCCGAAGCCGGAGCTAACGTTGTCCTGCCTCAACCCGGCTATCCGCCGTTTTCCGCCTTGCCCGAATCCCTTGGGATCGAGATTCGCTACTACGCTATTCGTAAGGAGAACGGCTTCCATCTCGATCTTGAGGAGATCAAGCAAAGCGTCGATCGAAATACGAAGTTGGTTCTAATCAACAGTCCGCACAATCCTACAGGCGCTACCATTAGCGATGCGGAACTCGACAGCTTGCACGAGTTCACAGCGTCTCGTGAAATTCAACTTGTCAGCGACGAGGTCTACCACCCTATCTATCATGAACAGCCGACCAGATCGGCTTCCCGCCTGCCGCATGCGACCGTCATCCATGACTTCTCAAAAGCTTTCCCTTTATCCGGAGTGCGGGCCGGTTGGATGATCGAGCACGATGCCCGCCGCCGCGAGCGCTACTGGAATGCGCGCACCTATTTTTCCATTTCCAACAATACTGCTGGAGAAATGCTGGCGGAGATTGCCATGCACCGCCGCGATATCGTCCTCGGGAAAACTCAGGAAACTGCAACTCAGAATTTACGGCATCTTGTCCGCTTCATGTCGGAGCACCGCGAAACGCTTGCCTGGATCCCTCCTCGTGGCGGAGTCACCGCCTTCCCGTGGCTCGTCAGCGGAGAGAACAGCCGCGACTTTTGCCAGGCGGCTGCGGAAAAGGGCATCCTGCTCGCTCCGGGCGACTGTTGGGACGCGCCGTCCCATTTCCGCCTTGGCTTCGCGGCGGCCACCGATCGATTTCCTGAAGGTCTTCACCGATTGGGAGAATTCGTTAAAAGCTGGTCAGCCACGAACTCAACCAGGGCATAGCGAAAATCGACAGGGTATTCCGCAGATCTCGTATCGACGATCCCGAATCGACGATCCCGAATCGAAGACCTCGAATCGTTTCAGGACCGTCGAAGCCCTGCGTCATCCCCAAGCGGCCCATCCATCTGGCAGTTACCGGCTACCGGCTTGATGGTTGGTCGTGCCCCTATATGTTTTGCCAGTTTCCAACCTCACAGTCTTGTCCAATCCTTGGAAGGCTAGGGACGGTCGGCCCTGAATTCGGCCAGGCGGACCCCGCGCAAAATTTCTAAGGGAAAAGGAGAAAGGCCATGCTACGAAATACATCCGAAACCATAAGTCCGCCGACTATTGGGAAGGCTCTGACTTGCTTCCTCGCGTTCATAGCACTGCTGCTGTTGACTCTCCCGACGTTTGCCGCTGACAAGCAGAAAGACGAGGACACCCTCCGGCAGGCCAACCTTGTCCTGCAGGGCTTGATCGACAGCAAGAGCATCCCTCCGAACTTGTTGTCGACTGCGGATTGCGTGCTCATTCTGCCGAATGTGAAGAAGTTCGGCTTTGGCGTAGGCGGTAGCGGCGGTCGCGGTCCCTTGCTCTGCCGAGGCGGGGATAACTTCAAAGGCAAATGGTCCGCGCCTGCCATGTATTCGGTAGGCGGCGCCAGCGTCGGCCTGCAGGTGGGTGGTTCATCCAGTGACTTCGTCCTCCTGCTCATGAATCCAAAAGTCGTCAATCAGGTTCTGAATGGAAAGACCAAGATGGGCAGCGATGCAACTGCGGCAGCTGGTCCCGGTGCTACCGCCGCCGCCGCAGCTGACGCCGACATCCTGACCTACGGCCGCGCCAAGGGAGTGTTCGCTGGTGTATCCCTCGGTGGCGCCACGGTCGAACCCGACAATGACGCGAATTCACGCCTCTACGACAAGACCCTGACCGCCACCGACATCGTGCGCGGAAACAGCGTGAAGGCTTCAGGGGAAGGTCAGTCCCTCGTTGCCGTGCTTGACAAGAAGACGAATCCATAGCAAACCGGGCAACTGGCCGGTAATTTTGACAGTTTTCCACTCCTGTACCTTGGTGTTTGATCTGTAGTCTGAGCTGGGGGTGGTGCAGCCGTTCTCTCTCTCACGGATTGTTCGCTGCGCCGCCTCCTTTTTTCGCAATGCAGATCGATACCGCCAATTTTCTGCTTCCGCCGATGTGTGGCCCCGCAAAGGTTGCCCGTCGGTCGCGCTCCTGCCTTTTCCAAAGGACTCTCTTCGCTGCTGCTGTGCCAACTCCAAGTAACAAATAATGAGGCCTGGAAGAAATCCCGATTGTCTCTTTTCCCCTGTCGCGCCATAATTTCCGATGAAGTCCGCCCTCCGGTGCTTGGAACCCGCGCCTCTGGGTCGTACATGGGAGGCTCATCATGTTGCAGTCCGTTACAATCGCTTTGCTCGCTCTTGCCCTGGTGTGTGCTCCCGGTACCGCTTTCGCGCAGATGCCGAAACTACCGCCCTCCGTGTCTCAGGGGCCCGGCGGAAACGTGCCTCTCACCTCCGATGATGACATTCAAAAATCGCAGGCTCAGGCCGCCAATCTGCAGCGCCAGGCCGAGATCCGGCGCGACACTGAAAAGATGTTTCAGCTCACCTCGGAACTGAAAGAGTACCTCGATAAATCCGGCCACGGCGTCGTGTCGGTCGACGCCATCAAGAAAGCCGAGCAGATCGAAAAACTCGCGCACGGTGTCAAATCAAAAATGAAGCAATCGTTCTAACGAACTTTGTCGGGACAGCCGCCATAGCGTCCTGAGCTTACCGAAGAGGTGGTTCCCAAGGTTCTAGAAGCCCAAAACAAAAACGCCATCCGGATTACTCCAGATGGCGTCGATGTTTCCAGCTGCGCCCCTACTCTGCGCCCTGCTTGATCCTCATTCCGTAGAACGACCGGTACACGAAGGTAAACGACACCGCGAAGAACACCGCCGCCAATACCCGCGTCAGCGTCGTGCCCGAATCGCTCGCCAGTTTCACCGCCAGTTCCACCGCCAGCAACCCGAACAGCGTCGTGAACTTGATCACCGGATTCAGCGCCACCGACGACGTGTCCTTGAACGGATCGCCCACCGTATCGCCGATCACCGTCGCATCGTGCAGCGGCGTGCCCTTCTGCTTCATCTCGACTTCCACAATCTTCTTCGCGTTGTCCCAAGCCGCTCCCGCGTTCGCCATAAAGATTGCCTGATACAGACCGAAGATCGCGATCGAGATCAGGTAGCCCACGAAGTAGAATGGATCCACAAAGGCAAACGCCAGCGTCCCGAAGAACACAGCAATGAAAATGTTCAGCATCCCTTTCTGCGCATACTTCGTGCAGATCTCCACCACCTTCTTGCTATCGGCGATGGAAGCCTTCTCCACGCCTTCGAGTTTGATGTTGGCTTTAATGAACTCGACTGCGCGGTAAGCTCCCGTCGTCACCGCCTGCGTCGAAGCGCCGGTGAACCAGTAAATCATCGCTCCGCCCGTAATCAGTCCCAGGAAAAACGGCGCATACAGCAGCGACAACTTGTCCAGGTTCGCCGCCAGTCCGTTGGTCAACGCCATGATGATGGAGAAAATCATCGTCGTCGCGCCCACCACCGCCGTCCCGATCAGCACCGGTTTCGCCGTGGCCTTGAACGTATTGCCCGCGCCATCGTTGGCCTCGAGCAAGTGCTTGGCGCGCTCGAAATCCACGTTCATGTTGAAATCTTTCTTGATCTCCACCTGCACGTTCGGCACAGCCTCGATCAGCGAAAGTTCATATACCGACTGCGCATTGTCCGTCACCGGACCATAGGAGTCGACCGCAATCGTCACCGGCCCCATGCCCAGGAACCCAAACGCCACCAGCCCAAACGCGAACACCGCTGGAGCCAGCATTCCCGCCGCCAGCGCCAGTCCCATCGTGCTCATGTAATACGCAATCGCCATCAGCATCATCATCGCCAGCCCGAGATAGTAGCCCGAGAAATTCCCCGCCACGAATCCCGACAGAATTCCCAGCGACGCTCCGCCTTCCTGCGCCGAGACCACAACCTCTTTCACGTGCCGTGATTCAGTCGAGGTGAACACCTTGACCAGTTCCGGAATCAACGCCCCCGCCAGCGTGCCGCACGAAATAATCGTGGCCAGTTTCCACCACTGCGTCCCATCGGCCCCCAAGGTTGGAATGACAAAATAAGAAATCAGATAGGTGATGCCGATCGAGATAATCGAAGTCAGCCACACCAGCGAAGTCAGCGGCGCTTCGAAGTTCATCTCGTTCGCCGATCCATACTTCGCCTTGGCAATCGCGCCATTAATGAAGTAAGACAGCGCACTCGATACCAGCATCATCACGCGCATCACAAAAATCCAAACCAGCAACTGCACCTGCACGCTCGGATCTTTCACGCCCAGCAGGATGAATGTAATCAGCGCCACGCCTGTGACGCCATAAGTCTCGAACCCGTCTGCCGAGGGTCCAACCGAATCGCCCGCGTTGTCGCCCGTGCAGTCGGCGATTACGCCAGGATTCCGCGCGTCGTCTTCCTTGATCTTGAACACGATCTTCATCAAGTCCGACCCGATGTCGGCAATCTTGGTAAAGATGCCGCCCGCAATACGCAGTGCGGCCGCGCCCAGCGACTCGCCAATGGCGAACCCGATGAAGCACGGACCCGCATAATCGCCCGGGATGAACAGCAGAATGAACAGCATGATCAGCAGTTCCACGCTGATCAGCATCATCCCGATGCTCATGCCCGCTTCCAGCGGAATCTGATACACCGGATACGGCTTGCCGGGCAGGGAAGCGAACGCCGTCCGCGAATTGGCGAACGTGTTCACCCGAATCCCGAACCACGCCACGCCATAGCTTCCCGCGATTCCCACCAAACTGAATCCAAGAATGATCGGCAGCGTCAGCCCGACCGACTTTCCCGGCACTGGCGACAGCCATCCAAAGTAAGCCGCAATAATCACCGCAATGAAAGCCCACAGAAACAGAATGAACTTGCCCTGCGTCACCAGATACGTCTTGCAAGTCTCATAAATCAGTTCTGAGATCTCGCGCATCGACCGGTGCACCGGCAGGTTCTTCAGCCGCATGAAAATCGTCATACCAAAGCCCAGCCCGAACAGGCAGAACAGGATGCCGATCAACAGCAACTTATGGCCATCGATCGCGCCATTGAAGAAGCTGACCTGTGAAAGGTCAGGCAGTTTCAGGGAAGCTTCGCCCCCTTCGCCAGCAGGTTGAGCGAAAGCGGAAGCGGCGCCGACGGTCAGCAGCGCGGCAATCACCGAGAGTTTCGTGCCCATGCAGCGTGTAAACCACGCAGCAGTGGCGAGCCATGTGCGCATAAATGATTCCTCCGGAAGAGTACGGTTTTAAGGATGAATAACGAAAAAACTCCGCCCGGGAAGCAGTTTCCCGCCTCGCGAACTACGGTTCGAACTCTCAACCGTGAGCACGCCCATCGAGGCTTGGACATCTGTTCCGGATTTCCGAACACGCTTCCACCGCAAAACCTGAAGAGTGTTGGAGCTTGGCCGCGTCGGAGTTCGCGCTGGATTTTAGTAAGAAAGCTACGCCGCAAAATCCGGCCTGGAGAAATAAGTCTCCAGCCCCGGCATACCAGAGCAAAACGGGCATTTATAACACGTTGCCTACCACCGGTCAAACCTATTCAGACACCGTCTCCCCCTTGCTTTCCCGGATCGGGCAAAGAATCGATTTTATGGGCACTTTCGTATCTTTACACTCTGGCTGGGAACAGCTATTGCTTGATGTTTGCCCATCAGCACGGCTTAGGTTAGCCTTGGGAGCGAAAGGCAGGAGCCATGGCGGACAACAAAACCAAGCCCACCAAACTCAGTGCGGCGGCGTTTATCGATGCCCTCACCGACCCGGTCAGGCGCTCAGATGCCAAGGCGCTCACCAAGTTGATGCAAAACGCGGCTGGAGAAGAGCCGCAAATGTGGGGGCCATCCATCATTGGCTTCGGCAGTTGCCACTACAAGTACGAGAGCGGGCGCGAGGGCGATATGCCTGTCATCGCCTTTTCGCCGCGGAAGGCCGCAACCGTCCTGTATGGTGTCACCGGCTTCGTTGACGCTACGGCCCTGCTGGCAAAACTTGGCAAGCATTCCACCGGCAAGGGCTGCCTCTACATCAAGAAACTCGCGGATGTGGACCAAAGGATATTACAGACCCTGATCGTCAAATCCCTGGCGGCCAAGCGCGCGAGCGCAAGCCACCAAGGTTAAGGTTAGGGAGCGCAAACGCGTTTACATCAGCTGACCTTACCCGCCATCGGAGCCGGGACGCGGAAACCGTTGTATCATGTGGCCAGTTCTTGGGGTCAAAGCAGACTCAGAACATCGGAGGAAGTTATGGGCATGGTTTGCCATGAGTGCCCACCAACACGCTCGGAGGCATCCCTCGTAGCCTTCTCACTGCGGCGCGCAGTCTCCAGATTCCTCGGGCTCGCAGTAGCCTGCCTGTTTCTGGTTCTCGCCGGTGGCGAGCGCTGCCTATTAGCACAGAGTTATACTGCGGCCATTCCTTACCTCAATGCCGGTCCCGATGCGATGGCCACCGTCGACTTCGCTGCATTCTACGTGGAACAGCAGAATCGCGAATTCAAGGACAAACTGAAGCGAGAAGAGGAGAAAAAACGCCTCGTTGAATCCGGCACTCTGTCCGCTCTCGATCTGGAAGCTCCCAACAGGGCCATCCAGCAATATAACGAGGCCAACACTCTTCTCAAGCAGCAGAAGTCAAAAGAGGCCATCCCCCACCTCCAGAAAGCGATCGCCAGCTACCCCAACTTCGTAGCCGCATACATGGGTCTGGGCTTGGCCTACCTGAACGAGGACAGCACACCTCGCGCCAAGGCCGCGTTCGAGACCGCCGCCCGGCTCGACGACAAGTTCGCCGCATCCTTCGTGAACCTCGGCCGTCTTGCCCTCTCCACCAGTGATTCCGCCGCCGCCAAGTCGTATCTCGATAAGGCTGCTTCTCTCCGCCCTAATGACCCTATGGTTCTCTCCCTCCTTGCCTACGCCGAGCAGCAGAATCACGACTATCCTCAAGTCCTTGACCTCTGTAACCGAGTGCATGCCCTCGACCACAAAGGAATGGCGAATATCCACTATGTCGCCGCCGCGGCCGCTGAGTCCCTCAAGGATCCCGACCTCATGGAGACGCAGTTAACGATCTTCCTCCGCGAGGATCCCACCAACGCTTTTGCTCCCGCCGCCCGCAAGAATCTCGACATCCTTGCCCACAACCGCGAGGTCAAGCGCCAGTTGGCTAGCGTCTCTCAGCCATCTAGCCTCGTCTCCGATTCCCCGGTTCGCGTGACCACAATTCCCAACAGCGACCGCCTGAAAGCGCAGTTGCACGCTCTCGAATCCGAGCCCACGAACTGCAACAATTGCGCCACGTCCCGTGGCTCTCCGTCCGTCTCAACCACTCAGGCGGGCGTTCATCTCCCCAGCCTCATTCCCGACGCTTCGAACGCGTCGAGCAGTGTTTGGACCATCCACACGAACGTCGATCAGGTCACCCTCTTCTTTGCTGTCAGCGATCACGGCCACATGGTCAACGATCTCCAGAGTTCCGATTTTCAGATCTCCGATGACAACAAGCTACCCGACAAAGTGATCGAGTTTGCCCCACAGTCCAAGCTCCCTCTCCGCGTCGCATTGCTCGTCGATACGAGTGGTTCCGTGCACGATCGCTTCTCCTTCGAGAAGGTCTCGGCAACGCACTTCATTCAAAAGATCCTGACGAATCCTTCCGACCTCGCCTTTATCGCTGGCTTCTCCACCAGTACGACGGTCACGCAGGACTTTACGTCCGACCCGGCCCTGCTTGCCGCCGGCGTTGACCGGCTCTCCAATGCAGGCGGCACCGCTCTTTTCGATGCCGTCACTTTCGCCTGCTGGAAACTCGCCGAGTATCCCGACGCCGACCGCGTCGCCAACGTTCTCATCGTGCTCAGCGATGGCGAGGACAATTCCAGTCACACCTCGCTCAAGCAGACCATTCAGGTCGAAGAACGCACCGGAGTCACCGTCTACGCCATCAGCACCCGCGAGGACATCGGCGACAAGACCGACGCTGACAAGATTCTCGAGGTCCTCGCCGAGCGCAGCGGTGGCGAGGCCATGTTCCCTCACGATGCCCCGACTCTTTCGGGCTCCTTCAATAAACTCCGCAACGTGATTCGCAGTCGTTATTTCATCGCCTACAGGCCCGCCAATTTCGTTCCCGATGGCCACTATCGTGTCATCCATGTTGCAGCCACAAGAACCGGACAGCATTTTAAGGTTCGCACCCGCCAGGGCTACTACGCCCGCCTCGAACCCAAACCGAACTAGTGTAGTGCGTCAAACAGATTGACGTTTATTCAGGGTGCGGCGAGCGCGTTTCACTTTTTCCAGGATATCGGCGGCCCGTGCGGTCCAGATGAATGGTTTCGGGCTTTCGTTGTGGCGGTCGATGTAGGTGGCGATGGCCATGATGAGCTCTTCCCAGTCGCGGAATACGCCGCGCCGGAGCCGATTCTGAGTCAGGTCGCGAAAGAAGCGTTCCACCATGTTGAGCCAGGAGGCGCTGGTGGGAGTGAAGTGCAGATGAAAGCGCGGATGCCGTGCCAGCCAGCGCTGCACTTTGGGATGTTTATGGGTAGCGTAGTTATCGCAAATCAAGTGCAGTTGCTGGTCGTGGGGGATGGTCTGGTCAATCAGGTGGAGAAACTTGAGCCATCCCTGATGGCGATGCCGCTCCTGGCAAAGGCCAAAGACCTCGCCGTTAGCCGCGTTCAGAGCGGCGAACAAAGTGGCCGTGCCGTTGCGTTTGTAGTCGTGGGTCATGGTGGCACCGCGCCCGCGCTTCAGCGGCAGGCCGGGTTGGGTACGATCCAGAGCTTGAATTTGGCTCTTCTCGTCGGCGCACAGCACCAGCGCGTGGTCCGGCGGATTGAGATACAGGCCAACGATGTCTTCCAGTTTCTCGGCGAACGCAGGATCGTTGCTGATCTTGAAGGCTTCCACGCGATGCGGTTTCAATCCGTGGGCGCGCCAGATGCGCCGCACGCTGGCTTCGCTGATGCCGACCGCCGCAGCCATAGTACGAGTGCTCCAGTGAGTTGCGTTGCTGGGTTGCTGGCGCGTGGTCATGGTCACCACGCGTTTGGTCAGGCGGGCACCGATGGTGGGCTTGCGTCCCGGCCGGTGCGCGTCTTTCTGCAACCCGGCCACGCCCAGCGCCAGGAAACGTTTGCGCCAGCGGGAAACTTTTTTCGGCGTGATCGCCATACTGGCGGCGATCTCCTTGTCCGACTGGCCGGAGGCTGCAAGCAACACGATGCGGGCACGCTCCGCCACCCGCACCGGAAGGGATCGGCTCCGGGCTTGGGATTCCAGCCGCGTCCTTTCCTCCGCACTCAACGTGATGGCTGGGGCGATTCGCATCCGCAAGCGTCTCCTCCATCATAAGACGCTCGCCGATGGATAAAGGTTGTTAATTGTGACGCACTACACTAGCTTGTTCCGCGTCGGCGACGAAGCAGCGCTTCAATTGCGGCTCTTGGGGGGCTGAAGTAGAGCGCTCGCACGGAAAGGGTTCTGCTAGGGAACCAGGCTGAACACAGTGCCACAACCTGTCCCGTAGAATATGCAGCTAAGGTTGCCACCAGAGTACGTTGTCCCATACAGTGTCCCGTTGGCGGAATCCTGCACGAGGCCCGCGTAAGGAAAGGAACCGTCCGCTCCACCAAAGCTGTGCAGCGTCGTAAGCACGCCTTTTGTGGTGATTTCGAAGATTGTGCCGCGATTGAGCGTGCCGCCCGCGTTCGTCGTGCCGTAAAGATCGCCGTTCGATCCCTGGATCAGTGTCCCAAACGGTTCCTTACCGTCAGGGCAATACGCTTTGGCGCAGAAGTTGTAGATCGTTGCCAGTTTGCCTGCTTCGCCCATTTTGAATACGGTGCCTTCGCCCGCTCTCCCGCCGTCGGACGTTGTCCCGTACAGATTCCCGTCGCTCGCCTGCACTAGGCCGCCAAATGGACTGGCGCCGTCGCTGGACGCGAAGCTGTGCAGGGTGGTCAGCGTGCCCGCGGCAGTAATGGAAAACACGGTGCCCCATCCATTGGCTCCGCCGTAGGTGGTCACGCCATAGAACTTCCCGTTGCTTGCGCGGGTTAGTGCGCTACTCACGGTCCAACCGTCGGTGCAGTTTGTCTGCGCGCAAAAGCTGTAAAGAGTGGTCAACTGTCCTGTTGTGGTGATCTCGAACACCGTGCCTGCGCCGTGAGCTCCGCCGATAGTTGTTGTCCCGTATAAATTGCCGCCGGCTCCCTGCACCAGCCCCCCTTGCGGGCGTCCCCCGTCGGAGCAGTTCGTTTGCGAGCAGAAGCTGTAGAGTTTCGTCAGCGTGCCCCTTGTGTGAATTTAAATGCCATCCCTTGGCCAGTGAAGCTGCCCGTACTGGTTGTTCCGCAAAAGTTTCCGTCACTGCCCAGAACCAGCCCCGAGTCGGGAATGGCGCCGTCGGTGCTGAAGCTGTGAAGCACGGTCAGCACGCCCGTCGTGGTAACGTCGAAAATCGTGCCAGATGCGTTGGTACCGCCAACGAGTGTTGTTCCATAGAGGCTGCCGTCAGAGCCAACGACGAGGGAACCGAAATACGGATCTTCACCGTCGGTCAAGTCGAAACTGGCAAGACTGGTGAAGGTTTGCGCAGACGCGGCTATTGCCAGTGCACCGTAGAACAGAATAATCGCGCAGATATTTCTCAGGCCCAGAGAGTTTTCCATGAATGTCCTCCTCGGACTTTGCCAGCGAAATGGATGCCCCCCGGGCCAGCGAGTCGACGAGATTGTCCTTGATGCATCGCCACGTGGTCAAGATGCAAGTCGTTGAACCTTGGAGCTTCGGCTCTTGCGCGTCAAGGAAGCTGTCGTTCTTCAAAAACCGTCTGCTGGGCGGGGATTGAGGATGCTGCTGGACGAACCACACTCCGCAGAATGGACCGGATTTTTTCCGCAGTGTGCCCGTGTTTCAATGCTTCGCTCGGATTAGCCGAAGGGAACGTCCTGACATCAAAGTACTTCGACAGTTCTTTGGGCTCACATGAAGAGAGCAGTTCAGAACAGACAGGTCAACTGGCACAAAATCCGATAGAACTCATTGACGCTGGTGCGGCACGCCAAAGAAATCCCCCGCGATTCCTATCGCCGGCAACACTGCCGCCATGCGAGCCGAAAACTCCCTTCGCGTCTGCCCGTTCATGCCCGCCGTCTCCCTACTTCTTTCCGCTCAACGAGGCGCTATACATCGCATCCAGCAAGTCTTGCGAGTGACCATCGTAGTCTGCATCCAGAGACCACATGAACGTCCCGCCCAGTCCCCGCTGCCAATCGGAATACCACACCCGGTAATAGGTCGAGAACGAGTCATCGTAAGTGACGAACCCGTCGCTGCCATCCACTTTCAGCATGTACGGCACCATCGCGATCGGATCGTATATCGTCTTCCACCCATTCTTGTTGATCAGCGGCTTTAGCGTCAGACCGTAGCCTCCGCTTACCACGGTCCCATCGCATTCACCGTCGGCAGTGAATGCCGCGTTCGGACACAGCCCAAACACCTGATGGATGTTCGCGTAGTGATAGCCGTAGAACGGCGTCCCCATATTGAGCTGCACGGTGGGAACCTGCTTTACGAAGTAATTGGCTGTCTGATCCGCGCTGCCTCCTGGCTCACACTCGTAGGGCGCTGGATCTTGCGGGTCCCAGAAAATCGGGGAATTGAGCTGCCCGTGTGCCGTCCACGGCCCGGCGCAGTCGTACATCATGATATTGAAATAATCGAGCGACAGTTGCAGCAGGCGCAGGTCGTATCCGTAGCCACCCCACGGAGCAATATCGATCGACAGCACATAGTTCGGATTCGACGCGCGCAAGCTCGACATCAGGTTCACCAGAAAAGCGCGGTCGACGCTGCTCTCTGGATATTCCCAGTCAATATCGGCGCCGTCATAGGCATATTGCTGCTCGAACGCCGCCACGTTGTCCACCAGCGTCTGCATCGCGCCGCTGGCCTCGATTCCTGCGAAGTCGCCGCCCAGCAGCAGAAGTACCTTCACCCCCGCCGCGTGCGCACTGTTGTTCAGTTCCGGTTCAATGAACCCATCCGGCACCGACAATGTGCCCGTCGCGTCAAACGACACTCCCGCGTGATTGATGTGGGTCAGCTTGTGGTAGGGAATTTGTGTCGCGCCATACGGCGGAGTCTGATACTTGCTCCAATATACGTAGTCGCCCACCACGCGTTTCGTGAGATGGTTCGGCAGCGCGTGTTGTGCGTCCACACACGGCGCCGAAATCACCGCCATCAGGCCGACACATGAGATCAATACCGAACGGAACAAGGGAAGGGAACGGGAGTTCATGACGTGTGCCTCCGGGAAGAGGTTCAGAGCCGGAATCGCCCGCGCGTGGCGGCGTTCAGCGGCAAGCCCGAGGATTCTACCACGACAACTTCGCTCCCGGCTGCTATTGTTTTCAGTACAAGCCCGTCATCGCCCTTTCGTTCACTCATCGCCGAGGAGGTCGCCCGTGCAAAAGATCACTCCCTTCTTGTGGTTCGACACCCAGGCCGAGGAGGCCATGAATTTCTACGTCGCCATTTTCAAGAACTCAAAAATCGGACGCGTGACTCGCTACGGCGATGCCGGCCCCGGCCCAAAAGGCGCCGTCATGTCCGCCACCTTCGTGCTCGACGGACAGGAGTTCATGGCGCTCAACGGCGGTCCCCTCTTCGCCTTCACGCCGGCCATCTCGTTCCTGGTGGACTGCAACTCTCAGGAAGAAGTCGATGATCTCTGGGAGAAACTCTCCGCCGGCGGAAAGCCAGAAAGATGCGGCTGGCTCAAAGACAAGTTCGGATTGTCTTGGCAGATCATCCCTTCCGCCCTCGGCGAGATGCTCAACGACAAAGATCCCAAAAAATCCCGCCGCGTCATGCAAGCCATGCTGCAAATGAATAAGATCGACATCGAAGGCTTGCAACGAGCTTACTCGGGAAAATAGTCTGCCGTCGCTTGCGAGGAATGTGAAATGAAAAATCCCGCGTTCTGTACCACCATCGCTCCTTGGCTTTCGGTTCGCAATGGCGCCCGTGCCGTGGACTTCTACAAGTCGGCCTTCGGCGCCACCGAAGCATTCCGCATGGACGAAGGCGGTGGCGTGGTCGCTCGCCTTTCGGTGGAGGGCGCCGAGTTCTGGGTGGGCGACGAATCCCCCGAACACGGCAACTTCAGTCCCCAGAGCCTCAACGGCAGCTCGGTGCGCATCATTCTGACTGTGGCTGATCCCGATGCAGTCTTCGCCCGTGCCATCGCGGCAGGCGCGACCCAAGTCTTTGCCGTCACTGAAGAATATGGCTGGCGCCTCGGCCGTGTCGTCGATCCCTTCGGCCATCACTGGGAGATCGGTCGCCCGCTCGCATAGTCTTCTGTCGGCTTCGCGTTCGGCCAGGCGTACAGCGGCGACTTTGCCAGATTCATCTTCCGCTTCAGCATCTTCTCGTGATGTCGCATGCACGATGCGCTCAGCTCCGGGTCACAGTGCGCATGGAACACATGTGTTCCAATCGCGATCCCGAGCGCCGATCCCACCCACATATCCGACGCCCAGTGATCCCGCCCCAGGAAGCGCGTTGCGGTCACTGTCAGCGCAGCCGTATAGTTCAGCACTTGCACCCACGGCTTCGGATACTCCTGAGCGACCACCGTTGCCATCGCCCAGGTGAACATCGCGTGCCCACCAGGAAAGGAAGTATTCATGGCGTGGTGCTGCCAGAAGTCTCCGTGCCCGTTGCCTTCGCCCGGGCGCTGCCGCCCGGCGATGTATTGCATCGGCGCATAAATCAGAAACGTATTGACTAGCGTTTCCAGTTCCAGGTTCCCCGTTTCTCTGGCATGGGGATGATCGCCTTTGATCCCGTAAATCCAAACTCCCGTGAGCGTCGCCGCCAGCCCTCCAATCGCAATGTCGGAAGCATTTTGGTAAAACGTGTAATGTCCGCCCGGCAGGTTGTTCTCGATGTGCCGGTCGGTCGCCAGGAAAACCGCCGTCGGCGCGAGCACCAGCGCGTCCCACCGCAAGTTTGACGGCAAGAACGGAGCTTTGTAGATCTCCTTCTGATCGTCCAGCGTTCGGCTGACGGATCTTCTCACGATTCCGTGTTTATGCTCCGTCTCCACTTCGATGCTGGGTGTCGAAGCATCGTTGTTGAAAGCCCCTGCTTGAAAGGAGGACGCATCAAACGCCGGCATCGCAATCAAAGTGCTCGAGGGATCCGCGGGCAGAGCAGAGGGCCCGAATGTGGCAGTCTGGCACACCGCGGCGCCGGCCAATTGTACGGCGATGAATCCCCCCAGCAATATCGAGCGGATATTCCAGTAACCGTTCTCCAAGTGAAGGCTCCAAGCGCCGGGTCCTGACAAGAGCGCGCGTCGTTTGGATGCAATCCGCCCCAAAGGGTAAACCGAATTTTCGTGTGCTCGACACAGATCCGTGAGCCGCGATGTGTCTCCCGCGTCGCTGAATGGGGATTAGGAGATGATAGTAGTGCCCTCAGGGAAATACAGTATCGCGCGTAGCCTGCCAAAACCGAAAACCCGGAAGGCGCCAACCCACAGATTCGCACGTCGCATCAGACCTTCCGCGATCGGGTTCTCCGCCCGCTGGTAATCGCCACTCCAGCATTCCCAGTCGCATTGAGGCGGTGTGGTTCTATGTTCATCTGGTGGCTTCCGCGTGCGTGTCCTCGCTCGAGTCGTGATCTGTTTCAATTCACAGGGCGAAGGCTTTTCGTCCAGCCAGGCTCCCGTCAAGTTTGGAGACAGTTTCGCCGCAGGTACCGGCGGCGACGTTCTTAAGTCGAAGGCAGGGATCTTGCGTGGCACCGCCCCCAAAAAGAACAGACGTCAGTGCGCCGCGATCGCCTCGCGCAATCTCTTCTCGGCATCGGCGCTCCAGTACCCACACTCCAGCCGGATAAACACCGACGTATACGGAATCGTCATCCGAGTCTTCAGCACCAGAATATGGAACGTCTTACCCGCATCGTCCAGCTTGGAAATGATCTCCTCGTGCGGCAGCGATTGCGCTTCGGTCTTCCCCAGCAGCGTCGCCAGCGCGTCGCGGTAAGCGCTCACTCCTTTGGCGTCACTCTCTGGGACCAGTTTCAGCTCAGCGTCGGTGAAGATGATGGGCCGAACATGCTCGCTCTTACTGATCTGTCCGAGAACCATCTTCACCACATCAAGTTGATCCTCGTTGGTTTCGACGGTCTCGACGCCCGCACTGGTCTGCAACGGATACGCCGAATCCACCACCGCAATCCAATTGCGATGCCCCATCAACGGCAACTGTTGGTTCAGCTTTACGCGCCAGTCGGTACCCTGCGCCGTCGCAGCGGTCGGTGCCAGCGCGACGGCCAATATCAGGCAAGAAGTGCAAGAAACCCAAGAAGTGCAAGAAACAAGGATGAGAACTCTTCTGAGTATCGCCATCACAGATCGTCTCCCGGAAATGTCCCGATGCAGAGTCCCCATCCTACCTCACTGCAAGGACGGGAGAGCTCTCACACCAGGACTGCGCTGCAGTTCTGTGATGGCGAGAGAGTGACTTGCTCCTTCCCGACTCTCCTACCGCTGTGGAGACTCAGTGCGATTCGGCGCTGGCGGCGGCGTTGCACGGTCCGGAGGCGGTGGTGGTGTAGCCCGGTCCGAAGCAGGAGGCGCCGCCTGATTACCCGCTGGATTCAGCATCGGATCTTCCCCCTCGATGCCGCTCTTTACCAGATCTGTCTTTACTTCCACTTTCTGGTTGGCCACCGCATTGATCTCCGTCTCAAACGTCTGATATCCCGGCAGCGCGACCCGTATCTTATGCGCGCCCGGCGCCACCAGCATCCCACGGCCAGCACCTTCGAACTCTCCCACGTGCCCCACAAATTGGCCATCGACAAAAACGGCCGCCCGATTCGGATTCACCTCAATCTTCACCGTCGCCGTAACCGCGGGCATCGGCTGCGTCAGCGCCTTCTGCATCTGCACGCGCACCACCAGTTTCTGTCCCGGCTGCACCGCCACGCGCTGCTCGAAATTCTGATATCCATCCTGCCGCACACTGATGACGTGCTCTCCCGGCAGCAACAGAACCTTCTTCGATCCCTTGAGTTCCTTCAGATACCCAACGTACCCGCCATCGATCCACACGCCAGATGTCTTCTCAACCTTGCTCTTCCCCTCAAACTCGATCTCACCCATCACGTCATTCCCTGCGTAAACCGCGGGAATGAGCAACAAGGCGGAAACCGCCATCACCGCCCACAACACCCAGCGCATCCTTACTAGCGAGTTCATAGTCTCCCCCTTTTCATCCAGCATTAAAGGAGCAAGAACCACGCCAACCTCGCAAACCACTGATATAAAAGGAGGCGGAAACCACAATCCACGCGGCAGCTATGCAGATTTGTTCGCCTCAACGGCAACAATTTCTGGTCGCTCGGGAATCGCTCGCCTCTCACCGTACAGGAGCGATCCTGATGGAATTCGCCCGGCAGTCGCGCACTCCTTGGCATGCCGTCGGCTCTAGTTGTTTCGAGAGACAGACTGAAACGCCGGTCAGATAATTATTCCCGCAGCTGATGGCCACGTCTTCCGCTTTCAAGCGCGGATTCGCAGCCACAAATTCTTCTTTGAGTTCCTGCGGAGTCAGCGAAAACATCTGCGCGGGAGCCGCAAGACGCGCCGGAACCCTGACCGATTCGAAGGCCCGCCGCACCAGTTTGAAATAGTCCTCCGCGCCCAGCCCACTGCAGGTTCCGTGCGTCGACCATTCATGTGCGACCAGCGAAGCGTCCGGCATGATGTCCGTCATGCTCGACGGATCCGCCAGGCCCGGCTGCGTCGAACAGTGTTCCGGATATCCGTCGACAAATTGCGGCCACAGTCCGTGCACCACCATGCCAAAATGCCCGGCGCACTGCGCATACGTCGCGTGACTGTGGCAGAACTCCGGCGACCACGAAAGAGCCAGCACATAATAATCAAACACACCCGGCTCGCTTGGACCGTGCTTGACGCGATGCTGGCTGGAGATTCCAGCCATCGCGAGCCCGGCCAGCAATACCAACAACAAGAGCAACGCCAGCCGAGTATTCGATTTCCTCATCCCTTCACCCTCTGCGTCTGGCAACGAACGTCATATCAGAACATCGGGATATCAGAACTCCGGGGTCCGCCCCGCACTCTTCACAACTTCTCCCAAGTCCACATTGCGGATGTCACTTTCCCTGGCAACCGAAATCCCATCTGATGCGCGAGCATGCACACCTGCCCGCGATGGTGCGCCTCGTGCGCAATCATGTAACACAGCATCTCCACACCTGCTGGCCACGGACGCGCCCATCCATCCCTGTGAAACTTCTCCACGCGCCCTTCACCTCCAAGCGCTTCCGCCAGCATCTCCTCGCAGCGCGCTGCGCTCTCCGCCAATCCTGAGCGCGCCTGCTGGGGCGTGCAATTCGACCGGTTGAGCTGTCGTGGAACCTTCAAATGCGGAGCCGTCAGCCTCACCACTTACAGCGCACGTTATGCATGTGGGTGAAGATCGCCGCAATGCTGCGCACCTTCCCCGGCGGCTTCGAGCTCCATGCCGCCCGGTCGAGATGTTCAATCAGCATCTGGTTCATCCGCTCATTGGCGGCAAAGGTCCGCACCGCCGCAAGCCCGAGTTGACTGGGAACTTTTGGTTGACGTGCGCCCACGACCCGCTCTCCCCGACCAATCATACTTCCGGGCCTTCGGGCGTCCCTCGATATTTTTCTTGCTCTCTCGCTAAAATATTCATTCTTAAGAACTTGCGGGGTGGGTATCGGATTGAATCCCGGCAAAATCTTGAGCCGCAAGGACTTATAGGTAAAATCTTCCAAAATAAGGACTTAGCGGCGGACGAGAGGCCGCCGCGGGGGGCGATCGCCGGGATCTGGTGGGTCGAGTCCGCGTGCATGTAGCGAGCTTGCTCTTTCTGGAATTCTCAGTAAAGGTCATTCGTCACAAGAAGGACGATTTTTGTTGTGGAGGGCTGTGGAAAAAGAACGGCCTGACCGCGGATTCCATCCCAGCCGCGGAGAGGCGGCAGGTGTTAGCCCCAGACGTGAGTCCGGGGTAAGTCAGCCAAGGAGGGAACTAAGTCCTGGAGGGACGACAGGAAAATCGGTTGATCCCATCGTCAGTGGTGCCCACTCTTCGAAAATCGCGAACCGTGGGGCAGCCTAGGCGTGGTGGCGGAAGGGTTGGCTAGCTCCCGGGCGGCCCACACTTGCCTGATTTTCAGGCGGCATCAGCGAAAAACCGCCGAACGTAGTTTTCATCGATAGTTACGCCCTCCAAGCGTCGTCCTTTCTCAAATAGCTCTTTGTGGGCGTCCCCGATTCTTATGCCGCTGAAACCGACTTCCTCTTAGCATCGAGTGCGGGTAGAAGAAGTTTCAGAAGCGCTTGATCAGAGAATGGGTTCTGGCCTGAGATGAGCTCGCGATCCTGAAGGACATAGCTCGTCCATGGAGCGAGCACACTTACGTCACCGCCCGCCGTACGCAAGGCGAAGTCCGGGTAGAAGAGAACCTTGCCACCAATCTCAAGCGGTTCCCGCTGCTGCTCTTCCGCCGTCGAAAAGATAGTCATCTTATATCCCGAATAGATCCAGCCTTGAGCCTTTGCGTGGGCTCCGGCGGCATCGCCCGCCGACAGCGCGGCGACCACCTCCGTCGAATTCGGAAGCGCCGCGAGAAGTGAAATCGGGCCATGGCAAAGCACTGCCGTAGGCTTGGAAGTTTGATGAAAGTGTCTCAGCACGGTGCCCGCGTCGGGATCATCGAGCAGGTCCATCATGGGGCCATGGCCGCCGGGGACGAAAACAGCGTCATATTGATCCAGGCCCGATGCGATGACATCCGCGATGCGGGTTGGATCTCTGAGCCCAGCCAGGCCGTCGCGGAATAACATGTAGTCCTGAAGCTTGGCCGCGTCCCCTCCGAAGAAATCGGCGACCTCTGAATGCACATCCACCTGGGGCGCGTTGCCTTTGGGGTTGGCGAAAGTGATTTCGTAGCCCTCCTTCATCAGGGCGCGAACCGGAACCGTCAGTTCGTTGAGATAGTAGCCGGCGCCGGAATAAACCTTGCCATCCTTCAAGGGCAAACCGCGACCGCTCGATACCAGCACCAAGACTTTTCCCTTCGCTGTCATTGTTGTTCTCCTTTTTGAAATCGAATTCTCTTCTCCTGAATATGAGCTAGCTGATCGTCCGCGGCTGCCTCCAAAGTGCGCAAGGGCCGGCTACCGCGGTTAATGTGAGTTATGCCCCGGGGAATCCAAACATCAGCCACGACTGATTGGCCACCCAATGCGGGTACAGCTCCGTCATCTGATCGAACAGCTCCTGATCCGACTTCGCGGTTTTCTGCAGCCGATCGAAGTCATCGAGGTAACGCTTGGTGTCCTGGATCGTCGAGGGAGAGTCGGGCGCGCCAGGCTTCTTGTGACCGGCGACCACCATCGTCGGGTTCAGCGCCGCTAACCGGTCTAGCGCCGCAATCCAATTCTTTCGGCTCTCGGGCGTGGTGTCGCCGACGTACATGCGGCATTGGTTGTAGACAACGTCGCCAGCGACGATGAGGCCGATCGATGGAACGTAGAGAGACGTCGAATCGGGACTATCGGTGCGGCCCTGCTCGATGATGCGCAATTCGTGGCCTTCGAGAGTGAACGTGTCGTGCTCATAGGCCTCAGGTGGAACCAACTTAGTGGGCACTTGCCCGGGAAACATCCGGCGCGCCAGGCGCTCCACAGTGGGAGTGAAAGACATCTGCATGGCGCTCAGCGTCTTAGGCGTTGCTATCGCCCGAGCGCCCGGGAAACGGTCGAGCAGAATACTCAAACCGTAGAAGTGGTCGAAATGGGCGTGCGTTATATAGATGGTCTCCAAGTTGCGGTTGTGCAGAGCGACCCAATCGGCGAGAGCTTCGGCCTCAGCCACTGTGCCCATGGCGTCCACTAGCACCGCGTCGTACTCGCCGAAGATTAGAGTCGACGTAATAGGGTCAAAGCCGAGCGCTTCGCCAAAGGGCTTTGGCCGCTCGCCAACCATAGCCTTTTCCGGGGCCGTAAAAACATTGACACTCAGCGTGTTCAAGGCGACAGGCGCGGTCACGCGCGTGGTCTCTTTCAGTTCGTTCGTGACGACCATCTGATACCCCTTTCGATGTCAGAGCGAGTCACTGTTCGAGGCAAAGATTGGCGGAAGCGCGACGACTAGCGCGGAGTCGGCATCCCAATCCGCCCGAGTGTTAGCCGTAGGTAAGGGTAGTGCTCTGTCCGACCTCGATAATGTAGCCGTCAGGATCGCGGATGTAGCAGCGTATCTCGCCGTACTTGGGAATCGGCTCCGTGATGAACTCGGCTCCTCGACTTTTCCATAATGTGTAGCAAGCTTGAATATCGGCAACGCGGAAATTCATGAAGCTATTGATGTGATTCGGGTCGGGGACGCTGAGCGTTACCGTCGGCTTATCCGGGGTCGGCCCGCCCCCAACGTTGAGAATCATCCAGATATTCGCCAACTGAAGGTACGGAGGCGCGTTGCCGTCACCCATGGACAGAATGCGAGCGCCGAAGACCTTTTCGTAGTAGCGAGCCGATCGCTCGACGTCGGCCACGGTGAGAAAATGCGCGATGCTGATCCCCTCGCGCGGGGGCATCTCATAGCTCTTCTGCTCGATTTGTACCGCGTTCATTGACGTCTCCCTTCGATGCAGTGCTCCTTACAAATACTGTGTCCCGCGAGTTCCGGTTTCCACTGAAGGTCAGGGACGGGGATTGCAGTGCTTTGATTTCTCCGGCCTGTTGTTGGCTTGATTAAGCCAGAAAGGCGACGACGAGTCTATTGGACGAACGTATCGATCCATACCAAAGTATGGGTTCGACGTTGGGGTCAGGAAGGCGAGGCTGGGCCGCCTTTCGCGATTTTCGAAAGGTGGGAATGACGGATGGCGAGTAGCACTTGGGACCGCTTACTACAGAGGGGTGCCCCATTTTTTCGCCTTCTTTGCGAAGGGGTGGGAACCCCAGGGGCTGAAGCCCGAACTGATTTCGGGCGCTAACGGCACGGCTAAAGCCGTGCCCTTCCACAGAACTCCTGCGGCTTCATCCCAGGAAATTCCTACGGCTTCACGCCCAACTGCCAAAACAGAAACGAATACACATCCGTGAACTCTTCGATCTGCTTGGTCACGGGCTTCCCCGCGCCATGCCCGGCCGTGCTCTCAATCCGCAATAAGATCGGACGCGTCTCACTTGCGCCATTCTTCGCCTCGGCCTGCATCAGCGCGGCCATCTTTTTCGCGTGCATGGGATCGACGCGGGTATCGGTATCTGCGGTCATGAATAAGATCGCGGGATACTCCGTGCCCGCCTTCACGTGGTGATACGGCGAGTAGGCGTAGAGCCACTTGAACTGCTCGGTGTTTTCCGCCGTGCCATATTCCGGAATCCACAATTTTGCGATCTGGAAGTCCTGGTAGTGCAGCATGTCGAGCAGCGGCACCTGGCACACCACGGCGCGAAACAGGTCGGGACGCTGCGTCATCATGGCGCCCATCAGCAGGCCGCCGTTCGATCCGCCCTGGATGGCGAGATGATTTTTGTCGGTATATTTTTCCGAGATCAGGTGCTCGGCGGCGGCCATCATGTCGTCGAATACGTTTTGCTTTTTGTCGAGCATGCCGGCGCGGTGCCAGTCTTCGCCGAATTCGGCCCCGCCGCGCAAGTTGGCCACGGCATAGACGCCGCCGTGCTCCATCCATAAATAGGCGTTGCGGCTGAAACTGGGCGTCAGGCTCACGTTGAATCCGCCATAGGCGGTCAGCAGCGTGGGATTCTTCCCGCTCTTCGTCACACCTTTCTTATGCACGACGAACATGGGGACGCGCGTCCCATCCTTCGACTTAAACCATTCCTGCGCGACATCGTAGGCGGAGGGATCGATCGAGGGCGCGTCGACCTTGGCCCAGAGAGTGGGATTTCCAATTACGTCGCTCTCGACCGGATTCGTCCCGGCGGTCACAGCGTGTACAGGCTTTAGCTCAACGCGATAGATGCTGGGCGCCACGGTGAATGATTGAAACCCGAAAAACATTTCATCGCGATCCCAACGGCCGCCTGATCCAAACACCGTGCCAATCGCGGGAAGCGTGATGTCGCTGATCTTCTTGCCGTCAAGATCAAAAAGTTTCAGCTGCGAACTCGCGTTCTGCTCGTACTGCGCGAACAGCTTACCTCCGAAGACGGCCGCGCCCTGCAGCACGGCATCCGACTGCGGAATCAGTTCCTTCCAGGCCTCGCGATCGTAATTCCCGGCGTCGGCGACAAACACGCGGTAGCGCGGCGCATCTTCATTGGTCGTGATGTAGAGCTTGCCGTCATAAACTTCTCCGCCGTAAAGAAAATCCTTACCGGTGGTGATGCGCGTAGGCGGCGTGCCTTTCTTCACGTCCATCAGATAGAGTTCGGACTTGGTCCATCCCTGCGAGACGCTGATGAGGAGCCAGTGCCCGTCGTTCGAAAGATGAACGCTGGGCCAGTCTTCCGCGTCGCGCCCTTCGCCGAAAATCAGCTTGTCATCGTTGGCCGGATCATCCCCCAGCGCGTGATAGTAAACGTGCCGGTTATACATCTCCTGCCCCGCAGGCACGTCCCCCTTCTTCGGATAACGCGTGTAGTAAAACCCGGAGTTGTCGAGTGTCCATGCGATCGACGCAGCGCGCGTGCGCTCGATGGTATCGGGCAGCACGGCGCCCGTCTTGGTCTCGATGATGCGCAGCGTGCTCATCTCCGACCCGCTCGGAGAAGTTCCGTAAGCAACATACCTCCCGTTCTCGCTGGGCTGAAACCAATCGAGGGCAATGGTCCCATCCGCCGCGAGCGTGTTGGCGTCGACGAGGGCGCGGTCCCGCCCGTTGAGCCCGTCGCGGGCATTTTCGCGGACATAGAGGATGGGCTGGTTCTGCATCCCCTCGCGCTTGGTATAAAAATAATGTCGACCCGCAATCATGGGAGGCGTGACGCTCCCAATCGACAGCAACTGCGTCAGCCGCTGATGAATCGCCTCGCGCCCCGGCAGCGGATCGAGCACAGAGCGGGTGTAAGCCATCTCCTCTTCCACCCACTTCTGCGTCGCAGGACTCTTCCCATCCTCGAGCCAGCGGTAGTTGTCGAGCACTTTGACCCCATGGAACATGTCGATCACAGGCTTCACATCGGTTTTGGGAAGGGAAGGGGTAGAAGAAGAGTGGGAAGAGGAAGATTGAGAATTACCGCGCGTCACCACCGCCCCCACCAGCAGGAATAAAGAAGAGAAAGCAATCACAAAACGCACCCCTCCCGCCATATGCACCTCGAAAGGCCTAGGTTAACAGAAGGAAGGGAAGTGTTTTCAGACCGCAACCCGGAATGCTATGATGAAGAAGTCAGGTCGAGCGCCAAGCTCGATCCACCACACTCCTCAGTAGCTCAATGGCAGAGCATCCGGCTGTTAACCGGAGGGTTGTAGGTTCGAATCCTACCTGAGGAGCCATTCTTTTCATCCATTTGCAAATACCTCACAAACCAACTTGGAACCGTTTGGAACCGTTGTGTTCCGAGGTTTGGAAGAATTGGGCTTCCGCTGGTGAGAAACCGGATTCTCCAGTTGACTCAGTGCATTCGTACGCTGACCGAAAATCACCCTCGTACGTGAGTTGATAGCCGAACGCACGCTGGCTTGGATTTCTTGCATGTAAATCTCGGCCGTGGTCTTGATGCTGGCGTGCCGTAGTATCTGTTGCGCATCCTTCATGGTCCCGTGCCCCTGCATGTCAGTGCCCAGCGTGCGGCGCATCACTTGAAAGGTCACGAGTTTCCTTGGGATACCCAGTTTGTCGGAGATGGGATGAATTCTCCATTTGAGGAAGTTTCGTCCCTGACGTGGCACCACTTCTCCCTTCCTTTTGCCACGACCGAAGGTCGGAAACATGAGCGCATCAGGTGAGGTGTTCTTCGACACGCTGCGCCAGGCTTCAATGATCGGTATTACATCTTCCGGTATCGGGATCGCGTTGCGGCTCTCCCGCGTTTTGAGCCTGCCTTCGTAGAGCCGTCCCTCGAACGCTGTGTTGAGAGGAATCAGCCTGTCCCCGGCGCATGACCTCCACGTCAACCCGAGCGTCTCGCTGGCTCGGGTGGCGCAGAACAGGGCAATACTCATCAAGCAGAGATCGTGGATGTCTTCGATCACATTAATGAGGTCGCTGATCTGTTTCGCGGTCATGGTCGGACGCTTCACTTCTTTGGTCTGAGGCATCTTCAGTTCCTCGGCTGGATCCTCCTGGAGGAACTTGAGCTTGCGGGCCAGACGCATGATCGACCGGATGTTCACGAAGGCATGTCTCACAATCGATTCCGAATAGATCTCGGCCAGCTTATTGAGATGTACTTGCAGCTCAAAAAGGCCGATCTCCCGTATCGGAATGCTCTCGAAGTTCTCGATCAGGTACTTGCCGATCTCGAACTCGGTTTTCTGTTGGGTCGCGGGCCGCCATCGCCCCCGGCGCATGGGAATATACTTCTCTTTCACGAACCAGCCGAAAGTCACGGAATCATCGGCTTTCGGAACGAAGGAACTGATGCCTTTTCCGTTCTCTTCTTGGACGATGGTTTGAAGTTTTTCTTCGGCCTCCCACTTGCGCAGGTCGGATTTCTTTCCCAAAACCACCTTTCTAGTTCGTTCAACCTCCTCTCCGTTCCGGCCTCTCAAATAGACACGGAACTTGCCATACCATTTCTTCTCCCGTGCCCCTTGCAGGTACACGGTGCCTCTCTGATAGACCATTGCCATTACCGCGTTCTCCTATCTGGTCCATCGTTGGTCGCGGAGAACAGTATTGTTCATACACTGTCCCGCGCGATTTTGGAAGCTGTGGATGACAAGTGAGACATGAGGAAATGTTCAATGTCTTCTTTCCGAAATCGAAGCAGGGGCCCTAACTTCACAACGGGAATTCTTGGATGGCGTCTGGTCGCATGGTCTCGCACCCAACGCTCGGAGACTCCCAGACGTTCCGCGACGTCTTGGGCGGTTAGCAGGCTATCCGAGAACAGAGATGGGGCAGCCTGCGAATGATGAACTGCTCTGAGTGTCATCGAATTTATCCCCCTGGCTGGTGTGGGATCTACGGGTACAACTTGGGAACTTGGCTCCAGCGATCGCTGCAGCCAATACTTTCAAGTAAGCACAGGACGCTGAGCTTGATGTCCGTCCGGGGTGCCCGACATTGCGCTTGACAATATCCGATTTGTACACATAGAGTCAATGGGTAACGTTACATTTTTATCGCTTGTAGCCACCAAGAGAGGACTACATGGCAGAGAACGCAGCGTCACCGCAGCAACCGGTCATCTCCATTCGCATCTCCGATGCTCTGCGCTTAAGGCTCGAGACCTTGAGGAAAATCATATCCCTCAAGAGCGGCCAAACTGTCTCGACATCGGAGGCCGCAAAGCAGCTTCTGGAGTCTGCCCGAGACGACCGTCTTGAGTTGGTAAACCTGCTCAGCGAGCCGACAGATTCCCTGCTGAGAATTCGCGGGAAGGCAGACTCAGGGCTACCGCTTTCGCAGGCGGAATGGACCGTGGTGGCCCATTACTGTGCGGTGGGAGCAGAGTCCTTTATGAATACCGCACAAGGCCAGATTTCCTACGAGTCACTGGCCGAGATCCTGGAGGCATTCCTTGCGGCTTACGTCATCGTCCGCAAATCGAAGAATTCCCGACTGGACTTTGTATACCTGATGACTCTTCCAGGGGACAAACAGGTGGAAGCAAAGGAAGCTAATGATGTTGGAAACGAAGACGTTCGCCGGGTGGTGACACGCACCATTCAAATGCTGAGGAACCCGGCTCAAAAGCGGCGCAAACCGATCCTCGCAGTGCGGAATCTCTATCGACTTCTTGATGAGGAACAATTCCCGAATATCGAGAAGCTGAACGATGCACTTTGGAAGCATTGGACGGCCCTGTGGAAGGTGTGCGCGCGCGGCCACTATTCCGCTCACCGAAAGCCCCTGCGAGAGAGGGCGCCTGTGGAGACAGACGACGAGGATTTTGAGCTTGCGGTTCAGCCGGCATTGCCCTCCTTGGAAGAAGGTGGATACCGCCTCGATCTGGTGCGGGAAGAGGGGAATGAATTCTCCCCCCGTTTGCAGTTTCCCGGAACCCTTACACCGCGGTATCCGGTGGTTGGATACCCGAGGATTGCGGAGTTCCGAAGGCTGCTGGAGGAACTCGATTTGGAGCGGGACCTTTGCCAATGGCAAGGCTACTACTTCTACGCGCACACCGCGATCGTGGAAAACGAGCAGAGGGGCGTTTTTTTCTTTGCGCGGGAGAACGGAATCGCCTTCCGATTCCCGATGGCGCACTGGCAGTCGATTCGGAATCTGTTTCGCCGCGCCTGGCAGGCCCCCGAAGTGATCCATACGTGGGAGGCTCAGATGCTGGAATATGGCGAGCTGTAAAAACGCGGTGCTTCGCACCGGAAGAAGGGTGGACACGTCACCCCCAAGTTGGGAACTGCGGATCGCCAGACAGCGCTTCGATGGTTTACGCAGGTTAACTCTTGCTGCATGAACAAATTCGGTGATTGGCTGAATGAGCGCGATCACGGGCGACCACGTTTGTTTTCGGCAAAGCGCTGCCAATCGTCAATCACGTAAACGCGTTGAAGCGCAAGACCTTGCGGTGAACTGACAATTGCGCAGCTTAATCGCAAACGTAATCGAGCGCAGCATTGCAACAAGGCGGTTCGTCAAATGAGTAGTCCCCGCGTTCAAGCTAATCCGCAGTCCAGTCTGCCATTCGGCGAGGAGACGAAGCCCGGCTTCCGCACCAAGACCGCGGCCACGAGACTGACTCCCGAAGAACTAGGAGAGATAGAAGCTGCCGCCGAAAGCGCGGGACAGGCTCTCTCCGAGTGGCTGCGGGGGACTGCTCTGCATGCTGCGCGACAGCGGCCATCTGATCCTGCCGAACTGGTGTTGGCCGAAGTCTGGGCCGTGCGTTACGCGCTCTTGAATCTCTTCCATGCAGCCTCTCAAGCGGCATCGGAAGGCAGACAATTGTCGCCTGATTCCGTCCTCAAAATTCGCGACCAAGCCGACGCGCGAAAGCTCCATCAGGCTCGCAAACTCCTCGAAGAATTCTTTGCTCGCGAGGGCAAGGAAAGAGCTCGTATGCCATGAATGCCATGCCTTTTCCCAGAAGCTTTTCGCTCTCGACGCCGTTGCTTTGGGTAGGAGCGATGTTCCTCTTGCTACTGGCTGTGCGGAGTGTGTTGCGGAACTGGTCCCCACGTACATGGCGGGATAGGGAGACGATCGAATGGGGCCGACCTCGGCTAAGTTTGATCCAAAGATGGAGGATAAAGATGGGCAGAATCCGATTCAGACTGCCGAGATTGTCGCGGCGGCAGATGCCAGAGATCGCGCCGAAACCAGCGCCATCCGAGCCCGCGAATCCTCCCGCCGATCCGCTGAAGAAGCCTACCCAGCCGATGCTCGCGCTCTTCGGTTCGACCATCAATGGTTCGACCATCGGTGCTCCCGAGACCAAACCCAATGAGGCGTTCGCCTGGGAGAAAACGAAAGGAATCGAATGAGAGACAAATTGCCAAGAACACCACTTCACGCTTGAGGAACGCTCTCTATGCTCACGATCTCGAAACCGCTGTCAGCCAGCCAGGCGCAGACCTACCATGTGCGGGAGTTTGCCTCGCAGGAGCAGAACTATTGGAGCCGCGATCAGCAGGGTCACAGTGAGTGGCAGGGCAGACTCGCCGAGCAGTGGGGGTTGCAAGGTGGCGTTGGTTCCGAACACTTTGCACGACTGAGTGAAGGCCAACATCCGCACACCGAAGAGCAGCTCGTACGGCATCAAGTTTCGAGAACCTATGAAGGCAAATTTGGCAGAGAGGTGACCAGCGTCGAGCATCGGGCCGGGTGGGACGCCACATTCTCTGCGCCGAAGTCGGTATCGCTCACGGCGCTCGTAGGCGGCGATGATCGGGTGCGGGAAGCTCATCGGGAGAGCGTTCGCGTGGCGCTCCGGGAGCTTGAACGATACACCCAGGCGCGAATCGGCAATGTCCATGCCCCGGAGACGACCGGAAAATTTATCGCCGCCACTTTCGAGCACGATACCGCGCGGCCCGTCGATGGCTATGCTGCACCCCAGCTTCATACCCATGCCGTGATCTTCAACATGACTGAGCGCGAGAACGGTCTCGAAAATGAAAAACAGATGCGAGCTTTGCAGCCACACGAGATGTTCGTCTCACAACGCTACGCCACGGCGGTCTATCGATCCGAACTGGCTCTGCGTCTGGAAAAGCTGGGTTACGAACTGGAGCGCGGCAAGCATGGACAGCCGGAAGTAAAAGGCTACACGAAGGAATATCTGGAGGCTTCCAGTCCGCGACGTGAACAGATCAAAGACCATCTCCGGAAACAAGGAATCGACGGAGCCGCAGCGGCGCAGATCGCAGCCCACCATACGCGCGACCGCAAGGAACTGCTGTCGCCTGGAGAAGTCTTACAGCGGCACCGCGAGTTAGCCGCACAGTACGGGCATCAGGCGGACCGCGTCGTCGCACGGGCTCTCCAACACGGGCAGTACCAGATGCCGGAGCCAGAGGTTCAGGCAAAGCAGGCTGTGACCTGGGCGCGCGATCGTGTCTTCGAGAGATCGGCAGTGCAGGACCGCCGCGCGATCCTTGAAACAGCGCTGGTCCGCGGCATGGGAGAAACCACCTATGCCCAGGTCCGGCAGGAGTTCGATCGCCGGGTCGAGGCCGGAGAGTTCCGCGAAGTCTCGCACGTTGGTGCTGGCAGACAGTACACAACCGCCGTGATGGTACGCATGGAGCGTGAAATCGTTGGCCGAATGCAGGAAGGCAATCGGCGCGACTACAGCGATCCCATGCTGGTCTCGCCGCAAGTGCGCATCGCCACGGAAGACCGCCATCCGGAGCTGAACACTTCGCAGCGCCAGGCAGTAGACGAAATCTTTCTTTCGCGGGAAAAGGTTGTCGGCTTAGATGGGATCGCAGGCGCGGGCAAGACAACAACGCTGTCCGTGATCCGCGAAGGCGCGGAGGCCGAAGGCTACAGGGTGGAAGGTTTCGCGCCCATGTCCCGCGCCGCGCAGAAGCTCGGGGAAGCAGGCATGGACACATCCACACTACAGAAGCATCTGGTACGTGGACAGCAACCGGATAGCGGGGAGAAACGGCTCTATGTGCTCGACGAATCCTCTCTGGCATCGACCAGACAGGTGCATGAGTTTGTGAACCGGCTCCATCCGAATGACCGGGTGTTGCTCGTCGGCGACCGGCGACAACATGAGGCGGTTGAGGCCGGACGTCCCTTCGCGCAGCTCCAGGACGCGGGTATGAGAACGGTGAAGCTCGAAGAGATCGTGCGCCAGAAAGACCCGGAACTGAAACAGGTGGTCGAGCAGCTTGCTCGGGGCGAAGTGCGCGAAGCGATACAGAGTCTTGACCGGCAAGGCCGAGTCCATGAAATTCAGGGCTACGACGAGCGCATCGCCGCCATCGCGAAGGAGTATTCCAAATCGCCGGAGAACACGCTCGTGATTTCTCCCGATAATCGCTCTCGCATGGAGATCAACGAGCGCATCCATGCGGAATTGCAGCGGGGTGGCCTCGTCAGCAAGGAGGAGCACCACATCAGGACGCTAGTGCCGCGCCAAGACCTCACCGGCGCGGACCGCACCTGGGCGCAGCGGTATGAGGTGGGAGATGTGCTGCGCTATTCGCGCTCATCGAAAGAGACCGGCATTGGGAAAGGCGCGTACGCACAGGTGAAGAGCATCGACGCGCCAAAGAACCGGCTGACAGTCGAACTGCAGGATGGCACGCAGCGCACTTACGATCCACGCCGACAGCAGGGCGTCTCCGTCTTCCGAGAGGAGATGAGAAGTTTTTCACTGGGCGACCGCATTCAGTTCACCGCGCCGGCCAACGACCTCAGAGTTGGGAACCGCGAGTTGGGGACCATCGAGAGCATCGAGGAAGACGGGCGGCTGCGCTTGAAGATCGACGGTGGGCGTATGGTTGAACTCGATCCGCGCAAACATCCGCATCTCGACCATGGTTATGCCATGACCAGCCACTCCAGCCAAGGACAGACTGCCGACCGTGTCCTGATCCACGTGGACACCGAGTTGGGCGCAAAAGATCTGCTGAACTGTCGCATGGCCTATGTCTCGGTCTCGCGTGGACGCTACGACGCACAGATTTATACAAATGATGCATCAACACTAGGACGGGAACTCAGCCGCGACGTGTCCCATCTGCCCGCAAGCCAGCAGGAGACAGTGGCGCACAAGATAGAACCACAAACCACGCACACGAATCAGATCAGTCAGGGGTTCGGTCTAGGTCTGTGATGCGGGATTTCCGAATGACATGCCCCGGATAGCCAGAGCATAGCCGAGGCCCGGTCTGTGTCAAGACTCTGCGACCGCGTTCCGCGGCGGGCTTCGCCCGGCCTTGACACAGACCTCAGTGGCCTCGGCTTATCATTCCTCTATCCGGGTATGTCGGATTTTCCGGCAACACGGTCACCTCAATTCATCTGAGTTCTGTCACAGGGAGCGCCCAAAGTCCATTTGCAAGCGGAAAGGCGTTCGATGCACGGCACACGACTGCACCGGCGGCCACTCGTGACTTCCCCACCACGTTGCGCACGAAGTCGAGATTCACTGTATCGCCGACATCTGGCAGTTCCGGCTTCAAACAGTTCCAGGCGTCCCGCGGTGTCCACAACAGATCCACTTCGCGGCTTCGGTCGCTCCAGAAGAAGAGGCTGCTCGTGCGCCCTCCGCAGCGTTCGCGCTCTCGAAGTTGGGCGAAAGCAAACGTCTCCCAGACTGCGCCTACCGCCGGTGATTGAGCTTTCCATTTCAGTTCTTGCCGCACTGAGCTGCGGACCTGGGTGGTTCGGATTTCGTAACAACGAAACAGTTGCGTTGCCTCGGTTCTGATGGAACTGTACTCTTAGCAGTAAAGAGATGCTGTGGTAAGGTCCCTAGCGGAAAATTCCCGAAGTTACCCCAGGAGACAAGACGATGCGAACCCGAGTACTGGTTTTATGCGTGGGCCTTGCGTTGAGCTCGACCCAAGCCTTTTCGCAAATAATCGCTTGTTCGAATATGGTAGGCAATTGGGAAGACATTTACGACAACACGACCTATCAACTGAATCAAGACTCGGGCGGAAATCTTTCGGGAGAGGAGACAGTCCCATACTGCCAAGGCAATCAACAGTGGCCGATCAAGGGAACGATCAATGGCGGGTACTTCAATTTTGTGGCCACAAACAACGGATGCACCAACAGTACAGTGGCTTCAGTCACATATACAGGCAATGTAGGACAGCCCGGTTGCAATTATGCTTCAGGAAGTTGGATGAACTCGGCGGGCAACTCGGGCCCGTGGGGCGATTCGAACCCATATCCGTCAACGTTGGATTACGTAACCAAACCCGTGGACGTCCCCAAGTCGGAGACTTCAGTCACTCCGACCGGTGCCCAATGGGATACGAGTAAAGCTGCGCCGTGGAATCAGACCCTCGCCCCGAATACACCTCCTGGCGAGTTTGAAGGGCGAGGTGTGTACGAATACGCTGCAATCGGTCCGGGAAACGACACATGCTGGTTCAAGGGATCGACGATTCCGATTTTCGACAGCGTTACTACGCCCGGGTTCGCATGGACTGTGTCGAGTCAAAACAGCTGGGGAGCCGACTTCATTGGATGGAACCTCGTAGCAGTTCGATATTATCGGAAAAAGAAGCGGGTTCCCTGCAGCAGCACATTTCAGCAGCAGATGGTCATTGATGCCGCCTTTAGTCCGAACAATCCATCGAACTACGGGCAATACACTAACAATTCCGGCGGAACATTCTATGGTGTGCCGTATGAGATCAACACGCTCGGAGCTGGTATTACAGCCACAACAGCAACCAGCGTGCGCAACGGCCAGACCTCGACCAATACGACGTGGAAGTGAGGAGTTGACATGCGTTATGCATTTTTCTCGGTTCTGATCCTAGCAACATCCTTTCTGGTCGCGACAGCTCAGGATTCAGTCACACTCAGCAGTGATCAGCGCGACTTGTCACGCCCCGTTTCAACACTCATCAACCAGATCAGGAAGAGCGAAAAGACCTCAATCACTTATGAGGATCCGCGCTATGCAAATCCGGCGGACACTGAGGACGTCACCGCAGAAGTTGCAAAGACATCTGACCTTGAGAAACAGTACGGCCCCCGCATTCTCGTCCCCAAGGGGCACGAGATCACGTTCGTCTATGCCCCCAAAGACCTGCGAACGTTGAGTAGTGCCAAAGCGGTAATCGAAAGAATGCTTCAGGAATATGCATCGCTAGGCGGACCCGTTTTCACAGTGGTCGAAGACAACGCTCGCCTGCACGTCATACCGAGTGACGTTTTGGATTCTTCCGGCACCTCGACCCACCAGGCTAGCGTATTGGACACCGTGATTGCCGTCCCCGCGGCTAAACGCCACGGTGACGAGCTTCTTCAGGCCATCTGCAATGAAATCCAGAAACAAACTGGCTATGAGGTAGCGATCGGCCCGAGCATTCCCGGCAACTACCTGACCCGGTATCAGACAAACGAAGGGATTCAGAAAAAAAAGGCCCGAACAGCAATCGCAGAACTCCTAGATCGCGCCTCAGCACCGGGGGTTTTCGACTGGGATTTGTATTACGACCCAGCGGATAAAGCTTACATGTTGAACTTCGCCTATGTCGGTTCAGTCGGCCTCGTGCAGAAGAGACCCGACTAGATGCGATTTTTCAGCCCGGCGCAGCTCGTCGGCGTTAGTTTTCCAACGGGGCTGCTGCCCTGGAAATCTTCTTTTACTTCGGGGTCGCGATCACACGGACACATGACGCTCTGACTTATACGAATAATGCGCCGACGCTCGCGCAGGAACTTACCCGCGACGTGTCATTCCCCCGCGATTCAGCAAGAGCCGGCGACGCACAAAATAGAAACACACGACACAGGCGAAGGAGATTGCTCAGGGCTTGATCTTGGTCAGTAGTGTCGCAATTCCAAAATGAAATCCCCCGGATCGCCAGACCGTAGCCGAGTCCCGGTCTGTGTCAAGACTCTGCGACCGCGTTACGCGGCGGGCTTCGCCCGGTTTTGACATAGACCTCAGCGGCCTCGGCCTCGGCTTATCATTCCTCTATCCGGGGAATGTCACAAGGGAAAGACTATCCCAGCCAACTCTTCCAGCCTGCGGTGTCACCGTTCGCTCTCACATCAAAATGTCACCGTACGCTCTCTTTACAGATTGTCACCGTTCGGTTACTCTGTGGGGATGTCTAGTTGAAGGGGGCATTATGCGTATTCGAACCGCCGCCGATTTGGGGGCCTTCATCCGCGAGCGTCGTACCAAATTCGGGATGGATCAAATTGCCCTGGCTAAGAAGGCAGGGACGAGCCGGAAATGGCTTGTTGAGGTGGAACAAGGGAAACCGCGCGCTGAAATCGGTCTCATCTTGCGCACGCTGAAGGGCCTCGGAGTGTCCGTAGATCTGAAGCCGGATTCTTCCCATGAGACTCCATCGATCAGCAATGCACGAACGCCGGATATCAATAGCGTTCTTGATGCCTTGAAGAAACGGCCATGACGAATCAACTCATCGCCCTCTTGGACGGCCGCGAAGTCGGAACGGTCCACTACAAGAACGCTAGACTTTCGTTCGTCTATACCGATACTTGGAGAGCCGATCCCAACGCTTACCCGCTGTCGCTATCGATGCCGCTGGCGTCGGCAGAGCACGGCAATACGCGGATCGAAGCGTTTCTGTGGGGACTGCTACCCGATAATGACCGTGTTCTTGAGAACTGGGGCAGACGCTTTCAAGTTTCTCCCAGAAATGTCTTTCGGCTGATTACACATGTGGGTGAAGACTGCGCAGGTGCGGTTCAGTTTGTGCGTCCGGAACGCGTTGAACTACTGCACAAGGAACCGGCTTCCAGAGAGGTTAAATGGCTTACCGAGGATGAGGTTGCCGAGCGGTTGAGAGCGTTACGCGCAGACCATTCTCAATGGCGTAGTGCTCAAGACACGGGACAGTTCAGCTTGGCCGGGGCACAACCAAAAACGGCTCTTCTGTTCGAGCGTCAGCGATGGGGTGTGCCGTCCGGTCGAGTTCCCACCACTCACATTCTCAAACCACCGACAGGCGAATGGGATGGCCACGCGGAGAACGAGCATTTTTCGCTGCGTTTGGCCAGGGCTGCAGGACTGATCGTTCCCAACTCCACCGTCCAGCACTTTAGCGACCAGATCGCAATTGTGGTGGAGCGTTACGACCGAGTGCGAAGCGGAGGACGCTGGTCACGCATCCATCAAGAGGACATGTGTCAAGCGCTTGGCCTTCATCCTACGAGCAAGTATGAAAGTGACGGCGGACCAGGAGTACGCACGATTACCGAATTGTTGCGTGAGCAGTCGAGCAATCCCGAGGAGGATGTGCAGTCGTTTGTGGGTGCTATCGCTTTCAATTGGCTTATTGCAGGAACAGATGCCCATGCAAAGAACTATGCACTGCTATTAGGACGAAGCGGCGCGGTACGACTTGCGCCGCTCTACGATTTGGCAAGCATTCTGCCCTACCAAACCATCAACCTGCAGAAAGTGAAGCTTGCTATGAAGATCGGCGGAGAATACCGGCTGAGGAATATCAGACTGCGGCATTGGAAAAGATTCGCAACCGATCTGCGATTAGACCTGGCTTGGCTCATGGAGCGTATCAGAACAATGGCCGCCTCTCTTCCCGATCATGCAACCTCAATCCGAAATGAACTTGAGGCGGACGGACTGTCACACATAACTATGACCCGGCTGGCACAAAGGCTGAAAGCGAGAGCCGCATCTTGCCTGCGGCTTATACAATGAAGGGGGTTGAAGAGCATTGATTTTGGATCAGATCTGGATATAGTTTGGGCATAGGGCAAAATTCCAGTGATCTTCTTGACGCTACAGCACGATGAAAATCCGCCGAAAGTCCGCTGCGGTTTTAGTCGAAAACTATGCCCAAACCTCCGAAAAGGGCCTCACGGAACGCATGGGACCTCACTGTTAGACCATCTAAGTCATTGTAGATACAAGAAAATGCAAGACCTTGTCTTCTGTAGATAGGGACTCAAAATCCGCCGATCTTCGGGTCTTGGGGGTTCGGCTCCCCCTCCCGGCACTTATCAAATCGCACTTTACGAGATTCGTCGTCATCCGGCAAATCAGTTGGCTATGGCCAAATCTCAGTCTGATCGGCCCAGGTCTCCCTGTCGGGTTCGGAGAGTGTAATCGGCCTATTCTGTTCGGCCTATTCTCTTCACCACTTCAAAGCCTGCCTCCTTTCCCACGTCTCCTCATCCCATTGCTCCCGAATGTCATCACGAACGCGGATCAGGGTACGCTGGTCACCTGGCAACTCGACACCGGCACCCAAGGTTCGGCGGGACAAAGCAAGCAGACCACCTACTACATCGCGACCACAAGCGGCACGAGTTTGGCTTCCCAAAATACGACCCCCAACCTGCTGACACCCTTGCTGCAAGCGCAAGACGGCACGTTTTTTGGCACCAGCAGTCAGGGGATGATCCGCTTCGATCAGTCCGGCAAAATAAAGTGGAACGTCGGCGACTCACCGAAGATCGCGACCGCCGACAACGGAGTCGTCGGAGCCTCAGGCACTACTTACGACAGCAACGGCGGTGCCACGGGTCAATTCGGCAGTTTACCCACTGAGTCATGGACGGGACGTGCATACACGGATGGTCCTGTCGATCAAGTAGCCTCTTTGGTGCCAAATTTCGCACAGACCTTTTGGGCACAGTTGCACGCTAACGCATCGGCAGGCTCAACGGCTACGATTCAGGAAACTATGTACCTCCGTTCCTTTGCGCCGTGGCAGTGGTTTGGCGCTGAGCCGTATCCAATTCCGTGTTCTAACGACTGCTTTCGAGGGGATGACCGCACATTTAGCACCAGCTTGACTGCGACTGCGAGGGTTACCGGAATCCTAAACTTTTGGATGCCTGGTGCGGTTCTGGGTAGTTCACGAGTCTTTTCGGATCCAAGCCATGACATTTATGGGAGAACGAAAACAGGAAATCCGACAATAACGACGAAAGCCGGAGTTAACGGGTACGCACTTCATTTGGAATTTGCAGGCTCCAATCCCTTGGTGCCGGGATCTCCGGCCATCGACACTAAGCTCGATTTCACGCCTACGTGGAACTCCGGACAGATCTGCTATTCCGGTCACCTTTACGGGGATGCATTTCCGAATGCGGAGGCCTTCGCCATCAACTCGAAAGGTCAAGCGAACATGTTACTTACGTTTACAACGCAAGGGGATCAAAACAGCGGCCCAATAATATACTTACCGGGTGATAACAATCGAGAAATGGGATCGTTCAGCCAGCAGTGTGTGAGCAAGTAGCCGAATGCTCTGGGAGGCCTAGCAAGATGAGCAATGTAGAACCTATCGCTCCATTCCATGTTCGTATCGTAGCCATGCTGGCGGGGTGTTTTTCGGCGACTTGGGGGATGCTGGTTTTTGGCTGGCCGTTTGCCGCTGTGTCCAGTCTCCTGATTGTAGGAGCGATCATACAACCGCGATCGCCCATTCCAGGAAAATGGCTCATGTGGGTAGGTGCGTTCGTGCTCACCTTGGTGGTGCTTCCAATCGGTTTGCAGACGATCTTTGGTGGAACCAAAGCCTTGGGCTTCCCCCGGGACAGGTTCATGATACTGAACCTATCACTCTGCCTGATTTCTGTGTTGCTCGTTGTTTGCTGTGATGGGATGCTCGTGTATGGCATGAAGCTGCGGAAGAATCAGGGGGACATGGCGACTTCGGGACGGGGAATGACATGGTTGGTCTGGGTAGCAGCACTGGGCCTGACGTCGTATCTACTCGTGATGAGCATTTCTGCGTTCCATGCATACCGTGTTTACGGCCGTGTTGACCCTCTCCTAACGTGGATTTCTTTAAGCTTGGTTGCGGTTCTGTTCGATGTCGCACTTGTGGTTCACGCGGTCAAGCGCACCGGATGACATTCCCGGCGCACCTGATTTCGTGTGCTTTCGTTCCTTTGAAAGCGCCGCTGCAGCATTATTGTCATCTGACTCTTAACCGAGGCGTCCGACATGCGCTACCCTTTAGTGGTCCTGAGAGACATTCAAAATAGAACGTGCATGCTTGGAACGACCTTGGAACGACCTTGGAACGACCGGGAGATTGCGGCACAGCGGGTTTCTTCTTTTGAGGTATTTGTGCGTTATATTGTAGCCGTCGTACTCTTGATGTCTCCACTGTGTGGCCAGACGAATGCCCAGCGGCCTCAAATCCGGGGCCTTGCCCATGTGTCCTTTCGCGTCAGCGACCTGGATAGAACCGAGTTATTTTACGAGAGCCTCTTGGGCTACGAGGAACCGTTTTCGCTAAATGAGACCACCGGAAAAACTACAATTGCGTTCGTGAAAGTGAATGATCTGCAATATGTGGAACTCTTCCAGGGAGACGCGCAGACTCAGGGTCAGCTCGATCATTTCGCCTTGTACACGGACGACCTCACCGGGATGCGGGCGTATCTCCAAGGCCTGGGAATGTATATCGCTAAAGATACGCACAAGGGCCGTATCGGCAATCCGTTTCTCACCATCCGCGACCCCGACGGCCACTTCGTGGAGATCCTGCAGTACTCGTCAGCTAGCTTGACCGGGCAATCCCGAGGAAAATTCATGCCCGCCGGCCGGGTATCGGATCATATTACTCACGTTGGAATTGTCGTGAGTTCAGTAGACACGGCCATGAAGTTCTACCGTGACGCGCTCGGCTTTCGGGAATTTGCTGGCGGCACGGGACAAGACCAGCAGCCCGGCTGGATCGATTTGCGGGCACCCGACGGCAGCGACTACATTGAGTTGATTCCGCTTTCTGGAAAACCGTCGTCCGTGGACCTAAAGACACAAAATCACTTCGGCCTAGCGAGCGCAAACGTGCACAACACGCTTGTGACTCTTCAAAAGCGCGTGCCTCCCAGTTCGGCGATTTCTTCCGTAACAATTCAGACCGGAGGCGGTTTGCCTCCGCGTTTCAATGTCCTCGACCCAGATGGTGCCCGAATTGAAATAATGGAGCCTATGCCCGAAGGTATCCTTCCACATAAGGATCCTACTCGTAGCCAATGAGGCCCATCGGGGAAAAAAGTTGAGTCAGGCTCCTCCCAAAAGCAATTCAAACGCCGTCACTCGCCGGGATTTCCTCAAGTCAACTGCGTTGGTCGCAGGCGCTGCATGCATACCTCTTTCTAGTGCTCACGCGGGCTTGGCCCATGCAAACAGCTCAGTGTCCGGAAAACTGACGACGGGTTGGGAATACTTCCAAGGGGCGTTGGGTGGTATCTGGGATGTTTGGCGTCAAGATATGGCAGAGAACACAGTGTGGAAAAAGGTGGACGTTCCTCACTGCTTTAATGCCTATGACGCCGTCGATCCCGAAAAACCACTCTACGAGGGGCCAGGCTGGTACCGCCGCAAGCTGAGCGTCAAGAATCCATTTGAACGTGGACGTACCTTGCTACTCTTCGAGGGAGCGGGCCAGAAATGTCAGATCTTCTTATCTCTTGAGCGTGTTGGCGAGCACGTAGGCGGTTACGATGAATTCGTCATCGATCTCACGGAGGCGATCACGAGAATCGGCAAAACTGGCCCCCCGGAAGAGTTTCCATTGGCCGTACTCTGCGACAACTCGCGCGACCCGGAAATGATTCCGTCTTCTCTCAATGATTTTCATCGTTTCGGTGGGTTGTACCGGAGCGTGACGCTGATCTATGAGCCGTTAATCTCGCTAAGACGGGTGCACATTTCAACCGCCATATCGGACTCGGCGGCTCCCCAGATCACTGTCAAGGCAAGACTGCGCAATCCCGCCGTCCTGCGCGACGAAGTTCAGCTGAGAATCCGAGTTTTCGATCCGAAGGGCTCTCTCGTCCAATCGACGACGGGGCGCTTCCAGCCTTGGGACGGAGAACAGCAAATCTCAACCTTCAAATTGGACCGTCCGGAGCTGTGGTCGCCATCTCATCCGTCGCTCTATCGCTGTGAAGTCCAGTTGACCAGCGCGCACGGAACTATGGCAGTGAGCGAACGTTTCGGCTGTCGATATTTCGAGTTTGTGGAGCATGGCCCGTTCAAACTCAACGGCGAACGGCTATTTCTCAAGGGCACGCAACGCGAGGAGGACCACGCGGGCTTTGGAGCCGCGATGCCGGAGGATCTTATCCGGCAAGAGATGCTGCTGATCAAAGAAATGGGTGCGAACTTCGTCGGCCTGGCTCACCACCAGCAATCCCGAACAGTACTGGATCTGTGCGACGAACTGGGCCTGCTCGTTCTGGAACAAATTCCCTGGTCGCGAGGAGGACTGGGGGATGACACTTATAAGGAGCTGACACGAGAGATGCTGCGCGCCATGATTGACCAACACTACAATCACCCATCGGTGATCCTTTGGGGACTGGGAAATGAAAATGACTGGCCAGGCGATTTCCCTGACTTTAACAAGAAGGAGATTCGCGGGTTCATAAAGGAACTGAACGACGAAGCCCATCGGCTCGATCGCATCCGATCGACGTTTCTTCGCCGTTGCGATTTCGCCAAGGATGTCGTCGACGTCTATTCGCCTTCAATCTGGGCCGGATGGTATCACGGCCCGTACACGGATTACGCTAGCACGATCCAAAAGGAGCGGGAGACAGTGCCGCGGTTCCTTCATGTTGAATGGGGTGGAGAAAGCCACGCGCGGCGCCATTCCGAAGACCCCGACAGGTTTCTTACTCAGTTTCTCACCCTAGGCAGTCTCGATGAGCACGAGCGCGCACGCCTGCTCACCGGCGGCCATACAGTTGCGTCCCGTGATGGGGACTGGTCTGAAACTTACGCGTGCAACCTCTTCGACTGGCATCTGAAGGAACAGGAAACGATGCCTTCGCTTACAGGTTCAGCACAATGGATCTTTAAGGATTTCTCGACGCCAGTGCGGCCAGGGAATCCGATTCCGCACGTAAATCAGAAAGGCTTACTTGAGCGAGATATGACGCTGAAGGAGGGCTACTACGTTTTCCAATCGTACTGGGCCGAAAAACCGATGATTCACATCTATGGTCATTCGTGGACGACTCGGTGGGGCGAAGCGGACGAATTGAAGTTGGTGAAGGTATATTCGAACTGCGAAAACGTCGAATTACTAGTCAACGAAGAGTCCCAAGGCGCAAAGAGGCGCAACAGTCAGCAGTTTCCCGCTGCTGGACTGCATTGGCCGGTGAAATTCAAACCTGGTGAAAACCGTCTGACCGCAGTTGGCCACATAAAGACCGCCACCGTTGAGGATGCATTGCTTGTTCAATACCAGACCGACAAATGGGGTCCTGCTGCGCGGATTGAGATCAGAGAAATTGCGCGTGACGGAAAGAGTGTGAGAGTTGAAGCTCGATTGGTGGATAACGAAGGCACTCCCTGTCTGAACTCGCGCGACCGCGTCTGGTTCGGGATCACCGGCGACGGTACACTCCTCGACAACTTAGGCACCTCCACAGGATCCCGCTGCGTAGAGCTCTACAACGGCAGGGCCGAGATCGGTCTCTTGCGCAATAATGGGAGCTCGGTGATCAGTGTCCGGTGCAGGTCACTGCCCACTGCCTTTCTAACGATAAGATAGCCACCCTCAGAACTAATGACGTCCAGAGAAGAGTCTTGTTCCCTCCTCCGAGTCTACGAATTGAGGGAGTGGCCGATGGCCCTCAGTGATTACGATTTCCAAGCAGAAGGCGAGAAAGCCGAGTGCGACCAGAGAACGGACTGGAAAATCTGATCGGCTTGACCCAAAGGTCGGATTCAACCCGATCCGGATAATCTATTATTGTTCGACCGCGGCACGCCGGAATGCTGTCCTCCGGCCCAAGAACCCGGCCCAACCTAAGCGTGTCACCCGCGAGCACTTACGCAGCCACCTAAGACCTGTTAAGTTATGGTAAACCTTGTCAACGCCACTCTGAAAAAGCTGCACTCAACACATTGCGACAGGCACACCCGCCGGAGTTTAGTCCTACAGTGGTCTATTCGCGCGCATCGAAGGAGACCGGCATCGGGAAAGGCGCGTACGCACAGTGAAGAGTATTGACGCTTTGAAGAACCGGCTGACAGTCGAGCTGGAAAATGGCACGCAGCGCACTTACGATCCACGCCGACAGCAGGGCGTTTCCGTCTTCCGCGAGGAGATGCGGAGTTTTTCAGTGGGCGACCGCATCCAATTTACTGCGCCGGCTAACGAGGTCAAAGTTGCGAACCGCGAGTTGGCCATCATCGAGAGCATTCACGAAAACGGGCGGCTGCGCTTGAAAATGGACGGTGGCCGCACCGTCGAGCTTGATCCGCGAAAGCATCTCCATCTCGATCATGGCTACGCTATGACCAGCCACTCCAGCCAGGGACAAACTGCCGACCGTGTTCTAATTCAGGTGGACACCGAGTTGAGTGCTAAGGATCTGCTCAATAGCCGTATGGCCTATGTCTCTGTCTCGCGCGGACACTATGACGCACAGATTTATACGAACGATGCATCAACACTAGGCCAGGAACTCAGCCGCGACGTGTCCCATTTGCCCGCGATCCAGCAGGAGACCGTTGCGCACAAGATAGAACCAGAAACCGCGCACACGAATGCGACCGGCCAGGGTTTGGGTCTCGGTCTTTAGGGCTGCAATTCCGAAATGACATTCCCCGGATAGCCGGAGGATAGCCGAGGCCCTGCCAGTGTCAAGGCCGCGCTGCACGCGCCGCTTTTCGCGGTTGAAAAAGCCTTGACACTGGCTTTTGCGCTTCGGCTTACAATTCCTCTATCCGGGGAATCAGATTTTGCAGTAACACATCAGGGCAAATTCATGTAAGTTCAATCACGGGTAGCACCCGAATCCATTCGCAAGCGGAAAGCTGGTCGGTGTTCGGCAGACAATAGCCCCGCCAGCCACTCGCAATTTTACCTACGACATTGCGCTCAAAGTCTAGATTTTCAAACAGTTCTAGGTGCCCTCCCGATCCACCACAAAATCCACTTCGCGGGTTCGGTCGCGCCAGAAGAAAAGTCCACCCGTGCGACCTGCGCGCCGCTCGCGACCACGAAGCTGGGCGAAAACGAACCTCTCGCGACTGCCGCTAGCACCGGCGACGCCCGACTCGTATCCTGGCGTCTGCGCGGCCCAGGCACCAACCAAGACTTTGGCCGAGCCAAATCCTACTCGGTGGCGGACCATCTCATTAGTCACAAAATCCTCCGCTGGGAAGGAGATGCATCATGAGAGAGCGGCCTCGTAAATATCTAGTCGAGGACTGTTGGGCGGCAGAAGGAACCTAGGAAAAGCTGAAAAGCTACTAAAGAATGGCACTGTACCTTGAGGGAAAAGACTCCGTTAAGCACGAATGACCGGTTCTGCACGAGAATCTGTAGAAATGTACGATTGGCGCGGGTTTAGCAGTTTGCCCCACTTTGACAGCCGCAGTCGCCGTCGCTGTGGGAATGTGGGAACCCGCGTCCTTTGCGGGTTTCCAAGCTCCGAGGGCGGGCAGAACCGTTGTGGCAGAGACTCCATCATCCCGCCCTCGGAGCGTCATTTCCACAACGAGGGCCCGTTTTATCGGCCATTCTGTCGAGAATGCGCCGTTCGGGCGGCCGACGGAGCGGAAATGGCACCTTTCGGAAAGCCGCGCAGAATGCACGATTTTACAGATTCTCGCTCAGAGCCGAATGACCTTTCGCCAAGGAGGCAACTTTATGAGTCGCGACATCCAGTACATCGGCATGGACGTGCACAAGGAAGCGACCGTGATCGCCGTGCTGAACGGCGCTGGCAAGCTGGTAATGGAGTCGATCGTGGAAACGAAAGCCAGCAGCATTCTGCAGTTCATCCACGGTCTGCGGGGCGAGTTGGATGTGACCTGGGCGGCTTGGCTGTACGATCTGCTGCAACCCCAGGTGACGCGAGTGCTTCCAGCACGGCTTGCGGCCGGATTGGCAGATGACGCACGCGCGCACCCGTGGCGGCGAAGATTGCGTTTGCAATTGAGGGCGCGACGGGCGTCGTGGCCGGCTCGCCAAGCCCAACCGCTGTCTCTGTGCTCGGAAGAAACTCGATTTCGATTTCGGGCACGTCTCCCATACGCAGGACTCGATAGGAGTTGAGATTCGTATCCTTCGGCTGCCCTTCGACGAACTCCGTGCCCTCATGCATGGCCAAGGTCAGACCCCACAAAGCGGCACCCTCCCCTTGGGCTCCGGCACTCTCGGGATCAATGACCGTCCCGCAGTCGATGACAAGGGTCAGCTTCTCGACCTTGACGTGACCGTTCGTCCGGTCGACCCGGACGCGCGCAGCACAGGCGACCCACGTCGGCATCTCGCGTTCCTGTCCGAAGGTTGACGCGATTCCGACGCCGACGTCCTTCGGGGTCGTGCCACCCCACCCTACCTTTTGCGCACAGCGGGCAAGCACTGCCGCTTGCCGGTGCGCGCCGCCCACCGAATTCGGCGCCGAACCGGCGTTACGGCCCGCACCATCGAGTAAGCCCAGCCGAAACTTCACCGGATCGACACCGGCCTCGTGGGCCGCCTCATCCATAAAGCTCTCGACAGCCCAGTTAGTCCAACCAGAGCTGACGGATCGCAGATAACCAGACCGGAAGGTGCGATCGGCCAAATCGTTGTGAAGCGCGCGAACACGTTGCGCGCCTACCGTGTACCAGTGGTCGGCGCCCTGGATCGCGACGGGATCGTACAAATTGCCTTTGGCGTCCCTACGCATAAAATTAGGAGCGATGTCAGCGGTAGGCCAACCGGCTGCCGCGTGGTGATCCATGGCCACAACGCGGTTGTCGTCTACCCACGCCACATGCAGGACCTGCGTCGATGCGGATCGCGGGCAGTCGAAGCGCATGTCGTCTTCTCGCGTGCAGATCATCTTGACCGGCCTTCCGACCGCCTTGGCGGCGAGGGCGGCAGCGACGGCATAATCGCCGTCAAGGCGGCGACCGAATGCTCCACCAATTAAATAGCTGCAAATCACGATCTTGTCCTGGCTGCGGCCTAGCGCTTTCGCCAGCACTGGCAGAATCGCCGATTGCCATTGGTTCCCTGTGTGGATTTCGAAGACGCCGTTCTTTTCGAAGGCAAGCGCGTTAATTGGCTCCAGCGCGAAATGCATGGCGGTGGCGGTCGTGTACGTCCGCTCGATCTTTCGCTTTGCCGATACAAACAGGGCGTCGACGCCTGGGTCGTCGACCAGCAAGGCGCCTCCATTCGGATCCGCGATGAGTTCGGCCGCGCGTTGCTGGAAATCTCGCTCAGAGACATTTGCCGACGGTCCCGACTGCCATTTCACCTTGACGAGGTCGGCCGCTCGATTGGCAATGGTGAAGCTCTCAGCATAGACCATCACCCAACCAGGAGCCTATCCGCCCCGGTATTAGACCCAGCTGCGGGAGAAGCTTCTGGAGTGGAAAGAACAGCTGCTGCCGAAGCATCCCATGGCGGACGCGATCAACTACGCCCTGCACCAATGGGCTGAGCTGAACGTCTTTTGTTCCGACGGCGCGGTAACCGATAGACAACAACGTTTCCGAACGCGAGATGAAGCGCGTCGTACTAAATCGGAAGAATTCCTTATTCGTCGGCAATTCTCGCGGAGGGCGAACGGCGGCGATTCTGGCTAGCTTAACCAGCACCTGTCGTCGGCACGAGGTGGATCCGCAGCTCTATCTCACGCCGTTGTTGATGAATCTGCCCCAGACGAAAATGAGCGAATTATCCCATTGGCTGCCCGACCAATGGAAGATTCGTCACCTGGCTCGAATCGCAACCTTCAGCGGTCCGTCCACCAGTAACTAACCTGTGGTTCGCGAAGCGCTCACGTCTGAATTATGTTTGGCGGCCCTTTTAAGGCTTTGATCTTCCGACTTCTTCTAGAGCTGCCTGGTACATAACCTCCGCCCTCGTTCTTTCCAAACCGATTCCCCTGCACATTGCGTTTCGGCTCTCACTTCCAATACGCGAAGTGGGGACGAACCCGTCTGTAAAGCGAAGAACGAAGGAACTCCAGTAGCCGGGTTGCGATCTATTTGCGCGACGATTCGAGGTGTTCTGGGCCTCCGATGCCAGTGCCAACGGCCCAAGGAAAACGAACGGTTCTCCGCGACCAAACTTGGAACCGTTTTTGGAACCGTTTATCGCCGAAAGCACTCCAAAGACGCCGGAGCGCTCCGCCTAAGTCATTGAGAGTACATCGGCTCCGGGGTATGCCTCCCGGCTGTTAACCGGAGGGTTGTAGGTTCGAATCCTACCTGAGGAGCCATTCTTTCAGCAGGTTACGAATTCCCCCGTGCCGTTTTCCGTGCCGTTCACTCCACTCGCAATGCCATTTGCACAATCTTGCCGTGCGCCTCACGCATATCCGCCGTCGCCGCATCGCCGTAGATATTCATAGTGGTGCGGATGTCTGAGTGCCGCATGAGTTTCTGTTGCACCCCGACCGGCGTTCCTATCGCGTCAATCCACATCCGGTACGAGTGCCGGAATGTGTGTGTGCCCATATGACCAAGGGCCGCCGCTTCGCTCGCCCGGTCCAGTTCACGCCATACGCCGGTGTAGGAGTAGGGCAGTCTGCCGAGTTTCACCGGACTGGCAAAAATCCAATCGCCGTCCGCTTGAAACTCCGTGGTTTGCTTCCACACCTTCAGCCGGTCGAGCAGTTCACCCGCGACAGCCAAAGACTTGCGGGACTCATCGGTCTTCGTGTCGTCCACGTTACGCTCAACAATGCCGCGCTCTACGCGGAGCGTCCCGTTGAGCCAATCCACGTCAGACCATCGAAGCGCAAGAGTCTCACTGATGCGAAGGCCAAAGCAGATGCACACTAAGGCAATCGTCCTGTGTGGCTCATGCAGTTCCGCGCTTAACTTTTGGAACTGCTCAACCGTGAGACTACGGGGTTGCCGTCTCCGCTTGGACGCGCCTTTGACCCTCACCAAACTGATTGGGTTAACCTGCATCGGTATGGCTTGCTTCCACATTGCAAAATTCCAAAGTGAGTTGAGAATCCCGCGAACGTGCACGCGGCTCTTTGGTGCAAGCGGAAGGGAATCCAACCACATCTCCACAGGTCGCGCCTGCAGGTCCGTGATTGGGCTTTGGCCCCACTTCGGCAGGATGTGAACACGTATCCAGGAGTGATAGGTGCGTTTCGTGTCTTTCCTGTCCGGCATCTTCTCTGCTTTGTACTGCTCCACCAACATACTTACTGTTGGCACGCTGCATGTGGTTTGCGGTTTCGATTCCAGTGCATCACGTAGGGGCTTGGCAGCCTTCCACGCCGTTGTTTTGGTAGGAAACCGGCCAAGCACTTTTGACCGCCGCTTACCGTTCTCCCACCAATAGAACCGCCAAACCTTATCGCGCTTATCCTGTACAACACTTCCTGTCTCTATTCTGCTGCGCATTGAACCCTCCCAAGTTCGGCAGCAGATGGCGTGGCAAGCATAGCACCGTCCAGCTCGGATTTTAAGAAGCGCCAAGTAATGCGCTGAGACCCGGAGAGTGGATGAGCGGGAAGGCGGCCCTCTTTCGCCCATTTCAGAACGGTGCGGGGCTTGACCTTCAAATAGTGGGCGGCTTCAGTAGCGGTGAGCCATTGGTTTTCCAAGGTTAGAACTCGTTTCCGGGTGCTCCCAACACCCAAGATTGCGTATGACTTCGTTGCAATTCACTAGGACCGCTCAAAAGTGCTTCGCTGTCAGCAACTGTTGCGTTTCGCAACACTAAGCCCCTTGTTTGCAATGAAAATCTCAATTTGAGATTGCCGTCGTTCATGTAAATGTCCCACACGACGAGCTTGGTATGAGATCGTCGTTTGACATTTTGACCCCCTCCCCCTACCACCCCGTGTGTGTGCCACCTGTGCCACCGCTTCCGCCGGTTTCCATTGTTTACGCCGTAAAATATAGATACTAATAATCTTATTTCACAAAACCTAAACAATGGCTTGTGCCAGGCACAGGCGGCACGGTACGCGCCCTTACGATGTTTGGCGCACCCTGACGCCTAATAACCCGCGCACGGGGTTGGGGCACCCAGCTACGCGCCGTCGCCCATGTGACCACCTAGCCTTGATGCCCTGCATGATCCGCTCAAGTACGGCGTCGGCTCCCACCACAAGGCCGCCGAGGTACTTCCGTGCCGCCGCTTCTATCTCGCTCAATGGAGTCACGGCGTCCTTGTCTTCCAGCAAACACGCCTCGATGAAGGGGCGGGCAACATCGTTCTCGTCCATCAAGTCCGCCGTTGCTTCTTGCACAGATGACGGCGCATTATCCCCGTCCGCGAACACGCCGGGTGCGGCTTTGATGAGTTGCCACAATATACCCGGCATCTCTCGCGCCAAGTCATCCTCCAACGTGAAGTCTTTGGACTTAGTAAAGTCTCCATTGAACGGGACAAACCGGAGCCGTTCTTTGAATGCCACAGTAGGCGGCAGAACGGGTCTTTCGTTCGTGGTCAGAATGAGCGTGTGAGACGGCGCAAAGCCTTCCGTGTCCCGGTACAGGTTCGCACCAGCGAGCGTGTCACCGCCTGTCAGCATTTTTAGAAGTGTCCAATCCAGGCCGCCGCTCACAGTCTCACCGGTGTACGCAAGCCGCTTTCCACGCAACCGGCCCATGAGACGTTTGTTGCGGTCCTCAGATCCGCGATGGAACTCCACGTCCTCCGGCCTCAATGAGACGGCGAATAGCTCACGGCCTAAGATTTTCTCCAGCAATCGGAGCGTAATGCCTTTTCCGTTTCTTCCCCGACCGTGGAAAAATATCAGCAGATGGAGTGCCCTGCCCGAGATGCAGAGGGCCATCAATCGCACAAGGTATGCCGCGAGTTCACCGTCTCCACACGTAATCTCACGGAGAAAGCGGTCCCAACGATGCATGGGAACATCGGCGGGCGTAATCGGGATGCGCCGGGTTTGACAATCTTCGCGCTGCATCTCGCGAATCACTCCGGCTCGCAAGTCTGCAACCTTCCCGTTTTGCAGCGGCAGAATTGTGGGGTCCGCGTCAAAGTCCCGGCTCAATTTCGGGGGCAGCCAAGGCTTCACTTCGGCCAGCACCCCACTCACAAACGCGGCTTGCTGCAATGCACGGCGGGGGTCTTTGTGGCCCGGCTCGGGCACGCTGTAGCGGTCATGCAGCTCGTCCAGGTAGCGGCGAATTGCCACTCTAAGCAGCGCGTCCCCAGGGTCACCTAATGCCCACCGTTTGCCGGGAATCCAAACGCCGGTTGTGTTCTCTTGGTCATAGACGCGCACAAAGTCGTCGTGTGTATCCACGAAGGCGCGGGCAATCTTGCTGTGGGTCATCTCGGGCAGCTTGCCGTAGTACGGCGCTAGGCCCGGATTCCGTCGTTCCAACTCAGCACGCAAGTCCTGCCAATGTCTGTCCGCGCAGTGTGAGTGGAGACACCGGAAGCCGTTGCCGAGTCCCGCAACGAAGCTAACCACGGTGTCTCGGCGCGATTCGTCACTGTGCTCGTCCATCCAGGGGCACTCAATCTCAACCTGCCACCCTCCGGTCACTTCTCTCGGCTCCGAGCGGACAGCCACGCCGTAGTAGTCCAGGAATCCAAGCAGGCTAGAGAGTTTCACGTCATCTGCCTGCGTGCTGACTTGTACAGTTAGCGGCGCGGGCGTCAAGGCGCGAATCTGTTGCTCCGTGACAGCCGTTTCGCTTCCTTCCTCCACGATGGCCGAACGTCTCCAGGGCCGCTCCTCGGAGTGCTCGCCCTTGCGTGCCCATGAGCCGTAAAGTTTGCAGAGGCGTGGGGCGTCCGAGTTTCCCGCGTCAACCATCGGAAATAGCTGTTTCAATCGAGACAGGAACCGATGCACTAAGGACGCGCTCGCCTCATCGTTGGCCAATTCGATGCGGTACAACAAATGCCAGCCGTTGCCCGAATCACACAGCATCGGCTCGGGCCAACCCTGTGAGCGGAGCCATTCGCGCACTCGCTCGGCCTCCGCACGCGCTCCGGCTTTCTCTTCCTCCGTGGCATTCGTCTTGGCTTGCCGGGGTGGGTCAAGGTCAATGAGCAACCAAACGCGCCGCTCAATATCAGACGCGCCTGCTGCGTTTACGGACGAACGAAGAGACTCCGAGTTGACCGGGATGCCTTCCGGCAGTTTCAGTGGATTCAAGGTAAAGTACGCGGCCTTGTAAAGGGTCGGCTCATTCTCCACTGCACGGAGCGCGGACTCCCAATTGTCAAAGTAGCCCACGGCCACGCCGGTGGGACGGAATAAGCGGACCTCATGCACGCCATGAAAGATGCTCACAGCTTGCCTCGCCTTTCCAGGTCTTCAACGTCCGTCGAGCACCGCCCCGGTTTTCCGTAGTGCTGACGCCATACTTCTTTCCGCTTCGTTTCGTTCTCTGCTAATCGCGGAATGTGGGCATCCTCAGGACCCACAAGCGCCGCCGCGCATTCGATACCAACTTGAATCTGCTGCTCGGTGTCTATGTTCTCCAAGGTGTGAATAAACCTCAAATTGCTATTGCCACAGGCCGCACACTCATAGGTAATGGTGACGCCGCTTCTTCCTGTTTTCACGATGCAATGACAGCTCATATACGCCCAACGCCCAACCGTCGCTGCCGTCTCTGGCTGCACGCGCGTTCCTTCGATCATTTACGAATCCGTCCTTTCTGAATCATGGCCATGTAGCGCGCTTTCACGTCTCATTGTTACGAAAGTAATCTTCTGCCCTGGAGTTGCTAAAGATGCCCTCCGGACATGTACTCGTTGCTATTGACGACGAAACGCGCATCCGTCGGGGTGCCAATTATGAAGTCCGCAGGCCCCGCCTTTTGTTGCCGGAGCATCATGGCACTTCGGAGCTTGAGCGCGATTCGAAAGAGACCGGAGGGCCAACGAACCCTCAGCGCAATTGCGGACCCGCATTCTTCGTGATTCCCATCACAGCCGGCCATTCATGTCGGCGCTAACGTCGTTCGCGTTGCGAGAAAGGCGCCCAATGACCGCGGGAAAGAACTTGGTTGATACCGCTTACCACGAAGCGGGGCACGCTGTAGCTGCTTGGTGGTTCGGTCAGCTAAAGAAGCGCGACGACGTGACGATCATCCCTGATCCTAGAACCGGTTCCTTAGGGCATGTGCGAAACCCGCCAAGGTTCATCGCGGAAATAGAAAGAGGTGGCGGGAACAGTGGCCGGGCGACCCTGCAAGCAGAGAAGTTCGTGGTGTGCTGCCTCGCTGGCAACGCCGCGTCGGTCCGCTTTCGAAAAACCAAAAAGCGATGCTTGGCAGGTGGTCGAGGCGACTACGAGCAATCGGTGACGGTTTTGAGTCACCTCGCGAGCGGCGAAGAACTCGCGGCATATTTTCGTTTGCTGCAGCTACGCGCCGAGAACCTCGTAGCCCGATTCTGGCCAGAGGTGGAGGCGGTGGCCAAGCGACTCCTGTCCGAGAAGAAACTCACGAGTGAGCAGATTCGAGAGACCTGCCTTGTCCGCGCGAGGAAACCCAATGTCAACCTCACTTGCTAAATGAGCGGGAAGGGCAGATTGCCATCGCGGTCGCAGTCGAGGACGACGGTGCGCGATTCGGTTGATCAGAAATCCAATCCGCTACTGGTGGGCGGGAATCTTACGGGCGGCGGGAAAGTGGGGTCAAACGGTGGGGGGGATAGGAGATAGAGAAAATGAAACGACACAACTCTGTTGGCTAGATGATAAACATGTGGAGATATTGGGGAGAAAACGACGCGCGTGGGGTGTTGATTTGGTCACTCAACCTCGAGAAAACATTCGCAAAAAAAACAGAATTGCGCTGCGTCCCGCGTCTATGGCGGATTCACGTACACGCCATACAAATCCCATTGCCCCCAATTGTTGACAGTGGCGAGCTTGTAAGGAGCTCCGAACCCAATCAGAGCGTGCGATTTCACAATATTCCCAGTCTCGTCGGCAGCAACGCCCACATCATGTGTGTACAGAGGAAACTCCGAAGAAGGAATAACCGTTTCGGGACTGGTCCAGGTAATTCCATCGTTTGAAGAAGCGCGCCCGAGATATGCGTTCGCCATAAACTCATTCTCCACGCGGTACATGACGAATTGTTTCTTGGAAGGATCGTATTTCACATCAATCGAAGCCTGCCATAGCAAGTTGGTCGCGTGCCTGGCGCCGGGATTCCAGCTTACGGGGGCCGTCGATTCGAGCATGAAGGTCTGCAGGTAAGGCTCGCCTCCTACGAAGACCGAATCGTCTGTGTACCACATCAGTAGCTTGCCATTCTGCACGACGACGGAGGTTTGTCCCGCTCCATAACCCGGCGGGTCGGTGGTGTGTATCTGCATTGGGGAAATGATGATCTGCGGATCTGCCGGCGTGACTTCCCAAGTGCCTCGCTGTGTGTAGGTGGCGTATGGTCCATCGATGTTGACCGATCGGGCCACCCGAATGATTGTCTGAAAAACGTCAGGCGCTGTCGTCATCGCGCTGGAATAGTAGAGGTAGTAAAAACCCTGGTAATAGACCAGGCTCGGATCGCAAGCTGCCATGTCCATTCCATTATCGAAGCTGGGCAGCACCATGATCTGCGGTGTCGACCATGTCTCTCCGTCGCTCGAGGTAGTGTACCGAATCGAATCCCATGTCGGTGTCAACAATGCCATCGAGCAAAAGAAGAGATGGTAAGTTCCATCCTTTACAATGATTGATGGCGCATAGGCGTAAGAGAAACCACCGTTCTGCGCATCGACGATCTGGAAGAAGGACGGCGATGGGCTCGCTGTGGATACGTTTCCACTGCCACCGCAGGAAGCCAGCCAAAGTGCCAGCAGTGACAGAATAGCAATCGCTATGCCGGTTCTCCACCCGAGACGCTGATCAGGATTGGGCGTCCGCGTCACCTATTACCTCTGCCTTCGCAGTATTTACTGGACAGTGAACGTCAACGTTGCGGAATGCTGCGTGGACGCCGCTGCACCAGTAACCGTAACCGTGTAAACCTGAGACTCGGCGCCACCGCCGCTCTCACCACAGCCTGATTGCAGGGTCAATCCGGCGAGCAGAAAGCAACCCATGAAAAGGGTAAGAAGCTTTCTTTGATTTGAACCCTTGCAGCCAGCCCCCATCCCCATAAACGCGAGCCCCACGGCCGGTATCCAGAAGAATCGGAAAGGTTGCGGGCGGCCATGGTCAGACCGCAAAGCCCGGCTGCCCCCAGCGAGCACGGTCAGCACTGCAGTAGCTTTGCCGCTGGCGTCAAACGTGACGGAGCTCGGATTGAGAGAGCACGTCGGTGAACCCGCCTGTACCGGTTGCACGGAGCAGGTGATTGAGGCTGGGTTGTCGAATGCATTGAGCAGGCTGAGGCTCACCGTGGAAGTAGCGCTTTGGCCTGGCCTGACAACGCCCGGGTTAGGAGCCGATGCGGAGATCGAAAAATCGGTGCCTGCTGTGTTCAGCAGGATGCTAATGGTGTTGGCAGCAATACTGTTAATTGCTACCAAATCCGGCGACTTGTTGCCGTCGAGGTCAACCGCCCCCAACAATCCGTACTGGGTCGTGTTGAGAATGAACGGGGCTTGAAAGCTGCCATCTCCCTTGCCTGCCATAACGAATATCCGGGGATCATCCGTAGTTCTGGGGAAGCAGTGGTCGTCGGCAAAAACAGCGAGATCAAGTTTGCCATCTCCGTCGAAATCCGCTGCTATCGGTCCGCGATTTTGACAATCGCCTGTATCTATTGATGGCCCCGGCGAGAAGCTACCATCACCCTTGCCCAGCAACATCACGACGCTGGAAGCTGTCGCGTTGCCGAAATCCGCGCCTTGCACTATGAGGTCAGGCTTGGAGTCTCCGTTGAAATCTCCCACGCTCACGGTCTCGAAACCGAGGAATAGCGGTAACGAGACCCACGCCTGGTGAAATGTCCCATCTCCGTTTCCCGCGAGAATGGTCACACTCTGTCCGCTAGCGACCGCTAGATCCAGCTTCCCATCCCCATTGACGTCGGCCACCGCCAGACCTCCCGAATATCCGCCCATGTAGTCCAGGTGCGACTGGAAAGTACCGTCGCCGTTGCCCAAGAGAACGCTTACACTGCCACTCACGGAATTCGCCACGACCAAGTCCACTCTGTTGTCGGCGTTGAAATCGCCTGTCGCCACCGCGACGGGTCCGTTTCCGGTTGAATAAGTTGTAGGCGACTGGAATGTGCCATCGCCATTGCCCAGCAGAACACTCACCGTGTTGGTACTCGTATTTACAACAACTATGTCGGGCCTGTTGTCTCCGTTGAAATCGCCCAACGTAACCGCTGATGGATTCTTCCCAGCTGAAGAGTTCACAGCCGGACGGAGGGTACCATCGCCATTCCCGAGCAGAACGCTGACGTTTCCATCGTCACCCGCGCCGGCATCGCCGTTATTGACAACCACCAAATCCATATGGCCGTCGCCGTTCAAGTCTCCCGCTGCGAATGCTACTGGGTTTGACCCGACGGGATAGGTCACCGCTGGCTTGAATCCCGGATTTGCCGCAATCGCGATTTGGTGGACTAGAAACAATATGGCAGTCGCGCCGAATAGTCTCCGTTGAGTCAATGGATTGCCTCCGCAGTCCTGAGGATGCTAGCGACGACCAAACTGTCCAGAGCGAGAAATCTCATAACAATCCGCTGCCTCTCAGGTACGTTCTCCCAACAAGTATTTCGCGGAACCCCAGTCATGTTGGTTGCCTGTGGTTATCTCAAAAGCTCTGAGGCATGTAAATCCTCCGGCCGTCTCCTGTATCGCTCTTGTCGCTCTCCAGAGCGGTTCCAGAACAAGAGACTTTTGCCTATACGGAACCAACAGCCGGTGTTAAAATCCCATCCCGTTCTGACCTTGGGGCTTCTTTGTCAGATTTCCACGTATCACCGGTGGTCGTTCGCTTCGGTGCGTTCGAACTGGATCGCGCCGCGGGAGAGCTGCGCCGGGATGGGGCAAAAGTCCGACTGCAGGAGCTACCATTTCAAGTCCTACAGATTCTGCTGGAACAGCCAGGAAAGGTGATCCTTCGCGATGAACTAAAGAAACGCATTTGGCCTTCCGATACGTTTGTTGACTTTGACCACGGTATTAACAATGCAATCAAGCGATTGCGGGAAGCATTGCAGGACACTGCCGAAACGCCCGCATATATTGAGACGTTGCCCCGGCGGGGCTATCGTTTCAAGGCTGCCGTCGACGGTTTCCCCTCGAAGCTTCGAACTGGGAGCGCGCCGCTCGACTCGGTCGCAGTGTTTCGTTTCGAGACCGAAAGTTGTGATCCAGGTACCGATTACCTGGCAATTGGGATCCCTGGGAGCGTGATCCATGCGCTTTCTCAGGTTCCCCATCTTCGTGTCATCTCATGGAGGAGCGCTGATGGCGAACAGAGCCAGAGCAGAGATCCATTGGCAATTGGCCGCAGACTCGGAGTGAGAGCAGTACTGACTGGCAGGATTTGGCAACGCGCCAGCAAGTTGCGTCTGCATGTGGACTTGTTGGACACGGAAAACGGTGAGGAGATTTGGGGAGATCAGTATGACAGCGATGTCCACGAACTTTTCGCTGTGCAGGACAGCATCTCCCGTCTGGTATCCGAAAAGCTCCGCCTGAAGATAAGCGGCTACACCGACAGCCGGCTAGTTAAGAGGTACACAGATAATCTAGAGGCGTATCAACTGTATGTCAGGGCGCGAAGGTGGTGCGAAAAGCGAACTGGAGAGGGGTTCAAGCGTGGCATCGAGTACCTGACACGGGCTATTCAGATCGATCCGAACTACGCACTAGCGTACGCCCAACTGGCGGAATGCGTTTCGGTTCCATGTTATTACGGCTCGGTTGATCCTAGTCAGGCTTATCCGAAAGCACGAGCCTCTGCGCTCCGCGCATTAGAGATTGATCCGGATCTGGCAGAAGGCCATGAAGTACTAGGTACCGTTCTTAAGAACTATGACTGGAACTGGGTCGCCGCGGAAAAGGAATATAAACGAGCAATCGAGCTAAACCCAAATTGCACCACGGCGCACTATCATTACTCCTATCTTCTCGCTGAGGCGGGTCGCGTTGAAGCAGCGATTCAGGAAGCAACTGAAGCCTTGAGCCACGATCCCATGTCCCCATTGTTGAATGCGGGGTTGGCATTTGTTTTGTTACTGACGCGTAATTATGATCGCTGTATTCACCAAGCCCTTACAGCAATTGAAGTCGACCCCAGCATGATTCTGTCCTATTTCAGCATCGGCAACGCTTATGAACAGAAGGGACAGCACGCTGCCGCGATTGAGGCCTACGAAAAGGGGATAGCATTGGGCGGGCCCGCAGCATTTTTCAAAGCCTTCATCGGCCATGTGCAAGGCAAGTTCCACGAACGGGCAAAAGCTTTGAATACACTGGAGGAGTTGAGGGAGCTATCCAAAACAAGTTATGTTCCGCTATGGCACCTAGCTGTAGTTTATGAAGGCATAGGAGAGCAAGGAGCCGCAATCGAGGCTCTGGAGAACGCCTGCCAAACTCGTGAAACATTGCTGGTGTTTCTAAGGGTTTGCCCACAATTCGATCGCATTCGCGATGATCCGAGATTCCAAGGGATAGAACGCCTAGTGGGACTTCGAGCATAATTGTCAAAATGGATCAAATGGTATCTCGCACTCCCCGTCCCCAGGCGCGTCGCTCAACACTAGATCACCCCAAGTCTGTGGAGGATTGACTTTAGAAGTTCCTGATTCCTTTTCCGTGGCCGACTGCGCCCAGCCATCGCTCGCACCAGCATCGAACGGGATCTGCCGCTGAACCTCATGAGGGCTTCTACCGGGATTTTGCTCAGTACAGGTAGAATTCTCGTCTGCCACTCGTCTCGTCGCGGATCTGGATATTCGGTATAGACGCTTTCCGGTGAGTGGATTATGCCCGCTTCGATTTCTTCGAGACGGTTCGATTCTTTGCCAATGTAGATGATTCGTTCGACTCGCACGTGTCGTCGGCGCAGCAGCCCAAAGCTTTGCTTCGATCCGTGACCAACGCCTTAAGGCTCTATTCTCCTGTCTTTGATGAGTTGCGCATATCGCTCGTCGTACAACTCTTTGACCTCGAAGGCGGGGTTCAACGCCTGCCAGACTTCTTGTATGCGCTCATTGATCCTGGCCCCATCAAAGCGGAAGTACGCCTGTAGCTCAGTCACAATGCAAAGCAGCATTGCGGCCGCCCGAGTGATGTGCTTAAAGAGCAGCCGGGGGTGATGTTCGTCCATATTTTCTCTCTGTTCATGTAACAGGGAATCGGACACGTAGTACGCCGCCACCGGCGTCAACCCATCCGCACCGCCATGAGCCATAGCCGAATATTCGCGCCATGGACCATGCATGAAGGTCTTTAGAAAAACTTGATGCGCTGTGAATGTGCCGCCAGGTTGCTGACGGTGGATGTACTGTCCAAGGGTGGGCCATGCCGGCTGGGCGAGAACTTCTTTCATGTTCAAGCCTTGGTTTCTAATTTCAAAGTCTAGGAAGTCTCGGCCCTTGCCTACCCAAAGGTCCCAATCGGGGCGTCCGGCGTATCTCGCTTCATCCTCATCCAGAGCAGCGAGCATCTTTTTGAATCCACTCATTCGGAACCAGCTGCCATTCGCTCCCGGATTCTGCAAAATCGAAGTGATGTTGTACAAGCAATCAATCATGTTGCGTATCAGAGGAAGAGTAACGACGCTGTATGCGGGCCGCCAATGGCAGTCCTGCTCCCGCCGTTCATCAGCATTGAGGTAGAAGAACAGATCGTACGTATACATGGCCTGTCTCAAGAGGATGTGAAGATCGAAGGACACGAAAGCGGGCACTCCGGGTAGCAGGCCGGGTGCTTCTCTCTTTACCTTCTGCGCGACAACCTCCGCGAGTTGTACAAGCTGTTTCTGAAAGCTTCCGGCGTCGATATGAACAAGTGGTGTGTTCATTGGGAACATTCTATAAGGAGACTAGAGCCGATCTAGATACCTGCTGAAAATCTCAGTGACTTTGAGAGGTTAAGCCGATCAGTTCTGCCAGTGCCTCCCAGTGTCTCGGGTGTGGTCGGTAGCCCTCGCGGATGCGGCCCGCATACCAACGCGAGACACCAATTCGTGATCGAATTGCAGATGTGGCGGTGTTCATTAGAAGCGGCTGGACTTGTTGCGAGAATACCTCGCTCGTAAGCCATCCCGTTGCATCGACGCGTCCCATGCCGATTCTGCCTGGGCGTGCCGTCGCCGCGATGCCGAGTGCTTGGCCCGCGCTTCCGGACTGCGAGCCGCTATTCGCCCAATTCGGGCTACATTCCCAAGGCGTTCGGTCGCTCCGTCAATGGCGCAGGTTGCTCAGCGTTGATAGCCCTGGCGAATCCGCCTCGCATGCTACCAGACACTTCTATACGTGATCGGATGACAGATGTCTCAACCTCCGAGAGCTGTGGAACGGTGTCATCCATAATCCGCACCCGGAGGTTCCAAACACATGTCCGCCATGGACCAGCAATTAAAGAAGGTACGCGGGCACCCAAATGTGCCAACTCGCCCATCGGCGATAAACGCTATTGCTTGAAACGGTTTGGAGGCGGCGATCACTAACTAATAGGCCCCGCTGTCATTTCTCAGAAAAAAGGAGATCAGGCCATGTCACAAGCAAACCATTTCAAGCTGCTCGTATTCTCCCTGATGCTCATTTTGTGTTCGGGCAACGCAAATGCGCAAAATAGCATTCACGAGTTAGAGAGTCTGGCATCTCGATTCCATAACGAGGCACAGGCCCTATACCGCCTCGACGCCGAGGATTTGGACAGAATATGGGAGGCATACTGCGGAGAGATGGACCCATACTCTGCGGAGGACAAGCAGTTCGCCGCCAATATCGGTTCGCAACTTCAAAATCGTGAGAAAGGAATTGTTGAACAGCTACTGGGTAAAGATGCACCCGAGCTGAAGAACTCCGCAAAGAAGCTGATGGAAGGGCCAGATAGATCGAAGGCTCAGGAAATATTCGACAATGTTGAAAAAGAGGAAAACAACCTCAACCGACTACTGGACGGAGTCGTTTTGAAGGGCTCCAATCACCCCTTCGTCCAGTATGCTATTGAGTATGGCAAGGAAAAACACAAGGATATGTGCGGAGAATATGGAGGCGATCCAAAAGTCTGTGATAAGAATTTTCCTGGCGTAAACGGACGTCCTGATCTCGTGACTGTCCAAAGCGGTCATCTAGTTATCTATGAGTTCAAGCCTGATAACAGCAAGGCCAAAGACAAAGGAGAGAAGCAAGTTGTAGGCTATTTACCAGGCGTCGTTGCCTACTATCAATCATTCTTCGAAGATGGCCGTAATGCGGGGTTCAAAGACAAGCCTGATAGCGATCACGGCGGCGTCAAATTCCTGGAAGAACTGAAGGCCTCAAAAGACGCCTGGTCTAGCGATGGGCGCGAACTTCAGGCTATTCCCGAGGTGAAGACATACAACATGTGCGAAAAAAGGTTTGGGAACTGAGGCGGAAAATCGGGCTGTTCTTTGGAGTCTCGTTTGACGATACCAGTCAGGGTCTCGTTCCACCTGTGAGTAACCTGGGGAAGTGTTCGGCCCGTGCAGCGCGAGAATCGCCGACAACCATGCGACATCACTTCTGGTTGGTCTTCGGCTTCCCCAGGATGGCAAGTACCTTGTACGTTTCCGACTGCATCTTCTTTCCATCGAGACTCACTTCCCATTCCAGCTTCGCGTTGTCACCGTGGAAGTCAGCCTGGATCTCATCCACAAGCGGCATCCGGCAACTCCTATGGTTACCCCGTGGCCCGGCCATGCGCTCCCTAAATTTGCTCTCGCAGTTGACCACAGCAGTGCGGCCATCGGGCAACTGCAAGGTGAACGTCGCACCGCGCACATGGTAAGACACCTGCTGGGCAGGCATGATTGAGCCGTTGGTCGTGGACGACCCGGTGCAGTTTACGTTAGTGTCGCTGCCGTAGCAGTTTGCAGTGGCATTGGACTGCGAGTTAAAGTGTCCCGGCACGACGTAGGTGTAATCGGTTTCGCTGTCCTGGCGGTTAATGATTGTGACGGTGAGCTTCTGCGCCGATGCAGACGCGACGCACGCCAGCAGTGCTCCTGCGACGGCAAGCTTCATCATCGGCCTCTCTCTGAAAGATGGAATCGTGGCGGCCCGTGCGGCGACTGGATGTTATCCCCACGCCAGACTGCGTGTCTCTGGCACGTTCGTTGAACTGCTCGGCACGTTGGTGTTGTTCGCGCACCGCCGGTGCCGGACTAAAATCACCGGGCTCGCTGAGAGAACGATGGGGGACTCGCTGTCGTTCGCTCGATCCGGTTTGTTTAGGTGCAAGAGGGGACGATGAAGACTATTACCACCGTTGTATTGGGCCTGGCCCTTTGTGCCGGAGTCTCGGCTCAAGATCAAAAGCCAAGCGCTGTTGATACTGCCGTCGCCAGCGGGCCCGTCACAGCATGTGCGGTTCAAGGACCCGTGAGTGATGCCGACGGAAAACGCGAATGCGAGAAGCGAGACACTGCGCGCTTATTCCTGATCGCTGGGAAACCGGATGCGGCTCTTCGTCTTCTTTGCAACACGACGGCAGCCATTGAAAGCTTTAGGGACCCTGGTAGCAGCGGCAAGTACGAGGAAAACGTTGCCGCGATACGGAAGTGTCAGCAATCGGTTGGCATAGATTCCAAAAAATAAAGCGAAGGAACTCATGACGATCCGATCATTCGCACCTGTTCTACTGTCGCTCCTACTCGCCGGATGCGCTAGCCAGAGTGAGGTCGATGCTTTGAAAAAAGAAGTCGAGAGCATGAAGGCTGAACGCGCTCAGCAACATGAAGGTCTGACGAAGGCGGTAGAAGAAGCTCAGACAGAGCTGGATAGATGTAAGAGCCGGGCAGCAAGTCGCTTCGACGAATCGTGGGAAGCGAACAGCGTGCCGACGAAGGGACAACCAGGAATGCGAACAGGTGACCGGGAAATTATGAACCATCTGAGAGAAGAACAGCACAGGGCCGACGCCGAATGTCAACGCGACTACGAAAACTCCCTACAGAAGGCTAAATTGTTATACGGTTCTAGCCCAGAGCGGTGAATCACGGCGTTAAGAGCGTTGTCCGGTTTGCCGTCGTTATCTCCTCCTTATTCTTGGGCGGAATTAGTTTGCTTGCGGTCGGTCCCTCTGTCGGTTGTCCCGGTCCTTTGGGTTGAGCTGTCAGTGTCCCTGAAACGGTCATGATGTTGGCCTCATCCAAATTCTAGCGCTACCTTCAACGGTGACAAGTGCTGGATGAGTTAATGTCACGGGCATTGGCGCATAGTTCGATCCCATCACCGCCACTTCCAAAGCTGCTTCCATATCGTCACCAGGGTCTGGATTTTCTTCGGGCTGGGCAGCTCGTGGATCAGTCGGCAGTCCTGATGCGCTCGCTCATAGAATTCACGAACTGCGGGCAGGCTGAGATGGGCCAGGTTGTGCCGCAGCTCTTCGAGATTCTCCCTACTCAGCATCTCAACTTCGCGCGGATCGGGGCGGCGCGCCATGGGAAGCATTGTACATCGATGGGCGAATGGAAGACGAAACGTGATGCGGTAGTGATCCTCAACATGACACCGCCCCAAACGCATGGCTCTACGGGTAGGCCATCATACCGCCTGTCACTTCTTGTGCACTAGCCATTCGCGAACACGCAACAAAGCTTGTGTATACTGCTCGCTTGATGAGGGAGTGCTTATGTCGTGCCCATCATGCGGATCACTCGATCAAGCCGAATTCAGCAGCGAGATGATGATCCATTTCCCCGGTCTCAAACATCTCGATAACCCCGGCATCATGGCATGTCCGCAGATTTCTGTTTGCGTGGATTGCGGCGCTGCGTGGTTTACTATCACGGAAGCCCAACGGCAGTTACTGCGCAAGGGTATCGCGGGATCTCTCTCGGTTGCTGCTTAATCCCAACTGGCAGTTTGAGCTTGCGTCGTGAACTCTTGACGCGGCGATTCACCGCTGACAAACTGCCCACCGCCAAGCACTGCGTCCACGGCGGCGAGTAGATCGCTTGCGATCCTGGTCTTCACGACGTACCCGACCCCGCCCAGGTTCAGTGCTTCTTCTACCACATCGGCGGAGGACTCCTGCGTAACAAAGATGATCTTGGACTGCGGTGACTTTATGCGGATTCGTCGAGCGGCTTCCATCCCGTTCAATGTTGGCAGACCGATGTCGAGCAGGATTAGGTCCGGTTGCAGCTCCTCGGCCTTGCGCACCGCTTCCAAACCATCTGAGGCTTCGCCGACGATCTGCAAGCTGCTGTGCTTGCCCAGTATTGAACGGATGGCTCGGCGAAACGGCTCGAAGTCTTCCACCAGCAGAACCCGGATGGCTGGCGCACTCCGGTGGTTGTCGTTAGCCATCACAACACCTTTCATACCGAGGATGCCTGCTTCGATTGGCCGGAATTGTAGTTGTGGGCCTTTATCTTGTGAGTTCTTGTGAGTACAGTATCGGCTGTAGGACGCAGCCTGTCTCTGGCACGTTGGTTGAACTGCTCGGCACCTTGGTAGTGTTAGCGCAGCACCGGTGGTCGAACCTATGGTGTGCAATTGTGAACAGACAAGTCGCTTGGCCTTGAGTACTCTGCTAACGTCGGGGGGGTCTTGTGTCCTGCCCATCGTGCGCATCACTCAATCAAGCCGAATTCACTACCGAGATGATGATTCATTTCAGCGGCCCCATGCGCGTGGATAATCCTGGCGTGCTGGTTTTCCCAAAGATATTGGTCTGCTTGGATTGCGGCTTCTCGCGGTTTACCACAACAGGAGCTGAGTTGCGGTCACTCGGGAAGCGAATCGCCGCATCAGTTTCGGCGGCCGCTTAATCGCCTGTAGCAGTCCCAGGTTGGATCGCAAACTCCTGAGACGGCAATCGACCGCTGAAAAACCGCCCACCACCAAGCACTGCGTCCACAGCGGTGAGTAGATCGCTTGCGACCACCGTCTTCACAACGTAGCCCATAGCCCCCTGGACGAGTGCTTCTTCCACTATGGCAGGAGCTGACTCCTGGGTTACGAAGATTATCTTGGAGTTTGGCGAAGCCGTGCGGATCTGTCGAGCAGCTTCGAATCCATTCAGCGTTGGCAGTCCGACATCCAGCAGGATCAAGTCCGGTTTTAACTTTTCGGCTTTGCGCACCGCTTCCAGTCCATCGGATACTTCGCAGATGATCTGCAAGTCAGACCTCTTCCCCAGCATTGAACGAGTGAGCTGCCGAAACGGTTCGAAGTCTTCCACCACGAGAACCCGGACAATACGGGAGACGGTACCCATCTTGAACACCTTCCGCACAGATGTTTCGCCCCAAGACAGATTTACAAGAGTATAGACGACGCCACAGGAACTGTCTCGATGCGTCGCGGCCCAGCCCCCAACGGTACGAGACCGTACCGACTCGGCCTAATTCATCGCCGCGAGATTCCCGCCCGAATATCTCCCCAATCGCCAGCCGCGTCGTCAGGATGGCTCCTTGCGGCGCGGGTGGTATCGGCTTTGCGCCTGCCGCCAATCCAATGTTGGCGTCTTACGATACATCGGAGTTAACAGAAATGCCCCAAGTCTTTAGCAGCCACTCTGGGACATAAAACTTGTTCCGATTGTCCTGGCACCAGCGGCGCAGTTCGAGAGATTCCACGTAGGTCGGCGCGGTGAGTCCCAACTCACTGGCGCGCGTCTCGAACGCAGATGGTATGGCGGGTGGAACGGATGCAGGTCGTCCGCTGGACCAACCGGTGTTTCCGTGTCTTCCACTCATTTGAGGTCCTCACCTTTCGCACAGGCGTTCGCGTGCCCGCCCTTGGCCGATGTGTTTGAGTTTGTCTGCCGAACGGATGAGCGGCATTCTCGACGAGACGACACAGCCTGTCACTGGCACGTCCGTTGAACCGCTCGGCACGTTGGTGGCGTTAGCGCAGCGCCGGTACCAGAATAAAATCACCGGGCGAGACATGCTGGAGCCGTGAGGGGTGTTCGCGCGTTCCCGGCTCCAGCGTCTCTCGCGCCAAGCCAACTTCACTGTGAACGTTCTCCCTTACGGGAGTGGGGAAATAGAGTTGCTGAACCGCGGGATGGAAGGATGAAACCATGCACTTGCGCAGAGTGATCTCCATACTGTCGTTATCTCTCTTGCTCTCGCAGCAACTCCTAACCCAAACACCCGCGCAGGCACCTAGTTCCGGCTCGCCTGCAGCACAGAAATCCGGTGCGGCGCAAAATGGCTCGGCGAAGGCGAAATGCACGGACAACGGAACTTACGTCAATAGCAAAGGTCAGACGGTTCCACGTCCCGAGAATTGCTCAGCGCCACCCAAGGATGCTACCGCACGATGCCGAGACGGTACCTACAGCTTCAGCAAGAGCCGACGCGGCACGTGTTCCCATTATGGCGGAGTGGGCAAATGGCTATAAGCTGCGCGAAGAATGTACCAGCCGGGGACGTGGGCTCATCCAATTTCCAAGAAGCCGACTTCTGGCCCAAAATAACCTCCACTTGGGCCGTTATTCGCTCACGATCAGCAAACACTGGCCATTTCCTTCTAACTGCATGACTCAAGTTTTCCCCAAGTTCTCCGTCCACACGGCGCCTGGAGGATTCCTAGTGTCGTTGGCGGATACAAGAGCATAATAACTGGCTAACCACAAATGGCCAGCAAGAAGGACACCAAGACTTTGGAGGTTTGTCTCTGGCATGCACATCCTTGCCATCCTGCTAGTTTCCGTGGTCGCGACGTTTCTCCATCGGCTTTTGGCTCTCTGATCCTTGCGAGAACGCGGCAACTTTGCCTCGGCCAGTGACCGACTTCAAGGTCGTAATGACGGGTTTCGCGTCATCAACTCACTGAAGAATCTATCACGTCCAATCTTCTGGCACGTCTTCAATGCCCCACGCATTCCCAGGGGTATGCAGCTCCAAGCCCAACAGCCAAATCCTCTCGTACTCTCCGAGCAAGAAGCAGGTGACAACCTGGGCGGTCACGCTCCGACTGGGGAGACCCCGTAATTCGACCACGGTCCCGATCTCGACGGGATGAGTAGAGCGAGCCGCGCAGCCATTCAGATTCACGAGTAGTAGCTGGCAAGATTCGGAAAAGGGGTGAAGCGGATCGAGGTTGACGAGTGTGACGTGAATTTCGCAAGGGATTCGTGTGCTACGACGCGCCTTAGTTCTGTTGAGGGGAAGGCTTGGTGTCGAGTTCTCCAAGAAAGAATCATCCCAGAAATCAATTCGGAGCAAAGGCCTTAATAGTTTTTCGTCCGGTATTCGTAACACAGCCAGCGAAAGCAAGACTCATGCTGCCGAACTGTCGGCACACAGCCGATATGTCGGCGGCGAGCACGGCAAAAATCGTAAAGATGCGCCGAGTATGCTTGGACTTCCCCTAAGAGGTGCATGGAATTAAGCGTGCTACGCTATCCTCGGATGAATGGAGCGAAACGTGACAGACACCATCCTCATTATCCGCTGTCCACATTGCTTGATCGGCATCGAATGCAGGCCGATGATCGCCTACAAGGACGGACGCTTCGTCTGTCGTAACTGCGCCCATACTGTTCGGCCTGGAATCCCCGAATACAGGTGTCGTTGCCGCCCCTGTCTCAGGATTGCTCGTGGCCATGACCTCACAGAAGGAAGCGCCCTCGGGGCCAAGTTTTCCACAGAATCTTCCTAAAGCTTCGTGTGATTCGGTCGATGTCTCTCTTCAGGAGGGCACCATGACCGATACTAAAGTTCTCGTCCCCGCCGCTCAGTACCTTCGCATGTCAACCGAACACCAGCAGTACTCACTGGAAAACCAGGCTGCGGCGATCCATGGTTACGCCGAGTCCCACGGTTTCGAGATCGCCGGCACCTACTCCGACGCCGCGCGGAGCGGTCTGATTCTCAAGAGCAGGGTGGGTCTCCGCCAACTCCTCCAAGATGTCGTAGCCGGGAGCGCACCGTACAAGGCCATCCTCGTCTACGACGTCAGCCGCTGGGGGCGGTTTCAGGACACGGACGAATCAGCGCATTACGAGTTCCTGTGCAAGTCCGCAGGGGTACCTGTTCACTATTGCTCTGAGACGTTTGCGAACGACGGAAGTCTGCCGAGCCTCATTATGAAGGCGCTCAAGAGAACGATGGCCGGTGAGTACAGCCGCGAATTGAGCGTGAAGGTTCTGGCAGGTCAGAAGCGACTCGCACGTCTCGGCTTCAAGCAAGGGGGCGTCCCGGGTTATGGTTTGCGGAGGATGTTAGTCTCCGCCGGCGGGACGCCCAGGCAGCAACTCGAGTCAGGTGAGCGAAAGAGCATCACGACCGATCGCGTCATCCTCGTTCCGGGTCCCGCGCACGAGGTCCAGACCGTGAAGGACATCTATCGGATGCTGGTCTCTGAAAAGTTATCGATTCCAGCGATTGCCCGTGAACTCAATCGCAGAGCCGTCGGATACCTCGGCGCTTCCGAATGGGACTACCAGGCAGTCTACGCCGTCCTTACCAGTCTGAAATACGTCGGCTGCCACGCCTTCGGTCGAACATCATGCAAACTGTCCACGCCGCCGGTGAGGCTGCCGAAATCAGAGTGGGTTCTCACCCCCGGAGCCTTCGAAGCGATTATCGACGACTGGACTTTTTCGGAGGCGCAGAGAATCTTGCAGGCGCGCACATTCAACAAGTCGGATCAGGATGTGCTGGACGACCTGCGGGCATTGCTGGCCTCAGCGATCACCCAAAACCGGCCACTGATTATCACCTGAAAACCGGCCAACGAGAGTAGCGTCCGGGACATTGAATCCCGCGGAGGCTTGTAGGCTCCGTGGGCATGGCCAATGTCTTGAATGAAGAGAAGAAACAACAAGTCTTAGCTCTGGGACGGCTGGGCTGGTCGCTGCGGCGCATCCAGCAAGCGACCCATGTCCGTCGCGAAACCGCCAGCGCATATCTGAAAGCGGCGGGGATTGCGGTGCGTCCGCCCAGTGGCTGGGGGCGGTGCGAACCAAAACCGGCCAACGAAGTGATCACCGGCTTCGGTGCGGCAAAATCGGCCATTCCGGTGATTCCCGATGCCTGCAACCCCAACCCCAACCCCAACTCCGAAAACCCTTCCAATAAGGGAAGATCAAAACCAACTTCAAAACCGGCCAACGAGAACGAGGTGATCACCGACTCTACCGTGGTCTCCGGCCCCAGCGCCTGCGAGCCGTACCGGGAAGCCATCGACCTGGGGATCAGCCGCGGACGCAATGCCATGGCCATCTGGCAGGACTTAGTTTCCGAGTACAGCTTCGCCAACAGCTACCAAAGCGTGCAACGCTTCGTGCGCAAGCGGCGCGGAACGCAAACGCCCGAAGCCCGCGTCGTGATCGTCACCGCGCCGGGCCAGGAGGCGCAAGTCGATTACGGCACCGGTCCCATGGTGCGCGATCCCGAGAGCCGCAAGTATCGGCGCACCCGGCTGTTCGTGATGACGCTCGGCTGCAGCCGCAAGTCGGTTCGTCTGCTGACGTTTCGTTCCAGTTCGCGCATCTGGGCCGAACTGCACGAACGCGCCTTTCGCCGGCTGGGCGGAGCCACCCGCATCGTCGTCCTCGACAATCTGCGCGAGGGCGTGCTTGTCCCCGACATTTACGATCCCGCTCTCAATCCTCTTTATCGCGATGTGCTCGCGCACTACGGTGCGGTGGCCATGCCGTGTCGCATTCAAGATCCCGACCGCAAAGGCAAAGTCGAATCCGGCGTTGGCCATGCGCAAAAGACACCGCTGAAAGGCTTGCGCTTCGAGAGTCTGGAAGAAGCCCAAGCTTACTTAGATCGCTGGGAGCAACGCTGGGCCGACACGCGCATCCACGGCACCACCAAACGGCAGGTCGCCGCCATGTTTGCCGAAGAGAAACCCACATTGTTGCCGCTCCCGCTGGAGCCGTTCCGCTATTACCAGTACGGCGAGCGCATCGTGCATCTGGATGGTTGCGTCGAAGTCGAAGCCGCCTACTACGGCGCACCGCCAGGCTGGATCGGGCGCGTGCTGCGCGTGCAGTGGGATGAGCTGTATGTTCGTCTGCTCGATCCTAAGACCGGCCAACTGCTGCGCGAACACGTGCGCCAGAAGCGCGGTTGGTATCGCATTAAAGAAGATGACCACCCCAAGCGAACACCACTGCGCACTTCACAACTGCTGTGGCGAGCGGGTCGTGCTGGGTCGCACATCGGTGCGCTCTGCGATGCCATCCACCACCAGCAAGGCGAGGTCGGTGTGCGCCGCATTCTCGGCGTTCTCTCCCTAGCCAAGAAATACGGCACCGCGGCGGTCGATGAAGCCTGCGCCGCTGCGCTCGACATGGGAGTGCATGAATACCGCTTCGTCCGCCGCTATCTGGAACGCTGCCCACAAGCCCCACTGAGTTTGCAGCAAGTCGATCCTCTGATCCGCGAGTTAGTCCAGTACCGCGACTTCATCAACTACAGAACTAAGGAGATAGAAGAATGAATCTGATCGAACTCGATCGTGCTCTCAAACAACTTCGCCTGGGCGGAATGGCCGCCGTGCTAGAGACCCGCCTGCGCCAGGCCCAGGCCGAACCGCTCGCCCCCATCGACCTGCTGTCGTGCCTGGTCTCCGACGAACTCGCCTTGCGTGGAGAACGCCTGCTGGAGCGGCGGAAAAAGCAAGCTCAGTTCCGCGACTCCCAGAAGACTCTCGACAACTTCGACTTCGCTTTCAACAAGAAGATGAATCGCAGCCTGGTCTTCGACCTCTCCACCGGCACCTTCATCTCGCGCCACGAAGATGCCCTGTTTCTCGGTCCACCCGGCACCGGCAAGAGTCACCTGGCACAAGCCATCGGCCAAGCCGCCATCCAACAGGGATACCGCGTGCTCTATCGCGAGACCCACGCCTTGCTCGATGATCTCGCCGAAGCCACGCTCGACGGCACCCGCAAAGAGCACATGGAGTTCCTGGTGACCGTGCCCCTGCTCATCGTTGACGATCTCGGCATGCGCAAGCTGCCGCTCACCGCCGCCGAAGAGTTGCTGGAGATCATCATGCGCCGCTATGAGCGCGCCAGCACCATGCTGACCTCCAACCGCCCGGTGGAAGACTGGGGCAAACTGCTGGGAGACGCAGCCGCCGTGAGCGCGATGCTAGACCGCTTACTGCACCACGGCCACGTGCTCAAATGCGGCCCTCGGAGTTGGCGCACCAAAACCGACTTGCCACCACAGGAGGCGGCAGGTTAGAACATTCTCAGTCCTGGACGGCCAATCCCGTTGGCCGGTTTTGAAGTGATAACCGTTGGCCGCTTTTGAAGTGATCACTGAGGCTGGCCTCGAAAGGGCGACTCTCTCTCCATCTAATAAAGAGCTCTGCTGACGTTCCGTCCCCTTCCACCTACCGCCTCCGCTTCGGAAGTCTGCGCAGAGCTTACGAACTAATTGGATATGGCCGCCCGGAGCAGTTCGGCCCCATTGATCTTCGTCGTAGGACACAAGCCCTGCGCGACGAGCTCATGGCCCAGATCGCGGCGACGTTTCCTGACGAGGTATCCGTTTTTCGTCGCGGAGGTAGATGGCGCAGCAGACTCAGACTGAGGAGCGGGCTGATAGTGTCCGTGCTGGTTGCCCGCTGCGTCCGCGTCTGGAGAGCGTCGGTACGGTGGCAGCTCGATCCTGTGCGTCACGAGTCCAGGCTCGTAACCCTACTGGCTCGGCTGGATGAAGATAACCGATCGTTCCTCGATTTCCATATTCTCCCCAACGTGGATCGCTGGAGAAGATTCCATCTATGTCTCGGCGATCCTTGGCTTAGGCGCGGACAACCACTCCACGACGTATGCGGATTCTTCGAGGTCGTCAACCACGTCATTGCCTCCCGCAAGACCTAAGATTCAGATACGTAGATCGCAAGGAGACTTTAGGGCCGCCGCCCCCCGATCCCTGCGGCGCAGTACCTGCGAACATCAACTGATCGATACGAGTACTTGCTGGAGAACCAGGCCCACGTCATTGCAAGATATGCCGAAAGCCACGGGTTACGTGTAGTTCAATCCTGAATTCTTCCAAGCATCTTTGCTCGTTCGTAGAAGGCCGCTAAATCTGCGAGTCTCGTCGTTTTCCGCAGCCAGCTGCTTCGAGAAGTAAATGAAAAGCAAGAACGCTTGTCTAGCCTTGCAAGTATGTGAAAGTCACGGAATCCGTCATTTTTCGAGTTCAATCTGCAGAGTAACGTTATGTAGTCGCGCTCTGAACGAGTGGGGTAAAGCCTCCACGCCAGCTCACCTGTCGGCAGTCGACGGCTGCGGCAAATGACAACCGAAACACTGAGCCCATTGTCCAGCCTAAGAATTGACCGCCTTCTATTTGTTTGGTGAAAGACGCTGACGTCGTCCGGGAAGAGTACCTGAATCTGTTTGAAAAGTTGTAAACGAAGCTTCTCAGTTTGGTCACGACGCAGGACTTTCGAGAAAGTCCCCATTCGAGGCTTATACCCAACCAACGGATATGTCCGCCTGAGCGGGCCAAAGTGCGCATAAAAGGTGGCCGACGATGGAAGACCAGGTGCTTCGTCTATGATGTCTTGGCTCAACCTGCCCTTCCTCGCCAAAAGCCTCTTCAGGCACCGGAGAAGCTTTTCGTCGGTCCACTTGCATGGGTTTCTGCGCCTCAGAATCGCTTGGACGCGGTCGTACGTACATTGGTCGATAATCGGAACGAAAGCGTCAGGTTTGGTAATCCAGTTCTCCGGACTAACCGAGCGGCGAGGAAGGCCGAGTTTGCCAGATGTCCTTGACCACGCATTGCATCCGACATACTTAGGGTTCTGCAACATTCGTTCAATGTCATAATATCCCCACGGTTTCCCTGCTGCGCAGGGGATTCCTCGAAGGTTCAATTCGCAAGCAATCTGGCTACACTTCATACCCTTCGAATCCGCCATTGAGAAAATTTCCCTCACTAAGTCCACTTCACGTTTAGGGCCGGGAATCAGGATTGTGTGGTTGAGTTTGCTGCATTTCCATTGTCCTTGAATGAGCGTCTGCAACCGCCTTCCATCCTGCGCAATCATGGATCGCCTCAGGCCGTATCCGGCACTTCCTCCCATTCTGAAACCGAGCAGGATCTGCCGCTTTTGAGCTTGGTAGACTCTCTCGCTAAGTTCACGGCTAAACTCGCCAGCCACGCTCCGCTTCAAGTTCTTCAAGACAGTATTGAGCGCGTTACCATCATTCGGAAAACCCTCGTTGCAATAGCAAACATTGACACCCGACCTCTTGCAGATGAATTCGTAGTGCGCTGCCTCATCTGCATCTTGAAAGCGGCCCCACCGGCTGATGTCGTAGACCAAAACGCATTCGTAGGCGTTGCGGCCGTTTACAATGTCGTCCAGCAGTCGTGCCAATCCGGGCCGGCGGTTTAATACGAGCCCGCTTCGCCCCCGGTCCTCATACGTGGTGACGACTCTGAAGCCATGGCTTCTTGCGTATTTCGAAATCACGGCCTTCTGATGGTCGATATAGGCATCTTCGTACGATCTGGACGTTCTCACGTACTGCGCTGCAGGCAGGCCAGAACTCATAATCGTCCTCTCTCCTCTGAAGAGGCTTGTCCGCCTATAATGACGGCGAAGAGAACCTCTCGCGTTCGGGTTAGCGCCAGCTCGACAAGCGAAGGACCATATCACAAAGCTGCGTTAGATCCTTTAGCCGTTCTCCTCGCGACAACCATTTACTGTCCTCTCGCAGGCGGCACGGCTTTACTTTGTCGATGTGCGGAAACAGATGAAAGCTGTCGAACCCATTATTCCCGCCCTTCAGCATGCAAACCAGAGTGATGTATCCAGACTCCCTGAGAACGGGAACAAGCCCCCAGAAAGGAGTATCACGTCGGTGCCGCCGAGTTGGGCAAATAATCACAGAGACGGGGACATCATCCAACTGCAAGATTGCCCTTAGGTGTCCGGGCGACTGAAAGAGCTTAACCCTCCCGGGGAACAGATTCGTGATCTCGCGGATGAGCTGATCTCGCAATTGCAAGGAATTAAGCCGGCTGATTGACCTTTTGAAAAGGGTCTTCGGAGGATGGTATCCAGCGAGTGCATAAACTCCCTCAGACCTTCCGAACCGTCTGAAATATGTAGCTACGCCAGGCATACCGTTTGTGTGCTGAATGAGTCGCTGTGCTAAGTATCCCTTCTTGGCCAGGAGCACTTTGAGCTTGCTGACCAATTCTTGATCAGACCAAATGTTTCCTGAAGTTCGTGCGAAACGTGCTCGAACTCGATCGAAACTTGCTTTGCTCACAATGGAAGGGAAAGCATTTGATTTCGACAGCCAGTGTTCCGGCGCAACGTGCCGCGCTTTTGTGCCAAGTCTTTGGGTCGTCCTGTTCCAAACGCAAGATCCGGCATATTTCGGATTTGTAAGAATTTCGTCGACCGAATCCCGCGTCCAGGGCAAACCTTGCCGCTTCCTGCCCGACTGATTTAGCTCCCGCGCAATCTGGGAACGACCCATGCGTTGCCTTAGGCACATCGCGTATATTCTTCGCACATTGCGTACTTCCATTGCAGGCCCGAGCACCAAAGTCACTCTGTCTGTTATTAAGGCTTTCAACTCCCCAGGCTTCAATAGTCCTTTCGGTTTTCCATCGGCCGATACTGCCATCCGGCGGAATCCATAACCAGGTTGCGATCCCATCCGGAATCCTTGTTTGACATACCTCTTTTGGCATTCAAAGCCCTTGACTCCCAATTCGCGGCTGTATTCAGCCGCCATAACTCTCTTTAGGACTTTCACGAGATAATGAGGTGGGGCGCCGTCATTCTCAAATGGCTCCGCGCAGTATCGGACTTGCACTCCGGCATCCCGGCACAGGAATTCATAGTGAGCGGCTTCGTCCGCGTCTTGAAATCTTCCCCAACGGCTGACATCGTATACAAGGACCACTTTGTAGTCCACGTTCCCGCTCACTACGTCCGCAAGCAGATCCCTCAAGCCATTTCGGTGCTTGAGTAAAACGCCGCTCTTGCCGGCGTCCTGATAGGTCCGTACGACCTCGAATCCCCTAACTTCTGCGTATCGCGCGATTGCAGTTGCCTGGTTAGCAAGTGAAAACTGCTGCTGGTCCGTGGACATTCTGAGGTACTGCGCCGCTGGGGTAAGCAACGTGAGGGGCATATCTCGCCTTCGAAAGTATGGTCTGGCTGGATCTTACGCCCAGCTACGAGTTCGCAAACAAAATCAATTCCTTCGCAACTTCTTGGATGCTCCCTAGCGTTTGCCGGAGAGCGGGTTCACTCATTTCCCTAAGGCTAGGTTCTGAATCTGAAAGGGTGGCAGAGTCCTGTCCAAAAACCCTCCTGCCGCAGCCACTGCAAATACGATCTGTGTCGGTGAAACCACTCTCCTCCTCTCGTCTGATCACTGTCCACTCAGTGGCCAGATACATTTTCACAGACTGTTCTCGCCGAAACCGGTTCTTCTTGCAGTCCGGCGGCGGACCATAAATGCTACGACAGTCATCTGCCGAGCCAGTGACGCGAACTGGGGTGCAGTAAGCAGTTTGGCGTTGGAACGCTGCGCAACCGAGCGCTGAATTCCTGTTATTATCCGATGCATGCCTACAAGGCATACGCTTGGAGTATGTGTTTTTCAAAGCGTCCCATGGCTTCAGAATTGTGGTATTCGTATCGTTTCATCGGCAGCTGATTGGCGCCCGTTACGGCCCACTGTCCTTGCGGTTCATCTGGCTCACACTGTTAGGAACCTAGATTGAATGGAATCCGTCACACAACAGCAAGACCGCGACTCTCCCGCTACTGCAAGACTGAGAGTCGTCTTGTGGTTCCTGCTTTTCTTAGCAGCGGCAGAATTTGTCCTTCGGGGACCGGTAAGATTTCTGAGCTGGCCTGCTGAGTGGAACGACTTATCACAAAACTACACTGCATCGAAGCTCTGGCTGAAAGGGCAGAATCCGTCAGATCCACGTAACTTTGTCGCCGTTTGGAAAAGTGAGGTGGGCAGCCGCCTCGATCCCTCGGATATAAGGACACACTCGGCACCACCGCCTGGCACGTTGGTAATCATGGCGCCGATAGCGACATTCCCATGGCCGATCGCGAAGGTCCTCTGGCTCTGTGTCTTGCTGATTTCATTTGCATCGGTGGTTTGGTCTCTCATTCAGGTCGCCGGCCTTCGAGATGATCCATTTCGTACTCTGGTCTTCGTAACAGGCTGTCTAGCACTGGCTCCCTTCCACACGGGAATCTCTTGCGGGAATGCAAGCATTCTCGTCATTGGGGCGTGTGTGATGGCAATCTCGGCGGCGAGTTCCCAGCGCGAGGTAACGGCAGGCCTCCTCTTCGGATTGGCATGCAGTCTGAAGCCTCATGTGGGGGCGTTTCTGGTGTTGTATTACTTGTTGCATCGGCGCTGGCGCTTATTCGTCACAGCTGTTGCATTCACCGCGGGTTTGGCTCTGACTGCGGTTCTGTGGATGCAAATTTGCGGAGTCTCGTGGGCGAAGGACTATTTTCACAACGTCAGATTACTCGCCACGCAGAACAGGATCGATGATTTTACTTCCGCCAACTCAAGCCGTTTCACGCTAATTAATCTTCAAGTTCCTCTCTATTCTTTCACCGGCAGTTCAAGGTCCGCGAACATACTAGCGTGGTCTACCGGGGCCCTCCTAATCTGCGTGTGGACATACCTGATCACACGGCATTCGAGATGCAAATCGGAATTGCTGCCCTTAGGGACGATCGCAGTCATTGGTCTGCTGCCTCTCTATCACCGACTCTACGATGCATCGCTTCTCGCCATCCCACTGTGCTGGTGTGTAAGCCGGCCCGGTGGCAAGTTCAAGAGGGTTTCGCTCATCGAGCTCCTTTTCATGTTGCCATTCTTTGTCCCCGGTGCCGCTTTGCTGGAGCAGCTCGCTGCGCACGGCCATGTCCCGGTGGTATGGATTCATTCCTGGTGGTGGGATCGCATCGTGATGCCGCACGAGACGTGGATGCTCCTACTGCTATCCTTGATTCTGCTCTATGAAATCAAGATGTACCTATCTGGTGCTCCTATACCAGAAGGCGATAAGATACCTGCGGTAGAACGGGAATTCTGATCTGCTCAGAGGTGCAATCGACACCGGCAACGACCGCTCGCGTCATCGACTTGGTGCCACATTACTAAAGCCACGCTGGGGCAACCTGAAGGGTCTCGGAAACACTGTCCGTCGAACTGACGCCGGAGCCAGGTCCACGAAGACAAACGCAAGGCTCCAATAGAACATGCACAGGTAGTACCCAGGTGCGATTAACCAGTCTTCAAAGCCGGCGTGAATCAATCCGGCGGCCATGATCATCGCGAGGGGCACGGCGGGATGGCACGCGTTCCCCGTCCTCCGCAGCCTCGAAATCGTCCGAAGAATCCTGCTTAAGAGCATCAGCAGTAGACACGAGAATGGTATTGCTCCCAAAACCCCAACCCCGGCCAGCAAGGACAGATAACTGCTTCCATTTTCCGTAGTTACACTTGAGTTGGAAGAGAATGCCGCTAGATGTTCTCTCGGGTCCTCTGCGTTTTGCGTCGTCCCAAGTCCAATTCCAAACCACAAATGGGTTTGAATACTGTTGATGGCGGCCTGCCATGTCGATTCGCGCGAAGCCAACACCCCGCCCTCGCTAGCTCCCTTATATATCAAGGAAGCCTTCAGTGAGGAAAAAGTGTTGGACACCGCTTCTGGCTGAATAATAGCGGCCGCAGCAACGATGACGAGGATGACGAGTGCTACCTTTACAACCGCCCTGTACTTACGCAAAGCTGCACACTGTAATGCAGAAGAAACGAGAGCCGCCGCCATGCCGGCTCGCGCGTGACTATGAAATACCAGGTACATACAGATTCCGTAAAGCACCAACCTTCGCCAATGAACCAGCGGAGCCTCATCCAGGAATATCCCCCAAAGAAGAATCGGCGCCCCCACTACCCCCATTACCGCTCCAAGGGAGTTGGGGTTACCCATCATTTGGATTCCCACCGCGTAACAGCCGGCAACTGCTCCCACAAACAGCTCACAGCCCCCCAGGAGCCCCGTAAAAAATTGATTTTCACGCCCGGTCACCGCTATCCTCACTCCGGTGCTTCCGTAAAGAAACAACAACCCGATGCTCAGAGCCTTCAGCAGCGCAACCTGAGGAAATTGAGAGACCTCCGCCGAAACGAGCGTCATCAAGACAGCAAAGATGGCGAATATGTGAAACGCGCCGAAGTGGTGGCTGCGTTCCCTGAGCATAAGAAAGGTACCGACGAGAGCTCCAACGCAAAGAAACACCCAGCGTAATACTGTAAAAACCCCACCTCCTCCCGGTAGATTCAAACCCGCGAAGAGAAATGTCACTATAACAACGGGGTAGTAAAACTGCCGGTACATCCAGACTATCGCAACCAGAAACTCGAGAAAAAGGAGGCCTCCCAGCAACGTTTGGCTGGTGAAATAAGCAGGGTGGGAATACGCGAGATACGCCAACAGCACGGGGCCCAGAACGAAAGCAACCATCCAGATACTCTTGGGAATCCGCTCAGTCACGCCCGCCCGCCTTTGCTTTGACACTGCGCGCAAATCTGTTGTGCGCTGTGATCGCCCATCTTGCTGGAGGAGTCTGATTGTTCAGCAAGGTTTCGCATGGCAATTGTTAAGACGACACATCCGGCGGCGTCACTAATAAGCCGTTCAAGTTCTGAATATCGCTTCGGAAGCGCAGCCGGGTGCCCTGCTCACTGGCAGTCACAAGCCGTGGCCTGATTCACGAGCAGTTCCCAAGTACGTAGGCACAGTCATCATTTCGGTGAGCGCATATCGGCATCGCCAACAGCTCGCGTTGGGCAGGGCCATCGAATCTTATCACGCCGGTGAGACGAGGCCGCCGCGCTCCAGCCTGACGCTTCGTCTTTGATTCCAATTCTATCGCGAACTTCACGCCGGTCGAGGCCACTCACATCGGGGGGCGACGGTTCGCGATTCAATGATACCCCACTGAAAGTCTAGTTACCTTGATGCGGCAAGTTGTTGAAACTGGATCGTTCGAGACTTGAGCGCCGTCAGAGTTCTGCGTCACCGAAGCCAGCGCCTCGGACAGGTCTGAGTTTTATATCGAGTGCAGCAACTACTGATGCAATGCTAGTCATAGCCGATATTTCCATAGGTGTGAACTTTACGCCGAACCGCATCTCTAGTTCCAAGATCAGGTTGAGATGTTGCAAGGAATCCCAAGTGTCAATCGTATCGGGAGAAGACGTCCCCGAGACGCTTTCGATTGGCACCCCAAAAAGGTCCGACGCGATGGCGCGGACTTGGTCTGTGATGGTTTCGTTCATGGATTCGTTCTCGCATGAACTCTCACGTCCAGCCACTGCGGCGAAGCAATGCCTGAGCCTTCCAAGTCGAGTTCCCAGCGAGAAAAACCTTCCTGCTCCACGATACAACGGAATCCGTGAGAAGAATAAAAATCGCCGGCCGGCGTGTTCTTTTTTGTTGCAAGAAACTCACCAACCAACTTCAACCCACCCTCACGCCTGGCGCGGCATACCAGAAACGACAAGATTGCAGTCTCAATCGTGCGTCCAATGACACGGCAGCTTAGGAGAAACTCGTTGATCTCATGTTGGGCGCCCGAGATGTGGGTGATAACCACGCCGACGATACCATTGTCCCCGAAACGGTCGCGGGCCGTCACCGCATCGACGCGCCATGCCGGATCGGCGACCATCGTCCTAATCTGCTGTTCGCTATACCGCCGCGTCGTGAGATTGAATTGGTTTGTCTTCTGTGTCAGTTGAGCGACTCGCGTGACGGTCTCGCAAGAGACAGGGACAATGTCCACCTGAATCTCGAGCGAACTCAGAAACTCCTCAACCGAAGTGGCACTCTTCTGCAAGTCGCCTCGGAGACGCTGCTCGGCATAATAGCGGCCGCGATTGTGGTCCTCTGAAGATAGCGTTAGCCGTTCGAGCACGGGAGCCTCGCGCAGCGCGCGCGCATAGTCTATCGGGTCGTCAGGCAGATCGATTACGGTGACTTCCGGAGCCTGACTGCGAACCCAATTCCGCTCGGCAGGGTTGTCGTCCAGAAAAGCAATCGCATCCAGCCCCAAATTCAGTTCCGCGGCGACTTCCCGAAGATTCTGCGCCTTCTCATTCCAGTTGATGCGGACCGCGGCGAAATGCGAGGGGCGCAGTATCATTTGAGGGTGTTTTTCCAGCGCCTCCATCGCGTCCGCGGCGTTGTTCTTGCTGCAGATCGCTAGCAGGACGCCCCGGTGTGTCAGATCCAAAATGGCTCGTTGAAGGTTCCGGTAGGCGGCGCCGGGATAATCATCCCCAAGTTGGATCCCGGCCATTCCATCTTCCCCGATGACCCCGCCCCAAAGGGTGTTGTCGAGATCCAGAGCTAGGACTTTGCAGACTCGTCCCATTAGCGGGTGTAGGAAACGCAGCCATTCCGACGCCAACCGCGTGAGGCAGTGCGCGGAGATGGGCAACCGTGCCGACGCCCAATTCCGCTCGTCCTGCCACGCTTCGCGGCCAATTTCTGCGACCAGTCCTTCGTAGTCGAGCACATACACACCCGGAAAAGAGCCGGGCAGCTTTGCCAGATGAAAGTTGATCTGCCGGAAGGCTGCCGACTGCCCACCATCTTGTTGCCAGTCGAAAATGCCATTCGCCGGCCGGAACGGGGTCTCTAGGTTGTGGATCACAATGTGGCACTGTGAGCGGGACCGGCAGGTTTCCACCCAGTGGCTATAGCTTTGACACACTCGCTCGACCGCCGCGGAAACCTCCTGTGGCGCCATCCTCGAGAAATCGGTCCACAGGTCCGGTGCGATGTCTCTGCTTTGCACGGCCAGCACTAGGACATCTGGAGCAAACCCATAGAACCGGCTCGCTGGATCCAGGATCTCCTGGGCATAGGTATTGAACTCTCCCACCTGGACGACGAGATCGATACCGCTAACGGCCGCGCCCGCTCGAAGCAAGGGCACGACTGGCTCAACTGTGAAGGAGCGCAGGATCGCGAGCTTGCACGATGTCACGGCCAGTGCTGGGCGAAGCTGCGCAAATTTCGAAAGCACGAAGCGAGCCGCCGCCGGCCAGGGGTTTTCACGCCAGAAAGCTCCAAGAGCGGCAAACGCCTGTGACGCCTGTCCCGTCTCCGTCAATCGCTCAATCCTTTGCCGAGCGGTTTCAATCACGATCTTTCCACCAGTTCCAGTAAATTGCGAGTGGGCGTGAAAAGCCAAGCAATACGACGGCCTTCGAAAGCAACCGCCGGAACAGGCTCACGCACCATGACGCAACCCTTCTCCCGCAACTGCGCTATCGACGACTGCAAGTCTCGAGTTTCATAGCAAAGATGATAAGCGCCGCCGCCACTCTTGAGGATCCCCCGGACGGGTGAACTTTCACCGAGAGGAGCCACCAACTCGATCTCTAGTTGGGCCGTGGCGCCTCCAGTCAAAAAGCAGACAGACACCTGCTGGATCGGATCGTCAAAGGGACCCGAGGACACGTGGCACCCGAACAGATCGCGATAAACCTGTACGGCCTGAGCCAGGTCGTGCACAGCCACGCCAAGATGTCTGAATTTCAGATCCAATCTGTTTTTATCGTAGTGTCAGTGTCGCTGCAGTTCCGGCAATAACTGAGCCGGGTTCCCAAAAACAGTGCGGCGGGCAGGGACGTTCCGCAGCACCACCGATCCGATACCCGCGAGTGCTTCCTCATTCACAGTGATGCCATCGTTGATCACTGCACCCGCTCCGATATAACTGCCAGTCCGCAAGCGGACAAAACCCGCTATGGTCGCTCCTGAGGCGATGGTCACAAAGTCTTCCACCACCTGATCGTGCGCCATCGTCACGTTCTGCGAGATAAGAACATGGCTTCCGATATTTGTGCCCGCAGTGACCACCACATTCTGCAGCACGGCCGTGCCCGCCCCTATGCTGGCGTGAGGGGAAATGGATGCCGACGGATGAACGATTGTGGCATACCTATCCTGATGCAAGCCCAATCGTTCGACGATCAGGCGGCGGATGCCCGGGTTTCGCGAGCGGGCGATGCCGATGATCAGTTGCGCCGTATACCCGGCAACGGATACCAGCCGGCCAAGGACCGGCGCGCCATCGATGACCGTCCCTTGCTTAGCGGGATCGTCATCTAGAAAACCGAGCAGGTTCCAACGAGGCTGCTGACGGTTGATGTCTTTAACCGCGTCGGCGATCTCGCGTGAACTACCACCTGCTCCCAGAATCAGCAAGTCGTTCAATATTATCTTCCTTGGCCGCGCCCTGTAACAGCAGCCAAACCTGTCCTTCTCCGGGAACCGCTTCGCGACCAGTTCTCGAAAAGGCCCTGCCAAGTCATTCGTAGAGTGGGACGTGAAAATGCAGAATTTGCGATCTATTCTAGCAGCGAACGCTTGTGCGATGGATTTTACCAACGGTACGGTGGTCATAAACCGGATATGCTCGACGGTACGGGAGTCGGCAGCTAGAGCTTCACGATGACGCAATGCCTGCCCGCAGGCTGCGGTAGGACGATTTCCGATTTGTCCCGATAGAATTCATCCACAGCTGTGCGCACTCCAGGACTCCAGTAGTCGTGTGACATGATAACTCCGCCCTTGGACATTCGTGGGTAGAAGAATTCCAGTGCCGAAACCGTCGATGCATGGAGATCCACATCAAGATGCACGAACGAAAAGTCCAGATCACGAATCGGGTCAGCAGTTGCGGGAAACAGCCCTCGATAAAAATGAACGCCAGCAAAGCCCGCCAGGTATTTGCTCGTCGCCTCCAACGATGCCACGAATTCGCCGCTACAGAACCCCGAACCGCGGTCGGCCTCGCCCGGGTCTGGCAATCCATCCCACGTGTCGAATAAGTGCAACTCGCGATTGCCCTTTGCCTCACAGATTAGTCTCGCCGAACCGCCGCGGAAAACGCCTACTTCTGCGAGCGCGCCTGGGACCTTACCCGTGGCTTTGACCAGTTCGATAATTTGATAAGCTTCACAGGCGTTCATTACCATACAGCGGTCGATGAGGCTCCGAATAATGATGGAACGATTCGAGGACCGGTCGCCGAGCGGCACCAAATCGACACCCAGTCTGGCTAGGACGCTGTGCGCTCTTGACTCTAGATACGCTCTGAAGGTTCTTACTGTCACTTTACGCCTCAATTAATTAGGATAGCGAAGTGGAGTACGCGCCTATTTGTTCGCTTCTGCTTCATCGTCTTTGCGATCATTTCGCAACAAAAAGCAAAGAGACCTGTCGCCACCTTGGGGATTTGACCCTTGGGTACGAAGAAGCGGGACGGTCTCAGTGGGAAATGCCCATCATTCGTTTGAGCGTGTTTTCAAGACTGTTTGAGGTCTTCTGGCCTGAATAGAGCAGCGAGACATCCGTGGACGACGAGAACGTCAACCACGGATGAAGGAACGCGAGACCTACGTCCCAAAGTGCTGCTCAACGGCTTGCGGTTGCCTGCGAGCCCTAGTATCGTCCTCCGAAATTTCTTCCAGGAAATAACTCGGACGTTTTCGTGCGGCTTCCAGCGTTCGCCATAAATACTCACCGAGAACCCCCAACATCATCATTTGCACGCCTCCCAGCACAAGCACGACCACTATCAGCGATGACCACCCTTGTACTGGTGTGTGGGTCGTCAACCGCAAAACCACTACGACCAAGGCATACCCAAATCCTAAAAAGCTGAACAGTATTCCCAGATAGGACATCGCACGCAGAGGAGCGTAAGAGAAAGACACGAACGCATCTGCGAAGGCTGTCAATTTCTTCTTGAGTGTCCACTTGGTGCTACCGGCGGCACGTTTCACTTTGGTGTATCCGATTTGTGCCCGAGAGAACCCTAACCGCGCTATTTCTCCAATGACGCTGGGATTGCTTCCCGCCGATTCCAGCAAGGCGTCCACTACCTTGCGATCAAGTAAGGCGAAGTCTGACCCCCGGGGTGGCAGATTTACTTCGCCGAGGAGATTCAGTAAGCGGTAGAAGATGTCTGCCAGGAACAGATCGACCTTCGCGACCCCTTCGCGTTCCTCTCTTACCGCCCAAACTACATGATGGCCTGCTCGCCACAAATCGAGCATTTGCAGAATGAGTTCGGGCGGATCCTGTAAATCGGCAGCCAAAAAAACCGCACACGAGCCTTGGGCCTGCGCCAGCCCAGCGAGAATGGCTACGTGGCTTCCCCGGTTTTTGGCTAGGCGGGCGTACCGGAAGCGTGGATCGCTTCGACAAACATTTTTTGCCAATTCCGGAGACCGATCAGACGAATGATCATCAACTAGGATGACTTCCGTTCTGATCGGTCCAAGTTGCTCCATGAACAACCGCAAACGCTCGAAAAGAGCGGGAAGCACGGCCTCTTCGTTGTAGACGGGGATCACGATGCTGAGCTCAGGTGTATGCATCTGGTCAACGACCTTTTTCTGAAGCTAGGGGGCAGTGTTTTACCATTCGTGCACGACGGCCAGCACGCATGGATGATAACACTGGCTCCCATCTCAAGCTTCGGATTACATCACCAATTCGAATTCCTTTTTTCTCCCAGCGTTCTTTTCGCTTGCAGAGTTCGGTTGTTTGCACTTCAAAACTTGGCGAGAGAGCTGGAGATCACATAAAGTAGAGCCTGCACACCCGATTCGAATTCGCAGGGGTCCAGATGCGATTGAAAGAGTGTCTTCTTACCATCCTCGCTATCTCATTGCCAGGTCTTACGCAGGAGATACCGAATCCCACTAGCGAGCTCGTTAATCGAGCTGAAACTCGGTTCTTGACGAACGAAGGCGCGGGCATTTCTTATGTGGTTTCCGGCTACAACTGGTCCAGAACTGATGGTGAGGGCGCAGTTGGCGACTTGACCTCTCCGGGATCTGGCAAGGCGCTGACACTGACTCCCTGCCCACCGGGCGTTGACGTTTCCAATAATCCGAATGCGCAATATGGGGTCTTTATTTTCGGGGCTGGTTCGTCAGAAGCGGTTCCGGTGACGGGCGGTACCTGCCGATCTGGCGGGGCTACGGGAACCATCATCGTTACAACTAAATATATTCACGCACCCGGATTCAGGGTCGGATCCGCCAGTGGCGGAAATCAGGAAGCGATCAACGTTGCCAGCGCCTCCATGCCTGCTCATCCAGCGCCCCAGGTAGTGATCCAAGAAGTTCCCGCAGGATCGAACACCGCGAATTACAACATTCACTGGCCAGTATTCTTCAAGGCTTCGCGAGCTACTCTTAACGGAGAGGGTGCGGAGTGGCAATGTTTCACTCGTTCAGCATGCCTGATCAATACCGATTATGCCGCTCTCGGTCAGGGGCACAACGTCATCCGTGGTATCACGTTTCAGCCCGCAGTCAACCAAGACGGAACGCCAATTGCGTCGGTCTCTGCGGCTAGCGGTGTCTACACTGTCAACACAGTTTCGCCCCATGGCCTCAACCCTGGGGATTGGGTGATTTTTTACTACTCGACTCCAGCCCAGACGCAAGAGGCCAAAGTCCAGCTGATCACCGCCGATGGAACACAGTTCACATACCAGATTGGAGCGAGGACCACATTCCCGTCGTCCAACGGGTTCGGCTGGGTAGCACTGGAGGATACCGCGATCGAAGTGATCTCTGACGGAACAAAATTGCAAGACATCCGTTTCGAAGCGGGGGCCGTAGCAGGAGCTAGATTCCACCAAGGAGTAGTCGTCGGCAACGACCAGGACTTTGTAATTGATGGCATGACGGTATTGAGCAGAGCAATCCGATCCGACAGCAATTTTGTGGGGAATGTCGTCTATATCCGTGGCGATCAGAGGCAGGCTGCAGTCCCTTATATCCACCACCTGGAAGCCAGCATGCAGTGCAGCGGGAACGGCATCCGCAACACTTCTGGTAATACCATGCATGTGATGGACTCAGTGATCCAGGGGACGAGCCAATACTCCATCTACTACGGAAACGGTCTAAATTCGTGGGAGATCGACAACGTCTATTACGAAACAGGAGCGTGCAGCAATCCCTTCTATACCGCCGGATCATTTTCGGCTGAAGCGGGCTTCATCTCAAACACCGCACAGAGCCTGACGGTTCAGGGAAGCGCCCCTGTTGGGGGAGCATTTCCAGTCTTTGCTTCGGGGGGATCGTCTGCATCACAGCGCAACTACTATGTCATCGCGCATGACACAAAGAAGGGTATATCCCCAATGCTATTTATCGGGACTGCGCAGCCGGCCACTAGCGGGACGAGCATTTCGCTTTACTGGCCCAACCTTGATCTCAGCGGTTCGGGAATGCGAACCTGGGACATTGTCGTAACACTGACCAATAGCCCGGCAACGGCTCCCTATACAGGGAATGCGTTTTCTGTGGCCACGGGAATCGCCGCAAGGTGCACGACAACTGGCATCTGCACGTATACGGACACGCAGGGTGCGGCCACTGCCTACTCGGTACCCAAGATCACCTGGAATCCCTCCTACTGGTTCTGGCCAGGATCATTCGTGCTTGGCAGGAGCGGTACTCTTTATGTCGATCAGGCAGCGCAGGCAGGACAATATATTCCCAGCACATATCTTCCGCAGGTATTCGCGAAACGGTGCCCCGACGTCGGGAACACTTATTGGTACTCGCCTATCTGGCTCGTGTGCTACGCGGGAGACTCGGTAGGAAACAACAATCCCAAAATAGGCGCACAGGTCGTTCAGATCGGCGGTGCATCGGGTTCATGGACTTCGGGCATCACTGGAGCGACGAATTACAATCCCGGCCCGGATGCGGTCGTACCTCGCCAGATCATTACTACCATGGATGGCAGACCGGACCTAACGTTTGCAACTCCTGGCTATGTTCGCACGGGCAGCCCCAAGGACAGCTTCATTGGGACCGATACGGTCGGTGACGTCGGAATGCAGGACCAAACCTATGGTGCTCCAGGAGGGCATAATTTCTACGTGAAAGACCAAGGAACGAGCGGCAAGTCCTGGGCTTTCCACATCGGAACCAGCGGACCCCAATTGAAGAAATCCAAATACTCAGAGTTGAATGCAGCCAATCCCTGTTCACCTGGAAGTGAGGGCAGTTTGGCTGCCGTAACAGACGCCGCTTCAGCCGTTTGGGGTGAAAAGATCGCGGGAGGTGGATTAAATCACGTTTTGGCTTACTGTGACGGAACTCATTGGACTGTACGCTAGCATGTAACGCTCTTTCTCACGGTTGTCCGCATTTTGAGTGTCCCGGCGCCAACGAAATGTAGGCGGCTAAGAAGGGGAGAACTGTACATTGTGCGTGCTCTAGGTCTCTGACCGCATAATCTGTTTCTTCTGTAACCGAACTTCAAGCGTGCCTTTTTGCGGGTGAAGCGCCAGTCGATGGTGACCCGATTACGATTCATTCTCCGACCCCAGGCCCTGGCTTCCCGCCTCAGATCGCCCAGCGATGGGATTCTTCGCCGTCCCAGGCACTGTCGGGAGAACAGGCTGATTTCGATTTCCGCCTGGTTCAGCCAGCTTCCGTGCTTCGGTGTGTAGTGTACCCTGAACCGGTCCCACAGCCAGCCTCCCGCCTTCTCGCCGTACCGCTCCACCACTGCCTTGCGGGTGTGCGAACTCAGATTGTCCATGACCAGATGAATGGCGTCGGCGGCCGGATAATGTTCCGCGATCTCCAGCAGATAATCGGCAAACTCGGGCGAGGAACGGTCCGGAGTCACGCGAAGATAATGCCGTCCCGCCTTGGGCTCCACTCCGCAAAATGCGTTGGCCGTGCCGCGGCGTTCGTACTCGCAGTCGCGCCGCAGAACTTGTCCCGGATGCAGCGGCCGGGAGGGGCGGAGATCGGCATGCAGGACCACCGGCTTCTCATCGATACAAACCACCGGTTCCGCCTCTGAGAGCGGCTTCTCATACAAGGCCAGCACGTCTTCCATGCGTCCGAGATAGTCCCGGTCCAGTTCCGCCACACACCACATTTTTTTCCCGCCACGGCTTCAGGTCATGACTCTGGAGCAAGATGCGGATCGTTTCCCGGCCCACCCGCCGTGCCAACTTCCGCTTCACCGCTTCCTGGGCGAGGAGCCGCACACTCCACCGCGCCCTGCCTTCCGGCGGCGGGCCGCACACCAGGGCGATGATGCGCTGACTCTGGCCCGCGTCCAGCACCCGCCGCTGGCCCGGACGCGGCTTCTCGTACCATGCCGACTCCAGCCCTTCCTCCTCGTAGCGCCGGGCAATGGCCCGCACCGTCTTGGAGGCTACACCCACATTGCGGGCTACCTGCCCGGCCGTCTGCCCCTGGCCGAGTTCCCGCAGGATCACAGCCCGCCGCAGCACCCGCGCCGATTCCCACCCCTTGTTCAACATGGCGGCGATCTGTTTACGATCCTTCTTGGTCAGCTGGACATGCACCCGATGATAGGCTCGCATGCCTGCACTATGCCGCTCTTTTGCTCCTTCCACGAGTATCTATAGATATACATCTCCATACGGTCGTAGACCTAGGTTGCACTCTGTCTGCCCGAAGGTACACACGCTCGTGGCTATCTCAAGCCACGGGTTTCAACGCAGTGGAATCGAGAAGTTGACCGGCCAATCTCCGATCTTCATCGTAGCGGGGAGATGAGGATGCAGCATTTCCCTCTCCGAAGAGATGCTTGTACGCGCTCCTACCCAGATTTACGAGTTTCCAAATCAGGAGTGCTTAGCACGATCTTCTGGCGTCGGATTTCTACGAAGATGTACAGGGCTTCGTCCGTGAATAATGGACGGATGTTTACGGACCGCCCACTAGAAGCAGTCACGTAGCCGTCCTCGCTCACATTGAGCAATGTGTTTGCAGCCGCTTCACTTCGTTGTGGCTGTCCCACGATCGCGAAGAATTCGTTCAATGTGGCTTTGGCGTTCATCACGTCGTCCAACGTGGAGAGGGCTGCGTCCCAGTTCAATGCCTGTCCTCGACGAACAGAATTGGTGTTGATGTAGTGTCGAATGGGGTGCCTCATGAGTGCTGTGCTGCTCCAAGACATCACCACCACCGTAGTATACGTGAGATTGGGGCCCGTCATGGATGGAGATCCAAATTCGGTCTCGAAGATGCGGTATAATCGCGCCTAGATCGCGACGACGATTGTGTTACCTGCTCTATGACAAACCTGGCGCGTGAAGTTCTCTTTGAAGGCGAATTTCCTCGGAGACGGCACTGTCAGTGCCTCACACCTCGCCAAAATGCCAGCCGGCATGGGATGCTTTGCGCCTGCGAGATTCAACCTTTTACGCCGCTAGTTGACTTAGCAGATTCTGTCGATAAAGCGGTCGCGGATCTCACTTTATCACTGGCAATCCTCCTTCGAAGCGGCGACGACGTGCCTGTGTTCGCCCGCCTGCGCAGGTTGAACGTTGAGGATCAAGTGCACAATGCCTGATATGAGCCGATTGTGGGGACGTGTCGCGACTCGACCTGTCTTCGTGTTGACTGCGGACCAGCACTGGGCGCCAGAGTGGGCTATAGCAGCTTTTCTGGAACGAGCAGAAAAGTGGGGACAACCTCTCCACGTCTTCCGAACGAGCCCGTCAACTCTCCTAGACGACGCAGCGCAAATGAAGAATGGCGCCGTCAAGCAAGGCTGGCATCCTAATTTCATGGCGGGGTCGTCACATGGAGCCACAATCGACGAAGTCGTGCAGTATTGCCAGCGACTTTTTCCAGGTGCGCGGACCGCGCAGGCTCATTGCTATGCTGAGGATTCCTTCCAAACGCGGGCTCTGGCGAAATCAGGCATCGTTGCGGAGTTGCAGAGCCCGACTCCGTGCCAGGGTTACTTGCTGCCAATAGTCCATCCATCGGGAATTTTGCGGCTTCCAGTCTATTTCGAAGACGATGTTGCATTTGATGCCGTCGGTGAGTTCTCGGTTGACGCCTTCCTGCAGTCGTTACTCACTCCAGGGCTTAAGATCTTCAATTTCCATCCCACCTTTGTGGCTTGCAATACCCCCTCGCTCGCACACTACAATTCGGTTCGGAGCAGGGTATTCGGCACGTCAAGGCGGCCTGAAGGTGTAGTCTGGCAAGGGCGCGGTACGGCCAATATGCTTGATGAGTTGATGGGTGAAGTTCTCATCGCGGGATACAGGTTTGAGGCATTGCATTCTGTCATAGACGAACTCTTGGCCTCGATCGAACATGAGCCTCTCCTGTTGCCCCGCGGGTCACTGTTTCCTCTCGACCGCTAAGTCCTCGGGAGACAGTTCGCGATTACCCGTAAGATATGTCTCTTCGTGCGTCAGATGTCCTGGGTCTAAACGCCACACTTCCGCACTTGACCGACCGCGATGTCGAGGCTGGCATGTCTCAGGTAGAGGTGAGACGTTCCGTCTGTCCCCGGTTCCTTGTCCGGATTTCGTAACAGGCGAACGATTTTTGTTCTGCCACAAAATTACCGTGGCAATCTCGCTCGGTATTTCGGAGCTCCGGACCTTTTGATGCTTCTAACGGAGGAAGCATGGGAACTCTGTCCACCCACGTTGCTGATCCAAGCGCGGCTTCCCAATCCGCCTACGACCTTTCGGCCACACTGTTCAAGTCCGGTCGCCTCTACGACGCTCCGCTCGACCATGGACACGTTCTGTTTAATCCAGATTGGCGCGGTTTACCGATTCTCGTTAACGACTGGGTGGCTGAAATTGTAGCCGCCTTTGACGGGGGAGCCCATCTCGGCGACGTCTTGGCCGAATTGCCTGAGTCGGTCGACTTGGGCGAAGCTCTCGACGTGGTCGAATACCTGGAACAGACGGGATTTCTCCGGCCGTCGCCGACGCCAGAACGTTACACTGCCGGCGAGTTCTCGAACGAATCGACCCGCGGTATGGGAATCTGGGTGCATGTAAATAATCACTGTAACCTGGATTGCGAATACTGCTTCGTGGACAAGTTCAAATCAACCATGAAGCCCGAAACCGTAACTCAAACTGTGGAGTACATACGCTCTACAGTCGAGATTCGCAAAATCAGAGAGGTGTTAGTTAAATTTGCGGGAGGCGAGCCGACCTTATCGCTCGCCACCATGGAGGACTTCCACGATCGTTTGGTGTGGGCACTCCGTCCGCTGGGAGCCCGCGTACAGTTCGGCATACTGACCAACGGTACCGTACTTTACCCGGAGCTGATCGATTTTGCGAAACGCGCCCGGGTTACCATGGCGATTTCACTGGACGGATACGGTGCGGAGACACACGACATCTTCCGGGTCTACAAGAATTCTCGCCGGGGTAGCTGGAACAACATTCTCGTCAATATCGAGAAATTAAAAGCGAACCGCATCCCCATCTCCATAAACGCAACGATAAGCGAGCAATCCTGCAAATCTCTCCCCCAGCTGGTTAAATGGATTGCTGAAAATGGCTTTCGCACCCGGCTGGGAGTGGTACGCCAGCCGAATGGAAGCTGGGCTGGCGGGGACCGGGCGCAGGAATATGAACGGTTGACTACCGCGATCAATGCCGCCTTCGAGGCAGCATTCGCGGAACTGGAACAGCCCCAATACCAAATCGATCTTCGCTATGGGATGGGCATCTGCGAGTTGCATTTCGAGGACCCCGTAACCACAGCATGCTGCGGCATCGCCACCAGTCACATAGTGATCCAGGATGATGGTCGACTGGCCAGTTGCCCGATGACAACCCGCCAAGACTCGGTGGCGGCGGGGCCGGATTTATTTGCAGCCGCTCGCCTCACATTTCCTCATCATCCGGAAGAGCGGAACAGCGCCGAGGAAAAGAACTGTCTGGATTGCAGATGGTTTCCGGTCTGCACCAGCGGTTGCCCGGTGACCAACCTCAGGATCAAGGGAAAAGCGTTCACGATCTCCCCCCTCCACGCATTTTATGACTATGTCATTCCCCGCTATGTAACGTTTGTCGGCCGGAAATTGCTTCAACTTGCCCAAAAAGCAGGAATTCAAGATTTTGTAATCCTGGATGTGGCTGGTGTTCAAAGGAAGGAGGTCACCCAATGAGCGCAGGAGATAACGCCCGCCGGGCGCTGTCATCATTTCGGTTGGAAGGAGAGTTGGTACACAAAGAGAATGGCATAGGTGTGCGGCGGGGCGGATCCGTTTTCGAAGTTTCCAAAGACGATATTCTCGCGATCCGGGAGCTTCCGGGAAATCGGGTCGTCGTTTCGGTCAGAGCTAACGCCCAATTAACTCGTACCACAATACTTGCCAGCAAGTGGTGGGGTTCAAAGATTGGATTCGGACCCATCTTCGACGATTGCTCCGATTGCACAGAGTGCTCGGACTGCGCCGATTGTACCGAGTGCTCAGTGTGTGCCGACTGCACCGAATGTTCGGTCTGCGCCGATTGTACTGAGTGCTCAGTGTGTGCTGACTGCACCGAATGCTCGGTCTGCGCCGACTGCGCTGAGTGCTCCGTCTGCGTAGGAACAGCCGGCGGCTACTTCGGCTCGCAGTTTGCGAGTTCGTTTGTGCGCCGGACCGGCGGTAGAAGGAACAGGCCTTCACGAAAAACCCGCCGCCGTTGAAGCACAAGACCTGCAGCGACTCGGGAAAGTCTAAGCGTACACACCCATGGACGCGCGGAAATCAGTGTCCTGAACGGTGTCCTGAAATTGACGAATAAGGTCACATTAGGTCAGTTTTGGTGCGTGAGTGCGATTGTTAGTAGCTGAGATTGCAGGGCATCGCGAGAGCGCCGACAATTGCTACCCTTGGCAGTCTCCCACAGGTCTGCGGTTGGGTTCTGTGCCGCCGACGGCGCACTCTTGGAAACGGGCCGCGCCGTTGAATGTCAATCAGTTACCGTGGAACAGGACCTTGACACGGTAGAAGTCAGAGCTCGAAGCGCTAAAAGCGCGGTCATCCCGAGATCGCAAAATTGAAGTTTGCCCCGTGCCGTTTCCCGTGCCGTTCCCACTGCTTTACATCGAAAACAACGTATTACATGCCATCTGCTGCCGTCTAAGTTGTTGTAGTTACGTTGTCACGCGGAT
>CAVPVE010000037.1:0-25286 GCA_963709025.1 uncultured Acidobacteriaceae bacterium
TTTGTTGGGGGCCCATGTGCCGCGCCAGCATGGCGAAACCCAAGGATTCTTCTCCCGGAGGCACGATCGCAAAGAAGGGGAGCCGGCCACTTTCTCCGTGCTGGATTTTGATTACGACTGGATCATTGCCGACTTCCGATTCCTGCTCGATCAGTTGAGCCAGCGACTCGACGGTTGCACCGCGGAAGAGGGCAGAAAATGGCAGATCTTTGCCGGTCGCCTTCTTTACCTCGGCAAGAACGCGCGCCGCCATGATCGAATGCCCACCGAGATCAAAAAAATTATCCCGAATGCCGATGTTGGGAACCCCGAGAACCGATTGCCAGATTCTAACTAACGCCGTTTCCAGTTCGTTCCTCGGCTCTACCGTTTCGCCACCGTCGCTGGACCAATCCGGGGCGGGAAGCTGGCGGCGATTGATCTTCCCATTGGGACTCAGAGGAAGCGCTTGTACCTCAACAAACGCGCTCGGAACCATGTATTCCGGTAATCGCTGTCTGGCCAGTTCCTTCAACTGCGCGGTGGAAACGGATCGGCCAGACGGTACCACATAAGCGACAAGACGTTTATCGCCGGGACGATCTTCGCGCACAATTACGACAGCCGCCTGAACCGAAGGATGCTTCGCGAGTACCGCTTCAATCTCTCCCAGTTCGATGCGAAAGCCCCGCAACTTGACCTGGCTGTCGATTCGTCCCAGGTATTGAATCTCGCCGTCAGCCAGGAAGCGGGCCAAATCGCCGGTGCGGTACATGGTCGAGCCTGATCGAGCAAACGGATTGGGGACAAAACGCTCTCGGGTCAGGTCTTCGCGGCCAAAATATCCTCTTGCCAAGCCGTCGCCGGCCAAATACAGCTCGCCGGGAACACCGATCGGCAGTGGATTGCGGTTTTCGTCAAGAATGTAGGCCTGGGTGTTGGGAAGAGGACGGCCGATGGTGACCTCGCCGCCGCGCGGCACCAAAGTGTACGTCGAGTATGTGGTGTCTTCGGTGGGGCCGTAGAGGTTATAAACCTTGCTCACACCAGTCTTTTCGTAGATCTGCTGCGCCAGGCTGGTGGGCAGCGCCTCCCCTGCAAGGTTTACGATTTGAACTGACTCCGGGACGCTGCTTGTGCGAATCAACTCCGCAATGGCAGATGGCACGGTGTTGATCAGAGTGACTTCGCGCGCGGCGGGTAGCTTGGGTAGAGCCAGCGCATTTTCCGCGATGATCACTGTGCCGCCCATGCTGAGTGGCACGAAGATTTCGAAGACCGAGAGATCGAAGCAAACGGATGTAGCGAACAGCGTTCCTGCGACTTCCTGGGGGAGAAATACCTCCTTCGCCCACTGAATGAAGATCGCGGCGCTGCGATGCTCAAGGGCGACTCCCTTAGGCCGGCCGGTGGAACCAGATGTGAACAGCACGTATCCCAGATTGGATGAGGTGGCATTCGGGTCCGGATTCGTCGCCGGCTCGGTGGCAATCTCCGGCCAGTCTATATCCAGCCGAATCACCCGTGCAGCATGGTCGGGAAGCATTCTTGCCGAGCCTTGCTGCGTAAGCAAGATCGGAGCCATCGAGTCCTCAAGAATGGCGGCAAGGCGCTCAGTCGGATATGCGGGATCGAGCGGCACGTAGGCGCCGCCTGCCTTCAGAATGCCCAAAATCGCGACGAGCATTCCAATCGACCGTTGGGCACAAACTCCAACCAGCACTTCAGGCCCGACTCCTTGCTTGCGCAAGTAATGCGCGACTTGGTTGGCGCGCGCATTCAGCTCGCCGTAGGTCAATCGCTCGAGGCCGCAAATCAACGCGGTTGCTTGCGGTGTTCGTTGGACCTGTTCCTCAAAGAAATTATGGATGCAGAGGTCGCGGCGATAATTTCGATGGGTTGCATTGAACTCAACAAGAATTTTGCGTCGTTCAGTCTCCGTCAATGGCGAAACGTCGAAAATTCGACCGTCCGGATTCGACGCGAAGGCCGCGAGCAGCGTGCGGAATTGGTCAGCCATCCTGGCGATGGTGGCTGCGTCAAAAAGATCGCAGTTGTACTTCAGCGCCCCCTGGACTGAATCCGTGAACTCCACAAGATCAAGCGATAGTTCGAATTCTTGCGCTCCGCCTTCTACTTCGAACTCCGTTGCACACAATGCACCAGCCTCGAAATCGTTGAGGTGAGCTGGGCGGAGACCGAAGGCTATTTGGAATAACGGATTGCGGCTCAAATCCCGTTCCAGTGGTAGGTGTTCCAGCAAAGTTTCGAAGGGAACATCCTGATGCGAAAACGCCTGCTCGACGGCATGACTCACTCTTGCCAATAGTTGGTTGAAGGTCGGTTCGCCCGACAGGTCGGTGCGCAGGGCAAGCATGTTTTCCAGTGGCCCAATCACCTTGTCGAGTCCGGGTTGCCGGCGGCCAGAAACAGGCGTGCCTACGACCACATCCTCCTGGCGTGTGTATCGCAAGAGAAGAACGTTGAAGGCTGCCAGCAGGATGGAAAACAGGGTTGCACCCTGGCTCCGGCCAAGGTCCCGAAGTTGCTCCAGCAGCCTAGAGTCAATCCTGATCTTCTCGCGGGCTCCTCGGAACGTCTGTAGCGCTGGTCGAGGACGGTCCACGGGCAGGTCGATGCTGGACGGGGTGCCGGCGAGGTTTTGGGTCCAGAAGGAAAGTTGCTCCTGCGTGACCGTATCCCCAGCGGCAAACTCGCGATACTGCGGCGAAGTTTCCAACTCTTCGCGCGCGCTCCCGGTCCTGCGCGCCGAATCATCCGAAGCGAGCTCGCGTAGCAGAAGGTGGAGAGAACTCTTGTCGCATACGATGCGATGCGAAACCAGCAGAAGCGCAGCCTCGGCAACAGACAGCTGGAAGAATGTAGCGCGGAACAACGGACCACGGGCCAGGTCGAACGGTTCGGCGGCCGCACTCTCCGTGAGTCTGAGAAACTCGGCTTCGCGTTCTTTCTGCGGCATGTGCTGCAAGTCCACGCTCTTCCATGGCGCAGATGTTGCCTGGGATACAAACTGCGCAGGGACGCCGTCAACCGCGCGGAATACCGTTCGCAGAATCTCATGCCTCTGCTGAAGATCGTCCAGCATGACTTTCAGCACATCCTGATCCACGCGTTCTGTCCAGCGCAGGCCGCAAGCGGCGTTCTGCGCAGCGGTTTCAGAGTGCAGTTGATGCAACACCCAAAGTCGCTCTTGCGCGCTGGACAGAGCCGTCCCTCGCATTAAGGACTGTCCGTTTTGTCCCCCGGTAGGATTCATTCCGCCTGTACTACAGATTCGTTGAGTGTAGCGACGATTCAGGAACCTGGCGTCACCGCGGTTGCCAGAGCAGCCACGTAACCATTGCTCACAGGCAAGTCTTGCAGGGCCCAGCGGTTGGCCTCCGCTGGATCCGGCCTCGTCGCCAGCAGAGCTTGAGCTTCACTCGGAGCCACGGAGACGTCAAACTGGTGCAGGGGAAGCGAGAGTCCTTCCCCTCGCGCCTTGACGTAGGCTTCTTTACGCGTCCAGCAACGAAAGAAAGCCGTGGGCAGCTCTTCCCCGGAAAGCTGTTCCAGAGACTCCCGTTCCCGGGCAGAAAAGAAGCGTGCCGCCAACTTTTTGAAGTCCGGTGCTGCGGTGATCTTCTCCACGTCGACACCAATTTTACGTGTTTTCCCGAGTGCGATGAGCGCCAGACCGTCGGTATGCGACACGTTGAAACGCAAATCGAATGACCCGTCGAGGAGCGGCTTGCCATACTCCGAATACCGGAAAGACAGCTCTTGCGGCTTAGCCCCTACGCAGGTGGCGACGAGTGAGCGCAATGTTCCACGAGTCAGGATGAAGTTGTTGCGAGGCTTCCCGGCACGATAACGAGCCGCGCGTTCCCGCTCCTCGGAGGAGAGCAGTTCATAGCAGCTCCTTTCAAGTGCAGGGGATGCTTCCAGCGTGCGAATCCACACATTCACGATATCAGGTTGAAGATCTGAGGCGACGCAGCTCTCCGCCGTCCCGCCGCATTCCCGTAACTCGATTTTTACACCGGCAGACATGGATGCAGAAACTCTGGAATTGGCTGCTGCCAAGAATCCGAAGGTTGAGATCATTGGAAAACACGCAATCGCGCCTGGCGAGGGAACCAGACTCTCCCACGGTTACTCTATTTTACGCCGCCGGCATACCAGGAAGGCTGCCAAACCATCGATGGAGTCGAATCACCGTAGTAACCAATCGAGCCTAGGTTGCGATTCGACCCAATCTGCGGCGCCGGGCAATCAGTTGTTGACCAGTTGGTAGTCCTGGGCCATGGTCCTCTTTGATTTCTGCGTCGGATTGTTGGTGAAACGGGATTTTAATCGAAGAAATCTGATCTCGACCAGGTGGAACGAACAGGTGCGGATGGAGCAGCGCCGACAATTACAGCTGAAACATGAATCCACATATAGCAAGAAGAAAAGGTGTCGGCTAGCCGCAGAAAGAGCTGATTCAACATTGACTTGGAGCAACCTACGGGACGCGAGAACACTTCGGTTGAAGGGATATCTTTTGCCTCCGTTATTCACCTTAGAATGCGCGATCGCCCGAGCAATGGGACGAAGAAAAGACAAAAATGTGGACATTCGGAGCGAGAAAATCCATGCCCTATCGTGTAATTTGTGCCAGCCGCTCCGTCAATGGCGGGAACTTTCGTCTAAGGCGTTCACCTGACTGGTTGCCACTTCGTCGACTTATCTGTGCGTATTACGAGGCCGTCGAATTGTTTTCTTCTGGTAGAGAATGCCGATAGTGACAAAAAACGAATTGTTTTGATCGATCTCAATCCGTTCTACTACGGCGGCCTTCAACGTTCTTACGCCCGCCAGAACGGGCGAAAAGGAGTCCGTTGGGAGGCTCCAAACGGTTTTCGGGAGTATCCTCCGTCTTCAAGAAGCGAAAATTCATTGTCCGCAAGTGCCTGTGGAAATTGCTGTTCATTCGTCACAGACAAGAACAGTCTCAAAGTGGCAATGTGGGTGCTATGGGAAATAGTAAGTTCCAGCCACGTATCGACTGGTGCGCGGGCTACACAATAAAAAGAGAAGAGGGGGATTGGATGAAGGAGCAGACTGTTCGGCTCGGTCCACGCGAACAGCAGATTGTCGAGTTGCTTTTACAGGGGTGTGATAACGCTGAGATAGCCAGTCAATTGAAGATGGCGCGGCGAACCGTGAAAGCTCACTTCAATCGGCTGTTTCTTCGTTTCGGAATCACCGGCGGTATCAAGCGAGTAAAACTCGCGACCCTGTTGTATCGGAGGCAAGCATGTCTGCAAGTGCAATTGGACGCTATGGGACTCGTGTCCCAAGTGAACGTGAACAGCGAGTCATCCAGCTCGTTGCCGAAGGCCTGAAGAATCGCGAAGTCGCGGAAGCCATCGGCACGACGGAGCATGTCGTGAAGAACTACCTGCGGGTGATCTACGACAAACTCGGACTGTGGAATCGTGTCGAACTGGCGCTGTGGTATGAATCGCGGCGCAGTCCTTCGCTGTTGGCAACCCAGTAGATTTCTTTGAAGCTCCGCCTTGCGTGGCGCCGTCGCGTGAAAACAGCGGCGTCCGCAGGCGGGTGCACTACTAAGTCCTCCTGATTTACTCGCACCCAAAAGCCTGAAGTTGTTGCAGCCGTTCTCCCGCTTGTTTCATGCCACTGCGAGCTGCGGAGTCGAGCAGGACACGCGCCTGATCGCAGTTCTTCGAGACCCCGTCGCCCTTCAGATACAGGTCCGCTAAGAGAAGGGTGGCGTCGGCGTTATGCTTGGCCATGGATTTCCAAAGCCATTTTGCAGCTTCGGAGCCGTTGCGCTGCAGACCGTTGCCGCCCGTGAGATAGCGTTGCGCGATGGCAAGTTCTTCCGCACCGTTTCCGGTCACGGATGGTTCCGAGGGCTTAGTCACCTCGGCGGCAGCGGGGACTGGGGACTCAGATGATCGGGTACGCGCGGATTTGTCGGTGCTCGTCTTGGTTTCCTCATTCCGAGCCGGCTGCGGAGAAACGGATGCCTGCTCGCCCGAAGGCGCAGATCCGTCTGGCGTCTCTGACTTCGCTGTGGTGCTGGGCGGAGCCGGCGCCGCTGGCTGCGAAACGGTGGGAGGAGCTTGTGGTTCCACATGCGAGTTCTGTGCCGTGGTTTGCGCGCTGCGCCATGCCGTGTAGCCGAGGGCGCAAATCACAATCGCCAGCACGATCCCCACATAGGCGCGATAGGACCGTGGGGCGGTTGAATAACTGAACAACTCCTCGTCTTGACCGTCGCTGTAACTGCGCTCGCACCCTCCCTGCTGGAACAGAGATAACTCGTTCGTGCTCAAAGCAGGTTCGTAAACAGCTTCCTCAGCGGGAATAAAGGCGGCCCTATCAGCCGGATCCTGCGCGTACTGATCTTGCACATATGGAGTGCGGATCTTGGAACGCGGATCTTCAGCGTAAGGAGCGCGGATCTCGCGACGCGGATCTTCGATCAGGTTGCTCGAGACCCGAGCCTCGGGCTCTTCCGGTTGCTCTCCCATCGGGGCTCCGCACATGCCACAGAAGCGGTGTGAGGCCGGATTCTGCCGCCCGCACGTGTGGCAGCGCACAGGCGCGGCTGGCACCTTGGGAATCCCGCCGACGGTAGGAAAAACCGGTTCTGGGCTTTCTTCCGGAGCCAGTGTCGACGTTACTGCCGGGCCTTCGGGTGCGGTGTTTTCCGCTTGCAGTTCGTGGAGAAGTTCGAGCACCGCCTGTTCGCGTCGCTCTGGCGGACTCGTGAAATAAACCTCAGCCCACCGGCCCATGTGTTGACCGAGGACTGGGTTCAGTAGCGGATTCAATTCAGGCTCAGGGAGGGTACTGGGCCCATTGGGATGATCGGTTTTGCCCGACAAATAGTGTTCTCCGGTTCAACGAAAATCACATCATTTTACAGGCGAACTCTATGTGTATGATTGCACTCCGGTGGCCAGGGGTTGTCAACTGAAACCCCTTAGAACGCTAAGTGGTAGTCCCGGCAGGGTTTTCAGTCACAGGTCTTGCGGTAGGCGGGCTCGTATTGGTCGAGTTGCGCATCCCTCTGCGACGTAAATTTTCCTTTTGGAGTCTTACCGTACAAATCGGCGCCCGGGCAATAGTAAAGTGCGGTGTGAAGATCGACCCAAACCTGGGCGTCGGGATTGCCCTTGTATTCCGGGGCCGGAGGTGCCTCTGCGAGTCCCAAGCTAATCAGCATCCGGTCGAACATTGAAAGGTTAGCGTCAGGAGTGGGCTTGCGATGGGCGACTGCCGCTGGCGTTGAACGCCCTGTGGCACTGACGGAGTGATTGGACCAGATACCCCAGCGGATGACAGCGCCCACGAGAAGCACTGCGATTACCAGATACACGTCACCTCGTCGCGAGGCCCAGAAACGGGCCAATGTCCCAGGACGTTGGCCCGGAACCAACTGCTCGAGGAATTCCCGCGCGCTTGCGGCCGAACTCCACGCTGCCATGTGATCCGGCTTTAATAGAGCCGTGGATTGCGCCTCTTCGGGCTCGTGATCTTTTTCGTCTTCGTCTTCGTCGTTCTCAATGGTGACATTCTCTTCCGCGGCGGCAGTCAGGGGGATTTCAAGATCGGACAAAACCGAGTCTTCAAACTCCGCGCTGATCGGACCTGCCGACTCCTCGGGTTCGCTCGCCTCTTCACGGGGCAGTTCGACTGATTGAAAGAGCTCGGGGATTTGCTCCTCGATTGAATCGGCCAGTGATTCGGAGACGGCATGACCCGGATCTGCTTTCTCTTTCCGGGAGAGCACATCGGCATTCACAGGATCAGCCGGGGCAATCTTCCTCATTGCTTCCTGCATATGCCACAGCGATGCCACCTTGCTCTGCATGCTGGGTGCCTCGTAGTCGCTGCTGCGGGGCGTTCCGCAGTTTCCGCAGAACTGCTCCTCCCCGACCAGGGCATGCCCGCACTTGCGGCAATCAAAAGTAGAAGTTGAAGGCGGCATTGCCGGAGCGCTGGCTTTAAGGGTGGGCTCCTGGGTTGTCGGTTTGTTGATCAGGGCCGCAAGATTAGGCTTGAGTCTTTCCAGCGCCTCCAGCATGACGGCGCGCTCGGTCATGAGCGATTTTTTCGATGTGACCTCTTCATCCCGCGCCAGCGCTTCAGTAATCAAACCGGCCATAAGTTGGCAGGTGTGCACGTCCTGCTCAGTGAATGCATGCGTGGCGGGGTAATAGAGTTCGATTCCTCCGGCAACTGCGCCGTCATGAAAAATCGGAACCGCGATCATCGAATGGATGCCTCGCCTCCGGCACTCTTCCGCATCCAGAAGAAATTCTGGATTCACGTCGGCACAGCGGAAAACCTGACCAGTCCGCAGGCAGGGAAGGCAGAGCGCTTTGTCCATGGGAACATCCGTCCCAACGGCGAGAGTGAGCGTGCCAGAAACCGCTCGGTAGTGAAGGCTCTTTCCTTTGAGGATGCCGATCGCCGCCCCGCTGGCGCGTGCCATCTGGACAAGGCGTTCCGCAACTAACGACATCGCACTCTCTAATTCGAGATGACGCACCTGAATCTGGTGCTGGGTCTCAACGATCTTTGCCAGAGTAAAGGTGTAGTCGGTGTTGGCAGGTGGCTCGGTCGTCTGCGCCTTGGGCGGCTCGGGTGCGGGAGTCGATGGTTCTGCCGCCTCAATCTGCTCCCTCTTCAGTTCAAGACCCAGATCCATCTCCTGCAGTTCGCGGTTGTGCTCTTGTAGCACGTAGGCCGCTTCCAGCAGCTTGGCGAGCGTCTGCTCGTCGAACACTGGTTTGTTTTTTTCCTCGGACACGATTTCTTTGTCCACCGGTGGAAACCATCCCATTGCGCGGCCGATGTCTGGCCGATTGCGCCTATTCTAGTGCAACTCCCGCGCCAGCACAGAGGCAGCCGAGCTACTTCACGCGGGGGGATTAGCTTTAGGGGGATCGAATACCCGGGGTCCGTTGCAGGCGGAAGCCCTCAAATCTTGCAATAGTTTACCGCCAGAGGTGCCGGCTGGCGAGTTTTCTTATCAGTGCCGGTGGGCGAAACCCGTGCGTGGTAACCACTCTCCAGTAACCACACTCCCTTGCAAGAGTTTGCACTCCCGCGGAACGCTTTCATCACTGGGCGGGAGGAGATGGATTTTAGTGTGACGCTGCACTCTTGGCGCTCAGGTAAAAGTGCACCGCCGGAGTGATGATGAGCGAAAGCACCATGGAGATGAGGACGCCGCCAATGACCGCGATGGCGAGCGGTTGTAGCATCTGCGACCCGGCTCCGATCGCGAAGGCCAGCGGCAGCATGCCTGCCACGGTAGCGAGGGCCGTCATGACGATGGGTCGCAACCGCCGGCGTCCGGCTTGCAACATGGCGTCTTCGGCAGGCAGGCCGAGGGCGCGCATCTTTTGGTCAGAATCGAGCAGCAGGATGCCGTTCTTGGCCACGATCCCGATTACCATGATCATACCCATGAATGACGAGATGTTAAACGTGGTACGGGTGATCAGAAGAGCAATGAAAACGCCCGAGGTCGAAAGCAAAGCCGACGAGAGAATGGCTACCGGCGCCGCGAACGTCCCAAACTCGAACAGCAGAACGATGAACAGCAGCAGGACCGCAAGAATCAGCACGATGACGAGGTCATGGAACGAGCGCTGTTGTTCCTCATAAGTTCCGCCATATTCCACGCGGATACTGGATGGGATATGCAGGCCAGCCACGACTTTTTGCACATCAGCCATGCCGCTACCCAGGCTTCGGCCCTCCAGACGCGCGGTGACGGCGACATCCCGCTGCAGGTTTTCGCGGCGGACTTCGGTCTGTCCCGGATTCTCAACGACTGAAGCAAGTGCACCCAGCGTTGCCGTGTGCCCGGTGCTGCTAACCAGCAAAGTGTCGCGCACGGCGTCAAGGGATGACCGGTTCGCCGCAGGAAACCGCACCCGCAACGTGTAAGCGCGATCATTCGTTACGACCGGAGTGGACGCCGGTTCTCCTTCAAGAATCGCTGATGCGTCAACGGCAATCTCTTCGGCTGTGAATCCAGCCCTCGCTGCAACGCTGGGATCGACCTGAAACGTGATCGCAGGCCCGCTGATCGTGTTTTCGATTCCGTTGCGCATGTCCACCACGCCATCGATCTTATGAATGGCGTCGGCAACTCGAGGCGCCCATTCTTCCAATTGTTTGGGATCCTGCGAAAATAGCTTGATCTGGATCGGCTCCGGAGCGGATGTCAGATCGCCGATCATATCTTGCAGCACCTGGGTGAATTCGACTTCGACGGCCGGTTCCTGCTGCGCGATCTGCGCTCGCAGGTCCGCCATGACGTCATCGATGCCACGGTCGCGCTTGGCTTTGAGTTTGACGAGAACGTCGCCGTAGTTGGCTTCCGTCACGGCGGCGAGTCCCAGTTGCAATCCCGTGCGGCGTGAAGTGCTCTCTACCTCGGGAGTCTCACGCAGCATCTGCTCAATATGACTGACGACGCGGTTGGTTTCGGCCAGGGAACTGCCCGCGGGCATCAAGTAGTCCAGAACAAATCCGCCCTCGTCCATTTCCGGCAGCAGGTCGGAGCCGGAATAGCTGTAACAGACGTAGGAAACTACGATAAGAGCAGCACTGAACAGGGCGAGCAGGCGAGGCCGTTCGAGCGCCCGGCGCAGCCAGCGCTCATGGAAATTGACTACGCGCAGGAAGAAACCACTTAAGTGCCTTTCTTCCGCGGCCAGCAACTTCAGGGCATCATCATTCTCTTGTGGAGCATCGGGCGGGATGGCCGTCGGAGTTCCCGTGCCTGGATTTGCTTCCTCTTCGTGCCGCCCTTTGATGAAGTACTGGCTCAGCGTCGGAGTCCAGGTCAGCGCCAGAGCGAGAGAAGTGAGCAACGATACCGTCATCGTGACCGCCAGCGCGCGGAAGAAGACTCCGGTAACGCCGGTGATCACGATCAGAGGAATGAAGACAACAACCGGGGTGATAGTCGAACCGATCAGCGGAACCGTGATTTCACTAAGTGCACTGCGAAGAGCCTCGATCCGTCCATGGCCAGCGTCGCGATGCAGAACGATGTTCTCCACCACCACGATGGCGTCATCGATAACGAGACCCACAGCCGCCGCGAGGCCGCCGAGAGTCATCAGGTTGAAGGTCTGCCCCATCATCTTCAACGCGATGAAGGTGACTAATACGGTCACTGGAATCACCAGGCCCGCAACCAGCGAAGTTCCCCAGTCGCGCAGGAAAACCACCAGGATGATCGAGGCGAGAATCAGGCCGAGCAGGATGGCATCCCGCACGCTTCGAATCGAATCGCCCACGATGATCGACTGATCGTAGAAAGGTTCGATGTGAACGCCCGGCGGCAGGGTCTTTCGGATTTGTTCGATTTCGTCGTGAACTTCCTGCGCAACCTGCATCGTGTTGCCATCGGGCTGGCGATTGATGTTGAGCAGCACGGCAGGTTTGCCATTTGCCGTAACGACGGTGTAAATCGGCTTCACGCCGGGAGCTACAGTGGCGATATCGCCGATTCGCACCGGGATTCCCACGGGGGTATTCTTGATGACCGCATTCGCGATTTCTTCGGGAGTCTTTACCTGGCCGTTGACCAAAGCGAGATAGAGCTCGTGATTTCGCTCGAGCAATCCGGGAGAGTCCACCAGATTTGTTCGGCGCACGGCCTCGAGGATGTCCGTCACTGTAATGCCCGCGGTCAACAATTTCGCGGGATCAGGCGTGATGTGAAATTCAGGTTCTTGTCCGCCCTGCACCACCACCGTCGATACGCCTTCCAGACGGTTGAGCCGCGGCTTCATTTCGTACGTTGCCATCTCCCACAGCTTGGTCTGAGGCATGCTGTCGGAGGTCAGGCTGTAGCCAATGATGGGAAAGGCGGCGAAGGTCAGGCGGTGGGCTTCGATCTTCGCGGTAGCCGGAAGCTCCGGCTGCACCCGCGAAATGGCGGCATTCACGTATTGCAGCGTCTGGAACATGTCGACGTCCCAGCGGAAAAACAGGTCGATCTCGGCCGAACCGCGGCTGGTAGTGGAGCGCACTGTAAGCAGACCGGGAACGCTATTCACCGCCTCCTCGATGGGGCGGGTCACGGTTACCGTCATCTGATCGATCGGCATCACACCGTTGTCGACTCCGATCAGCACGCGGGGAAAATCCGTATTGGGGAACACGGACACGGGTATCGTGAAAGCGAGATATGCGCCCAGAAGACCTAGCGTCAGAATCAAAAAGATGACGGGCCTGGAGTGCTGGGCAATCCAGTGCTGGCCGGAGTGTTCGTCCGTGGAACTTCCGGTCTTCGAGGAGTTCACGCAGAGACTCCGCAGCGGCTATTTTTCACTGGAACCCTCATTGGGAGCTTTCGATCCATCCTTGGATCCCTCGGCGGGAAGTTGGGCCGCTTCGATCTTGATCTTGGTTTTGTCGGGCAGGCCGTAAGCGCCGGTGGCCACCACCTTGTCTCCAGCAGTGACCCCGTCGATGATCTGCACGTCGTCGCCATTGTGAATTCCAAGCTTCACGGTCTTCTGATGGGCGCGGCCATCCGAGCCAGCAATCATGACTGCAGTCGTTCCATCCGGTGCAGTAATCACGGAACTAGCCGGGACGACGAGTGCATCTTTTACCGTCTGAGCGGTCAGGGAGAGTTGCACGCTGGTTCCCGGCTTCAACTGCTGCTTGGGATTCTTGGCTTCGAGCCAAACTTCCACGGTCGTGCTGTTGGGATCCAGCGCGGGACTGACCACGGTGACTTTGCCTTCGATCGGTGCGTCGATGCCAGGAACGATCATCGTTCCCTTGTCACCGACCTTCAACGCGGCTGCGTCGTCCTGCGGGATATGCGCTTTGGCAATCACGGACGAAATGTCCATTACCGTCAGCAGGGGAGTGCCCGCAGCTGCCATTTCTCCGGGATAGAGTGGGCGGTCGGTGACGACGCCGTCAATCGGACTACGAATCTCGGAGTAGCTGAGTTGCGCCTGTGCGCCCAGATACTTTCCCTTGGCCGATTCCAGTTGTCCCGCTGCCGATTTCAGTTCCTGTTGCTTGCCGATCGCCATCAGGTCGTCGAGATGTTTCTTGGCGATTGCGTATTGGTTACGTGCCTGAGTGATGTCGACGCGGGATTGATCGAGCTCCTTCCGAGGCAACGCCCCCTGATCGAAAAGCTGCTGGCGACTCTGGAATATCTTCTCCTGCGCATCAAGAGACTGCTGGGCCTGCTGCACGTCGGCTTCGGCCTTCTGGATTTCCTGAGGTAGGCTGGCGCCCGTCGTCGTCTCGTAGGCGGCCTGAGCCTGATCGTAGGAGCCTTTCGTATCCTGGGCAGCGGCGCTCAAATCACGATTTTCGAGCACAGCCAACAGTTCTCCCTCGTGAACCGGACTGCCGCGCTTTACCAGAAACTTCTGCACCGGGGCGCTGATCTTGGGAACGATGGCGGCCTGCTGCCGCGGAAATAGAATCGCCTGCGCATTGATCGTGTGTTCAATCGTGGTCTTTTCGACGGCTGCCACTTGTACGGTGACGATCGGCTCTTTGTCGCCCTTATCGGACGAACAGCCCGCCGTGATCAAGACGCCGGTGGCAGCAGCCAGAGTGGCAAGTGCGAGCAAACGATGACGCAACGCGTCCCGCTCACGAGGAAGAGTTGGCGGAGTGGAGGTTTGGGTGCGCGACATTCTCATGGCGGCTAGAAGGTTCCTGTCAAGGTCTGAAGGTTGGCCACCGCGATGCGGAAGCGCGCCTGACCATCATCGAATGCGTTGCGCGCTTGGGTCAGTGTATTCTGCGCGTCGACCACTTCCAATACTGTGGATTCTCCTGCCTGGTAGCGCATCGTGGTCAGCCGCAGGCTATCGGCAGCCAACTCCGCAGAGGTTGCCAGAGTTTCCATTTCAGAGCGCGAGGTCTTGGCTTCGAGGTAAAACTGCCGCAGGTGGCTGAGCAGCTGTTTCTGAGCATAGGTGAGTTCCACGTGCGCTTGATCCCGTCGCAATTCCGCCTGTTTGAGCTTGCTGCGATCCGATCCCCAACTAAAGATTGGAATCTGGAGGGTCGCGACGGCCGAGTAGCCCAGATTGCGTACTCCGTCGGACTGGATGGCGAACTGGTTTGAATCAATGCCGTAAAAATAATCCACGCTAAGCGCGGGCAGAAGACCGCCCCACGCCGCCGTTACTTCGTGATTCGCGACTTCGAATGACGCCAGCGCCGCCCGCAGGTCCGGGTTGTTCTTCTTGCCCGCCGCCTCGACTTCGTCAAAGGTTGGGAGCGGCGCGGGTGTTTGCAAATCGTCGACGACGGCAAAGTCCTGGTTGAAATCCGGAAACAACAGCACGGCGAGATCAAGCCGGGCGCGCTCCATGGTCAATTGCGCTTCCTGCAGATCGCGCTGCTGCTGCTGCGCCTGGATGCGCGCTTTGATCGCATCGGCATGGGCCACTTCGCCGCCGTTTTCCAACTTCACGCTGATGTCGAGGAATCGTTCTGCCTCTGCGTCGGCCCGTTGTGCGGTCGCGTACTTGCGCTGGGCCACGACCAGGCCGTAGTAGGTCTGGGTCACGGTGACGACCAGTCCGCGGGTGGCGATTTCGGCCTTGGCCCGTGCGAGTGCCAGCGCGGCTGAAGAACGGCGATAGTCGGCGACATTCGTGAGTGAGAGCGCTTCATGCACCCCCGCCTGGCTGATGTATTCGTGCACGCCATTATTGGCGATGAACTTGGAGGAAGGGCATCCTGTTGGCGTCGCCGCGCAGTTCGCGGGCAGCGGGGCTGTGCCCTGAGTGTAGATGAACGAATTGTTGTAGTTGACGTCCGGCAGCAGGCCAGCTCGAGCTTGCACTCGATCTTCCCGAGCCAGTCCGAGATCGGTCGCGGCGGACCGGTACTGGGGATCGTTGAGGCGCGCGCGCTGGAGCGCATCCTGCAACGTGATGGTCAGAGGGGCGCCTGACGCGGGGCTGGCACCCGCGCCGGGAGTCTGTGCGTCTGACGTCACCTGTGCAAAACTCGAGCCCGCAAGTGCCGCAAGGACCAAAATGAAAATCCAGAGTATTGACATTGGGCCGATATGGGATGGCGTTTTCGGCGTCGCCCGACGGCGGATTAGATGTGTCTTCACGGGGTCACCTCGGAGATGAATACGATCGCTTGTGTGGGCATTAAAGTCCCTGAGCCCCCAACGGGATCGCCCACGCATGAAGCCCAAACGGAAGTCGGGCTTTCGGATGCGCGCAGGAATGGTCCCGAGCTGACGCATAGAACACGAATGTGAAGCGTTAGAACTCATGATGAGGCAGGTGCCGGACCAATTTGGAACTCGTAAGCCTACCACGGTGATCCTGAAAGCCACATGAAAACGCCGGTCGCCACCCTCAAGTGCTAGTGCTCTAAAGGACTTAGGGACACGGTGGGGAGCGCGAAGAATTGGCGAAAGCCGTGCAACGGAGTAGGCCGAGTGTGATCGCCTAGCAGGAGGAACAACATCGTGATCGACCTGGATCAAGTCAAAGTCACCCCCCGCGACCAGCAGGTTTTGAATCTGCTCGTGCAGGGCTGCAGTAACAAAGAAATTGCGGGCCAACTCAAGATCAGTCCGCGTACCGTCAAACAACATCTGCGCACGCTGTTCCTGCGCGCCGGAATCCGCGAGGGTCGCAAGCGCGTGAAGCTGGCCATCGCCATGTTTACCAAAGAGGAGGCCCAATCATGACTCCCTGCGAACGCCTTACCCCCAAGGAAATTCAGATTGCGACGCTGGTCTGGGAGGGTCTGACGAACCGCGAAATTGGTAAGATCGTCGGCACCAGCGAGCAGGTCATCAAGAACCATTTGCGCAGCGCATTCGATAAACTCGGCGTCTGGAGCCGTCTCGAATTAGCCATGTACGTGGCAAGCCATGGTGGAAAGGACTGGCCTCCCGAGCCCGAGCGCTTGGAGATGCCCGCCAGCCAGGCGATGGGTATCCTCTCGTGACTGTGTGACACTCGACGGCTTAGGTCCGTTAGACTGCATTCATTCCGGCACAATCTTGTAACTACCAGATTCTTGCGGCAGAGGCGTTCCGCGCCTCTGCCACTCCTCGCTCGGAAGCGTGAGAGCCCAATATCTGCAAAAGGTTTCATGCCTGGCCCACGGCGACGAAACCATAGATTCGCTAACCCTAGTCCCGCCAATCAATTGCGGGGACTCCGTCAAAGGCATCCGGATTGCGCTGACAGGGGCGTCCTGCACGAGCGGGCTCAAACAGCAGCCACGAGCCGGCTTCGCAACCCCGGGGCGAAACCGCGATGGCCTACAAAGAGATTTTCTGGATGGCATGTGACTCCACCGAACAGCTGCGGGCGGAGTACGGCCCCTTTTTGACGCGCTCAGAAGCCGAGTCGGAAGCCAAGAAGCTGGGTTTCGGGTACCTGCTGCGCTACGAGCACATCCTCGGCGAGAACGAAGAGATTGAGGACGTCCGCTGCATTTTTGTGGAACTGCCGGGGGCTCCCACGGTAGGGATCGAGGTTGTTCCCGTGACTCTGCATACTCGCTGTGCCACATGCGGGGAGTCTGCGGCTCACGAGAAGGGGTGGCAGGCAGAAGTCTGGGCCGACATCCACGAGTTTGAGCGCTCGCGGCATCGCGTGCGCCTCTTCGAACATGCCCGCGGCAAGGGTCTGAAGGAAATCGGCGACTGGCGCGGGTAGGCTTCCAGAGAATCAGGCTCTCGTCGAAAGATCGCTGGCCGCGGCACGATCCACCAGCCAGATCAACTTCCCATTGTTCAGCCGAATCAGTTTTGACGGATACTGTTCGGCTGGCGCATCCTCTTCCAACACAGTTTTCAAGACCGCGGCCTTATCGGTCCCGCTTACCAGAAATGCGGCGCAGCGCGCCGCATTCAGTACAGGCAGAGTAAGCGTGAGGCGACTGGTCTTCAGCTTGTCGACCCAGTTCGCGATCACGAGGCGGGTCTTTTCCTGCAATCCAGCCGAGTACGGGAAAAGGGAAGCCGTATGCCCATCGGGCCCCATGCCGAGCAGGATCAGATCGAACACTGGAACCTGTCCTGGTTCGAGTTGGAAGAACTTCCGTAGAGTCTGATCGTAAGCCTCGGCAGCGGCGGCGGCGTCAGGATTTTCCGCCGGAATTCGGAACACGTTCCCCGCGGCCACCGGAATCTTTGACAGCATAGCTTCTTCCGCCATCCGGTAGTTGCTTTCGGGATCGGTGGGTGGCACATGCCGCTCGTCGCCCCAAAAAAAGAAAGTGCGATCCCAGGGCAGGACGGTGCGCGCATTCGTAGCTAGTAAATTGAAGAGGCTTCTCGGCGTGGATCCGCCCGACAGTGCGATCGTGAATCGGCCGCGCTGTTCCACGGCCTGCTTGGCTGCGTGCACAACTTCTTCCGCCGCCGCTTCAAACAATTCCTGCGGAGTGGTCAGGACTCGAATTTCCACGGAAGCACTCAAGGGATCTCTTCTCTCAACCCTTGCCTCGGACCGAGGCACAACGCGCCGCTCCGAGCAGTCCAGCTTTTTCGTTCGTAACTACATGCACCGGCATCGCCTCCAGCAGAGGCCGCAGCCGGCCCTTCTCGACGAAAGATTTCATGAATGCCGGACCCTTCAGCTTGGCAAGAATTTTGGGAGAGATGCCGCCCGCGAGGAAAAGGCCTCCAGTGGCCATCACCTTAAGAGCCAGATTGCCAGCTTCGGCGCCGTAGACCGCAACCCAAAGGTCCAATGCTTTCTCTGCCAAAGGATTAGATCCGTCAAGTGCCGATCGCGAAATCACTGCGGCGGGGTCACCCTTTTTGAGATCGGCCGCGAATTCGGGCGATTCCTTGCCGCACCCGCTGTCGCGGAGGAATTTATACACATTCACCAGGCCGGGACCCGACAGGATCCGCTCGTAGCTCACGTGTCCAAAGCGCGCCTGCAGGGAGCGGACCAACTCGATCTGCAGATCTCCCTGCGGTCCGAAATCGGTGTGTCCGCCTTCACAGGCGAAAACGTGGTGCCGTTTTCCGTCCCAGAAAAGCCCTGCCTCGCCCAAACCTGTTCCCGGAGCGATCACTCCCTGGTTGCCCACGGCAGGCCCAACGACTCGGTTCAAAGACACTAGGTCCGAACTTTCCAAAGCGCCAATGCCCCAGGCACTGGCCTCCAGATCGTTGATCAGCATCGTGGCCGGAAGTTGAATCTGTTTTGCCAGGCGCGATTGCTCGATCACCCACGGCAGATTCGAGGTTTCGACGCGGCCATTGTGCACCGGACCGGCGATGCCGAAGCACGCCGCTTCCGGACGCGTTCCGGAGGCATCCACAAACTCGCTCACGATTTCGCCCAGTTCGCTGTGCTCGCGGCTGGGGAAGGTGCGCTCCGACACCAAACGGAGGTGCCCATTCTGGGGTTGAAAATAAGCCAGACGCGCATTGGTGCCGCCAATATCGCCGGCCAGGATCATTTCTCGAAATTCCTCCAGCGACGGCCATCACGTTCCAACAAATCGTCGGCCTCTTTCGGTCCCCAGGTGCCAGACGCATAATTGGGGAAATTACGGGGTGGCAGCGCCTTCCACAGATCGAGCACCGGATTTACCACGGACCAGCCCGCTTCCACCATGTCTGCCCGTTGAAACAGTGTCTGATCGCCGATCATGCAATCATGCAGCAGGCGTTCGTATCCGGTGCTGGGCTGCTTGCCGAAATATTCCTGATATTCGAAATTCATGTCGACGGTGCCTAGGCGCATGACCGGCCCGGGAACCTTGGCGGCAAATTGCAGGGAAATTCCTTCTTCGGGCTGAATGTGCAACACCAGTTGGTTCGGCATCAGATGCTCGACGGGAGTGTCACGGAATAGCACGAAGGGAGCCCGTCGAAACTGTATCACGATATGAGTGTTGCGCACCGGCATCCGCTTGCCCGTGCGCAGGTAGAAAGGGACATCCGCCCATCGCCAGTTGTCGATCAGCAACTTCATGGCGACAAAAGTCTCGGTCCGCGAATCGGGCGGGACATCGGGCTCTGCCCGGTAGGCGGCAACGCGCTTGCCGTCTTCGGTTCCGTCGCCATACTGGCCGCGCACACTGCGGCTCAAGACTTCCTCGTCCGTCATCGGTTGAATCGCGTGCAGTATCTTGGCCTGTTCATCGCGCACCGCGTTTGCGTCGAACGAGATCGGCGGCTCCATGGCCGTAAGGCTGATCAGTTGCATGATGTGGTTGGGCACCATGTCGCGCAGCGAACCGGCTTGATCGAAATAACTGCCGCGTCCTTCGACGCCCACCGTTTCGGCTACCGAGATCTGCACGTGATCGATATATCGCCGGTTCCATACGGGCTCGAAAATTCCGTTGGCAAAACGGAAGGCCATGATGTTCTGCACGGTCTCTTTGCCCAGATAGTGGTCGATGCGGTAGATCTGCTTCTCGTCGACTTCTTTCAGCAGTTGCTGGTTCAGCGCTTTGGCCGACTCGAGATCGTGGCCGAACGGCTTTTCGATCACGACTCGACGCCAATGGCCGTTCGACTGTTCCATCAATCCAGCAGCAGACAGCTTCTGTACGATCGGACCGAAAAAGCTTGGGGCGGTGGCGAGATAGTAGAAAAAGTTCTGGTGGGCGGAATGTTCCTGATCGACCTTGTTCAGAAAATCTTTGAGTTGGGGATACAGTTTGTCGTCAGTGAAATCTCCGGCGAAGTAATAGAAGCGGCGGGAGAACCATTCCCAGAGATCGTCGTCCACGCACTCGCCGCAGTAGGCTTTGACGTCGTCGTGAACTCGTTTTCGGAATTCATCGTTGGAATACTGGGTGCGTGCCACGCCCACCACGGCGAACTCGCGGGAAAGCAGCCCAGCTCGAGCCAGGTTGTAGAGCGCGGGAATCAGCATGCGCCCAGTCAGGTCGCCGGCCGCTCCGAAGATCACCATGACGCAGGGATCGCCCTGCTTTCCGATCCGCGGGGGCGGCGCGACGGTTGGTTGTTCCGCTAATTCAGCCATGAGTACAGTCCTTTACGTCGAGGGCCGTCAGTCGTTGGTCGTTCGCAAACTGGTTTTGGCTAACGACTAACGACCAGCGACTAATGACGTTTTACTTCGCTTCCACGTGTCCGCCAAATTTCTGCCGCATGGCGGAAAGCATCTTCTCGGCGAAGGTATGCTGCTGGCGCGAGCGGAAACGCACGTACAGAGCCGCGGTTAACACATCAGCAGGCACGGCTTCGTCGAGTGCCGCCTGGATCGTCCAGCGTCCCTCGCCGGAATCCTGTACGAAGCCTTCGTATTCCGAGAGTGTTGGATTTTCCGCCAGAGCCATCGCGGTCAAGTCGAGCAACCATGAACTGACCACGCTGCCCCGCCGCCATACTTCGGCGATGTCGGGCAGGTTCAGGTCGTAGCGGATGTCCTCCGGTAGATCTTTGCTGGTCGCGTTCTTGAAGATGTCGAAGCCTTCCGCATAGGTCTGCATCATGCCGTATTCAATGCCGTTGTGCACCATCTTCACAAAATGTCCCGAGCCCGATGGGCCGCAATGAATGTATCCGTCCTCGGCAGTGCCTCCAAGCTTTTCTCGTCCTGGAGTCTTGGGGATGTCGCCCTTGCCCGGCGCCAGCGTTTTGAAAATGGGATCGAGCCGCTGAACCGATTCTTTGGGACCGCCAATCATCATGCAGTAGCCGCGCTCCAAGCCCCAGACGCCGCCGCTCGTGCCCACGTCGATATAGTGAATGCCCTTGCCCTTTAGTTCATTTGCGCGGCGCACATCATCTTTGAAATACGAGTTGCCGCCGTCGATGATGGCGTCACCCGCCTGCATATGCTGCGCTAGTTTCTGCACCGTCGCTTCCGTGGGGCTACCCGCTGGAACCATGATCCATACCGCGCGAGGAGGAGTCAGCTTCCCAATCAGTTCTTCGAGTGAGGTAGACCCACCGGCACCCTCGCCCGCAAGCTGTTTCACGGCGTCGGCGCTAAGATCAGAAACGACCAGTTGATGTCCGCCGCGCATCAGTCGCCGCGTCATGTTCGCGCCCATGCGCCCCAGCCCCACCATTCCTAATTGCATCGCTTTCGCTCCTGAAGTACCACTGACTCCCGCTTTTCCTAGGCTTGCTGGCGGTCGCAAGGGCATCTTGCCCTCGCACCGATTACCCACGACAAAATCAGAGAGCTTTCTGAACAGCCGCCTGCAGCGTTGCCAACCCCGCCTTCAGGTTGCTCCCCAGATGCACCCGCAGCGCCCGTCTGCCTCGATCCGCCAGCACCTGGAAATCCCCGCGGGCTTGCGCTGCCTTCACAATCCCGAATGTATATTTCTGTCCGGGGACGGGCAGTTCAACGGAATCGTCGCAGGTGATTTGCAGAAAGACTCCCGAGTTCGGTCCGCCTTTGTAGGCCTGTCCCGTGGAGTGCAGGAATCGCGGCCCAAATCCCAGACAGGTCGCCACGCGTTTCTTCTCGCGCACCAGATGCCGTAGAGTCTGCAGATTCTCTTCGTGCTCACCGTTCATTTGGATGTAACCGAGCACCGCAAAATAATCGCCGGTCTTGATGCGAGCTAGATGCGCTTTGAGATATCCCACGAGCGATTTGTCGCTGCCGGCGCTTTTCGCCAGTTCCGCGGCGTTCTTGTCGTCGGTGAACAATTTGATGCCGGAGTCCTCGACGACAGGTTTCTCCGTCGGCAAGGAACCAGTCTTTTCATATGCCGACGTTAGCTCGCGAGTCGCAATTTTGCTGGCCTCGACGTCGGGCTGGTTGAACGCATTAATCCCGATGATCGAACCTGCGACCGCCGTGGCAATCTCCCAGCGGAAGAATTCCGCGCCCAGGTCGTAAATGTCAGCTATGGCGATACGCACGACCGGATGGCCGGCCTTCTCAATCGCTGCCACTTTCGCATCCTGATCGGCGTCAGCACCCGTTTCCAGCCGAACATACACGAAGACGCGATCGCTGCTGTAGACCTCTGGAGTCGTCAGAATTTCGCGGTCCACCGGGATGATGCCCTTGCCGATCTTGCCTGTTGATTCCGCCAGCAGTTGTTCCAGCCACGCGCCCAGATCAGAAATGCCAGGCGAAGTAATGATCGTGACTTTGTCGCGTCCTGCATTCGCGGCCGTTCCGAGAATGATGCCTAGCACTGCGCCGGGATTCTCTTCGACGGTAGCTCCAGCCCCACAGGCGCGGACCATCTCGGCAGCCCTCGCTAGAAATTTCCTAGTGTCCATTCCCATCACCGCGGCCGGGACCATGCCGAAGTTGGAGAGCGCAGAGTAGCGTCCGCCGATCGAGGGGCGCCCGAAGAAGACATGCAGGAATCGATCTGCCTCCGCCACCTGCTGCATCTTGGATCCCGGATCGGTGATCGCGATGAACTGGCTGCCGGCTTTCGTCGCGCCCACCGCCTGCTTCGTGCGTTCGAAGAAGTATTGTTTGAAGATGTTGGGCTCGAGCGTGCTGCCTGACTTGCTGGAAACGATAAACAACGTTTTTGGAATATCGATTAAGTGCTCAAACGCTTTCACCTGGGCTGGATCCGTCGAATCAAGCACGTGCAAGGTAGGGAAGTGAGTGACCCGGCCGAAAGTCATGCGCAGGACTTCAGGACAAAGACTGGATCCGCCCATGCCCAGCAGGAGTATGTGCTCAAAGCCGCGCTTCTGAACTTCTTTCGCGACCTTCGCCAGTTGCTCGTGCTGTGCAGTCTGCTCCTCGACAATGTCGAGCCATCCCAGCCAGTTGGCTTCGTCGGCGCCCGTCCAGAGCGTTGCGTCGCGCTGCCACAGGCGCTGCATCTTGCCGCCCGATTGCCAATCGGCGATCGTCGACTTTACCGTTGTGGCCAGCGATTCCGGCAGGGAAGTCCTCAGTCGGCTCACGAGATCTATCCTTTTTGTTGAGTGCTCTTCGCGACCGCAGCCAGCAGTTTGTCAAAAGCGTCGGCAAATAACTTCACGCCGTCGTCGGTCAGCTTGTCAGTCACCTGTTTGATCGAAATGCCGGCGCGCGCGAGATCGTCCATCACTTTCTGCGCACCTGGCACGTCTTCCATCAGGGCGTTACGAAGCAATCCATGATCGCGGAAGGCATCGATCGTGGCCGGCGGCATGGTGTTCACCGTATCCGGCCCGATCAGTTCTTCAACGTAGATCACGTCGCGATAGTTGGGATTCTTGGTGCTGGTGCTGGCCCACAGCACGCGCTGGGTCTGCGCGCCCTTCGAGGCGAGCGCCTGCCAGCGCGGTCCGCTGAAGATCTTCTGGTAACGCTGGTAGGTAAGCTTGCCGTTGGCGATCGCCACTTTGCCCAACAGGCTCTTCAACAGCGCCTGCTGGCTGGCGTCGGTGGTCGCCTTCAGTTTGTCGTTGAGCATGGAATCGATCAGCGTATCGATGCGGCTGATGAAGAAACTGGCCACGCTCGCCATCTTCTTGAGATTGCCGCCGTGCGCCGCCAGATCTTCGAGTCCCGCAATGTAAGCCTCGGCAACCTTCTCGTATACTTCCTGCGCAAACAGCAGCGTTACATTGATGTTGATGCCCTCGCCGATCAACTGCCGGATCGCAGGAAGTCCTTCCGCGGTGCCCGGGACTTTGATCATCACGTTCTCGCGCTGTACGGCCTTCCACAGGCGGCGCGCCTCGTCGATCGTTTCCTGCGTCTTGCGCGCCAGATACGGCGAGACTTCCAGGCTCACATATCCATCGCGGAACTTAGATTCGTCGTACACCGGACGCAGCGCGTCGGCTGCATCCTGAATGTCGCGAATCGCGATCTGCTCATAGCGGGCGGTGGTGTCGAGATCACTCCGCGAGGCCAGCGACTTCAAGAAATCGTCATACAGAGAACTGTCGGCGATGGCCTTCTCGAAGATCGCGGGATTCGACGTCATTCCCCGCAGTCCGTCGTCGGCGATCATTTGTTTCAGCTTCCCGGTGGTGAACAGATCGCGCCGGATGTAATCGAGCCACATTGACTGACCGTAGTTGAGCAATTCTTTCAGCGGATTCTTCGTTGCTTTCGAGGTTTCCAGAACTCCAGTTGGCTGCATAATGACCTCCCCGATCTTGCGTGATATGAACTTTGTCTATCTCACTCAACCGTTACTTGCCGTCAATCGCTGCGTGCGCTTCCGCGACGACGGTCTCCACGGTAAACCCAAAATACTTCAGCAGATCTTTCAGCGGCGCCGAGGCGCCAAAGCGGTGCATCCCCACGTTCCGTCCCTTGAGGCCGGTGTAACGCCCCCATCCAAAGGTAGACGCCATTTCTACAGAAACGCGGGCAGTGACATCGGATGGCAGAACGCTCTCTTTGTAAGCGGCATCCTGCTGTTCGAAGATCTCCCAGGATGGCATGCTGACGACTCGCGCTTTTACGCCCTCGGCCTTCAGTTTCTCGTACGCATCCACGCATAACGACACTTCGCTTCCGGTGGCCAGCAAGATCACGTCCGGCTTTCCGCCCGGCGCGTCGGAGAGGATATATGCTCCCTTGGCGACCCCGGCGGCCGAAGCATACTTGGTCCGATCCAAGGTCGGCAGGTTTTGCCGGGTCAACACAAGCGCCACTGGCGAGTGCTGCAATTTCGCAATCATCTTCCAGGCCTCGGTAACCTCATTTGCATCGCCCGGACGCAGCACAATCAGATTCGGCATGGCCCGCAGCGACGCCAACTGCTCGATCGGTTGATGAGTCGGGCCATCTTCGCCAACGCCAATCGAGTCATGGGTGAAGATGAAAATCGAAGGAATCTCCATTAGCGCCGCCAACCGAATGCTCGCCCGCATGTAATCGCTGAAGTTGAAGAACGTCGCGCCGAACGCCCGAATGCCGGACACAACCATCCCGTTGACGCTCGCGCCCATCACGTGCTCGCGCACGCCAAAGTGCAGATTGCGACCCGCAGGAGTAGCCGCCTGAAAGTCGCCCGCGCCTTCGAATTTCAACGTCGTCTTGTTCGAGGTTGCCAGGTCCGCCGATCCGCCCATCAGCCACGGAATATTCTGCGCCAGCGAATTGAGCACCTTGCCTGAACTCTCGCGAGTCGCGACGCCCTTGGCATCTGGGGGAAATGTCGGAAGGCCCTTGTCCCAGCCGGAAGGCAATTCGCGATGCTGCATCAGGCGCAGACGCTCAGCCATGTCGGGGAACTTCTGCGAGTACTCAGCGAACTTCTGCGACCACTGCGCGTGCAGATCATGTCCGCGCTTTCCGATGCCCTCGCGGAAATGCTCACGCACTCCCTCCGGCACC
>CAVPVE010000038.1:0-14680 GCA_963709025.1 uncultured Acidobacteriaceae bacterium
CTTTAAGGGAATCCAATTCGCGTCCCCTCGCCTTCAAACGTGGCAATCGCGTTCCATCAAGTGCCGCAATTTCTCGCTACGCCAATTCCGTCATAACGGTGTCTGAGCGAAAGATCTTTTCCCCTCATCCACTCAGATCTAGCGACCTGCCAAATCTTCCGATGTGCTGCAAATTGGCACCACTCCATTTTGGCATTCCAATACATCTGCAATTCGCTCCGCAGCGTGACCGTCCCAGAGTGGAGGGACTGTGCCTCTTTTCGCCTTTCCTTCAAGGATTTTCAGCATCTCCACACGAAGCTTTGTGCTGTCGGTTCCCACCAGAATATTGGTGCCTAGAGTGATCGTGACTGGTCGTTCCGTGTTCTCGCGCAATGTCAAACATGGCACATTCAGAAATGTCGTTTCCTCCTGAATACCGCCCGAGTCGGTGATTACTACCATTGCGCTGCCCTGGAGGGCAAGAAATTCGATGTATGGGACGGGATCCATTAAGTGAAGAGCACTTGCATCGATGCCGAAATCAGCAATGCGCCGGCGGGTGCGAGGGTGAACAGGGAACACAACGGCCAGGTCCTCATTGACTTCTAGGAGTGCCTTTAGAATGTTCTTCAATCCTTCGTTGCTGTCTACGTTCGAAGGCCGGTGCAAGGTAACCAGAGCATAGCGGTCCGGGAGACCGTTGTGGGCACATTGTTTGGAGGCGGGCCACAGGTGCACAAGGGAATCAATCATCACGTTCCCGACTCGGTGGATCTTGTTGGCAGGAATGCCTTCGCGTTGCAGATTCATGTCAGCGTCAGCTGACGGCGTAAATAATAGATCAGAGATCTGGTCCGTGATGAGACGGTTGATTTCTTCAGGCATCGTTCTGTCAAAAGATCGGAGTCCGGCTTCTACGTGCCCGACGGGAACACCTATCTTGGAGCAGACGAGCGCCGCAGCAACCGTTGAGTTAACGTCGCCGTAGACGAGCACGATGTCCGGTTTCTGGTCAAGCACGACGGGTTCGAAACGGGCCATGACTTCTGCCGTTTGACACGCATGGCTCCCCGACCCAACCTCAAGGTTTACGTTCGGCGCTGGGATTGCAAGCTGCGCAAAAAAAACGTCAGACATATTGGCACTGTAATGCTGTCCAGTATGGACCAGAACCTGCGCGATGCCGCGCGATGAAAGGGCGCGCAGCAGCGGCGCTGCTTTCATAAAATTCGGCCTTGCTCCCACCACATGAAGTACTTTCATAGAATCAACTCGACGACGCTGAACTAAGAATCTCTTCGACGATGTAACTGTATTGTTCATTCAACGCTGTTCGAAACTCGTCTGTTTTATGTTTGATCAGAGGCCTCAGCCGCTCCGCATTCTTCTCCAGATCACAGAATTGTTCGATCAACTCTTTCGTATCTAAGCGATTGATATCCTGGCAGTATTGCAACAATCCCATCTGCCTCATGAGGGAATAACATTTATGGTGAAACGAAATGGCAACCACAGGTTTCGCGAGAAGGAGAGATAAGAGGACATTGTGAAAGCGAGTCGCCACGACGAGATCCGTTGATTCGAGTTGCTTCAAAAGGTCGTCGACAGATGCGACCGGCTCATCGATGATTCGGCCCTCTTCGGGCGTCACTGAGCGCTGCTTCAGCAATGACTTGAACTCTTTTGTGACCGGCTGGTCCGCAACATCTCCTATTAATAATCGGACGTCGTAGTCCTGGGCCAGCAGCCACCTTACAAATTCGACGAGGACTTCGAGATACGCTGAATAGATCGCACTTGTCGGCTTCTCGACACTGTACCTCCCGGCGTACTCCATCAAACCGAGACCAACGACCGGTCTCCGACCATTCCTCTCGTGGGCAGACGGCACTAGGTGCTCGGGCAGGCTGAAGGCTAGATCAGGGCAGACCCGGTCATCACCGGTGCGAAAGCCAATTCCCTCAAGATGCTGCCGCGTAGTCTCGTCTCGGTAGGACCGGAAGTCCGCAAGAGCGAGTGCTGCCTTGACGAAGAACCTGCCGGCGAGACTGTAAATGGGACCGGCCCCCACGCTGACAAAAAATAGCTTGCATCGGCATAGCTTGGCCGCGACTGACCACCGGAACATGTCATACGGACCCCAATCTAAAAGGGTATACGCGTCTGTGAGCACTCCGGTTCCTGGCATGATCAGAGCGTCTGCATGCCACAGCGTCCTGAGGCTTTTCAGCCAGCGGTAGAGCTCGCTGGGGATGCCTACAATGAGCATCCTCGCCAATCTCGCCGCGGGATTTTGGAGCACCCAAGGTTTACCTACAGGTTCCCGGCTGAGCACAGCGCCGATTTGGTATGCCGCTGCTACAGTATCTGGACCGGTGCAGATGCAACTAAATTCGGCATCCGGCGTCAGACTCCGAAGATTGCAAAGCATCGCTTGCAAGGTGCTTTCGTTGCCGAGGTTACCCCACCCGAAATGCCCGAAGAAGGCTAGCTTCTTCCTGCTCTTGCGACCAACGATGCTGCCTCTTTCCACCGAAGCAACGGACACGGTCGTTTGCTGGGAAGCCTGCTCTGTACTGCCCGGAGTCTTGCATGTAACCATCATGAACAGGAGTCGTCTTGACTCAACTCAAGCACAGGTCCGTTTAATATTCGCGGCATCGCATTCACCGAAGTTGAAAGTTGAAGATTCTTCTGTGCGTTCATGCAATGGACCGAAACTGAATACTGACTACGCCACGCCTAGTTCGACCGCAGCGCATCCAGCGGGGACTGAATCGCTTCTTCGACGAAGAATTTCCACACGACTAGAAATCTCCTCAAGACGGCAGTTATGCATCGTAACTTGCTCCAAAACGAAATAGGGGCATCCTGGACGGAGATCAGGTGTTCTTTCAATATTCGACACCATGGAAAGACGAACCTACGGTTATCGTCTGCGTAGGCTCCCCTTGCCCTCTGCCTGACGGTTGACCCTCGTCTGCAGGTTTCAGCCTCAGGATGCTCACGCCGTGAAAACATTTCCTGATCGATCTGCTTGATACATCCACGAAGGGCGATCTTAAAGAGCAAAACTTGATCGGATCCAGCGTATAGACCCATCGAGCCACTCTGTTGCAACACGTCGCGGCGTACTACACCGTATGCGAGCCACAGGAAATCGGTGCTCTGAGCCGCTAACGCCAGAAATTGCTTTGCCCTCGATTCGGCTGTTCGCCCTAAGACTGAGAGCTCGCACGCTTGTCGCCGCTGCACTCGTCCGTCAGCATCGACATAAGACATCCTTGTAAAAGCTAGCACCGCGTCTTCGTCTTTCTCGAATTCTTGAAGGCATGCCTCTATGAATTGAGGAGCAAAGAGGTCATCGTGCGCCATCCACTTAAAATATCGGCCCCGAGACATGCGAAACACTTCGGAATAATTGAAGCAGACTCCCATATTTCTAGGATTTTGATATACCCGGATCCGACCGTCTTGCTCTGCGAACTGCCGACAAATCGTCAGGGTGCGATCCGTAGAGCAGTTGTCGCAAATAACCAATTCCCAATTGGAGAACGTCTGATTCAGAACACATTGGATCGCCTCCGCGACAAAATTCTGCCCGTTGTAGACGGGCAATCCAATACTGACGAGTGGCTCTTCTGCTTTCATGCAAGTTTGCGGGAGTGCGTCTCCATTGAATTATCCGCAGATGGTGAGATTCCAAGTTGGTGGCCAGTCTTCACCGGACCTTCCACATGCAACTATGATTTCTCTATAAGTTCTACTTCACGAACCACAGAATGGGGTTTGCCACTGTTTTCGGGATTTACCGCTCCTACGCTACGCACCTGCCCCATACGCCAAGCATGCGTTTCCGGATCGTATTGCCTGATTATCGTTGCCGGAACACCAAATACTACTGAGTAATCCGGAATGCTTCGTGTCACCACAGAGTTGGCCGCAATAACACAATGACGGCCTATTGTCAGCTCATTTCTCGAACACACAATGGCGGCTCCGTGTCCGATCCAAGAGCCTTCGCCAATTCGGATTGTGCCGCCCTCTGTAATGCCTTGTTGGATGATCGGCACCTCGATATCCTCGTATGCATGATTGTGGTCCATAATCAGGACCTGCTGGGCAACGTTCACATCACGTTCTAAATGGATTCGGTTCTTGCCGGATAAAATGCTGCCGAAAGCCACGATGCAATTGTCATCAATCACAATCGTGGGTTCCCCTCTGGGGTCGTCTGTGGCAACGTTGAGCCATGCATGTTCACCAATGCTCACCGAATTCCCAAGGCTGATCCGAGGTGCCCGTTGCCGGCTCACCTTGCTTGTACAGTGAAACCGAACGTCACGGCCAACCGATGCAAATGGGAATGTCAACCTGACCCAAGTGCTATACATCTTCGTAAGCCCGCTCGGAAAAAGTTCCAGTGGGTCTGCAAACGGTCGGCGATGTTTGGGATGTTCCACGTTTCTGATCCTTAGAGTTGAGTTTCCCCTGATTGTACGACCGCTACCGCTCTTAGCCGACAGTGCCCTTCTGGAAGATCGCATGAATAGACTCTCCTCCGCCCACTAAGGGAGCCATCGCCATCAGAGCACGGAGAACAGTGATGCGAACCACCTTGCGCGCCGCCCTCCACGGGAGCCCGGCCTCCGTTCGGTACGCCACGGGCGTGCGATGGATGCCAACAGCGCCGAAAACGTCGTCCCACACGTAGCGGAGGCTCGTTCCAACAGCGGGATTGCGCCGTGTTTCCAGCGAAACCTCCCTGAGGCTGGCCGATTTCGCCAGGAATTTGAGAGACGCGGGCGAGTAATGGAACAAATGTCGTGGCAGCTCCAGCCCATGCCAATAGGTTCCGAAGGCGCGCGCCTCGGCCGAATCGACATTGGGTATCAGAACGTAGAAAATGCCTCCCGGCTTTAGCCACTCTCCTACCTTTGCGATCACGCGCCTCGGCTCGTAGAGATGTTCCAGAACGTCGAAGCAGGTGATCACGTCAAAGGATTCGCCGCGGAACGGAGCGTCCAGAATATTCCCCACAAATACTTGCGCACCGCTCTTTGCCTCCGCGACCTTCGCCGTCTCCTTCGACATCTCGATACCATAAAGCTTCCAAGGCTCGCTTCGCATGAACTCAAGGAACGATCCGGAACTGCAGCCCAAGTCCAAGAGGTCCCCTGACCGCTTGTATTGCGTCAGGGCCTCCTTGCGAAATTCCCAGCGAGTAGGAGAGTTCTCGCCACCAGCCGAAATCAGCACGTCATACGCATCCGTGTAATGCAGGTGCATTTCTGAAGGCTTGGGTGGATTGCTCAACCATACCAGGGTGCAAGCCGGACAGCGCACCAATGTGTACTTCTCCTGCCTGCCGTGGAGCCGGTCCGGTCCTTGCAGCCACTCCTTTGCGCCCGTGTGTTCGCAAATAGGGCATGGCCCCGGGGCGTTGGTCATTGACCCGTCCTCATGCTCTGCACCCCTCTTCTGCTCTGGAATGGAAACTGAGCTCATACGGTAAATGAGTCCTTTCCTCTTTCCCTTCGCTGGCGCACTGTTCGGTGTGCCAATCGAGGAGTCATCCACGTCAGCAGCCATTTCGCTGCCACATTCAACGTCAGGTCCAGCTGCGCCGCTCTCGATACGGCTTCGCGGGCCTTCCCATACTGTTCGTTTTGCAAATACCAGTTCGTCCACCCGCTGTGGACCGAGCCCAACTGCGTTCGAATCAGCTTGCGGATTTTCACCGGGAGACTGTCACCCAACTTCAAGAGGCCTTCGAGGCGGAGCTGACTATCCTGAAGAAAGAAGTCCTCCTTGTTCCATTCCGAGCTCACTCCCACGTGACGAACCTCCGCCGGCGATCGGTCAAACAAAACCAACGGCAAGTTGACGTAACAGAATCCCGTGATCAGTGCTAGCCGGAACAGGAATTCACTGTCCTGGCTGTACAACAACTTGGGATCAAGTCCGCCTGTTCTTCTCACGATATCAGTGCGCGCCAGAAATGAGGAGAGGCAGACGACCATACCCGCGCCTCCTGGCCTTACCAGGAGCCGTAGGACGTCCGGGTTGACGCCCATCGCTCCTTCATGCCGATAACTGTCTTCTGCCATCTGAAAGAAGGTCCGCGTTTCCGAGTGATTGAATATTCGAACATCCGTATAGCAGCCGCCACACCGGGAGCCAAACTGCTCTAGGGCTTTGAACTGAAACTCGAGCTTGTCCTTTTCCCAGAGATCATCCGAGTCCAGGAAAGCAATCCATTCTCCCCGGGCTTCATTGATCCCTTTGTTGCGCGCCACGCTGGCACCCTGATTCGGCTGTGCAAAATAGCGGATCCGATCGCCAAAAAGCTCTCCGAGGATCTTCCCGGTGTCGTCTGACGATCCGTCGTCCACCACGATGACCTCCAGATCGGTAAAGGTCTGCGCCAGGACGCTTTCGATCCCTTTGGGGACCGTGGCCGCCCGGTTATAAGTCGGAATTACAACCGACACCTTGGGACTCATAAATTCGATTGGACGGCGAAGTCTGGGGAGGACACGCTCATGGTTTGACCCCGACGGCCTCTCGATCGCGACCCCTCTCTTGCGCCACTCCTGCTCTATGAGCGGAGATGGTTTCGCGATACACGTCGAGGAGGATTCGTCCAGCGGCAGCCCAGGTGACTCCGGGAGCAGCTTTGAGACCCGCGGCTCGGAGCCTTCCGAGCAAGGCGCGATCTTCATAGAGCATCGTTATGTGCTGAGTTAATGCTTCGACGTCCCCAATACGGTGCATGAGGCCCGTCTTCATATGGTCACAAATTTCGGTGCAGGCCTCGGAAGCCAAGGGAACGCATCCGCTGCCCATGGCTTCTGTGATGACCAGGCCGAAACCCTCTTCAATGCTGGGGAGCACGAGCATGTCGCTCTTCCGCACTAGATCTGCAACGTCGTTCCGGTGACCTAAGACTTTCACGCTGGGATGGGCGAGCATCGGCGCCAGTCTTTCCCGATACGCAGGCAGAAATTCTCCGGCAATCAGGAAAGTCCCATCCTTACTCGCCGGGGATTTTAGCCATGCCTCCAAGGCGAAATGTACCCCCTTGCGCACCGCGCATACTCCCACGAAGAGCATTGTCAGGCCGCGCTTCCCATCACGCGGTTCCGTGTTTGGGTAGTACACGTTTTCGTCATATCCGTAAATGTGTCTCGCCAATTGCTCGCGCGTATACCCTCTATCAAGGTAGGTCTTGACCACGAAATCCGAAGGGCACAGGAGGCGGGTGGCCCGCCTGTATTCCTCCTCTTCTTTGCGTAACTTCTTAGCGTCGAAGGCGTGCTCGTGATTCGGCGGCAGAACGACCCCCAGACGGTCGCATTCCTTCTGCACCACCTCCATCGCAAAACCCGTGTGCGCGTTGCACCTTTCCAAAACGGCTGGAATTCCTAGCTTGGCAGCCGACTTAAGCGTTTCAAGCGCACCGAGGGGCCAGGTATGGATGATGTCAATCTGCCCGGCCAATTTCTCGATTCGGCGGGCCACAATATGATCGTGCATCGCACACGCCCGCATCGTTCCCACTAACCTAAAAGGGATGCGAAACTTGCCTTTTTCCAGAGTTGGCGAAACTCTCACTCGCGGGTCGACTGGCTTGCAGATTGAGGCCGGGAACGCGAGGACGTCGGCTCCCGCCTCAGCCAGCCCATTCACTTGGTGCCAAGCCGTTGTGCAGATCCGCTCCGCCCCCAGCCTTAGAGGAAAGCTATACAAAACGCGTGGGCTCTCACTTCCGACGTTCATTGCTTCGCCCCCCACGACGCTTCCGACAGAGCGTGCCATGAGCCTTCCTCCGTCGCGCTTGACGGCGCGCCAGTTGCTTTCCCAGCGAACTCGGGTACCAACTCCGCATTGGAGAGGGCCTCTTCGACTCGAATTTTGCCCCGGCCCATATCCCGCTTCGCCTCGAAGCTCGCGACAGAGATGCAGGCCAGTAGAGGAAACAACGTCATCATCATTTGAGCCATGTAATTAATGCCAAAATGCGACACAACATTCGCGAATAGGTCGGTGCCAAGGCACCAGAAGAGCCATTCCTGGGACCGATCCCCGTTCACTAGCTTCCTTGCATTCCCGATTGCACGAAAGCTCCGAGCGAAAACTGCAACATAGAAGATTAGGGTCAATAAGCCGCCGGTCAATGCGATAACCACAAACTGGTTGCAGAGATCCCACATGCTCCAACCCCACGTGTCGTAGTACTTATAGCCGAGAAGCCACCAGTCACTGAAATGCCGGATACAGTTATCCAGCAGATAATAGCGGTGGTAGCTTGAGGAGGATCCAGTCAGGTCGACACGGGCAATCAGGGACCAAACGGGGCCGTTCATCACCAGGTGCAGCAGCAGCAGAATCAGCGCGAATCCCCAACAAACCTGGCGCATCAGCTTGCGCAAAGGCCAAAAGGCGAGCCCCACGACGCTCCCGGCAATCGCCATCCAGGAGGTGCTCGAGTTCGACGTAATCACCATGGCCATGGCGCCAGCAAGTCCCGCGCAGGCAAATAATCGAGATTTTCGGGACCACAACCAGAGAAACATGGGAATCGAGACGCCGGCGAACACGCCAGCGTAAAGACACCCCATCACTCCCTCGGAACGGATCTTCCCGTCCCTGACCGTCACGGTAAGCGGCATTCCTCCCAGGTATCCGAATATGTTTCTGTGAGTAATCTGCTCGTTGGTCATGCAGACACCCTGGATGAGGCAAACCACGGCCAATACCTCAATGGTGCGCCGGACGGCTTTCCCATCGGGGATTAGAAATCTAACCACCAGGTAGCCGCCAATCGCGTCAAGGAAGTCGCCCAGATTGTGAATCAGCGCCTGCGTGTTCATCCATTGCAAAGAAAGGATGACCAGCGCTGACACGGTCCAGAGCACCACAACCTGGTCGACAGGATTGAATCCCCCCGGGAACTTGCCTCGCAGCGAACCGGCGGAAACCCGCCGCGCCAGCCCGGCCAGAATCAGGATGCGCAGGACGGTGAAATGCAGGCTCCCCAAGACCACAACTTGTCCGACCGGAATCGTAAAACACGAGACCAGAAAAACGACAAGAGCCTGCTCGCGCGGACGAGTGAGCATCAGCACGATAGCGATCAACAGCCAGACCGCCACCAGCGGATGCAGCAGGGTTTCGGCGGCGCCGCCGCCAAATCTTAGGTTTTGTGGTTCCATCGATTCGCTCTCGCGCACTCAGGACTGAGGGCGGAACGGACAAGAGTATTTCTGATTTCCGAGCCGAACTAAACTGCCGCTGCCCGCCGGCGGTGAATCGCACCGAGCGGAGCAGCGTCCACGAAATTGGAGTTCACTTGCTGGGCGTACATTACGGCGATATATACGCTGGTGTTGGTCGAACGGCTTGCCTCGTTCGCCTGCCTAAAGGCTCCCGAAAGCGTGCCCCTGGAAAGCGCAGCGCTTCCGCAACCCTTAATGCACCACAGCCGCAAGGCCTGAGGGAGGATCTGGCGGTGTGGTGCCCGACTTGATTGAGAACGATGTGAGCAAGGCCTGCCATGTGTCACTGTCGTGAGTGTCCGTAGTGTTGTTGGCGGTTGAACCGGAAGCGGCACTCAGGATATAAGCCGCCACATTCCTCGTCTGGTCAAATTGACAATCCTGCGTCTCTCCCTGGCCAGAGTATATCGGGCAACTCCAGGGGGAATTCATATCGTTGATGTGCTCGCTGCTCCACGTAAAGTTGAAGAGGAGGTCGCCCGCAGTCGGGGTGATGGACGGCGCGTTAATGACTCCCGGGTTGCCCGTATTTCCGCAGTTGCTCAAACAGCTGCCGAGCAGAGAATCCACATGGTGCGTGAAACTGCATCCCGAGCTCGGACTAAAATCAATGTAAGAAGTCTGAATGCCCGAGTGCGAACCACTCACTGTCCAGGTCAGAGTCTGCGCTCCTGAAGCTGCCGCAGAAAGAATGTAGAAAATGAAGCCTTGCCCTGACGCGGGATCGCCGCTGCCTACCACTCCAGAAACGCTCGTCTGAAGGGCCGTCTGATTTCCCAGCACCACACTGACCGGGGTGCAACCCGGATAGCACCAGGCGGTGATCGCAACCAAATCTCCGACCGCCCCTATATTGGCAGTAAGAGTGACGGAATTGGAGGAACCGTTCTCAACACTATAGTCAGCATGGTTCTCCGTAGCGGTACAGGTAGCAAACGATATTACAGAAGTAAGAAGGATCGTGATTAGCGTGAATATGTACTTTAGCTCTTTACCCATTTTGACGTCGTTTCCCTTGGCCCGGTGTTTAATGTTCGGCCCACCATAAGAAGTTTTTAAAAAAACAGTTATTGAACAACAGCCGCTAGGCCGGTTGGCGCGTTCGGCGCGGAACCTCCCGACGCATACTGGTAAGCTCCCGAATCCCATGCGCCCGTCACCGGCCGCGCAACGGCCGCCTGAGCGGGGCACATCATGGTGTGGGTGCTGGTGTTGTAGGCGCAAGCGTCTGTAGTGGCGTGTTTGCAAGCATTCGCCGCATCCGTCCCGATTGCGGACTCCGATGTGTAGCTTGCCAGCGCATTGCAATAATCCTGATGATTTGCGCCCGTTCCTACAGTGGCATTGCTGGAGGCTGTCGGCGCACAAGGCGTCGTACTGTCATTCGCGCAATTAATACTGCTATGAGAATTGATTGCTCCGCTGTTGGTACCATAACCTTGCGCAGTCGCAGTCGCGCCAGACATCGACACATTCGTCGCGCTGCTCCCACCTATACACACTGTAGCGTCCGAAGACCAAGGGCTGTTGATCAGATGCTCGTTATTAACGGTTAGATATTCCCCGCCATTGCTAACGGTGGTAACGTGACAAATCTGAACTCCGTCGACGAGCGTATTGTTGAACATATACTGGTGCCCTGTATTGGGACATCCGTAGCTACTTGGTCCAGCATAGTCCCAGAAGTTACCAGCTCCGGCATCGTAAACGATGTTGTTAAACCAGTACTCAGGAACGGTTTCTGGACAGAACCACAGGTTTACTTGTCCATCGCTGGTGAATTGCGTGGAAACGTGTCGGACAATGTTGTTGTAGAAGACGTTGGGCGTGTTCTGCGGCTGATTCACCGCAGCGCCGGCTGAGTCGTCGTTACACTCCAGAATATTGCTGTGTGAGCCCGCACCCGCGTTGTGCTCGTAGATGTATTCGAAAATGTTGTCGTGGATGTCGTGACACCACGCTCCGACGCCCTGCTGCGTATAGCGCACGATGCTGTTGGTAAGGTGATAAAAGCTGGGGAAGGTAGCCCAAGCGCAAGATCCAGGATTTGAATCTGCACCGTCAACAATTAAATGGTCGATCGACTGAAGACCATTAGCTCCGCCGCCGAACAACACACAGGGTTGCGAATTGTTCCCCTGGCCGGCCGTCGTAGTCGCCGTCCATCCATGTACATACAAATTGTTCTCAAATGCCATGCCAGTGCCGTAAATGCCAGTCCCGAGATACGCTACATAACCATCCTGATTGCCGTTCCCCCCGTTTGAATTCTTCGAGCAAAGTCCGCGCATTTCAAAGTTGTCAAAGATCGAATCGGGGGCCAAACTGACAAACTCGTTGGTTACATACTGTCCTGTATTCGCAACCTGGAAAGGACAGCTACTGACGAGCGAGGTAGAAAGAGGATTGTCGCCGTCCAGAATCGGGCGCGCCCACGAAGCTCCGGAATACCAGGTCTGGTCCACTCCCCAATACACACATCCGGTTTGTGTGCTTTCGTAGATACAGGTCGAATCTTTCCCTGCGCCGTAGCCTACCGTGTATATATCCCAGGTTCCGCCCGTGTAAGGACTGAGGCTGCTATTGCCGAAGTGCCAGGTATCGCCGCCACGCAAGATGATGCTGTCCCCGGCAACTGGCTTGTACGAAGCGCAGGTTCCCGAACAGTTCGGCATTCCCGGTGCATGCATCCAAGGTGTCGTTTTGCTGGTGCCGTTGTTTGAGTCCGAGCCGTTGGCGGCGATGTAGTGGGTCGTGGCAGCCGAGGCCTTCCCCGGTCCTATGAATATGAGAACAGAGACAATCCCTACGATGACTGACGAAACTCGAATCCGGACATGGCCCTTAGACATCGTTTCTCCCGTTCGGCAAGCACGCCGAGGCAACGCCTGCGGCCTTCCGCTGAGAGTCGATCGGGGGAAGACCACCTGAGCCATCGTAGGGCAGACGCGGGAGCCTGGGTAGGTCTCGAAAGGGCAGGTCCCAAATCGGTTCGGTTGTAACGGTTGATTTGTCCGTTAGTCCAATGCAACCCACGAAAGTCTGTAAATCGCGGATATCACTGAGCCTCAGTCGATTGGAGACGGTCTCGTGGATCTGCGACGCGGGCCGGTCGAGCTTCGGTCGTGTCCAAACGAGTTTCTTGAGGTATCTCTTCTTGTTGTTCTAATTCCTGATTCTGGGCCCAGCATACAATTGTGCGGCCAAAAATAGTGATCTTTCTGGCCGAGTTCAAGCGATGAAAAGGTGTCTTTTTCAGAGATGCCAACTGCGCCTGGTTCCATTCCGCTGCCTCTATGAACGCCCGCCCCTGACACTGGGCCGCCACGTTGCGCAGGATATGGTTGACGAGGAGCGGATTCAATCCGCGACCGCGATATTTGGAGAACACGTGAAAGTCGAAGAAATGTATGTCGCGCGGTCCCAAGCGAAAATAATGAGGCTCAACGGTCCGACCCTGCAAGGTCCACCCGTATCCAGCCAGGGTGTCTTCAAACCTGAGCAACCAGAGCGAAGCCCCGAGTTCAAAGCGCTGATCAACGTTGCGGCGGGCCAGATCGGGACTCCAGACACTAGTAATCTCTTGCAGGTCTTGTGGGGCGATGTCAGATTGACTTCGATGCCGTTCCACCTTCAAATCACTTGGCATTTCTGAGATCGGCGACCCAACCGTGGAAAGATCACAGTAAAAAAGCACCATCCGGCTTGAAAACACCGTCCGTTTTGCGGCTAACCCAAAACGGCCGAGTGAAGCGGCGAAGCCGTGCCGTTTGTAATAGGCGATTAGTCGGGAGATGGAGGTGGATATTCCCATTTAGCGTGCAATCTGTCCCTTAAAGGCGGCTCGTGAACGAGTGGAAAATAGCTCTTGCAGGCAGGCACCGCTCACCTGTTTCTTGACTTCGCGTTCCGGAGTTCCCTTCCCGCCTGCCAAGCCCGCAACCGTGGTGACGGCGTATCGAATCAGATGATGTGAAAGCATCACAGTCCGAATGCCCATCTCTCCCAAGAAGCCGTGATGCTTGCGCCAGTAGTGCAAGACGGACTTCTGCTGCGCAACCGCAAAGCGAACCGGATATGGAGCCGTAATCTTGCCTCTGTCGTGAATAGCCTGGGCCCCGGGAAAGAAAACTACCTGCCATCCTGCTTTCCAACAGCGCCGGCACCAATCCACATCATCGCCGTACATAAACAGGTCTTCATCGAGAAGGCCAACGTCATCAAAAGCTTCGCGGCGGATCATCGAGAAACATCCCACCAGAACATCAACAGCGCGGGTCTGGTCGTGAGAAAAATAGAACATGTGCTCGCCGGCGAAGAACTTGGAGTTCTTGAACGCAGTCGCCAGACCGGCTGCTGAGCAAAAATTGTTCCACAGAGTTGGGAATCGCCGACAAGAACTCTGCAGCGACATGTCCGGGTTTAAGACACGCGGACCAACGTTTCCCACCTTGGGATTCTGATCGAGGAAATCCGCAAGGGTATCAAGACAATTCTCAAACACGATTACGTCCGGATTCACCAGCGCAATATAACGCCCCTGGCACTGGCGGATGGCCACGTTATTGCCCTTGGCGAAGCCAAGATTTTCGCGGCTCCGGATCAGTTTGACGTATGGGAATCGAGATTCGATCATCTCCGCGGAACCGTCGGAAGAAGCATTGTCGACCACAATGATTTCCATACTGCGATGTGGTGGCGTCGCGGCCAAGCTCTCAAGGCAGAGTTCTAGGTAGTGCTTGGCATTCCAACCGACGATGACAACCGAGATATCCATAACAAGTACCAAAAACCAATTGACCTCAGCCTCTGGCTGAGCGTCCGCTGAGGGAAAGGAAAAGGCGCCGGGCACCCAGGCTCGGAACCGCATGTTGTATAGCCCGGATTGTCTTGGCGAAGCCAAAAGAAACAGCATTGTCCCACGCAACCAGTGGGCTCATGTGGGATACGTCATCACCGGACAACCCGCGCTTAAAGTGATAGACACCGGGATTCTGTTGGGGATCGATCCCTCCCAGGTCGTACTCTCTGACCCCACTTCCCTTGAGCCATTGAATCAGAGTCCACTGAAGCAGGTAGGAGCCTTTTGCATCCAGGCCGTCGTCGCTAGTAGCACCAAGAACATAAATCGCCGAATCCCCCATCGCCGAGGCAACAACGCCCGCGACCGGAACACCCTCCTTCTCGCAAATCAAGATTCGCATGCGGTGTGTCTCTGGCAGATGTTCTTGTATTTGCTCAAACTCCTCGATATTCACGGTGCTTTCGAAAGTCTTGCGGTTCTGCATCTGCTTGTACATGTCGCAAAAAGTTTTGTATTCGTCTGTCCCACTTCCCGCAACGACCTTCAATCCGTTCTTTTCAGCACGCGTGAGCTGGTTCCGCCATTTCTTGTCCAGATTCCGGCGTAACTCCTC